>JACQBA010000019.1 GCA_016194745.1 Elusimicrobiota bacterium
GGGTGCTGATAAACTACAGGGCCCTTCGATCGCGCGCTGCCGGAGCGAGCCGAGACGCGCGGAGCGAGCATAGCGGTAGCTATGTGAGCGACGAGCAACGAAGGCGCAGCCCGGTAGCGCGCGATCGAAGGGCCCTGTAGTTTATCAGCACCCTCCTAGCGCCGACACACCGGCGATATTGAATTTCGGGCCGCGCGCCCCTATACTCTGCGGGATATGGACGCCACCTCATCGCGCGCCTTCCGGGGAGATTGGACGCTCCTTCGCCGCTGGATCCAGCGCCTCGCCGCGTCCGTCGGCGCGATCGAGCTGCGCCCGTCACCGGCGCCGGTCGAGGCCGAGGACGCCGCTTGGCTCGAGGAGCGGCGCAAGGACCTGGCGCGCTGGGAGCAGGCGCTCGGCGCGGCCTCCTTCGATCTCGACGGGCGCCTGAAGGCGCTCGAGAACGCATGGGAGAAGGTGAGCGGTGAGCTCGACGCGCGCCTGCGCGGGCTGCAAGCCGCCGCCGAGGCCGGAATCGGCGAGCCCGCCGTCGCGGCCCCCGTGCCGCCGGACGCGGGCGACGCGCTGCTCGCGCGCATGGAAGCGCAAGCCATCGAGGCGGCCGCCCTCTGGGAGGAGCTCCTCCGGCTCGACCGCCGCGCGCGCGTCGAGAAGGCGTGGCTTCTTAAGACGTGGATCTGGCTCAAAGAGATCTCTTTGCCCGCCCTCGCGGCGCATCTGCGCGGCTCTCCGACCGAGCCCCGCGTCGCGGCGCTGCGGCTGCGGCTCGGCCGCCTCGAAGCCTGCGCCGCCGCGCTCGTCGAACGCGATCCGCTCTTGTCGCACGAGGGACTCGAGAAGGGCCTCGCCGCGTCCCTGGCGCGCGAGCTCAAGCGCCTGCGCGCGAAAGCGCGCGATCACGAGCGGCGCCGCTTCGAAGCCGTCCGCGCCGTTGACGCCGAGAGACGCGAGGAGATGACGGCCGAGACGTGGCGCCTCGACAACCAGCTCCGGCGCCTCAAGGCGGAGCTCTCGACCGTCAAAGACGAGCGAGACCGTCTCTCTCGCGCCGTCGAGGAGCTGGGCGCCGAGGCGCGCCGCGCGAGCGCCGAGGCGAGGCAGGACGCACTGCGGCTCGAGGCAGCACAGGCGCGGCTCATGCGCGACAACTTGGACCTGCGCTTTCGTCTCGGAGAGAAGGACAGGGCCGGCGGGTCGACGACCTAAGGAGCGGCCAACGCCTCGTCCAGGAAGCGCGCGAGGCGCTCGCGGCGCGGCTCCGAATCGACGAACGTCTCGAGGTGGCGCGCGCCGGGCGTCTTCCACAGCTGCTTGGGTCCGCTCAGGCTTGCGAACAAGCGCTCACCCGCGGAGGCCGGCATGATCTCGTCATTTTCCGCGCGCACGAGCAGCTTCCGGCACGCCGGCAGGCGCGGCGCGAGTTCCGTCGGCTTATAGCGGTCCGAGACGAGCAGCCACGGCAGCCATTGGATGGGCCACGTCCACCAATGCGAGGCCAGCACGTGGCGCGCGATCGAGCGGTAGGAGTCGAAGGTGTCCTCGAGGACGATCGCCCGGACGTCGTCGGCGCGACCGGCCGTGAGGGATGCCACCGCGATAGCGCCGCCCAGGCTTTGTCCCCAGACGACGAGCTTGCCGCCCTTGACGCGCGCGCGGGCGAAGTCGATCGCGGCGACTCCGTCCCGCGCCACCGCGGCTTGGGTCGGGCTCCCCTTTGACGCGCCGTAGCCGCGGTAGTCGAATGCGAGCACGTCGTAGCCGCGCGCGGTCAGCCACGCGGAATAGAGAAAGTGCGCGCTGATGTTCTGCGCGTTGCCGTGGAAGTGGACGACCGTGCCCTTGGCTGGCGCGGAGGATGCGTGGAGCAGGATTCCCGTCAGCTCGACCCCGTCCGTGGAGGGGAATCGCACCACGTCATAGCGGTAGCCGTGCGTCTCGGGAAGTTGATACAGGGTCGGCGTGGGATAGTAAAAGAACCCGCTGCAGCCTGACAACAGCGACGCAGCGGCGATCGCCAGCAGACTCCCACTCACCCGAGGGGGGAGAGGGGGATCGACATCCTCAGAAGTAGCCATGGAGACTGAAGAACGCCTCGCGGTAGTCGCGCTTTTTCTCGAGGCGCGCCCGCAGCGCCACGTCCCGCGCGAGAGCTAAGGACGCTTCGACGCAAAAGCGGGCGACGGGCCTCGGGTCGCCGAGCGCGTAGGCCAAGTAACCGGCCTCGGCGCGCGCATTGAGACGCGGGGCAAGCTCGTACTGGAGCGCCGCGGTGCCGCCGCCGCCGACGCGATATCCGCGGCGCAATATGCCTCCCGCGCCCGCGTCGACCTCGCCCATGGCGAAGGCGACCTCCCGTCCGCCGGCGCGCGCGGCCGCCGCCTTGCCGGTGCCGACCGTCAGCCCGTAATGGCCCGTGCGCCACGGCCGCGCGTCGAGCTCGGGCGCGCTGCGCCAGCCGGTGTCGACTTTCCAGGAGGGGTGGCTCACCCACGGGTCGTAGGGCGACAGGGAGAGGATGCGGACCAAGTCGAAGCTATGAAGGTAGTTGCGGTCGCCCTCGATGTCGTGGCGCAGGCGGAACTGCAGCATCTCCAGCGCGCTGTCGTTGGCGTAACCCGCGCGCGGGTCGAGCATGTCATGAAGCGCGAGGCGGAGTCCGACCTCCGCGAAGCGCCGGTCTCCGAAGCCGTAGCCCGCTCCCGCGCGCGCGGTATGGTGCCCCTTGTCCGGCGCCGTCGGCGCGGCGATCCGGGGTGGCTGGACCTGCACGCCCGTCTTGCCGAGGGCGACGAGGACCTTCCTTTGCGTCTGCGCCTGCGCGGCCTCGCGCTCGGGCCGGAAGTCCGAGGAGAAGCCTAGGTAGTCGGCGGCGGAGGAGAGGACGAGGGCCTGGCGCTCCTTGTCCAGAGACTCCAGGTCCGACCACGCCGCGTCGTCCGCGCGCGCGAGTCGTCCCGCGAGCGCGGCTTCCCGCCGCGACAGGCGCGCGCGCGCGGCCAGCATCGTCGTCACTCGCGAAGGCCGGAATACCGCCTCGCCCACGAAGCCCGGCTGCGCGACGAGCGTGCGGACCGTGTCGACGGGCACCACGTACAAAGGCCAGCGGTCCGTCAGATGCATGCGCGGATCGGCCGCCTCGAGAAGGGGGAACAGCTGATAGGAGCAGTTCTTGTTGAAGAAGTAGTACGGGAATTCCGCGGCGCCGAGCTCCCAGACGTGCTCCGCCAGCCGGTCCAGAGTCGACGAGCTCAGTTTGAGAGGATACTCCCACAGGTCGCGGCTTTCCAAGTTGCTGTACTCCTGCACCTTCAGGTAGTACGGCATGGCCGAAAAGCGTCCGGGGAACTTTCCGACGAGCCCGTACACGGCGAACAATAGCCCGTTGTCCGTGTCGACCGTCGCCGCGAAATTGACCGCGTGGTCGAGCAGCTTCTCTTGGGACCCGTGCCCCTTCTGGTCGACGCGCAGGAAGGTATGCCCGTACATGGAGGACGGGTTATTAAGGTAGGCCGACGCGAAGACGAGGGTGACCGCGTCGGCGTGCAGGTCGCGGCGCCAGACGTCGTGCTTGGGGCAAGGCGCCGTCTTGGCCTCGAGGCCGAGGCGCTCGATGAGCCAGCGGGCGCGCAGGGGAAAGCGACAGCGGGCGGACTCGTCGGGCTCGGTCGGATCGGCCGCCGCGAGGGCGCGCACGTGCGCCTCGAGCTCCGCGCGCGGGTCGGTGCGTCCCGTGGGGGCGAGGAAGAAGCTCGGACTCCTCGCCTCGCTCCTCCAGCCCCCGGCCCAAGGCTTATAATGGAGAAGAAGCCGCCACTCCCGCTCGTCCCAAAGGACCGCCGAGGCCGCTCGGGCGAGAGCCTCCTCCGGCGCGGGCGCCGCGCCTGCGGGTCGAGCCAACGCCAAGGACAAGAGTACGGCGAGGATCACGGGGGCTGCGGACTCTCCTTAAAAAAACGAACCGGCGGGGCCTCGAAGGCCCCGCCGGATTGTACTAAGGTTTGCGGATGACTAGATGGCCAGGTTCTGGCAGGTCGAGAGGGCGGAGTCCTTGCCCATCTCGCTGCGCAGGTTGTTGAGCATCGCCTCGGGCTTGGTGTCGGCCGCGGGGACGATCGTCTCGTACTTGGTCTGGGTGAATTTCGCGAAGGCCGCGGAATCGGAGCAGCCCATGAGCGAAGAGAGCGACGCCACGTACTGTCCGCCGCCCGCCGCCATCTCCTTCGAGAGGTCCCGGTAGTTGGCCGCGACGAAGTTCCGCTGCGCCATGGCCGACTTGGACAGCCCGCCCGACTGGCAGCCGAGCGTTCCGGACGAGATGCCGAACGTCTGGTTGCCTACGAAGCCGTTAGTCGTCGCAGCGAAGATCTGCTTCCAGGCAATGTTGTCCTTGATCAACATGCTGCCGAGGCCGCATCCCCCGTCATTCTGCGTCGCCGCCCGGGCCGATACCGCGAACGCTCCGGCCAGAACCGCCACCGCGATGAGGATTTTTCCTTTCATGCTGTCTTGCCCCCTTGATGTGATGTTGGATGAATCCAGTGACTGGGGGGAGCATAGCGTGATTTACCGATTCTGTCAATGGACATCGCTTCACACACGTGACGGAGCGATGACTACGGAAAAATCCAGAGTCGCAGGATTCGCCGAACTCTTATGTTGACCGGGATTTCGGAAATGAGGAGAATGACGTCGTGGAGAATTCGCAGATCGCCGCGGTTTTCGACGAGATCGCCACGCTGCTCGAACTCGCCGGAGAGAACCCCTTCCGCATCCGCGCCTATCGCCGTGCCTCGCAGATGATCGCCGGACTGCCTAAGCAGCTCCGCGACATCCCGGCCGAGGAGCATCTGGACATCCCCGGCATCGGCAAGGGCATCGCGGCGAACATCGCCCAGCTCCTCGCGGGCGGAAGCTGCGACGACCTCGACGCGCTGCGCAAGCGCTTCCCCAAGGGGCTCCTCGAGCTCATCCTGGTCCCGGGCCTTGGGCCCAAGCGCGCCAAGCTCCTGTTCGACCGGTTGAAGATCGACTCGCTCGACGCCCTCCGCCAAGCGACGCGTGAGGGGCGCCTTCGGGAGCTCGCGGGGTTCGGGCCGAAGCTCGAGGAAAACATCCTCAAGGGGATCGAGTTCGCCGCGGAATCCAACAAGCGGATGGTCTATTGGGACGCCAAGCTCATCATGGACGGCCTCCTGCTGTCGATGAAGGACTGCCCCGGCGTCCAGCAGCTCGAGGCCGCGGGCTCGCTCCGGCGCGGGCGCGAGACCGTGGGCGACTTGGACCTACTCTGCACGGCCCGCGACGGCGCCAAGGTGATCGAGTTCTTCACCCGCCTCCCCCAGGTCTCGCGCATCGTTGGCGCGGGCGACACGAAGGCCACGGTGCGGCTCGCGGCCGGCATACAATGCGACCTGCGCGTGGTGCCGCCGGAGTCCTTCGGGGCCGCTCTCCAGTACTTCACGGGCTCCAAAGACCACAACGTCGCCTTGCGCGCGCTTGCGCAGGGCAAGGGCCTCACGATCAACGAGTACGGCCTCTTTCGAAAGTCCGACGCGAAGCAGTCCAAGCCGCTCGCCGGAAAGACCGAGAAGGAGCTCTACGAGAGGCTCGGCCTCCCGTGGATCCCGCCCGAGCTGCGCGAGAACCGCGGCGAGATCGAGGCGGCCGGTGCCGGGACGCTGCCCGAACTCGTCAAGCTCAAGGACGTCCGCGGGGACTTCCACAACCATACGAGCCATACCGACGGCCAGAACTCCGTCCTCGAGATGGCGCAGGCCGCCGAGAAGCGCGGCTGGGAGTGGGTCGCCATCGGGGACCATAGCCGAAGCCTCACAGTGGCGAGCGGGCTCTCGATCGACGACTTGCGCAAGAGCTTCGCGGAGCTCAAGCGCGCCCAGGACAAGACGCCGGGCATCCGCCTGATGCGGTCCATGGAGGTCGACGTTCTCAAGGACGGCTCGATGGATTATCCCGACCCGGTCTTGAAGGAGATCGACGTCGTCATCGCCTCCGTCCACAGCGCGTTCAGCCAACCCGAACCTGAGATGACCGAGCGCATCCGCCGCGCGGCGTCCAACCCGCACGTCGACATGATCGGGCATCTTTCCGGGCGCCTGCTCGGCCGCCGGGACGGCTACCGCGTCGGCTTCGAGGCCGTACTCGAGGCCGCCCGCGACAACGCGACGGCATTCGAGATCAACGGCCAGCCCCAGCGCCAAGACATCCCCGACGTCCAAGCGCGGCGGGTGAAAGAGCTCGACGTGCCTCTAGCGGTCACGACCGACGCCCACGCGGCTCTGCAGTACGACTACATGGAGCTGGCCGTCACCATCGCCCGGCGCGCCTGGCTTACGCGCAAGGACATCCTGAACTGCCTCAGCCACAAGGATCTTCTCGAGTGGCTCGCGCGGCCGCGCGGCCGCAAGGGAACGCGGTAAGCCGACCCCGGGACTAGCGGACGCGGGCGAGCCCGACGAGGGCGTCGAGCTTCTGGACGAATTCGCGCGCGGTCTTGAGGCGCAGCTGCGGGCTCGGCTGCAGCGCGCGGACGATGAGCTCATCGACGCCGGCCGGCAGGTCCGCCGCCCGCTTCGAGGCGGGCTCGAACGCCATCTCGACCTTCTGCATCGCGGTAACGTCGTATTGGAACACCGGGCAGCCCGTGAGCATCTCGTAGAGGCAGACGCCGAGCGAATAGATGTCGCTCTCCCGGCAAACGATCCCTTGCTCCATCTCGGGCGCCATGTACTGCGGCGTCCCCACGACGGTGCCGGTGCGCGCGAAATGCTCCGCGGGCAGCGGCGGCCGGGTCCCGTCGGTCAACGTCGAGCTCTTGCCGTCCCTGAGCGAGCGGGCGATGCCGAAATCGAGCAGCTTGATGAGCCCCTCGTCCATCACCATGATATTGGACGGCTTGAGGTCCCGGTGCACGAGCCCCTTGTTGTGGGCGAACTCGAGCGCCTGGCAGACGGGCTTGAGGATCGACGCCGCGTGCTCCATCGAGAGCCGGCGCTTCTCGAGCAGCAGTTGCTGGACCGTCCGCCCGCGCACGTACTCGAAGACGAGGTAGAGCGAATCGCGGTCCGCGAAAATCTCGTAGATGTCGACGATCGCCGGGTGATGGACGGCGGCGACCGTCTTCGCTTCCTTGATGAACATCTCCTTCGCCTGCGGCGCCACCGTGAGGAGGCTTTCGGACATCTTCTTGATCGCGACCTGGCGCCCCAACGAATGGTCGGTGGCGATGTAGACCTCGCCCATCCCTCCGCGGCCGATCATGCGGATGATCTCGTACTTGCCCGCGAGACGTCCGTCGGCCGACGCGGGCGCCTGGAGCACCGGGCCGTCCGCGACCGCGGCCTGCCCCGACCGGACTCCGGCGAGGTCCATGGCGTCGCTGTCCTTGGGAGGCAGCCTCATCACCGCGCGCCAGTCGTTGGCGCGGCGGCGGCGCGCGGCGAGCCAGACGACGCCGGAGATGCCGAGGACGAGGAGACAGGCCCCGAGGCCCAGCGACCATTTCGGCCAGGAGCCGACCACCGCCAGCACCTGCTCGAGAAGGGAGGAGTCGTCCTCGACCGTGTCCACGACGTTCTTCCCAGCCAGCGCAAGCTCGTACTTGCCGCGGAAATTGGGATCGAGCTTTGCCGCCATCCTGAGGTCGTCGAGCGCCTGGTCGCGGCGGCCGAGCTGGAACTCCGCATAGGCCCGGATCGCGTAGTTGACGGCGTCGTTGGGCCTGATCGAGATCGCGGAGGTGGCGCTCGCGACGGAGGCGTCGAAGCGTCCGAGCTTGTACTGCGCCCACGCCAGGTTCTGCTGCGCCCGCGCGTTGCGCGCGTCCAGCTTGACCGCGCGGGCCGCGGCCTGCTCCGCCTCTTGATAGCGCTTGAGCTTGTTCAAGACCTCCGATTTAAGCGCATAGGCGTCCGCGCTCTCGGGGTCGACCTGCACCGCGCTGTCGACCGCCCGAAGCGCGGCGCCGTAGTCTTTGACCGCGCTCTTGGACGAGGCCTCCTTGATGAACTTCTTGGCCCGCGCGCTCGGCTCGACGGACTGCCGGATCTCCGGGATCTGGTTCATCCGCTTGGCCACCGGGCCGTCGGCCAGCTTCGACTTCGCTTCCCGCACCTCGCCCCGGACTCCGTCCGCCGTCTCCTTCGCCGCCTTGGCGTCGGCGAAGACGAGGCCCGTGAGCTTGCGGCCGAGACTATAGGCGCCCGACTTGACGTTCTGCACCGGGACGCCGATGATCTCGGGGATGCTCTGCCCGGCGACGTAGCCGCGGTCCTGCGGGGCGTTGGAGCCCGCGAGGATGGCGCCGCTCGCCTCGAGCGAGGCCGAGTTGGGCGGCGGGCTCGGGTCGGGCGTAAGCGAACGCCGCACGAAGCTCAGCGAGTCGCCCCTCGCGCTCCCCGCCGGAACGTGATTCGAGCCGCCGCCGAGATCGTGCAGTCCCGTCGAGATCCGGTTGACGTCGCGGACCGGAGGGGGAAGCTCGGAAAAGCGCGGTTGCTGCGCCGAGGCGGCCCTCCGCCGCTGCTGCTGCTCCTGCTCGCCGCAGTCGCTCCCCGAGAAGACAAGCAGCATCAGCGCGGGGAGCAGGAGCGGCGAATAGCGGCGGATGAGGGATCGCATGGATCGCGGATTTATGCGGCGTTCACATAGCATTCCCGTTGCCCGGTAACAGCACGGCAACAGCCCGGCAACAACTCAGCCACACGCGGCGCGCTTCCTCAATAGCGCCGCGCAGGCCGCCGCCGTCGCGAGCGCCAAATATTGCGAATGGGCGAGTCCGAGCAGGAGCCTGCCGTCGTCGTCGGCCCGGAAGAACTGGACGACGAAGCGGATCACGCCGTAGCCCAGAAGGTAGAGGAGAAAGACGTGCCCGTCGGGAAGCCGTTCGTTCTCGAGCCGCCGGTGCAGGAATGCCGCGAGAGCCGCACAAGCCGCCGCCTCGTAGAGTTGCGCCGGATGAAGGGACGCGCCAGCGGGCGCGCCCGACAAGGGCCGCTCGAAGGCGACGCCGAACGGCCCGCCGGTCGGGCGGCCCCAGCAGCAGCCGGCCGCGAAGCAGCCGATCCTCGCCACGCCCTGCGCGAGCGCGCCGCCCGGAGAGCAGACGTCGAAGACGCGCAGCGCGTCCTGACCCATGAACCGCAGGTACGCCCACGACGCGAGCGCGCCCCCGATGAGCCCTCCCTGCACCGAAGTGCCCTGGAACAAGTTGAGCGCGCCGGCGGCCGGCCGATCGGACAGCGCGCGCGCGGACGCCGCCAAAAGGAAGTAGGCGTGGGCGCCGACGAAGCCGCCAAGGATCGCCCACGGCCACATGGAGAGTAGCGCGCGCCGGTCGACCCCGCGCCGGCGCGCCTCCAAATGGCCCGCAACGATCGCGACGACGCAGGCGGCGTCGACGAAGACGCTCCACAGCGGCACTTCACGCCCGAACACGACGAGGAAGGGATGCATGCTCCGACGAGGAGTATGCGGCCGGACGCGGACAGTGTCAAGGAGGCTGGATCGTCCCGAAGGATCGGGGTCAGCTGGGCGTCAGCGCGTCGCGGCGCTCGGGCGCCTCCCGGACTGCGGCTTCCAGGCGCACGATGAAATCGCGGGCGCTGCGAGGACGGGAGAACGGATCCGCGTGGAGCGCGCGGGCGATCAGCGCGTCCACCGAGGGAGGGAGTCCGGGCGCGAGCGTCGTCACGCGAGGAAAGCTCATGCCCGTCTTCTGCGCGTTCAAGTCCGACGATTGGAACGGAAGCGCGCCCGAGAGCATCTCGTAGAGGCAGACGCCGAGCGAGAAAATGTCCGCCTGCCTGCAGATCATGCCTTGCTCGACCTCGGGCGCCATGTACTGCGGCGTCCCGGCGATGGTCGACGCCGCCGCGATGAGCGAGCCGAGCGCGCCCGGGAGCTCGGTCTTGGATCCGTCCGAGGAGGTCTCGCGCGTGAGGGACTTGGCGATGCCGAAGTCCATGAGCTTCACGTGGTTCTGCTCCGTGATCATGATGTTGCTCGGCTTCAAGTCGCGGTGGACGAGGTTTTGGCTATGCGCGAAATCGAGCGCTTGGCAGACCGGCCGCAGCACCTCGAGGCAGCGGCGCAGCGACATGCGGCCCTCGGACGCGAGGATCTTCTCGACCGTGCGGCCGCGCACGAGTTCGAACACGAGATAGGCGTTGTCGCCGTCCTGGAAGATCTCGAAGATGTCGACGATGTAGGGGTGATGGACCGCGGCGACGATCTTCGCCTCGTCGATGAACATCTGCCGGGCCTTCGCGTCGCCCGCCAAGCGCTCGGCGAGCTTTTTGATCGCGACGCGCCGCCCGAGCGAATGGTCGACGGCCTCGTAGACCTTGCCCATGCCGCCTTGGCCGATCATGAAATTGAGTTCGTACTTTCCCGCGAGCCTGGTAGTCCCCGCGGACGCCTCGCGTTTGCGGCGCGCGCCCGTCCACGCGGGCATGGACGCCGCCCACGGCCAGCGCGCACGCGCGAAATGAAGGATCCATGCCGCCGCGCCAAATCCGCAGCCAATCAGGGCGAGGGACACGAGGAGACCGCTCCGGCTCGGCGCGGGCCCCTGGGGCCCGGCGGCCGCCACCTCTCCGCCGAGGGACGGGTATTCGTCCCCTTCGGAGAGCCGCTCGCCCTGCTCCAGCCGGTCGTAGCGCGGCTTGAAGCGGCCGTCGAGACCCGAGGCGACCAGCAAGTTCTCCTTCGCCTTCATCATGTCTTCCCGCCCGACGGCGATGTAGGAACGGATCGCGAAGCTCACGGCGTCGTCCGGGCGGAGTTCGAGGGCCCGCTGGATGTGGGTGTCGGCCGCGGCGTAGCGCTTCTGCTTGAACAACGACCAGGCGAGGTTCTGCCACGCCGGGACGTAGCGCGCGTTCATCGCGATCGCGCGGCGCGCGGCCTGCTCGGCTTCTTTGTAGCGCCCGAAATGGCTGAGGGATTCGGCCATGAGCGAGAGCGCCTCGCTCCTGTCGCCGTCGATCGCCAGGAGCTTTTCGGCCGCCTTCATCGTGCCGTCGTAGTCACGGACCGAATGGCGCTCCCGGGCGTCGCGAATCAATTTTCTGGCCTCGAAGCGCCCTTCGTCGCTCTGGGCCGGGCGCGAGCGCACGCCGGGGGTGCCCTGGATCGTCTCGATGCCGCGGGCCGCCGGCGCGCCCTCGCGCCGCGCGATCGCGCTCTTGAGCAGCGCCCCGTCGCGCTCGACGTCCTCGACGAGGTAGCCGCGGGCGCGGGCTTTGCGCGGCGCCGCCTGCCGCGCCGGGCGGGAGACGCCCGAGACGGCATGCCCTTCGCCGATCGCCGGGGGCCGGCGGCCTCCGCCGCCGTACGCGGGAGCCGAATAGCCCGCGGCTCCCTCCTCCGAAAGGGAATACAAGTCCCTCGCGCCTCCGCCGTAGGAGCCGCCGGTGCCCTGGATCGAGGAGCCGCCCGGCTGCGTGAGGTCCTGGAGCAGCTTGTCTTGTTCGCCCCGCTGGATGTTGTTGCCGGAGAGCTCGTTGTTGGATTCCGCGGCGATCATCGACCGCATCAGCTGCGTCGCGGCCGCCTGCACGGGAACGTTCTTCTTCTGCAGCGGAGGGCAGTTATTGGAATTGGTGCATTCGTCGGCGCCGTGGACCAGCGCGGCCGCGAGCAGGAGGGGGGTCGCCAGGATGTACGCGCGTGTCATTCAGGATCGGGACTGCCCTATGAGGATGAGGGAGTCCGGTAACAGGGGGGCAACCTGGATCAACATGATATAATCCGCGAACCGTGATCCTCGTTCTTTTCGCCGCGCTCGCTTGCCTGCCCGGCGCGCTGCTTGCCGCCGACGTCGCCCGCGCCGAGCGGGCCCCCTATGGTGCCGAGCAGCTGACGATGGTCCGCCGGCTCAGCGGCCTCAGGATTTCCCCGGACGGCTGCGCGATCGCCTTCGCGTCGGACATGTCGGGCTCGCGCGAGCTGTGGACCGCGCCCGCCTGCGGACGCGGCGGCGCCCTCTTGGACGCGCCCGGCTGGCCGGAGCAGCTTTCCTACCTCGACGAGCGGGTCGAGGACGCGCGCTACCGGCCGGACGGCGCGAGCATCCTCTTCAGCTCCGACGCCGGCGGCAACGAGCGCATGGACCTGTTCCTCGCCGGCGCGCGCGGCGGCGCGGTCGAGCGCCTGACGCGCACCTCTCATTCGGAGGAGCAAGCGGAGTTCTCACGAGACGGACGGCGCCTCGCCGTCCTCTCCGATCCGGACCGCGCCTATCTGTTCCAACTCTCCGTTTTGGACCTCGCGACACGGGAGTCGACGCCGCTCACCCGCGAATCCAAGCGCCTGCGCAACCCCGTCTGGTCTCCCGACGGCGGGCTCATCGCGGTGACGCGCAGCGACGACAACCAAACGGGCGACGTGCTCGTCGTCGATCCGTCGACCGGGCCGGTCGCCTCGATCGCGCCGCCCGTTGAGGGCACGATCGTGCGCGCGCTGGCGTTCTCGCCCGACGGCAAGCGCCTCCTGCTCCTCGCGCAGAACGCCGCCGGATTCGCGCAGCTCGCCCTGTCGGGGGCCCGCGGGGGAGCCGCCCGCTTCGTCGGGCCCTCGCGCTGGGACGTCGAGGAAGCGCGCTGGCACCCGCACGCGGGCATCGTCTTCACGGCGAACGAGGGCGGGCGCAGCGTCCTCTACAGGATGAAGACCGCGGACGCGCCCGCGCAGCCTCTCCTCGAGCCCCGAGGCGTCATCAGTTCCATCGATCTCGACCGCGCCGGGGAGCGCCTCTCGTTCCTGTGGGAGACGACGACCTCGCCCGCCGAGGCATGGGTGCTCGATTTGAAGACCGGCAAGAAGGCGCAACTCACGCGCTCGCTCGCGGCCGGCGTGCGGCCCGAGGAGCTCAGCGCCGGCCGCATGATCTCCTACGAGTCCTTCGACGGCAAGACGATCCACGCGCTCTACCATCCTCCGAGGACCGCGTCCCTCGGCGCTCCGCCTCCCGTGATCGTCGACGTCCACGGCGGTCCCGACGGCCAGACCGTCGAAGACTTCCATCCCCTCCGTCTCCTGCTTGCCGAAGCCGGCTTCGCGGTCCTGTCGCCGAACTACCGCGGCTCGACCGGCTACGGGCGCGCCTTCGAGGACTTGAACAACAAGGACTGGGGCGGCGGCGATCTGCAAGATTTGATCGCGGGCGTGCGCCACCTGGCGGCGCAGGGCCTCGCCGACCCGTCCCGCGCGGGGATCGAGGGCGGCAGCTACGGGGGATACATGACGCTCATGGCGCTGGCGAAGAGCTCGAGCGTCTGGGCGGCCGGCGCGGAGTGGTACGGCATGCACGACCTCGCCGTGGACTACGCCCTGACCAGGGACCGCTTCGGCGAATGGTACCGGACCGAGATGGGGACGCCGGAGACGCATGCGGAGCTCTTCAAGGACCGCTCGCCGATCCATTTCCTCGCCAACGTCGGCGCGCCGCTCCTCATCTTCCAGGGCGCCAACGACACGAACGTGCCGCGGACCGAGAGCGATCAACTCTACGCGAAACTCCTCGAGCGCCGCGCGCCCGTCGGGCTCATCGTCTATCCCGACGAGGGCCACGGCTTCACGCGCCGCAAGAACCGCGTCGACCACTTCAAGCGCACGGTCGAGTTCTTCCAGAAGCAGCTGTCGAAGCGCCCCGCCGCGCCGGCCCCGTAGGCCCTAGGGGCAATCCCACGCCGGGACGTTCGACCCTGTTTATATTGCGCCGGCCCGGTCATCCTTTTGAAAGCCGTCCCAGGGGGGTTTCATGAAACGATGGCTTCTCGCCGCGCTGCTCGCCGTGCCGTCCATGTCGAGCGCCGCGCCCGAACGAGTGAAGATCGAATGCCCGGCCAATCTCGGCTGGAACATCTACATGGCCCAATGGTGCGAGATGCGGGGGGACGTCTTCGTCGTTTCGAGGATCACTTACGCGCGCAGCCAGGTCATCGGCGTGATCCTCGACGGCGCCGACCGCGGCGAAGTCACCGGCGCGATCCGCGAGGCGTTCGGCGACCGGCTTCCCACCGGAAGTCCGGTGATCAAAACCCTCGATGAGTTCCATCCCGTCCAAGACGCGACGGTGTCGGGGCGCCTCGCCCTCGCCGACGATCCGAAGGAAGTCCGCAAGACACTCGAGGCTCTGATCGCGCAGCACAAGTTCATCGTCGTCGAGCACATCGATCGGGGCCCGCCCAGTCGCCCGCGGTTATGAAGTCAGTGGCGCCGCGAGGCGCTTTGGGGGTATAATACCGTCGATGGCCGAGTCACTTCCCAAGCGTCCCGCTGTATTGGACCTTCCCGCCGATTCGACGCACACGACGTACGCATGGCGCGTCGTCCTCATCAACTGCGAGTGCCACACCTTCGACGACGTCGAGCGCCAGCTCCTTAAGGCCATCCGCTGCACCTTGTCCAAGGCGCGCGCGATCGCCTGGGAAGTCCACACGAAGGGCTCCTCGACCGTCTATTCCGGAGTGCTCGAGCGCTGCGAAGCCGTCGCGGCCTGCCTCGAGGACATCCGCCTCGTCGTCAAAGTCGTCCAGTAGCGCGCGTCCCGCTGGGCTCCCGCCGCGCTATAGGTCTTTCAGCGCGTCCCCGATGATGTCGAGCGCCGCGTCGATCTGCTTTCTCGTGATGACGAGAGGCGGCGCAAAGCGGACGGTCGTCTTGTGCGTGTCCTTGGCAAGGAGGCCGCGCTTCATTAGCGCTTCGCAGAAGCGGCGTCCGACCGGCTGCTTGAACTCGAGGGCGAGCAGGAGCCCGCGCCCGCGCTCCTCGGCGATGAGCGGGTGGCTGAGCGCGCGCAGTCCCTCCAGGAAATACTCTCCTAGTTCCGCCGACCGCTCGGGAAGACGCTCGCGCTCCAGGACGTCGAGCGCGGCGAGCGCGATGGCGCAGGCGAGCGGGTTGCCACCGAACGTGCTCCCGTGCGTGCCCGGCGAGAACAAGCCGAGGACCTCGTCGTCCCCGGCGACGGCCGAGACAGGATAGAGCCCTCCTCCCAGCGCCTTGCCGAGGATCACGAGGTCCGGCCGCACGCCCTCGTGCTCGACGCAGAGCATCTTGCCGGTGCGGCCGAGCCCCGTCTGGATCTCGTCGGCGCAGAAAAGGACGCGCTTCTTGCGGCAGATCGCCCGGGCGCGCTTCATATAGCCGAGGGGGGGGATGCGCACGCCGGCCTCGCCTTGGATCGGCTCGACCAAGAATCCGCAGGTGTCCGGGGTGATCGCGCGCTCGAGCGCGGCCGCGTCGCCGTAGGGGACCAGCTTGAACCCGGGCGTCGCCGGCCCGAATCCCGAATAGCTCTCCGGATCGCTGGAGAATCCCACGATCGTCGTGGTCCGCCCGTGAAAGTTTCCCTCGGCGGCGAGGATCACCGCCTTGCCGTCGCGGATGCCCTTCCTTCTATAGCCCCACAGACGCATCGCCTTGATCGCGGTCTCCACGCCCTCGGCGCCCGAGTTCATGAGGATCGCCCTGTCCATACCGGTGATCCGGCTCAAGCGCTCGAGGAGGGGGCCCATCTCCGTGTTGTGGAACGCGCGGGAGGTTAGCGTGAGGCGGTCGAGCTGCGCCTTGGCCGCAGCCAGGATCCGGGGGTGGCGGTGGCCTTGGTTCAAGGCGGAGTAGGCGCTCAACATGTCGAAGTAGCGCCGGCCCTCGACGTCCCGCACGAAAACGCCCGATCCCCAGTTCAAGACGACGGGAAGGGGGGCGTAGTTTCGCGCGCCGTAGCGCTCCGCCAGGCGGACGTGCTTTTCGGAGGCCTTTTTCATCGCCTTGAAAATGTAACATATTTTCATTACAGTAAATCGCGCCCCCCTTGCGGCGTCAACGCAAGGTGCCGAGCGGGCGTGATACCCGTACCGTATTCGCCGACCCTTATTAAGGAATGAAATTCTTCATCGCCGCTTTCGTCGCTGCCGCCTTGCCCGCCCAGCTATGGGCGGACGCGGGCCTGGCCCGCCGCTATTACGACGAAGGTCTGTCCTTCTACAAGCGGGGCGACCTCCTGTCCGCCCTGTCGTCTTTCAACAAGTCGATCGAGCAGAATTCACGCTTCCTGCCGGCATATTCCTCGCGCGCCCTCGCCCGCTACTCGCTCGGAGACGTGGGGAGGTTGAAGGATGATCTGGAGAACGCGCTGGACATCAAGCCTTCGGAACCCGCGGACTTCATCTCGCGGGGCAACGCGCGCGTCCTCGCCGGGGAAGCGGCGCTCGCCATCCAGGACTTCAACGAGATCTTGGGACGAAATCCGGACAACGCGGAGGCCTTCCTCGGGCGCGGGCGCGCCTATATGGCCCAAGGGAACCTCAAGGGCGCCATCAACGATTGGACCGACGCCATCAAGCTCGACCCGACGCTGACGCTGGCGTACTTCGACAGGGCCCACGCGAACTACAAGGCGGGCAATCATCCCAAGGCGATCCAGGACCTCTCCCGCGCGCTCGGCGCGAACAAGAAGTTCCCGCTGCCGTACGCGCTGCTCGGCGTCATCTTCGCGGAGAAGGGCGACACGCGGCGTTCCTTGGCCGCCTACACCAAGGCGATCTTCCTCCATCCCCAGTACACGTACGCCTACCTGGGACGAGCGAGCGTCTATCTCCAGCTCGGCCAGAACGAGTCCGCGCTGCGCGACTACGACGACGCGGTGCGCCTGTCGCCCCGCGACTACGCTCCGTACTACAATCGCGGCGAGGCGCAGTGGCGCCTGGGCAATAAGGCCGCCGCGATCGACGACTTCAAGAAAGCCCTCGACGCCGAGCTCGACTATCCGCCGGCGGCGCTCGCGATGGGCGAGCGGTTCATGAAGGAGAACCTGCCCAAGGAGGCCGCCGCGATGTACGGCCGAGGCGTGAGCGCCTCCGCGGCGGCGCTGCCGCAGCAGCGCGAACCGTGGCTCATCTCCTGCCTGCTCGAGCGCTCGAAGGCATACACCGCGCTGCACGAGCACGCCAAGGCGATCGAGGATTTGAACGGCGTCATCCGCATCAGTTCCCAGTCGGTCCCGGCCCTGACCGCCCGCGGCTTTCTCTACTACCAGATCAAGCACGACGAACAGGCCATCGCGGATCTCGACCAGGCGATCGCCCTTGAGGCGCGCAATCCGATCACGCGCACGGCGCGCGGACGGCTGCTCTCCTCGCAGGGAAAGTACCAGGCGGCTCTCGAGGATTTCAACGCGGCCGTCAAGAACGACCCGAAATCGGCGGAAGCGTACAAGCACCGGGGGCTCCTGTACGCCCTCGGCTTCGCGGATCTCGACCACGCCCTGTCGGACCTCGCCACTTCCGTCAGCCTCCGGCCCGAGGACGGCGACGCGATGTACAACCTCGCCTTCATCCAGGCCAAGCGCCGCGAATATTGGAAGGCCGTCGACACCTTCGGGAAATCGATGAAGCTCAAGGTCCCCGCGGTGAAGGTGTACATCCACCGCGCTCAGGCCTTCGCCGCGCTTGGCGACCTCAAGGCGGCCTTCGCCGATCTGCGCGCCGCCGCCGACGCGGAACCGAAGAACGGCCAGGTCTACACGGTCTCGGGACGCGTGCGCATGAAGTCTCACGACCCGGCGCGCGCCCTCAAGGACCTGGCTCAGGCCGACGGGCTTGGACAAACCAGCTTCGATCTCTACTATAATCAGGGCCTGGCGAACGGGATGCTGGGTCAATACAAGAAAGCCGCACGGGACCTCAAGCGCGCGGTCGAGCTGAATCCGAAATCGGCCGAGGCGCTCGGCGCCGAATGCCGCGCGCTGCGCTTCCTGGGCGAGTTCAAGGAAGCGGTGCAGGCCTGCTCCGAGGCAGTCACGGTCGACCCGAAGTACGGGCCCGGCTACGTCGACCGCGGCCTGGCGGAGATGGAGCTCAAGGCATTGGACAAGGCGACGAACGACCTCTACCATGGGCTGCAGAACGGCGCGCGCCACGCCGGCGCCGAGCTCGCGCGCTCCATCGCCCACGCCGCGATGGGACAGTGGAAGGAGTCGGACGCCGCGTTCCGCTCGGCGATGGACCTCGATCCGATGGCCCGCCAGCCGATCCTGGATTTCAAAGCGACGCTGCCGACCGGCAACGGCCGAGAGTACTACGAGCACATGCACTCCTTGGAGCCGCAGATGGGGAAAGAGGAGAGCAGCCCCTTCGTCCATCTCGTGCGGGGCAACTACCTTTACAACGCCGGCTACTTCGACAAGGCGATCCTCGAATACACGAAGGCGATGGAGATCGACGGCGCGCTCTCGCCCGCCTACGAGGACCGCTGCGCCGCGCTGCTCGCCCAGCAGTCCTTCGAAGCCGCCGAGCAGGACTGCCGCAGGGCCGTCCAGCTCTCCCCGAAGGACGGCCGGACGCACGCGCGCCTCGTGACGCTCCTGACGCTGCGCAAGAAGAACAACGAGGGCGTGCAGGCCGCGGTCGACGCCATCAAGGCGGCGCCCAAATCGGCCGAGGTGTACATCCGCGCGGGGAACCTGCGCTACTTCATGAAGGACGTCGGGCGCGCGCAGGAGAACTACACGATGGCGCTGTCCGTCGACCCGAACTCCTCCGACGCCTACAACGGGATCGGCCTGTGCCTCTTCGCGAAGGGCCAGTACGCCGACTCGATCGAGAGCTTCAGCCGCGCCATCGCCTTGGACGACCGCAACGACCGCTACTTCCGCAACCGCGCGGCGGCGTACGTCAACCGACACGACTACGCCAACGCGGCCTCGGACTATAAGAACGCCCTCGCCGCCAACACCGATCCCGACCTCGTCGCGGAGTACGAGAAGTACGTGCAGAACTCCCTCGCCCAAGCCGGACTCTCCGACCCCACCGCCAAGACGCGATGAGCACCGCCTTCGACAGATGAGGATCCCGGAGCTCTTCGGCCGGGGGAAGCCCGTCTTCTCGTTCGAGTTCTTCCTCCCGAAGATCCAAGACGACATGGCCGCCTTCCGGTCGACCGTCGTCGATTTGAAGCGCCTCGCTCCCTCCTTCGTCACGCTGACCTACGGCGCCGGCGGCTCGGCCCGCGACCGCACGATCGAAGTGGCCGGCATGATCAAGCAGGAGCTGGGCATCGAGACCGCGTCGCACCTCACGTGCATCACGCACACTCGCGCCGAGATGGCGCAGATCCTCGAGCGCGTCTCGGGCTTCGGCATCGAGAACATCGTCGCCCTGCGGGGGGACCCTCCCAAGGACGTCGCGCTCCCGCCGCTCGAGAGCCGCGAGTTCCGCTACGCGACGGACCTCGTACGCTTCATCCGCGAGAAGGAGCGCTTCTCGATGGCGGTCGCCGGGTACCCCGAGAAGCACCCCGAGGCCGTCTCCGAGGACGACGACCTGCGCCGCCTGAAGGAGAAGGTCGACGCCGGCGGCGACTGGGTGATCACGCAGCTCTTCTTCGACAACCGCCATTACTTCCGCTTCGTCGAACGCGCCCGCGGGGCGGGCATCCGCTGCCCGATCGTGCCGGGCATCATGCCCGTCACCGGATTCAGCCAGCTCCAGCGATTTACGACCATGTGCGGGGCGAGCCTGCCTCCGGACCTCGTGTCCGCGCTCGAGCCCATACAAGACGACCGCGACAAGGTCGTGCGCTTCGGCATCGAGTACGCGACCCGCCAGTGCCGCGATCTCCTCTCGGGCGGTGCGCCCGGCATCCACTTCTACACGTTGAACAAATCCCACTCCACCGCGACCATTCTCTCCCTGCTGCGCTGATGAGGCGCCGCGGAAGGGACATCCTCGTCGCGGCGGCCCTGCTCCTTGCCGCTTCCCGCGCCACCTTCGCCCTCACCATCGCCGACGCCGCCACGCTCTCGGGCTCCACCGAGGCGTTCGTGTCGCCGTCGACCGCGTCCTACTCGGCTTTCTCCGGGACGGTGGGGGAGATCCGCATCCGCCAGCGAAACGTATTCGACCCGACGATCCCGGGGGAGGACTGGTGGCCGTTCAAGGTCGCCAATATCATCCACTTTCCCACCAAGCGCTACGTCATCCGGCGGGAGATACTCTTGGACGAGGGCGCGCCCTACGACCCTCTAAAGACCCTCGAGTCGGAGCGCAACCTCCGCGCGAGCCGCTTCATCCGCTCGGCCGAGCTCAAGCCCGTGCCGGGCCGCGGCGGCAAACTCGACATCGACGCGCTGACGCAGGACTCGTGGACCACGATGCCCCAGTTCAGCGTCGGCACCGAGGGAGGGGACACCTACTTCATCTGGGGGATGGAGGAACGCAACGTCTTCGGCTACGGAAAGAGCGCGAGCGCCTACCACGCTCAAGTCGGCCCGGTGATCCGCAACGAGGTCCGCTACTTCGATCCGCGCCTGTTCGGCACGTGGGCGAACCTGACGAGTCTCTACGCCACCACCAACCGCGGCACCGAGGCCGGCGCCGGCCTCGTGCGTCCGTTCTACTCGCTCGACTCCCGCTACAGCTTCAGCCTCGTCGGCGCGCGCATCCGCCAGGAGGACACGCTCTACCAGAACGCGAAGGACTTTTCGCGCTTCAACCAGAGTTTCCGAGCGTTCCAGTCCGGCATCGGGCTGCGCCTCGGCGACTCGCGCGATCCGGTGCACCGCGTCCTCGTCGGAACGGGGTACGAGCGCGACGCCTTCTCCCCGACCGTCGACACCGTCGCCGGCACTCTGCCGCAGGACCGCGAGATCAGCGGCCCGGTGCTGGGCTACTCGCTCATCCAGCCGCACTACGTCAAGGAGACGTTCATCGACAAGATGAAGCGCGTCGAGGACTTCAATCTGGGCAACGAGCTGTCTGTCGTGGCGGGGCCCGGTCTCCGGTCCTGGGGCTCCGATCGAGACCGCTGGCTCTTGTCGGCGCTCGACCAGCAGGGCGTGCGCTTCGCGGAGGGGCGCTTCGCGCTGTTCCAGGCGGGCGTCCAGGGCCGGCTCGAGCGCGGCATCCCGCGCAACTCGATCTTCTACGCGAACGGGAACCTGTATTGGAAAACGGTCGCCGTTTTTCCGCAGACATGGGTGGCGCACCTGGAGTGGAACACGACCCGCAACCTGGACGGGGAGAAGCAGCTTCTCTTGGGCGGCAACACCGGGTTGCGCGGCTACCGGAACAACAGCTTCGCCGGTACGCGCTCGGTCCTACTCAACTTCGAGGACCGGACCTTCCTCACGCGCGAGTTCTTCCACCTGTTCTACGCCGGCGGCGTCGTCTTCTTCGAGACGGGATCGGTCTCCGGCCGGAGCCTCGAGATCAGTTGGCCCAACCTCAAGTCCGACGTCGGCTTCGGGCTTCGCTTCAGCCCGACGCGCTCGACGACCGGGGAGGTCCTGCGCATGGACGTGGCCTACGCCTTGAACGGCGGACCGGGCCCCAGCCGCTGGGTCTTCAGCATTCGGGGAAGCCAGGCGTTCCAGATATTCAACAGCACGAACAAGGACATTTTGCGCACGCCCCTGGCCACCGTGACCGAGGACAACGCCGGGGCCCGTCTCCGCCAGCGCTGACATTTTCTGACCGGTCCGCCATTGACACGGCAAGACTGACGGCTTATCCTGGGATCATTGACGGTCCGTGGCCGACACCCACCCCGCGGTTAGGAGAACATGGCACTAGACGAGGAGAGTCGGCGGCGCATCGTCCCCGCGCTCAAGGACCTGCTTCGACACAGCCTCTTGGCCAATCCCGAGGGGATGTTCGTGCTCAGCACGTTCCTCATCATCGGCTTCATCTTGTACTTCGCCGACCAGCGCCTGTCGTTCTTGAACCTCTATTTCATCCCGATCCTGCTGGCCGGCTACTTCTTGAACACGCGCAGCGCGGTGCTCGGCAGCCTGCTCGCCGTCCTGGTCGTGACGTTCATCCTGCTGCTCAAACCCGACACGTTCCATCAGGAGCCGAGCCGCATGGGCGTCTACCTGGACATCGTGAACTGGGGCTCCTTCCTCATCCTCACGGGATACTTGGTCGGCACGATGAACGAGCAGCTGCGCGAGAAGTTCCTGAAAGCGCGCGACACGCTGCTCAAGCTCAACGACCTCCAGGAGGATCTCTCCCGCAAGAACAGCGACCTGGAATCGAGGAACGTCTCCCTGGAGGCGAACAAATCCCAGATGGAGTCGGTGCTGCACGCGACGATGGACCCGCTGATCGCCAAGCTGATCCTGGAGCGCCGCTTGAAGAACGAGCGGCGCACGCTGAGCGTCCTCACCGCGGATCTCGTCGACTTCAACGACCGCACGAAGGATCAGGCGCCGGAGCAGGTCATCGAGGAGCTGAACCGGCTCTTCTGCGCGGTGGAGCCGATCATCGGCCTCTACCGCGGCCACCTCGACCGCTACGACGGCGCGGGCCTCGCGGCGGAATTCGGCCTGCCCTTGGACGCGCGGCGGCACGCGGCGCTCGCCGCGGTCTCCGCGCTCAAGATCCAGGAGCGCCTCAAGAAAGATTTCCCGTGGACGATGCGCATCGGCGTCGCGTCGGGCAACGCGCTGGTGGGCCTCATCGGCTCCGACCGCCGCAAGAACTATACTGCCCTCGGGGACACGATCTCCGTGGCCCGTACCCTGCGCACCGCTTGCGCGCCGGGCGGCGTCCTCGTCTCCGGCGAGGTGTTCCAGGAGATCAAGCAGTGGTGCGACGCGCGCCGCGTGGAGCGCCAGTTCGGGCGCGCGGGCGACGGCAGACGGAAGGACGAGGCCGCGGCGTACGCGTGGGGCTCGGTGAGCCTGCGCCGGCGCAGCGACAGCGCCGAGGCCTACGAGATCCTCGGGCTCAAGGACCCTCTGGAGGACGCGTTGCGCGTGCCTGCGACCGCCGCCGCGAGATTTCGGGAGCTGCGCATGAGCCTGGCGCTTCCCGAGCGCTTCATCCTGCCGATAGAAGCCATGGAGGGGACGATCGGCCACGCGCAGGTCACGGCCGCGCTCGCCGCCGAGCTCGCGCACGCCGTGGGGCTCGACGAGCCGAATCAGCGCGCCGTCTTCCTCGCCGGGTATCTGCACGACATCGGCAAGCGCGGCGTCCCCGAGCCAGCCATTAGGCCGGACGACCCTCTGGGCGACGCGGGCGGAGACTCGCCGGCGATGCGCGAGCACGTCCGGCATTCCCTGCGGCTTATTTCCGACCTCGGCCTGCCCGTGAGCGTCGAGACGCTGGACGCGATCGGTCAGCATCACGAGCGGCTGGACGGCTCGGGCTATCCCGAGGGCCTATCGGGGGAGACGATCAGCATGGCGGCGCGCCTCGTCCAGATCGCGGACGCCTACGAGAGCCTTACCGCGTGGAGGCCGGGCCGGGAGGCCGCGGCGCCCGCCAAGGCCGTCGCCCGGCTGGGCGAGCTCGCCGCGGCCGGGCGGATCGACGCGAAGATTTTCGCGATGTTCGCCAAGGTTGTCGCCCCCGTCCTGCGATAGAAAGCCCCCACGGAATGTGTTAGAATCGGCGCGTGATCGTACGCGTTCTTGCCGCCGTACTCATCGCCGCCGCTCCCGTTCCGCTGCGGGCGCAGAGCGACGACGCGCCGCCGGACTCTCCGGAGCGCATGATCACCCAGGACCCCAATGCGACGGACGACGGGGCCTCCGAGAGCCCCGCGGGCGGCCTCCCCCAGCCCGGCGGCGCGCCGGAATTGCCCCCGCGTCCGGGCGGCCGCCGCGGCAAGAAGGGAAAGATCAACGGGAAAGGGGCCGGAGCGCGCAAGCGCCCGCCCTTCGAGTCGCCCAGCGGGGACCCTCCTAGCGAGGAAAACGCGGAGCCATCCTCGTCGGAAAGCGCGCGCCCGGCCAAGTACAAGGCGGCGCCCATGAACATGGTCGACGCCGTGGACAATTTCAAGACGGTCGTCCAGACGCACATGCTCCAGAACTCCACGGACGGGTCCCTCGTCCTCAAGGACAAGGGAGAAACTTTTACCCTCGAGATCGAGCGCATCTTGGACGACACCATACACAAGACGGGCGCCCACAAAGTCACCGGCTGCGTCGCGATGCGCGAGCAGAAGCGGGGCGATCACAAGGTCGACGCGGACTTCACGGTCGACTTCTCCGGCGAGAAATGGGAGGTCGCGAGCGTTCGGATCCACAAGGTGGACGGCAAAGCCAGATCTAGCGTCAAAGAAAAGCTCCCGAAGGACAAGCCGAGGACCCCGAAAGCTCGACCTAAGCCCAAGCGCGCGAGAAAGCCCGCCCCGCCCGCGGAAGGTCAGGCTTCCGGACAATGAAAAAAGTCCTCAAGGTCCTTGCCGCCTTTCTCGCCGTCGCGCTCCTTGCGGGCGCGGGCGGGCTGCTCGTGCTTCGCGCGAAGTATCCTCCCGAGCGCCTGAAGGCCATCGCTCTCGAGAAGATCCGCGAGGCGACCGGGCGCGAGGTCCAGCTCGAGTCCGCCCATATCGGATGGAACGGCCTCATCGCTTCCGGCTTCGCGATGGCGGAGCCGGGGGGATTCGCCGCGGGGCGATTCCTCGAGGTGCGCTCGCTGCGCGTCATGCCGAGGGTCTTGCCGCTTCTGCGCGGACACGTCGAAGTCTCAGATCTCGTGATCGAGGGCGTGCGCTGCCGGATCGTCAAGAAGGCGGACGGGACCCTCAACGTCTCGACGATCGGCAAGACCGCGGCGCCGGCGGGAGGCGCGCGCCCGGCGAAGAAGGCCTCCGCGGCGGCGCCCGCGCCGAAGGGCGCCGCGACGGAACCCTCCGCGCCCCCGTCCAATTGGGAAGTCGACCGGCTGCGGGTCGTCGACGCCGACGTCGTGTACGAGGACAAGGCGGCGAAGTCCCGCGTCCACGCCGGCCCGCTTCAGGCGTCCGCGCGCGGCCTCCGACCCGACGGCCTGTTCCCGATCGCCATCGCCGTCGCGTTCGTCATGGAGAACGCAGGCGCGCCCGCGGCGAGCGGCAGCGCCGACTACAAGGGGTCCGCTAACCTGGGCGGGTTCTCGCCCGACAAATTCCAGCTGAAGATGGAGCCGCTGAAGCTCGTCTATCAAGGGCTCGAGCTCGACGCCAGCGGCGAGATCAAGGGCACCGCGACGCCCGACATCAAGCTCGCGCTCAAGATCCCGAAGCAGCCCGCCTCGCATTGGAAGGCGCTGTCGCTGCCGGCGGGGCTCGAGCCGCCCGCGCTAGCGGCGAGGCTCGAGGCGGAGCAGACGGCGGAGGGCATCGACGTGAAGTCGCTCAAGGCCGACGCGGGGGCCTCGAAGGGACCCGGCGGCACGAGCATCCCGCCGCTCGCCCTCGACGTCTCCGCGTTCGTCGGCAAGGCGAAGACGACGATCCGTCGCTGCGAGGTCGCGGCCGGCGAGCTCAAGCTCTCCGCGAGCGGCTCGCTCGCGTCCGCGCCGGGCAAGCCCGCCTCCGCGGACCTCCGCGTCAAAACGAACGTCTTTTCGCTCTCCGACCTCGCCGCGCTGGCGCCGCAGCTCGCCGCATACAAGCTCCAAGGCAAGGCGTCGTTCGATCTGCGCGCCTCCGGAGCCGCGTCGTCTCCCGCCCTATCGGGCTCGGCCGAGCTCAAAGGCGTCTCCGCGGAAGCGCAGGGCCAGAAGCTCGCCGGCGTCGACGGCTCCGGGACCTTCACGCCGAGCTCGATCGCCGTGCAGGCGGCCGGCAAGCTCAACGGAGGGGACCTTAAGCTGAGCCTCACGGCCGCCGACTACCAGACGAAGCCGAACATCCAGCTGAACGGCTCTTTATCCGCGCTCGATCTGACCAAGCTGCCGCCGCCCGCGCCGAAGGAAAAGGGGTCCGCGCCCGCCCCCGCGCCCGCGCGCAAAGGCGACGCACCTGCCGGAGAGGGTCGTCCCGAGGCGGCGCGCCCCGGCGAGGCCGCGTCGGCGCCGGTGCGCACCTCCGGAAAAATCACCATCGGAAAGATCTCGCACCCGAAGTTCAACGCGTCCCAAGCACAGCTTGCCTGGAACCTCAACCAGCTCCAGGACATCGGCAAGCTGAGCGGCGTCACCGAGTTCAAGATCGGCAACGGCAACTTCGACAACCTGGCCGAGCTTGGCTCGACGCATCCGCTCGTGCAGGTACTCCTGGCGCCGATCATCCTCCTTCAGAAGATCGCCGGCGCCATCCGGATCCCTCTATTTCCGAAGTTCGACAAGGTGAATTTCCAGGAGATCACCGGGAACTACGTGTTCGAGAACGGCCTCATGTCGGTGAAGGAGTCCCACATGAACGCCGAGCACCTCGCGAACGCGCAGATGACCGGCACGGCGCACCCCGGCAACGACAAGGTCAATCTCCGCATCGCGCTCAAAGTCTTCAAGCTTCCCACGCCGATCGGCGTGACCGTGACGGGCCAGCTCTCCGATCCGAAGACGAACGTCGACCTGACGACGATCCCGGGCGTCGACAAGCTCGGCGAGCCCGTGAAGCAGCTGCTCGACGGCCTCTTTAAGAAGAGATGAGCCAAGCGCCCCGGCTCCTGATCGCGGCCTCCTGCGCGGCGTTGTGCGCGTGCAGCCCGCGCGTGATGGCCGTGCGCACGATCTCGCCGATCCTCGAGCGCGGCGCGCAGGCGTTCTACGAGGAGGGCGATCCCGAGTTCGCCCGGGAGGCCATGGCCTCGCAGCTTAAGCTCCTGGAGGCGCTCCTTAAGAACGATCCGGAGAGCCCGGGCCTCCTCGAGATGGCGGCGCAGGGCTTCAACGGCTACTCGTTCCTGTTTCTCGACGACGCGCAGCCGGATCGCGCGCGGCAGTTCTATCTCCGCGGTCGGGACTTCGGCCTGCGGATGCTCGCGCGCAATCCCGATCTCAAGGGCGTCAACGACATGACTCAGGCGCGGCTGGACGAGGCGCTCCTCAAGGCCCGCTCCGGCGACGTACCCGGGCTTTTCTGGACCGCGTACGGGTGGGCGGGCTGGATCAACTTGTCCAAGGATTCGCCCGACGCGGTCGCCGGCCTGCCCAAGGTCGCGGCCGTGATGCGCCGCGTCCAGGAGCTTCAGCCCGGCTACTACTACGGAGGCGCGGAGATATTCCTCGGCAGCTACTACGCGTCGTTGCCCAAAATCCTCGGGGGCGACCCGGCCAAATCCAAGATCCACTTCGAGGCAGCGCTCAAGGCCTCCGGCGGGAAGTTCCTCTTGACCAAGACGCTGTTCGCCCAATATTACGCCGTGGCCGCGCAGGACCAGGCGATGTTCAAGCAGCTCAACGAGGAGGTCCTCGCCGCGGGGGACGTTCTCCCCGAGGCGCGCCTGGCCAACGAGGTCGCGAAGATGAAGTCCAAAAAGCTCCTGGAGAAAACGAATGAACTGTTCTAAGGCTTTCGCCGCCGCCGTCCTTTTCGCCGCGGCCCCCGTCTCGGCGGAGACGGTCATCAAGTTCGCCACGCTCGCGCCAGCGGGCTCGACGTGGATGAAGGTCATGACCGAGTTCGACAAGGAGCTCCAAGCCAAGACCGGCGGGCAGGTCAAATTCAAGTTCTATCCCGGAGGAGTGCAGGGAGACGAGAAGGACGTCGTGCGCAAGATGCGCCTCGGCCAGCTCCAATCCGCGGGCGTGACCGGCGTCGGCCTCGGCGAGATCACGCCGGAAGTGCGGGTGCTCGACGCGCCGTTCCTCTTCGACAACACGGCCGAGGTGGACCACGTCTTGAAGACCTTCGACAAGGACCTCTCGGGCGCGCTCGAGGCCAAGGGCTTCGCCTTGATCGGCTGGACCGAGGTCGGCTTCGTGCAGCTCTTCACGAACACGCCGGTCAAGGCGCCGGCCGACGCCAAGAGGGTCAAGATGTGGATGTGGGAAGGCGACCCGATCGCGGAGGCCGCGTTCAAGGCCTTCGGCGTGGAGCCGCGTCCGCTGTCCATCACCGACGTCATGACCTCGCTGCAGACGGGGCTCATCGACGGCGTCTACGCCTCGCCGATGGCCGCGCTCGCCCTCCAGTGGTTCACCAAGACGAAGTTCGTGAGCCCCGTGCCGCTCGCCTACTCCGCCGGCGCGGTGATCGTGTCGAAGAAGATCGTCGACGGCTTGCCCGCGGATCAGAAAGCCGCGCTCCTCGACCTCGGCAAGAAGCATATGCGCCGGCTCACCGAGCTCGGCCGCGCCGAGAACGAGAGCGCGTTGAAGACGGTCGCCAAGGAAGGCCTGACGCTCGTCGAGAAGCCGAGCCCTGAATTGCTGAAGCAGTACGAGGAGATCGGCGTCAAGGCGCGGCGCGACCTCGCGGGGAAGCTCTATTCGGCGCAGCTCCTCGAGCGCATCGAGAAGTCGCTCGTCGAGTTCCGAAAGAGCGGGAAAGCGGGAGCCGCGAAAAGACCTTCTTGATGGAAGCGATCCGGCGGGTCGAGGCCTGGCTCGGCATGGCCGAGAGGCTCCTCTTGACGGTGATCGTGACCGTCGTCCTGACGCTGTCGTTCTACCAAGTCGTGATGCGCGCCTTGTTCTCGGGTGGGATCTTGTGGGGCGATACCTTGAGCCGCCATCTCGTCGTCTGGATCGGATTCTTAGGCGCGGGGCTCGCGGCCGGCGCCGACAAGCAGTTCGCAATGGACGCCTCGACGCGACTGTTCTCCGGGCGCCTCAAGGCGGGAGTGATGCTCGCCTGCCACGTGTTCACCACGATCGTCTGCGCCTTCCTCATCAAGGCCTCGCTCGCCTTCTTTCGCCCCGAGCTGGCTGAGCCGAAGACGCTGCTCACGGCCGCGGGCGTCAAGGTGCCGGCATGGGCGCTCGAGATCATCATCCCCGCGGGGTTCGCGCTCCTCTTCGCGCATTACCTCTTGAAGACCGCGCAGGCGGGACACGCTCTGGCGACGGGGCGCGAGCTTCCGGGCCACGCGGAATGATCTACCTCGTCGCCGGCGCGGCCTTGCTGCTCGCGGCGATCGGCGCGCCGGTATTCGCGTTGATGGGGTTTCTCGCTCTTTATCTGTTCCACACCGCCGACATCTCCTCGGGAGCGATCATCGTCGAGCTCCTTCGGCTCGCCTCGCTTCCGGCGCTGATCGCGATCCCGTTGTTCACGTTCGCGGGCTACATGCTCGCCGAGTCCAAAGCGCCGCGCCGGATGGTCGCGCTCGCGCAGTCTCTATTCGGCTGGCTACCCGGGGGAATGGCGGTGGTCGGGCTTCTCACGTGCGCGATCTTCACCGCGTTCACGGGCGCCTCGGGCGTCACCATCATCGCGCTCGGCGGGCTCCTCTACCCGATGTTACGCCAGGAGGGCTACCCGGAGAAATTCTCACTCGGGCTTCTGACGACGACGGGAAGCCTCGGGCTTCTGTTCCCGCCGAGCCTGCCGATCATCCTCTACGGGCTCATCGCACCGGTCCCCATCGACAAGCTCTTTGCGGCCTCCGCCTTGCCGGGCGTGCTGCTGCTTGTGATCCTCTCGACCTACAGCCTTTGGACCGGGTGGCGCGCCGGCGTGCAAAAGATCCCGTTCTCCTGGGCGAACGTGGGCACGGCGGCGCGCGAGGCGATTTGGGAGATTCCGCTGCCGTTCATCATCATCGGCGGGATCTACCGCGGCGCATTCACCGCGTCCGAGGCCTCGGCGGTGATGGCGATGTACGTGCTTGTCGTGGAGATCTTCGTCTACAAGGACCTGAAGGTCTCCGACCTCCCGCGCATCATCGAGCACAGCATGGTCCTCGTCGGATCCATCCTCATCGTGCTCGGCACAGCGCTCGGCCTGACGAACTACATGATCGACGCCGAAATCCCGGCCAAGCTCTTCGACGTGCTGCACCACTACCTGCACTCCAAGGCGGCGTTCCTCCTCGTGCTCAACGCGTTCCTGCTCGTAGTCAACATGGTGGAGATCTTCTCGGCCATCATCATCGTCGTGCCGATCATCGTCCCCGTCGCGAAGCAGTACGGCATCGACCCGATCCACCTGGGGGTGCTGTTCTTGTTGAATCTGGAGATCGGCTACATGACGCCTCCCTTGGGGCTCAATCTCTTCCTCTCGAGCAGCCGCTTCGGCGCGCCGCTCGGGAAGCTCTACGCGGCGACGATGCCGTTTTGGCTGCTCCTCCTCGGGGCGCTCATGCTCGTCACCTACGTGCCGGCGATCAGCCTGGTCTTCGTCAAATGACGGCCTCCCGCGTGAAGGACGCCGTGATCGCGGTGCTCGCGACGCTTTGCGTCGTGCTCGCGGCGCTGCTCTATCGGGCGACGTCGGCCGCGCCGCCGGGCCTCGCCATCCAGCCGCCGGTCGGTATCGTGCCGCCGCCCCCTGGAGTCTCGGTCTCTCCGCCGCAGTCGGCGCCGCCGGGCTTCCCGGCCCCGAATCAGCGTGCCTGCACGATGGAGGCGAAACTTTGCCCGGACGGCTCGGCGGTGGGGAGAAGCGGCCCGAACTGCGAGTTCCCGAAGTGCCCCGGCGAATGACCCGGGCGGCGCGAGTGCGCCTAGTCCGCGAGTAGCGAGTCCGAATCCTCGGCGACGAGCTTGAGGCCGGGGACGCTCGCGCACGCCCTCATCGCGCGGCGCGTGGACGCCTTCACCGACCGCATGGCTCCCGTCACGCGCGCCGACGCGACTCTCGCCGCCCCGATTCGCCGGTCGAGGCTCGCGAGGATGTCCTCGTACCCCTTAGCGTACTCCTCGGCGGCCGCGAGGGACTTCGCCTGCGCGTCCGCTTTCTGCCTGAAATCCTCGAACACCTCGCGCAGGGCCGGAGCCGCGGCCCCGCCGCCGACCTGCGGCTCGAGCGCGGCGACCGCGGCCCGGGAACGCTCGAGCTGGGCCGCGATCGACCGCCTGTTCGCGCGCGCGGTCTCGAGATATCCGACGACGCTCGGCCGCGCGGTGACGAGCTGGTCGAGCGCCGCCTCCGCCTCGTCTTCGAAATTCTTGAGCCGCTCGGGGAGAGCCTCGATCGCCCGCTTCAAGAGCGTTTCGAGTCGCAGCCGTGCGTTCGAGACGTCGAGGTCGGTTCCCGGCCCGAGCTCTATCTTGACGGCGCCCGCCGCGGGGGCGTCCCAGTCGACTTGGCGCTCGGCCTGCGCCGACACCCGCAGCGCGCGCTGCAGCCCTAGATCCCAGATGGACGCGGAGACCTCCTGCCCGCCGACCGGCAGCGTCACGGCGATCTGATGCCGCCCGCCACGCGCCGCGGCGTCCACGACGCTCCGATCGAGCCGCGCCACGCCCAGTCCGTCCTCTGTCACGACCGTGAGCTTGCGCTCGAGCCCGGTGCAGTTGGCGCCTTCCAGGTTGCACGAAAAATTCGAGGGCAGGAGCGCCGCGCGCGGTCCCGCGCCGCCGGCGCGCGGGCGGAAATAGGAGAGTGCGATGCGTTCGCCCGGATTGTCCGGCGTCCCGAGCGACGGCAAGTCGATCTCGGTCAGCGCCTCGTAGCAGAGGAAGTACCCGCGGGCGGGGAACGCGGTCAACGCGCCCTCGGCGGCGTGGCACAGCGGAGCGAGAAGCGCGGGCAAGGCGAGGAGAGGGATAGAGAGTTTCATGCGCTCACTATAGCCCCCAGCCCCCCGCGCGGGCTGAGCCGATCGTCCCAGCCCGCCTCGGTCTTTCGGCCGCGTCCGGCTGAGCCCATCGTCCTACCCGATCGGCCCGGTGCTTGACAGCCCCGATCCCTGTCCCCATAATAAGCTAGAATTTTCAGCCTTTATGTCGAAGGTCAAGCGACGCTCCAACCGTAAGGCGCCCGCGGCAGACACGACCGCCGCGCGCCACTCCCGTCGGCGCGGCCTGATCGACGCGATCAAGTCCTCCCCGAACTACCTCCGCGCCTACGAGGACCTCGATTTCCTGCACCGCGACGAGCTGCGGCCGATCCGCCTCCAACTCGAGCTCTTGAAGCCCGAGATGATCCTCAGCTCCCATAATATCCACTCGACGCTCATCTGCTTCGGCAGCGCGCGGATCGGCCCGCCGCAAGAGGCGGCCGCGCAGGTCAAGGTCCTCGAGGCGGCGGTCAAGAAGCACCCGCAGGACAAGGACCTCCGGCGCCGTCTCCGCGTCGCCCAGAACTTGCTCGCTCAGTCACGCTACTACGAGGAGGCGCGCAAGTTCGGCTCGATCGTGACCAAGGCCGCCCAGGCGGACGCCCACCGCGAGTTCGTCATCGTCACCGGCGGCGGGCCGGGTGTGATGGAGGCGGCCAACCGCGGCGCCTTCGAGGCGGGGGGTAAGTCGATCGGCTTGAACATCACCTTGCCGCACGAGCAGGACCCGAACCCATACATCACTCCGGACCTTTGCTTCCAGTTCCATTACTTCGCGCTCCGCAAGATGCACTTCCTGATGCGCGCGCGCGGGCTCGTCGTGTTCCCGGGCGGCTTCGGCACGATGGACGAGCTCTTCGAGACCTTGACGCTGGTGCAGACGGGCAAGAAGCGGCGGTTCCCCATCATCCTGTTCGGCCGGGAGTTCTGGTCGAACGTGGTCGACTTCCAGTACCTCGCCGACTGCGGGGTGATCGCCGACTCGGACCTCGACTTGTTCCAGTACGTGGAGACGGCGCAGGAAGCGTGGGAGAAGATCCAGGAGTACTGGCAGAAGCACGGCTTCACCGAATAGGAGCGCACCCGCCTTGCTCGAGTACGCCTTGCTGACGTTCGGCTCCCTCTTCGCGATCGTCGACCCGATGGCCGTGATCCCGTCGTTCCTCGCGATGACGTCGCGCGACACGGTCGAGCAGCGGCAGCGCATGGCCTTCGTGGCATGCCTGACCTCCGGCGGCGTCATGACGGCCTTCGCGGCGTTCGGACCGTTCATTTTCAAGGTCCTCGGCATCACGATCCAGGCCTTCCAGATCGCCGGCGGCCTCATCATGCTTCTCTCCGCGCTGGACATGCTCCGCGCCAAGCGCACGCCGCTCAAGGAGACGCCCGAGGAGACCGAGGAAGGCCGCGGCAAGGACGACGTCGCGATCACGCCGCTCGCGATCCCCATGCTGTCGGGGCCCGGCGCGATCACGACGTCGATCGTCCTCGCCGAGCGCGCGACGAGCCTGACCCACCGCGTGGTCTTCTACGGCTGCATCGCGGCGGTGGCGCTCGCGGCATACGTGATCCTCTATCTGGCCGCGACGGGCGCCCGACGGGTCTCGCCGATCGCGATGAACGTGATGTCCCGCTTGATGGGCCTCATGCTGGCCGCGGTCGGGATCCAGTTCATCCTCACCGCCCTGAGCTTGCCGCGCCTATGATCCTCGCCTCCGCCCTCCTCGCCTTCTCGAGCGTCGCCTTCGCGGTGACACCCCTAACCGAAAAGACCGTGCTTGAAGGGCCGGAGGCGCTTTACAACCTCGACTACGAGGAAGCCCGCGCCCGCATCCGCAAGCTGATCGACGCCGAGCCCGACAACCCGTTCGGCTACATCTTCGAGGCGGGCGCGATCTGGTGGCAGTCCAGCAACGAGTACGGCCTCTTCATCGACACGCCGACGCTCGAAGGCCTGTTCGAGACGGACGTTCGCACGGCTATCGCCAAATCGGAGGCATACCAGCAGTCGAACGACCCTAAGGTCCAGGCCGAGGGGTACTTCACCGGCGGCATGGCGATGGGCACGCTGGGCGAGTGGCATCTGCTGCGCCGGCATTGGCTCAAGGCCTACTTCGAGGGCAAGAAGTCGATCAAGCTGCTCAACAAGGCGCTCAAGCTCAACCCCGAGCTCTATGACGTCTATCTCGGGCTCGGCATCTACGACTACGAGGCCGACCATCTCCCGGGCGTGCTCAAGATCTCCTCGTTCCTGCTCGTGCGGGGGGACTCCAAGCGCGGCCTCCAGCGCATGCAGCTGGCGTCCGCCAAGGGGAAGGTGGTCGCGAGCCAGGCCGCGCAGTATCTCGCCTCGACCTATATCCTGGGCGAGAGGAACTACGCGGAGGCCCTGAAGCTGATCCGTCTCCTGCGCGAGCGCTTTCCGGAGAGCGCTTATTTCCAGTTCCTGGAGACGATGACGCTCTTCCGGACGGGGGACATCGACGGCTCCTATCGCGAGGCGCGCGGCGTGTTCCTGCGCGTCGCAAAGGACCCCGAGATCCTCGGACGCAAGCAGCTCTCCCTCCTGTGCGGGCTCGACGGGCCGAAGTGCTTCGATCCCGCGGGCCTCGCCTCCGCCATCGAATGGCTGAACCGCGCGATCGCGCGCGCGCCGGCCGACGGGCCCGCCGGCTGGCCGACGCTCCTGCGCTTCTACCGCGGTGTCGTGTACGATCTGGCGGGACAGCACACGCAGGCGATCGCGGACTACGAGCAGGTGCTCGCCGACCCCCCTCTGCTCAACGTGCAGACGTGGGCCAAGAGCTGCATCCTCAACCAATGCGACCGGGAGTGGGTGCTCCGGACGCTCAAGGAGCTTTCGCTCAGCCAGTCGCCGTCGGGGCCGGCGCCCGCGCCGAAGAAGTGAAAAGCAGCGACCGGCAAGGCTTGGGTGGTGGACTTGCCGGTCGCGGGATCTGGGTGCTTACTCGACAGAGTTTTTCTATCGATGCAGCATCATGGCTCCAAAAGGCCCATATTGTAAAGTACCATAAGGCCCAAATTAGAATAGGTCTAAGGACCTATAATGATTAACAACGAATGCGCTTGTCGCTTCCCCGCCTTCCGTGCCGTAGTGATGTCCGTGCTTTCCCGGATACCCAATTGCTAGAATCCCTTGGTATGTCCGACACGGTCCGAGTCCACCTCAGCCCCGATTATTTTCCGCTACGCTCCGGTCGCTCGCTGCGCTACGCGCACACGAGCAGCGAGTTCGAGGGCGTCGAGACGGTGGACCTGCGCGTCGTGACGGTCTCCGAAGTCGCGCGTAGCCGCGTCGCGGACATCGAGATGACCCGCACGCGGATGGGGGAGGTCCACACGCATACGTTCCGGATGGTCAGATCCGCCAAGGAACTCCGCTCCGAGGACGGCGTGCTCGGCCATCCGCGCGTCGAGTTCCCGATCCCACCCGTGCCCGGAACCTCGTGGATCGACGAGCCGGATCGGCACGAGCTCGTCTCGCTGGACGAGACGCTCAGCGTGCCCGCCGGCACGTTCGACCGCTGCCTGCGGGTCAACACGTACCTCGCCGCCGGCGACGCGGGCTCCGCGATCCGCTACTACGCGCCCGAGGTCGGCTATATCTATGAAGATTACGCCGAGGAGACGCGCGGGTCGCGCGTGAAGTTGATTTCGTTCAGCCAGGGAGCCCCGACATCATGACACGACGAGCCGCCATCCTCTCCATCCTCCTGTCGGTGCCGCTCGCCTCCCGCGTTGCGGCGGAGAATGCTACGGACGCCAAGCCCGCGGACTCGAAAACGGCCCCCGCCGCGTCCTCCGGCCAGGCCGGCGCAGCGCCGGGAGCCCCGGTCGCCGAGCCCGCGGCCGTGGAGAAGGCCAAGCCGCCGGAATTGCCGTTCGAGGTGGACAAGCTGGCTTTCGCTACCGAGGTCTCCTCGATGACGCCGGTCGCGCCGACGGACGCCTTCGACAGCGGCACCCGCTCCGTCTTCTTCTGGAACCGCCTGCTCGTGAAGCACCCGCCGGTGCAGGTCCGGCACGTGTGGTATCACGGCGACGAGAAGGTCGCGGATTACCCGCTCACCTTGCGCTACAACCGGACCAGGATCTGGACGTCCAAACGCGTCAAGCCCGGTCAGTGGCGCGTCGACATCACGGACGGACAGGGCAATCCGATCGCGACCGGCTCCTTCATCGTCCGGCAGTAAACTCGCCTACCGCGCGAGCGCCACGGTGCCGCGCTCGACGGTCTCTCCCGCCGCGGACGTGCTCTGCGCGGCGACCACCCCGTCCCGCAGCGTGAGGGCGTGACTCCGCATCCCGTCCTTTGGGAGCTGCAGGACGTTGCCGCCGACATTCAGGACGTGGGGGTATTGTCCCCGGTCGAATCTGAGGTTGGCGCTCCGGGAAGAGAACGCATTGATCAACGCCTCGCGCTGTTCTTCGTTCTCTCCCAACAGGATGCCGTTGCCGCCCTGCCGGCGCTGCGCGATCTGATCGAGCAGGCTCTGGCGGACGTCCGCCAACGTCTGGTCCCGGCGCATGAGGCCGGTCGCGACCTCACCCAGATAGACGCCTTCGGGCGTGACGACGCTGAACGTCCGGCTGTCCATGCGGTTCGAATTGAAGGCCGGCTCCACGAGGCGGACTCCCGCCGTCTGCTCGATCTCGGCCTTGATCGCCCGTTCCCGCTCCGCCAGTGGAATACCGGTCAGATGGACGCCAGGCTGCGCCCGAGGCAGTCCGTTCGCCCAGGCAAATCCCTGCGCCAGCACCGTCAGCGACACCGCCAATCCCCCGAATCGTCCGGTCATTGATGCCCCCCGTACTCCATCGCTTATACACGCGCGGGATGCGCACAACCTGAGACTAAAGTCCCATATACGATTACCCCAAACGGCCTACAGCAAAAAAGCCTGGAAATGAAACGGTAATGACCTTATGCTAGTACTATCCTGTCATGAAGTACTGGGTCTATCTCAACGGGGAGGTCCCCGGAAGCTACGAGCCGCGCGAGCTCGTCGCGGTGTCCGGCTTTACGGCGACCTCCATGGTCTGCCCCGTCTCGGACGGCGTCGCGCAGAGGAACTGGCAGCGCGCCGGAGTGTTCCCGGACATCATGGCCGCCCTGAGGGGGGAGACGCCTTCGGGGACGAACGGAGCGCACGCGGCCGTCCCGCCTCGGCCTCCCGTGGCGCCGCTGTCGCCGGCCGACGTCGTCAATTCCACGAGCGAGAAGCTCTTTCGGCACGTCACCGAGCTCATGCGGGAGCTCGAGAACCGCCGAGAGGAGCGCTCCCTCACCCAATCCCTCGAACGCGCGCTCGAGGACACGCGCCGCGAGCTGCAGACTGCACGCGAGCGCGCGCGGATGCTCGAGAACCGGGTCTCGCTCATCCCCGGCCTGGAGGACCGAGAGCGGAAGCTCGAGGAGTTCCTCGCCCGGGCGAAACAGGAGCTGCTCGACAAGTCCTCGGAGGCCACCAAGCTTCTCAAGGATGCAGACGATCTGCGCCGCCAAGCGCAGGAGGCTACCCTCGCCTCCGGTCGCCTCGCGGCCGACCGGGACCGCCTGCAGGCCATGGTCGACCAACTGTCGGGGCAGCTCTCCGAGCGCGAGCTGGTCCTCGCGAAGGCTCTCGCCCTCCTGCAGCGCCTCGAGTCGGAGATGGGCCGCATCCTTCCGGACGCGACGGCCGGCATCTCGAAGGAGGTTCCGCGTCCCTACGACGAACGCGCGCCGCTGGCCGCGGCCGCGATCATCGCGCCCCCCTTGCCCGAAGTTCCGGCACCGCCGCCGCCCGAACCGCCCGCGCCGCCGCCGGAGCCCGAATTCGTCGCCGAAACGCCGCATTCGGACGTGGCGCTGCCGCAGATCAATCCTCTGCCCGATATCCCGGACCTTCAGTCCCGGGCGACGGCGCCTCCCACCGCCGCGCCGCCGATCACCGCGGTCCCGCCTCCCGCGGACGCGGCGGCCCTCGCGCCGGCGATGCCCGAGCCTCCGGCGGAGCCCGCCCCGATCCACATCGAGCCCGCGTTCACGCGCGACGAGGGCCGGCCCGAATCGCCGATGGAGCTGCCTCCCGAAGGGGAAGTGCAGCCCGTGGCGCCGCCGTGGGTCTCTACGCTGAAGGGGATTCTCGCCACGCTTTGGCCGCCCGCTCCGTCCTCCAAGAAAAAGGCCGCCCTGCCCAAGCGCCCCTAAGCCGCCGCGTCCTTTCCTAGCAATCACGCATGTCGATTGACAAGTTTCAATCCGTGTGATAAAATTTAACTAGCAGTCGGGCACAGTGACTGCCAAACAAGTTCGACTCCGCCGAAAGGGCGGGGAAAAGATACGGATAAGGAGGTACAGCTGTGGCAGAAGCGACTCTTACCAACGTGAAGATTCAACCTCTCGGAGACCGGGTGCTCGTGAAGCCTCTTGAGGCGAAAGAGCTCAAGAAGGGCGGCATCATCATCCCGGATACCGCGAAGGAAAAGCCTCAGGAAGGAAAGATCGTGGCCGCCGGCAAGGGCAAGGTCACGGAGGACGGAAAGGTCCTGCCGATGGAGCTCAAGGCGGGCGATCGCGTCCTGTACGGCAAGTACTCGGGCACCGAGATCAAGATCGATGATGAGGACTTCCTCATCATGCATCAGGAAGACATTCTCGGCATCCTGAAGTAACTATATAAAGGAGAGGTAACCCAACTATGGCAAAGCAGATCGTATACGGAGACGACGCCCGCAAGCACATGAAGGACGGCGTCGACAAGCTCGCGAACGCCGTGAAGGTCACCCTCGGCCCCAAGGGCCGCGCGGTCGTCCTCGAGAAGAAGTTCGGGTCCCCGTCCGTCATCGACGACGGCGTCACGATCGCGAAGGAGATCGAGCTGCAGGATCCCTTCGAGAACATGGGCGCCCAGCTGGTGAAGGAAGTGGCCTCCAAGACCAACGACATCGCGGGCGACGGAACGACGACGGCGTCGGTCCTCGCGCAGGCCATCCTCACGGAAGGCATCCGCAACATCACCGCCGGCGCGAACTCGCGCAACATCAAGCGCGGCATCGACAAGGCGGTCGAGAAGGTCGTGGCAGAGCTCAAGAAGATGGCCAAGCCCGTGAAGACTAAGGAAGAGAAGGCGCAGATCGCGACCATCTCGGCCAACGACAGGGTCATCGGCGACTTGATCGCCCAGGCCATGGAGAAGGTCGGGCATGAGGGCGTGATCACGGTCGAGGAAGGCAAGTCCGCAGAGACGACGCTCGACGTCGTCGAGGGCATGCAGTTCGACCGGGGCTACATCTCGCCCTACTTCGTCACCGACAGCGACCGGATGGAGGCGTCCCTGGACGATCCCTTCATCATCATCACCGACAAGAAGGTCTCCGCGATGAACGACCTGCTGCCCCTGCTCGAGAAAATCGTGCAAACCGGCAAGCCGTTCGTCATCATCGCCGAGGACGTCGAAGGAGAGGCCCTGGCCACGCTCGTGGTCAACAAGATCCGCGGCACGCTGAAGTGCGCCGCGGTGAAGGCCCCCGGCTTCGGCGACCGGCGCAAGGAGATGCTCCAAGACATCGCGACCCTGACTAAGGGCCAGGTGATCTCGGAGGAGATCGGCATGAAGCTCGAGAAGGCCTCCGTCGACATGCTCGGCCGCGCCAAGCGCGTGGTCGTCGACAAGGAAAACACGACCATCATCGATGGGCTCGGCTCCAAGAAGGAGATCGACGCGCGCGCGGACTCCATCCGCAAGCAGATCAAGGACACGACGTCCGACTACGACCGCGAGAAGCTGGAAGAGCGGCTGGCGAAGCTCTCCGGCGGCGTGGCCGTGATCAACGTCGGCGCGGCGACCGAGACGGAGATGAAGTCCAAGAAGTCGAAGGTCGAGGACGCGAAGAACGCGACTCGCGCGGGCGTCGAGGAAGGCATCATCCCCGGCGGCGGCGTGGCGCTCCTTCGGGCGGCCAAGACGCTCGACAGCTTGAAGGACGAGGACGACGACGTGACGACCGGAATCCAGATCATCCGGCGCTCGCTCGAGGCTCCGATCCGGCAGATCGCGTTCAATGCGGGCGCCGACGCCTCGGTCGTGGTCCAGAAGGTGCTCGCCGGCGGCGAGTCCTTCGGCTTCAACGCCGACACCAACGAGTTCGTCGACCTGATGAAGGCCGGCGTCGTGGACCCGGTGAAGGTCACCCGGACCGCGCTCGAGAATGCGGCGTCCATCGCGGGTACCGTGCTCACGACGGAGTGCTTGGTCGCCGACATCCCGGAGAAAAAGCCGGCGATGGGCGGAATGGACGGGCACAGCCACGGCGGCGGGGAGTTCTAGAGAACCCTCAGCCTCAACGAATCAACGACAGAAGGCCGCCCCCGGGCAACCGGGGGCGGCCCTTTTATTGTCCCTCACGGAAATTATACGGACGCCGCACACCAATTCCTCGACTCGCGGCGCCATCCTCCAGACACCGAGGCGCGAAGACGGCAGCGGCGCCTCACGGAGGAAACAATGACTCTAATTGCACGGATGGCCGCGATCGCATGGCTCGTCATTCTCGGCATCGCCGCACCGGCGGACGCTCGGCAAGGCGCCCCTTCCCCAGAAATGCAGGCGTTTCTGTCCCGCATGTTCCCCGGCGGGGTCCCCGAGAGCCTGCCGGAGGAATACGCGGGCTGGGCTCGCGTATTCTCTGCGCATTACGACTCAGGGCGCTATCCTTCCCCGATGCGACTGATCGTCGCGCCTGGTGGAGGACCGCTCCAAGGCTTCTTGGCGTTCAGGAGCTTCGGGCCGGGGCTCTTCTCCTATCGCGCCAGGCCGGTTCCCGGTTTCGGCACGAGAGGCATGCTCCAGGTGGACCGAACGCTCAGCGCGCTCGCCGATACGCCCGGACATCACGTTCCCGTCGGCACGGGCGGCATCGACATCTCGGGCAACCTCGATGCGGTCGTAGGACGGATGTACGCGCTCGGGTATTCGTTCTCGAGCGGCCTGGAAGGCCACGGCCTATACCGCCGGCCGACTGCGCTGAGCCTCTCGAGACGAGAGGACGGCCCGAGGACTCGTCTCACCTTCAGCGTGGACGCGAATGGAGAACTCATCCGTACGACCCAGGCCCTCAATCGGTGGGGCGTGGACGAAGGCCCGCAGCGACGCCACCGCGTGACGCGCACCGGTATCGAAGATATCCAATAACTGGCACCGTGCTCACGACGGAGTGCCTCGTCGCCGACATCCCGGAGAAAAAGCCGGCGATGGGCGGAATGGACGGGCACAGCCACGGCGGCGGGGAGTTCTAGAGAACCCGCAGCCTCAACGAATCAACGACAGAAGGCCGCCCCCGGGCAACCGGGGGCGGCCTTCTTACGCCATTGGCTCTTTTGATTCATGGTGTTGCCGGACTGCAATTGCCCGCACCCATGCTAATCGCGTGCTGCATACCCTCGTCGCATGGGCCAATTGGGCTGACGGATATCTGGGAGTCTTCACCTCCCCGCCAAGATCATCCGCGCAATCATGGCTGCGGGATAGAGTCGTTCTCGTCATGACCAGCATCGGCGTCCTCTTCGGATTGGTGGCCACCGTCTCGGTCCTAATAGCCGTCGCTCCTTCTTGGTCCAAGAGAGTGCTTGATTCCTCCTCGGCGAACAGTCAAGCTACTGCCAAGGCGTTCCCTTAAAATCCAGAGCACCTCCCGGCAAGTTCGGTCGACCTGATGAAGGCCGACGTCGACCCGGCCAAGGTCACGCGCACCACGCTCGAGAACGCCTCGCGCAAGAAGTACTTCCTTTCGCGCGGTGCTTGACATCCCTATGCGCCAGGCGCGGCGTCGATCGCGGGCACCGTGCTCACGACCGAGTGCCTCGTCGCCGACATCCCGGAGAAGAAGCCGGCGATGCCGATGGACGGGCACAGCCACGACGGGGATTTCTAAAGAACCCTTAGCCGCAACGAATTGACGACACAAAGGCCGCGCCTGGGCAACCGGGAGCGGCCTTTCGTTTCGAAACTTGGTCTCGCCGGAAGGTATCCGAAGAAAGCGTCGGCTTTGGGTGGGAGCAGCTCACGGTGCTTTTCCTGCCTCAGAGCGATTTCTACGGCGTCAACGGGGCGGCGGCGCTCATGATCGTCTCTCGAAAGGACTCCCCGCTCGCGCTGGACGTGATACCCTGCCGCGGCCGCCGCTAACCAGCGTCGGGATAGGTGCCTATCGAGGAAGACAGATCGCCGGAGCGGCGACCGAGGTGCCGTTGAGTATCGTCACTTGGTTCGGCGAGCCGTCGCCCGCCGGATCGAAGACGATGCGGCCGTTTGAATCGGCGCGGAAGGGCATGGTGAGATGCTTGTCGTAGTACTCCCCGCGCCGCCGCATCGCGGCGGCGAAGAGTCCTTCCTTCTTGAAATAGCGGATCGCATCCTCGGTGCGGTACAGAGCGTCCGGCATGATCCGGCGAAGCGCCGCAAGGCCGGCGGGATGGGCCCGGTTCAGCACATCGAAGTCGCCGCCGGTCGGAGGGTCGATGACGGTTTCCGAGACGAGCCTTCCCGTGAAATAGCGCGCCCAAGCCGGACCGCCGGAGAGGCTCGAGCGCGGGAACTCCGCCGTGCCGTCTCCATTCACATCGACGCCCCCATCCGCCGTACGGCGCATGACCCGCTCGCCGAGCCGCCATATCCCGACGAGCGCGTTGTCTCCCGTGGATTCGCTCTTACGACCGTCGATCGTGAGGCCGCCGACCGTGATCGCACCCGGGAGAAGGCTCAGCGCATTCACCTTTCCGGGGCCCGAATTGCCTGCCGGCACGATCACGGCGACGCCCAGCCTGCGCGCACGCTCCATCAACGCGACGAATGCCCCGTAGTCCGAGCCCCTTGAGGTGAACCACGCTTGCACCTTGGAGTGGAGTCGTTCGCGCTCGGCGCGCGGCTCAGACGGGGACGGCAACGTTCCGAGTTCCGCGGCCGGGATATCGGCCGCCAAGGATAGGTTGATCGCCGAGACCTTGAATTCTCCGCGTTCAAGACGCGCGACGAAACGCTCCAAGATGATCGTCACGAAATCCAGAGCATTGAACTTGAACACATCGACCGGCACGACGCTCTTTCCGGAGGCGCGGTAGAAGGACGCGACGATCTCGCCATGAAAGGCGTCGTAGACATTATCGCCGTCGAGGTCGAACTTGTCATCGGGATCGCCCGTGAATTGATCGACGACGGCGACCGGATCCGCAGAACGGCACACCGCCGCCACGATCTCCTCATCGGTCCCCTCGCGTTCAGCCGGGGCGACCACGGGCGCCGAGACGATCGGTCGCGCCGCCGCGCGCGAATCCGCGAGAGCGTCCTGGATAGAGGGGAGAGCGGGCGATCCAGCGCCAAAGGCGCCGCGAGCGAGCAGCGCGAACGCCGCGAGAGTAACGATTGGTGATTTCATGGAACCCAATATGGTCGCGAGCGCGCCTTGGGGCAAGTGACTGACGGCCCCGCGCAGACCTGGACGGACGACCCAGGATGTGACCTTCGCGAGTGCGTCTTCCCCGGCGTCCAAGAGAAGAAGCAGGGGCGGGCTTTTCGGGGCGGGCCTTTCGGCGCGAGCTTCGTTGCGAGTCTGTTACCTCAGGCCGGCATTCTCGTTAGGGCTCTGTATTTGGGAGGGAGAACGGCCTCGATGCATCCTAATCAGGCGGCGAAGGCGCTCGCGGCATGGCTCGGTCTCGTGGCCATTCCCGCGCCCTTGTTCGCGCAGCAAGACGGCGCGCGGCCGGACGCCGCGGCCGCCGAATCCTCGGTGGGGCCGGACGGCGCTCGCCGCGAGGCGGAGATCGTTCGGCAACACCGCCCCGCGGGTGCCGATCCCGGGATGCGAGCGCACTCGGTCCAAGCGGCCGGGGCTCCGTCGCGTGCGCTCCGCAACGGGGCCTCGGCTCGAACGCCCCCGCTCGTGCCGCCTCCCGCTTCCGCCGACAAGCCGAGTTCTTCAGCGGCATCGATGAGTTCCTGGATCGCCTCGTGGTGGGATCGCATCAAGGGATCCGCCCATTCCGCCGCGCGATGGGTGGCCGGGATCGGAGGCGCGCGCTCCGCGCCGGCGGCCGCGGCACCCACCCCGACGAAAGCGAGACGCTCGTCCTCCGGTTGGGCGAGAGTCTTCGAGCGGAAGTACGCTCTGTTCAAACGGATGAGCGCTCGCCGGGATGCCCTGAAGAACAAGAAGGTCTCCGCCGCACATCCGTAGCCGCAACGAATCAACGAACGGATGACCGCCCCCGGGCAACCGGCAGGGCGCGAGTGTTTTCGGACGACTCTGCTCAGGCAGCAGTAGCGTTTTGAAGGCCCGCGACTCTACCGAGAAAGCAGAGCCGGCGTAGTACGCGTGCTTGGCAAGGGTTTCAGCAGATCGACCAGCCGTCGCTGTGTCGCATCGACCCGCCGGCGCCAGAGGGCGTCGAACTCCTCATCGGGCAAGCGCCCGAAATCCCTCAGCGCCTGCGCGTCCGCCTTCGCGACCAGCGGGCGAACCTGCGAAGAGGCCGCCGTCGGGCGGTCCAGCGCGTCGATCCCCGACGCTGCCTTGGAAAGCGCCTCGGCCGCCGGTCGCGGCTCCTGCGTCAGGCAGAACGCGACGATGCGCCAAGCGAGCTCCGCGTGAGAGCTCTCTTCCGAAGCGATCTGCTTGATCAACCGCAGCGAAGCCCGGTCCTTGCAGGGGAGCGCGCTTTCGGCCGCCGTGTCGGCGTTGAATCCCTCGAGCAGGCAGCCGTCGATCAAGCTGTCGACGGCGATCCCGATCACGGGTCGGTCTTTGTAGCCGCACCTATCGTCGAACACCTCCGGGATCGGCTCTGGGGACAATGCAGCCTCGCCGAAGGAGGCGGCCATGGCGAAGCATTTGCGGGCGTGGGTGATCTCTTGGATCGCGGCCAGGTGGACGTCCCGGAGCAACTCCGGAGGCGCTCCGATGCCCGCGAGTTGCCAGCCCAGGCGCGAAAAGGCGGGAACGCTCGCGTGTTCCTTTTTAGCGTCATGCAGCCAAAGCGCTTCCAGCGCCTTCTTGGTATCGGCATCCAACGAAGCGGCGTTTGCCCGCTCGCCTTGGGCCCAATCGTCGCCGCGTTTCAGCTTGGGGCGAACCGTCTTCCCGTTGATGCGCAGAGGCCGGCCCCAGCCCATGCCCGCCATGGCGGTGAAGAAGCCTCCGAAGGCCACCGTGCCGATGCCGAGCGCCCATGCGAGCACGGTAGAGACGGCAGCGACGATGACCGCCGGCGAAGGCGAAGACGATGCCGACGGGGACAGCTGACCCAGCACACGGATCCGTTGACGCACCTTGGCGATGGCCAAGATCGACAACAAGGCGAGAAAGTAGTGGAACGCCAAGATATTCAAGAAGGAAAACGGCCATCTCCAGCCGAAAACGTTGGCGCGGAACAGCAGCAAGACAAGAGGGATCAGCATCGTGACGGCGAGGAGGGTCAAGCCAAGAGTCCAACGGCCTAAAGATCTTTGGATCTTCTCGATGGACCAATCGGGCGGCAGCGGCCGATGCTTGAAGTAGCTCGAGATGGTATACGCCGGGACGCCGAATACGAGGGCGGCACCGGCCGCCAATACGCCGAGAAAGATCAGCATGTCGCCGGCTACACTACATTAGTTCACAACGCCGTTCAATACGGATCGTCGATCTGCGTCTGCGGTGTCAGGCAGGATCATATTTGACCTCGGTCCGGACCGAGTTGTCCGCAAATTGTTAGACTAGCGGCATGCGGACTCTCGCGAAAGCAATCGTGTTGACGGCGTTCCTCCACGCGGCGTGCGGCGCTCCGCGTCCGGCGGCCAAGCAAGGCGGTCCGCAGGACGCGTTCTTGGCGGAGTTGAGCAAGCTTTGCGGCAAGGCCTTCGAGGGGCGGATCGCCGCCAATGAGGGCGCCGCTCCTGGAAAGCCCGACCCCTTCGAGGGAAAGACGCTCGTGATGCATGTTCGAGACTGCTCCGCGAAAGAAATACGCGTCCCGTTCCACGTCGGCGACGACCGATCGCGGACCTGGGTGTTTGCGCGAACGGCTTCGGGCCTGCGCCTCAAGCACGACCATCGCCATCAAGACGGCACCGCCGACGAAATGAACATGTACGGCGGCGACGCCGTTGACGAAGGATCCTCCACCCGCCAGGCCTTCCCGGCGGATCGGGAATCCAAGGAGATGTTCGTGAAGGGGAACATCCCGAAGTCCGCGGAGAACGTCTGGGTCGTCGGCCTCGTGCCCGGCAGGACGTATTCCTACGCGTTGACCAGACCCGGCCGGGAGTTCCGCATCGATTTCGACCTGACGCGCCCCGTCTCGCCCCCGCCTCCTCCCTGGGGCTCGAACTGACGCCGCGGAACGATCGCCCCAGGCTCCCGCAAACCCAGTACCTCGCAATCAGTTAGAATGGCTCATGCTTCCGCCATTGGCTCCTCGATGACCCCTCTTCAGACTCGTTGGGCACTCTTCATCGGTGGATTGGGCGCCGCGATCCTGTCGTGGCTTCTCGCTCAGAGGCTGAAATGGATCGCCGAGACTCAATCTCGAAAGGGAACGATCGAAGTCCTTCCGACCGGCGTCCTCCTGTGGCGTTCGTTCTGCGGCTACGCGTCTCTCTTCCTTCGGCTGGTGTCCGTAGTCGCGGCGCTGACCAGCGTCGCACTGCTGTTCATGAAATAGGAGCCCATGAAGATAGGATGCGCCTGCGGAACGATGATCGTCGATTCCTCGGACGCGCTCCCACTCATGGCCGCCGGGATGGACTCCGGCGCTGCCGCAGCGCGGCATTCTACGGCGAATGCTCGAGACTCTCAAGAAGACTCTCGGCAGGTCCCGATAGACTTCGCTAGAACCATCGTGATCGCGGCGGCGTCATTTCCGAAGCCGAGCGCAACGCTGTCTAGAAGCCGCCGCGGGGTCGGCGCGTGGGACGCCGAAGGACCCAGGGTCCAAGGGAGGAGTCGCGGGCCGGACCTTCGGACCTTTCAGGACAGGTGCGCTTGGTGATATAGTATCGGGACGGAGGGGAGGAGCCGCCATGACGATCCCCTCCGCCGCAAGACAAGCCCTCGCAGCACTTGCGCTGCTTCCCGCCCTCGCCTTCGCCCAGCCGGACCCATGTCCCGGCCGCGTCGTCCCGGATCTCGAGACGCCCAAGGATATCTGGCGCAAAATCCTGGAGCGGGTCGCCCGCGAAGGCGTCGAAGAGCGCGCCGTGCCGGGTGAGGACCCCGACCGCAAGACGATCGCGGAGGTCCAGCCGCCCGGTCTCCCGCCCAAACCCGAAGTCGACCACGTCAACCATTGGATCATCGCGTGGGGCGGCGTCCATCCGGAGACCGGTCTGCCCGGTCTACTCGGCGTGCGCCTTCTGGTCGATGAATGGAAGATGGGCGCGGACGGCGATTGGCGCTTCGATTCTTGGCTACTCCATCTGCACACCGACGGCTCCCTCATCGATTACGATCGCCGGGAGATGGTCCAGACGAGGCAGCAGCGCGTCTTGAGCAGCGGCTCTCTGACGTGCCGACAGGACACGGCCGCGCGGATCAAGGAAAAGTACGAGGAACTGATTGCGTATTGGTCCGGCCCGGCTGTCGTCCGCTGACAATCCGAGCCTTGATTTTGGCGACTCCGCCGCCTATCTTGAGATCAGGATGGTCGCGCCCTCGGGAGGGCCCATGGCGGAACCTCGAGATAAGAAAATCCTCGTAATCGAGCCGGACGCGGCGCAGCGCAAATCGATAAAGGAACTCGTCGCGGAGGAGGGCTTCCAAGTCGACGACGCGTGGGACATGGACTCGGCCCTTCGAAAGATCAAGGCGTCGGAGCCGGATTTGGTCGTGCTGGACCTCATGCTTCAAGGCCGAAGCGGCGTCGAACTCCTCCGGCACCTCCAATCAGACGGGCTGGGGGGATTTCCCGCCTTCCTGATCACCGACCGGGTGATGGACCCCGTCGCGCTCCAGCTCATGCTTCAGGAACCCTACGTGCGCAAGGTCATGCAGAAACCGGTCGATTCGCGATCCTTGGCCGCGGCGCTCCACGAGCATCTGCAAACGACCCCATCCGCCGCTCGCGCGGAAAATCCCTGGAAGCACGCTTTCTAGGGAGGCAATTTCGTAGACTCCGCTGATGATGATCTGGCTTTTGACGTTCGCCGCGATTGCGGCGGTTTTTTTCTTCCTTCGTCGCCCGCGCGGCCCCGTGCTCCGCGACTTGCCGGAGGGCGCCCTCGGCTCGAAAACAAACCCCGTCAAATGCGAGAACCCGGCGGGCGAACTGGAGTACCTGCTGCGCCTGCGCGGGCCCGATGGGCAAGGCGCCGGATACCGTCGCCTGGGCAGCGTCGAGGGCGCGGCGTCGGGGCACATGCTGGATGCCTACGCCGTTGCTTCCGGCGACGGGGCTCTCCTCTGGAAGGTCTACATGGACATGTACGTCCAAGACTACCGCGAGACGCGGCCGATCGACGGGTTCGCCTTGCTCGAGAAGACGGACGTGCCGATCCCGGGGCTTGATCCCGCCATGAAGGACCTCTTCGGCATGCTCCGTCCCAAGCCGAAGAATTCCGATCAGTAGATCTCTTTCAGCTTCTCCAGCACCTTCGTGATCGTCGCCGCGATCTCCTCCGGCTTGCCGCCCGCCGGATCGATCGTCGTCATCGGCGTCAGTCCCGCGGGCGACAGCACGGCGATGTTGTAGCGGCTGCCGGCGCCAAGCGACTTGAAGAGCTCGGGAACGGAGTCCGCCTTGATCAAGACCGCCACGAAGTATCCGTCCAGCAGTTCCCGCAGACGCTCGTTCTTCGGCAGGGCTCTCAAGACGGCTTTCAAGAATGGGGCGACGGTCGGGTCCGGGTTCGCGACGAAGAGCAACACCGGTCTATTTCTCTCCGCGACCAACGTTTCGGTCTCCGCGCTCCAGTCATGCCACACGATGCCGTCTTTAGGGAAAACGGGGACCTTTTCCGCGTCTTTCGCGCGGCGGTTCGCGACGTACTCGAAGAAGCGGGTGAACGCGACCCAAGCGACTACGAGGGCCGCAAAGACGCCGGCGACGATCAGGAACTTCGGAAGGGTGATTCGAAATCCTGCCTTCTGCAGCTTCGGGATGAGGATGGCCAACCCGATTCCGATCGCGGTCAGCATGATCATCCAATCTGGATTGGCGAATCCAGATCGAGGTTCCCTATATTTCATGAACATCCGTATTCTAGTAAATGGCGAACGCCTCTAATTGAGGGAAGCCTAGGCGTCAAGGACGCAAGGGATCGTTGAAAATTATAGGATGCGTCATGTCCTCGAAGCGCCTTTGGAAGGACGAGAGCGGAAGGCTCCTCGAGATCCCGATCCTGTTCGCCGTCTTCATGGTTTCGTTGTCGCTGGCCGTCGGACAGAAGACGTGGCCCCGCCGCATCGGGTTCTTCCTGGCCCCGTCGGCGGCGCTCGTCGCGCTGTTCTTCGTCTTTTTCGGAATCGGCTGGATCATCGACCGCTTCGTTTGGGCCCGGCGCCGCAGAGGCCTTCGCTCGCCCGATCCGGCGGTCCGAGCCGCCACGATCGCGGAGATCGGCGCGTATGGCTGGACCGGCTCCACGCACGCGCCGCTCATCGCGCCTCTGCTTGAGGACCCCGACGCGAGCGTCCGCTGGGCGGCAGCGTTCGCCATCGCTAGACTTCACAACAAAGCCTTTCACGCACGCGTCGTCCCGCACATCGCGCAAGCCCTCGCGGGCCGCGACCCCGAGCGCCGGGGCCAAGCCTGCGAAGCCGTCGAAGCCGTCGGCGAAGGCGCGGGCGCGGCGGTGCCGGGCTTGATCACGGCTCTCCGGGATCGGGAATGGAAGCACCGTTGGCGCGCCGCAGCCGCCCTCTTTTACGTGAAGAAGGACGCCGCGCCCGCGGCCGAGGCCTTGGCCGAGGCGCTGGCGGGCGACGACGCCGACCTCGCGGAATGGGCCGCGGGCGCGCTGGGCGCCATCGGCCCCGCCGCCGCTGTCGCGGTCCCAGCCCTACGGAAGGCCGCCGACTCCCCGCACGCCCGGGTCAAGGACGAGGCCAAAAAAGCCCTGCACAAGATCGCCGGTTAGGGGTTAGGGCTCTTCGGCCCGCTTGGCGACTTTCGCGAGAAAGTCATCGATACCGACCTTGGCGATGATCCGGGCGAACTGGGACCGGTAGTTCTTGACGAGAGAGATTTCGTCGCGCAGGCGGGCGAGGATGGCGCTGTTGGCCGCCCGGACCGCGGCGCTGGGGCCCTCAGGCTCCGCCGCTCAAGGACTGGAGACGGGAATGCGGCGATCAAGAGGAGTTCCGCATTCCGGATGCTCACGCCCCGTAGGATATCAGGAAGCATGGCGCGAAGCTAAGCCAAAGTATTATCATGCGCCAATGAGGACCCCGACCCTATTTGCCGCGCTGCTGCTTACCGCTCCAGGCGCCGCCCTCGGGGCCTCCGCTGACAAGATTTTCATGGATATGGAGACCGCCCTGGGTCTTTCCCAGACCCAGGTCCTCGAGTATGCCGTGATTTCCAAGCTGGCCGGCGCGAAAACGGAGACTCCGCTGAGCGAGACCGTGAAGATCGATGCCGGCCAGCGGATGCGGCAGGAATTCACGGCACCCAAGGATTTGAAGGGAACGCGCATTCTCGTGCTCTCCTCCACGCAGATATATGTCTACCTGCCCGCGTTCGGGAAGGTCCGCCGGATTGCGTCCGCGACGGGAACCCGCGACTTCATGGGGACGCTGTTCGGGCCGCTCGAATACGGGTTGTCGCGGCTTTCGGATTACGATGCGTCGGCGTACGACGAAACCGCGCGCAAGCTGACGCTGACGGCCAAGAGCCCCGGGAATTATTCGAAGCTCGAGGTGATCGTCGACCCCGCGAAATATTTCGTGCCGACTCGCATCGACTACTTCACCGACGCGGGCCTGCTGAAGACCGAGACTCTCGAAAAGTACACGTGCAAGGAACAGGTCTGCTCTCCGGCGCTGCGGACGATGACTGCCAAAGACGGCGGTTGGACGACGCTCGAGCGCAAAAGCTGGAAGACGGGCGTAAAGTTCTCGGACGACGAGTTCTCCAAACGCACGCTCGAAAAATAAAGCGCCGCTTCAGGCTTGCGGGGGTTTGATAGCGCGATAGAGAGTGAAGAGCCCGACCGCGCCGAGCGCGATCGTCGAGGAGAGGTAGAGCCCGACCGCCCAGCCCCATTTCCGCTCGCCGAGCTCCGCGCCGGAGTGCGTCTCCTTCTTGCCGGAGGAATACGTGACCCGGTACTGCATCGACGCGCTGCCGTAGTAGTAGGTGGCGGGGTCGTGCCGCAGCGTCGGGATCGCGACGCGCCAGGCAAAGAGGGCGGTGAGGAGGACGAGGAGAGCGCCGGCCGCGAGATTGGCTTTTGGGCGGCTCTCCGCCGGCAGCTTCTCGGCCGCGGCGGAGACGGCGGCGCCCAGGACGACCGCGCCGAACAGGCTCCCGAGCGTCCCCGCGAGGATCCCCTTGAAGCCCTCCCCGCCGAGGATATGTCCGGTCGTCTTGAAGACGATTCCGAAGCAAAGAAGCAATTGCGCGACCGCTCCGCCTGCGATCCACGCGCCCGTCTTATCGGATGGATTTTCTCCGCTCATCGTGGTCCGTCCATACTACAAAAGGGGGAAACCAATATGCCATACTCCGCCATATGAAACCCTCTTCGACCCGATGGGCCTCCGGCCTCGCGCCGGCGGTATTGGCGTGCCTCGTGGCGGCGGCGCTGCTGCTCCCCCGCGTTGCTTCGGCGGCGGACAAGGACTCCGACGGCGACGGCATCCCCGACGCGGCGGACATGTGCCCCTCCGTCGCCGAGGACAAGGACGCCTACCTGGACGAGGACGGCTGCCCGGAGATCGACAACGACCTGGACGGCGTCCCTGACGCCAAGGATCGCGATGCGATCTCTGGCAAATACTGCTCCAACGATCCCGAAGACCTGGACGGGTTTGAGGACGCCGACGGCTGTCCCGAACCCGACAACGATAAGGACGGCATCATGGACAGGGATGATCTCTGTCCGTTGGAAGCCGGCGAACCCGGCGACGCGACGGGCTGCCCCGCAAGCCGGTTCAAGGGCTTGAACGGCCGTTCCCTGTTCCAGCTCGCCGTCCGCTTCGAGGATAAGGGAAACCTGCACGCCGCGCGCGCCGCGTGGACCGACTACCTCGCCTACATCGCGGCGCATCAAGATGAAAGGGCCTACCCCGCGACCGCGAACGAACGCATGCGGCAGATCGACGCCCGATTCAAGCGCGATCTCGAGGCCGCCGCGATCAAGGGCCGCGCCGAGGCGCGCAAGGCCGAACTCGCCGAAGCCTCCAAGAAAAAGAAGAAGAAGAAGTAGCGCGGCAAAAGCGACGGTTGCCGTGGAAAAAGCGAGAAGGCCTCTTCCAGATTATTGGAAGAGGCCTTCCGGTTCGACGTCGAGCGTCTATTTCGTCGCGGGCTTGGCGGGCGCCTTCTTGGCTTTCGTCTTGGAGCCCTTGAGCTCGGTCACCAGAAGCTTCACCTCGCCGGCGCCGGCGTTCTCGGCCTTGTGAGACTCGGCGTTTATCCACATAACGTCGCCGGCCTTCACGTTGGCGTCCATCGTCTTGCCGCTTTCGTTCGTGATCTTGAGGCTGCCGTCCGTGATCGCGTAGGCGAAGTGATCGGGGTGGGAATGCATGCCGATCTTCCCGCCGGGCTTGAAGGTGACCTCGAAGACCCGGACCTTCTCGTTCTCGAAGACCTTCTTGTAGACGTCGGGGCCGACGTCCACCGGGTCCATCGACGCCGCGATCGCGCCGGATCCGGCCACAGACGCCGCCAACAACATCGAAAATACCGCGATGTTTCTCATGGATGAGTCCTCCTTTGCGGCCCCGATTCTACCAAAAGAGCCGCTGCGCCGGCATGACGTCCCGGCGGGCGCGGCCGGGAGAATAGATTTCCGATAGAGTAACGGTCGCAATCCGATAGTCCCCTACGGCATCCTATCACCATGCGAGAGACAAGGCTGGCGGGACTCGGGATCGTCGTCGCGCTGCTGGCGCAATCTCCGGCGCGCGCCGCGTTCTTCAGCGCTACAACCGAGCCTAAAGCGTCGCCGTCTCCCATCGATCAGAGAATGAAAAAGGACGCGCAGATACTCCATCGCGCCTTCGGGAACGATCTGCCGAAAGTAATAGGAGCTCTCGGCAAGATCCTCAGCCAGGCCCAAGATCCGATGATTCCGTACCTTGCCACCATCGAGCGAGCGCTCCAACGTCTGACGGCACAAGGCCTGATCACTCCGGAGATGGTGGATCGCTATCACCGGGATCCCTATCGCGACACGAGCGAGATCACCCGCGCTCTCAATCAACCCCGACGGCTCTTCAAGCGCCCCGCGCCGCCTGCGCTCCAGCGCCGGAGCCCGGTTGGACGCGGCGCGGTCAAGGCGCCACGCGGGCGCTCGAGGGCACGCGCGCCGAGAGCGAGATCTTTGGCTCGCCCGGCGATGAGCCGGCCCGGCACGCCGGCGAGGCCGCAGGCCGTCGCTCCGCGCGCCGGCGCGTTCAATGCACGAGCGTTCTGGGAGGCGGCGGATCGGACATTGCCTTAGGATGCGGCGGTCGGCGCCGCCGAGGTCATTCGGGTCCGCGTACGCGCTTCATCGCGAGCCTGGCGATCGCGCATAGGCCGAGGAAGATGCCTGTCAACGACGCCAGCGACATGAATACCCCGGCGAAAAAGTGCAGGCGGTCCAGCACGAAGAACGCCCCGAAGGCCAGGGCGGCCAACATGCACAGGCCCGAGAGCCGATCGAACCCGGGCTGAGCGTCGAACGGCGCGACGGCGTTGGACGCCGCCAATGCGGCCACCGCGCTGAGAAGCGGCGCGTAGTGCACGAACACATTCAGCGCCAGCAGATTCTGGTGGAGAAAGAACGCGCTGTAGGCAAGCACTCCCAACACGGAGACGCCCTGGAGCACCGCGAGATGCGTGGGGATGGTCGCGAAGACCGCCGCGGCGTTTTTGGAAGCGGCTCGTACGGGCAGCCCGATCGCGACCGTGACGACGGGCAACGCCGCGAGATACCCGAGCAGCGGGCCCGGGTGTCGTCCTAGAGCCTCCAGTCCTGCGTCGATGCTGTACACGATGTCCTCCCTGCGCGCGCCCAATCCGGTCGACTGCGTCCGGATTGTATCATGGAGTAGAGGGGAACGTCTTAGAGGAGGCTGACTCTACTTCCTTGTGCAGCAGACAAGGTAGTATCCGTCGAATTGATGCTGGACGGAGATCGGCCTGCGGGCGTTGCAATTGCGTTCGATCCAGCCGTTCAAGATGAGTGAAGGAACGTGGGGACTGCACCGGTATTCGCCTTTCTTCTCTTCGGACGAACTGTCCTCGTCCTCTTCGGGCGCCGCCGCTTGGGCCACCGCTCCGGAATCCGCCGCGGCGGTATCGAGGCTATCCAAGACGCCCGCCGAACCTGACATGGCGGCGTTCTCGGCGGATACGGTCGACGACAAGGCCAACAGAAGCACGGCGGCAAGCGTCATCATGTTCATGGCGTCATCTCTCCATACGCTCCCCTCAGCGCAGTCTCTCCGCGTCTCGACGCATGATAGCCCGAACGCAGGAACGGCAAGCTGAGCTTCTAAGGCCGGATAGTCGGCGAAAATCGTCCCATGCCGGCATGGGCATTCCTTCCTAATCAGCGAACCTAATGTGCGCGGGGGGAGCTTGCGCGCGACCCGAACAGCACCGCGCCTCTCCCAAGCAGCGTCACGTCCGCCCGTGGTCCCGCACGCCGCCGACGCCCCGGACGCTTCGGCGATTGCGCCGCCAGTCGGTCCAAGATGACGAACGCGGGACCGCATGCGTCAAGTATGGCTGCGCCCGCGTCAAAGGCGACGAACCGATTGCGCTCACGGCCGTACAGTTTGGACCCGACGCGGCGCTCCAACGTCCGCAGTTTCTGGCTGACGGCTGACTGGGTCACGCCGAGCCTCCTCGCAGCCCTCCCCACGCCCCCAAGTCTCCGGGCGAGCCAGAAGACGTACAGGGCGTTGAGATCGATCATTGGCGCTCGCTGCATTCCTCCTTCCCCAGGATAGAGTAACCGGGCAGCCTAAGTTACGCCTGAGAACGTCTTATGGGAAATCTAAGTTGCGACGAGTATCCGATCCGAGCGCAACAGGTCCAATTCTCGTTGACCAGAGACTCATGAAGAATGCGCAGATATTCCATCGCGTCTATGGGAACGATATTCAAATGGTACTGGGCTCGGCAGAAGGGCCGTCCAGACCGAGTCTGGGCGGCCCTTGTTGTCCGTCGCTCGATCCCGCGCTACGACGTGAGCGCGCCGCCGAGCCTTCCCTGCTCCAGCTCAGGCTTTATTTTCTCCAATTGCTGATCTAGGCACGGAGTAGACGTTGACCTCCGCATCGTAATCCTCACGATCAAGACTGCTGCTCGCCCGCTTTTCCCATCTCCGTGCCGATGATCTCATCGGTAGCTGGCCGCTTATCGGACCTTACCGAAAGCCACAACTGCCGCTTGCCGTCGGCGACATTCGACACATTCAGGACGGACTCCAATTTGAGGCGCCTCTTGTCGTCGAAGCCCAGCACGGTCGACTGCTTCGGTGCGTTCTCGAAGGCGAAGAAGCGGCTCTGGTCCGGACCGTTCGTGAATATGGGATACCGCGTGGCGGACAGTGTCTCATATCCCGCGTGTCGCAGGTTTTCCATCTTCACTCCCAACGTGTTGAGCACGCAGGAGCCATGCTGGTTCATGTACTTTCGCATCTCCTGCTCGGCGAGCGGATCCGGAACGATCGCCGCTCCTACCGGGGGACTGTTCGGATCCTCTTCCACCGTGTAGCCGCCGTGACAGTGCGGCGTCAGAAGTCCGATCATGAGAACGGCCGTGCAACCGATCGTCGATGCGCGCATCATATGCCGCGAATCCCTCCCTGTCCATGGCCCTTTCTGCGATCCCCCCGGCAGCCCGATTCGCCATCACTATGGATTCCCGGGCTACGATTCCTCGGTGAAATTCCTATGAATCCGCTATGCGCGGGACATCATGACGGCGATCGCCCCATTACCGCTAGGAAAGTGCTAGAAAGCGTCCTGATGATGATCGCCCGGCTGCTCATTGCGCCGCTCCTCGCGTTCGGCGACGTCCCGGTGCAGGTGGAGGCGCCGAGCGCGCGGCCCTATGTGGAGGCCTCTCCCGAGCTCTTCGCCCGCCGCGCGCGGGCGTGCCGCGAGGATCTAAAGGACTACGACCGGGCGCCTTCGCGCGCGCTCCTCGACCGGCTCGCGGTCTGCATGGAGCACCCGGACGCCGAGCTGCGCGCCTCCGTGCTCGACCGGATCCCGGACCGCAGGCTTTGGGACCTTTCCGATTACGAAAGCGGAGTCGAACCGCTGCTGCAGGATCTGAGCCGCCGATTCGAGCACGACCCTGACTGGAAGGTGTCGATTCACGCGGGGCAGCTGCGCGGCTTCATCTCCAATACGCGGCATTGGCTGGCCTGGGAGTCTCCCGCGGCGCAGGCTCGGCGGGGTAGAAAGGAGTCTGAATCCCGCGGTCGCAGCGACGAGCCGTTCACCATCTGGAATCTCGTCCTTTTCGGCGCCGCCGTCACGTGCTTCATGATCGTCCAGACGCTCAAGTTCCGGAAACGAGGCGGGAAGCGGCGGTACTAAAGGTGGCCGTTCGTCAGGATGCCGCTGCGATAGCTATGCCGGCGAAGCGGCTGGGCGGGCTGCTCGGAGTCCCAAAGGATCTCGCGAATCAAGAGTCTTCCGGAATTGTCGCTGACCCGCCTCACGGCATGGGCGTGATTGCCGATGCCGTCGGTCCATAGTCTTCCGGCGTTATCCACGACGGCGTAGCGTCCGTGATACGGGGGTCGGCTGGGCGCCTCCAACGAGAGCACAAGACCCCGCCCGCGCGGGTCGACCGGGGGAGGATCGCCGGAAAGAGGGAAGAGGGAGACCCTGTCGCCGTGGAAATTTCCCACCGTCAATATCCCGAATTTGACGGCGCCTTGCTGGCCTTCCAGTTTCCGGCCGATCCGCGCCAGCGCCTCGAGCTTCGGAGTGTTCGGGTACAGCAAATCGCTCTGGCGGCTGAGCGCGTCCGCGACGCTCCTCAGATCGTCGGCGGCCGTCGGAACGGGCGCCTTTCCGGCGAGGACGCCCGCCGCGATGATCAAGGCGCGCGTCTGCTGCAGATCCAGTTCCCTATAGACCTCCTGCGATTCGTCGCGTCGCGGGCCCGAGTACTGGAGCGCCGCCATCGCAGGATCGAATCGGGTGTTCGGCGAAATCTCCCGCAAATAGGCATTGAGCGCGTTGACGCCGGCCTCGCCGACCTCTCTCGCGATGGCGTCCGCCTGCGGCTTGCGCGCCTCGCGATACGCCCGCATCGCCTCTTCCTGCTCCGCCGGCGACATCTCCCCGACGCACCCGCCGCGCGCGCCTGCGCATCGAGCCCAGGACGCCGTGCCGGAGTTCAGGTAAAGGATGGTAAATAGCGCCGCGGTCGCAGATTTCACACTCGTCCTTAAAATGCCTTTCATGTGACGAGGATAGCGGCGCGGCGCCGCCGATGTTTGGGCCCTCGGGGGACGACATCGGCCCTATTTCGACCTATTCAATGGGTGCCTTAGATGCCTATGCTATATTGCAAGCGCGAAATCGGCGTACCCGATTTCCGCTTCGAACGTGAGCGTGATTTCAATATCCGAATGCCCAAGCCTGTCTGGGCACGACGCCTCAGCCCCTCTACGCGAAGCGGCGCTATCCTGCGGTCAGCGGGAGGTGCACCCATGAAGAGAGTATGGACGCTCGCCGCACTCGCGTTGGCCTTCGCCGTCCCGGCGACGGCGCTTCAAGACGTCACGGTCGAAACCCGAGCCGCCTCCGTCCGAGCGAGGCTATTGCTGGACGATGCCGCGCAGCAGGGGCTGCTCCCGCCGACGGTGGAGGCGATCTCGGTCTCCGCGCGTGCGTCGGCTGCCGTCACAGACGATACGTGCCGCGCCGCGGAGCGCGTCGTGCGGGAAAGCGACCTGGTATTCTTGGAGCGCAAGGACCACCTCTTCGCCGGCATCGCCGAGGCCTCGAACTCGTGGGCCGCCCATGTGGGGCTCGCCTTCAAAGGCGCGGGGGGAAAGTGGGTCATCTACGAAAGTCCTTGGGGCGGGACGCCTCAGAGCCTCTGCGCGTTTCTCAAGGACACGACGGGCCGCGTGGCCATCGGGCACGTCAAAGGCATCGGCGCGGACGCCGTCCGGCGGGTCAAGGCCTGGGCGACCCATCCCGCGAACCTCCGCAAACCCTATGACAACGGCTTCGACTTCGACGACAAGGAAGGCCTCTACTGCTCGAAGTTCGTCTATCTGGCGTTCCGGGCGGCCGGACTGACGGTCGGAAGGATCCAGACATTCGACGACATCTTCAAGGAGTTCAAAGGCGGCTGGGTGCGCAAGCAGGTGTTGCTCTTGAAGTTCAATTACTTCTTTGGGGAAGAGCACGACCTTCCCGAGATCCCGTGGACGCGCCGCGCGGTGACCCCCGGAAGCCAGCTAGCCGATCCCGGTCTCGAAATCGTCCTGGGCCGGCGCTGAACGCAGGTCCCGCCTACTCGACGATCGCCTGCTCGGCGGCGATGAGAAAATAGTGGCCGATCGAGCCGCCGACGAACTGGATCGCCTTGGGCGCGCCGCCGGCGAGCTCCGTCTGCGCTCAGTCCTTCGCCCTTTTTCGGTTCGAGGAAGTTCCGCACCTTGATCGAGTAGCCCTGCAGCGAGGTCCCGGCTAGCGGCTGTTGCCCAGGAACATGCCGACGATCTTTCCGACGAAATGCCCGATGATGCCGCCCGCAACGGCGCCGATCAGTGAACCCAGGATGGGGCCGCCGAGCAAGCCCCCCAGCATCGCGCCCGCGGTCATGCCGATAGAGGCGCCGTAGTCCCGCTGCTCCCAGAGCCACGTCGATCCCAAGGCGGTCCCGGCGCCGATGACCGCGCCGATGACGCCTCCGGACAGAAATCCGCCGATGCCGCCGATGATGGCGGCTCCGCCGTAGATCGCCCAGAGAGGAGGCTTGAACCCCTCGTTCTTCTTGTCGCCCTCGCGCTCACCGGACGGCGCGGGCGTTGCGGGCCTCTCCGGCGCGGCGGGAGCGGGCGCCGTCGCGGTCAGATTCGGGACTTGCGCCGTGCGCTGGAACGCTCCGGCTTGCACCAGCGCGCCCGATGGGTCCCGGCTCTCGCCGAAGGCGGCGTCGGAGAGCTGGCGCGCGCCGGGCGCGTCGTTGGTGCCCGCGGCGACAGCGCTGATGCCGGCCGCGTTATGGAGCTGCCCCAAGGCCGGACAGTCGCCGCCGTCGCAGGGCCGGACCGCGGCAGGGGAGAGCCGAGCGCACAGTAGCAGCGCGACGACGGCGGTCGTTCTCGCGTACGGTCGATTCACGACCATAGGGTAAGGAAAACACCCGGTCGGAAACAGGGTCCTTAGGCACCTATCGGCATGGACCTATCGTACCCGCCTCCCGGATCGGGAGGGTACGTCAGCTCGAAGCCCGTCCTGGACCGACCGTGATCCCGATCGAGATCGCCCCGAATGCGACCGCGGCGACGACCGCATGGCGCCCGAAGCCGGCGGGAGCCGACCAAGCGACGACGCAGAGGTTCCAGCAGGAGTGAATGAGGATAGGCCACAGAAGAGAGCGAGTCCTCAGGGAGGCCGCGGCCAATCCCGCCGCCAGCGCCGATAGGACGCAGGCCTGATAGACCGTGGGGAAATGGGCGCCGACGAACAGGGCGGAGACGAAGGCCGCCGATAGGACAGGCCCGACGCCGCGGCGCAGCAGCCAATTGAGGCACAGCCCGCGGAAGAAGAGCTCCTCCGACACCGGCACGAGGATGGTCAGCGCCGCGTAGTCGACCGGCGACCGGAAGCTCGGGAGGGGGACCGCGCCCGGAGACAGACCCGTCGCGACGAGCGCCAGGGAAGAGAGCACGAGGACCGGCAGGACGACCGCCATCCCGGCGGGAGCCGCGCGCGTCGACACGGGCTCAAGCGGCAGCCAGCGCGCCGCGACCAAAACCGCGGCCAAGCGCCAGCCTGCTCCGAGGAGGAGCCGCAGCCACGGCGCGTCCTGAGCTTGGAGCTTCGTCGGTAGGTCGTAGAGAAGCAGCGAGCCGACCGCGATGATCGCAATGACGACCGTCTCGTCGACCGCGTCCAGCCTCACGCGCGAAAGGACCCGGCCTAGTGAGACTCTCCAGGACGCCCGTGCGCCAGCTTGAGCCCGACGCGGACCGCCAGCACGACCAACAGACCGAACAGCAGCCACGACAAGAGGAAGTTCTCCTGCCGGGCGATGGCCGCGATCTGCGGCGGCGCGTCTAGGCTCCCGGTCCACATGGCGTTTGGCCTCCCCGAGGATCAGGAACCGCCCATGGATATGATGGCTCCTTGGATCATCGCGATGATCTTCTCGAATATCCCGCCGATGCCCGGCTTGAAGAGCCGGCCCAGCACCAGCACGACCCCCACCACGACGGAGAGCATCAAGAGATACTCGACCGTGTTCTGTCCCTTCTCGTCCCTGCGCAGGCCTCGGAGCGTCTTCATGGCGGCTTCTCCCGGGAGCCCGTCCGTCGCCGCTGCGCCGTCGACGGGTCCTCATGGAGTTGGACCGGGACCCGCCGGATTTTGTTCCCGCACGCTCATGGCGCCTTCGTCGCTCCCACCGCCGCCGTCGCAGGGGACCAGCCCGAAACGAACCCGCCGACCAGGTCCACGAGCTTGGGCTTGAACCGGTTGCCGAGGAATACGAGCAATACGGCCGCCGCCGCCAGCACCGCCGCCGCGCGCACGAGCGACGCGCGGTACCTATCGGCGCTCCCGCGCTCGCGGCCCGCCTCCCTGAGGATGCTCGCGCCGAGGGCCGCCGGGGCGTGTTCCTCCCCGTGGGCGCGGACCGCGCTCGAGACGCCTTGGAGCTCCTGGAGTTCCCGCGCGCAGCCGGGACAGCCGGCGACGTGGGCCTTGAGCTCCCTCCGCTCGTCCGCCGACAGTTCGCCGTCGACGAACGCGCTCAAATTTTCCTTCAATCGGTCATGATCCATAGCGTTCATATTGCCTCAGGGCCTCGCACAGCTTGCGGCGGGCCCGGTGCAGCCTCGATTTGACGGTGCCGACGGGCACCTCGAGAATCGTCGCTATCTCCTCGTAGGACTTGTCCTCGAGCTCCCGCAACTGGAGCGCCGCGCGATCCTCGGGCGGCAGCGCCGCGAGCGCGATCTGGACCTCCTCCCGCTGGTCCGAGTCATGAGCGGCCGTCTCCGGACCGGGCGCCGGATCGACCGCGTCCGGCGCCGCCGCTCCGGCGCCATCGACGGCCGCCTCCAACGGCACCAGGCGCGACCACCACCGGGAGGGCGCCGAGGCCGAGCGGTTCTTCCACGTGTTCACGGTGATCCGATACAGCCACGTCGACGCCGCGCACTCGCCGCGAAAACCGGGCAGGAAGCGGATGGCGCGCAGCATCGACTCCTGCGTGAGGTCCCACGCATCGGAGGCGTTTCCGGTCAGCCTCAGCGCCAGCGCGTAGACGCCGTCCAGGTGCCCGCGGACGAGATCGTCCGGCGTAAGTTTAGACAAGATGGGCCGCCATACGGTTCCCGCGCCCGCGTTCAGTTTGGAAGGGACGCGTTGAAGCCGTGTTAGGGCATTGTAAAGTCTCCGTTAAGCACCCCGCCGCGCCCATGAGGGCGCGGCGGGGTGCGGGGCCTACAGCCCGCGCGGGCGCGCGAAGCCGTCCGAAGAGACTCTAGGCGGTGGGCGCCTCGAGGATGCGCTGCTTGAACTTGTCCAGATCGCGGAAGATGTCGGCGGCGATCCTCTCGACGGTCCCGTCGTCCACTCCGCCGAACATGAAGCCTCCGACCGTGCGAATCCGATCGCGAATCTCCTGCCGTCCCTCGGGCGAGAGCATCCTGTCGATCTCGGCGACGGCCTTTTGCTTGAGCTCGGCGGCCAACGGACGGCCCTCCTCGAGGGCTTGCCCCGCGCGATAGAGGATCGGATTCTCTCCCGGAGGGACCTCCTCGTCGAGGCCCTCGGCGTCCGCCGCCGAGGTCTGAGCCACCGGAATGGGACGCGTCTGCGCGGCGATCGAAGCGGGCGCAGGAGCACCGGCATAAAGCGGCATAGCGGCGAAGGAGATCAGAAGCAGCGCCATTGGGGTTTTCATGTCCTAAGAATAGCCCCATCGCGCCAACCGCGGCAGAGTCGTTAGGCCCTCCCCCGCCCGGTACCCCGGGCCCGGGATTGTTCATGGCCTGCCCGCCGCGCTCCTCGGATGATATCGAGCCTAGATAATGATCGGCAGTTTGTTATCGAGCGACGAAAGCGCCCTTTGCCGAGCTCCGCCTTCCCCGGATGCCTTGGTTCTTTCCCCCGACCGCCGCTACAGTGGGAGCATGCCCTCGCGACGATTCGCCCGCGCCGTGGCCGCCGCGCTCCTGGCGGCTGGCTGCGGACACGGGACCTTCGTCCACGCGGACGCCGACTCTCAGTGGGAGCTCGCCTGGTCCGACGAATTCGACGGCACGGGCGCTCCCGATCCGACCAAATGGATCTTGGAAGAAGGCGGCGGCGGCTGGGGCAACCACGAGCTTCAATCCTATACGAAGCGGGCCAAGAACGTCCGGCAGGAGGGCGGACGGCTGGTGATCGAGGCTCACCGCGAGGACTTCGCCGAGGAGGCCTTCACCTCCGGACGCCTGCGCAGCCGGGCCGATTGGACGTTCGGGCGCTTCGAGATCCGCGCCCGGATGCCGAAGGGCGTCGGCACATGGGCCGCGTTGTGGCTTTATCCGACCGATGACAGCCACGGCTGGCCCGACAGCGGCGAAATCGACATCGCCGAATACGTGGGCCGCGATCCGGACGGAATCATCAGCTGCTTCTACAGCACGGAGCACAGCTGGGTATTCGATACCGGAAGGATCGCCCCGATCCCGGTCGAGCGGGCGGATCAAGAGTTCCACGTCTACTCCGCGGATTGGACCGACGAGGAGATCACGACTTCCGTGGACGGGAAGGTGTTTCATCGATTCCAGAACCCGCACAGCTGGAAGCACTGGCCGTTCCTGCATCCCTTCCACGTCATCATGAACCTCGCGATCGGCGGGTTCGGCGGCGAAGCCGACGAGGCCGCATTTCCCGCACGATTGGAAGTGGATTACGTCCGCATTTACCGCCTCAGGCGGCACGGGCTGCCGATGTGTCGCGGGCGGGAATGCCGGCGCTCCTGATCCGAAAACGGCGCATTCCTATCTCGCGGAGCGATAGATCGCCCGGATATTCCTCATGCGCCGCAAGTTCACTGAAAGAACCGACTGCCCGGACCCATAGGGCCCAGAATCTTTGCGGGGGTCCGGGTCTATAGTGTCTCCCGTTGGATCGGCGTCCGCTCCGCGGCGCCAAAACGTCATGGAGGTCAACTAAATGAAAACGTTCGCAATTCTAGCTTGTGCAATGTCGCTATGTAGCGCGGCGTCCGCGGGTCCCGTCGCCGGGGACATCACGGTTACGGCCGTCCCGAACTCTCCCGTCGTGGCCGTCGGGCACGCGGTCGCGGTCAAGGCGCCCGCCATCGAGAACGTCGGCGCGTGCACCTATAAAGGCCAGATCAAGGCGGTCTACTGGACGCCCGTGATTCCCTTCGGCCCGGCGCATACCTGGTTCGAGGGCAACGTCACGCTGACGTGCGCGGTCGACGCGACCCGCACCGTCACGTTCAAGGCGAAGGCCTCCGGCCAGGCCGGGGCCGTCGGCACCCAGGCGGTCATCAACCCGTGCCGGAACCCGTACCTCCGCGGCGACTCCGCCTACGGCAACTGCTCCTCGCGCACGTTCACGCTGAAGGGGATTTCCCTGCCGACGCCGGTCGCGTTCGTCCGCGGCGGCAAGAACGTCTCGTCCACCTACATCGCGGCGTTCGCGAACATCGGCGGACTCCACCTCCAACTCTCGCCCGCGACGAACTCCAACGGCGAGATCGCGGCGTCCATCGCCGCCGACAACGAGGGACCGAGCGTGCGGGCGTTCGTCGGCCTCTCGCGGCTCACCTTCATTAAGCAGTAAGCACCGCACCTGAGTAGTTCGCCGCCCGCCGCCGGTCCCTCCTGGCGGCGGGCGGTCTGCTACCCGATCTCGTTGGCGCCCGCTGGAGTCTCGCCGAACCGGAGGCCGGCGCGCCACTAGCCGGAATGGCGCCAGACGTCGGAGGCGGGAGGTTTCGGCGGAGCCTTCGTACTCATCAGGGAGTGCAGCGCGGCGGGGAGCTTCGTGACGTGAGGGGGCTTCGTCATCACTTCCTTGACGCTCGGCTCCTGGCGCAGGATCTCAAGCGCCGCTGGGTCCATCATCCGGGCAGTGAGGATGATCACCGGGATTCCTGCGACGCCTTCCGACTGAAGATCGCGTAGGACCTCGACGCCGTTCTTGCCCGGCATCATGAGATCCAGGATGATCAGGTCGGGCGTCTTCGCGGCGATTTTCTTCATCGCCGCGGGCCCGTCGACCGCGACATCGACCTGGAAGCCTTCCTTGACGACGATCGCCTTGATCAAGTAGCGCTGAGGCTCGTCGTCCTCGACGATCAGGACCAGCTTGTCCTTCGGCTCCGCCAGATTCTCGTCCGCCATACCCTAGATTGTATAGGTCCCATCTCGCGAAATTTCAAGTCCCCTATCGCGGCATGCGGCCTTGACCGTTTACCGATCCGGGGGTATAAAGGGTAAATAAGTGACAGGAGGGTGCCCATGCCTCGAACCAGCCTTGCCGCCGCCGCATTCGTGATCGTTCTCGCCCAAGCCGCGCCGACCGTACGCGCGGAAGAAAAAGCCGAATTCCCGTACATCTCGGCCGAGGAGATGATCGCCAAAACGAAGGGAGCTCCGGAAAAGTGGGAGTTCGTGCTCATCGACGCACGCAATCGCGTGGAATTCGAGGACGCCCATATCCCAGGCTCGATCAACCTGCCGGCGGAATTGATCAAGGGCAAGCTCCCGGATGCGGTCAAGGCGAAGGAACGGAAGCTGGTCTTCTACTGCAATGGTCCCCAATGCACTAAGAGCCACAAGGCTGCGACCGGCGCAAAAGGCCTCGGCTACTCCCAGATCGCGATCTTCAACGGGGGCATGCCCGCGTGGGGAACCTTCCAGCAGCCGGTGGTGAGTCCCAAGCCCCTCCCGAAGATCGACGTGGCCTCCATGCCCGCGGCGGAGGCCGCCAAGGAGATCGAGAAGAACCGTCCCTTCATCCTCGACGTGCGGGATAAGGCGGAGTTTCCCGCGTCGCACATCAAAGACTCCGTGAACATCCCGCTCGACGATATCGAGGCCCGGATCAAGGAAGTCCCGGACAAGGCGATCTTCCTGGTCGACCACGCGGGACGGCAGGTCTTGGTCGCGGGCAGGCTCCTGACAAAGCTGGGGCGCAAGGACCTCAAGCGCCTCGACAAGGGCCTCCAAAGCTGGAAGGCGGCCAACCTGCCCTTGGAAGAGAAGAAGGAGCCTCCATCGACGAACTAGCCGGCGACGGCGCGTTCCCAGAACGCCTTCGCGGCGGGACCCGGGTCCACCGTGCGCATTCGGCACGCGAAGATCCGCTCCTTGATGTTGCGGAACGGGAGCTCGTGGATCGCGAGTCCCGGCGTCGCCCGGAGGCGCACGGCGTGCAGGGGCGCGAGGACGTAGCCCAGCCCCGCGCCCGCCATCCGAAACAGCGACTCGAATTCAGCGACTTCGATCGCCGGCGGGGGCAGGCGGATACCGCGCTTGGCCAAGCGATCCTGGAACTCGTACCAATAGGCGTCCTCTGATCGGCAGGAGAGGATGGGCAGGCGGCCCAAGTCCTCCCAAGAGATCCGCCGACGAGGCCGCGGTCCGACGAATACGTACTCCTCGGTGAATACGGCGCGGGCCTCGACCTGCGGCTTGCCCGGGTTTTCCTTGGTGAATATCACGTCCGCCTCCTGGCGAAAGAGCATCGGCAGCATCTCGGAAGGCGGGCGGTATTCCATCATGAAGCGCACGCCGGGATGGTCTTTTCGGAAACGCTGGATCTTGGGAAGCAGACTCGCCTTCGAGTACTCGCTGAGAGAGATCAGACGAACGACGCCTTGGAGCTCCTGCGGCCTCGCCATGAGCCGCGAATCGAGCCTGACCAGGCAGTCCAGCGACGACTGACAGGCCGCGAGGAGATTCTGCCCGGCCTCCGTTAGGACGAGCCGATTCTCCGCTCGGCCGTAGAGCTTGGCGCCCAGGCTTCGCTCGAGAGCGCGCAGGCGCTGGCTTACCGCGGGCTGCGTCACCTCGAGCCTGCGGGCGGCGGCGCGGACGCCTCCCGTCTTGGCGACAGTGGCGAACACCTGCAGCGCGTTGAGGTCGATCATGCAATTACTTTTTCTTATCTCCAATATCATACCCCATTATTAAGCCTTATTGGTAAGTAGCCCCTGGGCCTCTTTCCGGCGGGCGCCTTCCCCGATCGGCTCTCCGCACCCGCGGCCCGACAGAGGCATAATCCCCGCGCAGCTCATGGAGGGTTCAATGAAAGCAATCGCAGTGACGTGTCTGTTGGCGCTTCCGGCGGCAGCCTTCGCCGGGGGAGCGCTCGAACAGTTGGGCGGCGCCTCGGGGCAGGGGGAAACCGCGACGTCGGCCATGCTCCGGATCTCGCATCTCCAACCGGGCGCCAAGGCCGCCTGCCCGGGCGTCTCGGACCCGGCGGCATCCGGATGCAAGGCGGTCGAGTTCGCCGTGCGCTCGGACAGGCCCGGGGCGCAAGGCTGGTACGACATGCGGCCGCGGGTCGCCTATCGGGAATTCGTCTCCGACAGGCCGTTCTCCGGCCCATCGCCGGACGGCCGGCTTTGGATCTGCGAGAACGCGTCGGGGCCGGACTGCCTGTTCGGGCCGCCCAAGAAGTACGACCGAGTCGAGGACCAGCCGGAGGCGATCAAGAAGTTCTTTTATTCCGAAGGCTGGATCGACGAGGTGCGGCTTCTCGCGAAGTATCCCTGGCCGGAAGTGAAGAAGATCCTCACCGGAGCGCGTAAGGACTGCTCCGGCCCCGCCGTGGACCTCGCTAAAGCGGAGGACCGGCGGCTCCATCCAGAGGACTACGAGGGCCAGCCGTCGGACTTCCTGATCCACACCTCGTACGGCAAGAATGGGTATCGGGAAAGGACGCTGGCGCGCCTGGAGGGGAATCTCGAAGTCCACGAGGTGCAGACGATCCATTTCCGCTCCTTGCTGGTCAAGCTCGACGACTATGCGGTCACGCTCGATCCGAGGACTTGCGCGCTCGCCGCGCCGATCGCCGCGGGCGGCCAATACGTGCACGGCTGGGCGAGGGACGGCCGGCGCCGCGCGACGCTGAAAGACTTCCTGGAGGAAAAACCATGCGTCGATCGCTGCTGACGGCGCTGTTGTCGGCCGCGACGGGGACCGTCTGGTGCGCCGGCATCGACGTACCGAGCGCCGCGCTGCCTCAGATTGAGGAGGAGTGCGGCTTCGGAGGCGACATCATCCGTCACGGAGAGTTCTTCCGGTCCGTGTTCGGCACGCCGGAATTTGCGAACTACCTGTTCATGGTCCGCTCGTGTCCAAAGGACTCGAGCAAAGTCGTAGCGACCGTCGGCAAGTGGGCGGATGCCGGCAGCGGGCCCACGGGGGGGCGTTTCGTCCTCACGTGGTATGAAGCAGGCCGCGCGCGGGCGTCGTTCTTTAAGAATCGCGACGCGGACGACGCCGAGATCGTCCTCGATCTCACGTCCGGGCGAGCCGAGTTCAGGCGATACAAAGGGCTTCCCTAGGGAACGTCCGGAGTGACGCGGAGGGCGCCCGGGCAGCGGGGCGGCCCCCGCCGTCGCTTATTCGTCCAGCTTGGTATACGTCGGCAGCCAGCGGAAGGTGTCGAAGCCGGCCGTCTCCGCGACGGAGCACGCGAGCGACGCGCCGTCTCCCGGCGTGCAGCGGTAGGACAACGTCGTCAGGCCCCAGGGCCATCTGTACTGGATCGACTCGAGGCCGGCGACATGCCAGCCGTCGATCTGCTCTTCAGTGGATCCTCGCGTCGAGCGGGAGGCGATCGACCATGTATTCTCGGGCCGTCCCGCGCCCGAGACCCGGACGGCCCAGTCGACGTCCGTCTTGGAGATGCGCAGCTCGGAGGGCACCGAGGTATAGCTGGGAGGAACGACTCCGCGCACCACGTTGCGCACGCCCTCGCGCGGGCTCGACGCGTTGACCAACGCCGTCAGCTTCCATCGGCCTTGGAGAGCGTCGCGATCGATCGCGCGCTCGGCGTTTCGCGTGCGCTCCTGCCGAGCGTCGTCGAGGGTCCAAGCCCTCGACTTCCGTTCGGGACGCACCGGACGAGAGGCGACAGAGGCGGGCTCGGGGGAGAGCGTTCCCGCGACCCGGAGCGCGGCCTCCTTGGCGAGGGGCGCGTCGAACGCGACGCTCCCGTCCCCGGCATAGGACGCGGCGGCTAGCAGCGGCAACGCGGCCGCGAGTATCGGACCCCTCATCGCGCGGTCATTATACCGCGTCCATCGGTCCGCCAAGAGGGACCTTCGGGCAACCGCGCGTGGGGCGATTGACCCGCCACCCGGCAATCAGCCAAAATCCGTCCATGAAGAGAACTTTCGCCCTTTCCATCCTGCTGGCGTCCGCCGCGCTTCCGTGCGCCGCTCTATTGCCCGACGAAGAGAACACGATCAAGCTCTTCGACGAGGGCTCGCCCTCCGTGGTCTTCGTGACGAACATCGCGATCGGCCAGGACTTCTTCATGGAGCAAGTCGCCGTCCCGCAGGGCGCCGGCTCCGGGTTCATTTGGGACAAGTCGGGACATATCGTGACCAACTTCCACGTCGTGCGCGGCGGCAGCGCCTTCCTCGTGACCCTGAAGGACCACACCGAGCTCGAAGCGAAGCTGGTCGGCGTCGAGCCGCGCAAGGACATCGCGGTCCTCAAGGTCACCAAGGGGCTCGAGAAGATGCGCCCCGTCAGGCCCGGCAATTCCGAGACGCTCAAGGTGGGGCAGAAGGCGATCGCCATCGGCAACCCGTTCGGCTTGGACAACACGCTGACCACGGGCGTCATCAGCGCCCTCGGCCGGCAGATCGAGGGCGTCGGCGGCGTCACGATCCACGACGTGATCCAGACGGACGCGGCGATCAATCCCGGGAACTCCGGCGGGCCACTCCTCGATTCGGACGGACGGCTTATCGGCATGAACACGATGATCTACTCGAACTCCGGCGCGAGCGCCGGCGTCGGATTCGCGGTCCCCGTCAACATCATCAACCGGATCGTCCCGCAGATCATCGCGCACGGGCGCGCCGTGCAGCCCGGCATCGGCATCACGATCCTGACCCCTCAGCAGGCCGCGCAGATCCTGGGCGACAGCCCGGGCGTCGTCGTGCGGGAGGTGAACCCCAACGGCCCGGCGGCGCGCGCCGGCATGAAGGGCATCCATCGAGACCGCATGACGGGCCGGCTCGTCCTCGGCGACATCCTCGTCGGCATCGACGACAAGAAAGTGCACAATTACGACCAGCTCTACAACACCTTGGACGCCTACAAGCCCGGCGACACCGTGACGGTCCGCGCGCTCCGGGACGGGAAGGAACGGAGCTACCGCATCGAGCTCGTCAACGTCTTCTAAGCCTCCGCAACAAGCCGGGGCCACTGGGTAGCCCGGCGACTTCCCTCAGGTCCCATGCTTCGGAATCTCGAACCGGCTATTCTAAGGAGGGGGGACGAGGCATCCTGATTGATTGACACGAACCTATCGCTTCTCGTGGCGGCCGCCGCGGCCGCAGCTTACCTTTCCGTCTTCACCGTCGCCTATCTCGCCTTCACTCTGCTGTTCCTAGCCCGCGCGGTCCCGCCGCGCCGCTTCGACTCCGTACGAGAGGAATCCCTCTCGATCGTGATCCCGTCGCGGGACGAAGGCGCCGAGGCTCTGCACGCCGTCGACTCCGCCCTGCGCCAAGACCATCCCGGGGAGGTGGACGTTTACCTTTTGGTGGAGGACGCCGCGGACACGACCGTGCCGCACCTGCGCCGGCGCTTTCCCGGCGCACCCTGGGACGCTCCCGCGCCGTCCATCGTCGAGGCCGCCGCGTCGGCCCGGCGGCGATTCTTCGTCGCGTACACCGGCCACGCGGGAAAGGGACCCAAGCTGAATTGGATCCTGCGGCGCTTGGAGACGGACTACATCGGCCTTCTCGACGCGGACAACCGCGCGCACGCGGACTGGGCGCGCACCTCCCTGTGCCTGATGGCGGAGCAAGGCGCGAGCGCGATCCAGAGCCGGCGATGGCCGCTCACGATCAGCGGCTTCTTCCAGCTATGGGACTCGCTCCAGCACCACGTCGGCTGCCAGGTCCTGAATGTCGTCTACGCGCGCATCGGGCTAAGCGTCTGCTTCACCGGGACCGCCGCCATATTCGAGTCGCGCCTCCTGCGCGAGCATTCCTTCCGGGACTGCCTGACGGAGGACACGGACCTCAGCTACCAGCTCATCCTCGAGGGGACGCGCATCGCCAACAATCCCTACAGCGGCACCGACGAAGAGGTATCGCCCGATCTCTACAGCTTCCTCGCGCGCCGCCGGCGCTGGGCGAATGGACATACGGAGGCCTTCCTGCGTCACCTCAAGGCCTCCTTCTCGCGCCCCTTGCCCGCGCGCACTCGCCTCTTCCTGCTCCTGCACGGACAGTATTACCTGATCTCCGTCTTGATCGTCCTTGTGCATCTGATCGTGGCGGGACATCTGTTCGCGCGCTTCGCTCCGGTCCTGCAGGCGGCGGCTCTCGCCGCGTCCGCCGCCGCGGGCGTCGCGATAGCCGCCGCCCAGAGGACGCCCCGCCGCGGCGGCATGCTCGCCGAGTCCCTCGTGAGCGCCTCCTGGGCGTTTCCGTTCGCGGCATTCGCCGCGCTCGCGGCCGCCGGTTTCCTGCGCCCGGAACTCGTCGCGCAGGTCCGCCCGTTCCCAGGCATCGGCTACTTCCAGGCCGCGGGCGCGCTCAGCCTGTCGGCACCGCTCCTTCTCCTCGTGGCCGGTCTCTTCGGCTTCGGCCAGGCCGGCGCCGGGATCCTGCTCGCGATGGCCGCGACGTTCCCCTTCTCCATCTTCTGGGACATCTGCGGCAACATGCTCGGCTTAGCCGACTACTTTCTCGGCGTTAAGGTATGGAAGGCCATCACGCGCTCCTCGAGACGCCGGCACGCGGCCGCGGGGGATATCCTCCGCCGGCGCATCGGCGGAGGGCGTCCGCTCGACGAGGGCGCGGAACCCGCGCAGACATGACGGGCACGAGACTCCTCGCCGCGGCGGCCGTCCTCGCCGCGGCCGGCTGCGGGCGCGACCGCGCCGCCGTCAATCTCTGCGAGCCGCTCCGCCACGACCGCTTCGCCTGGAACGTGCCTCCCGAGCGCGTCCCCGGCTTCTGCGGCGAGACACGCGCCGCGCCGCGTCCCGCGCCCGAGCCGCTGGCGAGCTACGAGCTCCTCCGCGAGGACCGCTTCGGCGGGATCGACGAGGCGTTCTGGTCCGCCTCGACGCACACCTTCCCGGGCAACGACGCCGCGTTCGCTCCGGAGAACGCGGCCGCCGCGGCGGGCGGCGGCGTGACGCTCACGATCGAGGACCGCCCGGTCGGCGTCAGGCCCTTTGCCGCCGCCGAGCTTTCGGCCAAGGCGCCCCTGCTCTACGGCCGCGTCGAGGCGCGGCTCAAGCCCGCGCGCGTTTCCGGCGTCGTCTCCGCCTTTTTCCTGTATCGCCTGAGCCCTTGGCAGGAGATCGATCTGGAATTCGCGGGCAAGGACACGACGAAAGCCCTTCTAAACGTGTATTACAATCGCGGGCGGGACGGGGAGGAGAACAACTACGGAGTCTCGGGCACGCCCATCCTGATCCCTCTGGGCTTCGACGCCGCCGCGGACTTCCACGACTACGCGATCGAGTGGGGGGAAGGCGAGATCCGCTGGTACGCGGACGGAAAGCTGATCCACCGTCGGACCGCCGCGGGCCCGAGCCCGGTCCCGCAGCTCCCAATGCGCGTGCATTTCAACGCGTGGCCGACCGCGACGGTCGAGCTCGGCGGCCGCCTCGATCCGAAGAGCCTCCCGGCCGCGGCCGAGATCCGCTCCGTCAAGATTTTCCGGAGGGCGAAGGGCTGATGGACTCCGCGGGCCGGAGGCGGGCGTTCAAGATCGTCGTTCCGATCGCCGCGGCGGGACTCGGCTTCGGCCTATTTGAAGCCGTGTGGGCCGTGACCCGCCCGCTGAAGGAGTCGCCGGAGCACCAGTTCTGGAAGTTCGATTCCGAGCTCGGCTGGTCGCATCGGGCGAACGAGACCGGCGTCTTTCAGAGCGAGCGCCTCGGCTTCCGCAACGAGATAGCGCTCGACGCGTTCGGACTGCGCGACAACGGCAATGGCTTCGCCGGACCGTTCGACAAGACGGTCCTGATCGTGGGAGATTCGGTGACCGCCGGCTTCGAGGTGAAGAGCTCCGAGACCTTCGCATCCGTGCTCGAGCGGCGCCTGCGCGCGGCGGGCAAGCGCTGGCGCGTCCTCAACGCCGGCGTGCGAGGCTACGGAACGGATCAGGCGCTCCTCACGGCGAGGCGGCTCGTCCCCGCGGTCAAGCCGGACCTCGTCGTCTACATGTTCGCCTGGAACGACCTGACCGACAACGTGACGATCAAGAACTTCTACCGCGTGTACTCGAAGCCAGCGTTCGCCCTGGACGCGTCGGGGGCGCTCACGCCGTTCAATCTGCCCGCGTCGCCGCTGCCGAAGGGGCGCTACGATTTCGTCTACGTCGACAAGAGCGTCGAGCGCATCCAGGGCGACTTCGATACGAGCGGGACGATCGAGTGGGTCCGCGGCCACCTGCGGTCGTACGAACTGGTCGAACAGCTGTACTACCGCTACGTGGTCAAGCCCCCGACCCTGCCGGACACGGGCCGCATCCCGACGGACTATCCGCCGCGACTGTTTCGGGCGCTACTGCGCGAGATGAAGAAGGAATGCCCGAAGCTGCTGGTCGCCTCCTTCGTCTCGAACAAGGCCGCCGCGCGCGATAAGCTCGAGATCGCCCGCGGCGCGGCCTTGGAGCTCGGGCTTCCGTTCGCCGACCTGCGCTCCTACTTCGTGCCGGAAGCGGAGGAATTCATTATCCCGGAAGACGGCCACTGGAACGCGCGGGGCCACGCGGCCGCCGCCGCGGCGCTCTTCGACCGCCTCCAGCGTCTCTAGATCATCCCGCGCGCGCCCGGCTGTGCGGCGGTATGATACGCCCGCAGGATCTCCTCCGACGCCTCGGCGTGCGCCTCGGTGGTGATCGGATGCGCCACGTCGAAATAGCGCGCCTCCCCGTCGCCCTTTGCCTTGCGGCTGGGGAACGAGACGAACGGATCCCCCGGAGCCCCGTCTTTGAGGGACCGCACGATGCAGATGCCCTTGATCACGAACGATCCTCCGATCGTCAGATCCGCGAACCCGAGTATCTCCCGGTTTCCCCGCACCTCGTTGAATAACCGGACCTTCGATTTGAGACTCGGCAGTGCCGCCGTTTTCGCCATAAGGCCTCCCGCGCGCAGGACGCGCTTCGGGATATACGATTGACCGGGCGAATTAGTTCCCTGGATTAGAACGACGTCCGCTGCCAAGGGTGCGCGGTGCGCTCCTTGACGGGGGGTTTGGTCTTCAAAAGCGTGTGCATGATCGCGGGCAGCTTGACGGGATGAGCCGGCTTGGTCATGACTTCGCGGACGTTGGGCTCGTGGCGGATCATCTCGAGAGCCCCGGGAGCCATCATCCTGGCCGTGATGATGATCACCGGCACGTCGCCGATACCCTCGGCTTGGAGGTCCCGGAGGATCTCCACGCCTCCCTTTCCGGGAAGCATCAGATCTAAAATGACGAGGTCCGGCTTGGCTTTTGTGATCTGCTTGACTGCGGAGGCGCCGTCGTTGGCCTCCTCCACTCTGAAGCCCTCTTTCTCAATAATGTGCTTCATGAGCATCCGCTGACTCTCGTCGTCTTCGACGATGAGAATCACCTTGTCCTTGGGATCGGCTAGCCCCGGGTCATTGGACGGTTCCATGGTTGCCCTTTGAGACGCTCCCTATATGTACCCCCCATTCCCCGGCCCGTCAAGACCAATTTGGTCACTAGGCGGGCTTGAATTCCCGGACCGCTTCCCGGGCCTCCGGGCGGACAACGAGCGACGGGCGCGCTCTTCGGATGCGCTCGATGGCCGCCTCAGGGGTCGGCTCGAGGCCCGCCGAGAGGAGATAGGCCGCCACGGCCGCGGCGCTGCGGGAGTACCCGATTTTGCAGTGCACGTAGACGATCGAGCCCTTCTTGACGTGGGCCTTGATGAACGCGACCGCCTCCCGGAGTTGCGCCCCGGTCGGAGCCGTGAGATCGAGGATCGGGATATTGAGGTACGCCGCCTCGAGGAAGGGTCCGGACGCCGACCATTCCGCGGTCAAATCGACCACGGCCCTCACCCCTTGGTTTCGGGCCCCGGCGGCCTCGACCGCGTCGAGCCTCCGTCCGAGCCAGACGCCGGGCGCGACCTCGTCCCAGGGACGGCATTGTCTTTGGTACCACCACAACGACGCGCGCTGGCCGAAGAGGCAGGGCGCGAGCACGAGCCGCGTGCCCAGCGTCAGTTTCCCGCCTCGCTTCCGGTATATCCCCGGTCCGACGCCGAAATAGGCCGCGGCGACGATGGCCGACGACAGCGCCGCCCAGCCCAGCACCGCCGTCCATGGAGGCGCCAGCGCGGCGCAGACGGCCGCGGCGACGGCCCCCGCCGCGTAGTATGTCCCGACCCGACGATTGGGCATGACCTCGAGGGCCGGCGCGTCCTCGATCGCGTACAGACACAAGGCTCCCAGGATGAAGCCGCCGACCACGTCGATGATCTGATGCATGTGGCAGAGCATGGTGGAGAACCCGATCATCGAGAACCAGATTCTTGCCGTCCAGCGCCACGCGCCGCGCGTGTGCCGGACGTACAAGTCGGCCAGGATCGTGCGCAGCGCGATGTGCAGGGACGGGAGAAGGTTGAAATCGGGCGTCACCTGCCGCAAGGGCGCGAAAAGCAGCGCGGGAAATCCCGAGACCTCGGGAAGCGGATAGCAGAGCTTGAGCGGATACAGGAGGAAGCACGAGCCGCCGATCACGATCGCCGCCGAGATGCGCTTGGCGAGGAGCCGCATCTCCTGCCCGTCGTCGCACAGGAAAAACGAAAGGACGAAGAGCCCGTCGATCGACCAGTACGGGATGACGAACCACTGCAGGAACGGGATGTGCATCTCCCAGCCGTAGCACCACGACCCGACGTCGCTTCGGCGCGCGGTGATCCAGGTGCAGGCGTTGTAGACGACGAGAAAAAGCGCGGAACACGCCGCCGACCAGCCGGCCGCCTCCAGCCGCCGCCGCGCCGCCGGACTCATGCGCGGCGGCGGGCGAGCGAGACCGTGAAGATGCCCCAAGGATCGGTGTCCTGCTCGATCTTCTCAAAGCCCGCTTCCCGCACGAGCGCGTCCATCTCCGCCTGCGTCCGCCGGCGCATGATCCACGGGCGGCCCTCCCGATTGGGCAAGGTGCGGGCGATCATCTCCAGCTGCGGATGCCACGGCTGGTTGGTGTAGAGCAGAATGCCGCCGGGCTCGAGCGCCTCGGAAAGCCCCCGCAGCGAGGCCCGGATCGGCGCGTTCTCCGGGATGAGCTCGTAGAGCCCCGACACGATGGCGATCGTAGGCTTGGGCGCCAAGCCGGCGAGGCTCGCGCGATCGAAGGCGTCGCCGCGCTCGATCCGCACGTTGCCGAGACTCAGCTCCGCCGCGAGCCTGCGCGCGGCGTCGATGTTGACCTCCTTGTAGTCGCGCAGCAGCGCGGACTCGACCGCCCCGTCGAGGGCCTTGAGGGTCTCGAGCACGTAGCGCCCCGCCCCGGCCGCGATGTCGACGATCCGCACGGGCGCGCCCCGTCCGCGCGTCTGCGCGATCGCCTTCGTCAGCATCCCTTCCATGTGCCCTTTCCTGATCCGGATGCCGCGCCAGCCGATGGAGTCGAGAAACTGGCGGTCGATGAGACGCCCCAAGGGAGTGACGCCGCGCGCCTCGTTCTCGTAGACGTAGTCGAGCATCACGCCGGAGTCGAATCCGCTCTCGTAGCCGATCTGCACCCCCCGGCTGAGCCGCCCGACCGAACCCATGCACGCATTGAGCGCGGACCAATACGCCGCGCCGGGACGCTGGAGACGGTCGTACTCCGACTTCGTGTAGCCTCCCTTGTCCGCCTCGACGAGGCGGGGATCGGGCGGGGACGCGGCGAAGCGGCTCTCGAGGAATCGGCGCACCCGCGCCACGACGGCCGCGCGCTCCGACTCGTGGAACACGGCGTGATAGAGCCCCGGGAACGTCTCGATCTCTTTGATCGAGGAGGAAAGCCCGTCGAAGAAGGCGCGCTGCGCGCCGACGTCCACGACCCAGTCCGCGCCGGCGCACAGCATCAAGGTCGGCGTATGGATCGCGCCGGCGTCGGCGATCAAGCGCTCGGAGGTATCGTAGAGGTCGAGCAGCATCCGGACCGAGATCTCCCGGAAGATCATCGAGTCCGCCTGATACGCCGCGGCCTGCGCCGCGTCGTGCGTGAGCATTTTGGCTTTGACGTAGCTCTTCACTACGCCCGGACCGAGGAGTCGCTCCTTGAGCCTCAAGAGGGGAATCGCGAAGGGGACGTACAGCTTGACCTTGAGCGCCGGCGTCGCGAGCACGAGGCCGCGCAGCGCAGGCGCGTAGTCATGGACCCACGCGGCCGCGATGACGCCGCCGACGCTGTGTCCGAGCGCGACCATGTCCTGGATCGGGACGCCGAAGCGCGCGCTCACGTGCCGCGCGAAGCAGTCGGCGTCCTTGGACAGCGCTCCGACGTTCGGCGCGTCCCCGCGCTTGCCGGGCGAGCGCCCGTGCCCGCGCGCGTCCCATGCGAATACGGCGACGTCGTCGAGTCCCAACGCGTCGACGGTATCCTGCCAGCGCGCGGAATGTTCGTGGCCCCTATGGAACAGCAGCAGCGCGCGCGTGCAGGCGCCGGACGTCGGCAGCCACGCCCGGTAGAAGATCTCCGTACCATCCCAACTCTTCATCGTGTGTTCGTCCGCGTGTCGCGTCATGCCGGGCCTCCAAGTGCTCGAACCGCAGACTCGAGGTCGGCGGCGACCTGCGTCGCCGAGTCCCGTCCTCGCGGAAGCGCGGCGTACCCGCGCGGGGCTCCGATGATCAGCCGAACGCGCCTCGGGCGGGGCCAGCCGCCCTTGGGCCAAGCCTCGAAGGTGCCTTGGAGCAGGCAGGGGACGGCCAGCACGTCCCGGCCCGCGAGGAGCGCACCGATGCCCGGCTTGAACGGTTGCAGCCCGGGGGCCGTCGCGCGCGTGCCCTCGGGAAACAATAGAAGAACGTTCCCGGGCGTCTCGAGCAGCCTGCGGCAGAGTTCCATGCTCTGGCGGATGTGCACCTTCCGGGCGAAGGGCAGCGCGTTGACCAGCACGGCGGCGACCCAGATCCTAGGCACGCTCTCGAAAAAGTAATCGGCCGCCGCCGCGGGAAAGGCGCGGTGGAGCGTAGACAGCGGAAGCGCCGACAGGAGACAGAGAGTGTCGAGATGGCTCCCATGGTTCGCGACGAGGACGAAGGAGCGCCCCACGGGAAGGTTCTCCCGGCCCACGACCTCGAAACGATGAAACGCCTTGAGCCAGAGGCGCAGCGCGAGCGCCGCGAGCGAGCGGATCGCGTAGACCAGCATGTCCGGCTCGCGGGGGAAATTGCGCAACCGCTCCACGTAGGGCTGTTCGAGGTCGGCCGCCGTCTCGTAGCGCCAGGTCTCCACGCTCACCAGTGCTTGTAGAAATAGTCCGCCATGTGCATGAAGAACGGGGACGTGTACAGCAGGCTGTTGATGCGGTCGAGCACGCCGCCGTGCCCGGGGATGGCGGCTCCCATATCCTTGATCCCAAGGTCCCGCTTGATGAAGCCGAGCGAGAGGTCCCCGAGCGGCGCGCCCACGCCCACGATGACGCCGGTCAGCACGAGCTGGAGCGGCCCGAAGTGGGGGAACGAGCGGCGCAGGAGCCACGGCAGCGCGAGGGACACCGCCAGCGCGCCGAGCGCCCCTTCCCACGTCTTGTTGGGACTGATGTTGGAGCGCAGCGGGTGCCTGCCGAAGAGCTTGCCGAAGGTGAAGGCCGACACGTCGTTGAGCTCCACCGCGACGACGAGGAACATGAAGTAGCCGTACGCGTGCGGTCCGTTGGCGAGGAACGCAAGGTGGCAGAAGAGCCAGCAGTAGACGAAGCCGACGACCGCGAGCGACACCGGCTGGATCTGCCCCGCCGGCTGGTTTCGGAGGATCGGGAGCATCGGCAGAAGCGCGATCGTGTAGACGGGCATCGTCATGAACAGGCCGTACCAGCCGGGCGAGCCCGTGTTCGGATCGGGAACGAGGGCGACGACCCCGAGGGCCGCGATCGCCGCGTAGACGACCCCGGTCAGACCCCAGTCCGCGTACAGGCCGGTCGCCCGCGCGAACTCCTTGAAGCCGGAGGCCGAGAGAATGATCACGAACACGATCGTCGCGGCGCGCCCGAGCGCGAGGCAGCCGAACACGAGGGGTAGCATGATGAGCCAGCCGCGGTAGATCGCCCAGACCCGGCTGACGTCCTTGCGCAGGCCGAACTGGAGCGCGCACAGCGCCGCGCCCGCGAAGGCGAGTATCCCGCCCACGAAGACGAGGTAGAACCGGTAGACGTCGCTCTGCCACGCGCCCGTCATGAGGCGCCCGCCTTCGCTTGGTCGAGAGCCCGGAGCACCCGCGACAATCGCACCGCGACCGTCTGCACGCAGCCCGCGATGACGACCGCGAGGCAATAGTCGAGCGGCGTCCAGGAGTATTCGAAGCGCTCCCGAGTGAACCACGTGAGCCACGCGCCCATGTGCAGCGCAACCATGCGCCACGGCTTGGCCATCACTCCGCTGTACTCGCGCTGCACGCCGACCGCCTGGCCGAGAGTGCCTACGTACGCGGTCATGAGCGCGAGCATGGCCGACCAGTAGGCCAGATCCGGGACGCACCATCCGCTCCGCGCGACGCCGGCGAAGATCAGGATATCGGAGACCCGATCGGGCAGCTCGTTGACGATCTCGCCGCGCTTGCTCGCCTTGCCGCCCGCAAGCGCGACCATCCCGTCGAGCATGTTGCACCACAATCGCGCGTAGCAGAAGGCCGGAGCGACGAGCAGGAGGACGGGAAACCCGTCGGACTGCCAGAAGCATAGGGCGGCGGCGGCGGCCGCGACGATCGAAGCGTAGGAGATCGTGTCGGGATGAACTCCCGCGGCGACGCACCACGCGGTCGCGCGCTGGGCCGTAAGGCGGAAGACGTCCGCGATCGGCCGCCTTGAGGACGGTTGATACCCGCTCACGGCTGGTAGTATTGCAGGGGACCCGCGAAAAAGCCAGCCGCCGCGGTCAAGACGCGTTCACATCCCGGTCGAAATAATGTTCCTGGAGGCCGCCCGGGCAAGCCGACTATAATCGGCGCATGATCAAGAACATGTACCTCATGATGAAGCAGGCCGTGGTCCCGATCCTCCTGGGGTGGATCTTGACCTGCTGGCTGCCCGTACCCAGCCCGCTGCACGGTGCCGCGACCACCGCGTGGAGCGCCGTCTGCAACGGGGTCCACGCCATGGTGACGACCATCTCCAAGCCGCCCGCGGACAATGGCGCGGGCGAACGCAAACACGCCGAATCCGGTATTAGAGGAAAGGGAAAGCCCGCGCGGGAACCCGCGACGCGGCGCTGAGGCGCGGCGCTACATCCCGAAGTGGCCGAAGCCGCCGGTGTTGCGGGGGGGGCGCTCGTCGCCGTCGTGCCCGTGGGGTTGGCGCTCGTAGGACTCGTACTGCATCCCTAGCTCCTCTCCCTTCTTCCTTCGATCCGCCGGGCTGCCGGGAAACGGAAGTTTCGTCTCCTTGTCGAACCACGCGCCTTCGAGGTCCGCTCCGTCGAGCCTCGCGCCCGTCAGGTCGGCTCCCATGAGGATCGCGTGGTGGAAATTGGCTCCGGACAGGTTCGCGTTCACCAGCAGCGCGTCGGTCAGATCGGCCAAATGAAATCGAGCTCCCTGCAGGTTGGCGCCTGTGAAGTTCACTCCGCGCAGCTTGGACTTGCCGGGCCCGTCGCCGAAATCCGATCCGCTCAAATCGACGCTCGATAGATCCGTCCGCGTCGGATATCCGAACAGCCCACCCAGGGAGCGCCGCGCATAGCCGGAACTCAGGTCCGAGGCTTTTAGCCCCATGCACTGCGCGCGCTTCGTCCGCCGGGCGGCCTCGAGGAAGGATGCGGTCCCCTCCGGGAGGGGATTGAGCCACGACGAGGGCTGCCCATCGCTCTGCACGCAGCGCCCGTTCACGAATCGGATCGACTGCTCCGGTCCCTGCGTCTCGGCGCGATGCGTGGCGAAGGACAGCGCCGCCTCGTGTCCGTCGGCGACGGCGGTCTCGAGAGTGGCGGCGAAGAGCGGCGTCGCCCACGCGGCCAAGACGACGTGGAGCGTCAAGCGGAACATGGCAGCCAGAGTAGCGGATTGGAAAATGCGGCGCATGAGCCTTCCGGCAAGCGCGCGTCTGGGACTCTCGGCCCGCCGGGGCGAGCTCAACGGAGCATTCCCATCATGCCGGACAGGAACAGAAACCAGGCAAAGGTCCATCCCGAGATGGCTAGGACGCGGCGCTGCACGTCCTTGAGCGAAAGCGATCCCATGAGTCGAGGATACCGCGATCCCGGGCGTCCGTCATGGGGCGAAAAACCCATTTTTCTCGGGAACGGAGGGTCCAGTCCCGCTTCCCGAAAGGCCCAGAGGGGCCTATTCCCCGACGGGAGATCGTCGAGGCCGGACCCTCCGGGGGGCCGCTAATACTAAAAAGCGGGTTGTATAGCAAGCGGCGTTTTGGTATAATTAACTTGTCGTTAAGAATGGGCTTTCACCCATTGTGATCTTTGATAAATTGAAGGCCGTCAGGGCGCAGATAGAGGATGCTGCCCAGCGGTCAGGACGCTCCCCGGATGCCGTCGATTTGGTCGCCGTGACCAAGAAGGCCTCCGCGGACGCCGTGACCGAGCTCCTCCGATCCAATTTTGTCGGCCATATCGGCGAAAACCGGGTCCAAGACGCGGCCAAGAAGCGCGAAGCGCTGAAGCAGGTGCCGGATTTGCCCTCCGTTCCATGGAGGCTGATCGGCCATCTCCAGACCAACAAGGCGAAAGCGGCGATCCAGACGTTCGACGCGATCGATTCGCTGGATTCTCTTAAGCTGGCCATGGAGTTGGATTCCTGCTTGGAAGCCGTCGGCAAGACTCTGCCGGTGCTCGTGCAGGTGAAGCTCTCCGAGCGCGAGTCGCAATACGGCGTCTCCCCGGAAGCGGTGGAGGAATTCCTGGCCCAGTGCCGGGGGCTGCGCCGGCTCGATATTCGCGGCCTCATGGCGATCGCTCCGATGCTCGATCCCGTGGAGGCCGTCCGACCGCACTTCAAGCGCCTCAAAACAATTTTCGACCGTAGTTTCGCAGGGAAGGAAGGAGGCGTGTTGTCGATGGGAATGAGCAGGGATTTTGCGATCGCCGTGGAGGAAGGCTCCACGATGGTCCGAGTGGGAACGGTTTTATTCGCATGAACATGACCATGCATCAGTGCCGGCTCGAGTCGCACGTGGTAGGGCCGGACAGCCTGTTGGAAGGGAGGGACGAATGATCGTCAAAGTACGAGTCATCCCCAACGCCCCGGAGAACGAAGTCGTCAGCCGCATCGGCAGCGTGCTGCGCGTGAAGGTGAACGCGCCGGCGACGGACGACGAAGCCAATGTCGCCTTGCGGCGATACTTGGCGGAGTTCTTCGAGGTTGCTCCCCGCACCGTCAACATCCTCCGCGGGGCGAAAGGACGCGAGAAAACGGTCGAAATCAACGGCCGAACGGAAGAGGACCTGAAGCGGGTGATGGACTCCATCCCTTAAGGGAGGAGACCGCAACCACCGATGCCGCCTCTCTCCGCCCCTGATCGGGGAGGAGAGAGGCGGCAAGTACTTCCATGAGCGCAGAGATCAAGCAGGTCTACTGGAGAGGCGGCAGCCTGTACGTTCTGGACCAGCGCCTGCTCCCTCACCGCACCAAGTACATTCGCTGCGGCACTCCCGAGTCCGTCGCCGCGGCCATCCGGGACATGGCGCTGCGCGGCGCCCCGCTGATCGGCGGCGCGGCCGCGTACGGATTCGCCTTGGCGGCGAAGTCCTTGCCCTCGGACCCAAAGCGCTGGTGGCCGGCGCTCGATCGCGCCGCCAAGACGCTCAAGGCCTCCCGTCCGACCGCGGTCAATCTCATGCACGGCGTCGACCACATGCTCGCGGCGGCGGAGCGACTCCTGTTTCGCAAGGAGATCGGCGCCGTCGAGTTCTACAAAGGCCTCAAGGAGGAAGCCGACCGGTTCTTCGACGAGGACGCCTCGTGGAACCGGCGCATGGGGGAACTCGGCTCGAAGCTGCTCAAGCGCGGCTCGACCGTGATCACCTACTGCAACACGGGCGCGCTCGCGACCTGCGGCCTGGGCACGGCGCTCGGCGTCATCCGCACCGCCTACAAGCACGGCAAGATCAAGCACGTCTACGCCTGCGAGACGCGGCCCTATATGCAGGGAAGCCGCCTCACGCTGTGGGAGCTCATGCGGGCCGGCATCCCGTCCACGCTCATCACCGACAACATGGCCGCGCACCTCATGGCGACCGAGCGCATCGACGCGATCTTCGTCGGCTCCGACCGCATCGCCGCCAACGCCGACGTCGCCAACAAGATCGGCACTTACGGGCTCTCGATCCTGGCGCGCCACCACGGCATCCCGTTCTACGTCGTCGCGCCCTCGACCACGGTCGACCTGCGGACGAAGCACGGAAGACTCATCCCGATCGAGGAGCGCAGCGCGCGCGAGGTCGTCGAGATCGGCGGACGCCTGTTCGCTCCCAAGGGCGCCAAAGCGCGCCACCCGGCCTTCGACGTGACGCCGAGCCGCCTCGTGACCGCGATCGTCACGGAACGCGGCGTCGTGCGGCCGCCCAACGCGCGGACGTTGCGGAAGGTCATAGCGCCGAAGCCGTAAGAAATTGCATGATGCCTTTCCGATGACGCCACCGGCGAGACACCCTCCGGACAAGAAGACCAAGATCCTCGCGACCTTGGGCCCCGCCTCGAGCAGCGTGAAGACGCTCACCCAGTTGCTCCATGAAGGCGCCAACGCGTTCCGTCTCAATTGCTCGCATGCCTCGCTCGGGGAGCTCACGAGCACCGTGCACAGCATCCGCCACGCCTCCGCCGCGGCGCGCATCCCGGCCTCGATCGTCCTCGACCTGCAGGGGCCCCGTCTGCGCACCGGCCGCCTGCGCGCGGGGGACCCCGTCGAGCTCAAGACCGGGACGCGCGTCACCATCACGACCGAAGACATCCCGGGAACCTCGGAGGTCGTCTCGACCAACTATCGCGACCTGCCGAAGGTCGTCGCGAAGGGCAGCCGCATCCTGCTCGACGAGGGGAACATCGAGCTCGTCGTCGCCAAGACGGGGACGCGCGAGGTCACGTGCGAGGTCATCGTCGGGGGCAAGCTCAAGGAACACAAGGGAATCAATCTCCCCGGCACCCATATCGATCTTCCCGCCGTGACTCCGAAGGACCGGCGCGACCTCGAGTGGGGCCTCAAGCTCGGCGTCGACTACGTGGCGCTCTCCTTCGTCCAGGACGCCAAGGACATCCAGGCCGCGCGCACGGTCGTCAAGGACAAGAAGTCCAGCGCGCTCATCATCGCCAAGATCGAGCGCCCGGAAGCCATCGTCAAGATCCACTCGATCCTCGATACGGCCGACGGCATCATGGTCGCCCGCGGCGACCTGGCCGTCGAACTCACAGCGTCGGACGTGCCCGTCGTGCAGAAGCTCCTTATCGGCAAGGCCAACGACGCCGGCAAGATGGTCATCGTCGCGACCCAGATGCTCGAGTCGATGATCCACAGCCTGATCCCGACGCGCGCGGAGGCCTCCGACGTCGCCAACGCGATTTTCGACGGCGCCGACGCGGTCATGCTTTCGGCTGAGACCGCCGTCGGCATCAATCCGGTCAACGCGGTCAAGGCCATGTCCGACATCATCGCCAAGGCGGAATCCTCCGCGTTCGCCTACCGCAAGATGCCCTCGATGCTGCCCGACAGCCGCGAGGGCGGCGGGTTCGCCCACGCTCTCGCGCGCGCGGCCTCCGCGGCCTGCGAGGAGTCGCACGCGCGCGCCATCATCGTCTTCACGCTCACCGGCTGGTCCGCGCGCATCATGTCCAAGTACCGCCCGCCCGTCCCGATCTACTCCCTCACGCCCGAGAAAACCGTGTTCAACCAGATGGCCCTGCAGTGGGGCGTCATCCCGCTGATCTGCCCTCTGGCGATGTCCACGGACCCGATGATCCAACGCGGCGAGAAAATCGTCATCCAGCACGGGCTCCTCAAGCGCAACGACGTCATCATCGTCATGGCGGGAGGCACGGCGAAGCACCGCGCCTCCAACATGATCAAGATCCACCCGCTGGGCGCCTACTGACGCCTCCTTAGAACTCCGATAGAAATCCATCAGGCAACCCTGATGGCGCTCAGTCATCCTGTGCGCATGACTTGCGCATCGGGCCGGCGGAAAGTCGGCGGGAGGTACGGCAGGACAGAGAACACGAACGTCGATGCGGCATCCTCTGAGCGCCCCGCGGTTGGCAGGCCGCGGGGCGCTCATTTCAATCTGGGGGGAATACTCATGGAAAAATCGAATGCCGGATTCGTATGGAAGCTGGTCGCCAATACCGCGGGCTGCTCCGCCGGTCCAAGGCAGTGGCTCATCGTGCTCGCGACGGTTTTGCAGGCGTCTTCGGCGCTCGCGTGCGGGACCGGCAGGACGGACATCTCGCTCAAGGCGACTCCGGCCGGCGGCTACACGATCAGCATCACCGAGACGGGCATGGGGTTCGACGCAAAGACCAAGATGCATAAACCCATGAAAACGTTCGAGGCGGAGCTTGTCGACAATAACGGCCTCGCGAGCATGCGCGCGGCCATGTCCCAGATGCACAAGTCGAGCGATCAGGGTAAATTGGACCCGGCCAAACAGAAAGGCACAATATCGTTCATAAAAGGACGGGCTGAGCTCCTGCAGAAGAGCCTCGAAGCCGCCGCCCAGAAGCCCGAACGTTCCGAGAAGGCTACCGCGGCCCTCGGAAAGCTGGGCGAGTTCCGCGAAACTTTGACCAAGATCGAATCCGGAGAAATCGGCGACTACGCGTCACTCCGCACCGCCTACAACGGGTTGCACGACGCGGCGAACAAGGATGAGAGCACGACGCTTCCCGGCAAGTCCAAGGCCGCAGGAGGACAGCAAGAAACCGGTCTCGTTCCGGAGGCAAAATGGGACCGTTGGATGCCTCCGATGAAGGACATGCCCGTTTATCGCAACAGCTGCAACAGGAGCGCCGGCGACCTGAAGCTCGGGAGCGCCACTCTGGATGCCGGGCGCAAGATCCGAAAGCAGCTCGCGACGATCACGCCAGGATCAGTCAGGTTCAACTAGACCCGCGCGAATCCGCTATCGGCCCCGCGTTCCCTAGCGCGGGGCCGTCGTTCGCCCACATGAATCCCGGATGAATCCCGCAGGCGGTCGACATCGAATCGGGGCATGCTGTGGGCATGAAAGCGGCCTTCGCTTGCGTGATCGCCCTGATCTCCTCGTCCGCTGTATCCGCCGCACCCGCGGTGCGGGAGATCCAAGTCGACGAGATTCGCGCCTTCGAGTTCAAGGCCTCCGGACAGATCCGCATCGTTGAGAGATCGCCCGGCAGCGGCGCCCTCCGCTCGCTGGCGGAGGCGCTGAAGGGGAGCTCCGGGGAGGCCTCAGTTGTCCGCGTCGCGGGACCGCGCACGCACATCGACTTCGAATGCACCAAAGGCGCCGAGGAGTGCGCGATCTACTTCGGCGACGACGAGCCGAACTCCTCCGAGGAGGCGAAGGTCTGGGAGCCTGGAGCCGCGGCCGCGGCGGAGACGTACGGGGTCAAGTTCATACTCGACGGCATGACGCAGCGGGGCGCTCTCGAGTTCTCCGGCGGGCAGACGGAGCGCTTCATGAAACTCCTTCCCGCGGCCAGGAAAGGACTTCAATTCAATGGGCGCCTCGACGGGCGCCCGGCCTATTTCTCGGTACTCTGCCTGGACGAGCCGTTCCTCGTCGGGGAGTTCCTCGCGATGCGCAAGACGTGCCGAATGTCCCTTACTCCGATGCGCTAGGGCGGCGCCTCAGAACGTGTAGTAGCTGAGCAGCGGCCCGAGCTGCCAGGACGCCAGATTGGCCGCCGCCGACGCCGCGAGATAGGCAGAGAGGCTCCGCGTCGAGCCGAGGCATCGGCGATGAAGGAAGGCCTCGCCGGCGATCGCGAACGCCTCGGCCGCCAGGATCGACGCGAGGATCGACGCGCCCGAGGACATGAAGCCGAAGAATACTATTGGGTGAGTGATGAGGTTGGAGGAGGTCGCCGCGAGCGCGGTCCGTCCGAGCGGTACGCGGCCGCGGTAGAACGCGTAGTAGACGGGGATTTCGAGCGCGTTCGATTGGAAGAACAGCCACGCGTAATGCCAGATCATCGGCGGCTCCAGCGCCACGCCGCCGCGGCTTGGAGCGCGTAGGCGGCGAGGAGCCACGGCAGCTGGCCGAAGCCGGGCCGCACGGTCGCATGGACGTAGATGCGCTGCCACTCGGGGTGACGGCCGAGGAGAAGGTTGCAGACAAGGCCGTAGGGCGTCGTCACGAGCGCCAGATCGAGCGGCGCGGACCCGGCGGGGGGGCTCTTGTAGCCGCTCACGTGCGACAAGAGAGGAACCGTCGCCAAAAGTAGAAGGGGCGCGACGACGCGGCCCGTCCCTTGCCACCGCGGTTTGGGCGGAGTCATAGGGACGGGCCGTTTGAGGCGTCGATCGTTCGGCTTACCGCAGCGTGATGGCGCAGAGCGGACCGACGTAGGTCTGTCCGTTCGGGCGCTTGCGGGTGCCGTTCTGGCAGGAGAGCGTCATCGCCATGGCGCCGCCGTGCGCCTGGCCGGCGATCACGAGCTCCCGCTTCGTATTGTTGAAGTTCGGCGTGAGCAGGTTCGCGAAAAGGCTCGCGTTCTGCCCGTAGAACGTCGCGATGCTGCTGTTGCTGCGGCCGCCGCGCGTGATGTAGAACTCGGTGCCGGAGATGTAGGACGCGTTCGTCGTCGGCCCGCCGTACCACCGCTTGATGTTGGCGAACTCGCGCTCGCTGCGGGGCATCGGGTAGATCTTGAGCGAGCACAACGGCGTGATCCAATTCCCGGACGTGAAGTCCTTGCGCTGACAGAAGAAGTCGATCGCGTACGCGCCGCTGTATATCGTCAGCTTCTTGAACGCCTCGGGGTCCCGGTTGTAGTCGCTGGTGGCGCTGAAGTAATGGATGCTGAAGTCGTTCGGAAGCGCGTCCAGAAACGGCTGCAGTCCGGCGCCCTCGAAGCTGAACTCGAGCGATTGTCCGGCCGTTAGGTTGACTCCCGGCGCGATGCCCAAGACCTCGAGACCGTTGGTTCCGCCGTCGTTGGCGTTCGCGGCGCCGACGCCGAAAAACGCCAGCGCTGCGGCTAATGTTAGATGAATGCGCATGTATCCTCCTGATCGCTCGCCCGGTCTCCCTCCAGGGGCCGTTCGAACTGGAGGCAGTGTACTCCAGGCGGCGCGATTTTACCTAGGAACCATTGGTCCTGAGATCGCCCGGCATTGGCACCGATACACGCTGGGCCCTTCGGGCAAGGGTTACGTTAGAGCCTTGCGGAGGCGCCGGCGGCGGGTCATACTCACATAGGCCTTTAGGCCTACTTCATAATAGGCCTAATGACCTAGTTGTTATCGTTCTGACACCGGGGTTGCTGCATACTGAAGTCGACGAAGGGAGGACTTATGCGTCACGACAAACGCGAGACGAAAACCTCTAAAGACCTCAAGGCCGCGGTGGAGCTCGAGACCGAAGAGGCTCTCCAGCCGACCCCCGAACTTGACGCAGACGCGGAGACCGCGTCCCCTCAAGTCGATGTCGCGCCCGTCCTCCAGCTCGCGGAGGATCCGCGCAGAACCCAGAAGCGGAAAAACTTTCGCGATAAAGCCCTGGCCGTGGGCGTGTGCTTCACGCTCGGCGCCATGGCCATTCTCGGGATCTCCACGATTGTCTCCTTTATGAGGTATGCTGCGGCCGGTCCCAACGGAGTCGGGGCGCGTCCCTCCATCGCCTCCTCCATCATGGACGTCATCCGCAAGCTGCGCGCCCGCCCGATGAAGGACGTGTACGCCCAGGATCGTAATGCGACCGACGCGGCGGACACGGCGAAGACGGCCAAGGCCAAATTACGGGGCGACCGGCCGCGGACCTCCGGCTCGCAGACGTCGCTTCAGACGCCGAACTCGGCGATGGTCGCGCCCAAAGACTCCCTCGGATTCGTCGTCGCAGGACTCCCCGCGTTCATGAACCCCAACAACGCCTCGGCGCAGGGCGTCCATACGTCGCAGGCGTTCGCGCGCGGCGTGGGCGAGGGGACGGCGGGCGCGCATCCCAATAATCCCGCGTCCAATCTTTCGCACGCGTCTCCGAACAAGCCCGGCGGCTCCGTGTACAGCAACATGATGAACGATCCCGGGCTGCGCAAGAAGTTCTCCGACATGCTGGACTTCGGCATCAAGAACGGGACCACCATCAACTACCAGAAGGAGCCCGCCCGCGTGAAGCAGCTGCTCAAGGAGGTCCCGAGCACGGCCAACGCGTTCAACGGCAACTCTCCCATCTTCGACCCGGGCGGCAACCTCCCGTCGCAGGAGTTTCTGACGGTCGCCGGCGAGCACGGCAAGCGCGCGGAGGAGATCGACCTGCATCCGCCGGAAGTGACGCCCGTGTGCGGCTACGTCAAGCGCGAGAAGAAAGAGGGCGCGCAGCAGTGGGTCAACTCGCTCAACGCCCCGGTGCGCAAGGTCGGCGAGATCGAGCAGCTTTCTCTCAACCTCGAAGCCGAGATCACGGAAGAGGAGATCTTCGCCAAGGGGAAGGACCACAAGACGTTCGACTATTGCTGCATCAACGAGCGCTGGGTGGCGCCGGACACGCGTTATCAGGCGGACGTCAACAAGTGCGTGAAGCTGACGCCGCTCGTATTCGACCTGAAAGGTGACGGCGTGCGGGCGTCGGAGCGTTGGGTGAACTACGACCTCCGCGGCAACGGCCGTCCCCAGAAGATCCACGACTTGGCCGACGGGATGGGTCTGCTCGTCTTCGACGCCGACAAGGACGGCGTCGCGGGCTCCAGCGGCCTCGAGCTTTTCGGGGACCGCACCGCGCTGCGGGGAGGCTCTCGGCCGGACGGATATAAGGACGGCTTCGAGGCGCTCGACGCCCTTGTCGCGATGGCGGAGGCGGACGGCGCCGTCGCGGCCGGGACGCGCGCTTCGGGCGACCTCGGGCCCTCGGCGCTTCGCGCCCTCGAGTCCCGCTACGGACTCGGCATGCGCGTCGGCGGCGTGAAGGGCGCGACGGTGTCGCTCGAGGCGGCCGGCATCGCCGCGATCAGACTCTCGCGCGCGGCGTCGGGCGCTGCCGCGCCCCTCAACGCCATCGATGACGTGGTCCGCCGCGACGGCGCGGTGTTCGTGCGCGCGGACGGCACCATCGGCTCTTACGAGGACGTGCTCCTGCAGGTGTGGGAGAAGCTGCCGGCGCGAACGGCGTCCGGGCCGACGCTCCAAAAGTCCGTCGGACCGCGGGCGACCGCGCGCTAGGACCCTAGGGAGGGACCATGTCGAATTCCGATCGTCGCAAGGACAAGGACCGAGCGGAGTCGCGACCGGAGGCGCAGCACGCCCCCGCGGAATCTCCCGAACTGAGCCCCGAAGCGGCGCCCGAGCCGCAGTTGGAGGTCGCGCCCGTACTCCAACTTAACCACGATCCCCGACGAGCGCGGTCTCAAGAGGAGTCGCGCAAGCGCGCCCTGGCGCTCGGCGTGTGCTTCGCGGTCGGCGCGCTCGCCGTCGTCGGCCTCACGACCGCGGTGAACGTCATCCGCGGCATGCACGCGTCGGCGGCGCCGAACGCCGTCGGGCCCAGGCCGACCGTCGCCTCATCGATCCTGGACGCGATCCATCGGCTTCGCACGCGCCCGTTGAAGGAGTTCTTCTCGCCCAACGGCGGCGGCGCCGATCCCAACGCGTCCGACGCCGCCAAGCTCGCGAAGGCGGGCCCCCGCGGCGCGCGGACGGACCCGCGCGGCGCCCAGACCGCGATGCGCGGACCGGCCGAAGGGGCCGTCGGACCGCAGGGCAATGCCGTGAGGGGGACGTCCACCGCTCCGCGCGACTCGCTAGCCTATATCACATCGGCGCTGCCGGTCGCGGCCGATCCGATGGCGAGTTCCGCCGCCGAGATCGGGACGTCCCACGTAGGGACCCAGCCCGGGGCGAACGCCCATCAGAACGTCGGACCTAACGGCGCGGGCCCCAATGGCACCAATCCGGGAGCTCAGACCGTCAAGCCGACCGACCTCCACAGCATGCTCAAGCGGCCCAACTCCGCGAAAGGCTTTTCGGACATGCTCAAGGAAGGTCTGCGCAAGGCGCCCACCGTGGACTACCGGACTAATCCCGCGGAAGCGGCGAAGTTCCTCAAGCAGGTCCCCGACGTCTCGAACGCTTTTTCCGGGACGTCTCCGACGTTCACCGCGGGCGACGACATGCCCTCGCAGGAGTTCATGACCGCGGATGGACAGCGTTACCGGCGCGCGGAGGAAGTCGACGTCGCCAAGCCGCTCGTCACCCCCATCTGCGGCTCGGTCGAGCCGGGCGGCGAGTCCAAGGGCCAGCAACTCGTGCTCAACGAGGTGAAGCCCGTGCGCACGATCAACGGCATCGAGCAGGTGGCCGAGGCCGTCCAAGCGACGCCCGGCAAGAAGCACGGCTTCGACTATTGCTGCGTCAACGTGCGGTGGGTCCCGCCGGACACGCGGCTCCAGACCGAGATCAACAACTGCGTCCACATTTCGCCCCTGGTCTTCGACCTCGCCGGAGGCCGCGGCGTCCAGACGAGCGATCTCTGGATCCGCTACGACGTGCGCGGCAGCGGACAGGACCAGAGAATCCACGACATCGGCCCCGGGATGGGCCTCCTCGTCTTCGACGCGGACAAAGACGGCGTCGCGGGCACCAGCGGCCTCGAGCTCTTCGGCGAACGCACGAGCCTGAACGGCGCTAAGCGCCCCGACGGCTTCAAGGACGGGTTCGACGCGCTCCAGGCGCTCGCGGCCATGGCCGAAGCGGAGGGCGTCCTGCCGAAAGGGACGGTGGCGAGCCGCGAACTCGGTCCGGAGGCGCTGCGCGCCCTCGGCCGGGCGTACGGGCTCGGCATGCGCGTCGGCAGCGTCGCCGCCGAGACGGTCCGGCTCGAGGACGCCGGGGTCCGGGCGATCCGGCTTTCCGCGGCCCGTTCGACCGCCGCCGCCGACCTCAACGGGATCGACGACGTCATCCGGCGCGACGGCGCGATGTTCGTCCGCGCCGACGGCACGACGGGCTCCTACGAGGACGTCCTCTTCCAGGTGGTGGAGCGCGTCCCGTCGCGACGAGCGGCGGACGCGCGGACGCAGGCGAAGCCCTCCGCGCCGCGCGCGGGCGGCGCGCGCTAAGGCGGCACGGTCAACGGCGGCCGCCGCGGGGAGACCCTGTCCCTGCGGCGGCCGCCTTGTTTTCTTCGCGACGCTCATTTTGTAGTATTCGGCCATGGCGGTCCAGTACTGCGTCATCCTCGTCACGACTCCGGACAAGAAGACCGCGGCGAAGATCACCGATATCTTGCTCGAGGAGCGGCTCGCCGCGTGCGTCAACCAGATCGCTCAGGTCGTCTCCCGCTACCGTTGGGACGACAAGATCGAGGAAGCCGCGGAGCTCCTCTTGATCATCAAGACCCGGGCGACCCTCGTCCCGGAAGTCGTGCAGTGCGTCCGCGAGAACCACAGCCACTCCGTTCCCGAAGTCGTCGCTCTTCCAATCGCCGACGGCAACAAGCAGTACATGGACTGGATCGGCGCCAACACCCTGTTCAAAGGCTCCGACGACCGCGGGCAGCGGCGGTCCCGCACCCCCGAGCGCGAGCTCTAGCGGCACGTCCGTGAGCGCCGCGCGTCCCCTCATCCTCGCTTCCCAGTCGCCCCAGCGGCGCACGCTCCTCAAGGCGCTGCGCGTGCCGTTCCGCATCATCCGGCCGGGCGTCTCCGAGCGCTCCGCCGAATCGCGTCCCCGGCGCCTCGCGCTCGAGCTCGCGCTCCGGAAGGCGCGCGCGGTCGCGGGCCGGCTCGAGCGCGCGCTGGTCCTCGGCGCGGATACGATCGTCGTCTGCCGGGGGAAAATCCTCGGCAAGCCCCGCGGAGGGCGGGACGCGGTGCGGATGCTCACGCTCCTCAACGGAAGCTGGCACCGCGTCTACACGGGCGTCGCGCTCGTCGACGCCGCATCCGGACGCTCCTGGCGGGAGGTCGCGGTGACGCGCGTCAAAGCCCGCCGGCTGCCGGCGACGGAGCTCGCGCGCCTCGCCGACCGGCATTTAGACAAGGCGGGCGGCTACGCCATGCAGGACAAGAAGGATCCTTTCATTGAGAAGGTAGTCGGCCCGGTCGACAACGTCATCGGGCTGCCGCTCGCCTCGGTCCGCAAGCTCATCCGCAAGGCGGCGACGGAGTGAGCCGCCCGGACGCGGCCGGGGAACGCTGGACCGCGTTCCGAGCCGCGACGGCGGCCCGCGTCGCGAATCTCGCCCTGGCGTCGTCGTGGCTGCTGGCGTGGCGCCTGAGCGCCGGAGTCGACGTGTCGCTTCCCGCGGCCGCGCTCGGCGCGGCCGCCGCGGGCTGGGCCGCGCTCGCTTGGCGCAGGCCCCAGGGCCTGCCGCCCGCGGCGGAATGCGCCGCGCTCGCCTCCGACCTCGCGATCATCTCCTGGGCCGTGCACTGGGCCCGCGGCGGGCCGCTCTTGGCGCAGAACGCCTCGGCGGTGCCGGTCGCGCTCGCCGCGCTGCTCGGGCCGGGCCCCGGCGCCGCGGTCGGCGCAGCGGCGTCGCTCGCCGTCGCGGCGACGCAGCTGCGCGGGCTGCCGGCGGGCGGACGCCTCGTGCCCGCGGTCCTCGCCCAATCCGCCGTCCCGCTCGCCCTCGGCCTCTGCCTCGGCCTCGCCGTCCGCGCGCGCGAACGCGCCCTTCTGCGCCGCGCGCGCGCGCACGAGGGCGTCCAGCGCCGCCACCAGATCGCGGAAATCTTCAGCGGCGCCCTCTTCCAAGTACGGGAGTACTTGAGCTCTATCCTCTCCGTCGCCGAGCTCGCGGAACGCAAAGTCGCGGACGAGGCGCTCAAGCAGCGTCTGGGCCAGCTCCGCACGCTGGTCATGGAGTGCAGCGGCAAGCTGGGCCGCCTTCTGGACTCGATGCGCTGGGCCACTACGACGGGGCGAGGCACCGCCTATCCCGTGCGCATCCGCCTCGACGCCATGGTCCGCGATTGCGTGTCGGAAACGCTCGAGGTCTCCCCGGCCGGCGGCGTCGGCACCCTCATTCATTGCGACCCGGCGATCGAGCTCTCGACCGACGCCCCCGCGCTCACGTTGATCCTCTCGAGCGTGCTGCGCAACGCGCTCGAGAGCCTGGAGCGCCGCCCGTCCGATCGCCGCCTGACGGTGTCCGCGCGCGCGGTCGGCGGCGGCGCGGAGATCCTCGTGGCGGACAACGGCGGCGGCATCCGGGAGACCGATCGAAGCATGGCGTTCGAGACGTTTTTCACCACCAAGGCGGAGGCGGGGGGGATCGGCGTCGGCCTGAGCAGCGCGTCCCTATTGATGGACCGTCTCGGAGGCTCGATCGAGCTCTCCTCGGCCGACGGCCAGACCCGCGTCCTCATCCGGCTGCCGCTCAAGCAGGAAGCGGCCTCGCTCACCAGCGCGCGCGCGACGTGGCCCCGCCGCCGCGCCGACATCCATGGAGGCCTCGATGGATCTTGATCCCGCGACGCTGCCGCTCGCCGAACGCTACGGCCTCATGATCTCGGTCATCTCGCCTCGCCCGATCGCGTGGGTCTCGACGATCGGCGCGGACGGTTCCACCAACCTCGCGCCGTTCAGCTTCTTCACGGGCATCTGCGCGGAGCCGATGATGGTCTGCTTCGCCCCCGTTCGCGACCGCACCGGGGCCAAGAAGGACACTCTGGTCAACGTCGAGGCGACCAAGCAGTTCGTCGTCAACATCGCGACCGAGGAAACCGCGGTCAAGATGAACCAGACCTCCGCCAGTTATCCCTACGGCGTGAGCGAGTTCGAGAAGGCCGGGCTGACGCCGGTTCCCTCGGCGAGGGTGCGGCCGCCGTCGGTCAAGGAATCGCCCGTCCACTTGGAATGCGAGCTCCACCAGACCGTGACGCTCAGCGAAGGTCCGGCGGGAGGCACCCTCGTGATCGGCCGGGTCGTCTTCGCGCGGGTGGACGAACGCGTCTGGAAGAACGGCAGGATTAGCCACGCCGACCTCAAGCCGATCGGGCGGATGGAAGGCGTCTGGTACGCGAGGACGACCGACGCCTTCGAGCTCCCGCGACCGAAGCCGTAGGCCGGCGCCGACGTCGTTCAACAGCTCGACCTAACCGCGTCCAGACCTTGAAAACCGGGGGAACTCCCCCTACACTTGGGGCATGGCCCCCGATCCGCCCCCGACCCCGGCCGACTTCCAGGAGCTGCCGGCCGCGGAGCCGCCCAACCTTCAAGACATCCTCGCGGCCTCCATCAAGGCTCCCTTCCTGCCGGAGCAAACCTTCGGCGCCCTGCGGGACCTCCCGGAGCCCGGCTACGGGCCGCTGCTCGTCAATCTGCTGTTTTGGAAGTTCGCGGGAACGGCCATGTATCTGCTTTTCGCCGAACGCGCGGTCGGCCTTCTCGCGTGGCCGATCGGCGCTGTCCTCTTTACCGCGGCGACGTTGGTAGGCGGCCTCGTCTTCGGATTCGTCGCCGCGGCGGTGCTGCACGTCCTCGCGATGCTCTCGGGAGGCCGCAACAGCTTCGCCCGCACCTATCAGATCGTGTCTCTGCTATCGGCGCTGACGCCGCTGTGCGTCGCGGCGGGCTTGGCCGTGCCGATGGGGGACAAACTCGGGCTCGCGTACGGCTTGTACCTCGCGGTGCGCGCGATCTCGATCATGCATTTCGCGCCGGTGTATCAGGCGGGGATCGTCCTAGGGGCCGCCGCAGCGCTTCTCGTCGGAGCGCAGGTCATGGTGCGCCGCCAGTATTCCCAGTTCATGATGAGCGCGGCGATGAACGCGCTCCCGACGCCAGGGCCGTGCGCGCCGAGCGAGCCCGGCTGCGCCGGCGGCTTCAAGCTGCCGAACGGCGCCGGCGCGGTGGACATGCGCCAGGTCCAGCAGGCCGTCCAGGCCGCGCAGGCGCTCGCCGGGGCGCAGGGCGGCAACGGGATGTCGTCGAGTCTCGACCTCATCCGTCAGCTCAGCCAGTCCGGCCAGCTGCCGCAGGGGCTTCCCGCGGGGATGGCGGCCGGGCAAAGCATCGGCGGCCAGCCTCCCAGCCCCGACCAGATGCGCCAGGCTCAGACGAACGCCTTCGCCATGATGGACAATTTCGCGAAGGCGGCCTCGGACCCGAAGATGACCCAGGCGCTCACACCGCAGCAGAAGGCCCAGCTCCAGCAGCTGATGCAGATGAACGCGCAGCTGTCGAACGCGTTCCAAGCGCAGGGCCAGGCGGGAGGGCTTTCGGACGAGCAGTCCCAGCAGATGAGCCAGCAGCTCCAGGCCATCATGCGGGGGATGCAGTCCCCGCAAGGCTCACCCGCCCCCGCCGATCCCCAGCGCTGAAGTCCCGCCGCGCGCTGGCCTTCCGTCCGCAATTCGACTAGAATCTGCTCGTCCCCGCATGGAACTCAAGCCCACGCTCCTGTTCGACGGCGACTGCGGCTTCTGCCGGTATTGGATCGCGCGCTGGCGGGCGGTCACCGGAGAGCGCGTCGAGTACGTCCCCTACCAAGAGGCGGCGGAGCATCTCACCGAGGAAGCGAAGGAGAAATTCTCGCGGGCGGTCCACCTGCTTGAGCCGGACGGCCAGGAGTTCGACGCCGCCGAAGCGGTCTTTCGCGCGCTCGCGCACGCGCCCGGACGGGGCGCCCTTCTGTGGTGGTACCAGAACGTGCCGGGCTTCGCGCCGATCTCCGAGGCGGTCTATCGCCTCGTCGCCTCGAACCGCCCGTTCTTCTCGAAGGCGACGCGCCTCATGTTCGGCGCCTCCGCCAAGCCGCCGACCTTCGCGATCGCCCGCTGGCTCTTCACGCGCTGGGTCGCCGTCGTGTTCCTCGTCGCGTTCGTCTCTCTCTGGGTTCAGGTCGATGGACTGATCGGCTCGCACGGGATCCTCCCCGCGCGGGATTACCTAGGCGCGATGAAGCGCGGCTTCGGACCGGCGCGCTATTGGGCGGTGCCCACGCTGTGCTGGTGGCGTTCCTCGGACGCCTACCTCCGCTACTTCTGCGGCGCCGGCGCGGCCGCCGCGGCGCTCTGTGCCCTGGGAGTGTTTCAAGGCCCGATGCTGCTCGCCTGCTGGGCGCTGTACCTCTCGCTCGTGGCGGTGGGACAGGAGTTCCTCTCCTTCCAATGGGACATCCTCCTGCTGGAGACGGGGCTCCTCGCGGCGTTCCTCGCGTCATGGAAGCCCCGAGACCGCCTGTCGAGGCAGAGCCGACCTCCGGCCGCGCCTCTGTGGCTGTTGTGGTGGCTGCTGTTTCGCTTGATGTTCGAATCGGGAGCGGCCAAGCTCGCGAGCGGAGACCCGGCGTGGCGAAACTTCACCGCGCTCGCCTATCATTACGAGACGCAGTGCCTTCCGACCTGGATCGCGTGGTACGCCCACCGCCTGCCGGGTTGGGCGCAGCTCGCCTCGACGGCCGCGACCCTCGCGATCGAGCTCGTGCTGCCGTTCCTCATCTTCGCGCCGAAGCGCCCGAGGATTCTCGCGTTCGCAGGCCTGGCGCTCCTGCAGGTGCTCATCGCGGCGACGGGCAACTACTGCTTCTTCAATCTCCTCGCCCTCGGCCTCTGCGTCCTCCTGCTCGACGACGAAACGCTGCGGGCCGCATTGCCCAAACGGTGGACGCCCCGCTACGAGGCCGCCGTCGCACCGAGGCGCTCGCGCCCTAGAGCGGCCGTCGCGGCGTGCCTGGTGGGCGTCATCCTCGCGGTCAGCGCCGACGGCCTCTTGTCCATCTTCGGCGAGTCGCTCCCGGGCGTTCGTCCCGTAGCCGCGATGCTACAGCCCCTGCGCTCGATCAACCGCTACGGGCTCTTCGCGGTCATGACGACGGTGCGCAACGAGATCGTCATCGAAGGCAGCGACGACGGCAAGTCGTGGAAGCCCTACGAGTTCAAATGGAAGCCCGGCGACGTGCGCCGCAAGCCCGCCTTCGTCGCGCCCCACCAGCCCAGGCTCGACTGGCAGATGTGGTTCGCGGTGCTGGGCAGCTACCAGCAGAATCCATGGCTCATCCACACGATGGCCCGGCTGCTCCAGAACTCAAAGCCCGTCGCGGCTCTCCTGGCCGGCAACCCGTTTCGCGACGTGCCTCCCGTCATGATGCGCGCGGTCGTCTATCGCTACCGCTTCACCGACGCCGAAACCCGCGCGAAGTCGGGCGCGTGGTGGCAGAGGGAGCTTCAGGGACTCTATTGTCCGGTGATTTCCCTCAGGAACGCCCCGCCTCGAGAGTCGCCTTGAGGGGGACGCTCTACGGCGCCCGCGCGGCGGCCTTGGCCGCGACGCTCCTGGTCTCGATCCTCGGCGCGAGTCGCGCGCAAGAAGGTCCTGCAGGAGCCGCGCCGCGAGGGAAGGCCGCCGCGTCCCCCGGCTTCGACGCGCACTTCGACGCGATCGAGGCCGCGAGGAGCCTCAAGCCTCCCGAAAAGGACTGGCTCATCGACGGCTACATGCTGCTGCGCGCCCAACGAGCGATCGTATCGAAGCCCGGAACCCGAGTCGGTCCGACCGTCTCGTCCGCGGAGGGCGTGCGGCTGCCTGCCGCGATGTTCGTCGAATTCCACGCCAAGTTCGAGGGTGCCTGCCGGAAGCGGCTGCGCCGGGACGCCTGCAGCGCCTACGCCTGGGTCTTGGAAGAGGAGGCCGCGGAGGCGGCGGGCGCGGACATCGGAGCGCTCGTCGACGCCACGAACAGGATCCGCGAGACGAGCGGCGAGCGGACCGCGGCGATCCGGCGCGCCTACGCCGCCCTGCTCAAGTCGACGAAAGTCTACACCCAGTTCGACGTCCCGTTCGTCGCGGGCTATTCGCAATCCGGCGAGAGGATCTACGTCGACCGCGAAGTGCCGCAATCGATCGAGCTGCGCCGTTCGACGGCTCCCGCCCGGGGCCTGCTCGTCGTCCACGAGCGATTCGAGAAGACGCTGCTGGAGGAGTTCAAGCTCTCCTATCAGAGCGCCCACCAGCTCGCGCTGCGGCTGGAGCGAGCGACCGCGCTCGCCATGGGCGTCGATTGGGAGGCCTACGACGCCGCGATGAGTGAGCTTATCGAGCGCATCGGCAAGAGAGCCCCGAAGGCGGTGCCCCGCGATCTCGACATGACGCCGTATCTCGCCTACCCCGACGCCGAGTCGGTCGAGCTCGCGCGGCGGATGAAGGAGGCGATGGTCCCGGTCGCCGACCGCTGAACGATCATCGATCGTTCTTCCAGGGGATGGAGGTCGTTCCTTTCTTTTTTACGCGCGTTGCTTGGCTCGCCTCTTTGTCGGGTTTCGGCTTATAGACCCATCCGACCGCGAATCCCACGACCGCGCCCACCGCGCCGCCGACGATGGCTCCCGGGGGTCCGGCCAGGCTCCCGGCAATCGCTCCGCCGCCGCCCCATAGCAGCGTCTGGAGCATCGGTCCTTCGTCGAGAGTGAGCAGTCCGCCGGGCGCCGGCTTTCTCCCGCGTTCCTCTGCGTCCGCCGTCTTGGTGGAGACGTGGACGGCCGTCGAATTGGCGGCCTGGCCGAGGGCCGATCCGCCGGCCAGCAGCGCCGCCAGCGACGCCGCCACTATCCTGCCCGGCGCAAGCGCCGCGTGAGCCTTCATGGAGGTTAGCCTAGCTGCGACGCCCTTAGTATAGCTCTTGCCGCCGCTCGAGATATGACAGGCGCGCGTCCGGCGGCCGAAATTCCTGATATAATCTGAAGCGATGGATATCAACGCCGTCGAGAACGCGCCCGGCGGAGCGCTTCTGTCCTCATCGGAGGTCCGCACGCTGAGCCATCCCGCCGCGTGGCACACGGCGTTCGTCGTCGCGTGGGATTGGGCTCTCGTCGCCGCCGTCTTCGCGCTCGCCGCGCGGGTCGACCGCTGGTGGATCTACCCGATCGCGATGGCGCTCATGGCGCGCCAGCAGCTCGCGCTCGCGATCCTCATGCACGACGGCGCGCACGGACGGCTCTTCCAGTCGCGCTGGTGGAACGACCACGTCTCGCAGCTTTTTTGCGCCGGGCCGATCTTCCTGCCGCACTACACGTATCGGCGCAGCCACCTCAAGCACCATCAGGCGCCGCTCACGGCGGGGGACCCCGACATCATCCTTATCGGGGGATACCCCGTGACGAAGGAGAAGCTCGCCAAGCGCCTCCTGCAGGACCTCGTCGGGATCTCCTACTTCAAGTTCCTGAAATTCTTCCTCTATCAGGCGAAGCGTCACCGCCGGCGGACGCAGTCGGCCGGCCGCCCGCCGTCCGACGAGATCTTGAAGAGCAGCTTCGTGCGCGCCTCGATCGTCGGCACGAACCTGATCCTGTTCGCGGCGCTCGCCGCGCTCGGCCACCCGTTCCTATACGTGCTGCTGTGGACCTTGCCGTCGATGACGATCCTGCAATGCTACCTGCGCGTGCGCGGGCTAGCCGAGCACGCCGGGTATCAGCCCGGGCCCGACCAGGCCAAGAACGCGCGCACCGTCATCAATCCCTGGCAGACGTTCTTCGTGGCGCCCCATAACGTCAACTATCACATCGAACATCATCTATACCCGAGCGTACCGTACTTCAATCTGCCGAAGCTGCACACGATGCTCCAGAAGCGAGGCGCCTTGCCCAAGGCCAATCTTTTCGACGGCTACGGACCGGTTTTGGCCTCCCTCGTTTATTGATATACTGGTGATCTCATGATGAAGTGGTGGGGCTGGGGCTCGCCCGATTTCGAGTTCCCGATGCACGAGAAGCCGGACCTCTGGCCGTGGATCGTCGACGAACTCAACCTGAAGGGCATCGAGCCCGTCAAGGCGGTCGGACGCGACAAGGTTTCGCTCGCCGCTCCCATCCGCAACGACGCGTTCTGCCGGGAGCTGGACGCCGCGCTTCACGTCGGCCAATTCACGTTCGACGAGGAGCAGCGCCTGCTCCACAGCTACGGCAAGAGCTATCCCGATCTCTTTCGCGTGAGGCAGGGCATCGTGCGCCGCGCCCCCGACGCGGTCGTCTTCCCCGAGCGCCATGCCGACGTCGAGACGATCGTGAAGGCGGCGCATCGCCACGGCGTCGAGGTAATCCCCTTCGGCGGCGGCACGAACATCGTGGGCGGCGTCAACCCGCTCAAGACCGAGCGCATGGTCGTGACCATCGACATGGCGCGCATGAACCGCGTGCTCTCGATCGACGCCGAATCCCTGACGGCCGTCATCGAGGCCGGCGCGCTCGGGCCCAAACTCGAGCAGGACCTGCAGTCGAAAGGCTTCTCGCTCGGCCACTATCCCGATTCCTTCGAGTACTCCTCGCTCGGCGGCTGGGTCGCGACGCGCTCGGCGGGCATGCAGTCGGATGCCTACGGCAAGATCGAACATATGGTGGTCGCCCTCAAGATGGTGACGCCCTCGGGCACGCTGGCGACGCGCAATGTTCCCGCGGCCTCATCGGGGCCCGACTTGAACCGCCTCATGACCGGCTCCGAAGGCACGCTCGGCGTCATCACCGAGTGCACGATGCGCATCCACCGGACGCCACCGGTCAAGGACTACCGCGGCTTTCTCTTCAAGAGTTTTGAGGAGGGGGTCAAGGCGATCCACGAGTGCGTGAACACCCACAACCTGCCGAGCCTGATCCGCCTCCAGGACGGTTACGAGACCCAGCTCGGGATGCGGATGAAGACCCCGGCAAAGGGGATCGAGGGCTTCATCCAGCGCCGCGTGAAGGCGTATCTCAAATCGCGCGGCTACACGTACCCCGCGATCATGATCGTCGGCTTCGAGGGGGACAAGGCGCACGTAGCGAAAGTCCGCGCGGCCACCTTCAAGATCTTGAAGAAGCACCAGGGCTTCCACCTCGGCACGAGCGTCGGCAAGACTTGGTCCAAGGACAAGTTCAATCTACCCTACCTGCGCGATTACGTGATGGACTACGGCTGCATGGTCGACGTGTCGGAGACGTCGACGCCGTGGTCCAACGTCCTTCCGCTGTATCACAAGACGGTCGCGGCCATCAAAGAGCGCTTCGCCTCGCCCGACCATCCGGGTAAGGGAAAGGGCTTCATCGGCTGCCACCTTTCGCATACCTATAAGACGGGCGCGTGCCTGTACTTCACCTATGGGGCGCGGCAGGTGCCCGGGCAGGAACTCGAGCAGTATTACGGCTATAAAGGGATGATCACCGAGCTGTTCATGAAGAACGGGGCGACCTTGTCCCATCACCACGCGGTCGGGACGGAGCACCAGCCGTGGATGGAGGAAGAGGTTTCGCGAACTGGAATCCAGGCGCTGCGCGCCATCAAGACGAGCCTCGATCCCAAGGCCATCTTCAATCCCGGCAAGCTCATCCCGACCGCCGCGCCGACCGAGAACGGCAACGGCGCCTCCTCCAAGCACGCCGACCCGACGATCTCCGGCCGCTAGAAGTTCCTTGGGGCCCAAGGCCCACGCGCGGCGGTACTGAATTCCTCGGCCCTCCTGGGTCCTTCGCCGGTTTCCGCCGCCCGCGGCAACGCGCTACAATGGACGCATGAGAGGGGTCCTCTCCGCGGCGCTCGCCGCGGCATTGCTCGCCGGACGGCCCGCGGCCGCGGCCATATACGAGAACCTCGGCGCGACCGAGACCGAAGGCTACGCCTGCGGGCGCATCGTGGACGGACGGCGCGAGGTCTGCTACTCGAGCCGCGTCCCGGAGGTCCGCTGCAGCAACCGCGTCACGCGCGAGGAACTCTCGGCGACCAAGAACGGCGAATGCGCGGACTTGAGGCGCGTCGATCTCTACCGCATGGACCTGTCGGGAGCGAACCTGCTGGGCGCCGTCCTTTACGGGAAGTCGCTGGCCGGCGCCGACTTGACCAGGGCTCATCTGGAAGGCGCGCTCCTGCATGAGGCGCGGCTCACTTTCGCCGTGATGTACGGCGCGCAGCTTCATCATGCCCAACTCGGCTTCGCCCATCTTCAAGACGCGCTCTTGGGCGGCGCCTACCTCTATAACGCCAACCTGCAGAACGCGATCCTGACCGGCGCCTGCCTGGCCCACGCCCTCCTGCGCTCGACCGATTTCAACGGCGCCTACCTGAATGAGGCCGACCTTCGCGGCGCGATCCTCGAGACGCCGATGCTGTGGGGCGCGAACCTCCGAGGTGCGAAGTTTGACCGCCGCACCATCCTTCCCGCGACCTTCGGCGACGATCCCGCGTCGCGGCGAAAGGAGGCGGAGCGCCGCGGCATGGTCTTCATCGAAGACGGGTCCGCCGCGGACGACGAGTGCGACCGCGAAGGGCTCAAGCACCGGCGGCTTTCAGGGTTCTAGCTAAACGTCGCGGGCCAGCTTCGCCTTCAGCAGCGCGACGTCGACGCCGGGTGAGCCAGCTTGGGCGTCGAGCCATTCAGAAAACGAGGCCTTCCCCGTGAGCTTCTCGGAGCTCTTGTCCCATTCGTCGAGCAGCCGCTGCTCACGCCAGTCGATGGCGCGCCACGTCCCGTAGCGCGGGGCGAGCACCGGCCAATCGACCGCCGGAGGCGAGTAGGCGGTCGGCTCCGCGGGAAGCGGAGTGTCCGCGGAAGGCAGGGGCTCCAGCGCGTCCCAGCGGGATTTGGGCTTGGAGGCGACTGCCGTCGAGATATGGAGAATCCCCGGGCCGGACACCGGAGTTGGACCTGGAGGCGCCGCGCCGGAGGCTCCGGCAACGGAGGCCCGCGCTGCCCTCACCGCGAAATATCCCCAAAGCGCAGTGGACGCCAGCACCGCGCCGATCCAGACTCCCGTCGCGCGGCCCTCCGTCTCGTCCTTTGCCGTGCGGATCGTCGGATTGGGAATGGAGCGGTACATCGGGGAAGTTGAGGTCCCGGGAAGAAGGGACTTCTCGAGCGGACGAGGGCTCCTGGGTTCCGCCGAGGGAGAGAGTCTAGGGGGACTCGCGACTACGCCCCGCCGGATGGGGGATCCGTCCGCGAACCGCTCGAATCTCTCCGGAGCGCCGATTTGGCTCTCGAGCTCGTCGACGCGAGCGGGCTGGGCGAGCTCCCGCTTTTGAAGGCGCGGGTCATCGGGAGTTAGAGGGGAGTCGGGCTCCGCGCGCGCGCCGACCGCGCACGCGAGCGCCAAAACCGCCATGATCCATCGGATCCGTCCCATGCTCAAAGGATAAAGGAAAGGCGCGTCCCGCGGAGGGGCCCTGGGGCCTATGCACAATCTGGGTCTTTCGACTCATTTCCAAGGTGGCCACCAAGCCCTTCCGCGATAGGTCCTTCGGACCGATACTGGGCGCGATCCCGCCTTGGGCGAGGCGGGACACAGGGAGTCGAGGCGTCTTCGACGACGTCTCGAGCAGGAGGGGGGCGACATGAGGATGCTGTCCATCGCCGTACTTAGCGCGCTGCTGTACGCGGGACCGGCGCTCGCCGGGTCGTTCGAGGAGGAGTACGCCGGGCCGGGGGCGGCCGCCTTGTCCCCCAAGATGCGCGCGTTCCGCGAGCAGTGGGAGCGCCGCCAAGACGACCGCAAGAACCTTGCCGAATCGGCCAAGGCGCCGATCGTCTTCGACAGCGACGTCGACTCCGCGCTTCAACAGCAGATCCACGAGGACCTCTCCTTCGTCGGCGGGCTTCAAGGCACCGCGAGTTCCGGCCTCCATCGGAAGATCTTCGGAGAAATGGCCGGCGCCGACTACATCCAGTTCTTCGAGAAGCGGATCAAGGAAGTCGGCATGGACGACTGCGGCGGCGGCGCCGGCACCGTCGCCTGCGTGCGCCCGTTCTTCTTCCCCAACAAGATGTGGCTGACGAAGAACTACGTCCGCTTCAACCAGCCCCAGGTCTCGCGCGTCGAGACGGTATTCCATGAGGCGCGCCACACCGAGAGCGACAACGGCGGCTGGTCCCACGCCATGTGTCCCACGCCGTTCCGTGACGAAAACGGCCAGGACGTCCGCGGCATCCTGTCCGGCACCCTGATCCAGGGGAAGGCGGCCTGCGACCGCACGGAGTTCGGGGCGTACTCGACCGGGCTCGTCATGCTCAAGAACATCCAGAAGTTCTGCGCGAACTGCACCGACAAGGTGAAGATGGACGCGGGCATCTTCGGCGACGACGTTCTCAAGCGGATCATCGACGCTCGGGCCAAGACGGCGATCCAGGACGACCTTTACCGATGACCCGCGCGGCCCTCGCCATCGCGGGGGCGGCCGTCGTGGCCGCCTTCGCGTGGTTCATCCTGCGCGCGCCCCGCGCGCCGAGAGGACCGGGGCCCGTCGAGTACGCGCCGCCGTCGATGCCTCTGGCCCGCAAGCCGGGCGCGCGGCAAGGAGCGGTCGCGGGAGGGCTGCCGCAGACCGTCGAGCCCGTGCTCCTGGACGTCCGCGCGCTGCCGGGCGCCGAAGCCGCCGCCGCGGCGCGGCCTTCCCGGACGTCCGGGGAGGCGATCGACGCGCGGCGGGACGCCGCGGGCAAGGTGGCGATCTTGGATGAGATTTTCAACTCGCGTAACGACAACGATCCCCGCTTGGACCGCGAGTTCAAGAATCTCACGCCCGAGGCGAAGGCGTCTTTGCGGGCGCGCTACCGGCACCTACCTCCGGAAAGGCGCAACGACCGCGGCACCATCGTGTTCCTTCTGGCGAACAACCTGACGACCGCCGAGGATTGGAACTTCCTGCAGAACGTCGTGTCGGAACCGCCCTGCCTCAGCATGTCGGACTGCGCGAAGCCGCCGGCGGGCCAAGACCCCGAGCCGAACGTCGAGATCACGCTCGTCTACCCGCAGCTCGTGGCACTGAGCCGTCTCGAGGAGATGCTGCGGCGAGTTCCACCCGCGGAGGCCGCGCGCGAGGCGTCGCGCGTCATTCGCGCGGCGGAGTCGTCGGCGTCGCCCATCGTGGCGGCGAAGGCGGCGCAGCTTCCGCACCGCTTCTAGCGGCCCGGCGGGAGCAGCTCAGTCTTCGGCGCGGAGCTTGGCGCGGCCGCGGTGGCCGACGCGATAGACCGTGACCTGCTTCTGATGCTGGAGCTGGCTGTAGAGATCGCAGAGCAGCTGGCCGATGTCCTCCCAGCGCTCGAGATCGGGCGCCGACGCGCTGTTGATGACGCGATTCACCAGGCCGATCTGCTCCTGGAGGTTCGGCAAACCTACGATGATCTTTGCGTGGGCTGAGGACGTCGACTTTGTAGTAGGCATGTCCAATAATTATATCAGTTTCTCGGCGCCCTCCGGCGCGCCCGTCATCGCGTAAGGCCCCGCATGCGGTTGATCGTCAAGATCAGCGCGAGATACGTGCGGCGCGGGAAGCAGCGCGCCGCCAGCACGAACACGTTGTTCCAGAACGAGGGGATGATCACGAGGCGGCCCCGCTCCATCCCGTCGACGCCGAGGCGAGCCACCACGTCGGCGGAGACTCCGCGGATCCCCTTGCCGTGAATGCCCGCGCGGTTGTGGAACTCGGTGCGCGTGAGGCCCGGGCAGAGCAAGGTCACCGTCACGCCCGTTCCCTTCAACTCGCCGGCCAGGGCCTCGCTGAAGGAGGCAAGGAACGCCTTCGTCGCTCCGTACATCGCCTGCATCGGGACCGGCGCGAAGGAATAGACGGAGCCGATGTTGAGGACGCGGCCCCGGCCCCGCCGCACCATCGCCGGGAGGAGCGCCTTCGTCAGCCGCACCGTCGCGCAGACGTGGACCTCGACCATCCGCAGTTCGTCCTCGAGCGGCGTGACGTCGAAGGCGCCGTGCAGACCGAAACCCGCGTTGTTGACCAGGATGCCGATTTCGATGCCCTTCGCCTCTAGCCTCGCGCACACCGCGCCTACGGCCTCGGGTTTGGAGAGGTCCGCCGCGACGACCTCGACGCGGCGGCCGTGATCCCCGGGAACACTGAGCCGCCAGTTCCTCGAGGGCTTTGGCGTCCCGCGCCACCGTCACGAGGTCGTGCCCGCGACGAGCGAGCTCGAGCGCGATGGCGCGGCCGATCCCGCTCGACGCCCCGGTGATCAGCGCGACGTCAGGCGCGGCAGCGCCCATGCTCCCGCTCCAGGCTCTTGACGGCTTCCTCGATGAGCGCGGTCGCCGCGCGGTACGCCTCTTTCTGCGGGAGCCCCTTGGTCTTCGCCTCGAGCTCCTCGTGGGAGATCGGCGCGCCGAAATGCACGTCGAGGCGCTTTCCGAAGCGCGGGATCCAGGCGCCCTTGGGCCAGCCGGCGCAGGTGCCCTCGATATAGACGGGCAGGACGTCCACTTGGTTGCGCAGGACCATGAACCCGACGGACGGCTTGAAGGCGCGGACCTCGTTGCCCGGGCCGCGGCCTCCTTCCGGGAAGATCAGCACGTTGCGTCCCTTGCGCTGCGCCTCGGCGGCGAGGATGATCGATTCCTTGAAGGTGCGGTCCCGGCTCATCGGGATGAGGTTGGTGAAGTTCTTGAAGAAGAAGCGCTTGAAGGGATTCTTGAAGAAATAATCCGCCGCGCCGAGGGCGGAGAGGTCTCTTCCGGCCGGGCCCATGCAGTGCTTGATGAGTCCCATGTCGAGATGGCTCGCATGGTTGCCCGCCGCGACGACGAAGCGGCGGTCAGCCGCCACGGGCGCGGCGCCGCAGGCCCGGCTGTCGAAGAGGGAGCCGTAGATCACCCGCTGGCCGAAGCCCAGGAACCGCCTGACGACGCGGCTGGCGCGCCCGGGCATATGCAGCTTAGGCCCCGTGCGCGGGATGGCGCCCGAGCCGTTGGGGAACACCCAGCGCCGCAGCCCTTCGATGTGGACATTCTGCCAATACGTCTTCCACCGGATCTGCTCCGGCTCCCACGGAAAGGCCTCCCGATCCTCGACCCGCATGCGGGCGTAGAGCCTCCGGATATTGTCCGTGCGGAAGACGAAGCGGTTGTCGTGGATGAAGGGGAGAAAGGTCTGGACCACGTGCTCGACCTGGCCGAGCTCCCGCTCCATCTTGGTGAGCGCCCTCGGCACGCCGGTCGGCGACGTCTTTTCCAGCACCGCGATCATCTGCGCGAGCGCCGCGCGGCGCGACGGCGCGCCGAAGCCTCGGTACGCGGGATACGGCACTCTCAGGACGCCGATGCGCGCCCGGAGCCAACTGAGGAATCCGGGCTGCGTCGCGAAGTCCTTCAAATGCTTGCGGCGGTACTGGCTGATGTATCGCGTGCAGCGCCGAAGCAGCAGCGGGTTGGAGTCTGAAGTGCCGAGGTGGTAGATGCGGTCGTGCTCGCCGGCGAGGACCGCGGCCGACACGGCCAAGGTGGCGGCCGCGACGTAGTCGACCGGGATGACATCCAAAGCGTAGCGGCCGCGGATCGGCCACAGGATGTGCCCGCGAAGGATCGCGTACACGATGGGAGCGCTCGTGTTCATTCCTTCGTTCCAGCCCTGAAAAGGAAACTTCACCGAGCTCTCGACGATCGTCGGCCGGACGATCGCGTAGTCCAGGCCCTCCACCGTCTCGAGGATCTGCTCTCCCATCGCTTTCGTATAGCAGTAGACGTTGGGCCAGCCCCAGTGGTGGGCGCGGCGCCGGCCGAGGATGACGAACTGTTCGTCGATCCAGCGCTTGGTGCGGCGGTTCAACGAGCCCTCGACGTTAAGCTCCGCTACGGCCGCGCGGCCCTGCCGTCCGCGCATCACCTCTTCGCGCAAGAGCGCCTGCACCTTCTGCTCCTTCGCCCGCGATTTGAGCTCGCCGATGAAGCGCTCGCACTCCGAGACCTCGCGCTCGACGGCGAAATGGCTGTCCATGCGGCCCTGGAGCGGAAAGTACCCCGTGATCGGAGCGTCCTCGGGGATCACGCCCGAGCGGTTTCCCGCGACATACGCGGTCGAGAGGTGGACGAGCTTGGCGCCCAGCTTCTTCGCGAGCTTCCCGACGTGGAGCGCGCCGAGCGCGTTGATCCAGAAGGAGTCGTCCAGCCCCGCGTGCATCGCGACGAGGCCCGCGACGTTCAGCACGAGGTCCACCTTGCCCACGAGGGGCGCAAGCGCCTCTTCCGAGAGGCCGCAGTCGGGCTGCGTCATCTCGCCCGCGAGGACCTTCACCTTCTCGCGGAGAAACGTCCCACACTCGTCCTCCCATTCGCCCCGAAGAGGCTCGAAGACCGGCGATTCGCCGGCGAGCTCGAAAAAGCGCTCGCTGGCATCCTTGTCGGAGGACGGGCGGACCAGGACGTAGAGAGTCTCGATCTTCGGCTGCCGGAACAGCAGCATCGACAAGGTGACCTTGCCGAGGAAGCCGGTCGATCCCGTGACTAGGATGCGCTTCCCGGCGAGCGTATCCAGAACGCGCAGTTCGGCGCCCATATAGATAAGACGCGATTCTATCAAATCCGACCGACGGCGGCATGGGAATCCGTAACACGGGGAGCCTTGAAGAGATATGGGCCTTATGTTACAGTCAACTCGTGCGTATTCGAGCTGTTTTCGCGCTGTTTGCGGCCGCGTCGACGGCGGCCCTCGCCCAGTCCGAGGCGCCGAAGGCGCCGGCCGCCGCGCTACCCGCGGCTCCGTCCGCCGCCACCGCGACGGCGCCCGCGGCACCCGCCGCTGCGCCGGCGCCTGCGGCTCCCGCTCCGATGAAGGACGGCCAGGCGGTGGTGACGAGTTGGGTCCTGGGAAGCAAGATCTGCGCCTTGCGGCACGCGGTCTCTCTGGCGCTCGCGTCCGCGGAAGGGCGAAACGGCAGCCCGGCGCCCTCCGAGGAATGCCAGAAGAAATGCCGGGCCGGCGGAGAGCGCTTTCTCGTCTCGGACAAATTCACCTCGACGAGCGGAGAAGCATGGCCCTCGTGGAAGATCGACAATCCGGAGAAGCTGAGCGCCGACTGCAACAAGCACGTCCAGGCGACCGGCAATATCGTGGGCCAGGACGCGGCGCTGAGCAGCATGCGCTTGTTCCGGGTCACCGCGGTCGAGCCCTACACCGAACCCCAAAAGCCGCCGCTCAAGACCGTGGCCAACAACGAGCAAGGCCAGCGCCCCCTTTCGGATAAGTTCCTTCCCCACGCGCGCCGCTACCAAGAGCTGCTTCAAAAGTGGGAACTCTCGGGCGGCTCCATCGACGTCGAAGCCGAGGCGAAGCTCAAAGAGGCCCTCCAGTCGAACGAGGAGACCGACGCCGACGACAGCACGGCGAAGATCCTCCTCGCCTATCGAGTGACGTTGTCGCGCCGCGCGGCGCAGCAGCTCTTCGACGGCGGCAAGCTGACCCCCGAGCACGCCGAAACCTGGGGCGCGCTGCTCAAGGCGTGCCGCGACGAGATCGATCTCAGCATGACGGGCGGCATCGCGCTCGACCGCTCGAAGTGCGTCGACGCCCTCAAGCCTTGAGCCGGGCGGCCTCGCTCGCCGCGATAATTCTCTCCGCCGCCGTCTCCCAAGCGAGCGGCGCGCCGGTCAAGAATCCCCAGACGCTGGTCTACGCGCAGCGAAGCGACAACGACCCGATCGATCCCGGCTGGAACCCCGACGTCTACGGCTGGAACCTGATCCATAACCTGTACGACCCGCTCGTCTGGTACAAAGCGGGGAGCGCCGGCGAGTTCGAGCCCCGCCTCGCGGTCCAAGTCCCGTCGAAAGCCAACGGGCTGCTCTCCAGCGACGGGACGACATACCGCTTTCCGATCCGCAAGGGCGTGCGCTTTCACGACGGCTCGACCCTCGCGCCCGAGGACGTGCGGTACTCCCTCCTGCGCCTGCTCTTCGCCGATTGCCGCACGGGGACGCCCTTGTCGGAGGCGCTCTTGGACGGGGCCGAGCGCTGCGCACCGGACGGGACGCTGGCGCCGCGGGCGTACGCCGAGGCCGCGCGCGCGATTCGCGCGGACGCCGAGGCGGTGACGATCACGCTCAAGCGGCCGTTCGCTCCCTTTCTCGCGCTGCTCGCCCACTCGAGCGTCGTCCTATCCAAGCCCTGGTGCGTCGCGCACGGCGAATGGGACGGGACCGCGGAGGACCTGCCGCGCGCCGTGAAGCGGACGCGAGAGGAATCATATCTGCTCGACCATGCCGACGGCACGGGGCCCTTCGCGCTCGAGCGCTGGGACAAGGCGGCGAAACAGATCGTGCTCGCGCGCCACGACGGGTACTGGAGAGCTCCGGCGCGGCTCAAGCGCGTCGTGTTGAAGTCCGTCCCGGAACTCGCGACGCGGCGGCTCATGATCGCGACCGGGGACGCCGACGTGATCGACGGCAACATCGTCGAGCTCCCTCAGCTCGAGGGGATCGCCGGCGTCGACGTGATGGAGCGGCTGCAGGCGCCCCTGAGGAACCCGCTCCTCTTCTTCAACTTCGCGATCAACGCGACGGCCAATCCGGACGTGGGCTCGGGCGCGCTCGACGGAAAGGGCATCCCCGCCGACCTCTTCACCGACATCGAGGCGCGCCGAGGTTTTGCGCGCGCCTTCGACTACGATCGCTACATCAAGGAAGTGTTGCGCGGGCGCGCGCGGCCCGCGTCGGGCTTCATCCCGCCCGGATTCGCCGGCTACTCGAGGCAAGGGCTCGAGTTCACCTACGACCCGCGCGCCGCCGAGGCGCATTTCCGCAAGGCGTGGGGGGGACGGCTCTGGGAGCGCGGGTTCACGATGACCGTCCTGACGAACGCGGGCTCCGCCTGGAGGCCTTCGCTCGTCAAGATCCTCCGCGATTCGCTCGCCGCGATCAATCCCAAGTTCCGCCTGGAGACGCGCGCGGTGCCCTGGTCCAGCTTTCTCGACGCCTCGGTGCAGAAGAAAATCCCGCTGTGGATCATGGGGGACATGCCGGAGTACGCCGATACGCATCCGCTCGCGATGGAGTTCCTGCACAGCCGCGGCTCATTCCAGCGCCGCATGGGCTACGCGAGCGCCGAGGCGGACCGCTTGATCGAGAGCGCGGCGCGGGAGATCGACGCGTCCAAGCGCGAGGCGGCGTACCGGGCGCTGCAGGAGCTCGCGCGCCGGGACATCCCCTTCGTGCCCGTCGACGAGCCGGAGGGGGACATCCTCCGCGTCCAACGGACGTGGGTGAAGGGCTACGCGTTCAACCCGTTTTTTCCCGCCGCTCCCGCGGCGAGCTATTACTACGACCTATACAAGGAATGATCAGCTGAGATTCTTGCGGCGCATCGCGGCGCCGAGGCCGGACAGATGGGGCTTCCACAAGGGGATCCAGACTCGCCCTTCCACGGCCACGGGCCCGTCCTGGACGGCAAAGCTCGAGACGGCATAGATTTTCAAGCGGCGAACGAGGGACCATGAGGGGAATTTCTTCATCTCGGCGGCCTCCTTTGGTTAGTTCCGCGCGATCGGCTCGCGCGCGCGACACGGCGCACTAACTAACTCGTTACGCCTTCCGATACTTTCCGCGGACGTACGTCAGGAACTGCTTCTCCGTCAGGCCCAACTGCACGCAGCGGTGCCGCATCTCCCGCTCCAGCTCCGTGATGCGCGTCAACAGCGACTTGTTCTCGTGCTCCCGTCCGAGCCTCGCCATGACTGTCCCCCTGCCTACACGGGAATGGACGACGCCTTCGTGCTCCAGCTCCCGGTAGGCGCGCGCGACCGTGTTGTGGTTGACGTCGAGTCGGATGGCCAGCGCGCGCACCGTCGGAAGACGGGTGCCGGCCTCGAGTCGGCTTAGGTACGCCAGACGCCTGATGCCGTCCATGAGCTGAACGTAGACCGGCCGCTTCTCGCGGAGGTCGACCGTTAAGGTCTTCAGTCCGTCATGGACGGTACCAGGCTTCCGGCGCATTTGTATAAATGTAATAGGACAAACATACTTTTGTCAAGGCCCAGACACAAGCTATTTTTTTCCGCGGAAATGAATCGAGCCCCGGAACGAGTCCGGGGCTCGATCGAGCCGGGAAGGGGGAGAGTCGGGTCTAGGCGCTCATCGGCGGACGACTACGTCTTGCGCGCGACGAACCACGCGCAGTCCTCCTCGCGATACTCCTCCGGGATGACGCCCTCCGTCGCGTACACGTACAGCGCCATCCGGAAGACGTTCGACGCGACGCCGGAGACGATCGAGATGAGGACGAGCGCCGTCGGCATCCACAGGAGCCCGAGCATCATCGCCAGCATCGACCATCCGCCGCCGTTTCCGACGAGCGCGTTGATGCCGACGATGAATAATGCGATCGCCGGCACCGCTCCGAGCGCGACGAAGAGAATCGCGTTGAGCGCGCCGAGGCCGACGCCCGCCGCGAGCGTCTGTCCCCACGTGCGCCGGAAAAGCTCGGCGGATCGGCGGATGGCCGGGATGGGCGCGCCGCCCTCGACGGCGAGCACGGGGATCGCCAGGAACGTCGCGAGAGTCCACCCGAGATTGATCGCGCCGAGGAGCCGCCGCGTCAGCCAGTTCTCCGAGACGTTGCGGGCCAGTTCGATGACCATCATGACGGTGGCGGAGAACACCGCCCATTTCGTGATCTCCGCGCGCCGCTCCCATGCCGCGTACAATCCCTGGGAGAAGCTCGCAGGCTGTCCGTTCAGAAGCCGCCGGACGCTCAGGAGGAACGCTATATTGAAGAACACGATCAGCCATGTTCCTGGCAGATAGACGGCCGCCGCTCCGACGGCGACCACGGACCAATTCGGATGGACGTAGCTGAAACGGTTGCCCTCGGGATGCTTGTCCAGCGCCGCATAGTCCACCGTCGCGTACGGGAGGAGGATCTGCCGGGATTCGCCTTCCACCCTGTTGGTCATGTTGTGGCGAACCACCGGCAGGAGCGCCCCGCCCATCAGCAGCGCCACCCCAAGCGCCGTCGCTCCCAAATACGCGAATAGGAACGGATGGCGCAGCAGTAGCCGCGCGCTCAAGCGCGCGATCTTCCAGGACTCGGCCATGCTCTTCATCGACTACCTCCGGACTTCTTCCTAATATAATCGAGGAACTGTTCCTCGCTCAGGCCCAGCTGCGCGCAGCGGCTCTGCAGCTCGCGCTCGATGTCGCGCATGCGGGATTCCACGACCTTCTTCTCGTCCTCCGCGTCGAAGCGTGAGATGAACGTGCCGCGCCCGACGCGCGAGTAGACGATACCCTCGTGCTCGAGCTCCCGGTACGCCCGAGCCACGGTGTTGGGATTGATGTCCAACGCCGACGCCAACGCGCGCACGGTGGGGAGCTGGAACCCGGCCGATATCCTGCTCTTGTACGCCAAGCCCTTGATACCGTCCATGAGCTGAAGGTAGACCGGGCGCTCGGACCGGTGATCGATCCGCAGCTCCCGCGCGACCGCTTCTACGCCTTGCGCTTCCGCCATGATTCAATTGTACTAGTACATTAGTACATTTGTCAAGGGCCCCGGCGCCCGATTTTTGGGCGCCAACCCGGTAGTCCCGGTATGTTGAGAGTGCCCGAACAAATTCATATACTCTGGGCTCAATGCCGAGAGCCGAATTGTCCCCGCTCCCGTCGTGGCTGAAGACCCGTCTGCCGACGGGCGAGAACTACGAGCGCATCAAGGCGCTCTCCGCCAAACACAACCTGCGCACCGTCTGCGAGGAAGCGCGCTGCCCCAATGTCGCGGAATGTTGGGGCGGGGGGACCGCGACCTTCATGGTGATGGGGGACTCCTGCACCCGCGGCTGCCGCTTCTGCTCGGTCGCGACCGCGAGCCGCCCCGGCGCTCCGGACCCCGACGAGCCGCGCAAGCTCGCGGAGACGATCGCGGACTTGCGGCTCGAGTACGTCGTGGTGACGACCGTCTGCCGAGACGACCTTGCCGACCAGGGCGCGGCGCACGTCGCGGAGTGCATCCGGACGGTCAAGGCGCGCAATCCGGGGCTCCTCCTCGAGGTGCTCATCCAGGATTTCCGCGGCGATGAGTCGCTGCTGCGCGTCGTGACGGAGGCGGGCGCCGAGGTCGTGGCGCACAATCTCGAGACGGTCGAGCGCCTGACCGCGCGCGTGCGCGACAGACGCGCCGGCTACCGCCAATCGCTGGACGTCCTGCGACGGATCAAGCGCCTGCGCCCGCAGGCGAAATCGAAGACGTCCTTGATGCTCGGCCTCGGCGAGACCCAGGACGAGCTCCTGCGCTCCTTCGAGGACCTGCGCGCGGCGGACGTCGACATCCTCACGCTCGGCCAGTACCTGCGGCCCACGCGCGAGGCGCGGCACCTCCCGGTCGCCAAGTTCGTCGCGCCCGAGGCCTTCGACGAGTACGGCCGCCTCGCGCGAAGCATGGGTTTCCTATACGTGGCGTCGGGGCCGTTCGTGCGCTCGTCGTACCGCGCGGGGGAGCTGTTCATCAAAGGCATGCTCCAGGGGGCCGTCCATGCCGCTTAGGACGATCGAAGAGACGAAGATCCAGCGGCTCGAGATCCTGTCGCCGGACGGGACCGTCGATCCCGAACTGGAGCCGAAGATACCGGAGGACGTGCTTCTCGACATGTACCGCAAGATGGTCGAGATCCGCCTCTTCGACGAGAAGGCCTTCAAGCTCCAGCGTCAAGGGCGCCTCGGCACGTACCCGCAGATCCTCGGCCAGGAGGCCACGCAGATCGTCCCCGCGCTCTGCCTCAAGCCCAAGGACTGGATGGTGCCGACCTACCGCGGCCAAGGCGCCTATTACGCGCGCGGCATGCGGCTCCTCTACTCCCTGCTCTACTGGGGCGGCGATGACCGCGGCGTGAAGTACCCCGACCAGAACAACGACATGATCTTCTCGATCCCGGTCGGCACGCATCTCACGCAGGTCGCGGGCCTCGCGTGGGGCGCCAAGCTCCGCAAGGAGCCGTGGGTCGCGCTGACGTGGCTCGGGGACGGGACCTCCTCGAAAGGGGACTTTCACGAGGCGCTAACCTTCGCGGGGCAGTTCCGCATCCCGGCGATCTACTTGATCGAGAACAACCACTGGGCCATCTCGATCCCGCGCGAGAAGCAGTCGGCCGCGACCACGCTCGCGCAGAAGGCGTGGGGCTACGGCGCGTTCGGCCTGCAGGTCGACGGCAACGACGCCCTCGCGGTCTACAGGGCGGTGAGCGAGGCGGTCGAGCGCGGCCGCCGCGGCGAGGGCCCGACGGTGCTCGAGTGCGAAACGTACCGACTCGGCCACCATACGACGGCCGACGACGCCACTCGGTATCGCTCCGAGGGGGAGGTCGAGGCGTGGCGCAAGAAGGACCCGGTCCTGCGCCTGCGCAAATATCTCGAAAACAAGAAAATTTGGGACAACGAGCGCGAGAAGACGCTCCTTCAACGCGCCGAGGCGATGATCGACTCGGAGGTCGCCGCCTACGAGCAGTTCCCGCCGCCCAACCCGCTCGACATGTTCGCCAACAACTTCGCCGTGGCCCCGTGGCCGCTCATCGAGCAGCGCCTGGAGCTCGAGGAGTCTCTCAAGCACAAGAAGGGAGAGCTCGGGATGCTCGAGCTGCCGCCCGTCGAAGGGAGGTTCCCGTAATGCCCGAGATGAACCTCGTCCAAGCGATCAACCAGGGCCTGCGCCAGGCGATGGAGGCGGACGACCGCGTCCTCATCCTGGGCGAGGACGTGGGACTCAACGGCGGCGTCTTTCGCGTGACCGACGGCCTCTTCAAGCAGTTCGGCGAGAACCGCGTCATCGACACGCCTCTCGCCGAGCTCGGCATCGTCGGCTCGTCGGTGGGCTTGGCGATCAGCGGGATGCGGCCCGTGTGCGAGATCCAGTTCGACGGTTTCCTGCCGTCGGTGCTGGACCAGGTGGTCTGCCACATCGGACGCATCCGCAACCGCAGCCGCGGCCGCAACACGGTGCCGCTCGTCCTGCGCTCGCCGCACGGAGGTCTCATCCACGCGCCGGAGCACCACTCCGAGTCGCCCGAGGCGTACTTCACCCACACGCCCGGCATCAAGGTCGTCATCCCGTCGACGCCCGAGGACGCCAAGGGGCTGATCGTCGCCGCGATCCAAGACCCGGACCCCGTGATCTACTTCGAGCCGAAGGCGCTCTACCGCGCGGCGAGGGGCGAGGTGCCCGAGAAACTCTACGCTACGCCGATCGGCAAGGCGCGGCTCGCGCGCGAGGGAAGCGACGTGAGCCTGATCTCGTGGGGCGCCATGGTGCACACGTGCCTCAAGGCGGCGGACACGCTCAACGACGAAGGCATCTCCGCCGAGGTCCTCGACCTGCGCAGCCTCGCGCCGCTCGACCTGGACGCCGTCTTGGCGACGGTCGAGAAGACCGGGCGCGTCATCATCGCCCACGAGGCGCCGAACACGAACTCCTTCGCCGCCGAGGTGAGCGCCCTGATCTCGGAGCGCGCGCTGCTCAAACTCCAGGCGCCGGTGCGGCGCGTGGGGAGCTGGGACATCCGCATGCCGCTGTTTCGCCTCGAGAAGCACTATATCCCGGACGCCGACCGCGTCATCCGCGCGGCCAAGCAGCTGCTCTCGTTTTGATGCATACAACCCGTACTGAGAGGATTTTCCAATGATCTACGAATTCCCGCTTCCCGACATCGGCGAGGGCCTGGTTGAAGGAGAGATCGTAAAGTGGCACGTGAAGGAAGGCGATTCCGTCCGCGAGAACCAGCCGCTCGTGACGGTGCTCACCGACAAGGCTGAGGTGGAGATCCCGAGTCCCAAGACCGGCAAGGTCACGAGGCTCATGGGCAAGCCGGGCGAAAAGGTGAAGGTCCACGCTCCGCTCGTGACCTTCGAGCTCGGCAACGGCGGGGGCGCTCCGGCGCCGGCCGCGTCCTCGGAGGCGCCAAAAGCGACGCCCGGCGCCGGAATCTCACCGACCGGCGGCGCGATGGACAAAACGATGAAGCTCGACGCCGCCACGCTGAAGGCGATGGGCCTGGGCAGCCCCGCGCCGTCGCACGCGCCCGCGCCGTCGCATGCGCCGGTCCCGGCGCCCGGCCCGTCGCAGAGCGATACCCAGCCTATCCCCGCGGGAGGCGCGGTAAGCGCGCTGCCCGCGGTCCGGAAGCTCGCGCTCGATCTGAAGGTGGACATCAACGCAGTCCGGCCCACCGGCACCGGCGGGCGCATCACTGAAGAGGACGTCCGCAAGGCCGCAGGCGCGGTCAAGACCATGCAGACGACCGGCGCCTCTGCGGCCGCGCAGGCCCCGTCGGAGGCGCCCAAGCCTCAAGCCGCTCCCGCGGCCGCGCAGGCAGCGGCTTCGCAGCCCGCGCCCGCTCCGATCGTCTCGCAGGCGCCGCTCGGCTCGGAGGACCGCGTGCCTTTCGTGGGCATCCGGCGGCGGACCGCGGAAAAGATGGCGCAATCCGCGCGCACGGCCGCCTCGGTCACGCACATGGACGAATGCGACTTCACGGCGCTCGTCTCGCTGCGCGCCGAGCTCAAGCCGGAGGGGGAGAAGAAAGGCGTCAAGCTCACCTACCTCCCGTTCATCATGAAGGCGCTGGTCAAGACCTTCAAGGACTTCCCGAACCTCAACGCCTCGCTCGACGAGGCCGGCGGCGCGATCGTCCGCAAGAAGTACTACAACATAGGAATCGCGACGAACGCGGAGCAGGGCCTCGTCGTCCCCGTAGTCAAGGACGTCGACAAGAAGGACGTGTGGGCGCTTGCCGGCGACGTGACGCGACTCGCCGACAAGGTCCGCTCGAACAAGGTCGACGTCGCGGACCTGCAGGGCGGCACGTTCACCATCACCAATATCGGACCCATCGGCGGGCTCTTCGCCACGCCCATCATCAACGTGCCCGAGGCCGCGATCCTCGGCATCATGAAGATCCAAAAGCGCCCCGTCGTCCGGGACGGAGGCATCCACGTGCGGGACATGGCCAACCTCGTCCTGACCTTCGACCACCGCATCCTCGACGGCGCGGAAGCCGCCCACTTCATGAACGCGCTGATCAAGCACCTCGAGAACCCGAGGACGCTCCTCTAAGGATACCCATGGAAACCCAAGTACTCGTCATCGGAGCGGGACCCGGCGGCTACGTCGCCGCGATCAAGCTCGGCAAGCTCGGCAAGAGAGCCTTGCTCGTGGACCGAGACGCCCTCGGGGGCGAGTGCTTGAACTACGGCTGCATACCCTCCAAAGCGCTCATCTCGGCCTCCGGCATCGTGCACAAGGCGAAGAAGGCCGGGGAGATCGGGATCAACCTGCAGCTCTCCGGCGTCGACATGTCCAAGATCCAGGCGTGGCGGGCGGGCATCATCACCGGCTCCCAACGCGGCATCGCGACCTTGGAGAAGGGCAACAACGTGCAGGTCCTCATGGGCGAGGCCCGGTTCACCGGCGCCAACACCGCAGAGATCACGACCGAGGCGGGCGGCGCCGACACCGTCTCCTTCGAGCACGCCATCATCGCGACCGGATCGCGGCCGATGGAGATCCCGGGCTTCTCGATCGATGGGGTCCACGTGCTCGCCAACAAGGAAGCCCTGGAGCTGGCGCAGATCCCCGGCCGCCTGCTCGTGATCGGCGGAGGCGTGATCGGCCTCGAGATCGGCACCTACTTCGCCAAGCTCGGGACGCAGGTCACCGTCGTCGAGATGATGGGGCAGATTCTACCGGGGGTCGAGCCCGACCTGACGCAGCCGGTCCTCCGCGCCTTGACCAAGCTCGGCGTCACCGTCCATCTCAACGCCAAGGCCGGGGGCTACGTCCAGAAGGACGGGGCGCTCGAAGTCTCCTTCTCGACGGCCGAAGGCGAGCAGAAGATCGTCGTCGACAAGATCCTCCTCAGCGTGGGCCGCACCGCGAGCTCCGGCTCGCTCAATCTCGCGGCCGCCGGCGTGAACCCCAACCCGCGCGGCTACGTGCCGGTCAACGAGAGCTACCAGACGAACGTCCCGAACATCTACGCCATCGGCGACATCGTCGGTCCACCCTTCCTGGCGCACAAGGCGTCGCGCGAGGGCATCCTCGCCGCGCTGCACATCGCAACGGGAGAGACGCATCCGCTCGGCGCCGTGCCGTCGGTGATCTTCACCGATCCCGAGGTCGCCTCCGTCGGCATCACCGAGGCGCAGGCCCGCGACCATGGCCTCGAGACGGTGCAGGGACGCTTCCCGTTCTCCGCCTCAGGCCGTGCGCAGACGACGCGCGAGACGGACGGGTTCGTAAAGGTGCTTGCGGAGAAGACGACCGGCAAGATCCTCGGCGTCGGCGTCGTGGGCCCCGGCGCCTCCGACATCATCTCCGAGGCCTGCCTCGCGGTCAAGCTCGGCGCCACCCTCGAGGACGTCTCGTCGACCATCCATCCGCATCCGACGCTGCCCGAGGCGTTCATGGAGGCGTGCGAAGCCGCCATGGGTCAAGCGATCCACATCCTCGCCCCCGTCCGCAGATGAACGCGGTCCTGGAGCGCGGCGCTCCGCCCTCATCGGGACTTAGACTGCTCGAGCTCGGCACGCTGGGCTACGACGAGGCCCTCCGCCGTCAGCACCGCTTGGTCGAGGAGCGCGCGGCCGGGGCGATCCCGGATTCGCTGCTGCTGTTGGAGCATCCCCACGTCGTCACCCGCGGGCGCGGCTTCAACGGATTCACCCAGGGCGACACGCGGCATCCGGTCCGCGACGCGGACCGCGGCGGCGACATCACCTATCACGGCCCCGGGCAGCTCGTGGGATACCCGATCATCCACCTAAAGGAAAGGGGACTCACGATCGGCGCGCACCTGCGGAGGATCGAGGAAGCCCTTATCGGCGCCCTCGCGCTCCTCGGCGTGGAGGGAGAGCGCCTCAAGGGATTCACCGGAGTTTGGACGGGCGGCCGAAAGATCGCCTCCATCGGCATCGGCGCGCGCGCGTGGGTGTCCTATCACGGGTTCGCGCTCAACGTGACGACCGACCTCTCCCAGTTCAAGGGACTCTACCCCTGCGGCCTCGAGCCCGCGCAGATGACGTCCCTCGAGGCGCTCCTGCCGCGCCGCCCGGACGCCGCGTTGGTCCGCCGGCGCGTTGCGGAATCCTTCAATGCGGTCTATACTCATGCGTAAGTTCAAGTTCGGCTGGTACGGAGATCAGGGACTGGGGGAACAATTGATCCAAGCGATCCTTCAAGGCAAGAAGACCGCATGCGTCTGCCCCGCCTACGATCCCACCGACGCCGACGTCGCGGAAGGCGAGGAGCTTCTTCTAGTGGACAAGAACAACGCGGGCCGCGGCGTCGTGAGGATACAGCGCATTGAACTGCGTCCCTTCGGCACCCTCGACGAGGGGGTCGCGGCGCGAGACGGCATGACCCTCGAGGAGCTCAAGAAGAAGCTCTCCTTCGCCAACAGCCGCGAATTCAGGGCGGACGAGGAGATGCGCATCACGTATTTCGAGCTGGTCGCCTCCAAGCCGCCCCTCGAGCGATAGACCATGGCCAAGATCCTCTGCATCGAAGACGACCCGGACATCCAGCATCTCATCGGCTACGCCCTTTTTAGGGAAGGCTACGAGATCCACTACGCCTTCAATGGGCAGGAAGGCTACGAGAAAATACTCTCGCTCGATCCCGATCTCATCCTCCTCGACCTGATGATCCCCGTGATGAACGGGGTCGAGCTGCTCAAGAAGCTGCAGATGAACAAGGACACCCAAGCCATCCCCGTCTGCATCGTGTCTGCCTATGGAGACGAGGCCGACATGCTCAATCACTCCATGCGCGCGCTGGGCGCGGTCGATTATTTAAGGAAGCCCGTCCGCATCCCGGAACTCATCGCGCGGGTCAAGCAGATCCTCTCCAAATTCCCCCGCGCGCTCCGGCGCACGCCGAAGCCGGCGCCGGCCCAGCTCAAGAAGGGCGCGGTGCGCTTGGACCCAAAGTTCAGGACCGTCTGGATCAACGACCGGCTCGTGTGCACGCTTCCCCACAAGCGCTTCGCCCTGCTCAAGCGGCTGGTGGAGAGCCAGGATCCGGTGCCGCGCGACGAGCTCCTGCGCGATATGGGCTACGACTCGAGCCAAGCCAATGCGCTGGAGAAGGCGATACAGCGGCTCCGCGAGGATCTCGGCACCGTCGAGAGCAAGCGCCTGCAGACGTCTCTCAACGGCTACGAACTTTTGGGCTGACGCTGACTGACATCCACTGACTCATTTTCTATTGACTCAGCGCCTACCGTAGCGGCATACTGAATGTAGATGGCGCCGGACCCGCGGACGAGTCCGGCGCCCCTCACTCTGAAACCAAGCGAGATATGAACGAAGCCCCTCTCAAGGCCCTGCTGATCGAGGACGACGCCGAGGATACGTTGATCCTCATGGAACTGCTCGCCCAGCCCGGCTGGCCGGCCCTCCAGTTCACGCTGGTCTGCGCGGAAACTCTTAAAGCGGGGCTCAAGCTCCTCGCGGACGGGGGGATCGACGTCGTGCTCCTCGATCTGATGCTCCCCGACAGCCAGGGGGTCGAGGCGGCCCAGCGCATCCGCGCCCAAGCGCCCGAGGTGCCGATCGTCGTCCTCACCGGGATGCGCGACGAGGCGATGGGGCTGGAAGCCGTGCGTCACGGGGCCCAGGACTACGTCGTCAAGGGGAGCATCGACGGCAAGTCGCTTAAGCGGATCATCAGCTTCGCGGTCGAACGCCATCGCCTGTCGTCCAGCTTCGAGACGCTAATCGAGAATTCGGTCGACGGCATGGTCGTCATCGACGCACGGAACGTGGTCCGTTACGTCAATCCGGCGGCGCAGATGTTCCTCGATCGGAGCGCCAAGGACATGCTCGGCAGGACGTTCGAATACCCGCTTCCCGCCACGGGCACGGGCGAACTGCGCGCGAACTCCGGCGGCCGCGACTGCATCGCCGAAGTCCGCGTCGCCTCGATCACGTGGAACAACGAGCCGGCGCGCCTCGTATCCCTGCACGACATCACCGACATCCGGCGCGTCGAGCAGCTCAAAGCCGAGGTCCGCGAGCGGCGCCGGATGGACCAGCTCAAGGACGAGCTCGTGAGCACGGTCTCCCATGAAATCCGCAGCCCGCTGACCATCATTAAGGCGGCGGTCGACAATCTGCGCTACGGGCTTGCTGGGCCACTCTCTGCGCCGCAGAAGACGATGGTCCAGCTGATGGTGAACAACACGCAGCGGCTGATGAAGGTGGTCAACAACATCCTCGACCTCTCCCGGCTCGAGTCGGGCAAGGCGAATATCCAGGCGAAGAAGGTCCAGCTCGCCGAGCTCGTGCGGGAGTCTGTCCTGGGATTCCAGATGATCGCGGGAGAGAAGAAACTCAAGATAGAAAACGAGTTCCCGGACGACCTTCCTCCCGTATACGCCAATCCCGATCTTCTGGTCCAGGTGATCAACAACCTTTTGGACAACGCGATGCGCTTCACGAAGACCCGTATCCAGATCCAGGCGAAAGAGGCCGCCGCGGCCGGGCCCATGGACGGCACGGCGCATGGCGGGCCCGTTCTTACGGCGCGAAAGTTCGTGCAGATCAGCGTGATCGACGACGGGGCGGGAATCCCCAAGGAACGGCAAGCGGAGCTGTTCGACAAATTCGTGCAGCTCAAGCGACGCACTACCGAGACCGGCTATAAAGGTACCGGCCTTGGGCTGAGCATCTGCAAGGAGATCATCGAGCGGCAGCAGGGCTGCATCTGGGTGGAGAGCGGCAAGGGCTCCGGCACCCGATTCAATTTCACGCTGCCGCAATTCGATCCCGCCCGTGACGAGGAGGGGGAGGCGACACCGGAGGAACCGCAAAAATGACGGGGGAGAAGCCGCACGTCTTGATGGTCGACGACGACGACGAATTTCGGATGATCGTCCGGGATTGGATCAACCATCGCTACGATTTCTCGGAGCTTCCGAGCGGCGAAGGTCTTTTGGAGGAAATGGCGGAGGTCCAGCCGGACGTCGTCATCATGGACGTCCGCATGCCGGGACCCAGCGGGTTCAAGCTATGTCAAGCAATGAGGGCGGACGCGCGCTTCCACAGCGTCCCGGTCCTGTTCCTGACCGCGTCGAAGGACGACGTCGACTTCGTCCGCTCGCTGAGGGTGGGGGGGACGGCGTTCTTGGCGAAGCCGGTGGACCGCAAGGACCTTCTCTACAAACTCAAGGAGCTATTGCTCACGCCGGTATGAGTCGGCGTTTCGGCGAGCTGGCTTTCCTGCTGCTCGCCTATTTCATTGCCGGAAAACTCGGCCTGCGCCTGGCGTTCGTCAACGCGAGCGCCACGGCGGTCTGGCCGGCCACGGGTATCGCCGTGGGAGGCCTGCTCCTCCTCGGCCGCGGCGCCTGGCCCGCGATTTTCATCGGGGCCTTCCTGACGAACCTCCTCACCGCGGGCACTACGTTCACGTCGCTCGGGATCGCGGCGGGCAACACGCTCGAAGGGGTCGTCGCCGCCTACCTCATCGAGCGCCTCGCGCAGGGACGACGCTTCCTGCTGCGGCCCCGCGACGTCTTCCGCTTTACGGGGATCGCGGCGGCCGCGACCACGCTCAGCGCGACCCTCGGCGTGTCCACGCTCATGCTCGGTGGGCTCGCGGCATGGACCACGATCGGGCCGATATGGCTCACCTGGTGGATGGGCGACATGGCCGGCTGCCTGCTCGTGACGCCGCTCATCGTCTCTTGGGCCGCCACTTCGAGCGGGGAGTGGACGAAGGCGCGCGCGGCGGAGGCCTTCGCCCTGTCGGCGCTCGCCGCAGCGACGGCGTTCGCCGTCTTCGGACCGGCGCTCTCGATCTCCGCCGGAAGCTCGCTCGAGTTCCTCTGCTTTCCGACGCTCCTGTGGGCCGCCTACCGATTCGGGCCCCGGGCGACGACGCTCGCCCTCGCGTCCCTTTCGGCCGTCGCCTCTTTGAGCACTCTCCACGGATTCGGGCCGTTCGCCGGTAAATCCCCCAACGAAGCCCTGCTGCTGCTCCAAGCGTTCATGATCGTCTCGGCCGCGACGATGATGTCGTTGTCGGCCGTCGTGGCCGCGCATCGCCGCGCCGTGCAGGACCTTCGGGTCATCCACCGGCAGCTGGAGGAGCGGATCGACCGCCGCTCCGCGGAGCTCGCCGCCATCGTGGAGACGTCCCTCGACGCGATCATCGGGACCGACGCCGAGGCCAATATCCGGAGCTGGAACTCGGGCGCGGAGCAGCTCCTCGGCTACGCTCTCGAGGAGGTGCGCGGCAGGAGCATCACGCTGCTGGCCCCTCCCGGACGCGAGGAGGAGGTCGCGCGCGCCTTCGAGACGGCCCGGACCGGCATGTCCGAATACTACGAGACGCAGCGCTTGTGCAAGAACGGGGACTTGGTCGACGTCTCGATCATCATCTCGCCCGTGCGCGACGCCTCCGGCGAAATAAAGGGGTTTTCCGCGATCTATCGCAACATCGCGCGGAGGAAGCGGGCGGAACGGGAGCTCGGGCGCAAGACGGAGGAACTCATGCGTTCCAACTCCGAGCTGAGCCTCTTCGCGTCGATCGTGTCCCACGAGCTTCAGGAGCCCCTCCGGAAGATCATCGCGTTCGGAGATCTGCTCACGCAGTCCGACTCCGCGACCGAGACTCAGCGCGCGGGCTACGTCAAGCGCATGCAGGACGCCTCGCGCCGGATGCAGAGGCTCATCGAGGACATCCTGGACCTCTCCCGCGTCACGACCAACGCGCGGCCTGTCGAGCCCGTCGACTTGGGCGAGGTCGCAGAGGAGGTCGCGGCCGATTTCAAGTCCCGGTTCGAGCACGTCGGCGCACGCATCGAGACCGCCGCGCTGCCCGTGGTCCTCGGGGACCCGTTCCAGGTCCGCCAGCTGTTCCAGAACCTCATCGGCAACGCGCTGAAATTCCGCGACAAGGAGCGGCCGCTGGTCCTGCGGATCTCGGAGCTCGCGCGTGCCGACGGCTTCGCCACCTTCGCGTTCGAGGACAACGGGATCGGTTTCGAGCCCGAGCACGCGCAGCGCCTGTTCAAGCCGTTCCAGCGCCTGCACCGCCGGGGCGAGTTCGAGGGCAGCGGGATGGGTCTCGCCATCTGCCAGCGCATCCTTCTCCGCCATGGCGGCGCTATTTCGGCGAGGGGCGAGCTTGGCCGCGGAGCAACGTTCGAGGTCACGCTGCCGTGGAGCGAGAAGATCGCTCAAGCGGCCGCGGAGGCCCTCGCCGCGCAGGGCAAAAGCGCTTCGCCCCCCGCCTGAGCTCCGTCGACGATCCCCCGCCAGTATCTTGTTGACAAGCCGAGCGGCAGAGATATTTAATGTGGACCAGCGGTACATTCCGCGTCCTCATGCTGAGCCGGTTCGCCCCTGCCAACCCACCCAACGACGGAGGCCACTATGCGCCCTCACAAACACGAGTTTGAATCGCAGCGCCTCGAGAAAGAATGGAAGACCAGCCCTCGCTGGAAAGGAACGACGCGCCCCTATTCCGGAGCCGACGTGGTCCGCCTGCGCGGCTCTGTCCGCCTGCACCACACGCTGGCCTACCTGGGCGCCAAGAAGCTCTGGCACCTCGTCAATACCGAGGATTACGTGCATGCCCTCGGCGCCGTCACCGGCAACCAGGCGGTGCAGATGGTCCGCGCCGGCCTCAAGGCCATCTACGTGAGCGGCTGGCAGGTCGCGGCCGACGCCAATGACTCCTATCAAACGTATCCCGACCAGAGCCTATACCCCGTGCTCAGCGTCCCGCACCTCGTGCAGCGGATCAACAACTCGCTCCTGCGCGCGGACCAGATCGACACCGCCAAGGGCGCACGCACCGTGCGCAGCTGGTTCGCCCCGATGGTGGCGGACGCCGAGGCCGGCTTCGGCGGACCGATCAATTCTTTCGAGCTGATGAAGGCCATGATCACGGCGGGCGCGGCCGGCGTCCATTTCGAGGACCAGCTCGCCTCCGCCAAGAAGTGCGGCCACATGGGCGGCAAGGTGCTCGTCCCGACGCACGAGTTCATCACGAAGCTCGTCTCGGCGCGCCTCGCCTCCGACGTCCTCGGCATCCCGACCGTCATCATCGCGAGGACGGACGCCCAGTCGGCGACGCTCCTCACGAGCGACTCCGACGAGCGGGACCGCCGGTTCATCTCGTCGCGCGAGCGCACCCCCGAGGGATTCTTCCCCGCGGCGGGCGGGCTCGACGCGGCGATCGCGCGCGCGATCTCCTACGCGCCGCACGCCGACATGATCTGGTGCGAGACGTCGACGCCCGACCTCGCGGAAGCGAAACGCTTCGCCGAGGAAGTCCACAAGGCGCACCCGGAGAAGCTGCTCGCCTACAACTGCTCGCCCTCCTTCAACTGGAAGCGCAAGCTCGACGACGCGACGATCGCGAAGTTCCAGCGCGAGCTCGGCGCGATGGGCTACAAGTTCCAGTTCGTGACCTTGGCCGGCTTCCACTCGCTCAACCACTCGATGTTCGAGCTCGCCTCCGAATACCGCGACGACGGCATGGCCGCGTACTCGCGCCTGCAGGAGCGGGAGTTCAAGAGCGAGTCCAGCGGCTATCAAGCGGTCAAGCACCAGGAGTTCGTCGGCACGGGCTACTTCGACGAGGTCAACCAGGTCGTCTCGGGCGGGCAAAGCTCGACCTTGGCGCTCAAGGGCTCGACGGAGGAAGAGCAGTTCCACGACGGGATGGCCTCCGCGCCTAAGGCCACGCCGAAGAAGGCGAAGGCCGTCGTCCGATAAGCGCGCCTTTACGACGAGTACGGAGCCCCGCCCAAGCGGGGCTCCTTCGTTTTCCGCCGAAAAAATAGCATACACCCTTCGGCCTAGGAGGCCGGGGCCCGCATTCGGCGGGAGCATTTCCCCGGGTAGCCCAGGCCCGTGGCGCGCCGGACTGCTACTCTTCCCGAGACGCCGAGGGGGGGCGGCGAGGAGGAATTCATGAAACAGCCCTGCCGCCGCACCCGCCGCCTGCCGCTCGCCGTCGCCGCTCTGTCCGCGATCGTCTCCCTCGCGCTCCCGCGGGCCGCCAGAGCCAATGAGGACAACATGGAGGTCGCCTGCAGGTACACCATCCGCTACGGCGATCCCGCAAAGGCCGCGGTGAACGGAAAGGCCGTCGTCCCCGCGACCGTCAGCGGCTCCCCGAAGCAGCTGCGCGCCGAAGGCGTCCTGGCGACCGAGAACGAGCGCTCCCTGGCGCTCAGCGTCGTCGCCACCCGGCGTGACGGCGCTCACTGGAACGCGACGTGGAAGAAGGCGACCGGCGAGCTGCTGGGACGCTTCGAGCGGACCAAAGGCGACGAGGGCGTCCGCTTCGAGATCTTCAGTATCGAGCAGGGGCCCGACGTGGTGAGCCGCATCGCCGTCGCCTGCGAGATGCAGGAGAAGGACTAGAGGCGATCTAGGCGCTGGCCAGCGGCCGCCGGTAATTCCTATAATTTACCGTCGGCACTGCGCCAGCGCCATGAACCCTCCGTACGGCTATCCTCGCGGCGACGTCTTCTACCGAAGCCTCTCGCGGAAATTCCCCAAGATCGTCCGCGGCGAGGGCTGCTGGCTCTACGACGAGGCCGGGAAGGCGTACCTCGACGCGTGCGGGGGGGCCTACGTGGCCAATCTCGGGCACGGCGTCACGGAGATCGCCCAGGCCATCGGCGAGCAGGCCGCGAAGGTCGCCTACGTCAACGGCACGCAGTTCACGAGCGAGCCCGTCGAGGCGCTGGCGCGCGAGCTCGCCGAGCTGAGTCCGGGGGACCTGAAGAAGTCGTACTTCCTCTCGAGCGGCTCGGAGGCCGTCGAGGCCGCGCTCAAGTTCGCCCGTCAGTACTGGGTCGAGAAAGGAAAGCCCTCCAAGCACAAGATCCTTACGCAGACGCCCGGCTACCACGGCAACACGCTTCTCGCCCTCTCGGCTTCGGCGCGCGGCAAGTACAAGACCTACTACAAACCGTGGCTCGTCGACGTCGGCATGGTCCCCGCGCCCTACGCCTACCGCTGCGCCTGCCGCGGCGACTCCAAGGACTGCCCGAGCTGCTCCGGCAGCGTCCTCGAGGAGATCATCCTCCGCGAGGGTCCGGCGAACGTCGCGGCGTTCGTCATGGAGCCCGTCGGCGGCTCCTCGACCGGCGGCTCGGTCCCGCGTCCCGACTACTGGAAGCGGGTGCGCGAGATCTGCGACCGCCACGAGGTCCTTCTTATCGCCGACGAGGTCCTCACCGGCGCGGGCCGCACGGGCAAGTGGTGCGCGATGGAACATTTCGGCGCCGTGCCGGACCTCATGACTCTCGGCAAGGGGCTCAGCGGCGGCTACGTCCCGATCTCGGCCCTGGTCGCGCCCGAGCGCCTGATCGACGTCCTCGCCAAGAGCGACGGCCTCATGCACGCGCAGACCTTCTCCCACACGCCGACCCTGTGCGCGGCCGGGCTTGCGGCCGTGCGGCGCCTGCGGAGCCAGCGATTGATCGAGCGGGCGCGGGACACGGGCAAGATCCTGCAGGACCGCCTGTCGGCTCTCGCCTCGCTTCACGGCGTCGGCGACGTGCGCGGGATCGGCATGCTGCTCGGCGTCGAATTCGTGCGGGACAAAGACTCCCGCGCTCCCTTCCCGCGCTCTCTCAAGATGGCGGAGACGTTCGTCGCCCACGCGCTCGAAGAGGGGCTCGTCGTGTGGCCGAACACGGGGCAGGCGGACGGAGAGAACGGCGACCTCGTCATGATCGCCCCGCCGTTCACCATCTCCAAGGACGAAATCGAGCAGATCGCGCTCAAGTTCGAGCGCGCGCTCGAGCGCACGATTCGCACCCTGACGGCAAAGACATGAGCGCGGGAATCGGCGGACGGGGATCGGAGTTCGGACGGCGCTTCGTAAAGCGGTCGTTCCGCTCCCCGAACCCCGACCTCCGATCCCCGGAAAGATACATGGAGGCGTTCCAATGACCACGGCTACGGCACCGAAGCAGTTCAAGATCACCTACTCCTCCGCGAACGCGGACATGACGGAGTTCCACCGGATGTTCGACGAGGCGCTCGCGAAAATGAAGGCGCAGGCCGGCAAGGAGCACCCGCTCTACATCGACTACAAGCCCGTGTCCTCTCCCTCGTCGCCGATCGTCGACACCTCCCCGATCGACACCTCCTTCGTCCTGGGGAAGTTCGCGGCCGCGACCCCCGAGCACGTCGACCAGGCCGTACGTTCCGCGCACAAGGCGCAGAAGGCGTGGGCGCGCACCCCGTGGCAGGACCGCCTCAAGATCATGCGCAAGGCGGCCGAGATCATCCGCGAGCGAAAGTTCGAAATCGGCGCGGTGATGAGCCTTGAGGTCGGCAAGAGCCGGATGGAGGCGATGGGCGACGCCGAGGAATCCGCCGACCTCATCGACTACTACTGCCACCAGATGGAGGAGGCCGACGGCTACGTCAAGCCTCTCGGAAAGCTTTCTCCCAACGAGAAGACCTGCTCGGTGCTTCGGCCCTTCGGGGTCTTCGTCTGCATCGCGCCGTTCAACTTCCCGATGGCGCTGTCGACCGGGATGTCCTCGGCCGCGCTCATGGCGGGCAACGCGGTCGTCTACAAGCCCGCGCAGGACACGCCCTGGACCGGCCTCATGCTCTACCACGTCTACAAGGACGCCGGCGTGCCGACGGGCGTCTTCCATTACGTCACGGGCACCGGCTCGGCCATCGGGGACGCCTTGTGGCGCAGCCCGCTCGTAGACGGCATCGTCTTCACGGGCTCCAAGGAAGTCGGCATGCGCATGGTCAAGGAGTTCAGCAAGGACTGGCCGAAACCCGCGCTCATGGAGCTGGGGGGGAAGAACCCCGCGATCGTGACCGAGTCCGCGGACCTGGACCTGGCCGCCGAAGGCATCATGAAGTCGGCCTTCGGACTGCAAGGGCAGAAGTGCTCCGCCTGCTCCAGGGTGTACGTTGACAGGAAGGTGTCGGCGCCCTTCCTCGAGAAGCTCCTGGCCAAGACCCAGGCGATCACCCTGGGCGATCCGACGCAGAAGGACGTCTACTTCGGGCCCGTAATCAACGCGAAGGCCGTGAGGACCTTCGAGCAAGCCGCCGCGCTCGCGAAGAAGACGGGCAAGGTCCTGGCCGGCGGCGAGCGTCTCAAGGGCGGCGTCTTCGACAAGGGGAATTTCGTCGCCCCGACGATCGTCGAGCTCCCGCTCGACCACGAGCTCTTCCGCAACGAGCTCTTCGTCCCGTTCCTGTCGGTCGGTATCGTGGAGAGCCTCCACCAAGCCATCGCCGAGTCCAACAAGGCGGAATACGGGCTGACGGCGGGCATCTTCTCCAAGAAAAAGGAAGAGATCGAGCGCTTCTTCGACGAGATCGAATCGGGCGTCTGCTACGCCAATCGGCGCACGGGAGCGACGACGGGCGCGTGGCCGGGCGTGCAGTCGTTCTGCGGCTGGAAGGGCTCGGGCTCGACCGGAAAGGGCGGGTGCGGCCCCTATTACGTGGCTCAGTTCATGCGGGAGCAGAGCCGGACGGTCATGGAGTGAGCCAAGCAGCCCTCCGCGCCGTGCCCAAATTGACAATTGACAGTCGGCGCGTTTACCGTTAAGCTTACTCATTCTATGGCTGAACTCACGAAGGTCCTCGTCATCGAGGACCATCCCGCGACGCGTGCGCTGGTCAAGATGATCCTCGAGTCCGAGGGCTACGCCGTCACGCTCGCGATCGACGGCGAGAGCGGCGTGCAGATGGCCGTCTCGGAACCCCCGAACCTGATCGTCGTCGACATCATGATGCCCAACATGTCGGGTTGGGACGTCATCAAGACTCTGCGCGCCGACCGCAGGTGCCGGAACGTTCCCATCCTCGTCTGCACGGTGAAGGACACCCCGGTCGACCTCGACATGAGCCGCAACCTGGGGGCGGGCGACCACCTGGTCAAGCCCTTCGAGCCCAAGATCCTCCGCGAGAAGGTCAAGAAGCTCCTCAGTCCCGCACCGAAATAACGCCTCGCCGTCGCCTCCCGCCTCATTGACAATTTCGAGTTTTGGGTCTATGCTAAGCGGAGTCGGCGAGGAGGACCATGACCCCTTCCCAAAGCAACCCTAAGCCGTTCCAGCCGAAAATCCTCGTAATCGAGGATCACCCCGCGACCCGCTCCCTGGTCAAGATGATCCTCGAGCCGGAAGGCTATTCTGTCACCTTCGCCAACGACGGCGACATGGGCATCGAAATGGCCATGAGCGACCTGCCGCAGCTCGTGATCGTCGACATCATGATGAAGAACGTCTCCGGGTGGGACGTGATCAAGACGCTGCGCGCCGACGCGCGGTTCAAGCGCATCCCGATCCTCGTCTGCACGGTGAAAAACAGCCCGGTCGACATGGACATGAGCATGCGCCTGGGCGCCGGGGACCATCTGGTCAAGCCCTTCGAACCGAAGGTTCTTCGGGAAAAGGTGAAGCGCCTGCTCCTCGTCGCCGAGACCGCGAAGTAGCCTAGCGCCGCCAGACTCCGACCACGTAGCGGTTGTCCTGCTCATAACCGCGCGCGCCGCGCCAGCGCGAGCGCACGTATCGCGCGACCCTCCGCCGCTGCGCCGCCGACATCATCCGGTACGGGACCAGGAGCTCAAGCTCGACGAGGAAATACTCGAGCTGCTTCCTCGTCCCGCGAAAGCGGAAGGGCGCGGAGTATCGCAGCAGCTTGTCGGCGCCTCCGGCGGCCGTCTTGAAGAACTCCTCGGGCGCGGTGTAGGAGAAGTTCGGCGACACCTTGAGGAGCGCCGAAAGCTCCGCCACGCTCTTGAACCAGCCGGAGTCGCCCGCGCTCATGACGACGACGAGCCGGCCCCCCGGCTTGAGCCAGCCGAGCGCGGTCTCGAGGAAGCGCTCCCAGCCGTCGAGAGGGATGTAGTACAGCATGTGCGACGCGAGGATGAGGTCGAAGGAACGCGGCCGGAACTTCGCCCGTTGGACCGTCGTGCGGAGAACTCTCGCTCGAGGCAGTCTTCGCGCGAGCGCCTCCGCGAACCGCGCCTGCGGCTCGACCGCGACGATCTCGCGCGCGTGCTCCGCGAGCACTTGGGTCGCCTTCCCGTCGCCCGGGCCGATGTCGAGAGCCCGCCCGCAGCGCACGCCGCGCAGGAGCCTCCTCAGCCGGGACGCGAGGACCTCCTTTTCCCGGGTATGGAGGAGATAGCCTTCGGTGAAGACGCGCGCGTACTCTGGATCCGATTCGGGCCGGGCCATGTCGCCGATATTATATAATGGGTTTTCCCGGAGCGCGACCATGGCCAAGACCAACGCCGCTATCATGACCCGACCGAAACCCAAATCCGCCAAGATTTCCCAAAAGTCCGCAGGCGCGGCCAACGAGTATCCGCGCATCCTCACCGCGCCGCCGGGACCCAAGGCGCGCAAGATCATCGCCTTGGACAAGGAATGGTCGTCGCCGTCCTATATCAAGGAATACGGCCTCGTCATGGCCGGAGGCCGGGGCGCGATGGTCGAGGACGTCGACGGCAACCGCTACATCGATTGGATGGCGGGCATCGCGGTCTCCTCGACCGGCTACAATCACCCGAAGGTCGTCTCCGCCGTGCAGGAGCAGGCCGGAAAATTCCTCCACATCTGCGGCACAGATTTCTATTACGAGCCGATGGCGCGCCTGTGCGAGACGCTCGCGCGGATCGCCCCCGGCAGCGCCAAGGAGAAGTGGCGCGTGTTCTTAAGCAACTCCGGGACCGAAGCGGTCGAAGGAGCGGTCAAGCTCGCGCGTTATTCGACGGGCCGCCGGCACCTCATCGCCTTCGACGGCGCGTTCCACGGGCGCTCGTACGCCGCCCTCACCTTGACGCAGAGCAAAGCCAAGTACAAAGAGGGCTTCGGGCCGTTCGTCCCCGAGGTCACGCACCTGCCGTACGACTATCCGTTCGCCGGCATCGACGGCATCGCCGCCGCCAAGCGCCTCTTCGAACGCGAGGTCTCGCCCAAGGAAATCGCCGCGGTCTTCATCGAACCGTTCCAGGGAGAGGGCGGCTACGTCATGCCCCGCCCGGAGTTCCTCAAGGCGTGGCGCAAGATCTGCGACGACAACGGCATTCTTCTCGTGTTCGACGAGATCCAGACCGGCGTCGGGCGCACCGGCAAGATGTGGGCCGCCGACTACTTCGGCGTCGTCCCGGACATCCTCCTGACGGCCAAAGGCATCGCCTCCGGCATGCCGATCGGCGCGATCGTCGCCAAGGAGCGCGTCATGACGTGGAAGCAGGGCACCCACGGCTCGACCTTCGGGGGGAACCCCGTCTGCTGCGCGGCCGCGCTCGCGACCATCGACCTCGTCGAGAAGGAACTCTGCGACAACGCGCGACGGATGGGCGAGCGCCTCGTCGCCGGCCTTAGGCGCCTCCAGCAGAAGCACTCCTGCATCGGAGACGTGCGCGGGGTCGGCCTCATGATCGGCATCGAATTCGTGAAGGACCGGGTCTCCAAGGAGCCCGCCACGGAGCTGACGCACGAGCTCGAGCTCAAGGCGTTCTCGAAGGGCCTGCTGCTCCTCTCGTGCGGCAAGTCGGTGATCCGCGTCGCCCCGCCGCTCGTCTTGAACGAGTACGACGTCGACACGGGCCTCGCCATCCTCGACGAGAGCCTGACCGAGCTTGGCGTCTAGCGCCGAAGAGAGGCCTCTGAGCCTCTTCGACGCCGCATGCATCGGCGTCAATGCGATCGTCGGCTCGAGCATCTTCCTGTTCCCCGGTTCGCTCGCCGGCTACCTCGGGCCCGCGTCGATCCTGTCCTTCGGCGTCACGGGGATCTTGCTCGCGCCGGTCGCGGCCTGCTTCGCGCTGGCGGCGCGCGGGTTCGACCGCCCCGGGGGCCCGTATCTCTACGCGACCACGGCGTTCGGGCCGCTGACCGGGTTCGCCGTCGGCTGGATGTGCCTGATGGCCGAGATTTTCAGCTGGGCGGCGGTCGCCAACGGCATCGCCAACTACCTCACCTTCTTCAGCCCGGCGTGGGGAAGCGCGCTCGCGGTCAAGGGCGTCGCCGCCTTCGTCATCGTCTTCTTCGCCGCGCTCAACTACCGCGGCGTGAAGCTCGGGGCGATCGGCTCGGACGCGATGGCGGTGGCGAAGCTCCTGCCTCTCGCCGTCTTCATCCTCGCGGGCCTGCCGCGCGTGAACGCCTCGGCCTTCGTGCCCTTCGCACCGCACGGCTGGGCGCAGATGGGGAAGGCGTGCTTCCTCGCGTTCTTCGCGTTCTCGGGATTCGAGGTCGTGCCCGTCCCGGCGGGCGAGGTGAAGAACCCGGGCCGCAACGTGCCTATCGCGCTCGCCGCGTCGATGGGGCTCGCGACGGCGCTCTACATGGCGGTCCAGGCCGTCGCCGTCGGCACGCTTCCGGCGCTGGCATCGTCACCGCGGCCCTTGGCCGACGCCGCCGCGGCGTTCCTCGGACCATGGGGCGCCGCGCTCATGGTGCTCGGCGCGGTGGTCTCGACGACGGGGTTCACCGCGGGCTCGGCCCTCGGCGGCCCGCGCTACCTCGTCGCGCTCGCCCAGGACGCGCACCTGCCGACGGCGGCCGCGCGGCCGCACGAGCGCTTCGGCACGCCCCACCTCGCCATCCTGTGGACGGCCGGCCCGGCGCTCGCGGCGGCCGTGCTCCTCGACTTCAGCAAGCTCGTCGACTTCACTCTCGTCGTGATCTGCGTGCAGTACGTCGGGACCTGCGCCGCGCTCCCGCTGCTTGCGCGCAACGCCGATCCGGCCGGACGCCCGGCTCCCGGCTGGCAATGGCTCCTCGCCGCGGCCGGCGCCGGCGCGACGCTGTGGCTCGGCGCCCAGGGGGGAGTCAAGGAGATCCTCTGGGCGTGCGGCGCGCTCGCCCTGGGTTTCCTGTTGCGCTGGGCCGCGCGTCGGGCTCCTAGGTCTTAAGACCTATTGATTTTTGGGCCCTGCGTCGACTATGCTGTTACCAGATTGCGTCCCTCCGGGAGATATCCTGGAAATGGACGCGAACCAGCGACGATGAACGACCGATCGACGCGCCTGATCGTAGCCTCCTTCGCCCTGACGTGCTGGGTGATGTCGCAGCTCGCCTGCCAGAGCCAGCCCCAGGACCAGCAGCAGACCCCGCAGACCGTGACGGTCCCCGGCCTCACCTGCCCGGCGGGCCAGATCAAGAAGCTCATCGGCGGCCGCTGCACCTGCGTCAACAACCAAAACGGCCTCACTCCGGACGACTGCAAGTAGCGCCGGGTCCGAAGGTCCCCGAATGATCCGGAGCGTTCGTACCCTGCCGCGATAGGCCTTTCGATCCTCCCTCGAAATCTATTATAAGGCTATAGTGAATACGCCTACAGCCATGGTCCGCTATTATTGCGCCGTCGTCATGTGCCTCGCCTCGGCCGCGCCGTGCCTAGCCGCGCCCCCGGCCCCGGCGTCGACCGCCGCGCCCGCGCAGCCGGGCTCCTTGCGCGTCGAGGCCGAACGCGTTTTCCGGGAGCTCGAGCAGGCAAAGCGCGACAACGACACGGCCAAGATCCGCACGCTCACGGCGCGCTACCAGCAGCTCGAGCAGCAGCATCGCGCCGCCGGAGGCCAAGATCCCGCCGTCGCCCAATACCTTCAGCAGTCCAGGACCATCATCGAGGCGTCCACGCCGCGAGTGTCGCCTCAACCCGACCGCGATCCGGACGTCGCGACGCTGCGCAACGCGACGAGCGAGGACGGCGCCGCGTTGGGCTTCGACGGCACGGTGCACCGGCCCGCGACGACCGATGAAGAGCGCGCCGCGGCAGCGGCGGCCGCCCGTCCGTCCAATCCCGCCGATTACATCAAGAAGAATCCCAGCGCGGACGGGACCGAGTACGAGGTCCACATCGGTCCCGCCATCGCGGGGCTCCAAGGAACCGCGCGCGATCAGATGGTCGCCAAGGTCGCCGACGAGCTCTTGAAAGCGATGGGCAAGACGACGGGCGGCGACACGTCCAAGATCGTCACCGGCTGGTTCAATACCTCGCTCCGGGATCTTCCCGCGGGCACCAATCTCGCCACGACCTACATCGTCGTCGACAAACTGGGCGCGCTCTGGGTCATCTATTCCAAGGGCTCCACGCGCGAGAAGAAGAGGACGACCTTCAAGTTTGAGAAAGGCAATGCCAGCCGGATGCCGCCCGGAGGGCCGGGACGAGGCACCATCCCTCCGGCCGAAGCTTCCGGCCCGGTCGACGGAGGCTCGGACGGCGGAGGCAAGGGGGGCGGCGGCCGCATGACGAAGGGAAGCGCTCCCAAAGCCGGCGGCGGAGGCGGGAAGTTCGGCGGCGGAGGCAAGGGCGGCGACGGCGGCAATCTGAGTCCCGCGGGCCGCAACACGATGGGCGGCGGACGCAAAGGCGGCGACAGCGTCTCGGGCCCGAAAGGTTTGAAGAAGGAAGGCGGGGGCTCCGACGGAGGCCTCGCGGGCAAAGCCGGCAAGGCAGCCGGAGGCTCTCCTGCGGCAGGCGGAGCGTCCAACGACGGCTCGTCCGGCGGCAAGAAGGGCCGCACCGGCGGCGGCATCGGGCCGGCGGGCGCGAGCGCCGGAGACGGAGGCGCCAAACGCTCCGGCGGCAGGTCGGGCGGAGCCAAGGCCGCTGCCGGCGGCGACGGCGTTGACGGGCCGAAGGGCCGCAAGGAAGGCAAAGGTTCCCGCGGCGGCGGATTCGCGGGCGGCGGCGGCGGATTTTCCGGAGACGTGGGCGGCGACTACTATCCGGGCCAAGGAAAAAAAGGCGGCAAGGGCGGAAAGAAAGGCAAGCAGATGGACATCGACTCGGCCTGGGGCGACGCCGCCGTCGTCGACCGCGCCAAGGGCTCCGGCAAGGGCGGCGATTTCGGCGGCAAGGACGGGCGGCGCGGCAAGGGGAAAAAGTCCAAAGACGGAGACCTGGGCGACCCGGCCTCCGCGCACGCGGGCAAAGGCGCCGTGGAGAGCGGCGCTCCCGGCCCCAAGGAACGCTCCGGAAAGGGGCGCAAGGGCGGAACCGGCGGCGCGGACGCGCGCAAGAGCGGCGCACCGGCTCAGCCCAAGCACGCCGCGGCCAAGACGGACTCCGCGCCGGACACGGACTACAAGCGCCCGTCGCTCGTGCCGCTGCCCAGCGACGAGGAGCTCGACCAGCTCGTGAAGGGGAAGTCGCCCAAGGCGAAGGCAAGGCCCGCCAAGAGACTGCACGCGAAGGCCAAGGCCGCCGAACCGATGTCGGTCGGCGCCGACGAGCGCATCACCGACGCCCCGAAGGAAAGGAACCGCCCGAAGGCCGCGGCAGGCAAGGGCAAGAAGAAGGGAGCTCACGGCAAGGCTCCCAAATCGGCGCCCGCATCGAAAAAGAATTCTCCCGCAAAGCCGGAAACGGCGCAAGCCGACGCGGAGTCGGCCGTCCCCATGCCGGAGGAACCGCTCAAGGACGCGCCCGCTGCGAAGTCGTCTCCAGCGGGGGCTCCGCCTCCCGTCTTCGACGCGAATGCCGACACGCCGGCCAAGGTGCCCCTCATCGCGCCCCCCGCGGAGTCTCCCAAAGACCCTCCCGCCGCCAAGGGCAAGCCGGCCGCGCCCCCGAAGCCGTCGTCGGCCGCCGCCGCCTCTTCGCCCGTCGGGACTACGACCTCTCCGTCGCCTCCGCCCAAAGACTCGCCCGCGCCCAAACCGTAGGTCCGAAGCCCGGGAGTTTGATACAATGGGCCGATGGCCACACAGGTAAAACCCAAGCATTCCGGCAAGTCGGCGAAGGCCACCGGCCCCGCGGCGCAGCCGTTCAAGTACCCGCTCGAGACCCCGTTCGTTGAGCCGGACTGGCGGCGCCTGCCCGGCTATAAGAGCGTCACGCAGAAGGAATGGGAAACGGCGCTGTGGCAGCGCCAGCACACCGTCAAGAACCTCAAGGAGCTTAAGGACGTCTTCGGGCCGCTGATCCCTGAGGATCTCCTCGCCGACCTCGAGCGCGACCAGAAGGAGCGGGCCACGATGTCGCTCCTCGTCCCGCCGCAGATGCTCAACACGATGAACGAGCGGGACCTGTGGAACGACCCGGTCCGGCGTTACATGCTCCCCGCGTACTCCGACCGGCGGACCGATTGGCCGTCGCATCCCAAGTCCTCGCGCGACAGCCTCCATGAGGCCGAGATGTGGGTGGTCGAGGGCCTGACCCACCGCTATCCCACGAAGGTGCTCGCGGAGCTCACCTCCACCTGCCCGCAGTACTGCGGGCACTGCACGCGGATGGACTTAGTCGGCAACAATACGCCCCAGATCGAGAAGTACAAGTTCCAGATCCAGCCGAACCAGCGCTACGACCAGATCCTGGACTATCTTCGAAAGACGCCGTCCGTCCGGGACGTGGTCGTCTCCGGCGGAGACATCGCCAACGTGCCGATCGTCCATTTGGAGTCGTTCGTGTCGGCCCTCCTGGACATCCAGAACATCCGCGACATCCGCCTGGCCTCGAAGGGCTTCCAGGGCCTGCCGCAGCACTTCCTGCAGGACGACGTCATGCGCGGCATCGAGCGGCTCGCCAAGAAGGCCCGCGAGCGCGGCGTCGACATCGCGATCCATACACACGTCAACCACGCGAGCCAAGTGACGCCGCTCGTCGCGAAGGCCACCAAGAAGATGTTCGAACTGGGCGTGCGCGACGTGCGCAACCAGGGCGTCCTCCTGCGCGGCGTCAACGCGACGCAGAAGGACCTGCTCGATCTCTGCTTCCGCCTGCTCGACGACGCGAAGATCATGCCCTACTACTTCTACATGTGCGACATGATCCCGAACGCGGAGCACTGGCGCACGTCGGTCGCGGAAGCGCAGCAGCTCCAGCACGACATCATGGGATATCTGCCCGGCTTCGCGACGCCGCGCATCGTCTGCGACGTCCCGTTCGTCGGCAAGCGCTGGGTGCACCAGGTGAAGGACTACGACCGCGTGAAGGGCGTCTCCTACTGGACGAAGAACTACCGCACCTCGATCGAAGCGACCGATGCCGAGGCGCTCGAGCGCAAGTACGAGTATTACGACCCGATCTACACGCTTCCGACCGAAGGCCAGGACTGGTGGCGCTCGCAGGCCGTCGCCTCCTGATCCCGCGCGACGCGACCGGACATATTCGACCTCTGGCCCATTCCGCGAAGGGCCCAATGCTGGAGACTCCCTGAGCCTTTGGGCTCATTTCGTGGAACGCGCCCTTTGTTAGAGTCTGTGCGTCCCGCATGCCTCCGGCGGGCAGGAGGAAGCATGAGACGCGTCCATTTCGCCGTTCTCGCCGCCGCGCTCGCGGCGCCGAGCGCGCTTCACGCGCAGACGCTCGAGATCGAGAGAGCCGCGCTGCGCGAGACCGTGTCCAAGACCTTCGCTGAGGATTCCTTCGCCAAGGGCGACGTTGCGGCGACCTTCGAGCGCGTCCGGGCGCGCGTGCGCGAGGACATGCTGGACCTGCGTCGGCCCGCGTTCGGCTCGATCTACGTCTGCATCATCCATGCCGCGCGGCGCAAGCGCTTCAGCGCGCGGACCTACGACGAGTTCGAGGGCTACATGGTAACCCTCCGCGGCGAGCTCTTGGCGCGCGTCGAAGCCGCGACGAAGCGCGGCGACTTCGGCCCCTTCGGCTCGATCACGCAGTTCCTCGGCATGCGCATCGGAGAGCTTCCCGCCGCGCCGCCGCCGGCTGGCCCGACCGGGCTCACGCCGGAGGCGGCCGCCCGGGAGCTCGAGCGGGAGATCAACGCGACGTCCTTCACGGACACCGACGGCCGGCGCAGGACGTTACGCGTCCAGACGGTGCGGCCGATGTCCGATCCTCGGAATGCCGGCAAGCACGCCCTCGCCGTCACGTTCGCCACGCGGGAAGACGGCGAGTATCTAGAAGTGCTGATGCTGATGCGGCGCGCACTGACGCGCGACGTGGGCGGCTACTACGACAGCGTCGGCCGGCGCAACAACAAGTTCCTCGGCCTGGAGACGTACTTCGAGATGCCTTTGCCCGCGCCGCGCTGAGCGCCCCGGCGGCGCCGCGATTGGATATAATCCTCGCGGTGACTCCTCGCACGCGACTCGTCCTGCTCCTGGCGCTGGCCTGCCCGGCGGCCGCGTCGGCCGAGCGGCTGCGCGTCGCGGCCGGCGACGGCTTCGAGCTCGAGACCCAAGTCGACCTCCCGCCGGGCGCCGCGCCCGCCGACGTGCTCAGCGCCGTCGTCTTGATCCACGGCTCGGGCCCCAACGACCTGAACGAGGACTTGAGCCGCATCTCCGCCCCGGGCACGACCAACTACTTCTTCGCGGACGTCTCGCGCGCGCTTGTCTCGAAGGGCTTCGCCGTCGTCCGCTACAACAAACGGACCTACGAGGCCCGCGAGCGGGTGCGCAAGGACCCGTCCTTCCGGGACGACCCGGCGCTCGCGGCCCTCAAGGAAAACCCGCTCAAGCGAATCGTCGACGACGCGCGGGACGTCGCCGAGTGGTCCAGTCGGCGCTTCCCTAAAGCGTCGATCCACCTCCTCGGCCACAGCGAGGGCGCCTACGTCGCGCTCCAGGTCGCGCACTCGACGCCTCTCGTCAAGGGCGTCGCGCTCGTGGGATTTTCGCCCGCGCCGATCGACGCGCTTCTCTTGGAGCAATACGTGCACCGCTCGCTGTGGGTCTTCGACTCGCTCGACGCGGACCACGACGGGCGCCTAACTTCGGCCGAGCTCGCGGGCGAGGGGAAATGGCAGAAGGTGATTTCGCCCCAAGCCAAGAAGCTCGATTTGAACGCCGACGGCGCCGTCGACCGCACCGAGTTCAAGGCGGGCAATTTCGCGAACCTGCTCCTAGACGACGATCCGTCGCTCGCCGCCTACCGGGTCCAAGAGGCCGCGTACCCGCGCCCGGGCCTCATCCTGCGCTCCTCCGCGTTCGACGTCAGCTTCTTCCAAGGCGAATGGGACAACCAGACGCCGGCCTACTACGCGCGGGGAGTGCAGCTCATGAACAATACGCAGTGGTTCAAGCGAACGCTGCACTTCCGCTTCTTCCCGACGCTGGGCCACGCGCTCGACCACCGCTCGAGCGAGAACGACCTCGTCTACCGCAAGGCCGACCCCGCCGCGCTCGACCGGATGGCCGAGGACCTCGCCGCGCGCTGGCGCTGAGCGCCCCGCGCGCGGCGAGATCGCGCCGCGCTCAGAGCCCGTCCCAGAGCCCCGGATTCGTCAGCGCCGCCATGGTCTGAGGAGCGAGCAACGTCTCGCGCACGGCGCCCGCGACGAGCTCGCCTTCGCCCGCCGGCGGCTTGTACCAGCAGCGGGGCCTGAGCCCCGCCGAGAAGCCCTGCGAGCGCGTGCACGCCCCGACCGCGGGGTCGACCGCGCCCAAGTCGATCGACACCGGCTGCGTGCACACGGACGCCTGGAAGTAGGTGTCTAGGCGGCATTGCGGCTTGGGATGCGCGTTGTTCGTCTGGGCGACGACCGCGGGGTCGGGCGTATCGAAGCGAGGCTCGACCGGGAGGTTGCTCGCGACTTGCAGAGCCCGCGCCAAGGAGCGGCCCGCCGTCACCGCGCGGATGCAGAGAATTCGCTCCCCCGCATCCCGGAAGGAGCGCGCGCAGCCCTCGACGGCGACCTCGTCGTCGTCGGCCTTCGTGAACCCCGCCGCGGCGCCGTCCGAGAAGACCCGGCGCAGGCACTTCAGGTTCGCGAAGTAATCCGACTCTCCTTCATTGGAGAGTCCCGAAGGACCCGCCGGCGCGCCGCCCAGGTGATGCCCGAGCTCGTGGCAGGCGACCGCGGTGAACCCGTCCTGGGTCACCGAGGGATGGCGAGGGAGGCCGCCCGGAAACTGGACCTTGTACACGTTCGTCCCGCGCCTCGGGAAGGCGAAGGCGTTGAACTGCGGGTCCTCCCACTTGCGGTCGATATCGAGGACGCCGCCGCGCGCGGCGATGATCGGCCCATACACCGCTTGGATGCGGTCCAGCACCTCGTCGTACTGCTCGCGGGAGAGTCCGCCCGCCTCCTGCGCGTGCGGCCCGGCGCCTCGCTCCGGGATGCGGATGTCGTTGGGGGGAAGGAAGCTCTCCTCGTAGGAGACGTCGGCCGGAGAGCCGCCTCGTTCCTGAGTCGCCGGGCGCGAGATCGACAGACCGATCGTCGCGACCGCTGCTGCTCCGAGGATCTTGCCCAAAACCCTCGGCGAGAAAACAGCGAACCGAGCGGCGGTATCCATGCTCCCCTCCAAACCATCTGGGATCCCACCACCCGGTTACCCGCCCAGTATTGTCCCGGAGCCGCGGATTGTCAAGAGGGCGCGGCTGCAATACTTTATCATTCTGTATTAACTATCTGCTAATATTCGTTTCCAGCGCCACGGCCTCTTCCTGCCCGCGGCGCGCCGGGCATTGACAGCCGCTCCGATAGGCCCTAAGCTTTAGTGATGAAAAGGACGGCTCTTTTTCTCGTTTCCTTGCTGCTGGCCTCGTGCGCTCAAGCACCGCCCCGTCGCAGTGCCGACTGGCAGCGGCGATTCCAAGCGCTCGTTGCAAAGGCGATGGCGGAGGGGAAGGATATTTCTGTACCGCGAAGCGTTGTTGAGGATATTGGATTCACAGAGTCAATCACCGCTCGCCAGATTGTCCAAGAGTTTCAAATCACCCCAAGAACCAATGGTGAACGCATTTTCGAGGTGGTCCTTTCCGCAAAATCAGAGCCGGTTTCAGCAATATTCGGATATGCTGAGGTTCGCAAGGACGACGAAGGAGAGCATTTTAGGGGCTGGTCGTTTAGGACAGATCTATCGGGTGAACTAATGTACGCTGCCAGTTTCTCTGGATTTTCCGGCTCAGTAGTCCAAGAGTCAATCTCCATTCGGAATCCGAAGACACGACAGCATTATGATTCCGTTGTCGAGCACTTTATCCCAAATGATCTCTAAGAGGATTACTCTTCCTTTTTTCGCTCTACTTGCATGTTTCGCAAGCGCTGATGTCTATAATCGCGTGAGCAGTGAGATCGAGCGTTCAAAAGGTCAGATTCGCCAATCTCAGGCGCAATTGAAGAACGCCAACACGTCTCGGGAGCGCCAAGACGCTCGAAAGCAGATAGACCGCGAGATCGGAAACCTCCGGCGCATCGGCGACGAGGCGTCGGGCGACGCGCAGGTGCAGCTCCAGATCGCGCAGGCGTTCGCGGAAGTGAAGGAGCCGGCGCTCGCGATACAGTACGCGGACCGGACCCTCGCGATCGATCCGAAGCAGGCGCAGGCGTACGCGGTGCGCGGCGACGCGGAGTACCAGCTCCGGCGCTATCCCGAGGCGGTCGTCGACGCGGACAAGGCCTTGGCGATCGAGCCGGGGAACAAGTCCGCCGTGGCGATCAAGAAGCTCGTCGAAAGCCACGCGGGCACGGTGAAGATGCCCGCCAAGCCCGAGGCGCCGTCCAAGGGCGGAACGGACGTGCAGGTGCCCGTCTTCAAATCGATCTCTACCGAGATGGCGGCGAAATCAAAGCGACGCTTCTCCGACAATCTGGTCGGCAAGTCGCTCGGCCAGATGGCGCTCGACCCGGCCGCCGCGATGAGCCTCGCCGACCAGGCGGTCGCGGCGGACCCGGACAACCCGCAGTCCTACGCCCAGCGCGCCCAGCTGCGCCTCGGCGCCAAGGACTTGGCCGGCGTCATCGAGGACGTGACGCGCGCCATCGCGCTCGGCGTGCGCCAAGCGCTTCTCTACGATCTCCGCGCGATGGCGCGCATCCACCGCAAGGAGTTCAAGGAAGCGAAGGAGGACGCCGACTCCGCGCTCAGCCTCGACCCTCACGACGCGCGCGCCTTCATGAACAAGGCGATGGCCCTGGAAGGCTTGGGCGCCCCGACCGCGGAGATCCGCGAGGCCGCGCGCAAGGCGATCGAGCTCGACCCCGCCCTCCGCGCGTCGTTGGCCGCGACGCTCAAGAGGATGGGGGACTCCTTCACCGCCGAGTCCGCGCCGCGCCCGTCCGCCGCGCCCGCCGCCTCCTCTACGCCGCCCCTGCTCACGCCGGGCCTTCAGCTCGCGGCCGGCGTCTGCCTGCTTCTCGTCGCCTTCATCGTCTGGCGCCTCGCCTTTGGACGAAGCGACGGCGATACTCCAGCGCCGCTCGAGGCGCCGCCCGCGCAAGCGCTAAAAGAGGGAGACGTCCTCGCCGGGACCCTGCGCGTCGTCGGCCTGATCGGCCAGGGCGGGATGGGCGCCGTCTACGAGGCCTTCGACACGGCCCTCCAGCGTCCGGTCGCCGTCAAGCGTCTCATCGATTCGGGCAGCGCCGAGGTCAGCGACGTGAACCGCCTCATCGCCGAGGGCCAGGCCGTGGCCGCGCTGCGCCATCCCAACATCGTCGCCATCCACCAGATCTTCGAGCAGGACGGCGCGGTCTACCTCGTCTTCGAGCGGGTGCAGGGAAAGACCTTGGCGGAGCGCCTCGCCGCGGGCCCTCTGCCGCCTTCCGAGTGCGCGGCGCTCCTCAAGCCGCTGTGCGCCGCGCTCGACTTCGCGCACGACAAGCGCATCCTGCACCGCGACCTCAAGCCCTCGAACCTCATGCTCGAGGGCGGCGCGCTCAAGATCCTCGACTTCGGCATCGCCCGCCGCGTCGCGGACGGACGCAGCACGCGCACGGGGCTCATGTGGGGCAGCCCCGCCTACATGGCGCCCGAGCTCGAGCACGGGGAGGTGAGCCGCGAGTCGGACCTCTACGCGGTCGGCGTCACGCTCTACGAGCTCCTCACGACGCGCCTCCCGTTCGAGGCGCCGCCGAGCGACAAGCGGGCGGGGCGCTTTCCGCCGCCCTCGGTGCTCGTCCACGAGCTGAGTCCGCAGATCGACGAGTTCTTCCTGAAGGCGCTCGCGCCGACGCCGGCCCTGCGCTTTCGCAGCGGGGCGGACCTCTGCGCCGCGTTCGAGAAGGCCGTCCAGGTGCGCGCGTGAGCCCCCGCGGTTGCGCGGCGCGGGCCGATGGACTACAATAGCCGACGATGAAGCTACAGGGGAAAGTCGCCCTCGTGACCGGCGGCGCCAAGCGCGTCGGCCGCTCCATCGCGATGACGCTCGCCCAGCGCGGCGCCAAGATCGCGATCCACTACAACAGCTCCCGCAAGGACGCCCTCCTGCTGCGCGACGAGATCGAGTCGAGCTACGGGCGCGACGCGGAAATCTTCGGCGCGGACCTATCCAAGCCGGGCGACGTGCGCCGGCTCTCCGACGCGGTACTGAAGTACTTCGACTCGGTTCACGTCCTCATCAACAGCGCGTCGGTCTACCACAAAGACCAGTTCGGCAAGACCGACTCGGACAGCTGGGACGAGACGATGGCCGTCAATCTCCGCGCGCCGTTCCTGCTCGGCCAGTCGCTCGGCCTTGAGATGAAGAAGGCGGGCGAGGGCAAGATCATCAACATCGTCGACTGGGCCGCCAAGCGCCCGTACGTCGACTACCTGCCGTACTGCGTGTCGAAGGCCGGTCTCCTGTGCCTCAACACCGCGCTGGCGAAGGCGCTGGCACCCGAGGTCCAAGTCAACGCGGTGCTGCCGGGCCCGGTGCTCCTGCCCGAGAGCATGAACTCCAAGCAGCGCGAGGCGGTGCGGAGCGCCACGCTCCTCAAGCGCCTCGGCAGCCCGGACGACGTGGCGCGCGCGGTGCTGTTTTTGATCGAAGACTCAGACTTCGTCACCGGGGCCGAGCTGACGGTCGACGGCGGCCGGCTCATCGCGTGAGCTGATCATGCCGTCCTTCTCGGTCACCCGCCTCATCCACTTCTGCTACGGCCACCGGCTCCTCAATTATTCCGGCAAGTGCAAGAACCTCCACGGGCACAACGGCCTCATCGAGATCACGATCCGCGGCAGGACGCTCGACCGCCTCGGCATGGTCATGGACTTCGAGGAGATAAAGTCGAAGGTCCAGACGTGGGTCGACCGGGAGCTCGACCATAAGATGCTGCTCAACGAACGCGACCCGATCATCCCCATGATCCGCAAGTTCGGCCAGCCCTTCGTGACCGTGAAGGGGAACCCGACCGCCGAGAACATCGCCCGGATGATCTACAACTACGCCCGCTCCAAGCGCCTGCCCGTCGCCTCCGTCCGCCTGTGGGAGACTCGCAACTCCTATGCCGAATACGGCGGATAGGCGCTGATACCGTTTTGTTACCGGCCCGCCTCTACACTGTTACCATGATCGAAAGACAGGCGCGCTTGCTCGGCGTGGCGATCGTCGCCGCCTCTCTCTCGTTCGCCGGACCGATCGCATGGTCGACCCCTGACGATCACCCGCACGACGGCCACCACCAGGGGCACGGCGGGCACGGCGCCGCGCATCATAACAGCCATCACGACTCGCCCGAGGAACGCGCTTGCCTCCATGCAGCGAGACAGCAGCACCACGAGAATGTCAGACGGATCAACCACGAGGAAGAGGCCGCGCTCAGAGCCCTGCATCATAGCCCGGGCTGGAAGGACTTGACGCACGAAGAGCGCCGCGCCCAAGAACAAGTCATCAAGGACAATTTCAAGGCGTTGAGAAAGGCGGAGCGCGACGCCTACCACCGCGCCCGCGAAGCCTGCCGCAGGACGCCGCCTCCGGAAGGGCAATGAGCTTCCGCCGCGCCGCTCCGGGCCGCCCCCGCCGCCAAGATCGACCCAACCTTTCACGTTCCGTCCGGCATTAACACGGAGCTCGACAACCGGCCGTGAAGCGAGCGCGGCGACGTCGCCCAAACCGTCAGTCTGGGCGCGTCACCGCCGGCGGGAGAGCTCGACGACGATCTCGCGGGTGCGGGGCATGACGGCCGGCGTCTTGTGGACCCGGACCAAGACCGCGGCCACGCGGCGGTCGTAGTCCAGCACCTCGCGGGCGAGGCGGTCCGCCAAGCGCTCGACAAGCTTGAACGAGCCCCGCTCGGCGGCGGCCCGCACGCGCTTCTCGACTTCCCAGTAATCGATCGAGTCGCGCACGTCGTCCGAGGAGGCCGCCTTGGCCAAGCTCGCCGTCAACTCGACGTCCACGAGGACCTTCTGCGGCTTCTTGCGTTCCCACTCCGGCACGCCGAGCCGAGGGCGGCACTCGACGCCCAAGAGAAGGATTCGCCCCGCGTTTTTCATATAATGACGGTATTATGGATAAGAAGAACGCGAACGGCAACGGGCCCTCCGGCGAGGCGCGCAAAGTCGTGATCATCGGGTCCGGCTCGGCCGGCTACACCGCCGCCATCTACGCCGCGCGCGCGAATCTCAATCCGATCCTGTTCTCCGGCGTCAGCCGCGGCGGGCAGCTGATGATCACCTCCGACGTCGAGAACTTCCCCGGTTTCGCCAATCCTATCACCGGCCCCGACCTCATGGAAGCCATGCACAAGCAGTGCGAGCGCCTGGGCGTCGAGATCGTCAACCAGGACGTCTCCAAGGCCGACCTCTCGCGCCGGCCGTTCCGCGTCGAGACCACAGAAAAGCGCGCCGAGCTCGCCGAGACCTTGATCATCGCGACGGGCGCCAAGGCGAAGTGGCTCGGCATCCCGTCCGAAAAGAAGCTCATGGGCCACGGCGTCTCAGCCTGCGCGACCTGCGACGGGTTCTTCTTCAAGACCAAGGTCGTCGCGGTCGTGGGCGGGGGGGACACCGCCGCCGAGGAGTCCACGTTCCTCACCAAATTCGCGAGCAAGGTCTATCTCATCCACCGCCGCGGCGAGCTGCGCGCCTCCAAGATCATGGCGGAGCGCGTCCTCAAGAACCCCAAGATCGAGATGGTCTGGGACAGCGCGGTCGAGGAGATCCTCGGGACGGACACCGTCGCCGGCGTGCGCGTAAAGAACTTGAAGACCGGCGCCGAACGGACGATCGACTGCCAGGGCTTTTTCGTCGCGATCGGACATGAGCCTGCCTCGAAGCTCTTCCAAGGCCAGCTCGAGCTCGACCCGAACGGCTACATCAAGGCCGACGACCGCACGCGGACGTCCGTCGAGGGCGTCTTCGCGGCCGGCGACGTCATGGATTCCCAGTACCGCCAGGCGATCACCGCCGCCGGCGCGGGCTGCAAGGCGGCGCTCGAAGCCGAGCGCTACCTCGCGCACCACGCGGTGCACGCCTGAGCTAGCGGCACCCGGGGACGTTCCTGGCGCCGAAACAGAACCGCCCCAGCTCGAGCTTCGCGCTCTCGATCAACTTCGGGTCCCGCGTGTTCTCGATGAAGTCCTGGAATATCCTCGGCACGTCGACGCCCTGGGAGTTCGCTAGGGCCTTGAGCGCCCGGTCGCACATCGCCCACTTCTCTCCGACGCAGGTCTTGGGGTCCGCGATGAGCTCCACGAAGAACCGCTTCGCCGAGTGCTGCTCCCTCACCCGGGTCGACATCGCGTTGAGTAGCGACTCCTTGAGATTGGCGTTTCCGGCGTGGTAGAGCTCCTTGGCCAGGGCGAAGCGGCTCTCGAACTCAGATCCAGTCGCGCGCCAGAGGAGAGCGTCCGCGAATCGAAAGTAGAGAGGCCATTTCTGCGCCTGAAGCTCGGGTCGCAGGAGAAGCTTCGCGGCGGACTTCACCTCTTCCGATAGGGGCTGCATGTACAGGAGGGCCTCCATGGACTCGTGCCATGCGCCCCACCGCACGTCCACGCCGGCGCCGGAGCTCGCCTTCTGCAGCATCAGCCGATAGACGGCGGGCTCCTTGATGTACGGCCGAAGGGCCTCCGCCGACGCGAGCTGACCTCTCGGCCCGCCCTCCAGGAACTGGCGGACCACGGCTTGGCGGACGTCCGTATCGGAAAGCGATTTTCGAAGACTGGCGACCAAGGACGCGGTGATCAAGTCGGGCTGCGGCTCCGCGAGGCAGTGCAGCACGGGATCGACGTACGATCTTTCCGGCGCGCCCTGAGCCTTTAGAATCTCCTCCAACGCCCTCGCTCTGCCGGCCGCCGTCTGCGGCGTGCACAGCGCGTGCGCGGTCGCGATCCCAAAGACCGTCGCGACGCCCGCAGCCGCCAATACTCTTGCCATCTTCATCGAATTGCCTCCCGGGACTTGTCCCTTCAGGCGATAGGATGCTCCGGCGGCCTAAGGACCGCCTGGACGCATCCTAAGATTTTTCTAAGGCCGAGCGGCCGCAGCGCTAGGGTAGGACGCCGAGGCGACGGAGCTCGGCGGAAAGCTTCTGCTGGCTCTCGACGAAGAGGCGCCAGCCTTCGGAAAGCTTCGCGGACTGTTCCGCCGGCATCTTGGGGGAAAACGTCTTGCCGCCGCCGTCGGCGCGCAGGCCGGCCGCCCAATGCGCCCCGGCCTCCTCGGCGGCGAGCGACGCGATGCCGAGCGCGGTCGCCTCGGCTTCCTTCACCTGGATGATGTCGCTTTGGAGGATGTCGGCCTGGAACTGCATGAGGTAGTCGACGCGGGAGAGCCCGCCCGAGGCGCGCGTCGATTTGACCGAGAGGCCCGCGCGGCGGGCGGCGAAGACGATGTCCGAGATGAGGAAGGCGACGCCCTCCGCGACGGCGCGGACGAAGTCTTCCGGGCACGTGCGTGAATTCATGCCGAGGAAGGTCGTGAAGGTGGTGTAATCCCAGCGCGGCGCGCCGAGGCCGCCGACCGCGTTCAGGGCGAGGATGCGCTGCTTCGATCGTCGGCACGTCGCGTCGATCTTGCCGAGGCCGCTCAAGACGCCGAGCGAATCCTGCAGCCACTGGAACGAGGACCCGGCCGCGTGGACGGTCCCTTCCTGGAAATACTGACAGCGCTGCCCGTGCCTTTGCCAGGCGACGGAGGTGAGGAGGCCCGGGATGCGGTGCTGCTCCTGCCCGGTATTGAGGAGGAAGAACGCGCCCGTGCCGTAGTTCAATACGCCGGAACCCGCCTCCTCGCCGCCCAAGCCCAAGGACGCCGCCTGCTGGTCGCCCAGGAGCGCGGTCACTGGGATCTTGCGGCCTCGGCGTTCGATCTCCCCGTAATGGTCCGCCGAGGCGCGGATCGACGGCAGGATCTCGCGCGGGACGCCGAAGGTCTCGAGCGCCCGCTCGTCCCAATCGAGCGAGCGGATGTTGAAGAGCATCATGCGCTGGGCGAGAGATGGGTCCGCCGCGAAAACCTCGCCCCGCGTGAGGCGATAGAGGAGGTAGGTGCCGACCGGTCCCGCGCGCAGGCGGCCCGCGTCGAGCGCCTTCTTGACGGCCGGGTGGCGGTCGATCAGCCAGCGGAGCTTGGGCGCGGAATAGTACGGCGTGAGGTAAAGCCCCGTGCGCTCGTGGATCTCCAACTGTCGGTCGCGCACCGACTCGACGACCTCCCCGGCCCGGCCGTCCTGCCACGACGGCGCGCGGCAGAGGGACTTACCGGTCTTGGAGTCCCACAGGACGAACGTCGAGCGCTGCGTGGTGAGGCCCGCGCACAGCACCCGCGTCGACTTGGGCAGCGCCGCGAGCGCCTCGTCCAGAGAGCGGTCGATCGTGCGCCAGATCTCCTCGGCGTCGTGCTCGAACCAGCCGGGCTGCGGGTTGTACGTCTTGATCGGGTGCTGGGCGCGCGCGCCGACCTTGCCGCCCGGGCCGATGACGAGCGCGCGAGAGCTGCTCGAGCCCTGGTCGAGGGCGATGATCGCTTCCTTCACGACGCGACCTCCGCCGGGGCCTCGAACGTGAGGATCAAGTCCTTCATCTCCGCGTCCATGCGCCGCACCTTCTTTTCCTTGTAGTCGTAGCAGACCTGGACCGCCCTCGCCTCGGCGACGCGCCGCCGCGTCGCCGCCTCCTCGAGCACGTACTGCGTGACGAAGCTCGAGCGCCGCATCTCGGGCACGCGGATCCACGCCCTCACGGTCTCGGTGATCACGACGGGCGAGCGATAGTCGATCTCGACGCGGGCGACGATGAAGGTCAGCCTCTTGAAGCCGTCTTGGCCGGTGAGCAGGCGCCAGTAGTGCATGCGGGCTACCTCGAGATAGCTCAGGTAGACCGCGTTGTTGACGTGCCCCATCGCGTCGGTGTCGCGGAAGCGCACCTGGATATCGACAGCCGCCTTGAAGTCCTTCGGCGCTGTCGCGCCGGCCGGGGCGTGCGGAACCGCGGTCTCGGGAGTCACCGAGCCATTGTCTTACATTTCTCGGAAGGCGGTCAATTCAGGGGTCTCACCGATGGGTCCGAAAGAGCCACTCAGCCTAGGACCAATGCGCCCGGAATTTTGCCCTTTCGTTCGATGATCGGCCGGGATCCTTCTTGGTACGATCGGATTCGCCGCACATTCGCAGGGGGGGAAAGCACATGAAGCGCATCGCTATGTCGTTCGCCGCCGTCGCCCTGATGGGGCCCGCGGCCTGGTCGCTCGCCGCCGTCGAGTCCATGCCTCAGCAGCTCACCTTTGACGTAGCCTACATGGCGGCCGCGCAGTTGCCGAAGTCCGAGTCCGTCGGGTTCGCCTATACCGACCTGCGCGGACCGAACTGCGCCGCGATCCCCACGGGGGACATCCCCGAGTACGGCGCGGAGCGCTGTCCCGGGTTCCGCCGCTACGGCATGATCGTCGAGTACGGCGACCAGAGGAACTCGATCACCGTCGTCGCTCCCAACGGCAAGAAGTTCCCGCTCGATTTCTGGAGCGAGCTCACGGTCGCCCCGTCCGCGATCGGCCAAAAAGCCGAGTGGCGCTTCCGCCGCGTGCCGACCTCCTCCGCGCCGCACGCGCTCATCGTCCGGCTGGACTTCCCGGCCACGGGCGATCCCGAGCTGAGGCATCTGCGCAAGTCGTATCTCGTCGTGGTCAAGATCGCCGCCGACAACGTCTGCATCAGCGATCTCATCGCGCCGTCCAACGACCAGAACGAGAAGGCCCGCGCCTCCGCCGATTCGGCGGCCCAGCGCGGCTGCTACCAGAAGCCGTAACGAAGAGCCGCCGACCACCGCCCCGTCCGACGCTCGGTCGGGGCGGTTCCGTTCATGCCGACAAGAGCTTTCGGGCGACGACGCGCGCGCCGTCCAAGGGGATGTCGGCCCATCGAGCGGGCCTGTCGAAGAGCGCCTCTAGGCTCTCCTTCCATCGTCCGGAAAAAAAATCCGCTCTCTCCAGGCGGCCGAACACGCCCAGCGCGTCCGCTCCTTCCGTCAGCCATCGCGCCTCCGCGTAGTTGTCCCTTGGAATGAGGAGCATGCGGGTGCGGTGCGTGAGCGCCTCGGCCAAAGTGCTGTAGCCAGGCTTGCCGATCGCCGCGTCGGCGGCGGCCATGAGGTCGACGTGGGGCACCGGCGCCCGCTCCGGCAGCGTCGTCCACTCGCCGGCAAAGCCGTCGGGCCTCGGGCCGAAAGCAACGAACCGATAGGCGGACAGATCCTCGCCGCCGTCGAATCGAGCGCCTACGTGGCCGAATCCTCCCAGGGAGACCAGGATCAGCCGCCGCCCATCGCTCCCGGAGAGGCCCAGCGCGGCGAGCGTCTCCTCTTTCCGAGACGAGGAGCGCCGCGCGAGAAGCGGCACGTCCTCGACCGCGCGGAACGCGGACATCGGCCCGTGCATAGGCAGGCGAAAGAGCTTATCGGCAAGCGCATAGGCCTCGCGATAGCGGGCGACGATCGGACGCCACGCGGCGTCCGCGGGGGCATACGCGTCCAAGACCTCGTCCCAGCTGAAATTGGAGCACGCGACGGCGGGGACGCCCGCCCGCCGCGCGGCCGCGAACGCGGCCGGGGGGATGTCTCCGAGCACGAGATCCGGGGCCGTCCGCCGCAGGACCTCCTCCTCGCGCGCCAAGAGCGCGTCCCAGTCCGACAGAATCCTCTGATGCGCGTCGAACGTGCGGGGAAGGTCGACGTCGAGCGGCCCATCCTGGATCATGCCCACGTCGAAGACGGCGGAGGATACGCGCGCGCCCGCGGGAAAATGCCACGGCCTCGCCTCGGTCCGGATATGGAGCTCGCAGCCGGGGTCCTCCGCCATGACGGCGCGCGCGATCTCCGCCATGCGCGTGGCATGGCCGAAACCGTGGCCCGTGACGTAGAAGACGAAAGTGCGGATGGCGCGCTACCGCGTCACTTCTTGAACAAGCCGCCCAGGAAATTGCCGAGGAAGCCGCCGGCGGCGCCGCCCAGGACCGTGCCCACAGCCGCGCCGAGGAACGGACCCATCCACGGCGTCAGCACCGCAGACAAGGCGACCGCGCCGACCATTCCTCCGATAGCGGCACCGAGCGCGCCATACGTATCGCTGTTCTTCGCGAATAGGTGCATCACGCCGATGCCGACGAGCGCGCCTCCGAACGCCATCCCCAGCGGACCCCATAGACCGAAGCCCATCAGGGCCTTGGTGAGGCCCGCCGCCGCGCCGACCGCGGCGCCCGCTCCGTACATCATCAAATCGTCCTGGCTGAGCCCCTTGTTCTGGCCCGGGGGCGGGGTGACCGTCTGCGGCGCGGGCGTCGTGGTCGCCGCGGGCGCAGGAGACTCGACGGCGGTCAATGTCGGGACTCCCGCGGTGCGCGCGGGGGATGCCGAGGCCGAGGCCAGGACCGCGTTGGCGTCGCGTCCCTCGCTGAACGCCACGTCGGAGGCGAGCTTGGCGGCCGGAGCGTCGCCGATGCGGCCGGCATGCTGGCTCGTCGCCGCGACGACGCCGAGCGCGTCGCGCGCGGGGCAGGACGCGCCCTCGCACTGGTCGACCGCGGCGAACGCCGGGATCTGGACGGCGGCAAGCACGGCGGCAAGCAGCACGGCGGCAGGATTCCTATTCATAGGTCTAAGGATACCCGAAGCCCCCACGGACGCCCAGAGACTATAGGGCAATGCGCGTTAGGCCCAAGGGCCCGCCGACGGAAAAACGTGGTTTTGGAAGCCGTCCCAGGCGCGGGGACATCCAAGGCCTTTCGGGCCGAGGGACCCGATCAGTTCGGCGCGGCGCCGGAGCGCTTGGAGCGCACGACGGCGCGCTCGACGCGCCGTCCGAGGCTCTCGAGCTTCTTGCGGAGCTCCGGGGGGAGAGTGGGGTTTTTCATGAGCTTCTGGACGAGCGGGCCCGACGGCGCCTGGATGTCGTCCCAATGCCCGGCGCGGCGGATGGCGTCGAGGACCTTCGTCTTGTCGTCGAACTCCCATCTGTCCTCGATCGCCATCAAGGCCTCGAAGGCCGAACCGAACGCGCGGCTCCAGCCCTTTTCCTTGAGACGATCGGCGACGGCCGCCTGGAGCTGATCCGCCTCGGCTTGAAGCCTGGTGATCTCCTCGACGGCGCTGCCGAGCCGGTCGACGAGCGCGGCGAGTTCCTCGTCCGCCTCGGGTCGAGGGGCCAACAGCGGCTCCTGCACCGTGGCGGCCGAGCGCGGCGCGGCCGCCGCGGCCTCGGCGAGCGCCGGCGCCGCGCGCTTGGGACCCGCCGCGGCCTTGGTTTCCGGGAAAAGGGATGGCGCGCCGCCGTAGTGGTCGCGGAAGACGGGGCAATGCGGCTTGAAGTCGCACCACTGGCACTTTCGTTCCTCGGGCTGCGGCTCGAAGAGGCCCTTTTGGATCGACTCGGCCACGGTGACCACGCGCTGGCGGAGGTCCTTGACCTGCTTCTTCGTGTGCGGCTTGGAGACGTGCTCCTTGAGCGAGTTGAGATGGTAGAAGCTCAGCCGCTCCACCTCCATGCCGAGCAGCTCCTCGCACGCCATCTGATACATCGTCAGCTGGGCGTCGGTCAGCACGCGGTCCTTCTCGAGGGATTTGCCGGTCTTGTAGTCGAGGATCGAGAGCTTGCCGCTGTCGGTCTTGTCGATGCGGTCCACGAAGCCGATGACGGGGATCCCGTCCACCTTCAGGTCGAACTTGTACTCGGCGAAGAACGGGAGCTTGAAGTCGTCGATGTGCTTCTTGTAGAACCCGCGCAGGATGCGCTCGCCTTCCTCGAGGTTCTCGCGTTCCTGCTCGGCGTCCTTGTAGCCCTCCGAGATCCAGTTGTCCTTGTAGAACTTGAGGACCTTCTCGAGCGTCGGCGCCGGGAGCGCGGGGATGTTGTAGAAATACTCGAGGGCCGAGTGCACGGATTTTCCGAAGGAGAAGAACGACTTGGGCTTCTCCGGGAGCTTGTCGATGTAGCGGAACTTGTACTTCTGCGGGCACTCCGTGTACATCGAGATGGAGGAATGCGAGAGCGGTCGCATGATGGAGTAGCCCGAGCGGGTATGGGATTATATCAAATCCCATCCGACGTCCCGGACGGGGACTTCATGAAAAGCATCGGTCCTAGGGCCCAGGATGCGGACGGCCGCGCCCGAGGTCCTACGCTCGCGTAGGTCGAAAGACCGCGCGGGGGCTCCCTTTGGGCCTCAAGGCTCGATGGGGGACGCCTTGCTATGCTCGGGCCATCGCCGCAGGTAGTGAAACACTGCGCGCGTGCGAAGCACCCACGATCTACGGCTGCCCTTTACCGGGGCAGCCGCGATCTTTTGGCGTCAGCAGGCCCTCAACTTGTCCGGCGGGAGAACCGGCGACACCCCTGCGGCCGGGAACGTACGGAGCGCTACGGCGAGGCGAGTTCCGTGTTCGGGTTCTCGGCGCCGGGGACGCCGATGCTCGTCTTGATGCGCCCAACGCCGGGCGCGTAGTAGGCGTACGTCCAGGCCTTGGCGCCCGGGGCGCTCTCGCGCACCTTGACGCAATCGGCGTACGTACGGGAGCGGAGCTTGACGGTCTCGCGAGCGGACTCGACTCGGAGCTCGATCGTCCGACCGTCGCGCGTGGCGGCCCAGGTCATTCCCTGGGCGTAGGGATAGCGCAGGATGGGCACGCGGTTCTTGCCGTCCATCTCCCACACCGCCCAGTCTTCCTTGGCGTAGGCGCGCGACTGCTCCATCACGCGCTCACGCCCCGCGTAGAGGCCGCCCGCGATGGTGCCCCGCGCGCCGTCCGTCGAGGCCTTGACCTCGAGCACGAGGCGCATGTTCTTGCCGCCGGTCATGGAGTCCACGAAAACAGGCCGCGCGCCGCTCTTGAGGGGGAAATAGTCGGGACAATCGAGCAGGGCGGCCCGCGCCGACGAGGCCCACGGCTCGCGGTCCTGGTAGCCGCGCGCCGCGCGCTCGTACAGGGACCGCGCGTCGTCGTAGCGCTGGAACACGCCGCAATAGATGCGTCCGGCCCGCACCAGCGCCTCCGGCGCGCGCGGATCGCCGGGGTGCTTAGCCGCGAAGCGCTCCCACGCCGTGCCCGCCGAAGGGAATCGCCGCGACCCTTCCAGGAACGCCGCCTGCCGATAGTCCCAATCGGCGCCGCAGCCCGAGAGGAGCAGGGATATCCCCAGGACCAGCGGCACGCGCGCGGCGGGCGAAGGCATCCTCATAGCATCCCATTTTGGCGGAAGCTGTAGTGGCCGCCGGCCGAGACGATGACGTGGTCGACGAGGGGGATGCCCAGCAGCTCCCCGGCGCGCGCGAGGCGCTTGGTCACTTCCCGGTCCTCGGGAGACGGCGTGTGGTCGCCGGAAGGGTGGTTGTGCACCACGAGCACGCCCGCGGCGCTCGCGGCGATGGCCGGCGCGAAGATCTCGCGGGGATGGATCAAGCTCGCCGTCAGCGTGCCGACCGAGACCGTCTCGCGACGGATCTCGCGGTGGCGCGCGTTGAGGTACAGCGCGACGACGTGCTCCTTGCGCAGGCCCCTGAGCCGCGCCAGCCGCTCCGCGACTTTCTCCGGCGTGTCGAGAACCGGCCGGCGGTTCGCCGCGAGCGCCGCGCGCGCCCAATGCGCCTCGTCGGCGGCCATGGAGGACCAATCGGCCTCGAGCTCCGCGCCGCTCATCGTCCCGCCTCCCGGAAGCGCGGCGAGAGCGCCCCCGCGTCGGCGAAGCGGTGATGCGCCTCCAACAGCGGCTCGAGCGGGAGCTCCTCGGGCGCGGGACGCTGCGCGCAGAGGAAGAGCCCGGCCAGGCAGGCGAGGGCGACGGCGAGCATGGGCCGCCATAACGGCGCGCGCTCCCGCCGCGCGGCCTCCCGCGGACGAAGCGCCTCGAGGGACTCGCGCAGGTCGTCCGGCATGGGGGGGGCCTCCCCGCCCCCGCCGAGAGCGCGCTTGAACGCGGAAAACTCGTCGAGCGTCCGCGCGCAGCCGGCGCAGCCGCGGACGTGCGCCCGGACGCGGACGCGCTCGCCCGGGCGGGCTTCTCCGTCGGCGTAGGCGGACAGGATCTCGTCGTCCAGGCAGTTCATCGCGTCACCCCGGCCTCGTCCACCCGGTCCCGCAGCGCCCGGCGCATCGCCACGCGGGCGCGGCTGACGCGGGAACGCACCGTGCCCACTGCGCACCCGAGGACCTCGGCGATGTCGTCATAGCCCATGCCTTCCATATCGCAAAGCACCAGGACGACGCGATGGTCGTAGCTCAAGGCCTTCAGCGCGCGATGGACGACCTCGCCGCTCTCCCGACGCTCGAGTTGGGTCTCGATAGGTTCCGTACGGTCCGCGATCCGCTCGGCCAGCGGCAGGCCCTCGAACTCCGCCGTGCCGGGAGCAGGGTGCTCCAGGGAGACCGTGCGCGTGCGGTCCACCCGCTTGGCCGCGTCGATGCAGATGTGGCGCAGGACGGAGAAGAACCAGTTCTCGAGCGGCTGGCGCGAATCGTAGCGCTCCCACTTCGCCAGCACGCGCCGGTAGGCCTCCTGGACGAGTTCCTTCGCCGACTCCGAATCGCCCGAGAGCCGCCACGCGAAATGAAACGCGCGCTCTCCGCAGTCCTTGATCAGCCGTTCCACCAGTCTCGCCTTCGCCTCGTCCACGCCAGTTCCCCATTCCGTTTTTTTCGACGGAGCTTAGCCCCGTACCTATTGATACGAGCGAGGGCCGAAAAAGTTCCCTCGTCGGTGGGGCGGGCGGAGGCGGTCGCCCGGTCACGTCAAACCTCGATCTGAAAGCCTTCTTGGGCGACGCTGACGCGCATCGCCTTGCCGGAGGCCTTGATGATCTCCCGCGCGTCCTTGGCGATGACGTCCATCTGCTCGTCGGAATGGGAGGGGTCGTGATGGTACAAGACCACGTGCTTGGCCTCGGCGTCGATGCCCAAACGGATGCTGTCCCTGTAGCGGCTGTGTCCCCAGGTCCGCTTGATGCGGTACTCGTCGTCGGTGTATTGGGCGTCGACGATGAGCACGTCCGAGCCGCGGCAGAAGTCCTCGACGATGCGATCCTGCTTGCGGGCGAACTCCGTCACCGTGTTCATCGTCTGGTACGTCTCGTGGTCCGTGAGGTAGGTCACGCTCTTGCCGTCCGCGGAAAAGCGGTATGCCAGATCGACCCCGGGATGATTTGTGAACGTGGTCTTTATCTCGACGCCGTCGCGCTGCAGCGCCTCGCCGCGCAGTTCGTGGAACTCGAGCGACGCCGCCATGTCCCCGAGGTCGACGGGGAAGTAGCTCGGATCCATCAGCCCGCGGAAAATCTTCTCGAAGCTCCGACCCACGCCGTGCGATCCATGGATCCGAAACGTGTTTCCCTTCACGTAGGCGGGGACGAAGAACGGGAACCCTTGGATGTGGTCCCAGTGCGTGTGCGTGATGAAGAGGTCGGCGTCGATCGGCTTGCCCTGCGTGTCCTTGCGGAGCCTTTCGCCGAGCTCGCGGATGCCGGTGCCGGCGTCGAGGATGAAGGTCCGCCCGTTGCGCGCCAGCTCGACGCACGAGGTGTTGCCGCCGTAGCGGCTCGTCTTGAAGCCGGGCGCGGGAATGGAGCCGCGCGTGCCCCAGAAGCGGACCGTGAATACGCTCATTTCTTCTCGGCGCCGAGAAGCTCGTCGATCTGCTGGATGAGCTGGGCGATGCCGTAGGGCTTCGTCATGTACTTGTCGGCGCCCATGTCCATGGCGGTCTTGATGTCGACGGGGTAGGTTTTTCCGGAGGTCACGATGATTTTCGTGGCGGAGATTTCCTTGTCCTTGCGGACCGCTTCGCAGACTTCGTAGCCGTGCATCCGCGGCATCGCCAAATCGAGAACGATGAGCTCCGGCTTGACGTCCTTCGCCATCGTCAGCCCGGCAAGACCGTCCTCGGCGGAGTATACTTCGTATCCCGAGAGTTTCAGGCCGGTCGTGATGAAGCTGAGGATGTCGATGTCGTCGTCAACGACCAGGATTCGCCGGGAAATGCCGCACCTCCATGCCGACGCGCAATCGCGTTCGGCGTCAACGCGCCTAAGTGTACCAATGGAACTCAAAAAACGCAATGGCGAAATGGTATAGTGCCGGCGTGACGAAAAGCATAGTAATTTCATTGCTTTTTGCGCTTTCCGGCATCGGACGAGCCGCCGAGATCGAGGACGGCAGCGTCCTGGCCGGAGTCGCCGGCGGGCTCGGCGGCGCGCCCAGCGGACTCGGAGCGCCGGGCATCGTGGGCGGACAGTTCCTGTATCACCCCATCGGGGAATGGGGCTTCGGCGTTCACGTGGACCGCTTCGATTACAAGTCCAAGGGCCAGGCCAAGGCCGACATGACCTCGATCCTCGGCGTGCTCCGAGGCAATATTCGCGGCATGTCGGACCGCTATCTTCCCTACGTCTTCGCCGGGCTCGGCATGGCTCAAAGCCGCGCCGATGTCATCGGAGGCGCCGACCACGGCTCGGGCGTCGGCTGGTCGCTCGGGGGAGGTCTGGACGTGTTCCTCGGCCGCAAGGTCTCGACCGCGCTCGAGGCGAGACTCAACCGCATGAACGCGCCCCTGAGCCGCGCCGGCGTCTCCGGCGCCACGGTGGCGAACGTCGTGCTTCGCCTCAACCTCTGGCTCGGGCCGTAAGGCGTCAGCGCGCGGCGCGGACGCGATCGATGGCCTTGAGCTCCAACGGCAGCCAAAAAGCGCTGGTCGGCAAGGTCGCGGCGCGACGGTCGAGTTCCGCGGCGTCCCGACGGGCGTTCCATACGTGGGCGACGCCCGCGCGCGTGAGTCGCCCTTCTATGAGAGTCCTTTCCCCCGGCGGGCCGAGCTCGGTCCACATCACCGCGTGATCGCGCCGCATCCCTCGATTGACCGTGTTGAAGTTCCAGAAAAACACCGCTAGAAAGTACGCCAATAGCCCCGCGTTCGCGTTCTTCCTCCAGCCGCTCCCGCTCTGCAAGCACGCGGCCAGGAGCATCGCCGCGAAAATGGAGAAGGGGATGCCGTAGTAGTAGCAATGGCTGAGGGCGCTCATGTGGCGGACAAGAAGCGCCGTCTGGAAAACGATGTAGCCGATCGCCAAGACCGCCAGCCGCGCCGCGAGCGACCGGTCGGCCTCCGACGACGCCTTGAGGGACGACCAGAAATAGCCCCCGACAAGCAGAGCCGCCGGCGCTAGCGCCCCCGGATAGAGCCAATGCTCGCGCAGGAACGGAAGAAGGTGATCCCCGACCAGGCTCGCTCCGGTGACGACGCCGTTGATCGTCAAGCGCGCGGCGTCCACGCTCACGCGCCGATCGAGCATGTAGAGCCACACGCTGAACTCGCTCACGCCGAACGCCCGCGTGATCGCCGGCGCGGCCAGGATCAGGACCGCGAGAAACGCCGCAGTCGCGGACGCGTACGCGGCGATCTCGAAGCGCCGCTCGCGCCAGGGGAGAAAGACGGACGGGCACAGCACCGGGACCGCCGCCGCCGCGAACCACGCCTGCTCGTCCCAAAAGTAGTTCGCGAAAATGAGGGCGCACAGCGCCGCGAAAAGGCCTCTTGACTGAGACCGTCCCTCCCGCGAGTGCGCCTCCAACGCCGAACCGACGTACAGGCACAGCAGGATCGACACGTTGCCCATCGGTTTTCCCGGATGGAACAGCATCGCCGCCCCCGACAGGGCGCCGGGAGAGACGAGATACAAGACCGCCCCGGTCCATGCCGTCGCCGCGCGCCGGGTCAGATTGAACAAGATGCCGTACAGCAATAGCGGCGAGAGGAGGACCGTGAACGGCCAGGCGATCGAGAATCCCGGGATCGGGACGATCCGATCGAACAGGACCGCGCGGAGCTTCGCGTTCGCGATGAAAAAGAGCGAGGACAGCACGCGAAATCTCGGCTGCAGATCGAAGTTCGTGTAGTCGAGCGCGGTCCGGAGATCCGTCCAGTGCAGTCCCGCGCCCGACTTGAGCGCGGCGGGGGACATCCGCGTCCAGACCTCGGGATGGACCCAGGTCTGTTCGAAGTTCAGAAGGACCTCGAACACCACCGCGGCGAGGCACGCCGCGAAGAGCCAAGGGAAGATCCTCTCGGTTTTCACGATGACTGGGACGCATGATAGCAATTCGAGTCCGGGCGGGAGAGACGGCGGGAAACCCCGTTTCCGATCCGCGGCCTGGGCGACAATCCGACTTCTGGAGCCAAGGCTCTACGCCCTTCCGGGGCTTTCTCTCCTGTCCTTCCGACGAGGCCCGGGGTATCCTTACCTATATGAAGATGAGGAACGCGTTCTTCGGCATCGCATTGATGACCGGCGTATGGATCGCCCCCTTGTCCGCGACGCAGACTCCGTCTCTGCCGCCTCCCGACAATCCGATCGCGGTACCCGATCTGCCGGACCGGCCCGTCGACAACGGGGCCGAGGCACCGGCGCCCCCGCGACCGCGCGTGGTGATTCGGCTCAACTCCGAATGGGAAGCCGCATTCGCCGCTCTCGGCTTCCGGGTCGACGCGACCGGAGACGTTCGCCGCGACTCCGACGGCGCAGTCATCCTCAACAATCTTCTGAAAAGGGCGAATTTGGAGTTCAAGGAGGGAGCGCTGATGTACGCCTCGGCGGCCCTGCCCTTCGACGCCGCTCACCTCGGCGAACTGCTGGAAGGCTTCCTGCCGTTCTCCGAGCTTCAGCATATCGACCCCATGGCGGCGGGAAGGCACTTGGCGGCCGTGGGATTTCCGCCCGCCTACGACGCGCACTACCTGGTCAATCCAAACGGCCGCGCGACATTCTTCGGCGTCGCGCTGTTCAAGATCGTCCGAGACGAGCCCGGCATCGCCGCGCACATCAGCCGCCAGCGATTCGCGGCGGCGCTCGTCGAACTCAAGCACGCCTACGCACAGGCCTTCCAGCGCACGCGCCCCGACCTCGCGAATATCCGGCTCGGGCGGGCGGTCGAGCTCTTGAGACGGCCGCTTCAACGAGGGGAGGATCGTCTCGAACTGCGGCCGCACGTCGATCTCGGGACCGCTCTTTCCGGACACAGGGCAGCCCTCACCCGGGAGTTGGACGCGGTAGGACAAGCCAACGGAGAGCTTGCCTATCTGGAGCGGATTCGGGATTCCTTAAGGGCGCTCGACCTTCTGGACTCCTACCGGCACGCCCGTACCTCGGACCTGCCCCCCGTGAATGCGGAAGTTCCCACCGCCGCCGCTGCGCCCCGCGAGTCGGACCCCGCGATCGAGCACCCGGGGACGGAGCCGCCGCGGCGGCCCGCGATGCCGCCGATCCCCACGCTGCCGGACCTATCACGCCTTGCCGAATCGATGAAAACGCCGCTGCCTCCGAACACGGCCATGCTGCCCAAGATTCTCTCGGCGCTCGAAACCGTCTACGGGAGAGCGCTCACGACCGACGAGATTCGCGGCCTGATCTTGTCGTTCCCTATGGGCGAGACGATCTGGCGCGGCATGGGCGAAGCCATTTGGACCGAGATCTGGCGCCGGGGCCTGACCGGGCGAAACGTCAAGGTCGCGGTGCTGGACTCGGGCGTCGCGGCGCATCCGGACCTCGAAGACTCGGTGCGGGTGCGACGCTCGCTGCTCGGTTTGCGGGGAGACGACAGCGTCGGCAACCACGGCACGCACGTCGCCGGCATCATCCACGCGCTCGCGCCGGAAGCGCAGATCCTGTCCTATCAGGTGCTTCCCCGGGAGCGGCAAGCCAACGAGATGGACGCGCCCTCCGGCGCCGAGCGCGTCCAGGCGATCATGGCTGCGATCAGGAAAGCCGTGGACGACGACGGCGCCGACATCGTCAACATGAGCCTCGGCGCCAGCCACGGCTCCACCGGTGAGGATCTCGTCCGCCTCGTCGAGTCGTACGCGCGACGGGGGATCATCTTCGTGATCGCGGCGGGCAATCATGCCGGCCAAGGAGTAGACTCGCCGTCCATCGCCCCGTCGGCGCATACGGTCGGCTCCGTCGACATCAGCGGACGAATATCCGCGTTCACCTCCTACGGTTCCCAGTTCGACCGCGAACGGCGCCGGATGCTGATCAAGCGTGTTTATCTCGCTCCCGGGAACAACATCCAGTCGACGGTCGTGCCGCGCCCGGCCGGAGACTACGACTACGACGACATGGGAGGAACGTCCATGGCGACTCCCTACCACGCCGGCCGTCTCGCGTGGCTGCTCCAGGGCCTCAAGACTACGGGCGAGGCTCTCGATCCCGCGGCCGCCGCGCGCAGCATCGAGGAAGCCCTGCTCCAGGCCGCGACCCCGGTGGCCCGCAACGAGGTGCCGGCCGACGCACCGCCGGAGCAGGAGTTCCTCGTCATCGACGTCGTCGCCGCGTGCCGCCACCTGGGCGTCTGCGACCGTCGGATGTGATAGAATGCGGGCATGCGACCGATCTATCTCCTTGCCGCCCTGTCGTTGCTGACCGGGTGCGTCAGCACGCAGACCTATAAGCAGCTCCAAGACGACACCGGGCGACGCATCGCCGAGCTCGAAAAGCGGGCCGCGGCGTCCGAAACGCGCGTCTCGGAGCTCAACACGGGCCTCGACCAGTCCAATGCCGCGCTCAAGCAGGCCGTCGACGAGCGCGACAAGCTCCGCGGCTCCAACCAGGAGCTCTCCAAGTCCCTCAGCGCCAAGCAAAGCGAGCTGGCCAAGACCGTCTCGAGCCTAAGCGACAAGAACCAGGCGCTCGAGCAAAAAGTGGCGTACATGGCGAAGGCGCAAGAAGAGCTCCAAGCGAAGCAGGAGCGCGAGCTCGCGCAGGCCAAGGGCACTTATGAAGGCCTGGTCGGGCAGCTCAAGCAGGAGATCGCCGATGGGCAAATCAAGATCACCCAGATTCAAGGCAAGCTGACCGTCAACGTCGCGGACAAGATCTTCTTCGACTCGGGACGAGCGGAGATCAAGGAAGAGGGGACGAAGGTGCTGCTGCGCGTGGCGGACGTCCTCAAGCAGGTGCGCGACAAGCGGATATCGATCGAAGGTCACACCGACAACAAGCCGATGACCGCGGCGCTAAGGGAGAAGTTCCCGACGAACTGGGAACTGTCCGCGGCGCGCGCGCTCACCGTCGCCCGGTTCCTGCAGGAGAAGGGAGGCGTCGATCCGACGATTCTCTCGGCGGTTGGCTACGGGGAGTACCACCCCGTCGCGGGCAACGAGACGCCGGAGGGACGAGGACACAATCGCCGCATCGAGATCGTGCTTCTCGATAAGGAAGTGGGGAAGGCCGCTCAGTAGTCATGGTCGCGCTGCGCCGCTGAGATCGATTGAAACGACCGCTCCCACTCGGCTGGATCGGCGCGAGCGTGTTCGCCGTCACCGTCATCGCGTACCTGCCGTCCCTCTCGAACAGCTTCGTCAATCTCGACGAGGAGATCGACCTCATCTACAACCCGCATATCCGGGACCTGGGGTGGGAGAACTTGAAGTGGATGTGGACGACCTTCCACAACTCGAGCTACCAGCCGCTGTGCTGGATGCTGTTCGCGGCGATCTATAAGCTCCGCGGACTCGACGCCCTAACCTACCACCTCGCGAGTGTGCTGCTCCACGGCGTCAACGCGGTGTTCGTGTTCTCGATCTGCCACCGCTTGTTCCTCGCGGCGGAGGCCGATTCTTCGGCGTGGGCGCGTTCGACGGGCGCGGCGTTCGGGGCGCTCCTCTTCGCCCTCCATCCCGCGCAGGTCCTCTGCGTGGCCTCGGCGTCGGCGACCGCGGACCTCCTGTCGATCACCTTCGCGCTCGCCGCGTCCTGGCTGTACCTGGCGCGCTCGCCCTACCCCGGCCGCCTGACGACGGCGTGGTTCCTGTTCGCGTGTTCCGCCCTGACGCGGTGGCAGGGAGTCGTCCTGCCGGTTGCGTTCCTCCTGCTGAACGTCTATCCGCTCCGCCGCCTCGATCCGGACCCCCGGCAGTGGCGCGGCGCCAGGGCGCGCGCCGCGCTGCTCGAACTCGCCCCGTTCGCCGCGATCGCCCTCGGAACGATCGCGATCTACCTCCTGGTCAAGGACACGGGCGCCGAGTCGAAGCACGGGGCCCTTCATCCATTGATGGCGGCATACGGCTTGGCGTTCTTCCTTAAGATTCTCGTTTGGCCGATTGGACTGCTGCCGATCTACGTGCTTGAGGGACCCTTCGATCGGGTCGCCGGATCGCCGGCCCTCGGCGCCGCGGCCGCGGCGGGCGTCACCGCGGCCCTGCTCGCCGCGCGCAAGCGCTGGCCCGCGGGGCTGAGCGCGTGGCTCTTCTACGCGGCGGCTCTCGCGCCGCCGCTTCTCGTCAGCCGCGGCGGGAGGCTGTACGCGTCCCTCCGCTACAGCTACCTTCCCTACATCGGGTTCTTCGCGCTCGCGGGGGCGGCGGTCGTGTTCGGCCTCGAAGCCTGGCGCCGGCGCACCCGGACGGCCGTTTTCGCCCCCGTGATGCTCGCGTTTCCCGCGCTGCTTCTCCTGGCGGCTGCGACGCGCGCCGAAATTTCCTACTACTCGGACCCGGTGGCGCTGTGGACGCGCGTGCTCTCGCTGCGGCCAAATTCGCTGCTCGCGCACGACCTCATCGCCAAGCCCCTCATGCAGGCGGGGCGGATCGACGAGGGGCTCGCGCACTTCAAGAGCTCTCTCGAGATCAATCCCAACGGCGCGCTCACCCGCTACAACTACGGCGTCGCTCTCTATCGCCTGGGCCGCTTCGGCGAGTCGGCGTCGCAGTTCCGCGAGGCGGTGCGCCTCGACCCGTCCAATCACGAAGCGAAGCTCGCCTACGACTCGGCGCTGAAGGAAGAGAAGGCGGCCCCGGGGTCAGGGGCGAGATAGCCGTTCAACGAGCGCGCGCGTCTGCGCGGCGTCGGGGCTGTCCGGAGCGAGGGACAGATACTCCGTGAAGTGCCGCGCCGCTTCCGCGTTCCTGCCGGCCGCCATGAGCAGCCGCGCGAGATTGAAATGGGCCGCGGCGTCCCAAGGCCGCACCTCCAGGGCGCGCGCCAAGGCGCGGGCGGCGGCGGCCGTGTCTCCCTTTCCTTCTTCGACGGTGGCGAGGAACACCCACGTGTCGCCGTCCGAGGGATTTCGCTCCAGCGCCTTGCGGAACAGCGCCTCCGCCTCCTGCCGCGCTCCGGCGTCCCACTTTAATTTTCCGAGATTGTAGTACGGACCGGGATCGCGTCCGTCGCGGCGGATCGATTCCTCGAGCGCCTGCGCCGCCTCCGTGGTCTTGCCCGCGCCGGCCAGGTAGGCGCCGAGCCCCGCCCACGCCGCCGCGGAGCGCGGGTTGCCGCGGATCGCTGTCTCGTAGAACGCCTGCTCGTGGAAGAACGTCTTGTTCGCGCGCCAGGCGTGCGCCACGTACCAAAAGGAGAGTCCGGCGACCGCCCAGACGCGGTACGGCGCGAGCCCTTCGAGCGCCTGCGCCGCGCCGACGCAGAACGCGGCCGACGCGAGATACAGGTGGCGCTGGGCGCCGATGACGTTGAGCGAGACGAGAAGATTCGAGGCCGGCAGGAAGAGGACCATCGCCGACAGCGCCCAGAACGCCGCGCGCGCCCCGTCGCCGCGCGCGGCCAGACGCCGCACCGCTTCGGCCGCCAGCAGCGCCCAGCCGAGAAGGCAGGCCCAGGCGACGAGATCGGTCGTGCCCGAGTCCGGGATGAGGGGCCGCGAGAAGTCGACGCGCAGGCGCAGGCCCGTTGCCGTCGGCCACGCGAGATTCGCCGCCGCGAAGCGCGCGAGCGTCAGCAGCTTGCGGAGGAGGGGGATCCCGGCGAAGTAGTGACTTCCGACGCGCACCGGCAGGCCGAGGACCGCGAAGCGGAGGACGAGATAGGCGGCGATGCACGCGCCGAGCGCGGCGTAGACGCCGCGCCGGCGCGTGGACCAGAAGCGCTCGCCGTGGAACGCCCAGTCGTGAAGCGCCAGGACCGCCGGGAAGAGGATGGCCTGCTCCTTGGTCAGCAGCGCGAGGCAGAAAAAGCCGACGCCCGCGATCGACGCCGGCGCCGGAGCCTCGAGCTCGAGCCAGGCGAGCAGCACCCACGTCGCCATCAGGATCTCGGGGAGCTGCGACGCGAAGGCGACCGCTTCCGAGTGCACCGGAAGGACCGCGAACAGGACCGCCGCGCTCAGGGCGACGGAACCGGAGTAGCGGCGCGCGAGCAGGCGCCAGAGGAGAACCGAGTTGGCGGCGTGCACCGCGACGCTCAGCGCGTGGAACGGCCACACCGCGAGCCCCGAGACGCGACGCAGCAGGAAGAAGAGCAGCATCGGGATCGGACGGTACAGCTCGTCCATCGCGCCCGAGCCCAAGGAGCCTTCCCAATAGCCGACGCTCAGCAGGCGCGGCAGCATCGCCCAGGAGCGAAGCAGCGGATTGTCGACGATTCCGTACTTGTCGTCCCAGACGAAGCCGGTAGCGGCGAACGTGTTTACGTACGCCGCGACGGCCGCGCCGAGGACCAGCGCGTACGACGTCCCTCGACTAAGCTTCGGCCAGGAAGGGGTAGCGATAGTCGCGAGGCGGATCGAAGTTCTCTTTGAGGGTCCGCGGAGAGACCCAGCGCAGCAGGTTGATCATGCTCCCGGCCTTGTCGTTGGTGCCGGACGCGCGCGCGCCGCCGAAAGGCTGCTGCCCCACCACCGCACCGGTCGGCTTGTCGTTGATGTAGAAGTTGCCGGCCGCGTTGACGAGCACGTCCGACGCCCTCTGGATGGCCCGCCGATCGCCGGCGAAGATCGCGCCCGTCAGCGCGTACGGCGACGTGCGGTCGCAGAGCTTGAGAGTCTCGTCGAAACGCTTCTCCGGATAGACGTAGACCGTCAGCACGGGGCCGAAGATCTCCTCGCACAGCGTCCGGGCGTCGGGCTGCTTCGCCTCGACCACGGTCGGCTCGATGAAGTAGCCCTTGGAGTCGTCGCACTTGCCGCCGAAAAGGATCTTCGAGTCCTTCTTCGATTTCCGGGCGTAGTCGATGTACTCCTTGATGGAGTCGTAGGCGCCCTTGTCGATGACCGCGTTGATGAAATTGCGGAAGTCCTCCGGGGGCCCCATGCGGACCGTCGCGAGCTCGTCGCCGAGCCGCTTCTTGAGCTTCTTCCACATCGTGTCGGGGATGTAGGCGCGCGAGGCGGCCGAGCACTTCTGGCCCTGGTACTCGAAGGCGCCGCGCACGAGCGCCGCGGAGACGGAATCCAGGTCCGCGCTCGGATGCACCATGACGAAGTCCTTGCCGCCCGTCTCGCCGACCAGACGCGGGTACGTCTTGTACTTGCCGATGTTGGCGCCGACCTGCGTCCACATGTTGTGAAACACTCCGGTCGAACCGGTGAAGTGCACGCCCGCAAGCTCGGGATGGGAGAGGCACGCGTTCCCGATCTCGCTCGCGGAGCCTTGGACCATGTTGATGACCCCGTCCGGAAGCCCGGCCGCCTTCCAAAGCTGCATCAGGAAATGGGCGGTGTAAACGGTGCTGGAGGCCGGCTTCCAGACGACCGTGTTCCCCATGATCGCGGGCGCCGTCGGCAGATTCCCCGCGATGGCGGTAAAATTGAAAGGCGTGACCGCGAAGACGAAGCCCTCGAGCGGCCGCTGCTCGGACCGGTTCCAAAGGCCGCGCGAGGAGATCGGCTGCTGCTCGTAAATCTGCTCGGCGAAGCGCACGTTGAAGCGAAGGAAATCGACGAGCTCGCACGCGGAATCGATCTCGGCCTGGTAGATGTTCTTCGACTGGCAGAGCATCGTCGCCGCGTTGAGCGTCCAGCGCCAATCGTTGGCGAGGAGCTCGGCCGCCTTGAGGAAGATCGCCGCGCGGACGTGCCAGGGAGTCGCGGCCCACTCGCGCCTGGCTTTGAGGGCCGCGCCGATGGCCTGCTGAGCCTCTTTCGCGCCGCCCTTATGGAATCGTCCGAGCTTGCGCGCGTGGTCGTGCGGCGGGTGGATATCGGCGGTTTTGCCGGTCTTGATCTGCTTTTCGCCGATGTAGAGCGGGATATCCACTTCCCGCGAGCGCATCTCGGTCAAGCGCGCCTTGAAAGCCTTCTTTTCGATGCTGCCGGGACCGTAGCTCAGTACCGTCTCGTTGACGGGGGGAGGAACTTGGAATCGGCCGTTCATGATGTCTCCTTATCGTCGTTGCGACCTGGGGCCTCGTAACAACATATTAACATATACGAAATAGCCCTTTAATCGCGCTCAGCCAAACTAGAATCGTGACTCAGCAGACCATGGAAACGAAGCATCAGACCGGTTGGGAAGACCTCGTCGCTCGCGCTCCGATCTCCGCCCCCGCTCCCGTCGAGACGGGGCCGGCCGAAGTCTCCCGCGCCGCGTCGACCGCTCCCGAGTTGAACCCCTCGTACTTGACGCACGAGCTCCGCGCCCCGCTGACGTCGATCCGTTCGGCCCTCCTGCTCCTGCAGGAGAAGCTGGAAGGCAAACTCGACAGCGACGATCTTCAGTTGATCCTCGTGGCCGTCAAGAACTCCGACCGCCTTGGAGGATTGATCAACGACATCATGGCCTATTCCAAAATCCGAAGCGGCAAGCTCCCGATGTCCGCCGAAGCCGTCTATCCCCGCGCCCTCGTCCAGGAGGCCGCCGACAGCATGAAGGCTTGGGCCGTCTCGAAGGGGGTCAAGCTCCTGCGCGCGGCCGAAGAGGAGCCGTTGCCCCGGGTCAAGGCGGATCCACAGCGGATCCAGCAAATCCTAGCGAATCTCATCTCTAACGCGATCAAGTTCACGCGGCCGGGCGGCCGCATCGAGATCGCGACCAAGCTCGGACGGCACGAGCACGCCGGCACCGTCGTCTTCTCGGTGAAGGACACCGGCTGCGGCATCTCGCCGGAGGATCGCGATCGCATCTTCACCGCGTTCGAACAGTCTTCCCTCGGCACGAAGGTCTCGGACGGGACCGGTCTCGGTCTCACCTTGGCCAAAGCGATGGTCGAGCTCCACGGCGGGAGAATCTGGGTCGAGAGCTGGAAAGGCCTGGGGTCGACGTTCCGCTTCACGATCCCGATCGCGAAGGAAGACCTGGCCAAGCCGATCAAGATTTATCCGAAACCCGTCGAATACCACGGGCTCCTGGTCAACCTCTTCCGGCGTCTGAACTCGATCGTCGCGCTTCTGCCGATCTAGTCCCTAAAGGCTATTCGAAGGAGATCGTCCTGATCCCGAGCGATCCGATCCGCTCGGAATAGGCCGCTTGGTGCGCCTGCGCCTCTTCGCGCGCTCGCGTGCCGGGGCAGCAGGACGCGGGCGGCCAACCGCCTCCGGGCGGTCCTTTGCAGTCGGGATTGGTGGGGCAGATGTTCGCCGCGAGCTCGAGCTTCGGCTCATCGGAGGCGGCACAAATCATGCTGTTCCCGCGTCGACACTCTGCACCGACTTCGATCCTGCCCGTATTGAGATCCACCAGTACCGGAGCCTCGTTCGAAGCCTTCGCTCGAAGCGCCACCTGTTCGGTCGCATCGCCCGCAGCGCAACTCTCCTGATAAGGATCTCCGCAGCTGCGGTCGACGCAACGCTGGCACCAGCGCTTGCCACCCGCGCATCCAAGCTCGCACCGCCGTCCGGAGCCCACCTGCCACAAGACCGCGGGCGCGCTCGCTTGCACGCGAGGAGCCGTCAGCGAGATCGGCACTTCGACGACCGTGTCGGCAAGTCCGGTGCTGGTCTGCCCGCCGATGCGGTCGGTGCTCAGCTTCCGGTCCTTGGGCGAGATGACGTCGCCCAGGCCTCCGATGGCGCGGGTCTCGACGATGCCGAGAACGAGCAATGCGGCGGCCAAGGATGCGAGCGGCAGAATCCTCTTCATAAATCCCCCCGGACTTGTCACCTCAATAGGGTAGGACAATTGGACGAGACCCATACAGGTTCTTTCTGCCCATTCAACGGTAGGCCGATAGACCTATCGGATTTTTCACCCATCCCGAAGCCTCCGGGCAAGCTCGTACGCCCTGAAAGCCCCGCATTGCTCCTCCGTGATCCGGTCGTTCGGGCTGAAGGCGCTCAAGATATTCGGCTCCTCCACGTGTCCTCTGTTCCCCAGGATGTGCGCCAGCTCATGCGCCGTCGGGCTGTACGCGGGGTGCCGCGAGGCGCGGTATGACGCCGAGAGTACCTCGCTGGAGACCCAGGCGGTGTCCAATACCCGCGGGTCCAGCCGCCATAGCTCCACGTACTTCCGATTGAACGACCACGCCGCGTTGCCGTCGTGAGTCTTGCCCACGAAGAAAACGACGGGCTTTTCGGACGGAGGGATGCTCGCTCCGATCCGCAGGTCCCGGCCGCGCCCCGGCGCATCGATGTCGGGCGAACTTTCGGGGGCGTCCGCGACGACCAGCGTCACGCGGCGGATCCCGATGGCGCATTGGGACAGGATCTCCGCCGTCCGCTCCACGGTCGCGCGCACGGTCTCCGGGGTCCAGCCGGCGTTCCGGAACATCACCAAGGTCAGCGGCAGCTCGTGCGTGATGCGCGCGGACGAGGCGGCGGGAGGCAGGGTCAGCGACGCGACCTCGGGGGAGCCGAACCCGGCGTTCGCCCATCGGCTCCTCTCGTCCTCCGACGCCGCCCGAAGCTCCGCGCCGGCGAGCACCAGCGCGACCAGAGTGGGCCAAACCGCGGTGGCGTTCATCGCTCCTCAGGATGCTCCGCCCTCGTGTTCAAGGCGCGTGGCGTTTCCGTGCGTCTTCCGTAGCCCCTCGCCGAGGCCCCGGGCCGCGCGGCGCGGAATGCTATAATCGCGTCCATGATCAAGCACATCGCCTTCACGATGTATACCGTCAAGGACATGCCGCGGGCGCGGAAGTTCTACGAGAGCGACCTCGGCCTCAAGGTCACGAACAATTTCCGGGACGAGTGGGTGGAGTACCACCTCGACAACGGCTGCTTCGCCATCACGACGATGGTCCCGCAGATCGGCGCCGGAGCCAGCATCGCCTTCGAAGTCGAGGACGTCGACAAGGTGATCGAGCGCCTGAAGAAGGGAAAGGTGACGGTGAAGCGAGAGCCGTTCTCGAGCCCGGTTTGCCGCATGGCCGTGGTCCTCGACACAGAAGGCAACGCCGTCACGCTACACACGAAGACGCGCTAGCGTCCTCGGAAGACAGGAGGGGGGAATGCACCAGGTCTTGGCCGTGCTTTGTCTTGCCGCGGGCGCGGCGGCCGTTTGGGCCGCTCCGTCCGTGATCCCGCAGCCCGTCTCCATTGACGCGACGCCTTCCTGCCGCTTCACGCTAGACCCCCGCACGTCCATCGCGGCGCCGCGCGGTCTGGAGGCCGCGGCCGCCGCGCTCCGCGGAGATCTCGCGGCGCCGACGGGTTTTCGCTTCCCGCCCGCCTCGGATGGGCCGCGCATCGAGTTCCTGCTCGACAAGACCTTGCCCGCGGAAGGCTATCGGATCGACGCGAGGTCAAAACGCGTGTCGATCCGGGCGGCGACGCCGGCGGGCGCGTTCTATGCCGTTCAGACGCTCAAGCAGCTGCTGCCCCCCGACGTCTTCCGCCGCGCGCAGGCCTCCGGCGTCGCCTGGTCGATCCCGTGCGTCCGCGTGGAAGATCGACCGCGGTTCGCCTGGAGAGGCGCCCTGCTCGACAGCGGCCGTCATTACCTGCCGAAGGAATTCCTCTTCCGTTTCTTCGACTTGATGGCCCTCTACAAGCTCAACGTCTTTCATTGGCACATGACGGACGACACGGGTTGGCGCATCGAGATCAACCGCTACCCGCGTCTGACGGGCGTGGCCTCCCAAATGGACCTGTCGCTGATGAACCCTTCGGACGCGACGCGCGCTCCAAGCGAGACGCCCGGCGGCTACCATACGCAAGACGACATCCGCGAGATCGTCCGCTACGCGGCCGCGCGGCATATCACGATCGTGCCGGAGATCGAGATGCCCGGGCACGCGGGCGCGGCCATCTTCGCCTATCCGGAGCTCGGCAACAAGCGGCAGATCGAAGCCTCGGGCGGCGACGTGAAGTTCATGGGCGACGGCGACAACGTCTTCAACGTGGACGACGCGACCCTCGCCTTCCTGAAGAATGTGCTCGACGAAGTCCTCGCCCTCTTCCCCAGTCGCTTCGTCCACATCGGCGGCGACGAGGTCTGGAAGGAACCCTGGAAGAAGAACCCCAAGGTCCAAGCCCGGATGAAAGCGCTCGGACTCAAGTCCGAGGAGGAGATGCAGAGTTGGTTCATCAAGCAGATGGACGCGTATCTGACCTCCAAGGGCCGGAGGCTGGTCGGCTGGGACGAGATCCTGGAAGGCGGACTCGCGCCCAACGCCACCGTGACGTCCTGGCGCGGCCTCGAGGGCGGCATCGCCGCGGCGAAGGCGGGCCATGACGTCGTGATCAATCCCATGCAGCCGACGTACCTCGACTATTATCAAGCCAAGCCGGACGGCCTCGAGCCGCGCACGATCGGGAACGTCCTCGCGCTGGAGGAGGTTTACAAGTTCGAGCCCGTGCCTCGAGAACTCTCGGCGGAAGAGGCCAGGCACGTCCTGGGAGGGCAGGCGAGCCTCTGGGGCGAGTTCATGTCGAGCCCGAAACAGGTCGAGTACATGGCGTTCCCGCGATTGGCCGCGTTCGCGGAGACCGTATGGTCGCCGAAGGACGCTCGCTCCATCGACGGCATGCTCAAACGCCTGGCCCAGCACGCCCTCGCCTGGGACGTGCTCGGGATCAATTACCGCAGGCTGAACACCCGCGCAATCCAGGTGGGGACGTGGGAGCACACGGTCGCGCCGGAGCGCGGCGCGACGAAGTCCTGGGACGTTACGGCCGCCATCGAGGACTCCGGCTACTACAAAGTCCTCTTCGATTCGACGGGAGACCGAGGACGCCTCAAGGTGGACTGGGTCGAGCTCCTACAGGACGGGCGGCCCCTTCTCAAGGTCGAGCAGCCGTATCAGCCGGGTGGTGGGAACAGCAAGGACAACCTCTTCGTATTCGTCCTGCAGCCGATGCCGGGCGCCGTGTACGTCCTGCGCGCGGGGATTCGAGAGGAGAACGAGACGCCCTCTCGCGGTGCCGTCTATGTCGCCCGCATCGGCAATCCCGCCCGACCCCGGTCGTCGACCGCGCCGCCCGCTCCGGAGTCCGCGGTCCCGATGTTGCGGCGGGGCCCCAGCGCCATCACCGGACACTGACGATCGTCATAGTGCCGTCGCAGACCATTCGTAAAATCGCTTGAAATACCGCGTTTTCCCTCGGCAACCACCGGAAAAAAAATGACAGAATCGTCACATCGGAGATATGACAGAATCGTCACATTGCGCTGACATTGCCGCCATTGCCGTCAGGGCCAATTAAGGCATACCATGGTAAGGAGACTTCACTTGCCATGTTCGCCAAGAACGAGATCTCCTTTGGCCGCACGCTTGTTCCCGCGGCGCTCGCGCTGTGGATCGGAATTTGTCTCGCGGGATTTAAGGTCGTACTCGACTACGAAGGAACGCCGGGCGTCGCGGCGTCGGCCCCCGAGCGCTGGCCTGCGGAGACCCGCTTCGCCTCGGGCGGCGGCCGCTCCTCGCTGGTCCTATTCGCCCATCCCCACTGTCCATGCACGAAAGCCAGCCTCGAGAGCCTGGCCTGGATCGCGGCCAGGGCGCCCCGGACGCTGGACGCTTACGTCGCCTTCTACAGGCCTTCCGGCGCCGCGGATTGGGACGCGACGCCCCTGATCGCGAGCGCCCGCGCCATTCCGGGCGTGCGCGTCCTCGTGGACGAGAACGGAGCCGAGGCGCGGCGCTTCGGCGCGGAGACCTCTGGTCAAGCCCTGCTGTACGATGCGAAGGGGCGGCTGCTTTTCAAGGGAGGGATCACGGGCGCTAGAGGGCACACGGGGGACAACGTCGGACGCAACGCCGTCTTGGCGCTGGCGGACGGCAGTCTTGTGCAGGCACCCGAGAGTTCCGTGTTCGGCTGCTCGCTCCTGAAGAGCATCCCGGAGAGGGCGTCGGCAAAGGCACGGTGGGGAATAGCGGAATGGACCACGGCGATCGCGAAACGGTAGAAGCGCGCGGACGGGAGATCTTCGAAGCCCGGTTCCTCGACCTGGCGCGGACAACCGACCGAATGTTCGCCGGCCTCATGGCCGCGCAGTGGATTCTCGGCATCGCGTTCGCCGTCTGGGTCTCGCCCCGCGCCTGGGCGGGCATGTCGAGCCAGATTCACCTGCACGTCTTCGCCGCGGTCCTGCTCGGCGGCGCCGTCACGGCCGTTCCGATCCTGCTCGCCCTGATCAAGCCCGGCGCCACGCTCACCCGGCATGCCATCGCGGTGGGCCAGATGATGACGTCCGCGCTCCTCATTCATCTCACGGGCGGCCGCATCGAGACGCATTTCCACGTGTTCGGTTCGCTCGCGTTCCTGGCGTTCTATCGCGATTGGCGCGTGATGATGACGGCAACCGCGGTCGTCGCCCTCGACCACGGAGCGCGGGGAGTCCTTTGGCCGCAGTCCGTTTACGGCGTATCCATGGTGCAGGCATGGCGCTTCCTCGAGCACACGGGTTGGGTCGTGTTCGAGGACGCCTTCCTCTGCTTCTCCATCACCAAGGGGATCAAGGAGATGCGCGGCCTGGCTCTCCAGCAGGCGCAGCTGGAGGAAGGAGCCCGGAGCATCGAGCGCAAGGTCGTCGAACGGACGGAGGAGCTCGCCGAGACCAACCGGAAGCTGGTCGAGAGCGAGCGGCTCCGGAGCGAGTTCCTCGCGAACGTGTCCCACGAGCTGCGCACGCCCTTGACCTTGACTCTGTCTCCGATCGAATCGATCCTGGCGGGCGATTGCGGCCCCGTCTTGGACGCGCAGGAGCGCCTGCTCCGATCGGTCCACAACAACTCGGTCCGCCTGCTGCAGATGGTCTCGAGCCTGCTCGACTTCTCGAAGCTCGAGGCAGGCAAGATCGAGGTGCGCCGCGAGCCGACGCCGATCCTCGCGCTGACGCGCCAGATCTTCTCCGACTTCCAGCCTTTGATGCACCAGCGGGGCATCCGCGGGGAGCTGGCGGAGCTGCCGGAAGAGACGGTGGTCGACATGGACCGCTACCTCTACGAGAAGATTCTCTTCAATCTCCTTTCCAACGCGGTAAAGTTCACTCCCAAGGAAGGAAACGTCTGCCTTTCGATGCGGCTGTCCGAGGATTCGCTTCGCATCGGCGTCTGCGACACGGGCATCGGCATCTCCCGCGCGGACATGCCGAAGTTGTTCCAGAAGTTCGCGCAGCTGGAGGGGTCCTCGACGCGGCGTTTCGAGGGGACGGGGCTGGGACTCGCGCTCGTGCGGGAATTCGCGGGCCTCTTGGGCGGCACCGTCTCCGTCGAAAGCGCGCCCGCCCTCGGCAGCACGTTCCTCGTCGACATTCCCGCCCGGCGCGTCCAGGCGCCCTCCGCCCCGGTCCGGCCGTCGACGGCTCCGCTGCAGCGCTACGCGTCTCTTCCTCGCCAAACGGAGAAGGCACACGATTCGGCGAGCGACGCCCTGCCGCGCGTGCTGGTCGCCGAGGACAACTCGGAACTCGCGCTCTACATCAGCGATCTCCTGGGCGGCTTCTGCCAGACGAGGATTGCCCGGGACGGGGAGGAGGCGCTCGAGCTGGTCAAGTCCTGGGCGCCGATCCTGGTGCTCTCCGACGTCATGATGCCTCGCCGCGACGGTCTGAGCCTGTGCCGGGCGATCAAAGCCGATCCGGCGACGCTCTCGATCCCCGTCGTGCTGCTCACGGCCCTCACCTACCGCGACGCCATGCTCCAGGGCTGGGAGGCCGGCGCCGACGAATACATCTACAAACCGTTCCATCCCAAGGAGATGGTCACCCGCATCCGCGCGATGGTGGCGAACATCCAGGAGCGCAGGCGCATCGAGGGCGCGCTGGAAGCCAAGGCACGCGCGCTCGCCAGGTCCAACGCGGATCTGGAGCAGTTCGCCTACGCCGCCTCGCACGACCTCCAGGAGCCTCTGCGCAAAGTGACGAACTTCACTGAACTCCTAAAGGAACGCTATCAAGGCCGGCTCGACGCCGACGCCGATCGGTTCATCGGCTACGCGGTCGACGGCGCCCACCGGATGATGACGCTCATCGACTCCCTGCTCGAGTACTCCAGAGTTGGAAACGCGGAGCGCCGCACCGAGCCTACGGACCTCGTCGCGATGCTCAAGCGCGTCGTGGCGGACCTCGAACTTCGGGTAAAGGACTCGGGTGCCCGCGTGACGTGGGATCCCCTGCCGACCGTGTCCGTGGATCCGCTGCAGATGAGCCTGGTGCTCCAGAACCTCATCGGCAACGCTTTGAAATTCCGCGGCGAACAGGCGCCAGTCATCCACGTCAGCGCCGAGCGGTGGGAGGACGGCTGGCTCCTCCGGGTGCGCGACAACGGCATCGGGATCGATCCCAAGCACGCGAGCCAGTTGTTCACGATGTTCCGCCGCCTGCATTCCCGTCGGGCGTATCCGGGCACGGGCATCGGCCTCGCCATCAGCAAGAAGATCATCGAGCGCCACGGGGGGAGGATCTGGGTGGAGTCCTCCCCGGGCGCCGGCGCTACGTTTTGCCTCACGCTTCCCACCCAGGAAAAGGAGACAACCCATGCCACGGCCCATCGACATATTATTGGTTGAAGACGATCCTGGAGATGTCGAGCTGACGACGGAGACGCTCAAGGAAGCGAAAATGCTTGTCGAGATCCACACGGCCGAGAACGGCGAGCAGGCGCTCGCGTACCTGCGCAAGGAAGGCGCCCACCGCGACGCCTCCGATCCCGACCTCATCCTGCTCGACTTGAACATGCCGATCATGGACGGGCGCGAGTTCCTGCGAGTCATGAAGCGCGACGACAGTCTCCGGAAGATCCCGGTCGTGGTCCTGACGACCTCCAGCGCGGACGAGGAGGTCATGCGCAGCTACGATCTCGGGGCGAACTGCTACGTGACGAAGCCCGTCGGCCTCGAGCAGTTCTCCAAGGTCGTGCATGCCATCGAGAGCTTCTGGCTGACGGTGGTCAAGCTGCCTCCGCGAGGCCATCCGGCCGAGCGGCGATGACCCTCACCGACATATCCCGACGAGGGGAGAACTTTGTACCATGCGGGTCCAGATGCCCACCGGGCCGACGATTAGGTGCCGGACGCTGCCGATCATGGCGCTGGACGACCTTTCGGTCGTCCGGGGCCAGTTCCAGGACGCCGCGGTCTGCGAGCTGCGCCAATCCTGGAGACCGGTCATCGAGGCGTCCTTCCGGCCCGCCATCGTACGGGTCGCCGCCGCGTCCGACTCTCTCGCGGTCTTCGCCGAACTGACGGACGACGACGTCTTCACGCGCGCGACCGGTCCCAATCAGCGCCTGTGGGAGCTGGGCGACGCTTTCGAAATATTCCTGCACGCCGAAGGCCGCCCCGCCTACTACGAGTTCCACGTCGCGCCCGGCAATCAAAGGCTTCAGATGCGCATCCCCGTTCCCCGGCCCAAGGATCGCGCCCCGGAGGAAATGATGGCGGACGGGGAGCTTTTCTCGAGCCGCGTCTGGCCCGGGTCCGCCGGCTGGTACGCGCTGGCGATCGTTCCGTTCGCCTCGATCGGAGGACGCCCGAAGTGGTTCTCCTTCAGCCGCTACGACCATTCGCGCGGACGAAGCGAGCCGGTGCTCTCCTCCACGTCCTCCCACGCCTACCTCGACTTCCACGATCGCGACGCCTGGGGCACCTTTCAGTACGACACGCCGCCCGCGGAGCCGCGGTGAGCACCGCGCAGCTCCGCTTTGACCTCCGGACGATCGGCCAGGCCTTTCAAATCTCAGGCGAATTCGAGAGCGCGCGCCTCCATGGAGACGGGCACATCAACGACACGTTCCTCGCCGCCTACCGCAGCGGACCCCGGACGTCGCGCTTCATCCTCCAGCGCATCAATCACCACGTCTTTCGCGATCCCTCCGCCGTGATGGACAACATCGTCCGAGTCCTTGAGCATCTCCGCGGCAAGCTGGGATCGACTCCGGACGCCGCGCGGCGGGTGCTCTCCCTCGTGCCGACCCGGACCGGCGGCTACCTGCACCGAGACGGAGAGGGGAACTATTGGCGGGCCTACGTCGCCATCGACGGCGCCCGCACCTTGGCCATCGTCGAGGATCCGGGGCAGGCGCGCGAGTCCGGCAGGGCCTTCGGACGGTTCCAGACGCTTTTGGCGGACCTTCCCGCGCCGCGCCTCAAGGACACGATCCCCGATTTCCACAACACGCCGAAGCGCTTTTGCGCCTTCGAGGCGTCGGTCGCGGCCGACGCGGAGAATCGAGGGGCCCAAGCGAAGCGCGAGATCGATTTCGCCCTGTCGCGAAAGGCCGTCTCCCGTGTGCTGCAGGACGCCCACGCCTCGGGAGGGATGCCTGAACGCATCGTCCACAACGACACGAAATTCAACAACGTGCTCATCGACGCCTCGACGAACGAGGCCCTGTGCGTCATCGACCTGGACACGGTGATGCCGGGGCTCGCGCTGCACGATTTCGGCGACATGGTGCGCACGGCGACAAGCCCGACCGCGGAGGACGAACGCGACCTCTCCAAGGTGACCGTCCGGCTGCCCGTCTTCCAGGCGCTCGTCGAAGGCTACGTGTCGGAGGCGGGCGCGTTCCTGACTACGGTCGAACGGCGGCATTTGGCCTTTTCCGGGAAGCTTATCGCCTTCGAATTGGGCCTGCGGTTCCTCACCGATTTCTTGGAGGGCGACGCGTACTTCAAGGTGCACCGCGAGGGGCACAACCTCGACCGCGCGCGGAGCCAGTTCCGACTGGTCGCGGAAATCGAGGCCCGCGAGGACGAGATGATCCGGCTCGCGGAGCGCGCCTGCGCCCGGACCGCGAAGCCGTAACGCCTGGATCACCAGGCCATTAAGCCCAGATCGCGCTAGGCCCATTGCGGTCCCCGATCGTCCCGTAGGTCCTTAGGCCGCCGGCCGGCGTTCTGATATTCTCTCCCCGTCGCACCCGACAGGGAGGGGAAAATGCTTAAGAACAAGTACATCGCTTTGGTCCTAGCGGCGGCGTTATGCCCCGTCGTCTGGCCGGTGCCGGCGTCGTCCATGGGCGCCGCCGCCTTCGTACCATGGTCGACGCCGCAGCTTCCCGACTATGAATTCAGCGAACCCAGCGACATGTTCGACGTCACGCGGCGCGCCAGGGAGCTCGGCAAATCCGGCTATCGCGTGCTGATGGCGTTCGACGTCGACAATACGATCCTGACGACCCGGACGGACCTCGGCAGCGAGCAGTGGTTCGAGCGCGAGGCGGCCGAGCTTGCCGCCAAGAAGGTCCCGGGGGCCGTCGGCCTCAAGCGCTTCCAGCAGCTTCTCGGCGTCAACAACGAGGTGACGCTGGTCACCGACACCGACCAAGTGCAGCCGGGCCTCGACCGGGAGTTCGCGAGCCTGATCGCCTCCGGAGTCAAGATCATCGCCCTCACCTCCCGCGGCCCGGTGCTCAAGGACGCGACGCTCCGGTCCTTTGGGCGGAACGGTTACGATTTCTCAGGATCCTTCCCCGGGTTCTCGGATTCGTTCAAGGTGGATCCCTCCCGCGAGAATCTCACGTTCGAGCGCGGCGTTTTCCTCACCGCCGGCCAGACCAAGGGCCAGTGCCTGGTCGCCCTGCTCAAGCGGATCGGATTCAAACCCGACGTCGTGATCTTCACCGATAATGACCCGTTCAACAAGAACCCCGCCACCGGCAAGTTCGCCGGCAAGCACCACCCGCTGATGAAGGCGGCCATGGCCGAGCTAGGCGTGCCACTCATCGGATACCGGTACAGCCGCTACGACCGCGCGATGGAGGCCTACGAGCACTCCGACAAAGGCATCGCGGCCGTTCAACTCAAGACGCTGCGGGACGAGGGGACGCTCGTGTCCAACGAGGAAGCGTCCTATCGCCAGCCGAGACCGGTGCCGAGCCTCGAGCAGAATTCCAAGCTCATGAACTCTTTGATCTACGGGGTCGAGGATCCGGCGATGCCCGACCTCGAGCCGGCGGCGAAGTAGTCCAGCGCGGGACTCACGCGCGGCTCCGCGCACTGGTCCTCCAGCGCCTCGGTCGTTCCTGAGCCGCCTCACGACGGCCCGCGGGAAGCGGAACGCGGCCCGCCGACCGTCGCGGGGATATTGTTGTAGAATGAGCCTACCGTCCCCATAGCTCAATGGATAGAGCCCGCGCCTTCTAAGCGCGTTATCCAGGTTCGATTCCTGGTGGGGACAAGAGCTTTTGCTTTTAGGGGGGAGCGCATGAAATCATCCAGAGGGTCCTACTCGAGACCGGGCGCGGAGCGCCGCTACGACACCGGACGCGCGGGACCCATCAAGGCGCCGAAGGGCCTGCGCGACGTGAAGGGGCTCCTCAGCTCCCGCGAGTTCTTCAACAAGCTCCGCAAGCGCACCCGCGAAAACGCCCACCTCATCGACGCCGAGATCGAGCGGCGAAGCGTGCGGGACCTGACGGTCCTGATGTGCGACTCCTCGGGTTTTTCCCGCAAGACGAACGAGTTCGGCATCCTCCAGTTCCTCGGCGTCATGACCTACTGCTACGACCGGCTCATCCCGCTGATCGAGGAGGACGGCGGGCTGGTGCTGTCCCACGACGCGGACAACATCCTCGCGATCTTCGAAGACCCGCTCAAGGCGATCACCGCGGCCGCCGATATGCACCGGTGGCTCCGCCGCTACAACGACCACCGGCCGCCGGGAGAGCAGTACAACGTCTGCATCGGCATCCATCGCGGCAAGCTCCTGCGGCTGGCCGACAACATCTTCGGGAGCTGCGTGAACATCGCGGCCAAGCTGGGCGAGGACCTGGCGGAGAAAGACGAGATCCTCGTGACGAAGGAAGTGGCGGAGCGCGGGCGCAAGCGATTCAAGATCGACTACACGCGCTCGACCGAGCTCGGGGGACGGACTCTGGAGCTCTTCCGCGTCAAATACAAGTAAAGGCCGGAACGCCTACTTTTCCGGCTTCGTGGCGGCGGGCGGGCGCGTCTTGGACCGCGTTTTCTCGACCCATCTCTGCCAGGCCTCGTAGTCGGCCGCGCCGTAGTTCTCCTTCGAGATCAGCGTCAGCACCGTATAGGCGAGGTCGCGGCTGAGCGGCTGCTTGAGCCGCAGGAGATCGACGAGACGATCTCCGCCGAAGTGGACGATCCCAGGCGTATAGTACGCGTTGCCCGACAAGCCTACGAGGACCGCCAGCGCCTTGGAGCGCTCCTCGGAATTCGGAAAATCGACGGCCGCCACGATCTGCTCGATGGGAAGATAGACTTCGGTATGGTACACCGCGAGATCGCCGAACACGCGCAGCGCGGCGATGCGCACGGTCATGTCGGGATCCAACAGCGCGGGAGTGAGGAGATGCGCCACCTTGTTTCCGCTGGGGAGATAGGCCAAAACGTAAACGGCCGCGGCGCGATGCTTGGGGTCCTTGTCGTTGGTCAGTATATTGACCAGCATCTTCTCGTTGGACCCGGCCAACTCCGCGAGTTTGTCGTCCATCGCCTTTAGCTCCGGCTTGGGATCGCCCCATTGGCAGAACAGGGACCGGCACTCGGTGCGGCTCATGGAGACCTCGCCGGAGCGCACCAGGCTCCAACCGAGCTCCGTGTACTTGTCCCATAGCGCGAACAGCCCCTGCGGGTCCTCGAAGGACTTGTCGCCCGGAAGGCGGAACGCGAGACGGATCCTCTCGTCCTTGCCCTCCACCACGTCGATCGTGATGTACGCAAGGCGCCCCTCCTTCTCGCTGCTTTCCGTCCAGACGAGCTTGGCGAAGGGAACCTTCCATTGCGTCTTGATGTCGTCCTCGATGCGCTCGATGATGTCCTGCGCGAGCTTCTCCGAATTCTTGGATCGATCGAGCCGGTTTTTCTTATCGACCAATGATTTGATCGGCTCGCCGTATCGCGCCCGAATGTCGTCGGCAGTGATCCGGTCGCTGCGATAGACGTCGATACCGGCCAGGGTCGCGGTCGACGCGGACCACCCGGCGCTCGAGCCCAGGACTAGGAACAATGACGCGACTATGATTCGTTTCATGCGTGCCGCATTATACCGGAATTACCGATCAGCGGGAAATGAGGACTTTCCCGGCCGGAACGACGAACTTGCCGCCGTCCAGGCTGTGGACCGTCTCGCGGATCGCGTTCGGCGCGACGCGAACTACGATATAGTGGTGGAGCTTGTCCGGGACGCCGGAGGGGAACAGGGGGGAGCCGCCGCCGCCCGAGAGGACGTAGCGCACTCCGCCGCAGTCCTGCACGCCGAAGCCGTGGATGTGACCTAAGAACACGCGGTCCACCTTATGCTTGGCCATCGTCTCCGTGAAGGCGGCGGCGCCGCTCTTAAAGCCCCCGATGCCGCGCCTCCCGGCGAAATCCGTCCAGCAGCGCAGGGTCGCCGGCGGGATGTGCGTGAAGACGATCTTGCGCAGGTCCGTGCGGAGCACGAGGTTGAGCCACTTGATCTGAGGCGCGGTGACGCGGCTCGCGCTCGAGTCCACCGTGACGAAGCGCACGCCCCCGTGGTCGAAAAAGTAGTTGTTCCGGCCGAAACAGGAGCGGTAGACCTGAGAATGGGTCACGCCGTGAGGCCGGTGCCGATCGTGGTTGCCGATCACCGTCAGATAGGGCTTCCTGAGCCCCGCGCGGGAAAGCTGCCGAAAGAACCGGAGGTAGTTCTGCTCGATTCCCCGACTGACCATGTCGCCGAGCTGCATGGAGAAGTCGATCGGGTGCTCCTGAAGCATCCGGACCTGCCGCTCGAACACGCCGGGGATGTTGAACAGCATCCGAGAAAACCAGAACCGCCCGGGCTCGGCGTCGCCCAGCACCGCGAACTCGAACTCGTCGCCCGTCATGCGCGGAGCGGAGGCGAGCATCTCCAACTGACGAGTCGTCCGGAGCGGAGCCGACAGCCGCTCCAACTCGTCTACGGAATCGAGTTCCGTGAAAGGGAGGGTATAGCCCCGAAAAGAGTCGATGAGGAACTTGGGGTCCAACAAACGCCGGAACGGGCCCGGCGATTCTTCAAAAGGGAGTGTTCGATCCATGACGGCGGCCTAAACTTAGTGTAGCCCCGCCCGTCGGATTTGTCAATACGACCGGATGGAAAATTTACTTTTTCTCAATATGGCCGGCGTCGGCCATCTTGAGCCGCTTAGCGATCTTCTCGAACTCGGGCTGGGCCTTTTCGAAGCCCTGACCGACGCCCGCGAGCTTGAGGACGTAGAAGAACTCCCCGCGCGTGGGAAGGATCAGCATCACTTCCCTGTAGGGGCCCATGTCGCCCTTGCCGCGCTTTCTAACGTCCGCGGACATCATCAGCGCCAGGCGCCGGGCCTTCACGCCAGAGATTTCGATCGTTCCCTCGGAGAGAAGCTTTTTGATGATGCCGACGTCCTTGCGGACGTCCTTCTCGAAATCCGCCGGCGTCTGCGGAGAGCCTTTTCCCAAGGGATAGCGCTCGAGGCTGATGAGCGCGTTCGGGCCGAGCTTGCCCCACGGATGCAGGTAGACCGCCTGCAGGCCGAGGGAGCGGCGCCAATGGGAAGGATATTCGAGGATGTAGTCGCCGGTGGGATGAGAGAACTTCGAGTAGATGATCGCCGCAGACGCGAGGGACGGCGCTGCGATCAGGACGAACAAGGCGAGACGGCACGAGATATTGCGGGTCATCGGCGCGTAATAATTCGACCTGTTCGAGCGTCTAGTCTAGTGTACGACGGGCCGTTTCCATTGTCAATCCCAGAAGGACCTAGTCCGACTCAGGTCCGGGGACCCAAGGGGAAATTTGGTATATATTCGCATGCCAAAACCGGCGGCATTGTCCGTGGCTCTCGGCATTCTCGCCTCGCGGCTCGCCGGCCTGGTGCGCGAGCGCGTCATCGCCCATTACCTCGGCAACTCGGACGCCGCTGGAGCCTTTCGCGCGGCCCTTCGGATCCCCAATTTGCTGCAGAATCTATTCGGCGAAGGAGTCCTTTCGGCCTCGTTCATTCCCGTCTACGCCCGCCTCCTGGAGGAAGGCCGGGAAGAGGAAGCGGGACGCGTCGCCGGCGTCACGTTCACGCTCCTGGCTCTCGCGGTTTCGGCGTGCGCCCTCGTCGGGATCGCCGGAAGCCGGACGATCATCGGCCTTCTCGCGCCCGGATTCACCGGTGACATCCGCGAGACCACGATCCAGCTGGTGCAGATCATGTTCCCGGGGACGGCGCTCCTGGTCCTGTCGGCCTGGTGCCTCGGCATCCTGAACAGCCACCGGAAATTCTTCCTTTCGTACGTTGCTCCCGTGTTCTGGAACGTCGCGATGATCGCCTTGCTTTTCGCCGTGGGCGCGCGCTATATGGACGACCGCTCGGGCCAGATGCGCCTCGCCGCGCTCCTAGCCTGGGCGACCGTCGCGGGAGCGCTCCTCCAATTGCTGGTCCAGCTCCCGTCCGCTCTGGCGCTCAATCGCGGACTCCTCCCCGGTTTGGGCGCCCGGACGGAGCACATGCGGCTGGTGCTCGCCAATTTCCTGCCCGCCGTCTTGACCCGGGGAGTGGTCCAGCTGAGCGCCTACGTGGACCAGATTCTCGCGAGCTTCCTCGGGGCGCAGATCGTCTCCGCCCTGGCCTACGCGCAGACGATCTACCTGCTTCCCGTCTCCCTGTTCGGGATGTCCATCTCTTCGGCCGAGCTCCCGGAAATGGCTCGCACGGCCGGCACGGCGGAGGAGAAGGCGGCGGCGCTCAAGCAGCGGCTCGAGCGCGGTCTTCGGCGGCTCGCCTTCTTCATCGTGCCTTCGGCGGTCGCCCTCCTCGTCCTCGGCCGGGTGATCGCCGCCACGCTTCTCGAGACCGGCAATTTCCGAGCCGCGGACTCCGCCTTGGTATGGATGATCCTAGCGGGCTCGTCGATCGGCCTCTTGGCGACGACCAAGGCCCGCCTCTGCACCTCCCTGTTCTGGGCCCTCCACGACGCGCGCACGCCCGCGCGCTACGCCTTCGTGCGCGTCGTGACGGCGGGAGCGGTCGGCGGCCTCCTCGTCTTCGCCTTCCGCGACCGGCTCGGGGGGGCGGGGTGCGCCGCGGGGCTGACCGCCGCGTCCAGCCTTTCGGGCTGGCTCGAGTACATGCTCATCCGCCGCGCGCTGGAGGCTCGCGTGGGACCGATCGAACGCCCAGGACTCCCGTCGCTGCGCCCCTGGGCGGCGGCGTTTCTCGCGGGAGCCGCGGGGTGGGCGTTGGACGCCGCCCTTCCTCGGCCGCATCCGGCGCTGCGCGGCCTGTCGATCCTGGGCGTCTACAGCCTCCTTTATATAGGAGCGATGCTCGCCTCTGGGGACGAGGACGCCCGAGACGCGGTCGGCGGGGTCCGTTCCAGGCTGGGTCTTTAGCGGGACGCGAGAACGACGAGCTCGCCCGTCTTAGGGTCGATCCGCACGCTCGCCCCTTCGCGCAGAAGGACCGCCGCGGCGCCCGATCCAAATTTCGCTCCCCTCGACGGCGTCCACTCCGCCGAGGCGACGAATATCGCGGGGATCTCGGCCCGCCGCGCCGCGAGCGCCGTCAAAGAACCGCCGCCCCCGGCCGTAAAGACGACGGCGCGCAGCTTTCCAAAACCGGTCACGTCCTCCGCGTAGGGAGTCACGAACACGAGGCCCTCCCGCGAGGCGCGCGCCTTGTCATAGCTCACGCGGGCGACGAACGCCGCGCTGTCCGGGGCGCCGACGGACTCTCCGGCGACCGCCGCGTCCGCGGCGGCGGTCGTCCGCGCGGCCGAAGCCAAGGAGGGCGCCTCCTCGGCGACGAAGGTCCTGGCGAGCGCGTCGAGGCGACGGCTCGTCTCGGCCTGCCCGGGCGCGCCCTCGAGGAGCTTCGGCAGGGACCTTTCGAACGCGCCCAGGCCCTGTACGGCGCGCAGAAACAGCGCCAAGGACTCCGCCATGCGCTCGGGCGCGAGCGCTTGATGGTCCACGTCGGCGAGGCCGGTCACGGCGTCGTCGTCGAGCGCGACCGAGAATCCGAGATTGTAGAGCACGCGCGCGACAAGATAGCTCTTCGAGCGGCCGGCGAAATTCCGGCCGGAGGCGCGGTAGCGCGCGCGGATCATCCCGCCTTCGGCGCTCGGCCGCAGGTCGGCGTACGCCTCGGCCGCGCCGCCGTCGAGGTCGAGGCGGACGAGCAGAGCATCGCCGCGGATCACGAGCGAACCTTTCGGGAGCTCCTTGCCCGGGTCGAGCGAGCGCAGGAACGCTTCGAGCGCGCGGGAGGAGGGCTTGGAGCCCTTCACCGCGGCGGCGTCCGAAAGATCGAGGAGCGCGAAGGGGCGCGACGCGACGCCGTCCCGCCGCAGCTGGATCATCGCGTTGGCGGGAGCCGGCTCGGAGGCCGCCGCCGTCGTCACGGGGACGATGCACAAAAGCGCCGCCGCCGCTTTCCGGATCATGGCGTCGCGGGCTGCGGGAAGGCCCGCAGGAGCGCCGCGTCGCGCGCCGCTCGGGCGTGCCGCGCGGCCAACGCCTGGAAGGCGGCGAAGCGGGCTGTGGCGCCCTCCGGGACCTTGGCCGAGGACCGCGCCACGCGCACTTCGCCTCCGCCTTGGATCGGGATCGTGCGCTCCGGCCCGCCCTCGTCAAGGAGGGCGAGCATCGCCTTCTCGTCCCCCGCGGCAAGCGAGACGGAGATGTCCGGCACGTCGGTCCTGACGCGGACCAGTCCCAGAGCGGAGGCGAGGCGCGCGAGGAGGCGCTTGAACGCGGACCAGAGAGTGCCGGCCTCCCAGGACGCCCAGTTCCCCGAGGCGGACATCAGGCTGAGAAGCCAGGAATCCCCGGCCGCGCGGCGCTCGCGCAGGACGGCCGTGAATCGAGCGGCGCCGTCGGGCAGCAGATCGAAGTCGCCGGCGAACGGAGCCGGACCGTCGAGCTCCATCGCGGCCATCTCCGCAGGCTTGAGCGCGAAGGCCGCGTCGGCCGCGGCGATCGCCGGGACCTCCGTGAGCGTCTTCTCCGCGGAGATCACCGCCTTGAAGACGGCCCGCCCCGAAACGCCGCGCGCTACTTCGAACTCGGCGGCGGGAGCGGGATGACGACGCGACGGGGCGGCTTTCGCGATGGACGCGAGGCGGCGCACCGCGGCCTTTACTCCCTCCGCGTTCTCGAGGTACGGCGCGCCGCCGAGACGCAGGCGCGCGTTGAAGAAATCGATCCCGTCGAGCATCCTTTCCTGCCGGTCCTGCGAGCGCGGCGACGCGCCGCTCTCGACCGCCTCCGCGAGAGCTTGGCGTACGAGCGCGCGGACCGCATCGGGCGCCTTGCGCGCCGCTTTAAGGAAGATATCGCGTTTCATCGCCTCGGCCTCGGATGCCGGCAGATTCTCCTGCGCGAGGTACGCGGCCAAGCGGTAGAACGCCGGAGCGTCTGCCGGACTCATCCGCGCCGCGACCTCCAGGGTCTGCTCCACCGCGCGCGCGGGGCCGACGCGCTTGGGATCGGGCAGCGCCTCGCGCGCACCCGCGGGCATCGCCGCGAGTGCCGCGGCCGCGCGTTTTCGGTCGTCCTCGAAGAGCTGATTCAGCGTGGTTTCGACCGCGCCGGAATCTCCCTTCGCCGCGGCAGACTGCGCCTGCGTCAAATTCTGCCCGACGCCTTCGACGCGCATGCGCACGTCTTGGACGCTTCCGCCCGAGGATAAAGGAGCGGCTCCTTGCCCGCGATGAGGCGCCTGCGCGCGCGGCGCGTCGGGACGCGGCGTCTCGACTGCGCCGAGGGCGCGCGTCTCGTCCGCCGGCGCCATGCCCGGGACCAAGCGGAGGCCCGCGCCCGTGTGCAGCCCGGAATCGCGACGGCCGAGCGTCCGGTCCGCGAGGCCGGCGCCGTGGCTGAGCGTCTGCGCGCCGTCCACCGTGAGCGACACTCCGTGTGTGAGTCCGAGAGAATCGCCGGAGTTGATCCCGCCGCCCAAGCCCGTCCCGGTCAGGGATCCCGGCGCGCCCGTATTGCCCAAGCCGGTCGTGTTGGACACGCCGGTTTCGACGGGACGGGTCTGAGCGTAGCCGACGGCCGCCCAAAATCCAATAGGAAGGAGCAGCGGCGCGAGCGTCGCTCGCCTCCGCGCTGCGTTCGGGACCATTGATAGACTATAGCCCGCGCCTCAAGCACAAGAATAGGGCCCAACGACTCACGCGATGTGGGCCTAAAGGCCTATCCGCCTCGTACCCGTAGGACCTCCCTGAATTAGGCCCCAATGACTCATGCGGCAATTCGCCCGCGGGCCTAAACTGCAAATGAGGATGCTGCACATCGACATGGGAAAACTAAATCAATCGCTGCCGAGCGATATCCCCTCGAAGGACGTTGAGAAACCCGCCAACACGCTGCTCAAGTCTTGGGGCAAGCGGATGGCGAAAGGAAGCGCGACGATAGTCCCCGTCTTCATTGGGGGCGCATGGACGCTTCAGGTTCCTCGTGGGAATAAGCGCGTGCTGCGAGTAAACGTTCCAAATAAAAAGAAGGGCTAGGCGTCTTCGGCTCTGCGACTCAGCGAAAGACGGCCCCGGCGAACGACACGATGCCACCCATCGGATCGGGCGCCTGGCCATAGGCGAGAAGCGACGCGCCTTGAGTCTTTCCGCCGACCGCCTTGATCCAGCGCAGCGACGTATACAGCGCTGACAGGCCGCAGACCTTGCGCCAGTGCCCGTCCGCGACGACCGACAAGTAGAACTTGTCCGCGTCGAGCGCGAGAGCGTGCCCGAGAGACGCCTTGTCCTCGGTCTCGATCCTGCGCTCGACCTCCGGCCCGAGTTCTATCTCGTCGCCGAAGCGCGGACCCACGTGCGCGAGGTCTATTCCGGCCAGGATCAAGACGCGCTTGGACTGAGCGCGGACCTTGAGCCTGTTCCCTATCTTTTCCAGGGCTTCCTCCACCGTCGGGATCGCCGACGGTGGACGGTCCTGCGCGAAGCGCTCGAACGTCGAACAGAGTACGGGAAGCCACGGCGGCGTCTTGTCCCGCCACAAGTACCTCAGCCACAGCGCCTGGAACTCGAGCGAATGCTCCTTCCGGTGCACCCATTCGTCGTCCAGCGGATCGTACCACAGCGCACCGGCGACGTCCTCGTAGAGCTCCTGGCTGAGCTCCATCGCGCCGTAGGGCGTCTCGTACGTCTTCTTCGTGAGCGCCCAAGGGGAGTTCGGCGAGGCGTGCGCGACGCCCAAGGCGAGGATCAGATCGGGTGGGGGCGAGTTGGCGAGCTCGCCGTAGGACCACGCGTAGGCCGGGCCGCCTCGCTGGAGATCGATATGGGGCGCGACGAGTCCGAGAGGCGGCGCCGGCAGCGTCGGAGAGTCGGCCATCGGCTTGCCCGGTCCCTTCGGATCCCGGAAGAACTTTCCCAAATACGCGGCGAACTCGAGGCCCGTCGGATAGCCGGCCAAATGAGTCGCCTTGCGCACCGGACTGGCGAGGAAGTCCTCGAGGATCTTGCGGCGCATCGCCTGAACCGCCGGAGTCTCGAGAAGACGTCGCTTGTCGAGCTCCTCGACCACCTTGCGGATCTCATGGTCGCCGGCGATCTGCCCGGTTGCCTTGGTCAGCGCCGAGCGGATGTCCGCGAGGGTGTTCTTGCCGTTGAGCGCCGAAACGATGAGCATGCCTCCCGCCGACAGCGCGAGCGCCTGCTCCCCCGTGTCCTCCGGATCGCGCAGGACGAACATCGGCCGCCCCTCGTGCTCGACGGGGATGATGTCGATGTCGACGCGGACGGGCGGCAGCGCGGCGTCGTCGGGCAAGGTCATGACAAGAACCGGAGCAGCGCCTCCGTGACCTGCTCGGGACGCTCCTCGTGCACCCAATGGCTCGCGCCCCGCACCCGCTCCAAGGTGAACGGGCCGGACACGAGCGACGCCGTGTCGTCCGTCAGCTCGACCCCGAGCGCCGTGTCCCGGTCGCCCCAGACGAGCATCGTCGGCGCCGCGACCCTCGCGGTCTCGGCGGTAAGGCGCTTGGTGAACGCGGGCTCCCGCCAGGCGGCGCGATAGTAGTTGAGCGCGCCCGAGGCGGCGCCGTCCGAGAGCCACGCCTTCCTATATTCCGCCAAATCCTGCGGGCTGAAGGTCCCGGGCGCGGCTCCCGACATCCGGAACAGGAGGTCCAATCCCTCGCCCCGACCCCGGCTGATGAACGCTTCGGGAATCCAGGGTAGCTGAAAGAAGCCCATGTACCAGCTGCGGAGCATCTGCCGCGGATTGCGGCGAAGCGCGCGGGCGAACTTGGCGGGATGGGGGCAATTGAGCACCGCCAGCCTCTCGACGCGGTCCGGCCGATGGATCGCCGCGCCCCAGGCGAGCGCTCCGCCCCAATCATGGCCCACCACGAACGCCCGCTTACGGCCGAACGCCTCGATGAGCGCGGCGACGTCGTCGATGAGGCGGGAAGGGAGATATTCGGAGATCCGCTGCGGCTTGGAGGACTCTCCGTATCCGCGCAAGTCGGGCGCCACCACGGTGAACTTGCGTGAAAGCGGTCCGATGAGATGCCGCCACGAGTACCACGATTGGGGGAAGCCGTGCAGCAGGAGGACCAAGGGCCCCTTGCCCGCGACGGCGCAGTGGAAGCGGATTCCGTTGCCTTCGACGAACTCGTGCCGTACGTCCGACACGTCCGATACGCTCAGGGGCGGCCTCGCAGATACTTGAGGATCTCGTCGTACAGCTCGATCTGCCGCGTACGGTCCTGCTCGGCGCAGCGGAGCGTCTTGAGATCGTCCGCGCCGAGACCCGCCAGCGCCTGCCGCGTCTCCTTCATGACGGCGACGATGCCCCGCTCGTCGATCCAATCCATCGCGGCGCCCTGGAAGGACTCCGCGAACACGACGCCCGCGGCGCCGCCGACCGGCCGGATGTTGAGGGTCAAGCCGCCCTCGGGGACGTTGACGGCGTCGTCGGTGAACATCCCCTGGAGCATCGCCTTCTCGGGAGGATGGCCCGCGGGCCGAAACGCGCGCAGCACCGCCACGTCCGCGCGCCACCGGCTCCAGCCGTCGCGCACGCCGAGGTCGCGGATGGCGGAAATCCGTCCCCAAAACACGACCGGTGCGTCCAGCCGGACCCGTTCCGCGTTCAAGAAAGCGCTCATGAGACGACCATTGAACAAATTTCGACGGGAAAAGACCATGACAGAGCCGTCTCGCCGCCGGCACGCGCCGGTCGCAAAAGAGTTGCCGCTCCTGTATGGGAGGTCCGCCCGGGCGCGGCTAGAATGGCAAGATGAAGCGCTCCCTCGTGTCGGTCCTGATCTGCCTCGCCGCGCCCCCGCAGATCGCGGCCCCCGGGCGCTTCGCGGACGATTTCTCCGCCTTCCAGGAGGGGACCTGCCTGCAGGAGGGCCGCCGATTCGGCGAGTGGTCGGTGGACTTCTCCGGCTACGGTTGCGTGCGCATCGAACACGGGGGCAAGGCGAAGTGGCTCGAGACCGCCGCCGCGCCCAGTGCCGCGCCGGCCGAAACGCACGCGGTATTCGTCTCCGGTCCGTTCGTGGAGGCGCCCCTGGCCTATCACGCGAAGCTCGCCACCGTCCGCCAGCTCCGCACGGGCTCGAGAGCCAATCCTTGGGAGGTCGGCTGGCTCGTCTGGGCCTACCGGGACAACGCCCACTTCTACTACTTCGTTCCGCGGCAGGACGGCTGGGAGTTGGGCAAGCGCGATCCGGCGTACGCGCCGAGCGGGCAGCGGACGCTCTCGAGCGGATCGCGGCCCCGCTTCCCGCTGGGTGTCTGGCATTCCGTTCGCGTGGTCCACTCGAGCCGGGACCGCATTTCCGTGTACGCGAACGGGCGCAGGATCGCCTCCATCGTCGATCGAGAACGCCCCTACCGGGACGGACGCGTGGGATTCTACAGCGAAGACGCGCGCGCGCGCTACACCGACGTGGTCGTCTCCGGCGCCTTCCGGAAGGGTCCCGCGCGCTCCGCGAAATAATATACTGCTCGTCATGAAACGAGCCGCGGCCGCCGCGTCGGCCGCTTTGCTGCTCTGCGCCTGCGCCGCCCCGCGTCCTCGCCGCGCGAGCGCGCCGCCGGACCGCCACGTCGCGCGCGGACGCAAGGGGATGATCGCGACGGTCAACGCGGCCGCGTCGGACGCCGGCCTCCGCGTCTTGAAGGACGGGGGCAACGCGGTCGACGCGGCCGTGGCGGCCGCGCTGACCCTCGGCGTCGTGGACGGACACAACTCCGGCATCGGCGGCGGCTGCTTCTGCGTCATCCGCGCCAAGACGGGCGAGCTCGCCGCGGTCGACGGCCGCGAGGCCGCGCCTGCAGCCTCGACGCGCGACATGTTCCTGCGCTCCGGCAAGGCGGACGCCGAATTGAGCCAGACCGGCGCCCTTGCGATCGGCGTGCCGGGTGCGCTCGCGGCGTACGACCTCGCCCTCAAGCGCTTCGGGACGCGCCGGCTCGCGGATCTCCTGCGTCCCGCCGCCGACCTCGCCGAGGCGGGTTTCGTTCTCGACGGGCGCTATGCCGACGTCCTCAAGACGGAGGCCGACAAGCTCGCCCGCTTTCCCGCCTCGAAGTCCCTGCTCCTCAAGCCGGACGGGACGCCCCTCCAAGAGGGCGACCTACTGCGGCAGCCGGATCTGGCCGCCACCTATCGGGCGATCGCGGAGCGCGGCGTCGACTGGTTCTACCGCGGGCCGTTCGCCGAGCGGCTCGATGTCTGGATGCGGGAGAACGGCGGCGTCCTCACCGCGCGCGACCTCGCCGTCTACGAAGCCAAACTGCGCGAGCCCGTCCGCGGGACCTACCGCGGCTACGACATCGTTTCGTTCCCGCCGCCGAGCTCCGGCGGGGTCCATGTCATCGAGATATTGAACATCCTCGAGCGATTCGACGTCCGTTCGATGACCGAGGCGGAGCGCCTGCACGTGGCGGCCGAGGCGATGAAGCTCGCCTTCGCCGATCGCGCGCATTGGCTCGGGGACCCGGCGTTCGCCAAGGTGCCGACCGGCCTCGTCGAGAAATCCTACGCGGGAGAACTCGCGGCGCGCCTCCGCACCGACCGCGCGACGCCGGTCGCCTCCCACGGCGTCCCGCCCGACGCCGAGACCCGCCAGTTCCGCGGGCAGACGACGCACGTCTCCGCCGCCGACGCAGACGGGACTTGGGCAGCGTGCACCGCCACCGTGAACACGGGATTCGGGGCCAAGGTCGTGCTTCCGGGGACCGGCGTCATCATGAACGACGAGATGGACGATTTCGCCGCGCAGCCCGGCGTCCGCAACTTCTTCGGGCTCGTGGGAGCCGAGGCGAACGCCGTCGAGGGGGGGAAACGCCCGCTCTCCAGCATGAGCCCGACGCTCGTGCTCAAGGACGGCCGTCCCGTCGCCGCCCTCGGCGCGGCCGGCGGGCCGAAGATCATCTCCGAGGTCGCGCTCGCGCTGGTGCGCATGCTGGACCTGGGGCGGACCGCGGAGGAGGCGCTCGCGGCTCCCCGCATCCACCATCAATGGTCTCCGGACGAGCTCCTCGCGGAACAATCGCTTCCGGAGGCCGTCTCCGGCGAGCTCGCGCGGCGCGGCCACAGGCTTCAAAAGCGCAAGACGCTCGCGATCGGACAAATCGTCGCGTTCGAGGCGGACGGCGGCTTCGTCGGCGCGGCGGACCCGCGCGTGCAGACAGGCGCGGCGGCGGGCTGGTGAGCGGATGACCGAGCTCAAGGCGGGGATGCGGATGGAGTGGGCGCGCGCGTTCGACGCCGCGGAGGTCCGGCGCTTCGCCGAGCTCTCGGGCGACAAGGGCCGACATCACCTGGAAGCCGACGAGGCGGGCCGCGTCATGGCGCACGGCCTGCTTACCGCCACGCTTCCCACCAAGCTCGGCGGCGACCTGAATTTCATCGCGAGGACGATGACCTTCGAGTTCCTGCGCCCGGTCTACTCGGGCGACGAGCTCTCGTGCGTCGGCATCGTCGATTCCGTGGAGCCCGGCAAGGGAGTCCTCAACGTCGGCTTTTCCTTCTCTGTCCGCAATTCGAAGGGAAAGGAAGTCCTGCGCGGGACCTCCGCCGGCGTCATCCGGAATTCCTAGCGGCTCTGCGTCGACGTCGCGGTCGTGACCTGTCCTTTCGCCGCGCTCTCCGGGACCGAGCGGTTCGTCTTGACGTATTCCGACGGTCCGGCGCCCAGCAGCACGATCATGTAGAACATGGCCGTGAGCCCCACGTAAATGCCGAGGAAGGCCGGGAAGAAGACGCGCATCGCGGATTCGCTCGGGCGGATGAATTTCGCCATGCCCGCAACGACGAGCGCCCAGGCTCCCGCGATCGCCCCGAGTAGGGCGCCCAACAGTCCGGCCGCGACGACGGTCATGACGACGGCCTGGAGGATCGACCTCTCGAAGTAGCCGTAGCGCCGGAACAGCAACGCCCAACCGACGACGTTGCCGGCGTACAGGCCCCAGAAAAGCGCCCGCTCGCGTGGGGAAAACTCCCTGCGCTCCATCGCCGCGCGACGAGGTCCCGCGCTACTGGCGCGTCACGGGGTACATGAACTCGCTCTGGGCCCACTGGCTCGGAGCGACGACTTTGAAGTCTCCCTTTTGGATCTGGTAGAGGACCATCGTCTTGGCCATGTTCTTGCCGGCCTCGTCGAATCGGATGACGCCGTAGAAGGTCCTGAGGTTCGTCGCCGCGAGCGCGTCTCGCACCTTTTCCTTGTCGAGCGAGCCCGCTTTCTCGAACGCGTTGGCGTACACGAGGATCGCCGCCGAGGCCTGCGCCGCCTGGTAGGCCGCCTCCTGCTTGAACTCTTCTTTATAAGATTTGCCGTACGCGGCCGCCGTGTCGAACCAGCGATCCTTCAACGGAAGGCTGTCGTCCCATTGCGACGGGCACAGGAAACCCTCGACGGCCTTGCCGAAGTTCTCGATGAGCTTGGCCGAGTCGCAGTGCGTCACGGCGACCATGGGAACCTCGACCTTCATGCTCGTCAGCTGCTTGGCCAGGAGCGAAGCGCCCTTCGCGTGGCCGCTGACGACGAGGATCGTGGGCTTGGCCAACTTCACTTTCTCCAGGATCGGCGTCATATCGCTCAAATCCTTGGGCAGCTCGCCGTCGACCACGACACTCATGCCGTGCTTTTTCGCCGCCTCGAGCGCTCCGGCCCGAATGTCGCGGGAGAACGGATCCGGCTCCACCGCGATGGCTACCTTGAGCGTCATCACGTCTTGCCCGGTCGCCTTCGCCTTTTCCGCGAGAAGGTCGATCGCCGGCAGGACGTAGGCGTCGGCGGTGTTGAGGACGCCGAAGAAATACTTGTTGCCTTGATTGAAGAGGGACCGGTCGGCGCCCTCCGCCTCGACGAAGGGGGTCTTATGCTTTTCGATGATGGGGCCCTGGACTTGGATGAGGGCCGAGCTGTAGGAGCCCAAGAGGAACTTGATGCCCTCCTTAGTAATCTGGCGCTCGGTGTCCTCCGCGACTTTCTCGGGAAGGGATTGGTTGTCCGTGTGGACCAGCTTCAGCTTGTAGGTCTTGTCGCCGACCTTCACGCCGCCCCGCGCGTTCACGCGGTCGACGCCGATCTTGTAGCCGTTGAGAGTCAGATTGCCGTCGACCGCGTATTTGCCGGTGGTCGGCAGCGACGCGCCGAGGATGATCTCGTTGTCCGCCGAAGCCGGGCGTCCCATGACCGCCACCAGCCCCGCAACAAGTACCGCTCGAGTGACTCTCGTCATGTAATCCTCCCCAACTGGATGTGCGCTCTCGATTACCGCGAACGAACATTAGCATGTAAGGAAATCCGACACAAGTCAACCGCCTACCCTCGGTCAGGGATAGAAGGCGCCGGCGCTGTAGAACCAGTTCAGCGCTCGCCCGGCCAAGCCGCCGTAGATCGGGAACTGCACCAGCGCGATTACGACGGCCGGAGACGTGATCGATCTCGTGACGCGGGTGGAGAGCAGGCCGCCCGATCGCCGCATCGGCGCTTGACGCGGTCACCGCTTCCTCTTCTTCGGCCTCGCGAAAAACCGCTTCATCTCCGCCCGGACGAACTTCCGCATTCGCTCGACGCGTTGGGGATCCTCCAGGAACTTCTCCGTGGTCTGAGCCCAGAGAAGACGGCGGTCCATCTCGAACTTGGACGGCAGCTTGGCAAGCGCCTCGTCCGCGGCTCTCTTCTCCGCCGCGTCCCCGGTGCGCGAGACGTCCTCCACGGCGCGATACGCCTCGACGTCCTTGCGGAACTCCGCGGCGCGGTTCTTGAGAGTCTTCGCCAACTCCTCGTTCGAGGTCGAGAGGATGGTCGGAAAATGAGCGCAGAGCTTCGCGACGTCCGCGTACAGGCGCTTTGGCCCCTTTCTCCAGGACTCGAGCAGCGCCGCGTCGCTGCTTTCGGTGCGGCCAAAGTCGTGCTCGGCCAGGTCCGGCCAGCGCCGCTGCGCCTCGTCCAAGACGGCCGCCTCGTCGCGGTAGCAGAGGGCCTCCTGCTCCACGGAGCCCGCGATCAGCGTCTCTCCGGCGGACGCGCGGAGCCTGCGGATAAACATCCCGTGGCAGAGCTCATGGGCGACGTGGGAGACGGTCTTGCGGGCGACGAGCCTGACGACCTCGTCCTCCTCGACGCCCTTGCCGGCCAGGCGCGACGCCATGTCGTCGAAGATTCTCTCGTTGACGTACACGTTCCCGTCGCCGGGATACAAGGCGATGACGTTGTCCTTGTCCTCGATCCCGTCGAGATTCAAAGTGAGGATGCGGGAATGCGCCGCCAGGAAACGCCGGTGCGCGCGCGTCGACGCGAGTTCCCCCAAGGCCCGGGTCCACGCCGTGATCATCTTGGTTCTTCGTGCGTCCGCGGGGGGAGGTTCGTCCTGCGCCCACGGGCGGCCCGTGCCGGGGGAGACCGCCAGAAGCGCCGTCAGAAGAAGACGATTCAATGCTACTTCGGCTCAGGCGCCCGGCCGGGCGCCTCCGCGGCGAGAGCGGCGCTGACGAATCCTGCGCAAAGCGCTGCGGCGATCCTCGATCTCATCGGCGTCTCCATGGCGACCCTTAATCCTCGACGAGCTCCAGTCTAGCATAACGCCGAATCCGAGACACCCGGGGCACCGGACCACGCTCGAGCCTCGCCAAGGCGCGCAACGCGCACTCGTTCGGATCAAGGGTCGGCAGCGACTTGTCGAGCCGACGGCCGCAGCTCGGATACTCGCCGGAGTTGAGCGTCTCGGCGACCCAGACCGCCTTATCGATCAATGTCATGGGGTTCAGGCCGAAGAGAAGATTCGAGTCGCACGGTGCCGCCGACCGGATCCCGTCTCATTTGGGGCTTGATATTGCACCGATTCAGGTATTATAGAATGAATACGGTCCGCCCATGAGCTCTTCCCAGCCGGTCGTCTCCCCTTACGATTCCATTTCGGAACTTTTCGACAATGACCGCGCCGATTTCCGCGAACAGGAAGAAGGGTATCTATCCTTGCTCTTGAGTCCGCTCGCTCCCGCGAGCACGGTCTTGGACCTAGGCTGCGGGACGGGCCGCCCCATCGCCGAGAGGATCGTGGCGCTCGGTCATGAGATCCTCGGCATCGACGCCTCGAGGGGGATGCTCAAACTCGCCGAGAGGCGCCTGCCCGGCCAACGCTTCATCATGGACCGAATAGAGCAAGTGCAGTTCGACGAATCGTTCGACGCGATCGTCTGCTGGGACGCGCTGTTTCATATCCCGCGCCGCTCGCACGCGGGGATCATCCGCAAGATCTACGGCTGGCTGCGTCCCGGCGGCCGCTTCATGGCGAGCAGCGGAGGCCTCGTCGACGAATCGAAGGACGGCTTCACGGACATGATGTTCGGCCAGGAGTTCTTCTACGACAGCCTCACCCCGGAGCAGATGGTCGAGACGGTAAAGGGCGCGGGCTTCAAGATCCTATTGGCCGAGATGTGCGAGCAGCCGGACGGCGATCGAAACAAGGGGAAATGGGCCACCCTCGCGGAAAAGCGCAGCTCGGCGCCCTTATAGCGGGGCGGGCTGCCAGAATTCGACCTGATTTCCCTCCGGATCCTTGATCCATCCGAAGCGGCCGAAAGACGGATAGTCCTGGGTCCGATCGACGGAGACGCCCTCGCTGTTGAGCCGCTTAATGAAGCCGTCAAAGTCATTGATCCTGAAATTGACCGCGAACTGATTCCTCTCGGTCGAAAGCCTCGACGCGGCCGGCTTTATGGCGAATACGGTGTTCGCGCCCGGGACCTTGCTGCGCATGAACACGTGGTAGTAGTTTCCTTCCGCGGCATTATGGACGAGTTCGATTCCCAACTTCTTCTTATACCACTCGGCCAGCGACTTCGCGTCGTTTGCGTAAATGAACACGCCTCCGACATCCTCGACCTTGGCCTGCGCTTCGGCGATCTTTCCTGCCATGGGTAGAACCTCCTTGTTTACGACGATTTGCGCTTCCGGAAGCGCCTGTCCGCCGGCGCCGGCAGCGGCGAATGAGAGCAATGCAACCGTAACGAGTGTCGTCATCTTTTAATTCCTCCTGGTCTGACCTTGTATCATGGAATCTCGTTTCAACTCCGCATCTCTGCCAGCCGTTGAACAGGCAGGCATAGTTCCAATTCGAAATGCGACCAATCCGTCGCCTTCTCTTTGTCCGAGAAAATCTCGAGTGCCGGGGCGTGGACGGGCTCGAAGTCGCTATTGATAAGCCAAATCCTGTAGAGGTAGTCCCATGCCGTCGCGACCTTGCGAATATCGCCGCAAACCTTGGTGACGGCGTAGCGCATCGCCGGCAGCTTCATTTCCGACATGCCGTCCATGCACTCAAAGGGAGCACGCGACGCAAAGCAGACCTCGTATCGATAGAGATGCCTCGGGGTAACGTCCGGGTCGTCGATCGACATGCCGAAAAGGGTCCCTTGCGAGAAAATGCCCTGCGGCTTGGCCCACTCGATCATCGTCTTGAAAGCGCCAAGTACCTTGTCCCAATCGAAGGCGTCCGTGACGCGGATGTAGGCGACCCGCCGTTCGGGAAGGTCGATGATTCTCACCGGGAAAGCCGCTCGCTTCGCTGCCTCGCTCATGGGGATAACATACTCTTGTCCGGAGCCGAGTTCTTTGCGAATCTTGCTCTTCTTGATCACGCCGCTCTTCCGGAAATGACTCGGCGTAGTGTCGTAGCCGGATCGGAAGGCGCGCGAAAACGCGGCCGAGGATGTAAACCCGCAATCCAAGGCGATCTCCGTCACGCTTTCGTCGGTAAAACGAAGAAGGCGGGCGGCCTTTTCAAGACGAAGCCGGTTCGTAAAGCTCTTGAGGGTCTCGCCCGTGACCGCGCCGAAAATCCGATGGAAATGGAATTCCGAGAAGCAAGCCACTCGCGCCAGCTCCTCCAATTTCAGCTGGCGATCCAAATTCCCGCGAACATGGTCGATGACCCAATCGATCCTCCGGGTGTATTCGCTGTTGACCGAAGTCCTTCGGCTTGGCATCGCTAGGTCAGGCCCAGTCCCCGGAAAGAAACGACGGCTCCCTCTTCGGGAGCCGCCGTCCGGTGTCTCCCAGACTCCGGCCGAAAGAGACGAGGCCCTCGGGAGATTCAAATTGGGGTGACCGACGGGACTTGAACCCGCAGCCTTCTGGGCCACAGCCAGACGCTCTAACCAGTTGAGCTACGGCCACCGTAAGACGCATTCTATTCAATTGGGGACAGCCCCGCAATACGGCCATTAAATTACGGTGTGACAACCGTCATATTATGGTAGTATGACGCCCGGTGAAACCACGAAGGGGCGCCGCCGCGGGCGGATTCACTCTCATCGAGGTGATGCTGGTCGTCGTCATCCTGGCGATTCTGACCACCATCGCGCTGCCGAAGTTCGGCAACGTCATCCGCACCGCCAATGAAGGCTCGACGAAGGCGAAGCTCGGCGCCATTCGCTCGGCCATCACGATCTATTACGTCGATTCCGACGGCCAATACCCGTCCGACCTCGTGCAGTTCCAGCAGCCGGGAAACAAGTACGTCAGCGGCATCCCGGCCGCCTACACGTTCACCCATGGGAACTCGACGAACATCAATTACTCGGTGACGAAGGACACCACGGCGGACTCCGGCGACTGGGGCTACGTCACCGCGGGCATCGACAAGGGCACGATCTGGGTGCAGTGCACGCACACGGACGTGAAAGGCACGACTTGGACAAACTACTGAGGAACGGAACGACAACATGATCGAGGAACCGAAGCTGCCGATCGAGGCTCAGCGCGCCATGCTGGTGACGCGCTACCTGACGCCGCTGGCGATAGTGTTCGTCGTCCTGGGCGTGGTCCTGAGCCAGCCGACGAAGACCTATTCGATGATCTGCCTCTCCATGCTGGTGGTCCTCATCGCGTTCAACACGTTGTTCCTCCAGTGGCTTAAGGGTCGCACGAACGTCTCGGGCTGGGTGATGGACCTCCGGCGCGGGGTGAACCTGGTGGCGAACGTCGCGATCGTCTATCTGCTGACCCCGTATTGGTCGCCCATCTGGCTCCTGCTGACGCTGACGCCGCTCGCCACTTCGATCTACGATTCCAAGAACAAGACCCTCGTCGCCTGCACGGTGTCGTCGGCGCTGTTCTTCGCGGTGGCGGCGGTCCACGGCTTCCACAGTCCTATCGAATGGAGCCTGCCGGTCGCCTACAGCCTGTTCGTCTTCATCGTGAGCCTGTTGGTGCACGACCTCGCGATGATGGGCCGAGACTAAGCGGGCGAAAGCCTCCCCCGACGGAATTACCCTACATTAATCCAGCATTTTCCGTTCTTTAATGCTGGTGCTCCAAACTTTGAATGGGCCATAGGGCCTACCGATGATTAGGTCTTGCGGAATGGATAGTCGTGGGACCAAGGACCCTAGGAACGGTACTAATAGAACGCTATTCTTGAGCGAGATGAACAGGGCGCTATTTTCCATCCTGGTCGTTGCCCTTTGCGCGCGCGCGGCGCCGCCGGCGGCCGCCGCCGGCCTGAAGAGTAAGGGGAAGAACCTCCAGGCTCCCAGGGCCGCCTCGGTCGAGCGATTCCAGCCGCTGCTGAAGAAGGGGCTCGAGCAGATGAGCTCCCAGGACTATTCTGCGGCGATCACGTCCTTCGACCGGGCGACTCAGGCCAACTCCGGCTCGGCGGAGGCCTTCTTCCGTCTTGGCGACGCCTACTACCATCGCGCGTTCGAGCGCGGCACGGCCCAAGCCGATCCCAACGACGCGGGTCAGGCGGTCGCCGCCTTCGAGACGGCCTTGGTGCTCGACCCGGGTCTCAGGAATTTGTCCGACCCCTACATGCTGCACCACGGCATGGCCATGTCCTTCGTCGCGATGCGCAAGTACGACGAGGCGCTCGGCGAGCTGCGCAAGGCGATGGCCGTGTCTCCCGGCAATCCGATGCCCGCGGTGTACGCCGCTCAGATCCGCCTCAAGATGAACGACCCGGCGCTATCGACCGCCAACCTGCAGCTGAGCATCCAGCGCGCGCGCAAGCTCAACAGCTATCCCGCCCTGGCCCGGCTGCTCAAGACCGACAATAATTTCTCCGACCTCATGTCCGTCCCCCAGAACCGCGCGCTCCTCGAGGAGTACGACGACGTCCAGGGCGGTCGCATCAGCGAGGAACAGGCCCGCGACCGCGTCCAAGAGGACGCGACGCCGCGGGACGCGCTGCGGGACTCGGTGGCGAACGCGCCGACGTTGGCGAGCCAAAGCGGCTCCTATCGCGGCTTCGCCTCCCGGGACCGCGACCCGAGCATCCTGGAGCACTTGAACAAAGGGCATGAGGAGTTCCGCTACGGCCATCATCAGAACGCCATCACCGAGTACCGGGCCGCGCTCGACGCCGACCAATACCGCGGCTCGCTGGACTCCGCGCAGAAGTCGCTCTTGTTCGAAAATCTCGGCACGAGCTACCGCCTGCTCGGCCAGATCGAGGAGGCCGTCGGCACGCTCGAGAGCGCGGTGAAGGCGCTGCCGCAGAACTCCTCCGCCTACTACCAGCTCGCGCTCGCCTACGCCGGCACGGGCCGCGCGCAGAAGGCGCTGTCCGCGCTCGACAACGCCTTCCGCAACGCCCGCAACGTCGGAGAGCTCCGCAAGACTCTTCTTTTGGCCAAGACCGACGTCGAGTTCGACGCGTTCCGCTCCTCGCCCGCGTTCCAACGCATCCTGATGCCGAATCAGGACCGGGTCCGAGCGGCGCGGTGACCCTGACGGCTGTCACACACCCGTCGACGAAATATGCTATTTTTGTGGCGACGGTAAGCGTCCTCTGACATGCCCTTTTCCAAGAAAGAAGCGCCCAACTGCGACTGGTGCGTTTTCAAGAAGAACTGCTTCTTCTCCCTGCTCGAGGAAAAATCGTCGCAGAAGCACTGGAAGGACATGCGCGTGGCCCATCGATTCCGCGCGGGCGACGTGGTCTTCCACGAGGGAGAGAAGCCGCAGGGTCTCTACGTCGTCTGCACCGGCCGGGTCAAGATCTACAAGTCGAGCCGCACCGGACAGCAGCTCGTGACCCGCATGGAGAGCCCCGGCGACCTGCTCGGCCATCGCTCGATGCTCTCGGGGGAAAACTACTCCGGCAGCTCCGAGGCGATGGAAGAGTCGGTCGTCTCGATGGTGGACGAGACGACCTTCAACAATTTCCTTCTCAAGCACCCCAAGGCCTCGCTTCGCCTCCTGCGCGAGCTCAGCAAGGACGTCCGCCGCGGCGAGGACAAGGCGCGGGACATCGCCTTCAAGCCCGCCCGCGGGCGCCTCGCCAACGTCATCCTCAACGTGATGCGGCGCACGGACGGCAAGATGAAGGTCTCCGGACTCAAGCGCAAGGACCTGGCCGAGATGTCCGCCCTGACCATCGAGACGACCGTCCGCCTGCTCCAAGATTTCGAAAAGCGCGGCATCCTGAAGCGCCGCGAGAAGGACCTCGTGGTCCTGCAGGAAGAACCCCTGCATACGATGGCCGAACGGTTCTCCTGACCTCCGCGTCCGCGTAGACCCGACGTTCCTCAGCGGTGCGTGATGAAGATGTCGAGGCTTTTCTTCTTTCCTGCGGGAAGCACGGGATCGGCGTTGGCGACGGCGTTCGAGAGCTCCTGGGCGATCTTCTTGCGCTTATCGGCCGGGACGACCTTCATGTTGTCGATGCGTCCGAATTCGTAGGCCGAGTGATATTCGGCGTGCACGATGCGGATGTAGTAGCCGGTACCCGCCGTCTCCGGCACGTCGGCGCGGAAGCGGCCTCCGCGCTGCGAATAGGTCTCGTAGGTCTTTCCCGTCTCGGGATTGCGCAGAACGATCTGGACGGCGTCTAGAGGCGTCAGCGTCACCAGATCATAGACGTGCCCGCGGAAGATCCACGGCCCCTTCACCGCCGGCGTGCCTTCCGCTTCGAAGTACGTCCCCTTGAGGCCCTCGCCGGTGATCATCACTTCCTTCTCGGAGTCCGGCTTGACCGCGCCCTGCTCCGTCTCGATGATCACGTTGCGGTCCTGCGGGACGGGAGGCGCCGGCAACGACTTCACCGGGGGGAGGCTCGTGTCGTAGACCAGATCGCCGATGCCCTTTTCCGCCGGAGGCTTTGGCCGCATGTTTTTGGAGGGCGTCCTAGCGGTCTTGGGCAACGGCGCCGGGGAATCGACGGGATGCGCCGGAGCCGAGGAGCCGAAGGCCACCTTCATCTGCTCCTGAATATACTTCGTCCGGTTCTCGAGCGGATGCGTGACGACCGCCGGGGTTTCGGGCGCCCTCGCGCTGAAGATCCAAAATAGGATCGCCCCGCCGACGCCGCAGAAGAAAAGGACCCGCAGCGCGCGCCCACCCAGCCCCGGCTCGTGCTGCCGGGCCGGCTCCCAGCCCCTGTCCATGGCCTCGACCCGCATGAACGCGGGCACCCTCGATTCGGCTTCGGACGTATCATCGGGGATGCCGCTTTCCTGAGGCGGTTCGACGTCGGCCGGTCGAGGCGGAGGGGTATCCGTAAGCCCTGCCAGTTGGCAGCCGCAGAAGGGGCAAACCAGGTCCTCGGAAGCGATCTTCCGAGTGCACCTGGGGCACAGCATTGAGTCCATTACCTAGAGTATAGCCCCGCGACCCGGAATTGCAAGACCGAGGATCGCCGCTAGAAAGTGCCGAAGATGCGGTCGCCGGCGTCCCCGAGGCCGGGCACGATGTAGCCCTTCTTGTTGAGCACGGCATCGACGCCCGCGACGACGATGGGCACGTCCGAATGCTCGCGGCGCACCCGGCGGATCCCTTGCTTGGCCGCGAGGAGGGAGACCAAGACGATCTGAGCGGCTCCGTCCGTCTTGAGGATGCGGATCGACTCGACGGCCGAGCCTCCGGTGGCGAGCATGGGATCGCAGAGGAGGACGAGGCTCTTGTCCAAATCCTTCGGCAACCGGACGTAGTAGCGCACGGGGTTGAGCGTTTCCTCGTTGCGGTAGAGGCCAATGTGGCCGATCCGCGCCTCCGGGACCGCCCGCGAGATGCCGGTGACCATGCCGAGCCCCGCCCGCAGCACCGCCGCGAGCACGATCGGCTGGTCCGTCTCGCGCCCCGGAGCGCTTTTGAGCGGCGTCTGGACCGTGCAGGGCCGCGTCCGCAGGGCGTTGAGCGCCTGGAGCCCGAGGATGATGCTGATCTCCTCCAGCGCCGACCGGAAATCCGCCGGGGACGTGTTCTTGTCGCGAAGCCGCGCCAGCTTGATCTGCGCGAGCGGATGCTCGCAGACGGCGTATCCGGTCATCGTATCACCTTCCGTATGAGAGGCTTCGCCGGGACTTTCCGGCGGCCGATCGCCAGCGCGCGTTGGAACGCCGCCTGGCCAGCGTCGAGCTTTTCCGGCGCCTCGGCGAAGAGCCGCGCGACCGCTTCGCCCTTGCGGACGGGGTCTCCGAGTTTCTTCTCGAGCCGGATGCCGGCGCCGAATTCGATCGCGTCCTCCATGCGGCCGCGGCCCGCGCCGAGGGCGACGGCCGCGCCGCCGATCGCCCGCGCGTCGAGCTTGACCACGTATCCGTCCGACGGAGAAACGACGTCGCGCGCGTGCGGAGAATCGGGGAGCAGTTTCTTAGGATCCTCAATGACCGCGGCGTCTCCGCCTTGCCCCGCGATCATCGCCTTGAGCGCGGCGAGCGCCTCTCCCGACGAGATCGCCCGATCGATACGGCGGGCGCCCTCCTCCCATCCCTTCGCCTTTCCCGCGAGATGCACCATCCACCCGCCGAGGACGCGCACCAGCTCGACGTAATCTCCGCAGCTCGCGTCTCCGCGAAGCACGTCGATCGCCTGCCGCATCTCGGAGGCGTTGCCGACCGCGCGCCCGAGGGGCTGATCCATGGACGTGACGAGGCCGACGCAGCGTATCCCGAGACCGCCCGCGGTCTTGACGAGGCGGCGTCCGAGCTCGACCGCGTCGGCTTGGCGGCTGAGGAAAGCCCCCGAGCCGCACTTGATGTCGAGGACGAGCGCGTCCAGATCCTCGGCGACCTTCTTCGAGAGGATGCTCGCCACGATGAGCGGCATCGACTCGACCGTCGCGGTGGCGTCGCGCAAGGCGTAGAGCTTGCGGTCGGCGGGATTTAAGTCCTCGGATTGCCCGAACATGCACACCCCGATCGACTTGAGCTGGGCTTCGATGCGGGGCACGTCGAGCCGCACCTTCATGCCCGCGATGGACTCGAGCTTGTCGAGCGTGCCGCCCGTGTGTCCCAGGCCTCGGCCGGACATCATGGGCACGCAGACGCCGCAGGCGGCGACCGCCGGGGCCAGCGCGAGCGAGATCCCGTCGCCGACGCCGCCCGTCGAGTGCTTATCGACCGTCTTCTTCCCGATCCCGCGCAGGCTGAGGCGGCGGCCGGACGCGGCCATGGCGCGGGTGAGCGCGACCGTTTCGCGCTCGGTCATCCCGTTGAGGAACGCCGCCATGAGCCAGGAAGCGATCTGATAATCCGGCACGCTTCCGGCGGCGGCCGAGGCGGCGATGAAGGACAGCTCTTGTGGGGAATGCTCGCCCTTCGAGCGCTTCTTGAGAATGAGATCGAGCATCCTCATCTCGAGGTCCCGCTAGATCTTGCGCAGAAGGCTCTCGAGGACGAGGCGCAGCCGCGCCGCGACCTTCTCGCCCATCGCGAGTACGTCGGGATGGCTGAGGGCTTCCTTGGACATTCCCGCCGCCATGTTGGAGATCCACGCGAGCGCGCAGACGCGCACGCCCATCTGACGCGCGACGGTGGCCTCGGGGACGACCGACATGCCGGTCACGTCGCCGCCGAGCGTCCGGAAAGCGCGGATCTCGGCCGGCGTCTCGTAGGACGGTCCGCAGACGGCGGTGTAAACGCCCTCATGCGCCGGCACCTTGTGGGACCGGCAGATCGACAGCGCCAAGCGGCGCAGCGCGGGATCATACGTGTCCACCATGTCCGGAAACATGTCTCCGAACTCCTGCTCGTGAAAGGCGCGCAGAGGGTTGGCTCCCATCATGTTGATGTGGTCCTTCACGACCACGATGTCGCCCGGCTTGATGCGGGAGCGCATGGAGCCCACCGCGGCGGTGGCGACCAAGGTCTTGAGCCCCAGGTGCTCGAGAGCGCGCACGGGAAGTGTGATCGCCTCCATGGCGTGACCCTCGTAATAGTGGAAGCGTCCCTGCATGACCGCGACGCCCACGCCCCCCAAGCGGCCGAGGATCATCTTGCCGGCATGACCCGATACGGTGGCGCGGGGGAATCCCGGCACGGAGGCATAGGGGATGATCTTCGGATCCCGCAAACGCGGCACCGCGCCGGAGAGACCGCTTCCTAGGATGATCGCGACCTTTGGATTGACTCCCGGAGCCTTCGACTTCAGGTACTTGGCGGAGGCCCGGATCGCGTTGACGTAGGCGCGAACGTTCATGAAGATTTTGCGATTTTATCATTTTTTTGTTTACATAAGGATCATGCCCTTTGCGCGCGGCTTCCGTCGTCGAGGGCGCGCCGGAGCGGCTCTCCCGGCCCTCCTCCTGCTCTCCTCGCCGGCGTCCGCGCTCAAGTGGCCGAAGCTTCCCGAGCTCCCGAAGATACATCTCCCGACCTCCGTGGACGCCTACGAGTTCGAGGGGGGGCTCACGTCGTTCGGTTTCCAGCTCGGCGCGGCACTGCCCGCGGGCGCCAACGACTTCAGCGCCGCCGTCTCCGGCGGGCCGTCCTTCAACGTCCGCTACCTCCGCTATCTCACGAACTGGATCGCCCTGGGAGCGGAAGGCGGCGTCACGCGGTTCAATCGAAGGATCCAGGAATCTTCTCCCTCGGGCCCGCTCCTCGTACCGGGCGCGAGCGCGCAGACGATGCGGGCGACGGCGCTCACCCTCGACGCGATCGCCCGCGTCAACGTGTTCGAGCAGGGAGCCTGGACGCCCTATCTTCTCGGCGGGGCGGGGCTCAGCAACTTCTCCGCCAACGGTCGCGTCACCATCCCGGGCGGCATCCCTCCGGACCAAGGCTTCAAGAGCTCGACTAAAGGCCTCTTCGTGACGGGCGCGGCGGGCGTCGAGGCCTTCCTCATCCGCGGTCTCAGCGCGACCTTCGAGGCGCGCTACGGAAAATACCCATTGGACAAGGCGTTCCGCTCGAAATCGGCGGAATCCCTGAGCTATCTCTTGGGCCTCAACTTCTGGTTCGGGAAAAGCGCCGAACGCTAGTTGGGAAGCAGGGACTCGAGTCCCTTTCGGTCCACGATCCGGATGCCGCCCCGCAGCGACTCGATATGGCCGGAGCGCTGCAGGCGGGAGATCGTCCGGAACGTCGTCTCCTGCGTCGCGTCGATGAGCTCCGAGAGCTCCTTCTTCGTGAGGGGGACCACGTCGCCGAAACCCGTGTGGAGGGCGGTCAGGGCGGAAGCCATGCGAATGAGCATCGTCTCCTGGCTCAGGCAGCGTAGGTCGTAGGCGGCCTTCAGCTTCTGCGCGAAATACTCGCACAACTCCTGCGCGCAGGCGCTCTCGCTCAAGCAGCTCGCGACGAAGGACTCGGCCGGGAACTCGACGAGCACCGTGGGCTCCTTGACCACCGCGGTCACGTCGTACTGGGGCACCCGATGGCGCCAGTCCCAGCGGACGCCGAAGATGTCGCCGCGCACCAGCACGTCCACGGCGATCCTACGGCCTTTCGCGGTGGAACGGAAGAGGTGGACGCGTCCGCTGACGATGCCGTAAATCCGGTCGGCGTCCTCGCCGGCGTTGAAGACCACGTCATCGCGGCGGAACTCCCTCTTCGAGGATGTCTTGGCGAGCGCCTCGAGCTTCCGGCGATCCAGCGCCCTGAGGACTTTGAATGAGCCAAGCAGCCTTTGGATTTACTGCCGTCCGTTCATGTGTAATCTCGTGCCGCATTAACCTTAGCTAAATAGTTTGCGGCCAGATATGACGCGTATCATAATGCCGCACGACGAGGGTACGCTTTAAGTATGCCGCCTGCGCCGCCAAACGCAAGTCACAGTATCTTGACGACCGCGTGCACGCGTCGTGACGCCCGGCGGGCTCACCAATAATAGGAAGGCCGGAAGGCGTCGGGGACATGCCGGATCTCCCCGTCCTGGACGGCGACGACGTCGAAGCGAAACGGAGTCCGAGCCAGCTTCCGCTCTTGGATGTAGACGAGCGCCGCCTGGGCGATCTTCCGCTGCTTGCGGGCGTGCACGCCTTCTTCCGCCCAGCCGAGCTCCCGGTTCGTTCGCGTCTTCACCTCGACGAACACGACCGTGTCGCCGTCTTTCATGACGAGGTCGATCTGCCCCAGCCGATTGCTGGGCGACCGCTCGATCAGGCGGTATCCCAAGGACTTCAAATAGCGCTCCGCGCGGGACTCGCCGTCTCGGCCGATCGCCAGGCGCAGGAAACTCATCGCCCTAGGATACGAGCGGGGAGGCCGGAAAGTTCCCGAGGGGGATCAGTCTCGGGAGAAGGGCAGCGCGGTCTGCGACACCGGCTCGAAGGAACGCCGGTGGACGCGGCAAGGGCCGAGCTGGGAGAGCGCCCGGACATGCATGCTTGTGCCGTAGCCTTTGTGCTCGGCGAAGCCGTAGCCTGGAAACCGCCGGTCGATCGATTCCATCCAGCGGTCGCGCACGACCTTGGCGACGATACCGGCGCTGGCGATCGCCAGCGAGTAGCCGTCGCCTTTGATCAGCGGGTACTGGGGAAGCGTCAGGCCCGGTATCGGAAAATTGCCGTCCACGGCCACGAGGGCGGAGTCCTCGCCGGTGAGGCGCAGGCGCACGACCGCGCGCGCCATGGCGGACAGCGTCGCCCGCAGGATGTTGCTGTCGTCGATCTGCCGCGGCGTCGCCCAGGCGACGGCGATGCGCTTGGCGCTGGCGCGGATGAGCGGGAAGAGCGCCGCGCGCTTCTCGGCCGGAAGAGTCTTGGAGTCCCGCACGCCTCCGAGCGCCCCGCACGACTCGGGATCGAGGATGACGGCCGCGACGACCACGGGCCCCGCGAGCGGGCCTCGCCCGGCCTCGTCGACGCCGACGAGGCACTTGGCCCCGTGGTGCGCGCGCAGCGCCTGGTCGAAGAGATCCAGGCGCCGCGGGACGCGCTTTCGTCCGGCCGTGGCGGGCCGATCCACTGATGCGCCTCGGCCGTTAGGCGGCGGGGCTGGCGGTCAGCTTGGGCGGGACGCCCTTGCCGGCGTCCTTGGCCTTCTCGTCCGGCGCGGACGCCGACGATTTGCCCGTCGAGGTCTGCTCCGTGCCCTCGTCGAGCCTCGCGGCGCGCCCGGACAGGTTGCGCAGATAATAGAGTCGCGCGCGCCGAACGCGGCCGGGGCGCACCATCTCGATCTTGTCGATGCGGGGGGAATGAACGGGGAAAATCCTCTCGACGCCAACGCCGAAGGAGACCTTGCGGACGGTCATGGTTTCGGAGATGCCCGTGCCTCGCCTGGCAATGACGGTCCCCTCGAAGACCTGGATGCGCTCGCTCTCGCCTTCGACGACCCGCAGGTGGACGCGAACGCTGTCGCCGGCCTTGAACGCCGGGTGGTTCTTGGGGGTGAATCCCGATATCGCTTGCGCTGACATAACACTCTCCTTGATTCCTTGGGTTGCAATCATTTTGCTGCCGTCAAATCGGGCCGCTTACGCCCGGTCGCCGCGGCTGCGGCCTCTCGGCGCCATGCCTCGATCTTCGCATGGTCGCCGCACAACAGAACCTCGGGCACCTTGGCGCCTCGCCAGGCGCTGGGCCGCGTGTATTGCGGGTGGTCGAGCTGTGCGCTCGCGAAGGACTCGCGCCGCGTGGCGTCCTCATCGAGCACACCCGGCAGGAGCCGCACCACCGCGTCCGCGACCGCCATCGCCGGGATCTCGCCGCCGGTGAGGACGTAATCGCCGATGGAGACTTCCATGTCCACGTGCTTCAGGATCCGCTCGTCGACGCCCTCGTAGTGTCCGCAGAGCAAGATGAGATGCTTCTCCTTCGCGAAGCTCTCGGCGAGCCGCTGCGTGAAGGGCTTGCCCTGCGGGGTCAGGAAGACGACCTTCGAACCCCGCTTGCGGACGCTCTTGATCGCCTCGAACAGCGGCTGGGCCATGAGCACCATGCCCGGGCCGCCGCCGTACGGCCGGTCGTCCACCGTACGATGCCTGTCCTTGGCGAAATCGCGCGGATTGACGAAGCCGATCCGGACCTGCTTCCTCTCGCGCGCCTTCCCGACAATGCTGCGCCCGAACGCTCCCTCGAACATCTCGGGGAACAGCGTGATCACGTCGATCCGGGGCGCCGCCTTCTTTCGCGTCATCGCTCGCTCGTCTCTCCTACTCCAAGTCCACCGACACGTGCTTGTCGGCCTTCGCCGCCGCCATGGCGATCACGGCGCGCAGGGCCTTGATGACCTTTCCCTGTTTGCCGATGATCTTGCCCTTGTCCTCTTCGGCGACGCGCAGGGTGAATTTAGTCGTCTCGCCGTCCGCGGCCTCGATGACCTCGACGGCTTCCGGCTTGTCGACCAAGCTCTTCGTGAGATGCTCGACGAGTGCCTTCATCGCCTAGCCCTTCGCCGCCTGCTTGAGCAGCGTCTCGACGGTCTCGGACGGCTTGGCGCCGTTCTTGACCCAGTGAGTCACGCGGTCCTTGTTGACCGTGACCTTATCCTTGCCCTTCTCGGCCCGAGGGTTGTACGACCCCAGGATCTCGAGCGGCCGTCCGTGAGGCCCGCGGGCCTTCTCGATCGCCACGACCCTGAAGTACGCCTGCTTGGGCTTTCCGATCCTCTGCAGCCTGATGACTACCGCCATTTGTTCATCCTCCTTCGATTCTGATGCAAATTTCTCATCCGATCTTTCCGATGAGCTCCCGCGCCGCGTCGACGGGGTTCGGCGCGCCGAACACCGCGTTCCCCGCGACGAGAGAGTCCGCGCCCGACTTGTAGGCGGCCGCGATCGTATCGCGATTGATCCCGCCGTCCACCTGGATCCAAAACTCGAGCCCCTTCGCGTCGCGCTCGCGGCGCAGCGCCTCCACCTTGGGCATCATGTCCGCCATGAACTTCTGCCCGCCGAAACCCGGCTCGACCGTCATGACGAGCGCCATGTCGATCTCGGCCGCGTGCGCGAGCAGCTTTTCCACGGGCGTCTTCGGCTTGATCGCGAGCCCGCACTTGGCGCCGGCCTTGCGGATCGCGGCGAGCGTCCTCGAGACGTCCGTGCACGCTTCCTGGTGGACCGTCACGATGTCCGCCTTCGCGTCGACGAACCAGGGGAACGCCGTGTCGGGATTGGACACCATGAGGTGCGCGTCGACGAAAAATCCCTCGCGCTTGGCGAGCCGCACGAAATCGGGGCCGAAGCTCAAATTGGGAACGAAGTGGCCGTCCATCACGTCGACGGACACCCACGTGACTCCAGCTTCCTTCATCGCCGTGAGCCCGCCGCCGATGTCTCCCAAGTCCGCGGAGAGGATCGACGGGACGAGTTGCGCCGCGCGTTTGAGCGTCATGGTCACAGGTCGCGCTCCTCCACGAGGATGCCGTTGAGGAAGATGCGCACGCGCGCCTGGCCCGATTCGGCGGTCGGCACGTCGGCGTCGACCTTCGAGCCCGGCGAGCGCAGGCCGTTGAAAACCTCCCGCTCGCCGTACTGGTCGATCAGGACGATGCGGACGTGGCTGTCGGAGGCGCCTTGCGGGACCTCGAAATGGATGTTGCGCATCGAGTTCTTTCCGGACTTCTCGGAGCGGCCGCTCACGGAGAGGCGGATCTTGGACGACGGCGACACCACCGTGTCCGGCGTCGGGTCCTGAGCGAGGATCGTTCCCGCCGCGAACAACGAGACCGGGTCCTTCACCGTCTCGAGCGGGATTCCGTTCTGGGAGCTCCACGACATCGCTTCCGAGATGTCCTTGCGCTGGAAATCGGGCATCAAAACGACGCCGGCCGGAGGGGGGCCGCCGGAGAGGATGACGGACACGGCCGAGTTCCGTTCGACGCTGGACTCGGGCCTCGGGTTCTGGCCGAGCACCATGCCCCGCTCCATGCGCAGCGAGTAGGAGTTCGTGATGTCTCCCAGGATCAGCTGCTTTTGGCGCAGCAGCATCTCGGCGTTGCGAAGAGGAAGCCCGATCACGGCGGGGACGAACGCGGTGTCGCCGCCCTCGCTGATGACGACGCGGACGATCTTGCCTTCGCGCACCTTGGTCCCCGCGGCGGGATTTTGGCGTACGATAGCCTCGACCGGCACGGAGCTGTTGAACTCCTTGCCGTCTTTTTTGATCGCAAGATTGAGCGGCGCCAACAAGTCCATAGCTGCCGACAACGACCTCCCTTTCAGATCGGGAACGTTCTGCACCTTTCGGTTGTGAACGATCCCTTCGACGCCCCATCGGAGCATCAAAAACGACGCCAGCGCCAGCACCGACACCGCGGCGAAGACCTCGTACCACCGCGCGTTGCCGTCCGCCGGGCGGTGGCCCTGCTCGATCGAACCGTCGCTCATGAAGTAATAAGCAGGTCGCCTGGCTTCAACCGCAAGCCGTTGACGAAATCCGCCGCTGGTATTTGCTTTTTTCCTTCGGGTTGGACTTCCACTAACCAGAGCCGACCCAAGCGGCATTGTACCAAAACCCCATGGTTCCTTTCAACGCGTACGACGGCGCCCGGGACACCCTCGGCCCGGCTCTCTCCCGTCGGCGCGGATGAATCCAACGCGGTCTTGAGGACGGTGACGCTGCCCCCGCGCTCGAAATAGGCCCGCGGCCCGCCCCGAAGCCCTCGGACCCTGTTATGTATATCTACTGCAGGCTGGTCGAACGTGATCGCGGCGTCTTTTCGCGTCAGCTTGGGCGCCAGGCTCGCGTCGCCGGACTGAGCCTCGCGGATGATCTTCCCGGCCCCTACGTCAGCGAGGGCCGCGATCATCGCCTCGACGCCCATGGCGGTCAGCCGCTCGGCGAGAGCCGGCGCGTCCTCGTCCGGCCCGATCGGCGCCTCGCGGCGCAGCTGGACCGGCCCCGTGTCCATGCCTTCGTCCAGCCAGAAAAGGCTCACGCCGGTCCTCGTCTCGCCGCGGATGAGGCTCCACGCGATGGGCGCCGCGCCGCGGTACTTCGGGAGGAGGGAAAAGTGCACGTTCATGAACCCGTGCTTCGTCGCGGCCAAGACGTCCGGCTTGAGGATCTTGCCGTAGGCGACGACGACCGCCAAGTCGGCGCCGAGCCCCGTCAGCTCCGCCGCGACCACGCTCGGCGTCTGCGGTTCGATGGAGCGGATCCCCAGCGCCGCAGCCGCCGCCTTCACCGGCGACGGGGCGAGATCGAGACCCCGGCCCGAGGGGCTGTCCGGCTTGGTGACGGCCGCGAGGACCTCATGGCGGGCGGCGCAGGCCTGGAGGAATGGAACGGCGATCTTCGGAGTGCCGAAGAAGAGGAGCTTCATTGACTCCCTAAGTCCAATTCAGCCGGAGATCCTTCAAGATGCGCGCGACGCGCAGACGCTCGGTAAGAGAGAGATGGTCGATGAAGAGCTTGCCGTCCAAATGGTCGATCTCGTGCTGAAACGCGCGCGCCAGGAGCCCTTCGCCGCTCATCTCGTAGGGCTTGCCGTGGTGGTCGGTCGCGCGGATGCGCACGCGCGCGTAGCGCTTCACCTTCGCGTAGAGACCCGGGACCGACAGGCATCCTTCTTCCTCGTCGATGCCGCCTTCCTTGGACACGATCTCCGGGTTGATCAGGACGAGGCGCTGCGGCTTCTGGTCCGGCCGCACGTCGATGATGGCCAGGCGTATGTTCAAGCCGATTTGCGGCGCCGCGAGTCCGACCCCGTTGACGCCGTACATCGTCGCCCACATGTCCTTGAGCAGGCCGGGCAGCTTCTTCTTGAGCTTGTCGAAATCGACGGGTTCGGAGACGCGCTTCAAGACGTCCTCGCCGTGCTTCGTAATGCGCAGGGTCGCCACGGGTGAGGTCAGCTCAACGACTCCCTGCGGCGGATGAGCTCGAGCACGCTGGCGGCGGACTTGGACGAAGCAAGCTGCTTCATGAAATCGACTCGGAACAGGATGGCGGCGTTGCGCAGCATCTGGAGATGGCGCTGGGAATGCTCGGTATCGTTGGAGGACAGGAACAGCAGCATCGCGTAAATCGGAAAATCCGGCTGCTCGGGATCGACGACGGGCTTCGACAGTACGGCGAGCGCGGCCGTGACGTCGTGAAAATCGTCCAGCCGGACGTGCGGCAGGCTCAGACCGCTCTCGAGGGTCGTGCTCACGCCATGCTCCCGTTCCTGGATCTTCTTGAGCAGGGCATTGGAGTCCCCGAGCGCCTTGGACTTGCAGATGAGCTTGACCAATGCGTCCTGCAGTTGGTTCTTGTCCGCGAAGCTGCGGCCGACGATGATCCTGTCTTCGGACAACAGCGGCGCGATCGCGACGTTCTTTTCTAGCTTTCCAGACGCCATAAGGAGCGAAAAACTGTAACAAAACGCTCCCTAAGTGTCAAACGGGCCGCTGAAAAACGCCTTCTCGACGGAAGCCGCGTTCGCGCGATTCAATTCGCCTGCCCCAATAGTCCCAGGCGTGGCTGGGCCTTTGGACCTTTGTTCCGATGTCTGCGCAAGCGTATCATGACGATAGAATGGAGGGACTACTGATCGCCGCATTGCTCCTCGCGTCTCCCGCTCGGGCGGACGTCTGGACCAGCGTCGGAATGCCGCGCATGGAAAGCCGGCGGATCACCGGCGCCGCCGCGGACGACCGCGTCGCCATCGGCCGCCTTCTCTCCGGCGTCAAATCCTCCGTCTCGAAGGGACAATGGGACGACCTTTTTGGTCAGTTCGGATGCAGCGCGGAGCAGACGTCCGCCGCCGCGGCCGACAAGCCTGCTGCGATCGCCGCACTCTTGAACTATCGTCCGCCCGGCCCGCCCGGACGCGCCGTCACGGAGCAGGATTTGCGCGAAATCCGTGCGGTCGATTTCGGGAGCCCGCAGGCGGCGCCCGCGGAAGCGGGGCAGCAGCCTCAGGCGTACTCCGTTCCCGGCAAGGCGATCCTCGCGGGCAGCCGCCCGATGGACATCGCGGTGAACGTCCAGAAGGCGGACGGCCGCGTCGGCCTGACGTGCCCGCTGCCCGCCGGAGGGCCGCGATGAGCAATGCCCTCGCGATCTCCGTCGTCGCGCTCGCCCTCGCGGCGTCGCGGGCCGCGGCCGCTCCCGAGTGGATCGCCGATGCGGGCGCCGTCGGGCTGGGCGCCGAGGCGATCGCGGTCAAAGCGACCATCGCGGGCCCGGTCGCGGACGACCACGTCGCCATCGGACGGCTCCTCAAGGACGTGAAGGACACCGTCAGCGCCCATCGCTGGGACGAGCTCTTCGACAAGTTCGGCTGCACCGCCGCGCAACGGACCAACGCGGAGCGACACAAGCCGACAGCCATCGCGTCGCTCATCGGATACTGGCCTCCGACGGCGAAGGTCGTCCGGCCGGTCACGGCCGCGGAGATCGACGATATCCGCACCGTAGAGTTCCGGCGGCCGCAAGCGCAGGCGCTGCTGAGCGGCGCCGTGCCCGATCAGGTCGGCTACGAGGTCCCCGGCCGCGCGATCCTAGTCACGGGCCGGTCCGTCGAGATCTATCTCCGCGCGACGCGAACCGACGGGCGATACGCCCTCGTCTGCCCGCTGCCGTAATCCTGGGAAGGACCGCGTCCGCGCGCTTTGATATAATCCGCACGCGTGCCATCCCGCTCCCGCCTCCTTCAAGGAAAGACGATCCTCGTGACCCGTCCGCGTCCTCAAGCCGAGGCGCTGGTGCGGAGCCTGCGCCGTCTCGGCGCGAAAGCGCTGGCCGCTCCGGCGATCCGCATTGCGGCCCCCGCGAGTTGGACTCGTTTCGATCGCGCGCTCCGGAACCTCGCCGCCTACGACACTCTTGTCTTCACGAGCGCCAATGCCGCGGACCGGTTCTTCGAGCGGGCGCGGCGAGTCCTCTCCCGCTCCGCGCGCCGGCCGCGCCGGCTCTATGCGATCGGGCCGGCAACCGCCCGCGCGCTGGGACGCCACGGCTGGAAGGGCGTGCGCGTGCCGGAGACGTATGAGGGGAAAGCTCTCGCCGATTTTCTTGGGGACGTGCGCGGCCGGCGCATCCTGATCCCCCGCGCCCGCGTCGCGCGCGACGTCTTGCCGCGGCTGCTGGGCCGGCGCGGCGCCCGCGTGGACGTCGTCGAAGCGTATCGGACGCTGCCCGACTCCAAGGGCCTGCGCGTCCTGCGCCGCGCCGTCCGCGGCGGCGGAGCGGACGCGGTGGCGTTCACGTCGTCCTCGACCGCATCGCACTTCCTCAAGGCCGTCGGCGCCGCCTCGGCCCGGCGCTTTTTCAAGACCGCTGCGGCCGTGTCCATCGGCCCGATCACATCCGCGGCCCTGCACCGCGCCGGGATTCGCCGCGTCCTGGAGGCCGAGCCGTATACGACGCGCGGGATCGTCCTCGCGCTGAAGCGCGCGGCGCGCCGGGGGGATATTTGAGCGAGACGCGCGACGCGCTTCGCTCGACCTTGCTCGAGGCGCTTAAGGCAGCCGGCGCGATCATGCGTCGCGGCTTTGGGAAAGCCCGCATCGAGTACAAGGGCCGGGCCAACCTCGTGACCCAGATCGATAAAGCCTGCGAAGCGAAGATCCTGAGTCTCATCCTCAAGCGCTTCCCGGACCACGACTATCTGGCCGAGGAGCGCGCGCCGCGCCGGCGCGGCGCCGAGCACTTGTGGATCATCGATCCCTTGGACGGGACGACGAACTTCGCGCACGGCTATCCCGCCTCCTGCGTCTCGATCGGGCTCGCGCGCGGGGGCGAGCCGGTGCTCGGCGGGATCTTCGACCCGTTTCGCGAGGAGCTCTTCCTCGCCGAGGCCGGGCGAGGCGCGACGCTCAACGGCAAGCGCATCCGGGTCACGTCGACCCCGTCCCTGGACCGCTCGCTCGTGCTCACCGGCTTCGCGTACGACCGCCTTCAGCGGTCTCGCTTCTACGTCGAATATTACCGGCGCTTCATGATCTCCTCGCACGACGTGCGCCGCAGCGGCTCGGCCGCGCTCGACCTCGCCTGGGTCGCGGCGGGCCGCGCCGACGGCTATTGGGAGTTCAACCTGCAGCCTTGGGACGTGGCCGCCGGCATGCTCCTCATCCGCGAGGCGGGGGGCACGGTCAGCGATTTCAGCGGGCGCGACTGGGGGGGCGATCCCTCGTCGTGGGGACGACAAACGCTCGCCGCGAACTCGAAAGTTCACCGCGGCATGCTGCGCGTCTTCGACGAACCAGGCCCGTGGCGGATGCCGGACGCGCACAAGCGGCGCTAGGCGCGGCGGCCGGACGGGCCCGGCGCGCGCTGGGCCCAAAGACTCCGCCGTCGTCCCCGAAAGGCCCTTTGGAGACGGCGGGCGCAGTGGTATCCTGCGGCGGGATACATGAGAACCTGGCTGGCCGCTCTCTTGGTCGGATCGCTCGCGGCGGGCGCCGCGCTCGCGGACCCTCCTTCCGATTTCTTCGACGAGGACGACGTCGAGGCGGCGATGATGAACTACATCTTCGACCCCTACCACACGGGACACCGGATCGTCGCTGCCTTTCGCGTCCACCAGGCGCTGGGACGGCCGATCGCGATCGGAGCGTTCGTCGACTGGGTGAGCGCGAAGACGGACCGCGCGACTCGCATGCGTCTCGTCCAAACGGGCCGCTTTCCCGAGCGATTCCGGATGGGCGACTCGATGTCGGAAAGGGCCCGGTGCTATCTTTTCCAGCTTGAGCCCGACGCGGTGCTGCGGCACTGGCTCTCGGAGAAGGACCCGCACGTGACGCTCTGCGTCGATGACGAGAAGCGCAACCCCCGCCCGACCGACGCCGCGGTCGACGCGGTCGGCCTCGATCCGGACACCGCGGCATCCTACAAGCGGCACGTCGCGGGGCCGACCATCCCGGCGATCTCGATCGTTTTCCACAAACACGCGCTCGAACCGGCCGATTGACGCGGCGGCGCCCGCCTTCCTTTATATCGTAGCTCGATAGCTCCTGATCGCCGACGTTCCGAGGCGAGCGGCGGCCCCCTGCCCCGCCGCCAGTTTCCGCGCGTCCCGTGAGGCGGAGCGCCGCTCATTTCCTCTCGTGTGCCGTTCGTCGTCCTGCCTCTTGAAGGAGACTGGAAGAACCACGAAAACCTGCGCCCGCTCAGGCCCAGCGGCTTCGCCTGCGTCGAGCACGCCGCCCGCTTTCGACGGGCTGGTCGGCTGCAAACCATGGCAGGCGAAATAGCGTAGACCGTTCGGGACCCTCCGCGGCTGCCCCCTCGCCCCTCGCGCCGGGCACTCGCCGCGGTCATGATAATCCTGACGGAGGGGTACTGTACCGATTCAGGTACGCTATGCCCTTCGACAACCCTCTCTCAAGCCGCTACCCGCCGCGCGCCCCCGCGCCGCCGATCATTCTCGTCCGCAGCGAAGACGCGCCGTCTCTGCCGACGAGCGCATATCGTGCCGCATCAAATGTTCGCGCGATCCATGGCGCGCCGCGAATGGTCCGCCTTCCCGCGATCCGATTCCCGCAAGTCCGTCGCGCCGCCTGCGGGAGTTCCGTTATAGTGACTCGATGCGCACACCGTCAGCATCAAATGGAGCTCGAATGAAAAAATCGCCCCTGCTGAAAGACGTCGCCCTCGCCGATTGGACCAAGAAGTTGCTCGCGCTGGGACTGTGCGTGAGCCTGCCATCCGCACCGCTTTCATCGTACGCGCAATCGTACAAGGGTGAAGAAACGATCCAGGCGGTCGAACAGGTCGGGCTCGAGCCCGCCGCCGACACAGAACTAGAAGCTGCCGTTCAGCCTTGGCTCATTCCAGTAGCCGCTCCAGCAGCGGCTCCCGCGCCAAGGCCGGCGCCTCCTCCACCGCCTCCGCCTCCTCCGCCTCCTCCGCCGCCGAGGCCCGCGCCGCCTCCGCCTCCACCGCCGGCTCCCCGGCCGACGCCTCCGCCGCCAGCACCCAGGCCGACGCCTCCGCCTCCACCGCCGGCTCCCCGGCCGACTCCGCCTCCGCCAGCACCTAGGCCGACGCCTCCGCCTCCACCGCCGGCTCCCCGGCCGACTCCGCCTCCGCCAGCACCTAGGCCGACGCCTCCGCCTCCACCGCCGGCTCCCCGGCCGACGCCGCCTCCGCCTCCTCCGGCCCCGCGACCCGCACCGCCCGCGCCGACTCCCGCTCCCGCGCCTGCTCCGACTCCGAGGCCGACGCTCCCGCCGACTCCTCAGCACCCGCCGCAGCACCCCGTCCCGCACCCGACGCCGGCTCCCCAGCATCCACTACCTCATCCGACGCCGCAGCATCCGCCTCAGCGGCCTCACCCGATACCGGTGCCAGTGCCGGTGCCAGTCCCAGTGCCCGTGCCGCCCGTTCCGCGGCCTGTCCCTGTGCCTGTCCCGACACCGCGGCCCGCGCCGGCGCCTACGCCTCAGCCGCCTCGACCTCCGAGGCCGACGCCAGCGCCTCCGCGTCCGCTGCCGCCGCCGCCCGCCCCTCGTCCCGACCGTTGCCGTCAGCCGGGACCGCGACCTTCGGGCTGCGAACAACGGCTGCCGCCGGTCCAAGTGCCTCATCGGCCGCCGGTCGGACACACGGGACCGCCGCGAAGGCCCGTCGACATCCCGCAAATGCACATCAACGACCGCAGACGCGTGGAGCATCCGCGCGTCGACGAACGCGGCCGAACGCTGCCGAGACACACAAGCATCGTGCGCCACGCGCCGGTACGCACCATCATCGCGGCGACGATCGCCAGCGCGGCGATCCTGTACGCGGTGCGCCAACACCAGAGCCGGCGGGACCTTGAGCCCCACCGCTACTACTGGCACGAGCATAACGGCGTGCGCTACGCGCACCTGTACGACGGGACAGTCCACTGGTGGGGCTTCTACGTGAACGACGACTACTTCTGGACCCGATACGAAGACGACCGCTTCTGGTGGCAGGAGCCGTATACCGGAAGGTGGGCGTACTTCAGCGAGAACCGCTGGTGGTGGCGCGACCCTTCGGACGGCACGATGTACTACTTCGAAGGGGGACGCTGGTACCGGTACTCCCCCACGAACAACGGCACGGTCGTGATCCCCGAGGATCCGAGCGAAGCCCCGTCCGACCCGAACCTGCCGGCGCCCGCGCCGGTGGATCCCAACGAGATGATCTACATCAGCGACGACGGCACGCGGGTCGTCCACATCGCCGGCGATGAGAAGATCGCAAGTCTATACGACCACACGCAGCAGGACAGCGAGGGCAGAGACGTGTTCCTCGCGATACTCGCGTCGGGCGCGGAGCGCGTCAGCTTCTCCGACACCTCGAACGGGTCGCCGCTGATGATCATCGTGTACTACGTCGACGCCGACAACCAGGATGCCTACATGGGCTTCGACTCCGAAGGTCAGCAGATACCGTTGGACAATCCGTACGACTCGGGTGGGCAATTGACGCCGCAGCAGCCGACGGAAGAGGTCACGCCGGCCCCAATGAGGGAAGGGCGATTGAACGGCGCTCGCAGCCTGATCGAGAAAGTCAGCCTCGACTCGAACATGCTGTCGCAGCCGAGTCGACGCCACTAAGAGTACGCGGGCAAGGCCCGCCGATTGCCTGAGGTTCAGCGCCGCGGCGCCCGCCGCGGCGCTAGACTTTTCCGGCCGCTCTTGGGGGATTCTTGGGGGGGGTTACAGGCGGAATTGGGGCCGCCCAGGCATCCTCCATTTACGGCGAGACGATCCGCCGAGGAGAGATCCCCAATGAAACGAACTCAAGCGATCCACCAAGTCGGGCGACGGCGATGGGCATGCATGCTGGCCGCGGCGGCGTTCGTCGCCGCGCTTCCGCGGCCTTGCCGGGCCGCTAATCACCCGACCGCTTCGACAAAGCTGGAGAAGAAATTCGGCGCCCTGCGCGAGCGGGTCGATCGCGAGAGGGAGGAGCGCAACCAGCCGAAGCTGCAGCGTACCGCGTTCGGTGACGACGTCGTCGTATATGGGAATCCTTCTCAGGGCACCAGCGATCGCATCAATAGGGGGCTCAATGACTACAGGACCATGAAATGGAACAACAGCCCCTTGCCTGAGAAAAAGAGACCGCCGCTGCAGTTAGAGCCCCTGTCGACGGATCGGCCGCCGCAGAACAATACGGGCAAGAAATGAGACGAGGCTAGAATTTGAATCCCAAGGAGATGCGGTTCGTCGTGCCGAGGTCGCCGAAGGGCACCCAGGCGTAATCGATGCGGAAGGAGTGGACGTCGAGGCCGAATCCGGCGGTCAGTCCCGTCAACCCTTCGATGCCCTCGAGCCGGCCGGTGTTGTAGCCGAGGCGGAGCGCGCCGCGCGCCTTGTCCGTGATGCGCAGGAATACCTCGCCCGCGAGGGCGGCGTAGGGGTTCTGGTCGACGGGCATGTGGCCTTCGAGGATCGTCTGGACCTCGGGCGTGAGATGCCAGGCGAAACCTCCGGCGAAGCGCATCGGCAGGGGATCGCTCTCGCCGCCGATCTTCATCGGGGGTCCGAGGTTGAGCAGGCTCGCGCCGAAATCTACCGGCCCGTCGCCGATGTCGGCCACGCGCGGGATTTGAACTCCGGCGTCCACGGCCGCGCTCATCCCCGAGGCGCTGTCGATCACCGATCGGATGAGCTTGAGCCCGGCGCCGACGCCGACGGATTGGAATTTCGTCGCGAACGCGCCGGTCACGGCCAGATCGTACGGAGCGAACGTGCCGGTCTGGTTCTGCAGGGCGTCGTAGCCTTGGATGGACCCGGCGGAGAAGTACGTCAGACCGACGCCGAGCACGCCGCGCTCCCGGATCGGCTTGGCGTAGGAAATCGCCGTCGCGTTGGCGCCCGCGAGCAGCATGTTGTAGTTGAGCGCGACGTCGCTCGTGCCCGCGGCCTGGAGCCGCGCGAGCCCGGCCGGGTTCCAAAAGATGGCCTCGGAGTTGTCCGCGACGGCCGTGAACGCTCCGGCGAGGGCTTCCGGACGCGCGCCCGCCGGCGCCTTCAGGAACGCCGCGGACGTCGTGCCCGCGGCCGAATTGGAGAAGGGGGAAGACGGGAACATCCCGGCATGAGACGCCGTCGACAACAGCGCGATCGCCGCCGAGACTTGGACGCGCAGCGAATTTCTCAAACGGGCCAGACAGGTCCTCTTCGCTTGGGTCCCGGCTCGTCTTGACCCGGAACCGGATTGAGACTGAGCTGGACCGTCTTGTCGGACTCCGGCGTGGGCGACGCCGCCTGAGGCGCCGGCGCGGCCGCAGCCGGAGTCTCCTGCGCGGGGGGAGACTCGAGCGTTACGGGCGCCGGCGTGGCGACCTCGATCACCGGCTCGGGCGCTCGCGCGGCTTCCGGCGCCGGCGCGACCTGCGCTTGCGAGACCGACCGCTCCGAGATGTACTGGAGGTGCTTCAGGATCGCGCCGTACTGAGATTCGTTCTTCTGGCCGACCGCGCTGACCTGGGCGCGCAGGGAATCGACCTCCTTCTTGAGCTCCTCCATCTGATTCTTGATGCTCTGGAGGTAGACGACGGCCGGGCTGATCCCGCCGGTGATCGTCGCGCCCGTCTTGAGCCCTTTGTCCGCGGATGATACTGCTTCCACCTGCTCGAAGCGCTTCACGCCTCCGGTCGGCGTAGGAGTCACGGCGGAAAGTTCGGGGGAGCTCGACTGCTTCGGCGCGACCGTCACCGGCTGGGGCTCGATAGACGGCCTGGGCGCGGACTGGATCGGTCGCACAGGCTCCGACACGATGGCCGGAGGAGGCACGGTCCCCGCCCGGCGGTACTTAATCCAAAGGTAGGGCCAGAGGACGAGGCTGAGCAGAAATCCGGCGCCCGATAGATAAAGGAGAAGCTCGCTGGGAAGATTGGCGATCATGGCCGTTGAGTTTAGCGCAATATAAGGATTAGTGTCAACTTGGACGCCGCCGTCAAACGTACGGCGGCGATCCGCCTCACCCTCTAAATGTCTAAAAGCCGTACACCAAAAAATTTAGTATATTGTTTTAAAGGGTAAATCAGGCCTCTTGTTTCTACAAGCCTGGCACCATGACGGATGCTTGACTGAGGTACGACGGTTTTGGTACAATTGGGGTTCTAATGAGCGAATCCGCGATTCAGGCCAAGCGAAGACCCTCGGCGGCGGTAAGCGCCGCCTCTAACGATATGCCCAACCTAAAAGGCAAGACCGCCCTCGTGTTCGGAGTCGCCAGCGACACCTCGATCGCCTGGGCGATCGCGCAGGAACTGGCCGCCCAGGGCGCGGAGATCATCCTAGCGTACCAGTTCCGGTACCATAGCCGGATCAAGGACCTGGCGCCGAAGCTGCCTAATCTCGTCGCCTACGACCGCTGCGACGTGGCCAAGGATGAGGAGATGCAGGCGTTCTTCGGCAAGCTCAAGCAGCCCATCGACGTCGTGGTCCATTCGATCGCCTTCGCGCCCGCCGCGACGTTCGAAACCCCGCTCGTCGACGTCACGGACCAGGACTTCGCCACGGCGTTGACGGTCTCCAGCTTTTCGTTGGCCAAAATCATGCGCTACGCCGCGCCCCACATGCAAAACGGCGGCAGCGTCGTGACTCTGACGTACCTGGGCGGCCAGCGCGTTTGCTCGAATTACAAAGTCATGGGCGTCGCCAAGGCGGCGCTCGAGGCGTACGTCCGGGAGCTCGCCTTCGAGCTCGGCCCGAAGAACATCCGCGTCAACGCGATCTCGGCCGGGCCGATCAAGACGCTCGCGGCGAGCGGCATCAAGGATTTCGACTACATCCTGGACTATCACAAATCCGTCGCGCCCCTGCGCGAGAACATCACGACCGGCGACGTCGCGGACTGCGCCGCGTTCTTGGCCTCCGACAAGGCCAAGATGATCACGGGGCAGACCATCTTCGTCGACGCCGGCTATTCCATCGTCGGCGTCCCGCAGCTCGGATAGCCGCGCCTTCGGGGCCCTAGGCCCCGGAATCTCTTGGGAGGGAGCAAGCGTAGATCATGAGCGACATAGACAAGGACCTCTTGGAGCCGGTCGCGATCGTCGGCGTCGGCGGACTGTTCCCCGGCAGCCTCGACATCCCCACCTATTGGAGCAACATCGTCGGCAAGGTCGACTCGATCACCGAGGTCCCGAAGGACCGCTGGGACTGGCATCTCTACTACGATCCCGATCCCGCCGCGCCCGACAAGACGTACTCCAAGATCGGCGGCTTCGTCCAGGGCTTCGTCTTCGACCCGCTGAAGCTCCGCATCCCGCCGCCCGTCGCGGCGCAGATGGACAACGTGCAGAAGATGGCCGTCGCCGCGACGGCCGAGGCCCTGCGCGACTCGGGCTATGACACCAAGAAGCACGACCCCGAGCGCACCGCGGTCGTTCTCGGCAATTCGATGGGCGGGGCCAAGAAGGAGAACTCGGACCTGCGCGTCTACTCCGCATTCTATCAGGACCGTCTCTCCTGCAATCCGTCCTTCGCGAAGCTGCCCCCGGCGACTCGCAAGCAGATCCTCGCCGAGATGGAGCAGGACGTGAAGTCCAAGACCGGCACGATCACGGAAGACACGATGCCCGGCGAACTGTCGAACGTCATCGCCGGCCGCGTGGCCAACGTGTTCAATTTCAACGGCGCGAACTTCACGGTCGACGCGGCGTGCGCGTCTTCCCTCGCCGCGCTCGACCAAGCGACCCACGGCCTTCGCGCGCGCGAGTACGACATGGTCGTCTGCGGCGGCGTCGATCAGATGATGACCCCTCCGGCCTACGTCAAGTTCTCCAAGATCGGCGCTCTCTCCGCCGACGGCTCCCGGCCCTTCGACGCGGGCGCCAACGGCTTCGTCATGGGCGAAGGCGCCGGCGTCGTGATCTTGAAGCGCCTCTCGGACGCCCTGCGCGACGGCGACAAGATCTATGCCTTGATCCGCGCGGTCGGCTCCTCCTCCGACGGACGAGGCAAGGGCATCACCGCTCCCAACCCGAAGGGACAACGGTTCGCCATCGAGCGCACGTTCCAGCAGCTCGACTACGCGCCCGCGGACGTGAGCCTTCTCGAGGCGCACGGCACCTCCACCAAGGTCGGCGACGTCGTCGAGGTCGGCACGGCCGCGGAGATGTTCTCCGTTTCCGGGCCTTCGGCCGGCGCGATCGCCCTCGGCTCGGTCAAATCCCAGATCGGACACTTGAAGGCCGCCGCGGGAATCGCGAGCCTGATCAAGACCGCGCTCGCCATCAAGCACAAGACGCTTCCGCCGTCGATCAATTTCAAGACGCCGAACCCGGGAATCGACTGGAGCCGCTGCCCGTTCTCCGTCGTCACCAATCCCCGCGAGTGGATCCCGGGGAAAGGTCATCCGCGCCGCGCCAACGTCAGTTCCTTCGGCTTCGGCGGCACGAACTTCCACGTCGCTCTCGAAGAAGCGACCGCGTCGACCGTCGCCCGTTGGGAGAAGGCGGCCGCCGCGGCCCGCGCGAGGCCGGCATTCGGCGCCTCGACGCATCCGGCGACGACCCAATCGTCTTCCGCCGCCTCCGCCGCGCCGCCGTCGTCCATCCTCAACATGAGCCCCGCCCTCGGAGGCGAGGCGTTCGTCGTCCACGGCGCGAGCCCGGAAGCCGTTTTCGATCGGCTGCATGCTCTGGCTGCCAAGGCGCCGGAATCGGGCCGCCCGCTCGCGTTCCTCAGCCACGCTTTCAATACGCACTCCCGAACGGGGGAATATTCGATCTGCTTCGCGGCCGAATCGGCCGACAAGCTCAAGGAGAAGGTCGACTTCATCCTCCGCTCGAAGAGTCCGTCTCTATGGGAGAAGACGCCGCCCTTGTTCAAGGCGAAAGGCATCTACCTCGGCCGCGGAAAGAAGCCGGGCAAGATCGGCTTCATGTTCCCCGGCCAAGGCTCTCAGTATGTCGACATGCTCAAGGATCTGCGCGAGAAGTACCAAGTCGTCGCGGATACTTTCGCCGAGGCCGACGCCATCATGCAGGAGTTCGCCAACTACAAGATGACGGAGGTCCTGTTCACGAAGGGCGGCGAGACGCCGGAGCAGCTCGCGGCGATGGAAGAGCGCCTCAAGCAGACGGAGATCACCCAGCCCGCGGTGCTCACGGCCGACGTGGCGCTCCTGCGCCTCCTCAAGAGCTACGGCGTCGAACCCGACGTCGTCTGCGGCCACAGTCTCGGAGAATACGGCGCGCTCGTGGCGGCGGACGTCTTGTCGTTCCGCGACGCGCTCCTCGCGGTTTCGGCGCGCGGAAAGGAGATGGCCGGGGTCAAGGTGAAGGACTGCGGCAAGATGGCGTCGATCGCGGCGCCCGTCGAGAAGGTCGAGCCCGTTCTGAAGAAGATCCCGGGCTACGTCGCTCCCGCAAACAAGAACTGCCCGATCCAGACCGTCATCGCGGGCGAGTCGCAGGCCGTGGAAGCCGCGATCAAGAAGTTCGGCACGCTGGGGATCCAGGCGCAGGAGATCCGCGTCTCGCACGCCTTCCATTCCAAGATCGTCGAGCCCGCGCAAGTCCCTTACGCCAAGTTCCTCGACCGGCTGCCGATCCGGGCGCCCAAGATCCCGGTCCTCTCCAACGTCTCAGCGGCGTATTTCCCCGAGGACGGGAAGGGGATCCGTCAGCTCATGGTGACCCAGATCGCGCACTCGGTCGAGTTCATCCGCCAGACCGAGCGCATGTATAAGGACGGCGTCCGCCTCTTCGTCGAGGTCGGGCCCAAGCGCGTGCTGACCGCGTTCGTCACGAGCACCCTCGAAGGGAAGAGCGGCGCGGCGACGATGTCCTCCAACCACCCCAAGCGCGGCGGCATCCTGGAATTCAACGACCTTCTCGCCCACCTCGAAGCCGAAGGCGTCCGCGTGACGCTCGAGGACAAGCAGCCCGAGACGACCGCGGCCTACACGCCCGCCTACGCCTCGTGGATCAACGGCCCGAAGCCGGAACCCGCGCGACAGACGACGTCGGCGCCCGCGGCGGGAGAGGATCGCCCGACCGTCTCCGCCAAGTCCCCGTCCGACTGGCAGGAGCGCTGGAACTTCTTCACGGGCCCCGTCGTCGTCAGCGGCATCGCCGCGGGCACGCCCGGAGGCTGGGACCGCGTCTTCCGCGAGGGAAACCTCGACGACGTCCTGCGAGGCCAGAACTTCATCGGCAAGCTCTCCGACGACGACCTGCAGCGGCAGATCGACAAGAACATCGTCCGCCTGATCAAATCCGCCACGGGCGACCACCGGCTTGAGCGCATCGAGTCCGCGGCCGAGGTCGTTCACCTCGCGGCCACCGCCGGCGAGTTCGACCTGGCCAAGGAATTCGGCGTCAAGGAGTCGATGGTCAAGGCCATGGACGTCTCCTCGCGCCTCGCGGTCGCCGCGGGCATCCTAGCCCTCAAAGACGCCGGCATCCCGCTGGTGTCGACGTACAAGGAGACGACCACCGGCTCGACGCTCCATACCGGCTGGCGGCTGCCCGAGGAGATGCGCGGCGAGACCGGCGTCATTTTCGCGACGTCGTACCCGTCCATCGACAGCATGGCGTCGGAGGTCGCGCGCTACCTGGCCGACAAGTACCGCCGCAGGCCCCTGCGCGAGCTCGCGGCGCTCATCGAGTCCCTCATCTCCCGCCTGAAAGATCCGGAGGACCGCGCCGCCGTCCTCGCGTGGCACACGTCGAACTTCAAGATGTACCAGGACCGCTACGGGCACGAAGGGCCTTACGAGTTCAGCCGCGACTTCCTGCTGCGGGTGATGCCGCTCGGCCACTCGCAGCTAGCGCAATGGATCGGCGCCCTCGGACCGGCGGCCCAGATCAGCGCCGCGTGCGCCTCGACGACCCAGGCCGTCGGCATGGCCGAGGACTGGATCCGGCTCGGCCGCGCCAAGCGCGTCATCGTCATCGCGGGCGACGACGTCACGAGCCCGAACCTTCGCGAGTGGATCGTCACGGGATTCTTGACGGCCGGAGCCGCGACCACGACCAAGGTCGTGAGCGAAGCGGCCCTTCCGTTCGACAAGCGGCGCCACGGCATGATCCTCGGCATGGGCGCCTCGGCGCTGGTCGTCGAGCAGGGCGCCAAAGTGGCGGAGCGCGGCATGCGGCCCCTCACCGAAATCCTCGCGACCCAGTTCAAGAACTCCGCGTTCCATGCGACGCGGCTCGACGTCGACCACGTCGCCGAGGTCATGGAGCGCCTCATGGTGAAGGCGGAGCGCCGGTGGGGCATCAGCCGCCGCGACGTCGCGGCCAAGGCCCTGTTCATGTCGCACGAGACTCACACGCCGGCGCGCGGCGGATCGGCGGCCGCGGAAGTGACCGCCTTGAAGCGCACTTTCGGGGACGACGTCAGCCGGATCATCGTCGCAAATACCAAAGGCTTCACCGGCCATTCGATGGGCGCCTCCATCGAGGACCCGGTCGCCATCCGCGCGCTCGTCACCGGGATCGTCCCGCCGATCGCGAACTATCGCGTTCCGGACCCCGAGCTCGCCGGCATCACGCTGAGTCGCGGCGGCGAGTACGACCTCGAGTACGCCATCCGCCTCGGCGCCGGCTTCGGCTCCCAGATCGCGATGACCCTCATGAAGCGCGTCCTTAGGAAGGGCGAGAGCCGGATCTCGGACCCCGCGCGTCATCAGGAGTGGCTGCGCCGGATGTCCAAGATGAAGGACGCGCGGCTGGAGGTCGTGTCGAACACTCTGCGCGTTCACGACAGCCGCCTGCCGTCCCCGAACGCCGTGCCCTACTCGCCCGCGCCCGTCGAGCCGGTCCCCGCGGTCGCCGTCCGGTCCGACCCCGCGCCCGCCGCGTCGGCCGCGGCCGCGCCGGCGCACGCTCCCGCACCGTCGCGCCCGAAGCACGCGCCCTCCGGGCGGGGGAGCGTCAGCGAGGCCGAGGTCCGCGCGACCGTCGTCCGCGTCGTCGGCGAGAAGACGGGATATCCCGCCGAGATGCTGGAGCTCGACCTCGACATGGAGGCCGACCTCGGCATCGACACCGTCAAGCAAGCCGAGCTTTTCGGCATGATCCACGAGCGCTACGAGATCCCGCGCAACGAGAACGTCGCCCTGAAGGACTACCCGACGCTCCGCCACGTCATCCGCTTCGTCCTGGAGTCGAAGGGCGCCTCCGCGTCCGAATCCCCATCCGAAGGCGGGGCCGCGGCCGTCGCCGAGCCGCCGGCTTCGGAGAACGGGCACCGCGCGCACGCGTCGCCCGCCGCGTCCGCGCCCGTCGAGCCTCCCGCCGCGGCGCCCGCCGGCCCCGCGCCGGACGACGAGGACGTCCGCAAGGCCGTCATCGAGCTCGTCGGCGCCAAGACCGGCTACCCGGCCGAGATGCTGGAGCTAGACCTAGACATGGAGGCGGACCTCGGCATCGATACCGTCAAGCAGGCGGAGATGTTCGGTCTTCTGCGCGAGAAGTACTCGATCCCGAAGCGCGAGAACCTGGCGCTCAAGGATTACCCGACCCTGCGGCACCTGATCCGCTTCATCTTGGAGTCGAGGGGCGGCTCCGACGGCGCCGTAGCCGCGGTCGAAAGCGCGCAGGACGCGCGCCGCGGCCCGGCCGAGTTCAAGCGCTGGGCGATCGAGGCGTACCCCGCGGCGGAGGCCAAGACGGCCCGGACGCTCGCCAAGGACCGTCATGTCCTCATCCTCGCGGCCGACGCGGCGTCGGCCAAGCCGTTCGCGGACGCCTTCAAGAAGCTCGGCGTCCCTTCCGCCGCCGTCACGAAACTCGATTGGAAGGACGAGGCCGCCGCGGGACAGGCGCTGCGCAAAGCGGCGGCCGGAAAGCCGATCCAAGGCATCGTCTACGCTCCGGGCCTGTCGCTGCCCGCTTTCGACGCGGCAAAGCCCGCCGCCTTCGACAAGCAGTACCGCGGGGCGGTGCGGCCGCTGTTCATCGCGGCCAAGGCTCTTCGGGCCGAACTCAACGAGAGCGGCAGGTGGCTTGTCGTCTTGACCGGCATGGGCGGCACGCATGGAGCGCCGGAAGCCGGAGCCAAGACCGCCGCCAAGGGAAAGACCGCGCCGCAGCCCGTCGCAGGCGCCCTCGCCGGCCTGACAAAAGCCCTCCGCAAGGAACTGCCGAACGCGCGCGTCGTCTCCCTCGATGTCGACCCCTCCGACAAGAAGACGCCCGCAGCCGACGCGGCCGTCGCGGAACTGACCCGCGGCGACGGGCAAGTCGAGATCGGACGCGCCGGAGGCAAGCGCTGGGCGATCCGCCTCGCGCCAAAGCCTGTTTCCGGCAAGACGTTCAAACTCGGGCCGGATTCGACGGTCGTCGTGACCGGCGGCGGCCAGGGCCTCGGCGCCGAATGCGCGAAGGCGCTCGCGCACCGGCTCCAGTGCCGGCTCGTCATCCTGGGCCGCACGCCGCTCGATCCCAAGGCGGAGAAATGGGCCGCACTCGATGCCTCCGGTCTCAATGAGCACAAGAAGAAGCTCTGGGAGACGCTAAAGGCCGACAAGACCAAGAAGGCGACTCCGGCGATCCTCGAGCGCGAGTTCTCCAAGGTGACGAAGGCCGTCGCGCTCCATCGGAACATCGAGGCGATGCGCCTGGCGGGCTCCGAGGTCGTCTACGTCGCCGTCGACGTCGCTGACGAATCCGCCGTCTCGAAGGCGCTGAAGGCGCGGAAAGTCCGCCCGGACGCCGTCCTGCACGCGGCCGGCCTCGAGGAGTCCAAGCTCCTCGCCGACAAGACGCTCGAGCGCTTCGACGCCGTGTTCGCGGCGAAAGCTCACGGCGCGATCAATCTCCTTGCCGCGATGCCGCCCAAGGCCGGCCAGCGCTGGGTCTTCTTTTCCTCCGTGGTCGGACGCTTCGGCAACCTCGGGCAGACGGACTATGCCGCGGCAAGCGACTTCCTGCCGAAGCTGTGCGCCCATCTTTCCAGGGAGGGCGTGAGCGCGGTGACGGTCGATCTGACCGCCATCTCCGACATCGGCATGGCGACGCGCGGCGGCGTCGAGCAGTTCCTCAAGTCGCAGGGCGTCGATTTCATGCCGCCCGCCACCGTCGTCAAGATGGTCCTCGACGAGCTCCTGCATGACGCGCCTGCGACGGAGGTCCTGCTCGCGGGCCGCCTCGGCAAGATCGATCCGGACGGGCAGATGCAGGAACGACCGGGGGTGGGGGGTCGGGATTCGGAGGTCGAAACAAAGGCCAACGGCGCCCATGAGACGACGGCGAAATCGGCGGCGGCGAAGGTCCCGGCAGCGGCGGACAACGGGGCGCTGCCGGCGGAGCTCAAGGCCGGCGGAGGCAAGGTCCTGTCCGATCAGATCCTGAGCCAGCAGGCGGGCGTCGAACTCGTCACGCGCAAGGAGTTCTCGCTTAAGTCCGACCCGTGGCTCAAGGACCACTCGATCGCCGGCGTCCCGTACGTCGCGGGTGTGATGGGCCTCGAGCTCTTCGCGGAGACCGAGGCGACGCTGACCGGCAAGGCGCCGCGCGGGTTTTCGGACGTCCGCTTCGCTCTGCCCATCAAGCTGCTGCGCGACAAGCCGATCGCGGTGCGCACGTACGCCAAGTCCGCCGCGGCGGGCCGCGAACTGCGGATCGAATCCGACTTCCTCACACCGCAGGGCATCAAGCTCGGAGCGCCCCGCGTCCATTTCACCGCGAAGACCCTGAAGGAAGCCCGGTCCGGCTGGGCCGGGATGAATCCGCCGAAAGCCAAGGACGGATCGTTCGTCGTCAAGCCGGAGGCGATCTACGCGGCCTATTTCCACGGTCCGAGCTTCCAAGTCCTCGCCGGCATCGCGTCCTTGTCCGAGGACGAGGTGCTCGCGCTGTACCAAGAGCCGTCCAAGCTGCTGTGGGAGAAATCCAAGACGCTCCTCTTCCATCCGATGCTCATCGAAGCGGCATTCCAAGCCTGCGGGTACCGCGACCTTCACTTCTCGAAGAAAATGACGCTGCCGGACTCCATCGGCGCGGTGCAGGTCTTCGGCGGTGCCATCGACAAGCCGAAAGCGCCGAGGATCTACGTCCGCTACAAGGGCGCCGACAAGGACGGCAAGAGCGTTTACGACGCGTATGTGTTCGAGGCCAATGGACGGCTTTGGGTCGAATTGACGGACTACAAGATGATCGCGGTGAGCTGATGTTCTCCGGCAACATCGAACTCGAGCTGTACCCTCTCGACCAGCTGAACCAAAAGGCCGGCCCGGACCTCTTCAGCCAAGGGGAACGCGAGGTTTGCACGGGACTCAAGACGGCGAAGCGCCGGCGCGATTGGATCGCCGGCCGCGTCGCGGTCAAGCGTCTCGTCCGGCGCAAGCTCGCGGCCGCGGGCGTACGCGTCCCGCTCCACCAGATCGAGGTCTACAACCGCCCCTCCGGCGAGCCCTATGTCCAGCTCCCGCCCAACGTGCTCAAGGGCCTCGACGTCCGCATCTCGATCTCGCATTCCAGCCAGTACGCGCTGGCCGCCCTCGCCAACGGCGTCCGGCTCGGCGCCGACGTGGAGACCATCGAGCGCCGGGACAAGAGCTGGCTCGAGCTGATGGCCCACGAATCCGAGGCGTTCGAAGCCCTCCAGGAGAACCCGACCGCCCAGACCGTGCTGTGGACGATGAAGGAGTCGATCCTGAAGGTCCTCGGCGTCGGGCTGTCGGTCTCCCTGCAGGATGTGCGCTTCGTTCCCGACGCCTCGGGCACGCCCGTCATCAGCCTCGGCACGGCGCGCCTCGAGCTTCACGGCAAGGCGAAGCGCGTCTGGGAGGAGCTCCGCCGCCCGGCGATCACGATTGAAAGCTCCTTGATGGGCGACGACTCCACGGTGAGCGTCGCCTATACGCCGCACGCCGCACGATCCTCATTCCACGCGTGACAACTCGACCGGAGGACCCCATGGAAACCAAGGAAGCGGCGGCCCAGGAGAAGGAGGCGCCCCGTAAGACGCGCGGCGTACCCGAGGGCATCCAGCGCACCCGCGACATCATCGAGAAGGCAATGGAAGGCGGGGGCCAGGAGCGCGTCGCGGCGCAGAAGGCGAAGGGGAAGTTCACCGCTCGCGAACGCATCCATTATCTGCTCGACGACGGCTCGTTCCAAGAGTTCGACCTCCTGGTCACGACGCGCTGCGACGACTTCGGTCTGTCCGACAAACACATTCCGGGCGACGGCGTCATCACCGGCATCGGGCGCATCAACGGCCGGGAGGTCTGCATCTTCGCCCAGGACTTCACCGTGCTCGGCGGCTCGCTCGGCCTCGCCCACGCCCAGAAGATCTGCAAGATCATGGATCTGGCGTACGACAACCGCGTCCCGGTGATCGGGCTGCTCGACTCGGGCGGCGCGCGCATCCAAGAGGGGGTTGACTCTCTCGACGGCTACGCCGAGATCTTCTATCGCAACGTGAAGTGCTCGGGCGTCATCCCGCAGATCTCAGTCATCCTCGGTCCCTGCGCCGGCGGCGCCGTCTACTCCCCGGCGCTCACCGACTACGTCTTCATGGTCGAAGGGATCAGCCACATGTTCGTGACGGGGCCGGACGTCGTCAAGGCGGCGACGGGCGAGGACGTGAGCTTCGACACGCTCGGCGGGTCGGCGGTCCACTCCGCCAAGTCCGGCGTCTGCCACTTCGTCGCCAAGAGCGAGCCCGACTGCTTCCGGCAGCTGCGGGAGCTCCTGAGCTATCTGCCCCAGAGCCGGTGGGAGAAGGCGCCTACGATGGCCAATCCCGATCCGATCCGGCGCGGCACGCCCGTCCTCGAAACGTTCGTCAAAGTCGACCCGCGCAAGCCCTACCGCGTCCACCACGTGATCTTCCAGATCGCCGACGAGCACAAGTTTTTCGAGGTGCAGACGAACTTCGCGAAGAACATCGTCGTCGGGTTCCTCCGCATGGGCGGCGAGGTCGTCGGCGTCATCGCGAACAACCCCGCGCACATGGCGGGCGCCCTGGACATCGACGCCTCGGATAAGGCCGCGCGCTTCATCCGCTTCCTCAACGCCTTCAACATCCCGATCCTGACCTTGGTCGACGTCCCTGGCTACTGGCCGGGCGTCCAGCAGGAGCACGCGGGGATCATCCGCCACGGCGCGAAAATCCTGTACGCCTACAGCGAGGCGACGGTGCCGAAGGTGACCGTCGTCACGCGCAAGGCCTACGGCGGCGCCTACATCGCGATGAGTTCCAAGCACATGCGCGGGGACATGAACTTCGCCCTGCCCTCGGCCGAGATCGCGGTCATGGGCCCCAAAGGCGCGACGGAGATCCTCTACTCCCGCGAGATCGCGAAGGCGACGCCCGAGGAGCAGACCGCCCTCAAGGACAAGCTCGCCAAGGAGTACGCCGACAAGTTCGCCTCGCCGTACCAGACGGCGCGCTCGGGCTCGGTCGACGAGGTCATCGAGCCGACCCAGATGCGCTACAAGATCATCCGCGCCTTCAAGTTCCTGCGCGAGAAGCGCAAGCCTGGCGAGAACCCCGGCACGGGCAATATCCCGCTATAGCGACGCTGGCGCCTCATGCGAGAGAAATGGCATCATGTAGCGCTGGCCCGCGCGGCAGGCGTAGGCCCGGGAAGCACTCGGCTCTAGCCGCACATTCGCAGCCGCACTGGAAGCCGCCTCAGGGGTGGGGCGGCTTCTTCATTTCCCGGGCTCGAGCGCGGTAGCGGCCGCCCGCTATCCGCCCCAGTGATAGCCGCTCGGTAGGCCAACGTGGCCGCCGCCGGCGTTCTTCGTGTCGCCGAAGCGCTTTACCTCGGCGCTCGTGAGCTTGACCTGGACGCCGATGTTGAAGGAGTCGCCCAGAAGCCCTCCCAAGCCGCCCCCGATCCACGGACCTTAGCCGGTGTCCCGGTCGGAGTACACATCTTGCGCACGCCCAAGTCGAGTTCGGAGGTCCGCACGGATTTTTCGATCAGCCCTCGCCGCCCCGACGTGCCGTCCTTGCCCGCAAACAGAAGGTCCGCCGCCAAGGCGACCGGCCAGTCCGCGCGCTGGAAGTCGGTTTGTAGACCCAACTCGCCCAGATGGTGAAACGTCTCGCCCCAATCTCCTTCGTTCAGCGTCTTCCCGCCGAGCAGCAGATTGAGGTTGCCGTTCCACTTCCCTGCCGGCTGCGTCCGCGCCGTCGAGACGGCGGGGCGACTGATCCCTTTGGGCAGTGACGCCCTAGGACTCTCGACCCTCGCGGAACACCCCCAATTCGCATATCATCAACTCGGGTGTGAGAGGGCATCCGGGATGGTCACCGCATGTACTCCGCCCACCAACCTCCTTCATTCCTGAACTCTCATCGTCGGCGTCCGGCGATAGCTATCGCCGCCGCCGTCTTTGCCGCGACGGTCGCTGCGCGCGCGGCCACTCCCTCTGCGCATTGGGGGGAGAAGATCGGCAGCGTCCATGCCGTCTTGGGGAAAGCCACGGCGGAAGCCAGGAAATGGTCGAGGAATCCGCGACTGCTCGCGGTCATCGGCGTGGGGCCCGGAGGCAGCCGCCCTGAGGAGAGGGAGGTCTGGATCTTCACCTACGCCGACGCGGACCACGCGACGTCGACGTTCAAGGTGCGCGTCTCCGACGGGATCGTCTCGAGCGCCCGAGAGATCCTGCCGATCTGGACGGAGGACTCCGCCGATTTCGCGCTGCGCGGCTGCCTGCCGATCGACGTCAAGTTCTTGGACACACCTCAAGTCGTCGCGCGGGCCGGGAAGCAGAACCTGCCGCCGACGGAGTACCGGCAGTCGTACTACCTGACCTTGGTCCGTCCCGCGTCGGACAATTGCGGCGGCTCGGAAGGAACCTTTGGCGATATGGACGGATACATCGACAAGTTCCCGCAGCTGAGACCCTACCCGCGCGGAGCGGTCCATCGCGCCGTATGGGTGATCGTCAATGACGAAGAGGCGCTCTTCCTGGATGCCAAGACCGGCGAGACTCTCGCGCGCAGACGGTTTCGGAAACAGCGCCCGGCCGGACCCGTCGCGGACGAGTAATCCCGCGGTTCGTTCCCTCGTTATCCGCCGGACGGCTTGGCCGCGGCGGTCCTCTTGCGCAGCTCCCGCGTCCAGAGCCAACGGGCCAAGAGCGCGTCCGCCCCGTAGGACGTGCCCGCAAGCGCGGTGAAAAAGAACGGCGCCGCGAGCGCCGCGCTGCCGGGGGAGTCCCGCAGCAGGCCGCGGAAGACGAAGGCGTAGGCTCCCGCGAGCACGAGAACGTAGACGACGACGCACGCCGGCGCCCGCGCGAGCGTCCAGCGGCGCGTCGGGATCGACAGGGACAGCAGGCTCGCCAGGCCGAGCCCGACCAGGGAAAGGAAGGCGAAGGCCAGTTTCGCCCAGCCCATCGGGAAGCAGACCAGCATGAGGACCACGCCCAGGCCGCAATTTCCCATGAGCATCTGCGGCACCTGAGAGTCGTACGCCGAACCGGCTTCCGGTCCCTCCGGCGCGGACGTCACACCCGCTCCCACGTGAGGTGAGCCGTCTGCTCGACGCCCTCGACGACGAACGACCGCGTCGACAGCGTCATGCGCTTGCCGTCGAGCTCGACGCTGCGGACCTGGCGGGAGCCGGTCCAATTCGGGAACAGGCTGATGTCGACGAAATGCACGACCCTGTTCTCGAGAACCTCGAAGTGCCCGCTGTAGGCGATGAATCCCGCGGCCGCCTTCGCCCGTTCCGCGTCGGTGCCGTCGAAAAGCCCCGGGGAGAAGTTATGCTTGCGGCCGGGCTCCATGACCGTGACGATCATGAACCCGTCGGCCGTGTATACGAGCCGCCCGACAGCCTCCTTGCCGAAGGGGTAGGAGACCGTTCCGTCGGCGAGTCGGTGCACGCAGGAGACGAGGTGCCAAGTGCCGACCATATCCTTCGCGTCCACGCGGGTCATTTTATCAAACAGGAAAGGCGGTTTCGGCCGCGGCGGGCGGCGCCGCATCGGACGCCGGATGGGCCGGCTCCGCGCGCATGTCCCGGGACGCCGCGAAGACGCCGGCGAGGATCAGCGCCCCGCCGACGCCGGTCCACGCCGTGACCCGGTCGTGGAGAAAGACGACGCCCGCGAGCACGCCCACCAGCGGCTGCAGGAAGATAATGTTGGCGAGCGCGGACGCGTCGACCTCCTGCAATCCAAGGTTCCACAAGGCGGTCGAAAGGAACGTCACGGCGACGCCGAGAAACGCCATCCAGAGCCACGAGGCCGGGCCCGCCTCCGGGGCCGCGGCGCCGCGGGCGGCGAAAGCCGCCGCGGCGATGGGGAGGAGGCTCAGCGTGATCGTGACGGCGCTGAGCTCCATCGCGCCGATGCGCCGCAGCAGATCCTTGCCGATCACCGAGTGCAGCGCCCAGCAGAAGCCTCCCAGCGCGAGCAGCATGTCGCCGCGGACGCTCGGCGACGCGGCGGTCTGGGACGAGAACCCTTGCGATACGATGGCGGCCGCGCCGATGAACCCGGCCGCGATCGAGGCGATCCGCCGGGCGCCGAGGCGCTCGCCCAGGAACGCCGCCGACATGAGGACCAAGGACAACGGCTCGACCGCGTTCAGGAGCACCGCGTTCGTCGCGCTCGAGGCGCTCTGGCCGATCGTCCCCATGAGGAGCGGCGCCGCGTAGCCGAAGACGGCGACCGCCGCGACGCGCATCCAATCGCCGGCCGAGATGCCGCCGGACCGAAGCGCACGCACGGTCCACGGGGCGAACAGGACGACGGCCACCAAGGTGCGCCAGAAGACAAGCGGGACGGGGGCGAATCCCCGCATGGCCCACGCCGAGGCGCAATAGCTGAAGCCGCCGAGGGCGTTGCAGGCGATGAGCAGGATCAGCGGACGCGCACGCATGGACGGATCGCGACCCGGCGGCCTACTCGTCCTCGTCTTTCTCGGAGCGCTTTCGGGCGGACTTGTTGAGGAGCTTCTTGCGCAGGCGGATCGACTTGGGCGTCACTTCGACGAGCTCGTCCTCGGAGATGAATTCGATCGACTGCTCGAGGCTGAAGACGCGGGGCGGCGTGAGGGTGAGCGCCTCGTCGGTCGACTTGCTGCGCATGTTGGTCAGCGCCTTCTGTTTGCAGGGATTGACGACCAGGTCGTTGTCGCGGGAGTTCTGGCCGCAGATCATGCCCTCGTAAACCTTGACCCCCGGAGCGAGGAACATCACCGCGCGGTCTTGGAGGTTGAACAGCGCGTAGCCGGTGACCTCGCCCGCCTCCTTGCAGACCATGACGCCGTTGCCGCGATTGGCGAGCTCGCCGCTTTTTGGCGCGTAGCCGTGGAAGCTGTGATGCATGATGCCGGTGCCGCGCGTCATCGTCATGAACTCGGACTTAAATCCGATCAGCGCGCGGGAAGGGATGATATATTCGAGCCGGAGCCGGTCGGATCCCTCGGTCACCATGTTCTCCATCTTCGCGCCGCGTCGCCCCAGGCTCTCGAAGACCGGGCCTTGGTTGGCCGTCGCGATGTCGATGACGAGGTACTCCGTCGGCTCGAGGATCTGCCCGTTTTCCTTCTTGTAGATCACCTCGGGCCTGGACACCGCGAGCTCATAGCCCTCGCGGCGCATCGTCTCGATGAGGACGGTCAGATGCAGTTCGCCACGGCCGGAGACCTTGAACTTGCCCTCACCCGGGAGCTCTTCGATACGCAGGCCGACGTTCGTCTGCTGTTCCTTCTCAAGACGCGCCTTGAGGTGGCGGCTCGTGACCCATTTGCCTTCCGTGCCGGCGAAGGGGCTGTCGTTGACGAGGAACTCCATCGAGAGAGTGGGCTCGTCGATCGAAAGCGGAGGAAGCGCCTTGGCGTTTTCGGGATCGGCGACCGTGTCGCCCACGTTCACTCCCTCGAGACCGGCGATCGCGACGATATCTCCGGCGATCGCCGACTCTACCTCGCGGCGCGCGAGGCCGAAAAAGCGCTCGAGCTTGTTCACCTTGCAGGCCACCTGCTTGCCGTCCGGCTTGACCAACACGACCTGCTGTCCCTTCTTGACGCCCCCGTTGACGATGCGGCCGATGCCGATCTGGCCGACGAAGTTGCTGTAGTCGAGTATGGTAACGAGCATCTGCAGCGAGCTCTCGGCATGCGCGAGGGGCGGCGGGACGTGCTTCAGGATCGTCTCGAACAGCGGGAGCAGGTCCTTTCCGGCCTCCTTCGAGTCATGCGAGGCCCAGCCGGCTTTTCCCGCCGCGTAGATGATGGGGAAATCGAGCTGCGGATCGGTCGCGCCGAGGTCGATGAATAGGCTGAAGACCGAGTCGAGCGCCTGGTCGGGCTTCGCGTTGACGCGGTCCATCTTGTTGATGACGACGATTGGGGAAAGCCCGAGCTGCAGCGCCTTGCGGAGCACGAAACGCGTCTGGGGCATCGGCCCGTCGACCGCGTCGACGAGGAGCAGGGCCCCGTCCACCATCTGGAGGATGCGCTCGACCTCCGAGCCGAAATCGGCGTGGCCAGGCGTGTCGACGATGTTGATCGTGTGTCCCTTGAACGGGACGGAGGTGCACTTCGCGAGGATCGTGATGCCGCGTTCGCGCTCGAGCGGGTTCGAGTCGAGGACGGCTTCCTGGGATTCTTCGGCCTTTACGTGGAACTCGCCGGTCTGTTGGAGAAGCCCGTCGACCAACGTAGTCTTACCGTGGTCGACGTGCGCGATGATGGCGATGTTGCGGACGTCGGCCCGGCGGGAGTCCATCCTTTACTGCCCTTCGGCTTCGGAGCCACGCATGCAGGCGGTCGTGATGACGAGCACGACCACGCCCATGACCAACCCAGTGAACGCCTGAAAATAAGGTGCCATTGGTTTATTATAGCAAATCGCCGAACAGGAGACGCCGACTACGGCCTCCGGCGCGGGACAGGACGACGATGTGGATCCGCCAAAAGACCCATTCGCTATTGAGCCACTAGACCCATATACTGTGGGACCGCTTGCTCAGTCACCGCATGCTTCCGGCGGCTACGCTATGGAGACAGGAGAATAGTCCATGGACAAAAGCACGTTGGCGGCAATGCTGCTGACCGCGTTCGGCGCGGGGTCGTTGGCGCGGGCCGCCGTAGTCGACGGACCGGGGCCGATGCCGCCCTTCGCGTGGTGCGGCGATCTGATAAGCGCCCCCTGCCCGAATCGACAGACGCCGCCGGTCGGCGCGGCGGTGCAAACCGTCACGATGCCTTCCCCCGTCATCAGCGAGACGACCGTGCCGGGGTCGAGGACCGCGGTCGCGAGCGGGGGAGACGCGACCGTTCAATTCATCGAGGCGGCCGCAAGATGCCCGCGGGAACTCGCCAATCTGATGAACAACGCGCTGAGGTTCGGCACCGCCGCTGCGCGCGCTCCCAACAACAGCACGGTCGTCTACGCCATCACCGGACTCAAGGGAGAAGGGACTGCCGACAGTCCCAGCTACGAGGCGGCCAAGCTCACGGTCACCGCGATCACGCGGAACGACGGGAAGACGGTCACTTTCAACTGCCGGTCCGAAAAGCTCCGCGACTAACGGCTATACGCGACCCCGGACATGCGATGCGCATGGCCGGGGTCGCGTCTTGCGACGCAGCGTCGATCCGCTGGACTACTCTTGGGACGGAGTTTGCGCGGGGGCGGATTTGATCGAGCAGCCGTCCGCGGCGATGCCCTCGACGGCGACGTCGGCCGTGCCGTCGAACGGGCGCCTCGCGAAGAAGAGCACGGGCTGCTCCCGCCATTCGCCCAGGCAGACTCGGTGCCACGGATGGAACGCCGCAGCATCGCTTTGGACTCCGGCTGGACAGCGCATCACGCAGATGCCGCCGTTCTCCGCGCGGCCGATGAGGCCGTATCGGCACTCGACTTGGATGCAGCCGGGCCGGTTCGGCTCCGGCGGCGCGGGCGACGTCGCAAACGACGGAACTGCCCCGGCAGCCAACAGCACCGCCAGGCGTAACGTATTGAGACGCTTCATGAGGACCCCTCCTGTGCCGGCGCCGTCATGCTTCTCGAGAGAGAGGGGGCGGCGCGGCAGGAAAAGTATACGGCGCGGGCCGGATGAAATCATGAGCACTCCGGACCCGCGCCGCTACGCCTAAAGGCCTAAGCTGTTCCTAGCCGAGCTTCTTCAGCTGGTTTTCGACCTCGTTGTAGTCCCGCTCCTTCGTGATGTCGGGCTCGACGTGGACCCAGGCGATCTTGCCCTGCTTGTCGACGATGACGGTCGCGCGCTGGCTGATGTTGCCGGCCTCGTGCCAAAGCCCGTAGGCCTTGATGACCTTCCGGTGCATGTCGGCGAGCAGACGGTGCTTGAGCCCCATCTTGTCCTGCCATGCCTTGTGGGACCAGACCGAGTCGACCGAGACCCCGGCGACCTCGGCATACTTCGAGAACCGGGAGAGATCCTGGCTGAAGCACGCGTTCTCCTTCGTGCACGTCGGGCTCCAGTCGAGGGGATAGAAGAAGAGGACGACGGGCTTCTTTCCCGCGAACTCGGAGAGCTTGAAGTCTTTCTTGTCCTGGTCGGGCAGCGTGAAATCCGGCGCTTGCGCCCCGACGGCGATCGGCGTGGTGGGATTTGCGGCGGTAGCGGTCGTCATAGTGAGGCCTCCTTTTGTATCGATACCCGGCGATTCTACTTTTTTTGACGCGGGACCCGCGAGAGCCGCGTGTGCGGGCTGCCTCGCTCTCGCCCGGACCCGGCCTAGGACGGGACGACTTGGATCTTCAGCTCTTTGCGCTGGGCGCCGCGCACGCTGACGGCGGCGGCGACTTTGCGCGCCGTCTCGCGGAGCGCTTTCGCCGGCGCCGAACCGGGATGGGACGCCGCGACGGGCTTGCCGGTCTCGCCGGTCTCGCACACGGTCGGGTCGAGCGGGATCGAGCCCAGGAGCGCGGTCTCGTATTTCCTTGCGATCTCGCTGCCGCCGCCGCGCGAAAAGACCTCGCTCGTCTTGCCGCAGTGCGGGCAGGCGAACTGGCTCATGTTCTCGACCACGCCGAGGATCGGCACGTTGAGCTTCTGGAACATCGCGACGGCCTTCTTCACGTCCGAGAGCGCGATCGTCTGCGGCGTCGTCACGATGACGGCCCCCATGAGGGGCACCGATTGACACAGCGAGAGCTGCACGTCGCCGGTGCCCGGGGGGAGGTCCACGACGAGATAATCGAGCTCGCCCCAGTTCACGTCCTTGAGGAATTGAGTGATCGCGCCGTGCAGCATCGGGCCGCGCCAGATGACCGGTTGATCGGGCTCCATGAGGAAACCCATCGACATCACCTTCACGCCGAAGCTCTCGGGAGGATCGATCTTGTTCTGCGCGTTCGCGACGGGCTCGAAACCCTCGACGCCCATCATCTGCGGCTGGTTGGGTCCGTAGACGTCCGCGTCCAAGAGACCGACTTTCGCGCCGTCGAGCGCGAGAGAGACCGCGAGGTTGCAAGCGACCGTCGATTTGCCGACTCCGCCCTTGCCGCTGCCGACCGCGATGATGTTCTTGACTCCCGCGGGCATCAAGCGCTCGAGACGCATGTCCTTCTTGACGTTGGCCGTCATGTTGATCTTGACGTCTTGGACGCCGGAAACCTTGAGTACGGCTTCCTTGGCCTCGAGCTCCATCATTCCCTTCAGGGGACACGCGGGCGTCGTCAGGACGTAATCGAAGGAGACTCGTCCGCCCTCCACGGAGAGGTTCTGGACCATTCCGAGGGAGATGATGTCCTTGCCCAGCTCGGGCTCCTGGCAGGTGCTCAACGCGCGCAGCACGTCTTCTTTGGTTGGCATAGGGTTCTATCGGTATTTTATCAAATCGCCGCGCCCCGGCGTCGGGGCGTCTCAGGCCAAAGGGCCCTCTCCCATCCTAGGTCCAAGGACTCTAGGGACCTCTAGGACGCCTGATGTATGATGGTGTCCGTGCCAATGACCCCCAATCTCATCTTGTCCAGGAGAATCGAATGAACCAGCGCATGTTGTCGTCCTTGGCGGCCGGAGGGCTTGCCTTGCTTCCGGTGATCGCCAACGCGGATGTTCTAAATTTGGACCGCGCCTACGCCGAGGGAGAGGCGCGGATCGAGAAGGTCGCAGTCGACGGAGCCGCTCCTTGGGGGACGGACAAGACCGTCGTCTCCTCCCCGCACGTGATCGCGGGTGTATTCAAGAAGATGGGAGACGGCGACGCGGACACCAAGGGCTTGGGCAAGGACATCCGCTGGAGCTTCCCTAAGAACCGCTTCGCCAGTTCCATCGGAGACAACTACGACAAGCTGACGGCGGAGATCAGCGCTCTCAAGGACTACTATAAGGACAAGTTCGAGGCGCTCGAGAAGTCCGGGGAGCCGACGAAGCTCAACGAGTGGTTCGCCCAAAACGGCTTCGGCATCAAGCTCGGCGCGATGCCCAAAGGGTCCATCGCCTCCGGCGCGATCCTCAAGATCCCCGTCGAGTGGGCCATCGCGGGCACGACGATCGAAAAGTTCGAACTCGCGGGCGGCAAGGGAGCGGTTCCCGGCGCCTACCTTAAGAAGGGCGTCTCCATCTTCAAGACCGCCGACGGCCAGTTCGTGGCCCAGCTCGCGACCAAGAAGGAAGGCCAGCGAGTCTTCATGACGCGCTACAGCGGTCCGGTCGAGGAGGACAGCGCGACGTTCGCCATCGATCTCGCGCAGAAGATCGCCTCCACGATGAAGCCCAATTGGGACAGCCACACCGGCGTCCAGTTCCCGAAGACCAAATACGACAAGAAGGGCCCCGTCCCGCAGCTCATCGGCGCGACGACCATGTCCGACAGCGGGCAGGAATACAAGATCGTGCAATTCCAGCTTCAGCAGCGCCTCTTGATCAACCATAAGGGCGCGCGCGCGGAAGCGGCCGCCGGCGGCGGCGCGGTGGTGACGTCCGTTCCCCGCGTGTTCCCGCCGCTCGTGATCAACGGACCGTTCCTCGTGTGGTTCGAGGTCAACGGCGTCACGGCCTTCGCGGCCGTCGTGTCCCGAGAGCACATGGAAGACCCGGGCGACTTCCCGACCCAATAGCCCGACGCAGCCGCACCCGATCGAGAGGCCCCGCGCGAAGCGGGGCCTCCATCGTTTCCGGCCTAGCGGAGGGGAGACGGGATGTCGAAAGCGAGCGCTTGACCGCGCTCCAGTTTGCGCCGCGCGGATGCGCCGGCGGGAAGCTCGAGGACGTACTGCGCCAGGGCGCCCCGCCGGGCGAGGTTGGCCTCGGGCGTGTCCGGCGCAGACCGCGGCACGTCCTTGAAGACGGCCGTGATGCGCTTGTCGCGGCCGATGAAGATCATGTCGAGGTCCACCAGCGTATTCTTCATCCAAAAATGGATCGGAGCCTCTTCGGCGAAGACGAACAGCATGCCGTAGTCCGGCGGCAGGGACGTGCGGTTCATGAGGCCGTACTCGCGCGTCTGCGGCGTCAGGGCCAGCTCGACGGCGATCGAGCTGCCGTCGGGGAACGCGAGCGTCGTCTTCGGCAGGGCGGGAGGGGATTCCCGCGCGCCGGAGGACCCAGGCGCGGATTTCTTGCCGCAGCCGCCCGCGCATAGGGAAACAGCGACCGCGACCGAAAAGAACGCGCCGCGCCGTGCTCCGAACATGGCTCGACTATAGCAAGAGTCCCAACTTGCAATCTAGACCCGCGGTCCCAGCGGATGATGAGCCGCTTTCCGCGGCGCGCGGAGCCGGAGGTCCCAACAGGCACGCCGTCCAGCGGCGTACTCTCGTCGCATGAGCACCCCAAAGGTCGCGCTCGAGTCCGTAAAACAGTACCATAAAGGCCCCGAACCTTTTATGGACTCGCCCGTATTATAGATAGGCACGGCGATCGGAATGGAATCATCCGAAGCCTTTTCCGAGTTGATCCGGCGCTGCGCCGACAAAGCGTTTAATTTCGCTTTGAGACTGTCGGGCAACGAGCAGGACGCGCACGACCTCGTACAGGAGGCGTTTTCACGGGCGTTCGAGCACCAGGATTCCTATGACCCACGCAGGCCGTTCGACGCTTGGCTGCACCGCATCCTCCGCAACATCTATCTGGACGAGGTGCGACGCTACGGGCACACCCACTCAGTATCGCTGGACGCGCCGGCTCCGAGCGAGGACACGTCCTGGGACGAGATCCTTCCCGGGAAAGACCCTGAGCCGATCGAAGGATTGACAAAGGAAGAGATGGAACGTATGGTACAAGAAGCGCTCTTGAGCCTGCCGATCCACTACCGGACGGCGATCACCCTTTGCGACATCGAGGGCGTGCCGTACGACAAGATGGGCGAGATCATGGACGTCCCGATCGGGACCGTGCGCTCGCGAATCCACCAAGGACGCGTGCTGATGCGCAAAGCGTTCGAAGAATTGATGGACGGGAGAAAGAAAGGATGAACGCACACGACGCTTGGTATTCGATTTCAGCGTATATCGACGGGCAGCTTACTCTCGAGGAGATCTCCCGCGTCCGATCGCATCTCGACGGCTGCGAGTCCTGCTCCCGCGAGGCCGAGTCGCTGCGGAGGACGAAGAGCGTAACGGCCGCGCTCCCGCGGCGCGACGCGCCCTTGAGCCTCTTGTCGGAGCTCGATCGGAGATACGTCAGGCCTTCGGCCGGGCGCAGACTCCTCGCGGCGCTTCGCCTGCCCAAGGTCTGGGTTCCAGCCGGCGCCGCGGCCACCGCTCTGTTGTTCGCGGCGTTCTGGCTGGGCCGAAGCCGCTCCGAGGAGCTGCCGCTCGAGGCGCTGATGGCGGCTCACTCCCGCTATACCGCCGAGGCCCTCGTGCCGCACGGCGACCTCGTCGCGTCAAACTTCTCGGCTCAGCTGGCGGCCTATGAGGCTCAGCAATAATCTAGCGAGCCTCCTTCCGGCCGTCCTCCTCGCCCTAGCCGCCCCGACCCCGGGCCGCGCCGCTCCGGCGCAGGCCGCTCCGGATCCCGTCGCGCTGCTCAACGAGGCGCTAAGTCCCGAGACCGCCTACCAGGCGAAGATGGTCGTAACGCATTGGTTCGGGCGACAGACCCGGACCGAGGAAGTGCGCTACACGTTCGATCCGCCGAACCACTACCGCGCCGAGTTTCTCGATCCGTCCGGGGCGACCGAGCGCATCGTCGTAAGCGACGGGGAGCAGGAACTCATCGATTTCGTCAAACAGCATAAGGTCGTGAGGGGCGACGCGGTCAAGAGCCGCCAAAAGCTGATGAGCGAGGACGTCGAGCGCGATCTGCTGTTCAAAAACTACCGCGCGACGCTGTTGGGCACGGACAAGGTGGTGGGGAGAGTCACGTGGATCGTCGAGCTCCTGCCGATCGTCCCCGGCAAGCAGCACCAACGGCTGTTCATCGACAAGGAAACTCACGTGATCTTGGACAGCAAGCGCTACCGCCCCAACGGCAGCTTCGCCGTCCGTTCGCAATTCACGCAGTTCGATCCCATCAAGGACCTTCCGGACGAGATATTCCGCACCGTGCCGGACACGACGACGGCGGAGGCCTCGGGAGGGATCTCTCGGCCCGATTACATGACGATGGCGGAATTGGAACGCGCCGGCGGCAAGTCCCTCGGCCTTCCCCGCGAGCTTCCCGGGGGCTTCGAGTTCGAAAGCGGCGATTTCTTCGTCGTCAAGGGACACACGATTCGCCATCTGCGGTATACGGACGGGCTGACCATCCTATCGCTCTTTCAGACCGACCAGCCGGTCCGCCAGCCGCGCGCCGCCGCCGACTCTGCGCCGCCGACGCCGAAACACCTCTCCGGATCGACCCCGCACTCGAGCGCGGGACGCGTCCTCCAATGGAAGGGCGGCGCCTGGCATTACACCCTGATGAGCGACATCTCGCAGGAGCTCATCACGCAGATCGCGGGCTCGCTCGGCCGCGCGCCCTCCGGGAAAAGCCCGGCGCCTTCGCCTTCCGCCGCCGTTGCGGGCGGCACCGGCTCCTCCGTCGCGCACTGGAACAAGACCGCCGGAACAATCGACGCCGTCGATCCCGCGGCGCGTCAGGTTCGCCTGCGCGACAAGTCCGGCCGCGTCGAGTCCTACACGCTCCAGGACGCCACCGAGATCACCCGCAGCAAGACGAAGATACCGGCTGCGCAGCTCAAGCCGGGAGACAGAGTGCGGCTGCTGCGCTACGAGACCGAGTCGCGCATGGTGCAGAGGATAATCCTCGCGCCGTAGCGCACGCAGGACCCGTGTCAACTCACCGTAAAATGTTACCGAACGAGGTCGTTCGTCGTTAGCCGTTGTCTTCCTCCTTTTCGTCGTTAGGGCTTTGTGCCGTTGCCCTGGCGGTCATCTTGATCTATCTGTCGTGGCCGTGACGGTCGAGCCGTTGGACCGACGTTCGTTGTGCTTGTTCATCTA
>JACQBA010000020.1 GCA_016194745.1 Elusimicrobiota bacterium
ACCGGTTCGACAGGCGTCACGGGCGCCACCGGCGCGACGGGACCGACAGGACCGACCGGCGCGACGGGCTCGACCGGTCCCACGGGCCCGACGGGAGCGACGGGCGTCACGGGCGCGACCGGCATCACGGGCGCGACGGGAGCGACCGGACCGACCGGTCCGACGGGCGCGACGGGTGCGACGGGTCCGACGGGTCCGACAGGAGCGACGGGCGTCACGGGTGCGACGGGCGCCGTCGGCGCGACCGGTGTGACCGGCCCGACGGGTCCGACGGGTGCGACGGGCGCTACGGGCCCGACGGGACCGACCGGCGCGACGGGTGTGACCGGCGCGACCGGAGTCACGGGTGCGACAGGCGTGACGGGGCCGACGGGCCCGACCGGAGCTACCGGTGTAACGGGTCCCACAGGGCCGACCGGCGCGACGGGCGTGACGGGGGCTACCGGCATCACCGGTGCGACGGGTCCTGCCGGAGCGACAGGCGTGACCGGCGCGACCGGAATTACGGGAGCCACAGGCGCGACGGGTCCAACGGGTCCTGCCGGCGCGACCGGTCCGACGGGCCCGACGGGTGCCACCGGAGTCACGGGCCCGACGGGTCCGACGGGCGCGACGGGCGTCACGGGCGCGACCGGCGTCACGGGCGCGACGGGGGCGACGGGGCCGACGGGCGCGACCGGGGTCACGGGCGCGACGGGCATCACGGGCTCGACCGGCTCGACCGGCCCGACGGGTCCCACCGGTCCGACGGGGGCGACGGGCGTCACCGGTGCCACGGGCATCGTCGGAGCGACCGGCGCCACAGGTCCCGCAGGCGCGACCGGAGTCACCGGCGCGACCGGAGTCGGCGCGACCGGCGCGACGGGCCCGACGGGTCCCGCGGGCCCGACAGGCGCCACCGGCGTCAACAACGCGACCGGCACCGCCAATTACGTCTCGAAATTCACCGCGCCGCAGGCGCTCGGCAACTCGCAGATCCAAGACGACGGGACCAACGTCGGCATCTTCGGCGCGGCATCCGTCGCGGGCTTCGACGTCCGGAAATCCCTGAACGGTTCCTCGGCCTACATCCGGATCGGCAACCTCTCCAACACCGCCTCGAGCAACGCCATTTTGAATGCGCAGGTGGCCGGTACCTCCGGCGGCGACCCCGTTACGCAATACGAGGTGGCGGGCGCCTCGGCGTGGCAAGTCGGCAGCCGCACCGCGGACAGCCACAAGTTCACGATCGCCAACGGCGCGTCGCTGACGACGAATCCGCGCGTCACGATCGACTCCAACGGCAACGTCGGCATCGCGACCACCGGCCCGACGGCCAAGCTCCAGGTCAGCGGCGTCCTCGACGTGGTGAGCAACCGCATCACGAGCGTAGCGCTGCCGACGTCGGGGACCGACGCGACCAACAAGAACTACGTCGACAACATCGCGAAGGTGACGAACCTCTTCGGCGCGGCGTCGGCGAGCAACGGGCCCAACTGCCCCGCGAGTTTCACGATCTCCGCGGCGGGGACGTACGACTTCTATACGTGCAGCATCACCGGCACGCTCACGATCTCCTCGGCGGTCTCCGGACCCGTGATCATCCGCGCGCGCAACTCGTTCTCGTTGTCGGGGACGATCTCGGGCGTCGGCATCCTCACCGGCGTCGGCGCGGGCGGGCCCGGCGGCGGCGGCGGCGGCGGCGGCGGAAACTCGGCGCTCAGCTCCTGCGGCGCGGCGGCCGGAAGCGCGGGGTCGGCGGGAAGCGCGACGCAGGACTGGGCCGGCACGGTGTCCGTCGCGGGCGGTACGGCCGGTACGGCCGGCGCCTCGACGCCGACCGTCGGAGGCACCGGAGGCAACGCGGGAGCCGGAAACAGCGCGACGAACTCGACTTCCTTCTTGTATCGCTCTCAAGTCGCAGGCGGCTCGGGCGGCGGCGCGGGAGGCAGCGGCTCGCGGCCGTCCAACGATTCCAACGCGGCGGCCGCCGGCGGCGCCGGAGGCAAGGGAGGCGCCGGCATCTCGATCCTCTCTCCCAGCGTGACTCTGGGCGGAACGGTCAACATCGGCGGCTCGGTGGGAAGCAACGGCTCCGGAGGGTCTGGCGCCTGCTGCGGCTCGGCGGCGCCCGGCAAGCAGCCGCTCTCGGGCCATTGCGGCGGCGGAGGAGGAGGCGGCGGAGGAGGAGGAGGAAACATCTACGTCTACACCACCGCGGCGGTGAGCGGATCTTGGACCGTCAACAAAGCTGGCGGCGGCGGCGGCACCGCGGGCGGCGCGGGCGGCGCCTCGGCGCGCGCGGGCGGCGCGGGAGGCACCGGCAACAGCGGCTGGTACTGCCTCGAAGTCGCGGGCGCCACAGTGACATGCAACTAGCCTCGATCCGGGATCAGATGGTGCGCGGGAGAATGCTCGCGCTTCTGGCCGCGTTCACCGCGCTGACTTTCGGCAACTGCGTCTACAACGGCCTCGTGGGCTTCGACGACAACATGATCCTCGAAGGGAATCCCGCGTTCACGAACCGGCAGTCGCTCGAGCGCCAACTGGGACTCTCGGGCGCGACGTCCGCCGGCCTGCGCACGCGCCTTCAAGAGCTTCCGCGGACCGTGTTCCGCTTCGCCTTGAACCGGAACCTGCGCATCGCGAGCCACGCACTCGACGTGCGGCTTTTCGGCATGGACCTCCGTTGGCACCACCTCATGAACGTGGCATACCACCTGGCCGCGGCGTTCGCGGCGTTCGCCTTGGCCGAAGCGCTGCTCGCGGACGCGGCGGGCGCTTGGGTCGCGGCGCTCGTCTTTTCGCTCCATCCGCTTCAGACCGAGTCCGTCGCCTACCTGGCCGGGCGCCGGGACGTGCTCTCCGGGCTTCTCTATTTCACCGCGTTTCTCTTCTGGCTGAGGTTCCGGCAGACCGGGAGCCGGACCGAAGGAGTCCTGGCCGCAGCTGCGTTCGTCCTGGGGATGTCGGCGAAGGAAGCCGCCGCGACTTTGCCGCTCATGGTTTTGGCTCACGAGGCGTTGTCCAGATTCGAGACGCGCCGCGAGCCGGTCACCGCGTCCGGTCTCGCGCGCGAGGCGGCGGGCATCGTCCGGGAGCACGCATGGATCGCGGCATGCGTCGCGGCGGGCGGAGCCGCCTTGCTCGCGTGGATCGTGTCGCGCGGCCTGGTTCATCCTCTCGCGTCCACCCAGTCGACGCCCGAGCGCTCCCTGTTCTGGTATGGCGGCTCGCCCGCCGCGCATTGGGCGACGGTGCCGCGGCTACTCACGAACGCCCTGTGGCTCGTGGTCTGGCCCGCGTCCCTGCTTGCGGACTACACGTTCAACGCGTTCCCGTGGTCCGCGTCGTTTCTCGACGCGCGAACGCTCGCGAGCCTGGTCGTCCTTGTGGCGATCGCGGCCGCGGCGTGGAGGGTGCTGCGACCCCATCCGCGGGCGCTGTTCGCGTGCGCGTGGGCCGTGATCGCGTACTTGCCGTATCTGCCGTGGGTCCCCACGTATCACAACCAGCAGGTGTTCGCAGAGCACTGGCTCTATGTTTCCTTGTTCGGGCCGGCGTTGCTCGCGGGCTACGCCGTCTCAAGGCTGAAGGACCGCTATCCCGCGCCGACGATGGCCGCGTGCGTTATCCTGGTCGCGGGGATGGCCGTTCGCTCCGCCGTCCGCAACCGCGACTGGCGCGACGACCTTTCGCTGTGGATGAAGACCGTCGCGAGCGCGCCGCAGTGCGTCCGCGCCCGCAACGGGCTCGGCATCACCTACTTCATGAGGAATCAATTGACCGAGGGCGCGAGGGAGTTTCAGCGCGCGATCGAGATCGACGGCACGTGGTATCCTCCCTACTTCAATCTCGGACACCTGCTCTTGACGGGCGACCGGCCGAAGGAGGCCGAAGCCGCGCTGCAGCGCTCGATCGAGCTCTTCCCGGGCAACGCCGACGCCTGGGCGAACCTCGGCGCGGCCCTCCTGCTTCAGGGCCGGCCCCCGTCCGAAGTCGAGGCGATGTACAAGCAGCTGCACGCGCGCGGGGTCTCGAGCCCGCTCATGAACCACAACTCCGGCTCTCTTTTGGTTCTGCTCGGCGAGTATGACAAGGCGGAGCGCGTGTACCGCAACGTGATCGCGGCGGCTCCGGACTTCGCGCTCGCGCGCACCAGTCTCGGCGCGCTGCTCGTCGAGACGGGCCGCCCCGAGGAGGCGGTGCGGGAACTCGAGGCCGCGCTCGCATTGGATCCCGATCAGTTGAGCGCCCGCGTGGCGCGCGGGGTCGCCTTCGGCAAGCTTCGGAGGACGGGTCCCGCTCTCGAGGAGCTGCGCCGAGCGGAGGCGATGGGGCTTCCGCCGCCGGTCGCGCGCATCTTGAACGCGGTCGTCCTGCGCGAGGCGGGGGAGTATCGCCGCTCGATCGATCTCCTGCACGCCGGCCCGGGCCTCCCCGAGCCCGAGGCGTCGTCGCAGCTCGGGCAGACGTACGCCGCCATGGGACACTTCGCCGAGGCGGAGCGCGCCTACAGGAAGGCTCTCTCGGCGTCGCCGTCCGCGCGCGACTACTATCTGTTGGCCGTCGTGCTGGAGAAGGGCCGCAAGCGAGTCGAAGCCGCGTCGGCGCTCAAGCGGGGTCTCGAGCTTTCGCCGCGTCATCAGCCGTCTTTGAAATTGCTTGAATCGTTGCGATGAACGGAGGCCGCATGAATAGGAATCTCGGAGGCATTATCGCGATCGGGCTCGTCTCCGCGCTCGCGGTGTCGACCGCCCCGGCGCAGCAGTCCCCGGCGGGGGTCCTCGCGGGGAAAAAGATCGCGATCCTCGTCGTCCAGGAAGCGATCGGCGGCCAAGGATCGGGGCGCTTCTACACGGCGGTCAAGTTCGCGAAGCAGTTCAAGAAGGCGGGCGCGGAGGTCCAGATGCTGTTCGAGGGGGGCGGCGTCCAATGGCTCTCTCTCCGCGACGCCGAGGAGGTCGTGCCCCCGGACAAGGACGGCAAGCTCCCGACCAAAGGCCCGCGTTGGGGACCCCATCTTACGCACATCCAACGGGCCGAAGAGAAGCTGGGCGAGCTCAAGGCGGCGGGTATCGCGGTGCGCGCCTCGGCGAGCGCGAGCCAGCATTTCAAGATGAAGGACAAGCTGAAGGGCCAAAACGTCCGGCATTTCGACGACGTCGGCGCTCCGGACGAACTGCCTCAGTTGATTGCGCAAGGCTATCAAATACTCGTCTTCTGACCGCGCCGGCGTCCCGGCTTGGCTGATCGCGGCGGTCCCGGCGCTCGCGGGCGGCGCGCTCATCGCCGCGTTCGCGCTGAACCGGCGGTTCCTCGCCTATGGCGTCGAAACGGATTTTCTGTGGCGGTTCGTGCCGGAAGCCGAGCGCTTCCTGCGGGGGCAGCCGCTCCTGTTGGATACGCACCCGCCGCTCTACTCCCTCGCGATCGCGGCGCTGCATCGGCTCGGTGCGGGATGGGAGAAGGGAGCATTCCTCCTATCCTTCGCTTCGGCCGTCGCCCTCCTCGCGGCGTCATGGTCTCTTTGGAAGAAGTCGCTCGGCGCGTGGACGGCTTGGGGAGGATTCCTCGCGCTCGCGGCGTCGCCGGTGTTTCTCGAGCTGTCCGCTAGCGCGTCCTCGGACATGTTCTTCGCGGCGCTCTACTGGTCCGCCGCGCTGGCGTTGTGGAACGCCGGCGAGAGCGGATCGCGCCGCGCGTGGATCGCGAGCGGTCTTATGATCGGAGCGGCATTCCTCAGCCGCGCGAACGCGCTGACGCTCGCGGTATTGCTCGCGCTGCCGTGGGCGGAGCCGGGCCGCGACGCGCCGGCGAAGCGCCGCGGCCTGCTTTTCCTGTTGGGCGCTTTCCTCATCCCGCTGATCGCGTGGGCGGCGTACGCGGCGTACAGTCGCTCGCCGCTCTTGCCGAGCCGACTGCCCGACCTCGTGGCGCAGACCTATTTCACGCCGGGAGCGGACCGCATCAGCGGCGACGGGCTCTCGCCGGTCGCGGGCCGCTATTCCTCGGTCGCGTCGGTCGTGGCGTCGCAGCCGAGGCGCGTCGCGGCGATCTACGCCGTCGACCTCCTCTACGCGCTCGCGGAGCTCCCGCTGCTCGCGGCCTTTCCGTTCAACCTCCTGATCCTGCCGGGGCTCGCGTTTCTCGTGGCCGCGGTCCGCCGCTCGAGTCGCCCGAGGTTCTGGACCCTCTTCTTCTGCTCGGCGGCGCTCCAGATCGCGCTGCTCAATGTGAAGGCGTACGAGCCGAGGTTCTATCTGTTCCTGGTCCCCGTGCTGGGGGCGGGGGCCGGACTGTGCGCCGAGAGGGCGCGGCGCGCGCTTCCGGCATTCTTGGGCAAGGACTGGGTGCTTCTCGCGCTGCCGGGACTCCTCGCGGTGCTGCTCGCCGGAGCCGGGTTCCGCGGATCGGCGCGCCTGGCGTGGAGCTCTCTCCATGCTCAAGACGAGGAGCTCGGCGAGGCGGTCGCCGCGCTGCGCTCGGCGGTGCCGCCCGGGGCGGCCGTCGTCGCTCGAAAGCCGCACGTGCCGTTCTACTTGGGCCGCAGGAGCGAGCTCTTTCCCGCGGCCGACTCGATGGAGCGGCTGCGCGAGACGCTCTTGCCCCTCTCCGCTTCCGGCCCGCTCTACCTCTATTACGGCGACGCCGAAGCGTCCTCTCGGCCGGCGCTCGCGGGGCTCCGGGACCGCGAGGCGACTCCGCCGCCCTGGCTGCGCCGCGTCGCGGCCGGCGGCGCCGCCGGCGGCTGGGCGCTCTACGAGTTCGTCCCGTCCCGGTAGCCCGTCGTCGGGCGCCGCTCGATATTGTACACTCGACGCGTGAGCCCCTCCGCGACCGCCGCCGTCGGCGTCGAAGCCAACCGCGCGCTCGCGTGGGAGGAGTTCCAGGCGGGCGCCCTCTCTCTCCGCAGCCGCCCCTTCAAAGCCTCCATCGAGATCACGCGCAACTGCAACTACAAGTGCATCATGTGCGCGCAGTCGTGGAACCCGCTGTACGCCCGGTATAATCCGGCGTTCAACATGAAGCCCGCGACGTTCCGGAAGATCGCGCACGAGCTCTTCCCGAGCCTCGAGTACGCGCACCTGCAGGGCTACGGGGAGACGGTGATCTCGCCGCACTGGCCCGAGATCCTCGAGATGTGCCGGCCCTACGAGGGCAAGGTGCGCTTCGGCCTCGTGACGAACCTGAGCCGCCGCGACCCGGCGATGTGGCGGCGCATGGTCGAGATGGGGTTCGCGATCATCTTCTCCTGCGACGGCGCCACGGCGGAGACCTTCGAGAAGATCCGCGTCGGCGGGGACTTCTCGCATATCCTCGAGAACCTGGAGGTGATCCGGCGCGCGCGCGCGGAGTTCCCCGGGCGCGGGCTCCTCGATTTCCACATGACGCTCCAACGGCTCAACTACCGCGAGATGCCGGGGATGGTCGACCTGGCCGCGCGCTTCGGCGCCGACCGCGTCACCTTCGCGAGCGTCAAGGGGAACGGTGCCGTGGGGTATCACCTAGGCCGCGCCGCTTCTTGGGTGCGCGAGGGGAAGCTCGACTGGCGGGCGATCGCGTCGATGGGCCGCGCCGCGCTGCGCCTCGTCCAACTCAATCCGCGTCAGCTCCTGCGTCCGGGCACGGTCGGGGTCTCGATCTACGACGTCCCGAAGGGGCGACTCCTTGAGGCAAAGCGCGCCGCGCAGGAACGCTCGCGCGCTACCGGCATGCCCCTCGTATTCGAAGACAGCTACCTTTTGGAGCTCGGAGAGGAGACGGGTGGCCGGATTCCTGATCTCGCCGCGGGTATCGAGGGGAGCGTCCAAGTCGCCCGCCATCAGAAGTGCTTCAAGCCCTACTCCTACGTCGTCATCAACTACAAGGGCGACGTCGGACTCTGCAACCATTTGATCAAGGACGAAAGCTGGAAGCAGATGGGGAGCCTCGAGGAGTCGACGTTCGAGGAGATCTGGAACTCGGCCGCTTACCGCGAGATGCGCGAGAAGCTCCTGAACGCGCGGCCGGACAATCCTTCGTGCCGCTGGTGCTTCGCGCATCGGATGGCGGACTAGTGCCTGTTTCGGGGACGCTCTCGCTCGAGGAGAACCGCGCGCGCGCGTGGGAGGGATTTCTCGCGCGCGGCGCGGCGCTCGACTCGCGGCCCTTCAAGGCCTCCTTCGAGATCACCCGAAACTGCAACTTCAAATGCGTCATGTGCGCGCAGTCGTGGTCGCCCCGGTACGCGCGCTACGATCCGGCGCTCAACATGGACCCGGCGCTGTTTTCCCGCGTCCTCTCCGAGCTCGCGCCGACGCTCGAGTACGCCCATCTACAGGGGTTCGGCGAGTCGACCGTCTCGCCCCACTGGCCGGAGATCGTGGAGGCCTGCCGCCCCTACGCGGGCCGCGTGCGCTTCGGCCTCGTCACGAACTTGAGCCGAAAGGACCCCGAGATGTGGCGGCGCCTCGTCGAGCGGGACTTCACGATCATTTTCTCCTGCGACGGCGCGACGAAAGAGACGACCGAGACGATCCGCGTCGGCGCGGACTTTGGCCAAATGCTCGAAAACCTCCGCGTCATCCAAAACGCGCGCCGCGAGCTGAGTCGCGGCCGCCTGTACTTCTATTCGGTCGTACAGCGCCTCAACTACCGCGAGCTGCCCGCGTTGGTCGACCTCGCGGCCCGCGTCGAGGCGGACCGCATCACCTTCACGGGCGTCAGCGGCGACCCGTTCCTTCCCGCCGTCGCGTGGAAGACGGGCGGGCCGGTGTTCACCCGGGCCCGAAAACTATACTCCTCCGCTCTCAAGTTCGCCGGTGTGAGACCGCGGCAGGCGCCGCGCCGCGGTACGCCGCTCGGTTTGGACGGCGTGTCCGAACGCGAACTCGCGGCGCTGCGGGAGGACGCGTTGTCGCGCGCGAAGGCGTCCGGCGTCCGCGTCGTGCTGAGCGACGCGCGGCTCGCGGGCGGCGTCCCGAAGGCCCCGGCGCTCGACTCGATGCCTGCCGGCGAGGCGATCGCCGAGTCCATCCGGGTGGCCGCGCACGGCCGCTGTTTCAAGCCGCATCACTACGTCGCGATCGGCTACAACGGGGACGTCGGCACCTGCAATTATTTAGCGGGCGATGACGCCGTCCTTCCCGTCGGCAACTTGAGCCGCTCGTCTTTCGAAGATATCTGGAACTCGCCCGAATATCAATCGATCCGGCGTGCGCTAAGCGCCGGACGGCCAGACAACGACGGCTGCCGCTGGTGCTTCGAGCGGAGGATCGGCGAATGAAGTGCCGCGTCGAAGGGGGGGAGATCGTCACGGACTCGCTCGAGTTCTTCCTCGCCGACACCTGCAACTTGGCCTGCGAGCACTGCGCGTCCTCGGCGCCGCTCGTCAAGAAGGCGAACTTTCCGGATTTGCTCGAGTTCAAGGAAAGCTTGGCGCTGCTCCGCCGCGTGATGCGCTCCAAGCAGATCAAGTTCCTGGGCGGGGAGCCGCTCCTCAACAAGGACATCGCCAAGTTCCTCGCCGCGGCCAAGGCGTCCGGCATGTTCGAGCGCGTCCGCGTCACGACGAACGGCCTCCTCTTGGATCGCATGGGCGAGGAGTTCTGGCACAACGTCGACGTCGTCGAGGTCTCCCGCTACCGCTCGGGGGAGAACGCGCTCGCCGACGCCCCGGTGACCCGGATTCGCGAGACGGCTTTCCGCCTCGGCAAGAAGCTCGAAGTCGTCGAAAAACCCGAGTTTTTCGCCGCCGTGGTCGACGAGCGGATCCCGGACCCGGAGACCGTCGCCCGCGTCTACGCCGACTGCGGAGAGGCCCACCGGGCCCCCTGCCATACGCTATATAAAGGAAAGCTCTACCGCTGTTCCCGGGTCCATACGCTCGACCTGCGCCTGTCGGCCCGCGGCGTGCCCCACGCCCCGTTCACCGACGTGGACGGCCTGGCCATAGGCCCCGGCCTGAGCGCGGACGCGGTGCGGGTTTACCTCGAGTCGCCCGAGCCCTTGAATGCCTGCAGCTTCTGCCTCGGGACGAGCGGCCGCTGGCTTGCGCAGCGGCAGCTCTCCGAGAAGCCGGGGAAGAAAGTGGCCTTCTCTCCCGATCTCCTCCAACAGGCGCCCGGGCTGCTCCGCCGCATGCGCGAGCGAGTGCTGGCCCGCTGACGTGGCGATCTTCCTCAGCTGCCAAGATATCTCGAAGAGCTACGGGGTGCGGCCGCTGTTCGAACGCTTGTCCTTCGGCCTCTTCGAGGGAGAGCGCACGGGACTCATCGGTCCCAACGGAACGGGAAAATCGACCTTGCTCAAGATCCTCGCGGGACTTGAGACCGTCGATGGCGGCACGCTCTCGGTCCGGCGCGGGCTGAAAGTCGGCTACTTGCCGCAGCAGGACCGCTTCGACGAAGCCCCCGAGGCGCGGACGGTGCGCGAGGAGATCGTGGAGGCGCTGCAGGGGTCGGGCCTTCAGGATTACGAGGTCGACCTCAAGGCGGAGGAGGGCCTCGCCGCGGCCGGCTTCAAGCACCCCGAGCAGCCGGTCAACTCCTTGTCAGGCGGGTGGAGGAAGCGCCTCGCGGTCCTGTCCCAAGTGGTGCGCGAGCCGGACCTTCTCCTCTTCGACGAGCCGACGAACCATCTCGATCTGGAGGGAGTGTTGTGGCTCGAGAGCTTCCTGACAAGCGTCAAATTCTCCTTCCTCGTCGTCACGCACGACCGCCGCTTCCTCGAGCGCGTCACCAACCGCGTGATCGAGCTCAACAAGCGCTATCCCGAGGGCCATTTCAGCTCCGCCGGAAACTACAGCGCCTTCCTCGAAAATCGCGAGACGCTCTTCGCCGCGCAAGCCTCCCGCGAGGATTCGGTGAGGAACATCGTCCGCGGCGAGATCGAGTGGCTGCGCAAAGGCCCCAAGGCGCGCACGACGAAGCAAAAGGCACGCATCGACCGCGCGGGCGAGCTGATGGAGGATTTGTCCGAGCTGAAATACCGCAACGCCCAGACCCGCGCCGCCGACATCGATTTTACCGCCAGCGAACGCCAGACTCGTCGGCTCATCGACGCCTCGCGCGTCGTCGTCTCGCGCGGCGGCCGCCGGCTATTTGGCCCGCTCGACTTGACCCTATTTCCCGGCGACAAGCTCGGGCTCCTCGGAGAGAACGGGAGCGGCAAGAGCACCTTGCTCAAGGTGCTCTCGGGCGAGCTCTCGCCCGATTCGGGGGCGCTCAAGATCGCGGAGAAGCTCCAGATCGTGACCTTCGACCAGCACCGGGACCAGCTCGATCTCGACATGACGTTGAAGCGCGCCCTCTGCGGCAACGGGGAGCACGTCCATTACCAGGGCCGCGCCGTCCACGTCGCGGGCTGGGCGTCGCGCTTCCTGTTTCGCGCTGAGCAGCTTGAGTTCCCCGTGCGGCGTCTGTCGGGCGGCGAGCAGGCGCGCGTGCTCATCGCGCGGCTGATGCTCAAGCCCGCCGACGTCCTCTTCCTGGACGAGCCGACCAACGACCTCGATCTGCAGTCGCTCGAGGTCTTGGAGCAGAACATGCTCGATTTCCCGGGCGCCTTGATCCTGGTCACTCACGACCGCTACCTGCTCGACCGCGTGAGCAAGCGCGTCCTCGCCTTGGACGGAAAAGGCGAGGCCCGCTTCTTCGCCGATCTCTCGCAGTGGGAGGACTGGCGGGCGGAGCAGGGGGGCGACTCCCCGCGCGTGCCGCGCGGCGAGACGCCGGCCGCCGCCCCCAAGGTCCCGCTCACGCAGAAGGAATACAAGGAGCTGAAAAACATGGAGACCGCGATCCACTCGGCCGAGGCGGAGACCGAACGCGCCCGCGCCGCCTTGGAGGACCCCGCCGTGGCCTCCGACGCGGCCGAGCTCGCCAAGCGCCACGACGCCCTCGAGGCCGCGCGCCTCAAAGTGGAGAATCTATTTAAGCGTTGGGAAGAGTTGGACGCCCGCCGGAGCTGACGCGCGGAAAGCGTCCCGCTGAGTTGCCCCGCGAACTACACATTTAGACGTACCGATACGTGTAAATCTGCGTCCATATTCCCTGCGGTTTTCGAGAGGCGGGTCTAGATCAGCCGGTTGCCGACTAGGACCGAGCAATGGCCGCGGACGAGGCTTCGGAGGGTGCGGCCGAGCCTCAGCGTCGCCGGCTGCGTCGCGAGAAGAGCTCCGACGCGGCCCGACGTGGGGAGCGCCGCCGTCTCGAGAACCCGCGAGATGGCGCGGAGCTCTCGGATATAGGGCGCGAAGATGCCCCGCTTGGCGGCCCGGTTCGGGCGGGCCCTGAAATCGGTCGTGCCGAGATCGTAGACGCCGGGCGCCAAGCGCTTGATGCCGCTGAAGTGGTAGAAGATAAGAGGACGCTCGTCGATCAGCACGCCGTCGTCGGACAGGCGCACGCGGCGCGTGCCCAGGTTCCACGGCCCCACGTTCGCTCCCGGCAAGGTCGACTCGACGACGCCCGCGTAGCGGTCGGTCCAGTCGTCCAAGTACTGCTGCTCGGTAAATCGCCCGGCCTCCGAGCGGTTGTAGCACCACTCGAGGCACTGCTCGCGCCAGCGGGCGAGGCAGGCGTCCGCGGTGACGCCTCGGCGGAACGTCACCCAGCCGTCGTTGTAGACCCCCGTGAACCGGGTCCAGCCGCGAAACGGCGCCGCGTAGCGGTGCGGCGTGATCAAGATCGTGCCCGAGCCCAGCTCCTCGAACATCGGCTCCGGGTCCGCGAAGAAATAGAGATCGGCGTCGAGATACGTGACGAGGTCCGCCTCCGGCATCCGGTCGAACACGTAACGGGGGAGACTAGGCGTGCAGGTCAGCGCGTACTCGAGCGCGCTCCGCGTCGGCCGAACGCTGGGGAGCTCCGGGTCCGCCCGCTCCAGGTCCGACAAGCGGAGCAACGTGACGTTCTTAAGGCGAAGCGCCGCGAGGGCGCGGTGGCAGTCCTCATCGAGCGCCATGATCCAGAGCCTCGACTCCGGCGCGTGCCGCAGGAGCGACGCGTGCAGCGCGAGCCCGCGCGGGAGGAATCGCGCGTCGAAGTAAGTGCAGTACGCGCGGATCATCTCGCTTTCCACTTTCCGCTCGTGCGGCCGAGCTCGAAGCAGCCCTGGCGCGCGGCGGCGAGGAGCAGGTAGGACACGCCGCCTCCGGCGCGCGGACGGACCGCCTTGGCTGCGAGGCCGAGCAGATGCCGCATCCGGCGCGCGGGCGAGGAGGGGGGGCGGGCGTCCTGGGCGAAGGCGTGGAACATCGCCTCGCCCTGGCCGTAGCGGAAGTACCTGCGGCAGAGCTCGCCCAGTCCCCCGGGGTCGGCGTGCCGGGTCACCCAGCCTTCGTCGACCGCGGTGCGGCCCAAGCGGTTGACGCGGTGAGTCAGGTCCAAGTCCTCCCCGCCGGCGTGGGTGAAGCGCTCGTCGAATCCGCCGACCCGGCGGAACGTCTCGCGGCGCACCGCGAGGTTCGCGCTGGGGAGGCAGTACACGATTCCGTTCTCGCGCGCGTGGGGACGGATGAAGCGCGACGACTCGAGGAAGCGCGCGACGGTCCCGCGGGCCGCGCCGGGGACGAGCTCGACGGGGCCGCCGAAGGCGTCCGCGCCGTGGAACGCGGCCGCGCGCTCGAGCCAGGCGGGGGGGGGCACGCAGTCGTCATCGGTGAACACGATCCAGTCGGCGTTCCCGCGAAGGGCGCCGGCGTTCCTCGCCGCGGAGGGGCCGCCGCGGGTCGGGAGGACGAGGTAGCGCGCCCAGGGGTAGCGTTCCATCAGCGCTCCATAGCACGCGTCGTCGCTCCCGTCGTTGACGACGGTGAGCGTGAAGCGTTCCCGAGGGAGGGTCTGTCGGGCGAGAGCGTCCAAGAGCCGCGAGAGCGGCTCCGGCCGCCGCCGCGTCGGGACGACGACGTCGATGGCGGGCCGCTCAGTCGTCACCGTCGACTCCCGCCGCCGGCGCGAGCCAGCGCCCGTACAGCCGGCCGAGGCGCTTGGCCGCGTTCAAGCCGCCTTCCCAGAGAAAAAGCTGGGGGAGGCTCAGCCGCTGCTCCGGGACCCCGTCCAAGCGCACGTTCGCCGCCTCCATGCAGAACACGCGGACCGCGAGCGTGGTCCAGCGCGTCTTCTCCGGCAGGATGCGGTGCTCCACCCAGGCCTCCGGCTCGTAGAGCACGACGCCGCGGCGCGCGAGCGAGCGGGCCATCTCGGTGTCCTCGGCGCAGGTCCCGGTCCCGGGCATCGGGTGGACGCCGACGAAGCGCTTGGCGCCCAACGCGCTCCTGCGGATGGCGAGGTTGCCGCCCACCAGATGCTCCCGCTCCGGGTCGAGCGGCTTGCGGCGGGCGCCCAAGTCGAGAAGGCCGAGGTAGGAGCGCGCGCGCGGCGAATGCAGCAGCGCGCGCGGCGGGGGGATCGTCCAGAGGGGGCGCACGGGCCCGCCGGCCGCGACGACGGCGTCGTCGTGAAAACAGCCTTCGATCGCCTTGAGCCAGCCGCGCGGAGCGAGGCAATCGTCGTCCAGGAACGCGACGACGTCGCCCGTCGCGGCGATGAGCCCGCGATTGCGCGCCGGCACGACGCCGCGCGCGTCTTCGTGTACGACCTGGACAGCGTCGGGCAGGCGCGGCGCGCCGGCCCAGGCCGGGCTGTTGTCGACGACCAACACGTCATCGGCGGGCCGATCCTGCGCGAGGGCCGAGGCGACGGCGTCCTCGAGCAGCGCCCAGCGACCGGAGCTTGGGATTACGACGGAGATCCTCAACGTTTCCTCCGAGTTCCCGGATGGTAGCAAATCACAAATGCCATAATGGCGCGTCATGCGGCGGGATCGGCTCATCCACCTTTGGCTCGCGCTGGGAGTCCTCGCGTGCGCGCTCCTCTCGGCCGAGATCGTCCTCTACGCGAACAACACCCTCGAGCGCCACCCGCGCTGGATGAGCGCCAAGCCTTATCTGGCGCGCGAGGTCATGGGAGCCGCCGCAGCCCTCAAGACGCGCAACCTCACGCAGCGCAACCGCCTGAACCTGCACCGCTGGTTCGGATTCAACGAGCTCCTATTCAACGAGCCCTTCGCTCCCGGACGCATACGCCTGCGCTTTCGCTTGAGCGCGGGTTCCTTGGACATCCTCTTCAACAAGACCGCCGCTCGATTTTCCGCGATCCGCCTGAGCGCCGATCCGAGGTTCCCGAACGCGCATATCCAGGGCGAGACGGGGGGGCGATTTACGTCGGTGAATGAGCTCGCGCCGGCGACGCTCGCCTTGGGCTGGCATCGCCTCGAGCTGTCGTTCGCCGGCGGACGAGGCGAGGTTTGGGTCGACGGCAAGCGGCTGTGGGAGATCGACGAGGCGCCGCTGCCGCTGCAGGTCGCGGGCGTGCGCGCGGGCCTCGTGCGGACGTACGTCGACGACGTCGAGATCGCGGACGCGGGCGGCAAACTGCTCGCGGACGAGACGTTCCGCAATGCCGACGGCCGCTGGCGCCTCGCGGGCTTCTTCGCCGGGGTCTACGGCGCGGCGTTCGCGGCGCTGCTCATCCTCCTCGGCCGGCGGGGCGTCGCGCGCGCTCCTTTCTGGACGGGGCTCGCGGAAGGCGTGCTCGCGGCGTCTTTGCTCTTCTACTTCGCGTTCGATTTCTATTTCTGGTCGAGCCGCTATCCGTACAAGGAATACGTCCCGTGGCAGGCGGTGAAGGGGCTCGAATTCAAGACGGCCGAGGCGGCGCGCGTGCGGCTCTTCGGCTTCTTCGCCGAGCCGGCCCGGGCGCCGTCGTCGACTCCGGCCGTGGAGTTCCTCTCGCTGCGGCGGTGGCCGAAGGTCGACATCACCCAGCTTCAAATCGTCGACGGCACCGCCGCCGCGCCGCGTCTAGCCTTGGCCCAAGACCGCCCCGAGGACATCGAGAGGCTGGCCAAAGCCGCCCCCGGCAAGCGCCGGCGCCTCCTGCTCCTCGGCACCTCGCAGACGTGGGGCGCCGGCGCCGGCGCCCCGGAGGAGACGCTGGGGTATCGGCTTTTCCGCTCCTTGGCCACATCGGAGCGCGTCCCCATCGAGGTGATCAACGCGAGCTTGTCCGGGGCGGACGCGCCGCGGCTATTTGGCCGCCTCAAGACGCTCGAGGCGCTGCGTCCCGACGTGGTCGTCGTCAATCTATCCAACAACGACGGCCCCGGCCCCCGCTTCAAGGAAGCGCTGGACGACATCGCGAAGTGGTGCGAGGACCGGCATGCGCGGGCGGTGTTCGTGCTCGAGGCCTCCCACCGCGACCTCGCGCGCAAGCACGCGGTGATGCGCACCGCGGCGGGCAAAGCGGGCGTGCCCTGCCTGGATCTCAACGCCTATCTCTTCAGCCCGGAGGTCGCGTCCTCGGGCCACCTGTGGTGGGACGAGGTGCACCTCACGTCCTACGGCCAGGAGCTGGCGGCCGAGTTCATCGCGGACGGCTTGCGCGACTCGGCGGTCCTGCGCTAGGGCGTTATCGGACCTTTCGGGCGAAGCGGTCCTTCAGCTTCGTCGTGATGAACGTGCCGAGGCCCTTTCCGGCGGCCGCGAGCTCCTTCATCTTGCCGATGTTCTCGGGCGCGGCGCTCTGGTTGGAGTAGCGGTAGACCGAACAGTCGGTGAAGCGGACCGTCACGGAGTCCTTCGCGATCTCGTAGCCGACGACCTTGGAATCGCCGCTCAAATTCTTGTACCGCTTGTATTGCTTGGGCCTCTTTGGAGTTAGCATATGTGCATTATGCGACATCTGGAGCGCGACTTCTAGGTTCTTCAGCGGCGTTCTACGACGGGGTAATCCTCGAAGCGCTCGACGCCGGCCGCGCCGAGCCGGAGGGGGGACCGCGCTATTTGAACTCCCCCTCGTTCCATAATTCAGCCTGCGCTTGGGAACTCGCGCTCTTTCGACGCTTGGGCTTGCGCGGCTTGCCCGGCGCGCCGTCGACCTCCGGCGCTGCCGGCGCCGCCGTCGGCTCGAGGCAGGCCGGCACATCGTTCTTCGGCGAATTGACGAGGTCGGAGACGTGGAAAGACTCCAGGAGCAAATCGGGATAAGGCCGCAACAGCGCAAGAAGCGCCGCCGTCTGGACGGAGGGATCGAGCCAGACCTCTTCGGAATCCCGTTCCAGGATGACCGGCATCCGATCGTGAATGTGGGTGATGCTCTTCGCGGCGTCCGTCGTGATCACCGCGAAGGAGCGCACTTCGGTCCCGTCGGGCTTTTTCCACGCGTCCCAGATCCCGGCCATCGCGAACGGCTCGCGGGACTTGAGGGCGACCCGCATCGGGACGCCTTTCTTGGCGCCGGGCAGATGTTGCCACTCGTAGAAGCCGTCCGCGAGCACGAGGCAGCGCTGGGTCGCAAACGGCCTCTTGTAGCTCGTTTTCTCCATGATCGTATCGGCCCGGGCGTTGATCATCTTGTAGCCGATCGCCATATCCTTGGCCCAGGAGGGGATGAGTCCCCAGCGGAACATCCGAAGGCGGCGGCCCTCCTGCTCGACGACGACGGCCGTCTCTTGGCTCGGGGCGACGTTGTAGCGCGGCGCGAGTTCCGTCGGCCCGTCGATGAAGCCGAAGCGCTCTTGAAGCTCCTTTACGTTCGCCGTCCGCGAGTAGCGTCCGCACATGGCCCGATTTTATCGCTTTCCCCCGCGGGAGTCTATTCGGCCCATTGACACGCGCGGCGACTTCCATTACACTGGGATTACTGGATATTTGTCCAGTAATCGACGATGCCGCTGCCTCCCGCCGTGAACCCCCCGCTTTGGCCCAGAGCGCTCCATCCCATGATGGGGCGCGCGGGACCTGAACCCGGCATCTACGCCGCCGCGGGGCTCGCCTGCCTGCCGTCCTGGTTCCTGTCCGCCCTCGCTCCCGCTCTCGTCGACGGCACGCGCCTGTTCTGGATCGACGCGGGCAACGGTTTCGACGCCTACGGCGCGGGCTACGCGATCCGTCGGCTCGGCGCCGACGCGCGCGCCGCGCTGCGCCGCGTCGAGCTCGCGCGGCCGTTCAACCTGTTCCAGCTCGAGACGATGGTATGCCGCAAGCTGCCGGGCCTCTGGCGCGGCGAGCCCGTGGTCGTGTCCGATCCGTTCCCGATGCTCTACGACGAGGACGTCCATATTCGAGACGCGCGGCGGGTGCTGACCCGCGTGATCGAGGGCATGAAGGCTCTTCCGGCGGTGTGGATGGTCCTCAGCGTCGAGCGGCCCGCGCCGCGCGGGCGCGAGAGCTGGGCGCGCGAGCTCCTCTCGCACGCGAGGCACGTCGCCCGCTTGGAATCGGCCGGCGAGCGGCTGCGGCTTGCGCGCGCGAGGCCCCGTGGGTAGGACGCTGCCGACGATCGTCCAGGCGCTCCGCGCCGAGGAGGAAGGCTGGAAGCATTTTCGCCGGGCGCTGCGCGCGGAGGATCAAGAGGCGTTCGACGCGCTCTGGCGCTTCGCCCGCCGCCATGCGGCGCCCGCGTCGATGGCCAGCCGCCCGATGCCGTTCGAGGCGGCCTTCATGGGCATGCTGGTCGGCCTGCAGCGCCAGGTGCTCGACGTGGAGCGCAGGATACTCGCGCTGGAACAGGCGCGCCGCGGCGATGGGAACGGAAAGGCTTGAGGGCTTCCTCTTCGACGCCTACCCGGAGCCAGGCGGCATCCGGGTCTGGATCATGGGGCGCGACGGGCGCTGCCGCAGCGTCCTCGATCCCTGGCGGCCGTCGTTCTACTTCTCGGGCGACAAGGCGGCGGTGCGCCGCGGCCTCGCCTTCCTGCGCGCGGCTCCCTACCCGGCGCGCTGCCGCTGGGCCGAGCGCACGGAGCTTTTCTCGGGCGGCTCGCTGCGGGTCGTGGACGCCCGCGTCCCGCCGCTGGAGCGCGACCGCGCCGTCGAAGGGCTCAAGGCGCTGGGCCTGAGCCTATACAGCGCGGACATCCACCTCGTCCAGCAGTTCCACTACGACCGCGGCCACTTCCCGCTGGCCCGCTGCCTCTTCGAGATCGACGGGGACCGCCTTCTGACGCACGAGCTTCGCGACGATCCCTGGGCGATCGACTACGAGCCGCCGCCGCTGCGGACTATGAACATCGCCCTCTCCGGCTCGGAGGTGGCGGGGAAGATCGATCCCAATCACGGCCTGCGCGGCAAGCTGGTGCTGAGCATGGACGGCCGGGACTACGAGCTGGAAGGCTCGACGGAGGAGCAACTCGAGTCGCTGGCGGGGCGCCTGCGCGAGTGGGACCCGGACGTCCTCACGAGCGAGTGGGGCGACAGCGTGCTTCTGCCGCTCGTCGATCTCCTCGCGCAGAAAGCCCGCATCGACATCCCCTTCTCGCGCGACCCCAGCCGCAGCACGATGGGCCGGCGCAAGGAGCGCAGCTTCTATACTTACGGGCGCGTCATCTATCAGAACTCCTCGCGCTACCTCTTCGGCCGCTGGCATCTGGACTTGAATAACAGCTTCATGCTGCGCGAGACGGGCATGATCGGCTTGTGCGAGGTGTCCCGCATCGCCCGCATCCCGCTGCAGCGGGCGGCGCGCTGCACGATCGGGACCTCGCTCACCTCCATGCAGATGTGCTGGGCGTGGCAGCGCGGCGTCTTGATCCCCATGGACAAGATGCAGGCCGAGGACTTCCGGCCCGCGACCGAGCTGCTCGTCGCGGACAAAGGCGGCCTGTGCTACGAGCCCGAGGTCGGCTGGCACGAGAACGTGGCCGAGTTCGACTTCACCTCGATGTATCCCGAGATGATGGTGCGCCACAACATCTCGCCGGAGACGGTGAACTGCCGCTGCTGCGAGGACAACCTCGTCCCGGAGATCGGCCACCATCTCTGCCGGCGGCGGCGGGGCCTCGTGCCGTCGGTGCTCGCGCCGATCCTGGACAAGCGCGCCCGGTACAAGTCGCTCGCGAACGCCGGGGGGCCGGACGCCGGGACGTACAAGAAGCGCGCGACGGCGCACAAGTGGATCCTCGTCTGCTGCTTCGGCTACCTGGGCTTCAAGAACGCGCGCTTCGGGAAGATCGAGAGCCACGAGAGCGTCACCGCCTGGGGGCGCGAAGTGCTGCTGCGGGCCAAGGAGACGGCCGAGGCCCGCGGGCTGCGGGTCCTGCACGCGCTCGTCGACGCGGTCTGGGTGCAGGTGGGGCCCAAGACCGATCTCGAGAGCCTGCGGCGGGAGATCGAGGCTGCGGCCGGCTGCCCGCTCGGCCTCGAGGGCGTCTACAAGTGGATCCGCTACTGTCCCTCCAAGCGGGACCCGCTCTCGGGCGTGCCGGGCCGCTATTTCGGAGCGTTCGCGACCGGCGAACTCAAGATCCGCGGGATCGCGGCGCGCCGCCGCGATACGCCGCCGCTGCTCAAGGACCTGCAGGCGGAGCTGCTCGGCGCGCTGTCCCGCGCCGAGGACCTCGCGGCGTGCCGGGCGATGGCGCCCGCGCTCGCGGAGATCGTCGAGGGCTATCGCCTGCGGCTCAAGGAGGGGCAGGTCACCGCGCCTGAGCTCGCGATCACGTTCAATCTGTCGAAGCCGCCCGAGGAGTACGTGCACGACACGCTTGCGTCGCTCGCGGCAAAGCAGCTCGCGGCGTCGGGCGTCACGCTCCACGCGGGCGAGACCGTCCGCTACGTGATCGTCGCCGCCAAGGAGAAGGTCAAGGAATGGCGGAGCAAGCCGCTCGCGTTCTTGGAGGAGGGACTCGACTACGACGCGGCGAAATATCTCGAACTCCTCGAGCGCGCCGCCGACGAGGTCCTGGGCGGCCTTGCGTCCGTCGTCGCCGCGGAGCCTAAGTCGAGACCGCGGGACGAACTCGACGCGCCTCTGCTGCCGCTCGTTTGGGAGGAGCCCCCATGACGCGGCGGCTCGACCGGCGTCTACGTCTTGCGGCAGCGCTCTACGACGGCGTAGTCCCCGAAGCGCTTCGCCTGGGTCGCCGCGCAGTCCGGGCCGGGAGACAGCGGGGACCGGAGGATCAACGTCTCTTCGTCCGCGGTCCGGGGATCGGGGCGCGGCGCGCCGGGAAAGGGAGAGGCCGCCTTCGGGTAGTAGCGGCCCACGGGGATGAGCATCCAGCCGGCGCCGGGCGCCAGGACGCGGAGGTCCTTGCGCTCGGGGGCGGAGAGGTACTCGGCGATTTCCTTGTCGAAGGACTTGCGCGCCGCGAAGTAGCGCGCGCCCGTGACGCCGAAGACGAGCGCGAGTACCCCCAGGCTCAGCGCGGCGGTCTTTGCGCTCGCGTGCTTGAGTCCCGCCGCGAGCAGCAGGCACAGCGCCGGCAGCGCGACGATCGAGTGGCGCCCGGGCAGGTAGACCCGGAGATGAAGCGAGAGCACGAACGGGACCGCGGCCGCGACGATGGCGAAGAAGGCGAGGCGGCGGAGCAAGACCCGCTCCTCCTTCATCAGCCGCCGCAGCAGCAGCGCCGCCGCGAGCACGGCGGCCGCGGCGACGAGGGGCTTGCCGTAGGTCCAACGCGCGTCCGCCGCGCCGATGCGCAGCTGGACGCCCGCCAGCGAGTAGAGCGCGCGGACCGCGCCCTCCGCGCTCGCGAGCGGGTAGGGAGAGCGGGACGCGAGGTCCCGCGCTTGGCGAAACGCCAGCGGCGCGAGCGGCAGAGCGCCGACGAGGACCGCCGGAAACGCGATCCGCGCGCCGCTCGGGACGGGCCGGGACCAGGCGGCCAGCGCCGCGGCGAGGATGAGAAACGCGGCGTAGTAGTGGACGTAGAGCGCCGCGATCGAGGCGCCAGCGAACAGCGCCCAGTCCCGGCCGCGTCCCGAGCGCAGCGCCTCGAGGCAGCCGCCGATCATCACGAAACCGAACAGCACGAGCAGCCCGTACGGCCGCAGCTCCTGCGAATAGGCGAGGTGCAGGGGATGGAGCGCGAGAAGCGTCGCCGCGGCGAGCCCGCCGAAACGCCCGAGCGTCCGCTTTCCGGCCCAGTACGCCGCGCCGATCCCCGCCACGCCGATGAGCGCCGTCAGGAAATGCAGGGCGAGGTCCGAGTCGCCGAAGGCGCGCATCCACGAGTGGACCAGCAGGTAGAAGCCGGGGGGATTGGACTCGCTCGAGCCGGGAAGGAGGCGGAGGATCTCGCCGGGCGAGAGCCGCGAGAGCCTCCAGACGAGCGCCTCGTCCAGCCACAGCGGCTCGCCCGATCGGACGAAGCGGAGGAGGGCGCCCGCGAGGACGGCCGCGGCGAGAGTCCATTCGAAGGCGCGTCGTCGTCGGGGGGACATCGTCGGATCATAGCAAACGGGCGTGCCCTCACTTGATAATCGGAAGACACGGCCCTATAATAGGCGTATGAATTTCAATCGCGGAATGAAGGGACTTCTCCTCTTGGCTCTCGCGGCGACGACGGCGGCCTCCGCGTCGGCGGCGCCGTCGCCGCGCTACAAGATCCGCTGGCTCCTCGCGCACGACACGACCGCCGCCTTCGCGACGGCGACGGACAAGTTCGCCGAGATCGTGAGCCGCGAGACGGGCGGCGAGGTGCAGGTCGTCGCGGTCTCGGCCTCGGACGCCGAGCCGACAGGCCGCGTGCATCAGTCGGTCGCCGCCGGCAAGTTCGAGATGGGCCAGGCCTACTCGCACACGCTCGGCGACGCGGAGCCGCGCTTTCGCCTCTTCGACATGCCGTTCCTCTTCTCGAGCGACCGGGAGATCTTCGAGGTCTTCGAAGGGGCCGTCGGCGAAGGACTTCTGGATCGCCTGTCGTCCACGGGCGTGCGCGGGCTCGGGTTCACTTACAGCGGCGGGCGCGAGGTGCTCTCCGCCCCGCGTCCCGTCAGGACGCCCGCCGATCTCAAGGGGCTCAAGGTGGGCGCCTTCGGCAATCCCGTCCTGGACGCGTGGCTTCGCGGGCAGGGCGCCACGCTCATGGCGATGGGCCCCGACTTCCCGAAGGCGGGCGAGCTGATCAAGGCGGGCACGTCGAACGCCGACAGCGCGCTGTGGCCCTATTGGGTCTTCTATAAGGATGGGTTCGAGAAGACGCCCGGCATCTTCCCGTACGCGACCGAGCTCTTCGCCGCGCCGCGCGTGAGCGTCATCGTGATCAACGAGACGTTCTTCGCCTCGCTCCCCAAGCGGCACCAGGCCGCGGTGCGCAAGGCGGCTAGCCTCGCCGCCAAGGCGGAGCGCGCCGACACGATCCGCCGCAATGATGAGGGAAAGCGCAAGATGGAAAGTCGCGGGCTCAAGATCGCGACGCTCTCCGCCGCCGAGCGCGCGGCCTTCCGCGCCGCGGCTCAGCCCGTCTACGACCGCTTCGCCGCGTCGGTCGGGCTGGGCGCCCTGAAGCGGACGCCGACGCCGCAGGCGCGCCGGTCTTCGGGCGACGTCGAAGGCGCCCGCTGACCCGCCGCCCCGGCCGTCCGCGCTCGAGCCTGATCGCCGCCGCGTCGGCCGCCGTCGCCTTCGCGCTGCTCGCGCTACTCGTCTCGCGCGTCCAGCGACGAGGACTCTTCGGCGCGCGCGCGGCCGGGCTCGCGCGCGCGGAGAACTTCCGGCTTCTCGACCACCGGGGACGGTCGCACGAGCTCTACGCCTACGCGGAGGCCAAGGCCGTGGTGCTCGTCGTCCAAAGCAACGGCTGCCCGATCCTCCGGCGCGCCGTCCCCGCGCTCGCCGCTCTCCGCGCCGCCTACGCTCCGCGCGGCGTCGAGTTCCTCATGATCAACGGCAGCCCCGGCGACTCGCTCGCCGCCGTCGAGGCCGAGGCGAAGGAGTTTGGGGACGTCCTGGCGATCTTAAAAGACGACACGCAAGCCGTCCTGCGCGGGCTCGGCGCCACGCGCTCCGCCGAGGCGTTCGTCGTCGATCCGCGCCGCTGGAGCGTCGTCTATCGCGGCGCGATCGACGACCGTTTGGGCTACGAGACGAGCAAGCCCCGCGCCGAGAAGCGGTTCCTGGCGGACGCGTTGGACCGACTTTTGGCCGGACGCGCGGTGTCCGTCCCCGAGACGCCGGTCCAAGGCTGCCTCGTCGACCTGAGCGTCCGCCGGACTCCCGAGTACGTCCACGACGCGGCGCCCGTCCTCGCCCGCTCCTGCCTGCCCTGTCACGCGTCGGGCAAGGTGCTCCCGACGCTCGACTCCTATGAGAAGCTCCGCGGCTGGGGCCCGATGATCCGCGAGACGATCATGACCGAGCGCATGCCCGGCCCGCGCGTCGACCCGCGCTACGGACGCTTCAAGGGAGCCTGGGGCGCCGAGGACGCGAAGCTCCTCCTCGATTGGCTCGCCGCCGGCGCCCCGCGCGGCGAGGGAGAGGACCCGATGCCGGCGCTCGCCGCGGCGACGCGCAGGGGAGTCCCCGAGCTTTCCTTCGAGGCCGAGGCGGAGGAGCGGATTCCGGCGGAGGGGGAGAGCTCCGTGCGGCTCGTCACGCTATCGCCTCCCGCGCCGCGCGACCTGTGGATCGAAGGCATCGAGATGGCGACCAATCCCGACGTGACGCACCACGCTCTAGCCGTCTCGCTGCCTGCGGGCGCCGCGCGCGCGGCGGGCCCCGCGATGGCCGCGCCCGGCCGGCAGCTCATCCCCGCCAAGCCCGGGCCCGGATACCGCGCGCTGCCGGGAGACGGCTCCGCCTTCGTGCCGAAAGGCGCCCGCCTCGCTCTCGAGGTCCACTACGTCCCGTCGGGCCGCCTCGCGCTCGACCGCCCGCGGCTCTCCGTCTGGACGCGAAAAGGCCCGGGCCGCCCGAAGGCGCTCGAACGCCTCACTCTCGAGCAGAAAGACTTCACCCTCCCTCCCGGCGCGCGCGAGTTCAAAGTCGAGGTCAAAAAGCGCCTCGAGCGCGACGTCGACGTCGTGGCCCTGTGGCCGCACATGCACGCGCGCGGCTCGTGGATGCGCATCGAAGCCGTCGCCCCGGACGGCCGCCGCGAGATCCTCCTGTCCGCCCCGCGCGTCGCCCCGCGCCGCCAGCCCCTTCTTGAACTCGAGCGCCCCAAGCGCCTCGAGGCAGGCACGACCGTTGTGGCGACCGGCGCCTTCGACAACCCGTCCCGCGACCTCATCCGCAGCGGCCCCGATCCCTCCGAGGAGATGTTCCAGGCGCACGTCTATTGGACGGCAGTCTCCCGCTGACATAGATTAGGGGTAGTTCGCTGACTCGCCAAATATTGGGCGCTCTGACAGGATGTTCTGCGTTTTTTCGTTAGTGGCTCCAGAACTGCTATCTGACATGTTATTCTCTTTCAATGGCGAGCTTCTGCGGAGTTTGGAGCGTTTCCGGCGAACCGGTCGCGGGAGTCGCTTCGCCTGAGAGGCGGCGGGCGCTACGGGCGCGGGTCGCCGGCGGGGCGGGCGGGGTCGTCGAGGTCGAGCAGGGGCCGTTGTGGCTTGCCGTGCCGGCGGGGCGGCTGAGGCGCGGCGACTCGGACGTCCTCGCGTGGGACGGCTTCCTTCCGTCGGCCGTCGGGACGCCGGACCCGGACGCGCCTTGGGAAGGCCACTACTCGCTCGCGCACGCGGATTTCTCAGCGCGGCGGCTCACGCTCATGCGCGACCTCGGGGGAGGGGAGGACCTCTTCTATATCCGCACGCCCGAGGCGGTGGTGTTCGCCAACTCGGTGCGGCCGCTGCTCGAGTGGTGCGGCGACGATCGGAGGATCGAGACCGAAGCGTTGGCGCAGCTTCTGTTCAACGGGCCGGCGCCCCTGGGCGGCGTCACGTTCTTTCGTGGGATCCGGGAGCTCGAGCCGGGGGAGAGCGTCGTGGTCGAGCGGGGCTCGTGGCGGAGGACTGCGCCGCGGCTGCCGTTCCTCGAGCCGGATCGTCCGGGGCAGGCGACGCCGGCTGAATTCAGGAAGCTACTCAAAGACGCGACGGGGCGCGCGATCGCGGGCGACCGGGAGGTCGCGGTCGCCCTCTCGGGCGGGATCGACTCGGCGACCGTCGCCGCGCTCGCGGTCGAGCACCTCGGCGCGGCGGGCGTCTGCGCGTACACCTTCGAGTTCGACGAGCCCGCGTTCCCGTCCGAGACGAAGCTCGCGCAGGTTACGGCGAAGCGGCTCGGCATCCGGCATCAGGTCGTGAGGATCACGCGCCGCAAGCAGCTCGCGGCGGCCCCGCGCTACTGTTGGGCGGTGCAGGAGGGGCGCATGCGCGGCAATCCGGCGCGGATGCTCCTCGCCGAGGCCGCGGCCGCGGCGGGGGCGAAGAAGCTCCTGACCGGCGACGGCGTCGAGCAGTTGCTCGGCTCCCTCGAGTTCCGGCCGTACCTGCACGAGCTCGCGCGGAACATCGGGCGCACGCCGTTCGCGGGCTGGGCGCTCTCCACGACGTTGCCCCTCGTCAAGCGCGTGATGCCCGCGCGCGCGAGCTGGCCGCCGCACCCGGACATCCGCGGCGCGGTCGCGACGACGCTGCGGCGCCGCGGCGTCTTGAAGGACCTGGCGCGCTTCTACTCGCCGCGCCTGGTGCGCTTCGCGCGCGCGATCGAGGAGTCGAAGGCGATCGGTTCGGCGGTCGGGGATTCCTCGGAAACGCTCCTCTCCGCGCTGACCCGCGTCTGCCATCACTACAACTTGATGCCCCGCATGCTGTGGAAGCGCGTCGCGATGGGGCGCGCGGCGGGCGTGTCCTACGTCGCCCCGGCCATGCTGCGGGACTGCATCGGCGAGGCGCCGCGATTTGCGGCCGAAACGTGGAGCGTCGCCGAGGAGTACTCGCGCCACCTCCAGCGCGAGGCCGTGGCCGCCGACGTGGCGCCCGAGGTGCTCGGGCGCCACAAGCTGCGGGAGCAGGCGGTCGGTCCCTCGAGCTGGATCCCCGATCTCGTAGCGATGGTCGAGGCCGGCACCGATGGCCTCGCGGGCCTGGCCCCATATCTCACCGACGAGGAGCTTCGGGCCGCCCGGCGCCACCATCCATATCCGCTCGCCCAGGCCGCGCTCATGAGTCGCGTCTTCCTGGAAGGGCCGCCGCGCGACGCGGCGCCCGCGTGGAGCGACTTGGGGCGAGTCTCCGAAGCCGCCGCCGCCTAGCGCAGCGAGGCGTAGGCGACCGAGTCGAGCGCGCCGTCGCCGGTGAGCAGGGCCACGATCGTGCGCCGCTCCTTCCTCGTCTCGTGGCGGGCGGCGCGCTCGGCCGCGGCGGCCAAGGCGTGCGCGCTCTCGGGCGCCGGCAGGAACCCCTCGGCGCCCTGGTAGCGCAGGCCGGCGCGCAGCGCCTCGTCCTGCTCGACCGCGACCGCGTCGACGAGGCCGCGCTCGTGCATTAAAGACAGCGCCGGGTTCTTCCCGTGATAGCGCAGGCCGCCCGCGTGGTGCTTGGGGGGGAGACTCTCGTGGCCGAGCGTCTTCATGAGGAGGCGCGGCATGAGGCCGCCGAAATCCTGAGGGTCCCACCGGTAGTCGCCTTTCGTCAGGACGGGGATGTTCGCCGACTCGGCCGCGACGAAGTCGGGGCCGCGGCCCGCGAGCTTGTCCGCGACGAACGGCGCGACCAAGCCGCAGAAGTTGCTGCCGCCTCCGACGCAGGCGACGAGCGCGTCGGGCGCGACGCCGAGGGACGCGGCTTGGCGAACGACCTCCTCGCCGATCACGCTCTGATGGAGCGCCGCGTAGTAGGACATGCAGCCGAGGGCGAGGCCCGTCCCGCCGCCGACCAAGCCGAACGCCTCGGACATGCCGATCCCGAGGCTCCCCGGGTGCGCGGGGTCGCGCGCCAGCTCGCGCCGGCCGACGGGGGTGAGTCGGCTCGGAGAGGAGTGGACCCGCGCGCCGCGTCCCCGCATCAGCTCGACGCGCCCCGCCTTGTCGCGGTAGCTCTGCGCCGTCATGAACACCGTCGCCTCGAGGCCGAGCGCTTCGGCCGCGATCGCGACCGAGACGCCCCATTGGCCGGCTCCGGTATCGGTGACGACGCCCGTCTTGCCGTCCTGCTTGAGGTAGTAGGCTTGGGCGATCGAGGTGTTCATCTTGTGGCTGCCGCCCGGGTTCTTCGACTCGTCCTTGATCCACAGCTGGGCGTGCTCGAGCCGCTTCTTGCCGAGCCCGCGCGCGACGAGCCGCTCGAAGCCCTCGGCGCGGAAGAACGGGGTCGGGCGGTAGGTGCGGTAGAAGGAGAGGACCGTCTCCGGGATCTCGATGACGGGATCCGTCCCGTAGCGGCCTTCGAGGCGCTCGATGCGGGCGGCCTCGGTCGAGGTGACGCGCGCGAGTTCTTTGAGCGAGACGGGACGCATCCCGCGCGCCGTCTTCTTGGAGGGAACGGGCAGGTCGAGCCCCGCGCGGCGCATATCGGCGAGAAAGTTCCGCCACGCGGTCGGGACGCGGACGCCGCCCTTGGCGGGCGACTTTATTGGAGCGAGGGTTTGTGCCATTCCTTGAACCGTTGCCTCTCGTCCTCGCCGAGCGCGACATGGCCCGCGACGGCGTCCTGGAATACCAGGGCGCGATCGGTCAGGCGGTAGGCGTCCGCCGCCCGCTCGACCAGCCCTTCCCGCTCGCAGGCCCGGAGCTTCTCGGCCATCTCGTCGCAGACGGCTCGCGGCTCGCCTTCGAGGACGGACGCCGGCACGCCGCCTTGTCTGAGTCCGAAGAGCACCGCGCGCCGCGCGCGCTGCTCGGCCGTGACCCGCGCTCCGCTCGCGATGCCCCAGCCCGTCTTACCCACGCGCGCGAAGTACTCGGCCAGGTTCGTCGAGTTCCGGTAGGCGAAATCGTTGATGAGCCCGCGCGAGGAGACGCCGAAGCCGACGAGGAGCCCGCCCGCGGGGTCGACGTTGTTCTTCGTGTAGCGCCGGCGGTCGCTCGAGCGGCGGTACATCCCGTGGCCGAGGCGCCCCTCGTAGCCGAGCGCGCTCAGCGCCTCGTGGACCTGCGCCCGCGTCGAATAGACGGCGCGCGCCTCGTGCGGATGGCGGCGCATCCTCTCGCGCAGCGGGGTCTCGTTGAGCTGGTAGAGCTGGTTCCAGCTGATCGAGTCGGGGCGCAGCTCGGCGATCATCTCCACGTCGCGCCAGATGTCGTCACGCGTCTGGCCCGGGAAGCCGAAGATAAGGTCGACGTTCACGACCTCGGCGCCCGAGTTCGACAGGATGCGGATCGCGCGCGCCGCCTGTTCGATCGAATGCTTGCGCCCGAAGCTGTCGAGGAGCTTCTGGCTCATCGTCTGCACGCCCAGGCTGAAGCGGTTGACGCCCGCGCGGACGACGGCCTCGGCCTTCGCCGCGTCGACCGTGTCGGGGCTGGCCTCCAAGGTCCACTCGAGGTCTTTCGCGAGGGAGACGCGCTCGCGCAGAGTCTCGGCCAGGCGCACGAGCCGCTCCGTCTCGAGGAGCGTCGGCGTCCCGCCGCCGATGTAGATCGAGCGGATCTCCGACCCGGCGAGCCATGGTTGCGCCGCGTCAAGCTCCGTCTCGAGCGCCGACATGTAGCGCGAGACGAGGGCGTCTTCGCGGGACGTCGTCGTCGGGATCGGGCAGAACGAGCAGGTGTAGGGACAAAATGGAAGGTGCACATAAAGCCCGCCGATCGCGGGGGGCGCGTGTCCGAGCAGCGCGGGCCCCGTCGTCTCCGCAAGCGGCGGCAGGAAATCGCGGCGGGGGTATTGGAGGAAGGAGTGATACTCGAGCGGATCGAGCTCGACGCCCGCCCCCTCGAGGCGCTCGAACTCGAAAGTCTCGAACGCGGCCGCCGCGCGGGCGTCGACGCGCTTTCGGAACGCCTCGTCCGCCTTGGGCGAGGCGGGTTCCCCGAGGAGCCGCGAGAGCAGTTTCATCGTACGCGTACGAGGATACCAAATCCTAAACTTGTATAATCCGCCGATGAGCGCGGAGCGGGTCGCCCCGACGGAGCGCGTCGGCTCGGCGGAAGGGCTGGCGGCGGATCTGATCGGCTCCTGGTCGCCGACCGACGCTCTCGGCGCTTCCCCGTTCTCCGCAGGACACATCTCCGATGACGGCGCGTCCGCGCTCGCGGGCTATGCGCTCCCCGGCGGCGGCGAGCGGCCCGACGGACACTACGTCCGGGCCCGCGTCGACGCGGCTCGCGGCGAGCTCACGCTCTATCGCGAGCACGGAGGCGGCGAGCGCCTCTACTTTACGCAAGTCGGCGGCCGGCTCCATTTCTCGAGTTCCCTCAAGGCGCTTCTGTCGCTGGACGGGCGCACTCCGCCCCTGGACACCGAAGCCGCGGCCGAGCGCGCGCTCGCGGAGCTCGTCTTGTTCGGAGACCGCACGGCCTGCGCGGGCGTACGCGAGGTGCTGCCCGGGCACGAGCTGACGGCGAACGCGAAAGGCGTTTCTCAACGATGGGCGTGCGGCGACCTCCTGCGCGGCGAGGAAGGCGACGTGAAGGCGTTGGCGCGCCGCCTCAAGGACCGGCTGCGCGAGGACGTGGCGCGGCTTGTCTCGGACGACGGGCAGGCGGCCGTGGCGCTATCCGGCGGGATCGACTCCTCCGCGATCGCCGCGCTCGCGGTCGACGCGGTGGGCGCCAAGAACGTCCACGCCTTCACCTTCGTCTACGACGACCCCGCGCATCCCTCCGAGCTCCCGCACGCCGAACGCGTCTGCAAGGAACTCGGCATCCGCGACCATCGGGTGATCAAGATCGCCTTCGATGACTTCATCGCCACACTCCCGGAGGCCGTCTGGCTCGCTGAGGACGCCGCGTACTGGAAGCGCTCCTACGCGGTGCTGCTCGCCCGGGCGGTCAAGAATGCCGGGTTCGGCACGGTGCTGACCGGATTTGGGATCGGGTCGCACATGTCGACCTTGGAGGAGATCGGCCGCGCCCTCGAGTGGCCGCTCCCGACCGGACTCCTCGCCAAGCACTGGAGCCGCAGGCTCGGCAAGGTCCCGGACTCGGCCGATCCGCTCGGCCGCCTCCATCCCGGCCTCGCGGCGCCGCATTACCGCCTCTTCTATCCGATCGTCGGCGTGCTCAAGCACCGCGGCCTCTTGAGCGACGTCTCGGGGCTATTTCCGCAGGGCGCGGGAGCCCTCGCCGAACAGCTCCTCGCGTCGGAGCGCGTCGCCGCCGAGCTTCGCGGTATCGAGGAGCTGCCGCTCGGCGAGGCGCTCCAGCGGCAGGCGTTCGTCCACATGGCCTCGTGCGTCGACATCGCGCGCTGCGAGAAGGTGTTTAGGACGCTCGGCGTGCGCTGGGGCGGCCCGGCGCATTTCGCTAGGACGCTCCCGCTCGCCTATTTTCCGGCGAAGACCGGCGCCGGCGGCCCTTCGATGCGCCCCGGCAAGCTTCTGCTGCGCGAGGCGATGCGCGGCGTCCTGCCCGAGTCGATCGTCGCGCGCAAGAAATATTGGCCGCACCCGATCGGCTCCGACGCCTGGCGCAAGAAGGCTCTCGAGCGCATGCGGGCCGCGTCGGGACCGGCGATCGAGGAGCTCCGCGGCTTGTGGGGCTCGCCCGCGGTCGACGCCGCGCTCGCGCATTCTCCCGAAGGCATCGTGCCCCTCGCGTTCTGGAAGACGGCGTTCCTAGACCGCGTTGCCTCCTCCCGCGCGCCCGAGTGGTCGGAGCTGAGCTGAGCATGGCGCTTTGCGGGGCATGGGCGGTCGATGGAGGGGAGCTCGAGCGGCTCCTCCCGTTCGAGGTCCGCGCCGCGATGCTCGCCGCGGCCGGCGCCAAGCCGGGCGCTCTCGAGGAACGATTGAGCGGGCCCCTGTGGCTCGTGGCGGACGCGGGACGCCTTGCGCAGGACGCGGATTCGGCGCTCGCCGTCGAGGGATTTCTCCCGGCTTTCGAGGGACCGGCGCTTGGTGGGCTACTCAAGAGCCTCGCGCGCGACCCGGAGCTCGGCCTTTCCTTCGACGGGCACTACGCGCTGGCGCACGCCGACGTGGCGCGCGGGCGGCTGCGCCTCTTCAGCGACCTCTCGGCCTCCGAGCCGATCTACTACGCCCGCGCGGGCGGCCTCGTCTTGTTCTCGACGTCGGCGCGCATCCTCCTCGCGCATCCGGCGCTCCCGCGCGGCGCCGATCCGGACACCGTCCTCGAGCACGGACTGCTCGGGATCACTCTCTTCGGGGACGCGTCGCCCTTCGCGGGCGTGCGGCAGGTGCTGCCGGGGCATCGCGTCGACGTGACGAGGGCGGGCATCGAGGCGAAATGGCACAGCCCGCAGACGTTCGATCCGGTCGCCGGGTCCGACGCGGAGCTGGCCGACCGCCTGTGGCGCGGGCTCGTCGCGGGTGTCCAACACTCGCTCGGCCGGACGGATGAGGCCGTCGTCTCGCTTTCGGGAGGCGTCGACTCCGCCGCGATCGCGGCGGCGCTCGCACATGTCCTCGGCCCGGACAAGGTCCACGCGTTCACCTACTCCTTCGAAGGCATCCCCGAGTCCTCGGAGCTGCGCGAGGCGCGGGCGACTTGCCGCCGGCTCGGCATCCGGCGGCACACGGAGGTCTCGTTCACTCGGGAAGATATGCGCGCCGCGGCCCCGGAGGCGATCGGTTTTCAAGAGCGAGTCGCGAGCTGGGGGATGTCGTCGCTCGAGCTCTTGGTCGCCCGGGCGATCGCCGCGCGCGGGTACTCGTCCTACTTCAGCGGCACCGGCATCGGCGGGCTCCAGACGTACTTTCAAGAGATCGCGGAAGGCTGGCGCGCCGCGCCGGGGCTCATGGAGTTCTATTGGAAGCGCGCCTGCCGGGACCACCGCAGCCGCTGGAAAGTCCTCTCCTCGCTCCATCCCGCGCTCGACACGCGCTCGATCATGATGCCGACGCGATTTATCCCGGTCCTGTGCGTCTTAAAGTACAACGGGGTGATCGAGTCGCTCGCCGGCTACTTCCCGGGCGCGCTCGACTCGGTCGCGGTGGACATCTCGGAGCGTCCGCGCGTGCGCGAGGCGATCGAGCGCACGCGCGCGCTTCCCTTGGAGCGGCAGCTCCAGTTCCACGGCTACGTGAACCTCCACGTTTACGACGACCGCGGGCGCAAGGACAAGATCTCGCGCCTGGCGGGGGCGAGGAAGATCTCCCCGTTCTATTTTCCGGCCTGCTGGCCGCTCGCGGCGCTGCCGAGGCTGGACCGCCCGGGATTTCGGGACGCGCGCCGCTGGCACAAGTCGGGCAAGCGCATCCTGCGCGAGGCGATGCGCACGCGGCTTCCCGAGGAGGTCGTGTTCCGCCGCAAGGTCAAAGGCGAGAACGGGCCTCCGGAGAAATGGCATATCCCGATCGCCCGGGAGTGGGAACCCTCCCTCGCCGCGTCGATCGGCGCGCTCGAGCCCCTGTTCGGCGGACGCTGGCGGGACCTGCGTCCCTATTTCGACTCGCACCTTCTCCCGCTCGCCCAGTGGCACTCGATCTTCTACGAGCGCCGCCCCGAGCCGGTGTCCGCCTGATGGAAAGCGCGATCCGAGGCCTCCTCGGAGTCGGCGCGGCGGAGCTCCGCCTCCTTTCCGACGCGTTCAAGCGGAGCGGGCAAAGCCTGCGGGGACTTTGGGCGCTCAGCCTCGCGGCCGCGGCCTTGGACGCGGTCGGCGTCATCACCATCGTGCCCTTGGCCGAGGCGCTGCTCGGCGTATCGCCCGCGCTGTCTAAGTGGTGCTTCATCCTCGGCGCGCTCGTCGTGCTGCGCGCCGTCGCGCTGCTCGCCCACGCGCGGCTCTCGGCGCGCGCGAGCGCGGCGGCGATGCACGAGACGAAGCTCGCCGTCCTCAAGGCGTACTGCGCCTCGCCGGACGCGGCGTTTCTGGACGCGAGGCGCGGGAAGGTCGCCCAGCGCGTGTCGCGGAGCTCCCACAGCGCCGGGACGATCGTGCTGCGCCTGCCGCAGCTCGCGTCCGAGTCGGTGCGCGCGGCGGCGCTGACGGGGCTCATGCTCTGGATGGACGTGCGCGTGGCGGGGGCGATCTTGGTCGCGGGCGCGGCGCTGTGGACCCTATTTAGCCGCCTCCTCTCGCCCAAGGCGTATGCCTTCGCGCGGGACCGCTCGTCGGCCGAGGCGGAGCAGAACGCATTACTTGCCGAGATCGTCCAAGGCACCCGGCAGATCCGCTTGGCCGGTGCGCTCGATCCGTGGCTAGAACGCTTTCGGGACGCGAGCCTCTCATTTTCACGCCGCCACGCCGACGACATGGCGCTCCAGGCCTTGCCGCGAATCTGGTTCGAGGCGGGCGCGGCGCTCGTCGTGCTCGGGTGGATGCTCGCGGCCGCCTGGCGGCACGCCTCGTACGCCGATTTCAGACTGCCCGTCTTGGCCGCGATCGGCGCCGGGTCGGCCAAGCTCCTGCCGTGCCTCGCCTCCGTCGCGCGCTGCCGGCTCGAGATCCTCGCCTCGCTCCCCGACGCGGAGTCGCTCGAGGCGTTCCTCAAGGCGCATCCTCCGGCGGCCAATCCGGGCGTGCGCCCGTTCGAGGGGCTGCGGAGCGGCTTGCGGTTGGAAGGGGTGAGCTTCTCCTACCCCGGCCGGGGGCAGGTCCTTGGGGGCGTCGATCTCGACATCCCGGCCGGAAGCCGCGCGGTGCTGGTCGGCCCGTACGGTTCGGGCAAGACGACGATCCTCAGCCTTCTCTTGGGATCGAACGCCCCGAGCGCCGGCCGCGTGCTCGTGGACGGGGCACCTTTGAGCGAGTACGACCTGCGCACGTGGTGGCGGCAGGTCGGCGTCGTCTCGCAGGACGCGTTCCTCGTCCACGGCACCGTTGAGCAGAACATCACGCTCGGCCGGGAAGGTTTCTCGCGCGCGGCGGTCGAATCCGCGGCCGCGTCGGTGGGCGCTCAAGATTTCATAGCGTCGCTGCCGCAGGGCTACGACACCGTGGTGGGCGAGTCGGGCATGAAGCTCTCCGGCGGCCAGCGCCAGCAGCTGATCTTGGCCCGGGCGCTCCTCGGCGATCCTAAGGTGCTCGTTTTGGACGAACCCGCCACGGGCCTCGACGCGGAGGCGCAGGCGCGCTTCGCGAGCCTTCTTCGAGAAGTCTCCGCCGGGCGCACCGTCGTCGTCGCCGCGCACGGGCCGGAGTGGGCCGCGTGGGCCGACGCCTGCTTCACTCTCGAGGATGGGCGCCTCAAGCAGCCGGCTTAGCTGGGCTCGAGCGCCGACAAGTAGCCGTCGAACATCTCCTGCGTCCGCGCGTTCGGGCCCTGCGTCACGCGCGCCTTGGGGTCCGGGTTGCGCGGGTTGCTCGCCGAGTTGTCGAATACGCCCTCGATGACGATCCGCGTCCCGGGCGGGAAGTGCTGCGGCGCGGAGAAAAAGTAGCCCCAGCGCCAGCTCGAGTCGAAGCGGGGCGCCGCGACAAGGCCGACGCGCTTGCCGTCCGGCAAGACGGCCTCGGCCCGCGCCCGCGCGCCGCGACCGTGCATGTGGAAGCCGACGCTCCGCAGGACGAGTCCCTTTGGAAATGTCTTCTCCGCGCGGACGGGGACGCTGCCCGCGCCCGGGAGCAGGACGAAGTCGGTCGCCGTGAGCACGTGGTAGCGCACGCGCCACTTCGGCTTCGTCTTGTGAAAATAGAGCGCGGCGGTCGACTGGTCGCTCTCCGCCTTGCCGGTCGTCTTATAGTGGTAGCCGATGACGACGCGCGAGCCCTTGGGGATGAGCATCCCTTGATCGACGGGCATGAGCGCGGGCTCATGTCCCGGCACCCACGTCGCGAGGATGTTGTGCTGGTAGAGTCCCATCGGCTCGACCGATCCCCAGCGGCGCTTCACCGCCTCGATGTCGTCCGGGAGTGCCATGAGCCTAAGATGCGACACGACCCCGCGGTTTCCGGGCACGAGGCGAGCGAGGCGAACCCAGCGGTCTTCCGGGAACGGCCCGGCGAGCTCCTCGTAGCGCCAGGCCGTCTCGCCGGTGCGGGAGGCGGGGATCGTCTGGCGCGCGGGACGCAGTTCGAGATCGGGCGGCCCCGGCGGCTCGGCGGGCTTCGGCGGAACGTAGCCCTTGAGCGGATCGCGGCCTCCGCCGCGCGGCGCGTCCGCCGCGATCCATTCGGCGAGGACGCGGATCTCGCGCGCGCTCATGGGGAAGCCGGTCTTGAGCTTGAGGCTGCGCTCCGGGTCGACGGACCAAGGCGGCATGCGTCCCGTAAGGACGGTCTCGCGGATCATGGGCGCCCATTTTCGCACCGTCTCGTAGTCGCTCATCGGAAATCCGAGCGTCGCCTCGGCGTGGCATTGCAGACAGCGCAGCTTTAGGATCGGAGCCACGTCGGCCGCGTACGCGGGCGCGAGCGGCTTCTCGTAGCGGATCAAGCAGCCTTTCACATTCCCGTGGCGGCTCGGCGAGAGGCCGCCGCCGGACAGCGCCGCGATCGCGTCCTTCAAGTAATGTTTGCTCGCGGCGTCTTTCGGAGAGCCGTAGTCGTAGAGGTCGTCGATCGGCCCCTGGTACGCCACGCGCCAGTCGCTCGTGCGGATGAGGACCGCTTCCGCGGTGCGCTCGTAGCCGAGGAATTTGGACACGAGCTGCGTCTCGTCGCGCAGGAGGGGGAGGTCGATGCCGAACTCCTTCGCCTCGAGCGCCTGCTCCGCCGCGGAGTCGGCCGGGTCGATCAGGAAGAAGCGGACTTTTCCGGCGAACTTCTTGCGGAGCTCGCCGATCGCGGGAAGGCTCCCGCGCGCGATCGGGCACGCGCGCGCGTAGGAGACGAGGACGACGCCCTCGGCCCCCGTCTGCCGGTAGAGCTCGTGCGCGGCCCCGTCCTGATCGAGCAAGGAGAAGTTCTCGACCTTGGACCCGGTCGCCGCTCCGGGCGCCTCGGGGGCTGGCGTGGGGCGCGCGACGCGGAGCAGCCACGCCGAGGTCACCACAGCGACCGCGAGCCACGCGTATCCAAGCCACGTCAAAGGAGAACGTCTGCCCAATGTACCCTCACCCTCCCCTCTCCCGCTTCGCGGGAGAGGTCCGTCCCGCGTCTTCCTCTCCCGCTTGCGGGAGAGGGTCGGGGTGAGGGGCAGTATATCAGCGGTCGATCCCTCGCCGCAAATTGATACACTCCGCACGATGACGCGCTCCTCCGCCATCGCCGCGATGATCGTCGCGGCGCTCGCCGTCCCGGCGACCTCCGACGTGAAATCGGCCGAGACCCCAACGCTGACCTTCGCGCTCCCGACGCTCGTCCCGGCGGTGCTGCCCTGCGTCGCGGCGGAGAAGGGATTCTTCGAGGAGAACGGCCTGCGCGTGACGCTCAAGGTCCATCGCTACGGCCCGGACGCGATGGGCGAGCTGCTTTCCGGCGGCGCGCAGGTCTTCGCGGGGCCCGAGACGTCCTCCGTCCGCGCCGCCGTGCAGGGCCACGACGTCGTTACGATCGCGACCGTCGCCCGCACCGTGCAGGCCCGGTTGATCGCCCGCATGGACGCGCCTCACTCCATCTCGGAGCCGAAGGACCTCGTCGGCAAGCGCGTCGCGACGGCTCTCGGCTCGGACGCGGACTTTTTCCTGCATGCGTTCCTCGCGACGCACGGCGTGCCGGCGAGCCGCGTGTCGATCTCGTCGATGCCGGTCTCCGAGATGCCCGAGGCGCTCGCGAAGGGCAGGATCGACGCGTACGCCGCCTGGGAGCCGTTCGTGCTCTACGGCGCGAACCTGCTGCACCGCCATTTCCGCATCTTCCTGCCGCATAAGATCTACCGCGGCTGGACGGCGGTGAGCGTGCTGCGGGACTTCGCCGACAAGAATCCCGAGACGCTGCGCCGGCTCCTGGCAGCCTTGATCAAGGCCGAGGAGTTCGCCCGCCGCAATCCCGAGCAAGCCCTTAAGATCGCGGCGCGGCGCTTCGAACTGCGGCCGGAGGTGGTCAAGGCCGTCTTGATCGACGACACCCTCGCCGTCGAGCTCGACCAGGAGCTCGTCGAGACGATGCGGGCCCAAAGCGACTGGGCGGCCGGCGTGGTCACGCCCTCAGGCAACGCCAGGGAGGCCCGCGCCCGGGTGGACGAGAGGGCGCTCATGAGCGAGCGGCCGGCCTCCGTGAAACTGAAATAGAGGAGAAACTGAAAGTATGAGATCCATGATCCTGTCGTTGTTCGCCGCGCTCCTGAGCGGCCCTGCCGCCGCGGCCGAGCCGATGAAGATCGTCTACGCGCTGCCCATGGCCAACTCGGCCGTCCTGCCGTTCGTCGCGGTCGACAAGGGGTTTTTCAAGGACGAGGGCTTGGACGTCGAGGCCCGCATGTTCTCCTCCGGACGCGAAGGGCTGCAAGCGCTTTTCGCCGGACAGGCCCAGCTCCAGACGGTCTCCGAGACCCCGCTCGTCCATGCCGCGATCCAGGGCAACCGTTTCGTCACGATCGCGACCGTGGCGCGGTCCCGGGAGACGAAGCTCCTCGCGCGCAAGGACAGCGGCATCAAGACGCCGGCGGACTTGGCCGGCAAGCGCGTCGCCACCTTGCCCGGGACGAACTCGGACTACTACATGTACAAGCTCCTCGCGGCGCATGGCCTCAAGCCCGAGCAGCTCAAGATCGCCAACATGCCGCCGCCCGAGATGATCGTCGCCTTCTCCAAGGGGGACATCGACGCGCTCTTCGCCTGGGAGCCGCATATCCATTTCGCGCTCAAGAAGATGCCGGAGGCGCGGGTGATCGAGGGCGGAGACTTGTATCACGGCTACACGACCGTGAACATGGACCCCGAGTTCTTGAAGAAGAATCCGGAGGTCGCGCCCAAGGCGGTGCGGGCCCTCCTCAAGGCGGAGGCGTACCTCAAGACGCACGAGGAGGAAAGCCGCAAGATCGTGGCGGCCCGCCTCAAGATGGATCCGGGCGTGGTCGACTCGCTCTGGAAAGAATACGTCTACGGCGTCGAGCTCGATAAGGGCCTCGTCGCCGAGATGACCGAGATCGGCACGTGGGCGCTCTCGCTCAATAAATCGGACAAGGCGCTCCCGAATTTTAGAGAATTCCTCCATGAGTCCGCGCTCCGAGCCGAGCGGCCGAAATCGGTCGCGTTCTGACCTGCGCGACTGGGCGGTAGGCGCGGCCTCCGTCGCGGCCGCGCTCTGCGCCTGGGAGTTGCTCGGCCGCTCCGGCGTCTACCCGCCCCACCTATTTCCGCCGCCGAGCGCGGTGGCTCGCGAGCTGAAGTCCCTCGCCGCCTCGGGGGACCTCCTGCGCGACACTGTCGCGAGCGCGCGGCGCTGGTCGCTCGGGCTCGCTCTCGGCGCGGCGCTCGGGACCTTGATGGGACTGCTTACCGGCGTCCTCCTCCCCGCGCGGCGCGTCGTCTCGCCGCTCATGAACTTGACGCGCGCGATCCCCTTCATCGTGCTGCTCCCGCTCGCGATGCTGTGGTTCGGCCTGGGCGAAGCCTCCAAGATCGCGATCGTCGCGTGGGGGGTGTTCTGCCCCGTGTGGCTCTCGACCGAGTCCGCGGCCTTGGCGGTCGAGAAGGAGTACGTCTGGGCCGCGCGCACGCTCGGCGCGGAAGGCTGGCGCTTGTGGCGCGAGGTGCATTGGCCCTGCTGTCTGCCCGGGGTGGTCACGGGACTGCGCCTCGCGGTCTCTACCGCGACCTTTGCCCTAGCCGCCGCCGAGATGTCCGGCGCTTTCGACGGGCTCGCCTACCGCATCTTCTATTCCTATCAGATGTTCCAGACCGAGCGGATGATGGCGGGCGTCGTCGCGCTGGGCGCCCTCGCGTTCGCGGTCGACCGGCTCTTCGTCGCGGCGTCGCGGCGCGTCCTGCCTTGGCGCGAGGAGGCCGCGTGAGCGTCTCCCTGCGGATGGACGGCGTGCGGTTCTCCTATCCCTCGGCAGAGGGGGACGTCCTCGCGCTCGACCGCTTCGACCTGACCGTCGAGGCGGGCGAGGTCGTCTGCGTGCTCGGGCCGTCGGGCTGCGGCAAGTCGACCTTGCTCGCCTTGGCCGCGGGTCTCCTTTCTCCGGAGCAGGGAGCGATCGTAGCGGGAGAGCGCCCCGTCGAAGGGCCGGGCGTCGAGCGGGCGCTGGTCTTCCAGAAGCACGCGCTGTTTCCGTGGGAGACGGTGCGGGGCAACGTGGAGTTCGGGCCGCGCGTCGGCGGAGTGGGGGAAGCGGAGCGCCGAAAGCGGGCGGATGAACTTTTGTCGGCGGTCGGCCTCTCCGAGCTCGACGGACAATACCCGCGCCAGTTGAGCGAAGGCCAGCGCCAGCGCGTCGGACTCGCGCGCGCCTTGGCCAACGAGCCCAAGGTACTGCTCATGGACGAGCCCTTCGCGTCCTTGGACGCCCTGACGCGCCGCCAGATGCAGGCGCTCCTCGTCTCGGTCTGGCAGGCGCGCCGGCAGAGCATCCTGTTCGTGACGCATGACGTGGACGAGGCGCTCGCCTTGGGCGACCGGTTCGTCGTCTTGTCCGCGCGCCCTGCCAAGATCCTTCTCGAGCGCCGCGTCGCCCGTCCGCGCGACCCCGAGGCGCTCTACTCGCCGGAGACGCGCGCCCTCCGCGAGGAAGCCCTGCGGGCCCTCGGCGCCTGATCCCTCAGAACGCGATTAGACGGGAACGGTCTTCACTCGCCATACAGGCGCGACTCTCTCGCCCGCCTCCAGTCTCCGGAAGATCGGAAGAAGGCCGGACATGCAAAACAGCGCGTAGAGCGGCGCGTACTTCACCGAGTGGTACCGCAGAATGTTGTCCAAGACCGCGATCATCACCGCGTAGACGAGGCGCCCCCGCCGCGTGTCGGGCGTCGTCATGGGGTCGGTGATCATGTAGAACGTGAAGAGATAGAACGCGCAGCCCATCATCGGCGCGAAGACGGGGACCAGCATGACCGCGGGCGTAAGGCGCAAGATCGTGCCGCGGACCAAGGCGCCCGCGGCGAAGACGACGAGGTAGGTCGCCGCCAAGTCGAGGCGCCGGCCCCGGTAGGCCGCCGTCACGCCGAGCGTCATCACGATAGATAAGAGCGGCAGGATGTTGCCCCAGCGCCCCATGTCGACGACCATCCACTCGCCGAAGTAGAGGGCGGCGATCACGATGCCGAAGTTGAGCGGGTTGAAGATGTGCCGGCCGCCCACGCGGATGAAGTGCTTCGAGCAGATCGACAGGAAGCCCACGAGCGCATACGGCCACACGTAGCGCGAGTCGCAGAGGAGGAGGAGCCCGAGCGAGGAAATGAAGCCGCTGAAGGGGACAAGCAGGACGCGCTTGTAGAAAAGGAGGAGGATCAAGTCGGTCAGGACGCACGCCGAGATGCCGGCCGCCCATTGCCGGGGGCGGCGGTTGAAGCCCGGGTACATCAGCGCATAGATGTCGAGGGCGACCAAAAACGCGGTGATGAAGAACCGCGGGTCCCACTTGTCCGGATAGTGCAGGACCCGCTTGAGCCTACTTTCCACGGGGTATTCCTTCGACGATACGGTGGTATCGGTTCGTCGTCAGACCCTGGAGCTTCTGGACCGCGCCGCTCGGCCAGCGGAGCTCGATCGACTCGAGTTCCGCGGCCGCGCCGAGGCCGAAATGGATGCGTCCGTCGCTTTGGCTGAGATACCCGTTGGCCGGCTGGAGCTGCCGCTCGAGCGTGCGCCCGTCCTTGAGGAGCGCCTTCGCCTTGGCGCCGAGCGCCTCGCGCCCGCCGCGGGCGACCAGGTCGAGGCCGATCCACCGGTTCTTGTTCCTCTGCTCGTTGGCATAGAACTGGAGCGCGCTCGCGCGCGTCGCTTCGATCAGGCCGTGGCTGCCGTCGTTCTTGAAGTCGATGTACGCGAGGCCCCGGCCGTCGAGCCGGTCGCTCAGCCCCGCCGCCTTCGCCACGTCCACGAAGCGCCCGCCGATGTTGTAGTAGACGCACTTCTTCTGGTGCCCCGAGATCGACGAGTCGCCGACGGCCGGCCAGTTGCGCGAGTCCCACTGGACCTCGGGCGGCGCCTGGCTCATCACCGCGCGCTTATACCAGTACTCCTTCTTCGGATTCCCCGATAGCTGCCCGTTCGTCACGACGAGGTCCATGCGCCCGTCGTTATCCAGATCGACGAACTTGGCGCCCCACGCCCAGCCGCAGCGCCGCGCGCCCCAGTCGTCCGCGGCGTCGCGGTACTTGCCCGGACCCGAAGGACGCCAGAGGATGTTGCCGACCACCGACTGCCCGGCCTCAAAGATGTTGGTCACGAAGATCGAGGGGAGGCCGTCGAGCGTCGCCATCTCGGAGCTCATCCCGGAGAGGCTGTAGTGCTGCCGCACCGACTCGGTCGCGTCGACGAAGCGGCCGCCGCCCTCGTTGAAATAGAGCTTGTCGTAAGAGGCGTCCATCGCGACATGGATGTCCGGGCGTCCCGTGCCGCGCAGGTCGTAGACGCCGATCGCGAGGGGATGCCCCTGCTCGTCGGTGATCCCGAGGTTGCCCGGAAAGGGGGCGAAGGCGCGGCCGCGGTCGTTCTTGTAGACGAGGATCCGCCCCGGATCGAGGCGCGCGGTCGCGAAGTTGTGGTTCATCACGTTGTGGGTGTCCGGGTTTTGCAGATCGATGTCGCGCGCATGCACGTAGCCGATGACGACGTCGAGGAACCCGTCTCCGTCCGCGTCGAGCACGTTGGAGGCGGTGGCCTCTCCGCAGGCGAACTTGGAGCCGGCGGTGACGTCGCGAAAGCGCGCGCCTTCGTTATGGAGCAGCACGGGACAGCGCGAGGTCGTGAGCAGGAGGTCCTTTCTGCCGTCGTTGTCGAAGTCGAAGAACAACGCGCGGTAGCTGCCGGCCGTCTTGTTGACGTCCGCCACGCCGAGCGTCTCCGCGATATCCGTGAAGGTCCCGTCGCGGTTGTTGCGGAAGAGCTTGTTCTGCGACCCGATCGCCGAGTTCGTGACGTAGACGTCCTGCCACCCGTCCTTGTCGACGTCGACGACGGCGACCGACGCGGCGGCCCCGAGCGAGTTCACCTCGACGTTGGCGAAGGAGGGGTGGGGCTTGAGCTTCTGGTGCGTGTTGACGAGCCCGGACTGGGCGGAGATCTCGCTCAGGCGAAACGGCAGCGGGGCCGGGGCCAGGTGCGCGTGCGCCTCGCTGTCCCACGCCGCTCCCGTCTTGAGCGACTGCTTCCACACCCCGCCTCCGAACGCCAGCGCCACGAGCGCCGGGCCGATCAGGAACGTGCCGCGGGAAGCCGCTTTCATGCGCCCCATTATCGTAATTTTGCGCGCCGTTCGCCTTGACTGGGGGAACAATTCTCACTATGCTCTCGGTGCGGACACCATGGGTAAGACGGAGGAATTCATGTCGATCGCGGACCTGGGCGGCTCGGTCATCGGCTCCTCGCAGCACAAGAAGGCGCGGTTTCACGTCCGCTGGGTGCTCGCTCACGAGCCGACCGCCCTCTTCGAGCCCGCGGCGCGCGAGTTCGCCCGTCTCGTATCGGAGCGCACGGCCGGCGAGATGCGCGTCGACGTCCTCTCTTTGGCCGACTATTCGCCCGGACGCAGGCTCGACATCAGCCACATGCTCGGCGAGGTCCGCTCGGGCCGCCTCGAGATGGCGCAGATCCAAGCGCAGGAGTTCGGCCTCCTGCACGCGCCGGCGTGGGTGGTGGACGCTCCCTTCATCTTCAAGTCTCACGAACACGTCGTGCGCGTCGTCGACGGCGAGATCGGCCGGCGCTTGATGGACGCCCTTATCCCGCACGGCCTGCGCGCCTTGGCCTTCACCTACAGCGGCGGCGAGCGCATTCTGGCGACGTCGGGCGCCGTGCTCCGCCGCCACGAGGACCTGCGCGGCCTGCGCGTGCGCACGACGCCCTCGCCCGTCGCCCAGCTCACGATGGAGGCGCTCGGCGCCTCCCCCGTGCCGGCGCCCATCGCCGAGACGATCCGTCTCTCTCGGGAGGGCCGCATCGACGCCTCCGAGACGACGTACGCCCGTTACTGGGACCAGCGGCAGTACGAGGTCCATCCCGTGGTCCACGAGACGGGCCACAGCGTCTTGCTCACCGCGATGGTGCTGAGCGACGCGTATTTCGCCGCTCTTCCGAAGGATTTCCAAGACGCGGTCTCGGAGGCGGGCCGCGTCGTCGCGGTGAAAGAGCGCGCCGACTCCCTGGAAGCGGGGCGCCAGGCCAAGGCCCAGGCCGAGGCGAAAGGCCTCAAGATCGTCGCCTTGGACCCTGCGGAGCGCGCCCGCTTCGAGCAGGCCGCCCGCGCCGCCGACCCGCGCATCGAGGCGCTCGTGGGCGCGCAGATCGTCTCCGACATCCGCGCCCTGGCGTAGCGCCGTGCCCGTCTCCCACCCGGAAGCGACGGTCGTCCGGGTCCGAGGCGTGGGGCTCGACGGTCCCTGCCCCGCGCGAAACCGCGCGATCCGAGAGGCCCGGACCGACTGGGTGTTTCTCATCGACGACGACGCCTTCCCGGAGCCCGGCTGCATCAAGCGCCTTATAGAGGAAGCGCGCGCCCATCCCGAGGCGGACGTCGTCTCGCCGCGGGTGCTGCGCTCCCGGGACCTGGTCCATTACGACGGGGCGAGGGTCCACTTCCTGGGCGAGGCGTGTTTCGAGAACTATCTTCGTCGCGCGGCCTCGGCCGCGGCGCCTTCGCCGGCGCCCGATGCGGCGTCGACGACGGCCCTGCTCCTCCGCCGCCAGGCGGCGCTGGAGTGGGGGCTGTTCGACGAGAGTCTCGTCTTTTTCCGGGAGGATGTCGAGTTCTTCCTGCGGGCGCGGCTGCTCGGCGGCGTGATCCGCCACTGCCCCGAGGCGGTCGTCGTCCACGACCAAGGCGCGCGCGGGCCTCTGCACGCCCTCCGGGAATACTACCAGGCGCGCAACCGCTGGCGCCTGATGCTCAAGCTCTATGAGACGCGGACGCTCCTCATGACCTTGCCGCTCCAACTCGCCTTTGAGGCGCTGGGTTTCGCGCGGTCCGTTCGGTTCGGCCGCGGCGTGGAGCACGTGCGGGGCCTCGTCTCCGTCGCGGTCGACTTTCCGTCGATACTGGAAGGCCGGCGCGCGTTCCAGGCCCGCCGGCGCCTCACGAGCGGCGAGGTGCTTTGCGCCGCCCCTCTATCGTGGCGCGCCGAGACGCGCGCGATCCGGGGCGCGGCTAGCGCGGCGCGGCTTCTAGACTCTGTCTGCTCGCTGTGGTGGCGGGCGTGCTCGCGGCTTCTGCGTTGAGCAGCCGCGCGTAGGCGCTGGAAAACGTGTCGGGTCCCGAGACGGTGCTCAGCCCCGCGCGGCGGCGCGGCCTCCGGCAGTTGAGCGTCCCGGCGAGCGCGTCGGCGAGCGCCTCCGGCGCCGGGGGAACCAGCCTCGCGTTGCTGGCGTCGAGGAGCTCCCGGTGGCTCCGCAGCGCCGTCGCGACGATCGGCGCGCCCGAGGCAAGGTAGGAGTAAATCTTCATCGGCACCGCCTTCTCCTCGACGAGGGGGGAGACGACCGCGTCGGCCATGCTCATGAACCGGAACGCCTCCTGGAACGGGCGCTTGCCCAGCCAGCGTACGCGGCCTGCGACCCCGAGGGCCGCCGCTTTTCGCGCGTAGGCGGCGATCTGCTCCGGCTCGCCCCCGACGATCACGCAGCAGGCCTCGGGCGCGCGCGCGAGGACCCGGGGCAGGCTTTCGAGAAGGAGCCCGATCCCTTGATAGGGCTCGAGGTTTCCGGCGTAGAGGATGATCCGGAGACCCTCCGCGCGGAGCTCGGCGCGCAGGCGGCGCGAGAGCGTCTCGCCGAGGGGCTCGGCCGGGGGCGCGGGCGGCAGGTGGTCGTAGCGGAGCACGGCCGCGCGCGGCGCGAGCGCCTCGGCGAAGCGCGTCGTCTCGGCGCTGTTGGTCAAGACGACGTCGGCCGAGCGGAGCATCCAGGCCTCGCACGCGCGCACGACTCGCAGGACCGCCCTCGAGCGGAAAAAGCCGCTTCTTTCGAGCCGCCGGCTCAGCACGTCGTCCATGTCGTAGACGAGCTTGAAGCGAAATAGGCGCTTGAGGAGCGCGGCCGAGAACGCCGACTCCTCGCACGCGTGGACGACCGGGTAGCGGTGCCGCGCGCACAGCCACGCGGCCCGGAGCATCATGGGAAACGCGAGCGCGGCCTTGCGCCAGGAGGGCCCGATCGGCACGCCGCGTATGAACGGGACCCGGGGCAGGCGCAGGATGCGCACGCGGGGCAGCGACACGTCCTCGCCGTAGGGGAAGGTGAGCAGGTCGACGGCCAAGCCCATGGCCGCCAAGAACTCGAGGCAGTTCTTCTGCGCGAGGCACATCCCGCGCAGCTGGTAGAACGGCTGGGGCGCGAGGAAGAGGATCCGCGGAGGGCGCATCGTCTCCCATTGTAGTACAGCCGGCGACGGCGCGGCTACGGGATTACTACGGGCCGGCTAGGCGAGATCCACGGCGGGCCGTCCTAACTTCCGTAGGGAAGGCGTCAGCATGAAGCGAAGGATCGTCATGGCGGGGGCGGCGTGCGTGGCCGCCCCGGCGGCCTCGCGCGCCGCTGGGGCATCTGAGCCAGCCGAACAACTCCGGTGTCAGACGTTAAGTTAATTAAGTTATGGAACTTTTTTGCCCGTCGATCGTATATCTATTCATGCCGAGGTCCCCGAGAATCCATGTGCCCATGTCGATCCATCACGTTATGGCCCGCGGCAACGGCGGCCAGGAGATCATCGCCAGGCCCGAACACTGGCGGAGGCTGCGGGATCTCATCGCGAAGATCAAGAGCAGCTCAGATTTCAAGCTGTATGCCTTCTGTCTCATGCCCAACCATCTGCACATGCTTATTCGCGTCCTGAACGATCCTCTGTCCCACTTCATGCAGCGGATTCAGACGGCTTGGGCGATGCGCTTCAATAGGGATACGGACCGGCGGGGGCACGTGTTTCAGGGGAGGTTCAAATCGAAAGACTGCACGGACGACACCGAATATTGCCGCTGGCTCCTTCGCTATATCCACCTCAATCCGGTCAAGGCGGGGTTGGTCGCGCGTCCCGAGGAGTGGGCGTGGTCGAGCTATCGCCAGTTCATCGGCAGGGAGCGTGGGATGTCCGACATCAAATGGCCGCTCTCTCTGTTTGCCCCTCGGGCGGTGCCGAAATTCGAGGAGTTCGTCCTCCAGGGGATCGGCGACCCCAGGGAGCCCGAGGAGATGCAGGACGGCCGGATCGAAACGGATATCTTACTGTCCGGCGACGAGTGGACGCCGGCCCCTCCTTCCGGATTCGAGGAATTGGCTGGGGTTGTCGCGGCCGAGGCCGGGATATCCTTGGAGATGCTGTACGGTCCAGCGCGAGCGAGGGCGATCAGTGCGGCACGTCGGGAGCTCGCTCTGCGCGCGGTCGCCTTCGGATTTAGGGCGGCCTTCATCGCGCAGCGGCTAAAGCTGTCCAAGGCCGCAGTGACGTATATGCTTAGAGGGGGGGGAGGGGCGATGATGCGGGAGGAGGATTCGGGAATTACTTAACTAACTTTACGTCTGACACCGAAGTTGAGGCGGAGGTTCGGGGGTTTCGGGAAATAAGTTAAAATGGGGCGTCATGCCGAGCTTGAGGGGCGCCGCCGTCGTTTCCATCCTGCTTCTGTCCCCGGGCGCCGCCGTCGCCGGCAAGCGGCTCGTTCTCGACTACTCCTACTCCGGTCGCAATCCGGACTCCCTCGCGGTCGACCGCACGATACAGGACTGGATGGCGAAGGACCCGTCGTACTCGATCGAGCTCACCGCCCTCGAGGCGCCGCGGCCGGAGCCTACGGAGTTCAAGGCTGAGGACTTGCGCGACGCGCCGGCCGGGCTGCCGATCGGCGGCGCGGCCCGCCCGCTGCCCGCGCGCCCCCTGCCGTCTCGTCTGCTTATGGAGCGCCTGCCGGGCTACGCCCCCGCGCCGTTCGCGAGCTGCCGCACGCTCGAGGGTTGCGCCGAGGCTCCCGTCGAGTTCATCGTGCCGGACCGCGAAGCCGTCGACGCAGCGGTCGGCGCGCTGGTGCGTCCGTGGATCCTCCTGCAGCAGGCGCAGAACCGCTACGTCCGCATCACGCGCGCCGCGGGCAAGAAGGGACGCCTCCTCGAAGTGAAGCTCGGCGGCTACCCCGGCGTCGCTCTCGAGGTCTTCGCCGCCGCGGCGCCCGAGGGGGGCTTTCGCGTCTGGCTCGACGGCAACGCGCCGCCCGCCGCCTTCTACATCGCCGAGCGCGAGCGCGTCCTTCGGAAGGAACGAATCAAGAGGTAGCCTCCGCGGAGGCCGGGGGAAAATCCCTTGATGCTTGCCCCGATGCGGATCGACCTGCTCCTCCTTGTCGGCTTTTCATTTCTTAGCGCCGCTTACCAAGGATTGATCCTGCAGGAGCTGATGGTGGGACTGTTCGGAGCTCCCCAAGTCATCTCCCTGGTCTTGGCCGGCGGGAGCGTGTGCTTCGGCTTGGGAAGCGCGCTGGCACGCTACCTGCCTCCCTCGAATCGCCGATGGATTCTGCGCTGGGGCGGCCTTTGCGCCGGCGGCATGATCTTCCTGTCTCTCGGAACGACTCTGGCTCTAGGCGATCCTTGGACCCTGAATATTCCCGCGCTGATGTCGGTGCTTCTGACGATGGGGTGGTTTGGAACTACTTACGTATGCCTTCTGTCTCCGTTTTTGAAAGGACACCGGGAATCATTGGGATGGATAGTCGCGCTCACGCTGGGAGCGTCACTTCTAGGATTCCTGTCGGCCGCCGTTCTCCCTCAGGGGGTCGGCGTCAATTGCGGTCTGGTTCTCGCGGCAATTGCGGCGATGGCGCTGTCCGCTCGATCTTATTCCTTAGGAGTCCTCGTCCTGCTCGCATTGTGTTCTGCGATGTCGCCCACAGACGCTTACGTGGAGAAGATCCGTTCGTTCGGATTTAGCGGTCTGACTCCGGACGAGGCGAAACTACTCGCGACCGATGGCGCCCGGCATGTTTTTGGAGGTTGGTCGCCGATGGGCAGGCTGGATGTCTATCAACGGAAGGGTGCCGATGATTTTTTCGGGATGTACAACTACTTCCGCCAATGGAGCTTCTCGACGACCAGCGACCGCGACTGGTTGTATTCCGATCTGCGCGAAGGACAGAAGGCGCTCGTCGTCGGCATCGGAGCGGGAAACAGGATTCCTCCCTCCCTCCATGACTCCAGCGTGCTCGGCGTGGAGCTCAATTCCAGCGTGGTCGACTTCTTCCAGCGCGTGCGGCCGGATATCAACGGCCGTCTGTTTCACAAGATCAAGGTCCTGCCTTACGATGGGCGGGCCGCCCTCGATCAGATAGACGACAAATTCGACCTCATCTCCTTCGAGATGTGCAATACGAGGGGCACCTCGTATCTTGGGGAGGATCCTGATTATTTGGTGACGCAGGAAGCCGTAGACCGCATATTCGCCTTGTTGAAGCCGTCCGGAACGCTGTTGGCCTTTCTTAGTGATCCGGCCAGAATACAAGCTCTGATAGGAGCCCTCGTTCGGCGCGGAATAAAGTTCCGTCTATCCGAGATTTCCGTAGAAAAGGCGATTCTCTCGGCAGGTACCATCCGCCTATACCAGGTATCGCAATGGCGTTTGGCCGCCAGCAGGCAGGCCTCCAGTTTGGCGGGTATCGCCGGCGGCGATCGTATCTCTCGCAACGGCGTCGCCGGGGTGCTCAAACTGGGTCATCCCGGTTCGATTACGGACGATCGTCCCTACACGTCCCTGCGTCGGTTCGTTTGGAGCCCCTCACGCTTCATCGGATCCCGCTCGAATAGGCATCCGTGGGCGGACGGGACTTGGCGGTCCGTCGTCAGGTCGTACAATCTCGGGGTAGGTATCGCCATCTTGGCGTTGCTCGCGGCTCTCGCGATCTCTTGGCAGGCCAGAGGCGGACGCAGCCCCGCGTTTTTTTTCTTTCTGATCGGCATGGGTCCCGTGTTGCTCCAGTTGTTGTTCCTCGGCCGATTTAGAAGTCTCTTGAACAATCCCTTCCACACCGGCATCGCCGCCCACTCTTTGTTCTTGCTCTTCTCCGGACTGGGAGGAGTTTCCGCCTCGTGGTCGGTACGGGCGAATCGGAACCGTTTTTTGCGCATCGGGATCACGGGGCTGGCGCTGATCGCCATGACCGTCGGCTTGTTCAACATCCCTTTCTCCGACCAAAGCCTTCTGTGGCGGTGGATGAGCTTGATCTCGACGATCGCTCCGATCGCTTTGGTGTCCGGCGTCTTTTTCCCGGTCGGACTCATGTCCTGCCGACAAGAGGACTTGGGGAGGGCGCTCCTGTTGGACGGACTCGGCGCTTTTTGCGGCGCGATCCTATTCTTCCTGACATCGTGGGGCTACGGCATCAGTTACAATTTGATCCCGGTGATCGCGTGTTATCTGGGCGCGGCCGTCATGGCCGGCTCATTTCGCTGATCCGATAGTCTCCTTCTCCAACCCGCATGCGCCGGCCTCCGAGGCATGGGTCCAAGGACTGCCGCGCCCCGCGCCTTTCGGCCCATCGTTCTCCCGTCCCGTTGCGGTACAATCGGTCGTGGAGGGATGGAGGCAATTCAATGATGAATCTTAGAACCGTCGCGATCGGCGCGTCGTTGGCCGCGATCCTGGGAGTTTCGCCCGCGCGGTCGCAGGACCCCGAGGCCGCGGTCGCCAAGACCGCCCCCGCGTTCTCGCTCGAGAACGCCCTGACCGGACAGTCCGTGACGCTCAACGCCTTCGCCGGCAAGGTCGTCCTGCTCAAGTTCTGGCGCTGGGGCTGCCCGTATTCCCGCGCGGCCATCGCGTACACCGAGAAAACGCATCGGAACGCGGCCTACGCCGCGAGGGGTCTCTCCGTGATCTCGATCAATACGAAGGAATCCAAGGAAGACATCTTGAAGTTCCGGGACCGCTGGGCCGCCATGCCCGAGAGCAACGCGACGCTCATCAGCTATCCCATCCTCGTCGGCACGGGTTCGAGCGCGGGCCGCGACTACGACATCAAAGGCGTTCCGACCTTCGTCGTGGTCGGCCGCGACGGGACGATCGCCTGGCAGGACTCCGGCTACGACGACACCGTCGACGCCGTCGTCAACGCCGAGATCGAAAAAGCCCTCGCCAAATAATACAGCCTAACCACAGAGTAGGCTCGACAACGTAGAGAAGACTAGAGACCACGGAGCTCTAATACAGTTTCCGTGGTCTCGTGTCTGCTCCGAGCCGTTTCCCAATCTCCGGGGTGCGCTGTAATATTAAGGAGCCTGTCCTTGGCGGCGGACGCCGGGCTCGTCCTTCTTTGAGAAGGTGACGACCTCGGGCGGCGCCGCGCGGCCGTGGTCGATCTCTACGCGGACGCTGTGGCGTCCGTCCGGTCCGCTCGAGTAGTCGATCTTGACGCTCCCCGGCGGGACGGGCAGCGAGAGCGGGTCCCGACTTCCGCCGACTTGAAAGACGGACCGCAATTCCCCGTGCCCGCTGCGTCCGCCTTCGAAGCGGACGGCCGCGCTCCTCATCCCTTGAAGCACGCGCAGGGCGTCGGATGGGGTGCCGTCGCCCAACCGGATTCTCGGTCCCGACGCCAGGACCTCCAGGACCGCCCGGCGCAGGCTCGCGCCAAACTCCGCGGGGTGATCCACGCCGACGCCGAGCTCGCCCGTGTGGACGTTGCCGACGAGCGTCCCGTCCGGCAAGTAGACGCCCGCCAGCCCGTAGAGCGGCATCATGACGTTTCTAGCCTCGACCAAGGAGACGTGGCCGGGGAGCCCGAAGCGGATCCCCTCTCGAACCTCGACCTGTTCCTTTGCGCGGCGGATGATCTCGAAGCTGCGGCTGCGCTCGTCGACCGGATGCGGAGACCAGCGGGGGACTTGCGGACAGCCCGTCGTGGTGGGACAGATGCCGTTGCCGCTGGGGGCGGCCTGCGCGCCGCGCAGCGGGACCAGAGCCAATGCCGTGCCGAGAATCGTCGCGATCATGGAACGCTCTCCTTCCTCCCGCCGCATTCAGTATTACTCGCGAGGGCGGAGAACGCAGGAGGCGGCGGATCCACATGCGGGTGGAGCGATGGACCCGGAGGCTGTTGCGGGCGCCTTAGGCGCGTTTCGGCTCGACCCACTTGCCGTGGGTCTTGATGAGGTCGATGAGGGCCTGGTCGGCGACGTCGGAGGGGATGCCCTTCTGCACGCATTCCTTGCCGACGTACAGGTTGATCTTGTCGGGCGCGCCGCCGACGTAGCCGAAGTCGGCGTCCGCCATCTCGCCGGGGCCGTTGACGATGCAGCCCATGATGGCGATCTTGACGCCCTTGAGATGGCCCGTCTTCGACTGGATGCGCTCGGTCGTCGTCTGGAGATCGAACAGCGTGCGGCCGCAGGACGGGCAGGACACGTACTCGGTCTTGGTGATGCGCGAGCCCGCGCCCTGCAAGATGTTGTAGGCCAAGGTCAGCGCGCGCTTGGCGGTGAGGCCCGAATCGATCTGGACCGAGTCGCCGATGCCGTCGCAGAGCAGGCTTCCGATGAGCACGGAGGCCTGCAGCACCTGGTCCTCCTCCGTCTTCTCGCGCGGGACTTGGATGTGGATCGGCGCGTCTGAGCCTGCCTCCGCCAGCAGCACGGCGAGCCGGCGGTACTCGTGAAGGGCTTCGCCGACGGGGGCATTGATCGCGGCGAGCGCGGGCACGCCGGCTTTCCGGCAGACCGCTTCCTGCCGCGCGGCGTCTTCCGCCTTCGGAGCTTCGACCAGCACGGAGATCGGGCGGCCGAGTCTGGCCGCGGCGGCCTTCGCCTCGGCTGCCAGCGCGGGAACGTCGGCGGCGGACGTTACGGACGCCATGTCGGCGTGCTCGAGGCCTTTCTTGGCGAGAGCGAGGGAGGAGAATCGGGCGAGGAAGGCGACGCGCGACGTCTCCGACGCGAGGCCGTCGCGGAGCTCTTGGAGCATGGTGAGGCGCGCCTCGGTCGAGACCTCGATGTCGAGGATCTCCAAATCCTGTCCCGTCCCGGACCTGAACTGGTCCTCGAGCTGGGCGAGGATCTCGGTGCGGTCCGGGACGCCCGGCAGGCGCGTCACGACGCGCACGAGCTGCTGGCCGCCCGTCATGAACGGCCCGATGTTGAAATAGGAGGACTTTCGCCGGGCGTAGTTGAAGGGATCGGCGCCGTAGTTTCCAGGCGCCGCGGCCCCGTTCGTCGCCTGCGTCTTTGCCCTGCCGGGTTGAAATCTCCGCGCCAAGGCGAAGCAGACGGGGACCTCGAGCTCCGGGTCCTCGGTCAAGGAGACGCGCAGCGTGTCGCCGATCCCGTCCTCGAGCAGGCTGCCGATCCCGATCGCCGATTTGACGCGCCCGTCCTCGCCGCCGCCCGCCTCGGTGACGCCCAGATGGAACGGGTAGTCCATGCCGAGTTCGTCCATGCGCGCGGCGAGCAGGCGGTAGGCCGCGATCATGACCTTCGGGTTCGACGCCTTCATCGAGAGGATGATGTCTCGATATCCGTTCTTCTCGCAGATGCGAACGTACTCGAGCGCCGACTCGACCATGCCGAGCGGCGAGTCGCCGTAGCGGTTCATGATGCGGTCGGAGAGCGAGCCGTGGTTGGTGCCGATTCGGATGGCACGCTTGAGCCTCTTCATCTTCTCGACGAGCGGGGTGAAAGCGGCCTCGATGCGTTCGATCTCCGCGCGGTATTGGTCGTCGGTGTATTCCTTGACCGCGAAGCGCTTGGTGTCGACGAAGTTGCCGGGGTTGATGCGGACCTTCTCGACGAACTCGGCGGACTCCATCGCCGCTTGGGGGGAGAAATGGATGTCGGCCACCAAGGGGACGTCCCCGTGGCCGGCCTTGATAAGCCCCTCCTTGATCTTGCCGAGTGCCCGCGCGTCGTTGACCGTCGGCGCCGTGATGCGCACGATCTCGCATCCCGCCTCGATCATCTTGATCGACTGCTTGATCGTCGCCGGCACGTCGAGCGTGTCGGTCGTCGTCATCGACTGCACGCGCAGCGGGTTATTCCCGCCCACGCCGACCTTCCCGACCATCACCTCGCGCGTCTTGCGGCGGCGGTAATGAAACGAGTCCCAGCTCGCCTTGGCGAGGGGAGCGGTATTGGGAGACGTTTCCGACGGAGATGAGGCGGTGGGCGCCACGCTGCCTATTATATCAATTCGTGGGCGCCCCTACGGACACGATGGACGCGGCTAGGGAACGAGCGGGCCAATTCGCTGGAGGTATTCCTGGACATGCCGCATCGCCTCTTGACGGTCGCGCGTGCGGTCGGCGATGTCGGCGTCGGAGAGGGAGCACGCGAGGGATAGGCTCGCGCATTGCCTCAACTTCGCGACGGCGGCGCTCGCGTCGAGGCCGGCGGCGCCGCCCGCTTCCTCTGCCCACTTTAGGTTGTCCTCGGCGCCGAAGCGCTCCCGGCTATTGATCGACTCCAGGGCGCGCGACAAGTGCGAATATACGGATACCCGCGAGGCCGCCACGCGGAGGTTCGAGGTGAGGGCGCTTGGGACCCTGATTCCGGCTTCGGACGCGTCCCTGAGGGCGTCATTGAAATTGTGGTGCGCGAGCGAATCGCCCTTGCGAATGCCCGCCAGAGTCCAGTCGAGCTTCATCGGGGCGCTGTTGAATTCGGCGACCGTCTGCATGCGGGCCTGGAGTTCCAGCGAACGCCGAGCCATGGCCGCCTTCTCCTGCGGCCACTGGATCTCCTTCAGGCTCGACTGAGCTCCCGTGATCAGGTGCCATTGATCAAACCCGAGCGCGGGCTGCGCCGCTTGGAAATCGTTCCATTTGGAGCGCACGTACTCGCGGATGTCGTCGCTGTGACGGGCGCTTATGTGGGCGTCGACGCCCGACTCCGTGCGAAAGCGGGCGAAGTCCGTTTGCAGGGTCCGCAGCTTTCCAGAGTAGGCCGGGAGGAGGTCCTTCAGGAACTGCTCGTATTGGACGGCAGCCTGCTCCGCGGCGGCTTTGGCGATCGAGTCGTTCTCTCCCAGCGCGCGGCAACTCGGCGCCAGGGCGGCGGTCAGGACGAGGGCAAGGAATAGTTTCATGATGCCACAGTATGACCGACGCGGCGGCGGCGGCACAGGGTCGAAGGGGACCGCGGCGCGAGGCCGAGAGACCATAATAACCTAGGCCTACCGGACCAAAGTCATTAGGCAAAAGGACCCACCTTATCCGATTATCGTGGGCGTATCATTGGGCGTCATTAGGAAGGAGGGGGCCCATTTCGCGCGGCGTGCGCCGCCGCGGCTAGAAGCGGCCGGCTCATGCGACCCTTAGGCCGCGGGCTGCGGCGCTTCGGGTTCCGGCTCGGGCAGGAAGGTGATCTCGATCTTGCAGTTGAGCTCGCAGGCGCAGGTCTCGGCGGCGCCGGCGTACAAGGGTTCCTTGCACTGGCCGTGGCTCGTCGACGTCCGCTCGCGGTTGGTGACGACCTGCTCGATCTTGCCGGCCAGGTCGAAGGAGCCTTGGCCGCAGCGGCCGGGGCAGGGCACGGAAAATTTGTAGCGGTCGCCGGGATTGAAGATGCGCGTCTCCTTGCTGAGCTGGAGCTTCTGCGGGCTGAGGATCTCGAGCTCGATGGCGATGCGCTGGACGTTGGGGTACAGGTGTGCGAGGGTGTCGCCGCTGCGCTCTTGGCGCTTCTGCTCGATCGTGCGAGCCGCCTTTTCCTCGTTCTTGGTCGGCCCGCTGTTGACGCGGCGCTTCTTGTAATAGCCTGGCATGTTAAAGAGTGTAGCACTTATCGAAGCGCGGCGTCACCAAGAGGGTTCGATCGCGCGCATCACTCTTGTCAGGTTTAGGAAAGATCGAACCGCTGTTCAAGGCCGGGCCGTAATCGGTACAATGCGCTCACTATGACCGAGCTCATCATCGTCCGCGCCGCCCACGCCGTCCTCGCCGCGTCCTTGGCCGTCGCCGCCACGCTGTCCTTCCCCGTCACTCCCAAGCGCCCCGTCGCCGACGTGTTCCACGGCGTCAAGATCGCCGAGGACTACCGCTGGCTGGAAAGCGGCGACAGCGCCGAGGTCAAGGCGTGGACGCTGGAGCAGAACGCCGCGACGCGCGCGTACCTCGACAAGGTCCCCGCGCGCGCGGACGCCAAGGAGAAGATCGCCGCCTACTACAAGCAGCTCCTTCCCTCCTACGACCGCGTGACGCCCCGCCCCGGCGCCATCTTCGCGATGAAGTTCCAGCCGCCCAAGAACCAGCCGCTCCTTGTCGTGCTCGCGTCGCCGGACGACCTCTCGTCGGAGCGCGTCATCCTCGACCCGAATGTGAAGCAGGAGAAGGGACTCCTCTCGATCGACTGGTACAAACCGTCGCTCGACGGCAAGCGGGTGGCCGTGGCGATGTCTGAGAAAGGCAGCGAGGACGGCTCCCTCTATTTCTTCGACGTGGAGACGGCCAAGCCCATTGGCGAGGCCGTCCCGCGCGTGCAGTACCCGACGGGCGGCGGCAGCGCGGCCTGGACGGCGGACGGGGGCGGCGTTTACTACACGCGCTACCCGCAGGGCGAGGAGCGGCCGAAGGAGGACCGCAACTTCTACCAGCAGATCTATTTCCACAAGCTCGGCACGCCGGCGTCGTCCGACGCGTACGTGCTCGGCAAGGATTTCCCGCGAATCGCCGAGATCGGGCTCGACACGAGCGACGACGGGCGCTTCGTCCTCGCGATTGTGGCCAACGGGGACGGGGGCGAGTACGCTCTCCACCTGATGCGCCCGGACAAGACGTGGGCGCAGCTCTCGCGTTTTGAGGACAAGGTCGTTGCGGCCGAGATGAGCCCGAGCGGAGACTTGTTCCTCCTGTCGAGAAAGGGCGCTCCGCGCGGCCAGGTGCTGAGGCTCGACGCGGGCGAGAGCGACCTCGCCAAGGCCCGGCTTATCGTCAAGGAGGGGAAGGCCGCCCTCGAGGGGCGCTTCAAGGACTCGGGCATCGCGGTCACGCGCGCGCGTCTCTACGTGACGGCGCTCGACGGGGGCCCGAGCCAGGTCCAGGTCTACGATCACGACGGAAAGCTCAAGGGGGCCATGCCGCTGCCGGACGTCTCCGCGGTGCTCGAGTCGGCGCCCTACGGGGACGACGGGGTGCTCGTGCGCGCGCAGACCTACCTCGAGCCCGCGGCCTGGTTCCGCTACGACGGCGCCACGGTCGAACGCACGGCGATGGTGACCAAGGCGCCGGTCGACTTTTCCGACGCCGAGGTCGTCCGCGAGTTCGCGGCGTCCAAGGACGGGACGAAGGTCCCCATGAGCATCATCCGCAGGAAGGGGACGATCCTCGACGGCAGGAACCCGGTCCTCCTCACCGGCTACGGCGGCTACGGCAACAGCTTGAAGCCCCGGTTTCTCGCCATCAAAGGACGCCTCTTTCTGGACAAGGGCGGCATCGTGGTCGTGGCGAACATCCGCGGCGGCGGTGAGTACGGGGAGGAGTGGCATCGTCAGGGGAACCTCGACAAGAAGCAGAACGTGTTCGACGACTTCATCGCGGTGGCGCGGCACCTGGTCGAGCGCAAGTACGCCTCGCCGTCGACCCTCGCGATCGAAGGCGGTAGCAACGGCGGCCTCCTCATGGGAGCGGCGCTGACTCAGCGGCCGGACCTGTTTCGCGCGGTCGTCGCGCACGTCGGCCTCTTCGACATGCTGCGCGTCGAGCTGCATCCCAACGGCGCCTTCAACGTGACGGAGTTCGGCACGGTGAAGGACCCGGAGCAATTCAAGGCCTTGCGCGACTACTCGCCGTACCACAACGTGAAGGACGGCACGACCTATCCGTCGGTCTTCTTCCTCACCGGTGAGCACGACGGGCGCGTCGATCCGATGAACTCGAGGAAGATGGCCGCGCGCCTCCAGGCCTCGGGCTCCAAGAACCCCGTCTACCTCCGCGTCAGCATGGACAGCGGGCACGGCATCGGCACCGCGCTCAGCGAGCGCATCGAGCAGGACGCGGACGTCTTCGCCTTCTTGGACGATCAGCTCGGGCTCTCGCGCGCCGCGACGAGATGAACGGACTTCTCCTCGCGCTGCTCCTTGCGGCCGCGGGAGCGGAGGCCAGCGCGCCGCAGCTCGACCCGCTCAAGGCCGGCTTCGAGCAGGCACTGCGGCGCGTCGAGACCATTCTGGAAGACGACCGGGAGTTCCTGCCGGGATTTGAACCCCGCTGCACGCGGGCGAGCGCGTCCCAGATCGCGACGGTCGATCGCGGCAACGCGCTGCGCGAACGCTACCTGAACGCCTGCGCCGACGCCGGGGCGGAAGCGGTCTGGTGCGCCCAGTCCCTCCGGCCGAACCCCGACAGCCGGAGCACGTTCGAGTGCACCTACGGCCCGTCCCAGCCGCATCAGCTCATCCATCCCGATCCTTCCACGTGGCCGCACGCCTTCGGCGCGCTGCGCCTCGTCTCCGAGCTCGTCGAAGGAGGCCTCCGCGTCTGCCTCATCAACAACTGGTGGCGCCCCGAGCCCTACAACGAGAACGTGGGCGGCGCGGCGGGCCGCCATCCCTTCGGCACCGCGGTCGACGTCAAATTCTGCACGATGGACGACAAGGAGCGGGCCTTCGACGAGCTCTGCCGCCTGCGCGCGCAAGGCCGGCTCAAGGCCCTCGGCTACTATCCCGGCTCCACCGTCCTCCACCTCGGAGTCGGCGACCGCGTCGGGAACACCTGGGGCAAGGCCTGCCCGTAGCGGCGCGATCGCGGCGTCCGTCGCGTCTTGCGCGGGAGGCCGTCGGCGCCTATACTCACTCGATCCCATGGTCCGATATCGCGGCTTCATCGCGGGCGCGGCATTTCTCCTGATCGTCGGCGCCGTCGCCCGCCTGGCGTCCGAGACCATGACGATGACGACGTACTACCCGTCGCCGTCGGGGATCTATCGGCGGCTCGTCGCCACGGGAGAGGCGCTGCTCGCGCGGGACTCCGGCAACGTGGTCATGCTCCAGGACAACGCCTCGGGCAAGGTCGGCATCGGGACGAAGAGCCCAAAGAGCAAGCTGCACGTCAACGGGGGCATTCTGCCGGGCGAGGCGACGAGCGGCGATGCGTGCTCGCCCGAGGGCGCGTTCGCCTACGACTTCGCCGCCCACGCACCCGTCGTCTGCGGCGCCTCCGGCCGCTGGGGGCCGATGGGAGGGGGCGGCGCGCTCGTGCAGAACCGCTACGCCGAAACCGCGGCGTGGGGCTCCTTTACGGTACAGCCCGGCTGGGGCGACCAGGTCCCGCAATCAAATCAAGGCACTCAGATCCTGTCCTTGGGATTCACGCCGAAGAGCGCCGCGAACAGACTGCAATTCCGCGTGACTGTGCCGTTCGGCCTGTCCTCGTCGGGGGCCTGCGGGGTCGTCGCGCTTTTCGACAGTTCGTCGAGCGACGCCCTCTATGCGACGGACGCCTGCCCGGCGCCCTCCGAATACGACCAGGTGCTTTCCTTCGCCTACGAGAAGACGGCCGGATCGACGGACCCGACGAGCTTCACGGTGCGCGTGGGTCCCACCGGCGGCGCATTCTATCTCAACGGTCGCCGACCCGGAGTCGGACGCCTCCTAGGCGGCGTCCAGAAGGCGACGCTCGTCGTCCAGGAAATAATCCCGTGACGCATGCCGCGACGCGCCGGGCGCCAAGCGTCATGGATCGTCAACCCCCCGCTTCTTCGGATACCTGGCGGCCGAGGCCGTTCTCGCGCATGAATTCACGGTAATAGTCTACGGACCTCACGGCGAGCATGCATTGCTCGTTCTTCTTCGCGTATCCTATTCCCGGAGGGAACGAGAAGCGGACGCCGTCCGAGTGCGAGGCGCAGTAGCCGACGGCGAACTCGTCGGACGCGGTGATGTTCAACGGCGTGAGCATGGGGCCGACTTGCCCCGCAACCGACTTCACGTCCATCTTCTCCTCCCGAGTCGCGGAGCCCGCGCACACGCAGCAGCGTCCCGGCCAAATGATTTTCCACGTCGAGGGAGGTTTCAGGCGAGAAAACCGCGCTAGGAACCTCGGGTGATCCGGAACGAAGCCGGCTTCGACCGGCACGAAACCGTTTTCCTTCGCACGCAGCGCCTCGCCGCACCGGCCGCACGCCCCGACGCCGTGCAGCAGGTCGACTTCAGTCGTGCACGTCGGGCATACGCCGCGGACGGCGTTCTTCTCGTACCAAACGGCGATCGCGACGATGAACGCGATGAAGACGGCGATGAGGGCTACTATGAACATGGCGATCTCCTGATGCGTAGAGAGTAGCGAATTCGCGGCGGCGCCTTCAATACGTCGTCTTGCGCGGCGGGGGGTTATTTGGGAGAATGCGTTTTCTCGGAGGAATCATATGCCTTTCCTGCCCATACTGCTGCTCGTTCTAGGCGTCGTCTACGTCAGCATCAACATTCTGCGCGAGTACGAGCGCGGCGTCATCTTCACGCTCGGGCGCTACTCCGGCATGAAGGGGCCGGGGCTGATTCTGGTGCTGCCGGGCATCCAGCAGATCATGCGGGTGAGCCTTCGGACCGTGGTCTTGGACGTCCCACCGCAGGACGTCATCACGCGCGACAACGTGTCGCTCAAGGTGAACGCGGTCGTCTACTACCGCGTGATCGATCCCTCGAAGGCCATCCTGCAGGTGGAAAACTATCTGTACGCGACGAGCCAGCTCTCGCAGACGACGCTGCGCAGCGTCCTCGGCAAGATGGATCTAGACGACCTCCTCGGCAATCGGGACAAGATCAACGCGGAGCTCCAGCAGATCCTCGATCTGCACGCCGAACCGTGGGGCGTCAAGGTCACGAACGTGGAAGTGAAGAACGTCGACCTTCCCGCAGAGATGCAGCGCGCGATGGCCAAGCAGGCCGAGGCCGAGCGCGAGCGCCGCGCCAAGATCATCCACGCCGAAGGCGAGCTGCAGGCGTCGGTCAAGCTCGGCGAGGCCGCCGCGATCATGTCGAAGGACCCCGCCGCGATCCAGCTACGCTACCTGCAGACCTTGACCGAGATCGCCGCCGACAAGAACTCCACCACCTTGTTCCCCGTGCCGATCGATTTCCTAAGCTCGTTCATGAAGAATCGCGGGTAGTGCGCGGACTGTACGTCCACATCCCCTTCTGCTCGGTAAAGTGCTTCTACTGCGATTTCACCGCATTCGCGGGCCAGAAGTCTCAGGAGTCGCGCTACCTCGACGCCCTCTTGCGCGAGGGTGAGGCGCGCCAGCGGCCCGTCGACACGCTCTATATAGGAGGGGGGACCCCGAGCGAGCTCTCCGTCGAGGGGATGGAGCGCCTGTTCGCCGGCGTCGGGCGAGTCTTCGGCCCGGCCGGCGCGCTGAAGGAGGCCACGCTGGAGGCCAATCCGGAGAGCCTGAACGCGGCCAAGCTCGAGGTCCTGGCGAAGGCGGGCGTGCGGCGCCTCAGCCTCGGGCTCCAGACCGCGGACCCCAAGCTGCTCAAAGACATCGGCCGCAGGCACTCGGTCGAGCAGTTCCTCGAGGTCTTCGCGGCCGCCCGCCGCGGCGGCTTCGCCGTCAACGTCGACCTCATGTACGGCCTGCCGGACCAGACGCTCGCGCAGGCGATGGACAGCCTCGAGGCGGTGCTCGGCCTCGAGCCCGAGCACGTCTCTCTATACGGCCTGCAGGTCGAGGACCGCACCCTCTTCGCAAAGCGGGGCGTCGAGCCAGACGAGGACCTGGGGCGCGAGATGTTCGAGCGGTCGTTGGACCGCCTCGCGCGGGCCGGCTACCGCCACTACGAGATCTCGAACTTTGCCCGGCCCGGGCACGAGTCGGTCCACAACGAGATCTACTGGCGCAACGGGGAATATGTGGGTCTCGGCTGCGGCGCGAGCGGGTACTTGGACGGCGAACGCTACGCCAACATGGACCGGCTGAAGGAGTACTGCGAGACGGTCGAGCGCGGCGCGCCGCCCGCGGCCGAGGCGGAGAGACTCGACGCGAAGGCGCGGCTCGGGGAGACGATGCTCCTCGGTCTGCGCCTCATCGACGGCCTCGCGCTGACGGAGGAGATGCGCCGCAGCTTCGCGCCCGAGCTGGCGCACGTCGAGGCGCAGGGCTGGGTCGAGCAGCAGGGCGGCGCGGCCAAGCTTACGCGCGAGGGGATCTTTCTCGCCAACAAGGTGTTCGAGGAGTTCGTCCCGCCGTTCCGCTCGTAAATTGTTACCCCTTTCGGGAAGAACCCGCACTATACTTCCAAGGTGAACAGATCCGCCGCCGACGCGCAGATCAGGCCCGGGTTCGACCGCTATGAGGCGTTCGCCCGCGAATTGGACGCCCTGAAGGCGCGCATCACCGCGAAAATCGGGGAGGACGACGCGCGCTACATCCGCCGCCTCGATGCCTTCTCGCGCGTCATGGAGGTCGTCGGACGCCTCCTTATCCATTTCAGCGTCGAGCCGGTGTCCTTCCTCGTCGGCGTCGTTTCGCTGTGGATCCACAAGCAGCTTCAGGCGACCGAGATCGGGCACATGGCGCTGCACGGCGTCTACGACGGCCTGCCCGGCTGCGAGCGCTTCAAGGCCGCCTCGTTCCGCTACGACTCGCCGGTCGAGGAGACCTCTTGGCGGCGCGGGCATAACGAAATGCACCACACCTACACGAACATCGCCGGAAAGGACCCCGACATCCGCTTCGGCCTGATGCGGCTGACCGATAACGACCGGTACTGGCGGCTGAACCGCATTCAGGTCCCGTTCGCGTTTTTTCTCGTCCCAAACTTCAGCCTCCTGATGAACCTGCACTTTTCCGGCGTCATCGACTCGCTCGGCTGGAACGGGCTGCCGCCGGATCGCCTCGACTTCCTGCCCGACCGCTCGAGGGCGAGCGCGCGCCGCGCATGGCGGACGTCCCTGCGCAAGCTCGTGCCGTATTACCTCAAGAACTACGTGTTCTTTCCGGCGCTCGCCGGAACGATGTTCTGGAAAGTGCTCCTCGGCAATTGGCTCGCGGAGACGATGCGGGACGTCTACTCCGCCCTGACGATCTTCTGCGGCCACGTCAGCGCCGGCACGCGGAACTTCCCGGCGGACGCGCGCGCCCGGACCCGCGGCGAGTGGTACGCGATGCAGGTCGAGTCCACGAACGATTTCGAGATCGGCGCGCCGTGGTCGATCCTCTGCGGCGGCTTGGAGCGGCAGATCGAGCACCATCTCTTCCCGCATCTGCCCTGTCCCCGCCTGCGCGAGATCGCGCCCGAGGTCCGCGCCATCTGCACGCGCCACGGCGTCGAATACCGGACCGGCAGCTGGCCCGCCGCGCTCGGCGGAGCGCTCGCTCACATCCGCCGCCTCGCCCGGGACGGCGGCGCCGCCGGCGTCCTGCGCGGCGCGGTCTAAAGCGTGGGAAGCCCGATTACCGCCGACGCTCGTCCCGCGGGACCACCGCTTCTGTAGCTCCCGCCCTATTTCTCCCTGGGCCGCATAGCGGCGGCCCGTATTCCTGATCGGCCCAAGGCGCGGCGCCGGTAACGAGGTATCCTGTCCCCGTATTTAGGGAGAACTCATGATCCTGCTGACGCTCGCGCTCGTCTTCGGACTCGCGACCCAGACGTCCGCCGCCCCCAAGCCCTTCGAGTGGCCCGACCTTTCAAGATACCACTATGTCCAAGACGCCCAGCTCAACGCGGCGTTGTCGGACGATCTGCGCGCGAAGGTCAGGCTCTACGCCTATACGGGCATGGACACGCTCGAGCACGCGAACCAGAAGTGGCTGATCCTGTGGGCGGAGGACTCGCGCTACAGCGACACGCTCCCGTGGCTGCGGGGCGACGCTTCGGGGGACCTCCAAGCGGAGATCCTGGAGGGCCGCATCCTCGCGACCCGAAACGCGAAGGGACTCTACTACGTCGACCTCGCCAAGTCCTACCGCCGGGCCGGCGGCACGCACTGGGAGACGGCCGGCATCTTCGAGAAGGGCTCGGCCGCGGACAGGCTCTACGAGATCGATCACGTGCGGGAGCCGAGGATGCTCGAGCTGATCCTCAAGCACAACGACGTGCCGACGGCCGACGAGGACCGGCGCGCCATCCTCTCCGTCGCCGAAGACTTCAAGACCGGTCGCGTGCGCCGGGGGGCCTTCGCTCCCGCGTCCTCGCCCGCGGGGGTCGAGGACCCGCGCGCCGACGTGCCGTCCTTGCCGAACGCCCGCTTCTCCGGCGTCGTCGCGCGCGAGTACGCGGGCGGCGTGCGCATCAAGCTCGGCGTCTACGTCGTGCTCGACACGAGCGCGCAGCGCCTCGCGCAATGCCGCGTCTTCCCGGCGCCGTCCTGCCGGGACCTCGAGCGACCCTAAGCCGCTCGCCGGGAGCCGGCGGACCATCTGGGCACCCCCTCGTTGGGTCGTAAGTCTCTTGCCCGTCGACGAGCGTCCGGGCATTCTGTGAGTATATGAAGAGGATACTCGCCGTTATCCTGCCGTTCGCCGCCTCCATCCAGGTCTGCGCGGCCGACATCCTCGCCGAGAAGGTCTCGGTGACCGAGGTCCAGGACCGGGCGGGCGAATTGGGCGTGCGGCTTCAGACGCCGACCGACGTCGCCGGCGCGCATCGGCTCGCGGACTATATTTCGAAGGCGACGCCGCAGCGGCTACAGAACGGCTGGACGCTGCATTCCTACGGCAGCGAGCAGCGCACCCGCGTCATGCCCGCCGACGGGCGCCCGTTCATTCTCGTCAACGAATACAAGGCGCAGGTCGTGCGCGCGCCGGAGCAGCGGCGCATGGTGGACCCCACCGATCCGGAGAACAACTTCGAGCTTCCGGTCCAGGATATCCCGCTCACCTCCGACATGCGCGTCTTCCAGACGAAAGGTGAACTGCAAGCCGACGGCAAGGTCCGCGGGGAGAAGCTGGAGTATTCCATCTCCGAGCATGGCCAGCTCTACAACGTCGTCTACAAGGTCTCCTTGCTCGATCGCGACACGGGCGCCCGCCAGGAAGTCCCGAGCGCGCAGATTTCGCCCCAGGACCTCTATGCCCGCTGGCAGGACGCGCTCAAGTTTTTCGACCGCATCAATCGTGACCCCGGAATCTAGGGCGACCGCTCTGGTCCCGCTGCGCGAACGGTAGCGTCTCTCGAGTTCGTCCAACCGCAGACCCCGGCTATCCGGGCAATTCTGTATAATGGGCACATGCTCGAGAAAGCGTACGCCCCTCGTTCGGTCGAGGCCAAGTGGGCGGCCTTGTGGAAAGCAAAGAAGTCCTTCCACGCCGAGGCCAAGGACGGCGGCGAGCGGCCGTACGTCATCGTCATCCCGCCGCCGAACGTGACGGGCGCTCTCCACATCGGCCACGCGCTCAACAACATGCTGCAGGACGTCCTGATCCGCTACCACCGCCTGCACGGGCGCGTCACCTGCTGGGTGCCGGGTACCGACCACGGCGGCATCGCGACGCAGTCCGTCATGGAAAAGCAGCTCCGCGCCGAGAAGCTCACGCGCCACCAGGTCGGCCGCGAGAAGTTCCTCGAGCGCATGCAGCAGTGGACGCGCGATTGCAAAAGCACGATCCTCGGGCAGCTCGCCCGGCTCGGCTGCGCCTTGGACTTGGACCGCGAGGCCTTCACGATGGACGAGCCGCGCGCCCGCGCCGTCTACAAGGCCTTTGAGGACCTCTGGGGCAAGGGTCTCATCAAGCGCGGCGAGCGCATGGTCAACTGGTGCGTGCGCTGCGGCACCGCGCTCTCCGACATCGAGGTCGAGTACGAGGAGAGGAAGGGCAAGCTTTGGCACATGCGCTACCCGGGCTCGGACGGCAGCGAAGGGCTCGTCGTCGCGACGACGCGCCCTGAGACCATGCTCGGCGACACGGCGGTCGCCGTCAACCCGCGCGACGGGCGGTATGCCAAGCTCGTCGGCAAGACGCTCACGCTGCCGCTCATGGACCGGAATATCCCGGTAGTCGCCGACGACAGCGTCGACTTCGCCTTCGGCACGGGCGCGGTCAAGGTCACGCCCGCGCACGATCCCAACGACTTCGAGATCTCCCAGCGGCACCAGCTGCCGTCCATCAAGGTCATCGGCCCGGACGGGCGCATGAGCGCCGCGGCGGGACCCTACGCCGGCCTCTCGCGCGAGGCCGCGCGCGACAAGGTGGTCGAGGACCTGGGCGCGCGCATCGAGAAGATCGAGGACCACCCGCATTCCGTCGGCACCTGCTACCGCTGCAACCAAGTGATCGAGCCGCTCCTCTCGTGGCAGTGGTTCGTCTCGATGAAGCCCCTGGCCGAGCCCGCGATCAAGGCGCTCGACGAGGGACGCTTCAAGCTCTTTCCGGAGTCGAAGGGCATCGAATACCGCAACTGGCTCGTCGGCATCAAGGACTGGTGCATCTCGCGCCAGATTTGGTGGGGCCACCGCATCCCGGTCTGGTACTGCATGGGCTGCAACAAGGACGTGATCGGCGCCGGGACGACGAAGGAGGAGTCGGGCGGATTTAGCCTCCACCAAGTCGCGGGCGCCAAAGGGGTGATCAGCCTCGAGCGTCCCGGCAATTGCGCCGCGTGCCGGGGCGACGACTGGATCCAGGACCCGGACGTCCTCGACACATGGTTTTCCTCGGGGCTTTGGCCCCTCGCCGTGTTCGGCTGGCCCGACGAGACGAAGGACCTCAAGTACTTCTACCCGACCCAGGTGCTCGTCACGGGATATGAGATCATCTACCTCTGGGTCGCGCGCATGCAGATGATGGGGCTGGAACTCCGCGGCGAGGTCCCGTTTCCGCACGCCCTGATCCACGGCATCGTCCGTGACAAGGCGGGGAAGAAGATGTCCAAGTCCCTGGGCAACGTCATCGACCCGCTCGTCATGATGGACAAGCACGGGACCGACGCCTTCCGCTTCTCGCTCGCGGTGCAGGCGCATCTGGGCCGCGACATCCCCTTCGCGGAGGACTCGATCACCGGCCCGCGCAATTTCGCCAACAAGGTCTGGAACTCGACGCGCTTCGTGCTGATGAACCTGCCCGAAACGCCGCCCGAGGGGGGCTACCCGCTCGACAAGCTCTCGCATTGCTGCCTCGAGCTCGCCGACAAGTGGATCCTCGCCGAGTACCAGGCCACGCTCGCCGAGGTCCGAAAGCGGGTCGAGGCGTACGAGATCGCGCAGGCGGCCGACGCGCTCTACACGTTTTTGTGGGACAAGTTCTGCGACTGGTACGTTGAGCTGGCCAAGATCCGCCTGGCCGGCATCGACGGCGAGGGCAAGGAGGCCGCGCGCGCCGTCATGGTCCAGGTGCTGACCGGGACGCTCCAGATGCTCCATCCCTTCATGCCGTACATCACCGAGGAGCTTTTCGAGGCGCTCAAGCCCTTCGCCGGGATCAACGCCGACTCCGTCTTGGACTCGAAAGCGCCCGCGCTCGAGTTCGATTGGGCCGATCCGGAGACGAGCGCGCGCATGAAGGCGCTCATGGAGATGGTCGTCGCGATCCGCACGACGCGCTCGGAGCTGAACGTCCCGCCGAAGCTCAAGCTCAAGGCGTTCTTCCAGAACGGACACGATGAGGGGAAGAAGGCGCTCATCCAGGAGCGCTCCGACTACATCCTGCACTTGGCCCGTTTGGAAAGCCTCGCCCCGGCCGCGGACGCGAATCGTCCCGCCGGCAGCGTGACGGCGGTCGCCGCCGGCTGCACGTTCTACCTGCCTCTTGAGGGCGTGGTCGACTTTCAAAAGGAGCGCGCGCGCCTCGAGAAGGAGCTCGTCGACATCGAGAAGCAGCTGGCGGGCATCCAGACGCGCTTGTCGAACCTCGATTTCGTCAAGCGCGCCCCGGCCGAGGAGGTCCGCAAGGCGCAGGCCCAGCGCGACGACCTCTCCGCCAAGAAGGTCCGCATCCGCGAGACGCTGGCCAGCCTCGGTTGACGACCGTGACCGGCTCCGCGGACGAGGCCGCTAAGGGCGTCGTCATGGTGGTCGACGACGATCCGCTGATCGTCAAGCTTCTTTCCGTCCGCATCGAGGAGATGGGATACCGGATCGTCGCCTTTGAGGACGTCAACGAGGCGATACGCCAGGCGCAATCCGTCGGACCCGCGGTGATCCTAAGCGACATTCAATTGTCGATGGCGTCGAGCGGCGCCGATTTCCTGGCCGCGCTGCGCAAAATCCCCGCCTTGAGAGACACCGGCGTGATCTTCGTCACGGGAACTCCGATCGACAAGGTGCGCAAGGATTATCCGGCGATCCTGAAAGACTCAAGAGTGCGTCTGTTCGGCAAGCCGGTCGATTGGCCCTCGCTGCGAGAGGCGATCTCCGAACTCGCCGGCGAATAGACTAGGTCCAAAATCCCTCCCGTGAAGGGCCGGCTTGCTCAGGCCGGGTTGCGCCGAGAGTGGTACCTTGTACAGGTATGCTCCGTCTATCTTTCGCCGCCGTGGTGTCCGCGCTGACTGCGGCCTCGCCGGTCCTGGCAGCTCCCCAGGGAGGGGAGCTCATCCCCGCCGTCGCCGGATTTCACGCCCCGCGCCCCTATGGTCCTGCCCGCTCCGTCGGGGAGCTGTCCAACGGCTGTTCGAGCGTGTACGTCTCGCGCTCCGGGTATCTCCTCACCAACGGGCACTGCGTCTACCGCGAGTTGAGTCAGGCGAAGGTCTCGAGCCGGTTCGAAATCTACTTATTCGAGCACGAGCCCGGCCGCGCGGCGGTCTACCGCAGCCCCATGCCGCGCATGTCGGTGGACGGCCATGCGGTCTCGCTGGTGGCGGCCGGCTCCGGTTTCACCATGGTGCGCGAATATAACGTCGACTTGAGCCGTTTTCCCGACGATCCGGCGGAGTACGCGCGCTGGGAGCGCTTGATCGCCGACTGGGCGCTGCTGAAAGTAGAGCGCGACACGCCCGCCCCGTGCCTGCGCTCCGAGGCGCGCAGGATCGTCGAAGGCGAGAAGCTGACTTCGATCGGCTACCCGGCGCCGGCGCGCCGCGCGGGAGCGCCTTCCTCCATCCCGCACGCGCTCAACGAGACGCGCGGCGTCGCCACGCTCGACATCGATAAAGACGAGTGGATCGCCGCGCAGCGCCCCGAGACGCGCGACGTGATGCGCCGTCTCTTGCGCCGCGCGGTCGCCGAGGGCGACTCGATCCAGGCGGACCTGGACGGCTACCGCGGCATGAGCGGCTCGCCCATCCTGGACGCGCCCGAGACCCTCGTCGGCGTCCTGCGCGGCGGCGGCAGCGATCACGAAGCCTTCCGAGCCTTCAGCGCCAACGGCGTCCCGATCGGCCTCATCCGTCGCGAGCTCGCCGCCGCCGGGATCGATCCCGCCGAGATCTTCCACTGCCCCGACCTTCCCGCGACCCACGAACACCCGTAGCGGCAGCCGGCGCGCTCCTTGGAAAAACCCTAACTCTCGGCCAGGGATTTCTTGGAGCGGTCTTCCATCCTTTGGCTGAGGCGACTGCCGGATCGGCCGTTGCCTTAGGAATATGCAAATGAAGAATTCGTGCATCGTACTCTTGACGGTGTTGGCTCTGCCCGGCCTCGCCCGGCCGATCCGTGCCGGCGAGGCCGTCCAAGACGGACTCGGCTCGCCGAATGATCTCGGCGCCGTCACGCAGGGGATCGCGGACTTCAACGACAGGGCCGCGGCGTCCGGCGGCACGCCGTTCGTTTGCTTGCGTTCGATCACGGGCGAACAAGTCGTGGACCAACGCGTCATTCCGGGAGCGGTCGTCAAGGCCGGCGAGGTGGACGCTCGCTGCCCGATCCCGGACGGAGCCAACGGCTGGGAGTGTCGGGTGGCCGAGCAGGCGCAGTAAGGCGGCGCCGAGTCCGGCCCGTTCGAACCGCGCGGGGTACGCAGTCTTGCGTCAAGCGGCTTCGGGTGTTAGACTCATTGAGTCCATCTTTTAGTATGATGGGCACGCAACCATGGCGCTGCGAAACACCATCATGGTCGTCGACGACGACCCGCTCATCGTCACCCTCCTCACGGCCAAGCTCGAGGAGGCGGGATACACGATCACGTCCGCCGCCGACGCCAACGAGGCCTTGAACCAAGCCGCGGCCTTGAAGCCCCGGCTCATCTTGAGCGACATGCAGATGCCGCTGTGGGGCAGCGGCGCCGACATCCTCGCGGCCATCCGCAACCACCCGGTCTTGAAAGAAACCGCGGTCATCTTCATCACCGGCCTGCCGCTGCCGAAGATCCGCGAGCAGTACCCGATGATCACTCAGGATGCGCGCGTGCGCCTCTTGGGCAAGCCGGTCGATTGGGTCATGCTCGAGCAGGCCATTTTCGAGCTTACGGGCGAGTACCGCCCGCTCCAGAAAAAGAAGTAGCTAGCGCGCCGCGGCGCGAGCCGCGCAGAGCGCCTTGATCCAAAGGGACGAGACGAGCCGCTTCTCGGCCTCTCTTGCGTCCGCCCAGACCGCGCGCGCGGACGACGGGGGAGCGCCGTCGTGCGCATGGACGTCGAGGCGGATGCGGTGATGCGTGATTGAGTGCCGCACCGTCGCGAGAGGACGCCCCGAGGCGCGCACCTTAAGGTGACGCGCTTCCGGAAGCGACCAATGCCCGGGGAGGAAGCGCTCGGCGTCGTCCCGCTTCCACAGCAGGACCTTCCCGCCGCGCGAGACGTATAGGCAGCTCCAGCGCAGGTCAGCGGGCGCGCGTTTGGCTCCCGTCTCCGGCAGTTCGTCCTGCGCGCCCGCCTTTTTTGCCGCGCAGCCGTCGGCGAGGGGGCAGTCGCCGCAGCGCGGCGCTTCCGGTACGCAGACGAGCGCGCCGAGCTCCATGAGCGCCTGGTTCCAGTCGCCCGGCCGCGCGCAAGGAGTCCGACCTTTCGCGCGGTCCCTGGCGTTATCAACCGCCAGGGGCCCTTTCGGGTCGACGAGATCGGCGGCAAGGCGCCACATCTCCTTCTGCGTCGCGGGCTCCTTCACATTCCCGCGGATGAGGAAGAGGCGCGAGAAGACGCGCATCACGTTGCCGTCCAAGACCGGGTACGGCTTGCCGAAGGCGATGGACAGGATCGCGCCCGCCGTATAGCGCCCGATCCCGGGCAGCGCGAGGACCTCCTCGAAGCCGGAGGGGAAGCGCCCGCCGTGCTCCGAGGCGACCTCCTTGGCGGCGCGATGGAGGTTGCGCGCCCGGGAATAATACCCGAGCCCGGCCCAGAGCCGAAGCACGTCCGCCTCCCCGGCCTTCGCCAGCGCCGCGACGTCCGGAAAGCGCGCGAGAAAACGCTCGTAGTACGGGATCACGGTCGCGACTTGCGTCTGCTGGAGCATGATCTCCGAGACCCACGTCCGGTAGGGCGACGTCTTCTCTCGCCACGGCAGCGTCCGCCGGTTCGCGTCGTACCACGCGAGGAGCCGTCGGCGCAGCGCCCGCGTCTCGCCGCTATTCATAACGCAGGGCCTCGAGCGGATCGAATTTCGCCGCCTGCCACGCGGGATAAAAGGAGAAGAAGAGGCCCGTGCCGATCGCGAGGAGGAGCGCCGCGCTCATCTGCGCGACACCGGGCAGGAGCACGCGGTCGGCCTCGGGCGAGAGATATTTGACCGCCGCGAGCCCGAGCGGCAGCCCCGCCAGCCCTCCGAGGAGCCCGAGCATCATCGCCTCGGTCACGAACTGGACCACGACGTCCGCGCGCGTCGCGCCGAGGGCGCGTCGGATGCCGATCTCCCGCACGCGCGAGAACGTCGTCGCCAAGGTCACGTTCATGATGCCGATGCCGCCGGCCGCGATGGCGACGATCCCGATGATCAGGACGGCGAGCGCGTTCTCGCGGTTGCTTTTCATCGCGCCCTGGAACTGCTCCCGGTTGTCGATCACCTCGAAGTCCTTCTCGCGATGGCGGCTCTCGAGGAGGGCTTGGATGCGCCGCATCATCGGTCCCGTCGCCGCCTCGCCTCCGGCGTCGACGTCGATCTGGTCTACGTAGTCCGGGTGGTTCCGGCGCCAAGACGGCAGCAAGTAGCGCTGGTAGGTCGTGATGGGGATAACGACCGTGCCGCCCCCCGAGCCCGTGTACTCGCGGAACCACCGGGGGTCCTTGTCGCGCGGGGGCTCGCGCAAAATGCCGACTACGGTAAACACGCGGTCCTCGATCGTCACCTGCTTGCCGAGGATGTCCTTGTGCCGCAGGAGCCGCTCGAGCTGCTGCTCCGGGAACCATTTCGCCCAGTACGGCTTCTGGACCCAGCCGCCCGGCTGGATGAGGACGCAGACCTTGGCCGCGTGCCTGACGTCCTCGTCGGAGAGGGAGCGGCCCCGCACCGTGTACACCCAATCGCGGCGCCGCCACTCGGGGGTGACGCCCCACAGCAGGACGTCCTTGATCCGCGTGCCGCCGGTGTTGACGCGCGCGCCCCACCGGCGAACGAAGGGCGACACCATGAAGAGCTCCGGGATCTGCTCGCGCATGGCCAGGGCGTCGCGGTACGACAGGCCGAGCGAGATCCCCTTGCTCGTGTAGCCGTCGCGGTGGCGCACCGTCATGCGCCCCGGTCCCGCGAGTTCGATGGCGCGCGAGACCTCCCGGCTCATCCACGAGATCTGCGCGAACGTGAACAGGACCGCCGCGATGCCGATCGAGAGCGACATGCAGGTCAGCCCCGAGCGCGTCTTGTTGGCGCCGATCTCGACCCAGGCGGAGCGGGGATACTCGAGGGCGCGCATTATTCGTTCTTCAAGGCGTCGACCGGGTCGAGCCATGCGGCCTTGCAGGCGGGGTAGAGCGACGAGAGCGTGCTCGCCGCGATGCTGATCGCCACGACCCCGAGGAGATGGTACCACGTGACGCTCGCCAGCTCGCGCTGCGAGTTCCGCGCGAGGTAGGCGATGCCGATCCTCCCGAGCTCGACGCCCGCCACGCCTCCCGCCAGACCCAGGAATGCGGCCTCGACGACGAACTGGACGAGGACGTCCGCCCGGGACGCGCCGATCGCGCGGCGGATGCCGATCTCCTTGACGCGCGAAAACAGCGCCGCCAAGGTCACGTTCATGATCCCGATCCCTCCGGCGAACATCGCGATGGCCCCCAGCACCATCCCCGCGCGGATCCACTTCGCCTGCTCGTTGAGCTGGTTCTGGATCCCCTCGCGCGCGTCGTTGATCTCGAAATCCTCCTCGCCGCGGTGGCGGGCCTTGAGCAGCGTCTCCAGGCGCCGCTTCGCCGCGGGCACGGTCTTCTCGTCGCCCGAGTCGACCGTGATGCTCGCGATGGACGCTTGGGACGTCACCCCGTCGCGCTGGATGAAGCGCAGGAAGGTCGTGACCGGCAGCAGCACCGAGTTCGTCTCCCAGTTGAACCAGCGTGGGTCCTTGTCCCGCGGCGGCGGCGCGAGGGAGCCGACGACGAGATACTCGTGGCTCTGAATGCGGATCGTCTCGCCGAGGAGCGACTGGCGCTTGGCGAACTTCTGGTACTCGGATTCCCGGACCCAGCCGCCCCACCACGGCTTCTGGAACCAGCCGGGCGGCTCGACGATGACGCACACGCGCGCGGCGGATTTGACGTCCCAGTCGTTGAGAAAGCGGCCGCGGAGCTTGTAGACCCAGTTGCGCTTCGTCCAATCGGGGGTGATGCCGGTCACGTTGACGTCGCTCACCTTCTTGCCGCGATGGTTCAGGAAGTCCCACTTCTCGACGAAAGGCATCACCATGTAGAGGGACGGCATCGCGCGGCGGATCTCCTCGGCGTCCTCGAGGGTGAGGCCGGGCGAGAGGCCTCGCGAGACGTAGTTGCGGCGCTGGCTGATCGTCATGCTCCCGCGGCCTTGGAGCTCGAGCGCCTTGATCATGGCCTCCTTCATGCCGTGCGTCTGCGCGAAGGTGTAGAGGATCGAGGCCGCCCCGACCGCGAGCGCGGAGAAGCTGAGCACGGAGCGGAATTTGTGCGCCGTGATCTCGCGCAAGGCCGTGCGCACCGCCTCGCCGCTATTCATAACGCAGCGCCTCGATGGGATCGAGCTGGGAGGCCTTCCAGGCGGGGTAGATCGAGAAGACGAAGCCGGTGCCGATCGAGATCGCGAGCGCCAGGCCCAGGTCGAGCGTCCCCGGCATCACGAGATGGTCCGGGTCGGTCGTCAGGTATTTCACCGCCGCGAGGCCGAGCGGCAGCCCGGCCGCGCCGCCGAGGAGCCCGAGCGCCATCGCCTCCGTCGTGAACTGGGCGACGATGTCGAACCGCGTCGCCCCGAGGGCCCGGCGGATGCCGATCTCGCGCACCCGCGAGAAGATGGTCGCGAGCGTCACGTTCATGATGCCGATGCCGCCCGTCAGGATCGCGACGATCCCGATCACCAGCACGCCGAGCGCCGCCTCGCGGTTGCGCTTCAAGGCCCCTTGTATGCGCTTGCGGAAGTCCATCAGCTCGAAGTCCTTCTCGCCGCGGTGGCGCGCGTGCATGAAGGTCTCGATCCTGCGCGCCCAGATGCCGTCGTTGATCTCCGCGCCGGTGTCGATCTCGATCTCGTCGGCGATGGTCTGGCCGCCGGCCTGCTGGTCGGGCTGCAGAAAGTAGCGCTGGTAGGTCGTGATCGGGATCATCGCGGTGCCGCCGCCGGAGGAGTAGATGCTCCTGAACCAGCGCGGGTCCTTGTCGCGGGGCGGCGACTTGATCACGCCGATCACCGTGAAGATGTGGTCTCCGATCTGGATGCGCTTTCCGACCATCTCGCGGCGCTTGAGCGGCCCCTCGAGGTCCTGCTCCTTGCTGAACTTCGCCCAGCGCGGCTTGCGTCCCTTGCCCCAGCCGCCCGGCTGGACGAGCACGCAGACGCGCGCGGTCTTTCGAACGTCGTCCTGGCTCAGGAAGCGGCCGCGGAGCTCGTACACCCAGTCGCGCTTCGCCCAATCGGGCGTCGTGCCGATGACGTTGGCGCCTTCGGTGTGGAAATCGTCGAAGCGGATGCGCGCCCCGCCCAAGTTCACGAGCGGATAGACCATGTAGAGGCTCGGGAACGCGTCCCGGAGGGCCTCGGCGTCCTCGACGGTGAGGCCGCGCGACAGCCCTTTGCGGACGTAGCCGTCGCGGCTCCAGATCCCGATGCGCCCCTTCCCGGCGAGCTCGGTGCCGAGCCTGACGCGCTTGTTCATCGTGGCGACTTGGGAGAACGTGAACAGGATCGCCGCCACTCCGATCGAGAGCGAGACGCAGGTCAGCGCGCAGCGCGTCTTGTTGGCCGTGATCTCGACGACCGCCGAGCGCGGCATCTCGAGCAGCTTCATTCGTTCCTCAGGGCTTCGACCGGGTCGAGCTGCGAGGCTTTGAGGGCTGGATAGAAGGAGAAGAGGCAGGCCGCCGCCACGCTGATCGCGACGACGCCGAGGAAGTGGTACCACGTGATGGACGAGAGGTCCTTCTCCGCGTTATGGTTGAAGTACACGATGCCGAGCTTGCCGATCCCGACGCCGACGAGGCCGCCGGTGAGGCCCACCATGGCCGCCTCGGCGATGAACTGCGACAGGATGTCGAGCTTGGAGGCCCCGATCGCGCGCCGGATGCCGATCTCCTTGATGCGCGAGAACATCGCGGCGAGCATCACGTTCATGATCCCGATGCCGCCCGAGAAGATGGCGATCGCGCCGAGCATCGAGAAGGTCAGGACGTACTTGTTCATCTCGTTGATCTCGTTTTGGATGGCGTCGCGGCTGTCGGCGATCTCGAAGTCCTCCTCGCCGCGGTGGCGCCGCTTGAGGAGGGTCGTGACGCGGGTCCGCACCGCGGGCATCGTGGCCTCGTCGCCCGTGTCGATCTCGATCTCGCCGATCGAATCGGGCTGCGTCGCGAAGCGCTCCCCGTGGTGCAGGAAGCGGTTCATCGAGGTCATCGGGACGAGGACGTTGGCCTCCTGCCAGCGATACCAGCGCGGGTCCAGGTCCCGCGGAGGGGCCTTGAGGACCCCGACCACGAGGAAGTCGCGGTCCTGCAGCTTCACGTGCTTGCCCAAGAGATCGTGGCGCACCGCGAACTTCTCCCAGGGGGACTCCTCCCACCACAGCGCCCAGTAGGGTCGCTTGTGCCAGCCTCCCGGCTCGACGATGACGCAGATGCGTTCGACGCCTTCCACGTCGACGTTGTTGAGGAAGCGGCCGCGGAGCTTGAACACCCAGTCGCGCTTGCGCCATTCGGGAGTCGTGCCGACGACGCGGACCTCGTCGATCTTGCGGTCCTTGTAGTGCAGGACGAAATGCGCCTCGGTCTTCGGATAGACCATGTAGAGCTCCGGCATCGCGCGCTGGAGCTCGGCGACGTCGCCGAGGGTGAGGCCGGGGGACAGTCCTTTCGACTTGTAGTTGCGCTTGCGGCCCACGGAGAGCCGGCCGGGACCCTGCAGCTCGATCGCGGTGACCGTCGCCTGCCGCATCCCGTGGGTCTGCGCGAAGGTGTAGAGGATGGAGGCCGCGCCGATCGCGAAGGCGAAGAAGGAGAGGGCCGATCGCGCTTTGTGCGTCTTGATCTCGCGCCACGCCGTCCGCCCGGCCTCGCGCAGGACCATCTAGTTCGCCAGCTGTCCGTCCTTGATGTGGAGGACGCGCTGCGCGCCGCCGGCGATGTTGGCGTCGTGGGTCACGAGGATGATCGTCATCCCCTCCTTGTGAAGCTCGTGGAAGAGGGCGAGGATCTCGACGCTCGACTTGGAGTCGAGGTTGCCCGTCGGCTCGTCGGCCAGGAGGATGCGCGGGTTGTTGGAGAGGGCGCGCGCGATGCCGACGCGCTGGCGCTCGCCGCCGGAGAGTTCGAGGGGCGTGTGCTTCGTCTTGTGCCCGAGGCCGACGCGCGTGAGCAGCTTGCGGGCCCGCTCCTCGCGCTCGGGGCGGCTCGCGCCCGCGTAGGTCATCGGCAGGCACACGTTGTCCAAGGCGCTGAGTCGCGGCAGCAGGTTGAACGCCTGGAACACGAAGCCGATCGAGGAGCGGCGCAGGAGCGTGCGCTCGCGGTCGCCCATGTGCGAGACGTCGGCGCCGTCGAGCCGGTAGTGTCCCTTGGTCGGCCGGTCGAGCAGGCCGAGGATGTTGAGGAGCGTCGACTTGCCGCAGCCGGAAGGGCCCATGATCGCCGCGAACTGGCCCTTCTTGATCTCGAAGGAGACGCCCTTGAGGGCCAGGTAGGAGTTGTCGTACTCGCGCGCCAGCTTTTCGCACTCGATCATAAAGTTAGTGGCGAGTGATGAGTGATAAGCCTTTCATGAAGACCTCATTACCAATCACTCATTACTCATGACTTCGGGGCACTCACCGGCTTCTCCGTCAGGTACTCCTCGCCCTCCTTCGCGCCGCCCAGCACCTCGGCGTCGGTCTCGTTGCGCAGGCCGAGCTTGAGCTCGGTCTTCTTGGGCGCGGCGCCCTTCACCTGCTGGTAGCCGTACTGCTTGGGACCCTCCTCGAACACCGCGGAGAGGGGGATCTTGAGCACCCCTTTGTGCACCTGGAGCAGGCCGTCGACGCGGGCGGTCATGCCGGGCTTGATGCGCGCGTCGCTTTTGAGCAGCATGATGTCGACGCGGAAGTTCTTCAGGTTGTTTTGGTCCTTCTCGGCCTGCGGCGAGACCGTCGCCACCTTGGCCGGAAAGCTCTCTCCCGCGATGGCGTCGATCGTCACGTTGACCGACATGTCCTCGCGGAGCTTCAAGATGTCCATCTCGCTGATCCTCATGCGCACGACCAAGGTGCGCAGGTCGGCCACGGTCATGAGATAGGTCGGCGTGTTGGACTCGAGGAGGCCGGTCACGTAGTCGCCGAGCTTGGAGACGCGACCTTCCTGCTGGTAGTTGCCGTCCTGCTGGTACCGCATGACGATGCCGTCGATGGGGCTCGCGACGGAGAAGGGCTGGTAGTGCTCCGCCTCCGAACGCCCGGGCTGGATCACCGCGAGCTTGTCGCCTTTTTTGACGCGCGCGCCCTCGTCGACGGTCATTTCGATGACGCGGCCGCTGACTTTGGAGGCGACGTCGATGGCGTTCTTGGCCTTGAGCTCGCCCGAGTCGGAGAAGTGGAGCTCGACGTCGCCTTTCGTCACCTTGGCGAGCTCGGCCGGCGCGTCGGGCTCCTTCTTGTAGCGCTTGAAGCCGTAGAACGCCCCGGCGCCGACGAGGACGACGCCGAGCGTCACGACGGCCGCGTTGCGCGTATTGAGCGTGCGTTTCATTTCCATAGCGAGTCCCCTATCGCGACTTTGTACTGCGCGCGATTGATGAAGGCGTCGTGGATCGCCTGGCTCCGCTGCGTCCGGGCGTCGAGATAGTCGAGCCGGGACTGCGCGAGGCGGATGGCGTCCATCGCGCCCTGCCGGTACTGCTCGAGGGCGAGGTCGAGGCTGCGGCGCGAGATGCTCTCCTTGAGCGTCGCGACGCGATAGGAGATGTAGGTCTGCTCCAGGTCGATGTAGGAGGAGTACGCCTCCTGCCGGATGGTGCGCACGGTGTCGCGCATGGCCTGGGAGAGCTTGCGCTCGGTCGCCTTCGCGGCCAGAACGTTCTGCGCCTGCGAGAAGAGATTGAAGCCTAGGGGCAAGGACAAGGTCAGCCCGAAGTAGTACTTCGGGTTCGGAGGCGCGGCGGCGGCGACCGAGCCGCCGAACGTCGCGAGGTCCGAGCGGTTCCAGACCGCCGTGGCCGCCAACGTCGGCAGCAGGTTGTTCTGGATCGACTGGCGGAACGCCGCGACGCCGTGGTCGAGGTCGGCCTGCGCCTTCTGAATCTCGGGGCGCTGCGCGAGCGCCCGGCCGAGGTCGACCGTCAGTCGGGGCAGTTCCGTGGTGCCGGGGTCCAAGTCCTCCTTGATCTCGGCCGGCGCGTCGGGCTGGCGGTCGATGAGGAGATTGAAGCGGAGGAGGCTTTTCTTGCGCTCGGCCTCCGAGAGCGCGGCGCGCAGCTCCGAGGAGTGCAGGTCGGTCTCGCTCTTCAATAGATCGCCGAGGCTCTTGAGACCGTGGTTGTACAGGTCGCGCGTCACCGCGTCCTGGTCCTGCTGCGCCTTCAAGTTCTCGCGATTGACCTCGAGCAGCATGTTCTTGAGGTTCAAGTCGAAGTAATTCCGGATCGCGGCGATGGCCAGCGCCTGCTGCGCGGCCCGTAACGAGTAGGCCGACGAGTCCCGCGTCAGCGCCGCGAGCCGCACCGCCTGGTAGTCCTTGAAGCTGTTGAACAGCACCCAGCTCGCCGTCGTATCGAAGCCCGTCTGGTCGCCGGCGAGCCGCCAGCGGTTGAAGCGGTTGCCGTTCAAGGCGTTGTGCCCCCACGGATACGCGGTGCCCGTGACGGCGAGCGAGGGCAGGACGGCCGAGCCGACTTGGGAGAGCCACAGGCGGCGGGCGTTCTCGTAGTCCTCGGAGGCCTGCTTGACGACCGGCGACGCGTCGAGCGACTCCTGCACGTATTGCTCGACCGTCATGGGAGCGGACCATGCGGCGCCGGCGCAGAACAGGACGACGAGAATAGTCCTCATCTAGGGGTCGCCGCCGGCCCCGCGTTCGGCGCGCGGGAGCATCCGGCCGATCGGCTGCCATCACCATAGCCGCGGCGCGTTAAACGAGGATTGCGGTTCGGTAAACCAGCGGTAAAATCCGCCATGACGGCGACAGGCTACTGCCGGACGACCAAGTTCGCGACGACCTGCCTGACGCCCCGGAGGCGCCGGGTGATCTGGACGATGTTGTAGCGGGACTCTTCCGTGGTCACGATCCCGGAGATCGTGACGACGCCCTCGTGGGTGTCGAGATCGAAATACTGGATCTCGAGCTCCGGATGCTGCTTGATGGCGTTGCGCACGCGCGCCGTCACGGCCGGATCGCTCGTGTCGACCGGCTGCGAGTTGAGAAAAGAGCAGCCGCCGACGGAGACCAGCAGGCCGAAAAGAAGCGCGAATCGTGCGGGAAATCGCTGCATAACGCGGAGTCCATCATACTATTTATTGACGGGACGCGATCGCCTTGACAGGCTCGGAACGGGGGGCTATCTTTCCCCGGGATATCCTCACGGGGAGGCAGCGGTGAACAGCCTATTGTTGGCGTTCCTTGTCGTTCCGGCGCTCGCGGCGGCGGAGCCCGCGCGCCTGTCTCTGCAGCTAGGACATGGACAGTCGGTAAGCGCCGTCAGCCTCTCCGAGGACGGACGCTTCCTCATGACGTTCGGCGAGGACAAGACGAACATCCTTTGGGACGCCGATACGGGCGCGGAACTGCGGCGGTATGGCAATATGCCCTGCTATCCCAACGCGGGACTCCTTCTCAAGGCGAAAGACCTCTTCATCATGGCTGGACGTTCCTGCGCGGGACGCATCGCGGTCTATCAGCTGTCGACGGGCAAGCAGCTCGCCTACGTGCCCGCGCACACGGGCTACATCAACCGCCTCGTCCTCAGCCCCGACGGCAAGCTTCTCGCGTCGGCCGGCGACGACGGAAAGGTGCGATTATGGTCCGTGGGCACATGGACGCCCGTGCGGACGTTTTCGCGCGGCGATAATACCATGAGCGTCGCGTTTTCGAAAGACGGGGCGCTCCTCGCGGCGGTCGGCGGGTATTTTTCCCATCGCGAGGGCTCCGACTATTCGATCCGCGTCTGGGAGGTCAAGACGGGCAAGGAGCGCGCGAAATTCGAGTCGCGCATCAAAGTCGACGACGCCGCGTTCCTGCCGGACGGGCGGCTGGTCACCGTCGCTTCGCGCGGGATGTACGTCGGTCCGAATAGATACATGGTTTCGGACGGCGGCGTTTGGTATTGGGACATCGCCGCAGGCACGCGGACGTACGCGGCGCCTTTGGCGCGGGAGTTCGAGCATAAGTACATCGCCGCGCTGCCGGGCGGCCGCTTTCTGACCTCGAGCGAGCCGATCGTCGCGACCAAAGACGGCGGCGAGGCGTTTACGAGCAGCGGCAGCCCGGAGATCTCCGAGTGGGATCCGGCGCAACCTAGTACGTCGACCTACAGGATCAAGGACCGGAGCATCGTCACCAGCGTCGGCATCGATTTCAAGCGCAACGGGGTCAATCATCACAACGGCCTCGTCAATTGGGACCACGCCGCCCGCCGCTGGACGCTCGGCAAGGGCGGCGGCGTCAAGCTCGTCTTCGCTCCGTCGATCCAACCCGCGACCGATGTCGAGGTCTCGCCGCTCGGCGACCGCATCGTCTCAGCGCACCACGACGGGGCGATCCGCTTCTGGTCCTTCGACGCCGCCGAGCTCATGCGGTCGTCGGCCTCCGCCCACATCGGCTCGGCGAGCTCCATGCGCTTCGATCCCACAGGACGGCACCTTGTCACGACCGGCTACGACAATCAGGTCCTGGACTGGGACATCGCCTCGGTCTCGATCAAGGCCGCCCATTCGGGAAAGGGCGGCACCGGCGCGGCCATCGACAGCGCCGGCGCGCGGATTTACGCCGCGGGGGCCGACGAAGTGCTCGAACTCGACGCCGCGACCAAGGCCGTCCTGCGGACGTGGAAGCTGCCGACGGACCCGCAGGTCGCGGGGAGCTCCTCGGACCTCCTGTTCATAGAGGAGGCCGGCCTCCTCGCCGTCGCGCTCCCGAAGGGAGACGTCCAGCTCATCGACGTGCGCAGCGGCAACATGCGCGAGAGGCTCAAGAACGAAGGCTGGTGGAGCAGCCTCGCCTACGACCCGAAAAACGGGGTCCTCGCGGCCTCCGGGAAAAAGACGATCACCCTCTGGGAGCTCGCCTCCGGCAAGAAGCTGAGGACGTTCCAAGCCGCCGAGGCCAGCGGCATGGCCTTTTCGCCCGACGGGCGCCGCATTTACACGGCCGGAAACCTCGAGGACGCCTTGAACGAGTGGGACGTCGCGACCGGCAAGCACGTGCGGCGCTTCGGCTCCTTGGGCGGCCGCCCGGCGCTCGCCAAGGTCGCGGTGTTCCCCAAGGGCGACTGGCTGATCACCGGCTCCAACGACGGCGCCCTCCGGCTCTGGGACGCGCGCACGGGGACGCTCGTCGCGCAGCTCTACGGCATGAACGACAGTTGGGCCGTCCTCGCGCCGGATGGGCGCTTCGACGGAGACGCGCTGGCGCGAAAGCGCATGCACCTCGTGCGCGGCTTCGCCGCCTACCCGCTCGACGCCTACATGGACCGCTACTTCACGCCGGGGCTCCTCGAGCAGATCCTGAGCCGCAAGGCGGCCGGCAAGGCGCGCGCCTCCTCCTTCAGCTTGAAGCCGCCGCCCACGTCGACGATCGCGGGCGCGGCCGACGGCGCGCTGCTCGACCAAGACGAGCTCAGAGTCACGGTCAGCGCTTCGGACCAAGGCGGGGGCGTCGACGAGATCCGGCTCTACAACAACGGGCGGCGCGTCTCTGCGGCAGGATCGGCGGCCGGTCCGGCGGCGACCTTCACGGTAACGCTGGCTCGCGGAAAGAACGAGCTCGAGGCCGTCTCCTTCAGCAAGGACCGCGTCCAGGGCCAAACCGCGCGCCTCACCGTCCGGCGGCAAGTCGCCCCCGGCGTTAGCGGGGCCGCCAAGCTCTTCGCGGCCGGCGCGGGGATCGGCGCTTTCGCCAATTCGAGCGTCCAGCCGCTCCGGTTCCCGCCGAGCGACGCCAAGGACATCGTGGCGCTTCTCGGGACGAAGGGCGGCGCCTATTACTCGGATATAAAGGCGTTCACGAAGATCGACGCCGAGGCGACGAAGGCCGGCGTCCTCCTCATGTTCCAAAGCCTCGAGCAGTCGAGCGTCGACGACACGGTCGTGATCATGCTGAGCGCGCACGGGGGACTCAAGGACGGGGAATGGCTGTTCATCCCGCACGACTGGCGCGGAGACCGGCAGACGGGACTGTCCGCGCGCGAGCTGGCCGCGGCCTTGGCCAAGATCCCCGCGCAGCACGTCGTCCTCTTCATCGACGCGTGCCACTCGGGCGGGGCGCTCGCGTCGTTCGGCGAGATGCAGGCGAGCCTGCGCGGCGCGACGGCGCGGCTCTCGCGCGACTTGGGACTCTACGTGATCGCGGCGTCGCAGAAGGAGCAGGTGGCGCAGGAGTCGGGGGCCCTGCAGCACGGGGTCCTCACCTACGCGGCCATCGAGGCGCTGTCGGGAAAGGCCGATGCCGACAAGGACAACTCGGTGAGCGCGCAGGAGCTCGTGCGCTACGTGCGCTGGCGCGTCCCCGCGATCGGAGACGAGCTCTCGCGCGCCTCGGGAAAACCGATGGGACAGATGCCGGACATCGAGGCCATCGGCGCGGATTTCGCCCTCCTCCCCAGCGCGCCTTGATTCTTCGTATAATTCACGGGTGATACGCCTGCTTCTGGCGACGAACAACGGTCACAAGGTGGCCGAGATCAGCGCGGTGATGCCTGATCTCCCGATTCGATTGGCGACCTACGAGGAGTTCCCGTCGATCCCCGAGCCCGTCGAAGACGGCGATACGCTGGAGGCGAACGCGATCAAGAAGGCGGTCCACGCGGCAACGCTGTCCGGGCTATGGGCTCTGGCCGACGACACGGGGCTCGAGGTCGACGCCTTAAACGGGGCGCCCGGCGTCATCACCGCGCGCTACGCGGGCGAGGGCTGCAGCTACGCCGACAACAACCGGCTCCTCCTTCGGAACCTCCAGGGCGTCGCGCCCGACAAGCGTAAGGCGGTGTTCCGCACGGTCATGGCCCTCTCGTCGCCCGACGGCAGGACCACGCTGGAAGAGGGCCGCCTCGCCGGCTCGATCGCCGAGACGGCGCGCGGCGAGCAAGGGTTCGGCTACGATCCCATCTTTCTGCTGCCGCAGGGCAAGACGCTCGCCGAACTGACGATGGAGGAGAAGGGCCGCCTCAGCCACCGCGCGGCGGCGCTGCGGAACATGCGGCCGCATCTCGCGCGCCTCGCCGCTTCCGCGCTCGCGCTTGTCCTCCTCGCGCTCGCCCCGGCGCGCGCGGCCAAGACCGAGGCCGCGCCGCAGACCGTCTACGACCAGCTCATGCAGTCGCAGTCCCGCAAGCAGATGTATCTCGGGTCGCAGTACATGGAATTTCAGCAGTACGACAAGGCGGTCCAGGAATTCTCCAAGGCCGTCATCGCCTCGCCCAAGGACGCGAACGCGCACATCATGCTCGGCGCGGCGCTCTACTGGTCGGGCAACGTGCCGCGCGCGCAAGACGAGTTCCGCGAGGCGCTGCGCCTCGACCCCGAGAACGCGCAAGGGCACCTCATGATGGGCATCGCCTACGCATGGAACCAGGACAACCAGGCCGCGTACGCCGAGTTCAAAGAAGCGGCCAAGCGCGCGCCGGAGCGTCCCGACATCCAGATGGACCTGGGCTCGATGGAGGAGACCTTCGGGCAGACGCAGGACGCGCTCGAGCATTTCCGCAAGGCGGCGATCCTCGACCCGAAGAGCCCGCTCTATCATTACCAGCTCGGCACGCTCTACCGTCGCCTCGAGCGCTACGAGGACGCGGCCGAATCGCTCAGACGCGCGCTCAAAGAGATGTCCGAGTTCGAGGACGCCATGCTCGAGCTCGGCGCCGTTTACGAGAGGATGGGCAAGAATTCGGATGCCGAGGACATGTTCAAGCGCGCGGTCAAGCTCAAGCCGATGGACTCGGTGGCGCGACTCAGGCTAGGGCGCATCCTCGTCGCCGGCGGGCGCGCGGACAAGGCGCGCGACGTCTACCGCGACGCGTTCCATCTGACTCCGGCCGACGCCTCCGGAGGCTTGGCCTTGAGCGTCTCCTTCGGCGGCAAGCCTCAGGCCGGGTCCGGCCCCGGCCCGTCGCCCGCGACGCCTCCGCCGCCCGACGCCAACGATCCCCTGAGCGTCCTCGGACGGAACTTGGACCGCATCCCGCTCGACCAGGACGCGGAACTCTCGGTCAACCTCGCGGTCCTGCCGCGCCCAAAGCTCGTCAAAAGCGAGACCGCCGAGGGCTCCTCCGGGCTCAAGCGCGCGCTCGAGAAGGCGGGCAAGCCGGCGGAGGGCGCGATGGCCGTCAAGCGCGACTTCCGCTTGAACGCCTCCAAGCCCGAGCAGCGGCGCGAGCAGATCAAGAAGATCATGGAGGACCTGCGCTCCGTCCTCGCCAAGGCGCCGCCGGACGCCGAGGTGCGCATGGGGATGAACCTGAATTTCGTCAAGCCCGCGATGCCGGTGCCCGATTCGACGACGCCCGCCTCCGAGCAGCCGAAGGCGACCTATCAGCCGCGCAAGGTCGGCAACGATCTCAAGCTCTGGGTCGTGGGCACGGGCTGGACCGTGCTCGTGCAGGAAGTCCTGCCCGAGACGGGAGCCGCGCCCGCGCATCCCGACTTGGCGGAGTGGTGGCTGACGGACGGCCTCGCCTACGCCGCGCTCGGGGAGTCGAAGGCCGCGCTCGACGCCTTCAATCGGGCGTTGGCCCGCGAGCCCAAGGACGAGATCGGGCTCCTCGGGCGCGCCGTCGCCTTCGTCGAGATGGGGCGCGAGGAGGAGGCGATGGAAGCCTACCGCCAAGTGCTCAAGCACCATCCCAAGAACAAGAGCGCCAAGGACGGCCTCGCCTGGCTCATGCGCGGCCCCGTGGGCGTACGACACGACCAGCCCAGCGGGGCCGGGCCCGCGTCCCCGCCCGGCCCCGCCTCGAAGTGATCGGGCGCGGCGCGAAGAACCTGATCGTCTCGGGCACTCCCGGGGTGGGGAAGACGAGCCTGCTCAAGGAGTGCCTCTCCCCGTACCGCGACGTCGCGGGCGGCTTCTACACCGAGCAGATCCTCGAGGGCGGAAAGAGGATGGGATTTCGCGTCGTATCCTTGTCGGGGGAGAGCAAGGTCCTGGCGTCGAAGGCCATGGCGTCGAGCGTGCGATTGAACAAGTACGGGATCGACTTGGCCGCGCTCGACGGTCTCGCCGTGCCGGCCATCGAGGCGGCGGGCGCGGGCGGACGCATCGTGGTCATCGACGAGATCGGCGCGATGGAGGCGTTCTCGGAGCGCTTTCGCACCGCCGCCCTGGCGTGCCTCCAAGGGGCGCCCCGGGTCCTCGCCACGATCCGCCACGGCGCGCATGACTTCTCCGACGCGGTGAAGCGCTTGGACGACACCCGCCTCCTCGAGCTCGACCGCTCCAACTATCACGCCGTGAAGAAGGAGGTGGACGCGTGGCTGAAAAGCGCGGCGCGGGTCTCCTAGGCGCCAAGTCCGGACGCCTGCACTTCGTCGGCATCGGCGGAATCGGCATGAGCGGGATCGCGGAGGTGCTGCTCAACTTGGGCTACAAGGTCTCCGGCTCGGACGTGAAGCTCACCGAGCTGACCGCCCGGCTCCAGCGCGCCGGCGCGGTCGTGCGCGAGGGCCACAAGGCGTCGCACGTCGCCGGCGCGTCGGTCGTCGTGGTCAGCACCGCGGTGCGGCCGGACAACCCCGAGGTGCGAGAAGCCCAGCGGCGGAAGGTCCCCGTCATTCACCGCGCCGCCATGCTCGCCGAGCTCGCGGGCTTGAAGAAAACGGTCACCATCTCGGGCTCGCACGGCAAGACGACCACGACCTCGATGGTCGCCATGGCTCTGCGCGCGGCCGGGGCCGATCCGACGATCATCGTGGGCGGGCAGCTCAAGAACCTCGGCGCGAACGCGACGCTCGGCGAGGGGCCGTACCTCGTCGCGGAAGCGGACGAATCGGACGGGTCCTTCCTGTTCCTGCGCCCGCGCGTCGCCGTGGCGACGAACGTCGACAACGATCATCTTGACCACTACAAGACGATGCGGCGGCTCAAGGACGCGTTCGTGCGGCACTTAAACAGCGTCCCCGAAGACGGCGCCGCGGTCGTCTGCGTCGACGATCCGAACCTCGCGTCCCTGCGCCCGCAGCTCGAGCGCACCGTGATCACCTACGGGTTGGGTCGCGCCGCCGATTGGCGCGCGCGAAACGTCCGCATGTCCGCCGAGGGTTCCAAGTTCGAGGTGTGGCGGCGCGGCCGCAAGATCGCCCGGGCGTCCTTGCGCGTCGCGGGGCGCCACAACGTGCTCAACGCCTTGGGAGCCATCGCCGCCGCGGACGCGATGGGATTTCCTCCCGCGCGCGTGCTCACAGGATTGGCCGCGTTCCGGGGCGTCGGCCGCCGGATGGAGCTCTTGGGCGAGGCGTCGGGCGTCACGTTCCTCGATGACTACGGCCACCACCCGACCGAGATCCGCGCGACCTTGGACGCCGTCGCCTCGCTTCATTGCGCAAGCGGCAAGCGCCGACTCATCGCCCTCTTCCAGCCGCACCGCTTCAGCCGTACGAAGCTCCTGCGGAAGGAGTTCGGCCCGGCGTTCAAGCGCGCCGACGCGGTGTATGTGACGGAAGTTTACGCGGCCGGAGAGAAGCCCATCGCCGGCGTGAGCTCGGAGCTCATCTTGAGGTCTCTGCGCCGCGCCGGAGTCGAGGGCCGCCCCTTCACGCGCGCCGTCGACATGATCCGCGACCTGCGTCCCGGCGATCTCGTCCTCACCATCGGCGCCGGCGACGTCTGGAAGATCGGCGAGGACCTCCGCCGGAGACTCAAAGAGAACGCGATCGGCGGCTACTGATGGGCGCTAGGCTCGGGCAGCACTTCTTGAAGCGGGAAGACGTCGCCGACTCGATCGTCGCGGCGGCGGGGCTCTCGCCCGGAAAAAACGTGGTCGAGATCGGGCCCGGCCCGGGCATCCTGACGGGCCGCCTCCTCGCGACGGGCGCCGGCGTCACCGCGATCGAGTACGACGAGCGGCTCTTCGAGCCTTTGGCTGCGCGCTATAAAGACGAGCTGCGGCTCAAGATGATCCGCTCAGATTTCCTGGAACTGGACCTCGACACGCTTCCCAAGCCGTGCTCTTTCGTGGCCAACCTGCCCTACGCGGTCGCGACGCCGATCCTGCAGCGCATCCTCGCCTGGCAGCATTGGGACCGCGCGGTCCTCATGTTCCAGAAGGAGGTCGCCTTGCGCATCGTCGCCGAGCACGGCTCGCGCAAGTACGGGATATTGAGCGTGAGCGTGGCGCTGCACGCCAAGGCGCGGCTCGTCTGCGACGTCTCGCGCGAGTGCTTCGCGCCGCGGCCGGACGTCGAGTCGGCGGTCGTGCGCGTCGACCGGAGCCCGGCGGCGCTGCCGCAAGGCGTAGACGCGGAGCAGGTGCTGCGCGTCGTGAAAGCCGCCTTCGGCCAGCGGCGCAAGCAGGCGGCCAACGCAATCTCGCACGCGCTCGGGATCACGCGCGTCGAAGCGGAGAAGGCCCTCGGGCGGGCGGACGTGGCGCCGCTCGCGCGCGCGGAAGAGATTTCTCTGGAAGGCTTCGTCGGGATCGCGTCCGCTCTCGCGGCGCCTTAGCGTCCGGAGCGGAGGGTCCGCGCCGCGGCCCATTGAGCCGCAGCGTCCAATACGCCCGGATCGATCGGCCCGCCGGTCGCGGCGCGGCTCCCCGGCCTTGGGGGAGAGAATAGGTGGCCAAGTCCGGGGTAGACGCGGACCGTCGCGTCCGGATGCCGCGAGTCGCGCAGCGCTTTCTGCAGCAGGCGCGCCTCGCTCGGCGGGGTGTTCTCGTCTTCTCCGCCTTGCATGATCAGGATCGGGCCGCGGTAGCGCGGGAGCGCGGCGACGTTGGGCTCGAGCGCCATGTGGCTCTTGTACCATGCGGTCGCGCTGTACTCCGCATGGCTGTTCGCGTAGCGCTCTTCGAGTGCCTCCCCGATGCTCTCGATGGAGGCGCGGCCGACTTTCTCCTTGTCCTGGCTCAGGTACAGGAGGTACAGGAGCAAGGATGCCCGCGCTTCGTCCTCCGAGATGAACCCGTCCTTGTCGACGTCGTAGACGTCGCGGATCATGCTGAGCGGCCGCTCGATCGCCTGGTAGCGGCCGAGGGACTCGAGCGTGCTGGCCATGGCGCCCAGCAGGATCATGCCGTCGATGCGCTCTCGCTCGGCTACCATCGGGGCCAGCCGCGTGCCCTCGCTGTGCCCGACTAGGATAACGCGCCGGCGAGCGGAGGCGCCTTGGCGGAGCGAGCGCACCGCCGCGGCCGCGTCCTCCGCGAGCGTGCCGATCGCAAGGTTCTCGACGGGCCCGTCGCTCAGGATCGGCTCCTCTTTCTCCGCGTCCCAGCCGGCCACGCCGCGCTTGCTGTAGCGCAAGACGACGAAGCCCCGGCGGACGAACGCGTCGCTCACGTCCTTGTAGAGCTTGGCGGGCTTGTTGTCGACCGTTTGGTGCGAGGGCGCGTCGCCGTCCATCGTGTTCGCGCCGGAGCCCGCGAGGAGGACGATCGCGGGCGTCGTCGGCCCGGCGTTGGGCGGCGCGGCGAGCGTTCCCGTCAGCGCCGGGCGGCCCGCGACTGGAATCTCGACGTTCGGCTCGAACGCGGGAGGGGTAGGCCGGCGGCCGATCGTGCTCGCGGCGCGGACGGCCTCGAAGCGCGGGAGAGCGTCCGCCGAGAAGCGGAGGGACTCCGGCGTCTGCGCCCCGGCGGACGCGCAAATGAATGCGGAGGCGAGGCTCGCGAGGAGTCCGCGTGGATGCGGCATCATCGTCCTAAGTATGGCGGCGCGGAGGGCCTCCGTTCAGGGCGAAACGACCCACCGGGGCGCCGCCATTGGGCCCACCCACCGATGGGCCTTTGATATAATCGCGAACCATGACGACTCGAGGCCTTCGGCGCGTCGTCGCGCCCCTGAGCGCCGCCGCGCTGCTGTGCGGGGCCCGTCCCGCGGCCGCGCAGCAATGCGAGGTCCGCGCGTCGATGCCCGCGGAGCAGGCGGCCCGGCTCGACGCGGCCGCGCGCCTCGTCTTCGACCAGGCAAAGCGGGGGGACGTCGAGGCGATCCGCGCCAACGCGTCCGCGGGCCTCAAGGAGCGCTTCGAGGCAGTCGCCGGCGCCGTGCGCGAGGGCAAGGACGCGCTCGCCAAGGCGTCCTACTCGCCCAAGGCACTTTACGTCCTCAGCGCCAAGGCGAACGGAGACGCGGAAGGGCGCATCACGTGCGGCGCCAAGGGCAAGGATTTCGAGGCCGAGTTCTTCCTGCCAGGCCTGCCCGAGGGCAAGCACGCGATCGCCATCGCCGACCTCTCGACGCTGTCCATGACCGCTTTGTTCCAGAACGACGCGGGCTGGCGTTTGTCGGGGCTCTATCTCAGGCCGCGCTCCGCCCGCGGGCACGATGCCGAGTGGTTCTTGAAGAAGGCGCGCGCGTACGCCGGGGCCAAGAAGAGCTTGAGCGCGTGGTTTTACTTCGTGATCGCCTGGGACCTTTCCGCGCCCGTCCCCTTCATGGACTCCAAGGAGCTGACCCGCATCGCGACCGAAGCGTCCAAGACGCGGCCCGCCGATCTGCCGGCGCCCGGCAAGCCCGTCGCGATGACCGCCAACGGCGTCCGCTTCAAAGTCGTCGAGATGACGGCGACGCGGGCGAAGGACGGCCTGTATTGGGTTGTCCGCTACCTTGTGCCGAGCGTGGACGCCCTGCCCGCGATCCTCGCCGACTCGCGCGCGCTGGCGGACGAGCTTCTGCGCCGCCATCCGGACGCGTCGGACGCGTTCGACGTCCTCGCGATTCACGCGATCGACGGCAAAGGCGGCGACGTCTCCTTGCCCATCCCCCTCAAGGGAGCCGCGTCGCGGTGAGTCGAGCGCTGTTCGTTACGGAGAGCCGCGGCTGGTCGGGCGGCGCCAAGCAGCTCATCAGCCTGGCCGAGGGCCTGCGCGCGCGCAAGTGGGACGTCCTCCTCGCGTGCCCGGAGGACGGGCAGACCTTCGCCAAGGCGCGAGAGAAGGGAATCGAAACGATCCACTTCGTCCCGCGGCAGGACTACGACGTCCCGTCGGCGTGGCGGCTCGCCAAGATGTGCATGCTGCGCGACGTGGACGTCCTCCACGCGCACCATCCGCGCGCGCACGCGGTGGCGCTCATGTCCACTTTTTTCCTCAAAAAGCCGCCCGTCTTCCTCGTGAGCCGGCGCGTGTCGTTCAAGATCCCCGGCAACCCCTTCAGCCGCTTCAAGTACACGAGCGACCACATCGACGCGTACGTGGCCGTGGCCGAGTCGATCCGGCAGATCTTGATCGAGGCGGGCGTGCGGCCCGAGCGCGTCGCGACGATCCGCTCGGGCGTCGATGTCGCGCAGTTCTCTCCGCGGCCGCGCGACCCCGCGCTCGCGGCGGAGCTGGGTCTCCCGCCGGGCGTGCCGGTCGTCGGACTCATCGCGAACTATTCCGAGTGGAAGGGCCAGGCCGTCCTGGTCGAGGCGGCGGGCCGCCTCAAGCGCCAAGGCGCGCGTGCGGTCTATCTCTTCGCCGGGCGCGACACGCAGAGCCCGGAGCTCCTCGCCAAGGCGAAGGCCGCGGGGCTGGGCGAGGAGGACGCGAAGTTCCTGGGGTTCCGGGAGGACGTGCCGCGCCTCCTCCCGCTCCTGGACGTCAGCGTCAACGTCTCGGTCGCGGGCGAAGGGATTTCCGGCGCGCTGCGCGAGTCGCTCGCGATGGGGATCCCGGTCGCGGCGAGCGACATCGGCGGCAACAAGGAACTCGTGCGCGACGGGGAGACCGGGATGGTGTTTAAGGCGGGCGATCCGGACGCCCTCGCCAAGGCGCTCTCCGTCTTCATCAAAGACCCAGCCGCCGGCAAGCGCATGGCCGAGACCGGACGCAAATGGGTGGGCGAGAATTTGAGCACCGAGAAGATGGTGTCCGCGACCGAGGCGCTTTACCACAAGCTGCTTGCCGGGAAGCGGGGGGAGAATAGATGAACGTGCTGCTTGCGGCCGTGCTGTGCGTCTCGGCGTTCGCCGCGCCGCTGTTCTCAGAGCCGGCGGAGGGAGACGCCGTCTATCTAAAGCTCGCGACGGAACTTCTGCCCGATTTCAAGAGGAAATCGCAGACCCTCGCGGTCTGTCCGCTGGCGTACCGAGAGCCCGAGTTGGCAAGTCTCGCCGGATTGGTCACGGAACGCGTCACCAACGCCCTTGCCGCGTCGAAACGGTGCGTCGTGCTGGAGCGCTCCAGGCTCGACAAGGTCTTATCGGAGGCGAAGCTCGGCATGACGGGGGCGATCAGCGCGGCGTCCGCGGCGAAAATCGGAACCTTGGCGGGCGCAAACATGGTGGTGACCGGCTCGGTGGAGAGCGACGGAGCCAGTCTCCTGATCATCTTGCGCTTGGTCCACGCGGAGAGCGGCAAGGTCATCCGCGTCGCCGAGGCTCCCTATCCGCGGCCGAGCCAGGCGGCTCCGCATGAAATCCCGGCGGCCGGCACCAAGCTATATCGAGGGCATGGCTCATGCATGGTCCGAGGCCGGCAATACGCGACGATGGCCATGTTCAACGATCCGGACACGGGCAAGGGCTATTCGAGAAAGCTCTTCCCGGGGATCATCGACCACCACGAGCTCCGCCGACTGTGTACCCGGGCTGTTTTCGATAAGCTCGTGCAGGAGTACCTTGACGCCGGAAACTCGAGCCCCGTGACCCGCGGGATCATGATGTACGATGAAGACGGCGCTTTCTTGATGACCGGCCCCGCCGGTTACGGCATCGGCACCGGGGAACTCGGCGTTTCGAAAACCCCGCCCAGGTCGCGATAGCTTAGGCGGCCCGGAGGTCCATCAGCGCCGGCCGGAGCGCGCTCCATGCCGCGCCCCGGGACGTTAGTCCCACTCAAGACCGGGCCGATTAATCCGCTCCGGCGGCCCCGACGGGCCCAAGGATCTTGCTCGCGCGGTAGATATACTGCCCTCCGTTGTTTGAGGCGCCACAGGAGGAGAGAATGATCCGATTCATCGCCGCCGCACTGCTGTCCTTCGCCGTCCCGTCGTTCGCCAACGAGCTGATCCACCCCGAAGACGCACCGCAGCACACCGTGCAGGTCCGCACTCAGTTCGACCGCGCGCAGATGCCGAGCGAAGCCGAGCTCGCCGGCTGGTACTCGGGCCGCTGCCACCATACGCTGGCGGACTCCAATCTCGAGGGCGCGCTGCTGCAGATCCGCCGCACGGGCCGCAAGCCGCTCGCGCCCGCGGTGTCGCTCTCGATCACCTTCACCCCGTATTGGATCAACCGCCCGGACTTCTACGACCGGATGGACGAGCGGGCCCGCGGATTCCTCCGGAGCTTTCCGGATAGCGGCACTCAGACGAGCGTGCGCTCCGTCGACGGCAGCCTCGGCTCGATGTACTACGCGAGCGGCGACGGCGATTGGGTGTTCGAGAACCGCATCCGCAAAGTCGGGCCCGGGCACTTCGTGACTCAGACCGTCGTGGTCCGCAACGCCTGGGGTTTGGCTCCGGGGACCGTCTCGCACTACTGCGACTTCTACCGGCGCGTCCGGTGAGACGCTAGTTCCTTCAGCGCCGGCTCGAGCTCGCGCCACGCGGCGTCGACCGTGATCTCGCGGCAGGATTCCCATGAGTCCGAGACGACGCTCCGGTGCGGGCCCGCGCGCGGCATCCAGACCGTCTTCGTGTATCGCCCTAGGAAGCAGAACGTGGGTGTGCCTACCGCGGCCGCCAAATGCGCGGTCCCCGTCGCGTTGACGATCAATAGATCGATCTGCGCCAGCACGGCCGCCGTCAGGGCCATGGGCATCGGCGGCAGGACGGGGACCTTCCTCGACAGCCGCGCTACGATCGCCGCGACCTCGTTCTCTTCTCCCGGTCCGGCCATATAGAGGAGGGAGCCGTAGCCGGCCTTGAGCAGGCGCTCGGTCAGCTCGACGAACTTCTCCTCGGGCCAGCGATTGTCGTATTTCTTGAAATTTCCGGGATGGATCGCGACGACGGGGCCGTCCGGCTTGCCGCCCAGCGCCTTGCGCAGCGCCGCGTCGGCTTCGTCCATTTGCTCGGAGGGAACGTCGATCGAGGGCGCCGGCTCGTACGGCGCGCCGAGCGCGGCGGCCATGCGGGCGTAGCGGTCGAGCATGTGCTCGGTGTCCGAGGGCTTGGGCAGGAGGCGCGTGAAGGCCCAGTCGCCCTTGGACTTCTCGAAGGCGAGCTTGACGCGCGCGCGCGCGACCCAGGCCAAGGCCGTCGACGCGCGCGACGCGGCCGAGTTCAAGTCGACGAGCAGGTCGGCCGGCTGCGCGAAGAGTCCGGCCGCCAGGCGCAGGTTGGCGACGGGGGAGGCGGCGGAATGGAGCGTGAGGATCTCGTCGACCGACGGGCACAGCGCGGCGATCTCTCGTCCCTTGTCGCCGACGACGAGCGAGATCCTCGCCTTCGGGAAGCGGTGGCGGAGGGAGCGCAGGATGGGCGTCGTGATGACGAAATCTCCGAGGCGGCCGATCCAGAGTACCGTGATCCGCCGGGGGTCGCCGAGGAGCTCGGCCGGGAGGACCTCGCTCATGGCGCCGCCCGGAGGAGATAGGTCGTCATCGGCCCTTTGCCTTTCAGCTCGACGATGCCGCGCTTCTCGGGCCGGCGGCCGTCGCCGAGGCCCGCCGCCACGGCTTCCGTGAGGTGGACCGCGCCCGGGACGCCGTGCGACTCCATGCGGCTCGCGACGTTGACCGCGTCGCCCCACAGGTCGTAGCTGAACTTGCGGTCGCCGATGATCCCCGCGACGACCGGGCCCGAGTGGAGGCCGATGCGCACGCTGAGAGCGAGTCCGCGCTCGCGGTTTAGCGCGGCGACCTCTCGAAGCATTCCGAGCGCCACGACCGCCATCGTGTCCGCGTGCGCGGCGAGAGGCCGCGGGACCCCGCCGACCGCCATGTAGGCGTCCCCGATCGTCTTGATCTTCTCGACGCCGTGCTCGTCGCACAGACGGTCGAAGCGCGAGAACACGTCGTTTAAGATCGCGACGAGCTCGGCGGGCTTCATCTTTCCCGCGAGGCCGGTGTAGCCCACGATGTCGGCGAAGAGGATGGTCGCGTCCTTGAAGTCGTCGGCGATGGGCGTCTCGCCCGCCTTAAGGCGTTCGGCGATCGGCGCCGGGAGGACGTTGAGCAGCAGCCGCTCGGAACGCTCCTGCTCCGTCGCGATCTCCCGGCGTCTGAGGAAGTCGATCCGCATGGCTGCTTCCAGGGCGTACGCGACGTACATGCCGAGGATGTTCGCGGACAGGAGATACGCGAGCGACAGCCGGAACTGGTCGGCCGGCATGGCCCGCCACGAGCCGACGCAGATCGCGAACAGCGCGAAGTAGCACCAGCCGAGCGACGAGGCCCACAGGAACGGCAGCCGGATGGCGGAATAAAACAGCGCCGTGACGAGGAGCGCGGCTTGCGGCTGGTGGCGCGCCGCGATCTCGGGGATGTAGTACACGAACGCCATCGTGCCCGCTCCGAGGACGAGAAACCCCGCGGTCGAGCTGATCACGTGGAGGTAGCGCCGCGCGGAGGGCCAAAACGTGAGTCCGAACCAGACGAGCAGCCCGGGAACGTTCACCGTGAGGTAGATCAGCTGGCCGCGCGCGCTTTTTTGCGCGTGGGGCCAGAACTCGAGAAGGAGGCAGATCCCCAGCGCGATGATCACCGCCATCCGCACGACCCGCACGCTGCGCTGCCCGTACTCGCGCAAGAAGGCGTCGTTGAGCTCCGCCGGGAAGCGGAAAATGGCGCAGGAGGGGGAGATCATCTCAAAGGACTATATAAAAGAAACGGATAGAACCGGAAAGAGGTCCTTTCCGGTTCTATCCGTTATCTCGCAGCAATCAGTCGTTAATGACAGTTGCCGTGGCCGGAGTCCGTGAAGGAACTACCTGCGGCCGAAACGAATTCCCAATCGTAGCTCGTGGGGTGGAGCGTCATCTTCAGCACGCCGAGGATCTTGTTTTGGAGCGCGGCGCTGTTGGGCTCCGGATTGCGGATGGGGCGGGCGTCGCCGCCGCCGGTCCCGACCACGAACATGCGGGTGCCGCCCGCCTCGTCGAGCTCGCCCTCGGCGTCCATGGGGCGGAAGGTCTCGTAATTGTGTTCGTGCGCCGAGAGGACGACGTCCACGCCGGCCTTCTGGAGCTCGGCCCACAGGTCGGACAAGGCCTCGTCGGATCCGTGCGCGCCCGAACTGAAGCGCGGGTGGTGGAAGTAGGCCAGCGTGCAGATCCGGCCCTTCGCGCGGTCCTCCTTATGATTGGCGAGGTCCGCTCTCAGCCACGCCAATTGGCGCTCCTTGCCGGGGGGGATGGGAGCGTCTCCGTTGGTGTTCGTATAGTAGTTGCTGTTGAGCGAGAGGATGTGCCAGCGTCCGAGGTCGTAGCTGTAGAAGCCGTCGCCCTTCGGGCCGGCCGCGGCCCCGAAAAAGTCGTAGTACGGAGCGCCTCTGTCGGTCCTGTAATCGTGGTTGCCGGGCGTCGGGCGCGTGCGGCTCTTGATCCCGGGGCGTCCCCACGAGGGCTTGTAGCACGTCTCAAACTCCTCGGGCTTGCCGTGGTTGTAGGCCAGGTCTCCGAGAGGGAGCACGGTGCCCGGGAGCGTCTCGATCAAGGCCGCGACCTTCGAGGCGCCGTTTTCCGACGCGGAGGCCTTGCGGCAGTCCGCGATGTCTCCGGCGGCGAGGATGGTGGCGTCCTGCGCCTTCGCGGGCGCGGCGAAGGCCGCGCACAGCAGGGCGGCCGCCAGTCTGTTCAGCGAAACGATTCGCGTCATGGAATCCCTCCGGTGCGGCTGTTTACGGCGCTTGTATTATGGCAGAGCGCGGCGGTATCGCAAGGACCCTTATGGGTAAATCCTCCGCGGACCTTTGGGCCTGCCGTGGTTTTCCCCAATCAGCCCAGCGCTCCTTCCTGTCGCGGACGAAGAGCCTTCGACAGACGGAGGCTCCGAGGCGAGCGGGGTTGACTTTTCGCGCTCCATGGCCGACACTTGGGGTCAGTCATGTCCGGAGGATCGTCCCGTCGTTATATCGTCCTCAGCGTCACGGGCGAATCGCACGTCGAGTCGACCTGCATCTATGTCTGCCTCACCTAGGCGCCGCCCGGCAGCATGGTAGCGCCGCTCGTCGGGGGCTGTCGCAGAGGGGCGAGTATTTATTATCATGTCTGCCATTATATGGAGGCAGCATGATCAGCACGACCGACTTCCACGAGGGCCTCATTTACGAGGACAACGGCCAGATCGTGGAGCTACTCAAGTACCAGCACCACCGGATGTCGCAGTCCAAGGCCGTCATCCGCGCCAAGATCCGCAACTTGGAGACGGGCGCGGTCCTCGAGCGCTCCTACTCGAGCGGCGAGAAATTTCGCTCCATCGACGTAAGCAAGCGCGAGAAAACCTACCTCTATATGGACGGCGACGCCGCGGTGTTCATGGACAACGAGAACTACGAGCAGGTGAGCTTTCCCAAGGAAAAGCTCGGCGAGCAGGTGCGGTTCTTGACCGAGAACATGCAGGTCCTCGGCGTGTACGTCGACGAAAAGCTCTTCGGCATCGACCTCCCGCCCAACGTGGTCCTGACCGTCTCCTCGACGGTCCCCGGCATCAAGGGCGACTCGGTCAGCAACATGACCAAGCCGGCGACCCTCGAGACCGGCATCGAGATCAACGTCCCGCTCTTTATCAAGGAGGGGGAGAAGATCCGGGTCGACACCCGCAGCGGCGAGTACGTGGAGCGCGCCTGAACCAGACCGCCGACGCGACGGCGACGGCCGAGGGCGAGCTCCAACTCGCGAACCGCCGCGACCGCTTGTTCGCGGCGCTTTTGGACACGTTCGTCTACTGCCTCCCGTACGCGGGGGTGGTCTTCGGCGACACGACGATCCAAATCCTGTCGATGGCGGGCGTCGCCGCCTACCTTGTCGTCCAAGCCTTCCTCCTGACGTCGCGCGGACAGTCCGTCGGCAAGATCGCCTGGGGCCTGCGCATCGTGCGCATCGAGGACAACCTGCCCTACCGCTTCTCCTTCGCCGTGGCGAGCCGGTTCTTCGGGACCGGGCCGTGGGTGGAGGGCTTCGTCGCCAACGTTCTCTTGCGCGCGTGGCTCAACGGGCTCCTCGCGTTCATCTCGAGCGTGATCGTCATGCTGCCGGTCATCCTCCTCGGCGGGCCTTCCGTGGTCCTCCCGGTCTACGCGCTGGTCGACGCCTTGTTCATCTTCCGGGAAGACCGGCGCTGCCTCCACGACTTCCTCGCCGGGACCCGCGTCGTCATGACGCGCGCCAAGGTGGGCGGCGACGACGAGTTCGAGGACGAGGAGGTCGCGTGATCAAGTCCGTTCTGTTCGACATCGACAACACGCTCATCGACTTCATGCGCATGAAGCGCGCCGCCGTCGACGCGGCCGTCGAGGCCATGATCGACGCGGGACTCAAAGTAGACAAGACGAAGATGGTCGAGAAGATCTTCGACGTCTACTGGAAAGAGGGCGTCGAGGACCAGAAGATCTTCGACAAGGTCCTGCTCAAGGAGCACGGCAAGATCGACTTCAAGATCCTTGCCTCCGGCATCATCGGATATCGCCGCGCGAAGGCGGCCTCGATGACCCCGTATCCGCACGCGCGCCTGGCCTTGATCGAGCTCATGAAGATGGGCATCCGCTGCGCCGTCATCTCCGACGCGCCGAAGCTGGAGGTGTGGCTGCGCATCGTCGACTTGGGGCTCCCGGACTACTTCGATCACATCGTCACGTCGGCCGATTTCGGCGTCAAGAAGCCCGACCCGCAGCCATTCCGTAAGGCGCTCGAGCTCTTGGACTGCGCCCCGCACGAGGCGATTATGGTCGGCGACTGGGCCGACCGCGACATCGCCGGCGCCAAGAAGCTCGGCATCAAGACCGCCTGGGCCAAGTACGGCGACACCTTCGATACGAAGGATTCCGGCGCCGACTACGAGCTCGCCGATATCATCGAGATCCTCGACATCATCCGCAAGGAGAACGGGAACGTGAAGGCGGCGCCCGTACCGGTGGGGAAATGAGGTCCGTCCTCGCTCTCGCCGCCGCGGCTCTCTTGGCGGCGCCCGCTTCGGCCGTCAAGATTGAGAGAATGACGCGGACGCTCGCGGACGGCTCGCCCGGACAGATCGAGGTTGTTTCAGGCCAGGCGCTTGTGCGCTTCGCCGCGGCGACGACGTCCGCGCAGAAGGCGGCCTCGCTGCAGGCGGCCGGCGCCGTCGTGGATCAGGAACTGCCATCGACCGGCTGGACCTTGGTGAACCTGGCTTCCGGCGTTCCCGTGGCGACCGGGCTTTCCTCGATCCAGACCGTTCCCGGGGTCCTTGCCGCCGAGCCCAACCGCGCCTATCGCGCGCTGCGGCTGCCGAACGATCCCAAGGTCTCGCAGCAGTACCACCTCAACAAGATCAACGCCTACGGCGCCTGGGATTTCGAGGTCGGCAATTCGAGCATGGTGACGATCGCCGTGCTCGACACGGGCATCGATCCGACCCACGGGGATCTGATGGGAAAGTTCGTCGCCGGCCACCGGTTCTGCGCTCCGGGCGGCGCGGCCTGCGTGGCGGACGGCCCGACCGCGGCCTGCAACCACGCGAGCGAGGTGGCCGGCACGGCCGCCGCGTCGACTGACAACGGAACGCAAGTCGCCGGCGTATCCTGGGGCGCGAGGCTCCTGTCAGTCCGGATATTCAACACGGCGAACTGCAATCCGGCCGATTGCGCCGACGCGATCGGCGCGTGCGTGACGGACGACGCGGCCATCGTGCGCGCCATCGATTACGCGCGGACCGCTCTGGCTCCCGGCGGCTACGGGCGCGTCGTCGTCAATATGTCGATCGGCGGCGCGGGCAATTGCGCGGCGGCGGTGCAGACCGCCGTCACCAACGCGGTCGCGGCCGGAGTCGTGCTGGTGGCGGCCGCCGGAAACGACGCCGGACCCGTGAACAGCCCGGGCAATTGCTCCGGGGTGATCCCGGTGGGAGCGACCGACGCCTCCGACAATATCGCGTCGTTTTCCAGCCGCGGCGGCGAGCTGTCGTCGAGCGGACTCGTCGCGCCGGGCGTCGGCATCGTGACGACCAACCTGGGGGGAGGGACATCCTCCCCGGACGGCACCTCCTTCGCGAGCCCGATCGTGGCGGGCGTCGCGGCGCTGGTCCTCTCCAAGCGGCCTACGTACTCGGTCGCGGACGTGAAGACCGTGCTCCGAAACTCGAGCGAGCTTATCGGATCGTCTACTCTCGGCTCCTACCGGCCCCAAGGCAACGCCCAGGGCGCCGGCCGCATCAACGCGCAGACGGCGGCGATCTTGGCGACGAAGGGCGTCTTGTCCCTCGAGGTCAAGGACGATGAGCCCACCGTGTTCCCGAACCCGTTCCGGCCCTCGGGCAATAAGATGGCGACGATCGTCCTGCCGAGCAGCGCGCGCGGGACGTTCAAAGACCTCAAGATTTACACGATCGACGGCAAGCTCGTACGCGAGCTGAAGGGCCAAAGCTGGGACGGCAAGAACGACGGCGGCAACTGGGTCGCCAGCGGCACCTACATCGTCCTCGTCACCACCTCCGACGGCGCCTTCACCGGCAAAGTCGCGCTCATACGATAAGCCATAGGCCCTGTTTCCGGGGCCCCGTGAGGACTTCTGGCGCGGTTTTGATTTTACGGGTACACTACCGTGGCATCCGGAGAGGGAGGGAGCTGATTACATGACGAATCCACGTTGCGGACATCTTCGCGCTTGGCGTACGATGGCGGTCTTGGTCTTGGCCGGGCTCGCGGCCGCCCACGCCGGCGCGGCCGACAAGAAGAAAATCGCGATCCTGCTCTGGCAGGGGAGCGAGCCTCGATATAAGGAAATCACCGCGGCGGTGAAAGATCAGCTCAAGAAGGAAGGGTACGACGATTCGAACTCCGCGATCTCCCTCAGCGACGCGCAGGCCGACAAGGAAAAGCTCGCCGCCGTCCTGAAGAAGATCTTGGCCGAGAACCCGGATGTCGTGGTGCCCGTAGGGACGCCCGCGTCCGTCGCGGCGGCGAAGACGGAAAAGACGCGGCCGATCGTCTTCAGCATGGTGTTCGATCCGATCGAATCCGGGATCGCCAAGAGCTGGGAGAGTTCGGGCAACAATACGACCGGTGCCAGCGGATTTGTGTCCATCGCGAAGTTCCTGCGGCGGCTGGGCGAATTCGTCCCTTTGAAACGCATCGGCGTCGTCTATCAGCCAGGTCAAAAGAACTCCGAGCTCCAACTCGAGGCGGTGCAGTCGACGACTCAATGGTCCAAGGGCGAGGTGATCCCGATCCCTTTGAAAGACGTCCAAGAATTGCCGAAGCAGATCGAGACACTCGCCGGGAAGGTCGACGCGATCTACGTCACCGCCGGCAGCATCGTCGCGCCGAACGTCCCGAAAATCGTGGAGCAATGCGTGAAGCTCAAGATCCCGACCGTGACGCACTTGGAAGACAACGTCGAGCGCGGGGTCATGATCGGGCTCGCGCTCGATCCGAAGAAAATCGGCGAGCTCACCGCGAAGAAGATCGCCCAAGTCCTCAGAAAAACCCCGCCGGCCGACATCAAGATCGAATCCCCGACTGCGGAGATGATCTTGAACATGAAGACCGCCAAGTCGATGTCTTTCCAGGTCCCTGCCGGCCTAAAGCAGTGGGCGACCCGGACCATCGAATGACGCAACTTGCGTAGAGTCTTGCCGTGCGCTCCGACGGCAGGCCTTCACTGACTCCTCCGAACTCTCCTGACTACGCGCCCCAATATGAAAGACCCCGGTCTCCCGGGGTCTTCATTTTTCCTGGGGCGACGGAACCGTCGCGCTAGCGCGCTTCGAAGTACACGCTCGGCATGTTGTAGAACCCCGCAGGCGGATCGCCCGGCTGGGGCAAGAGGTCCCCGAAGCCCGGCACCTGCGCGATGAGCGAGGCCTTGACCGCCTCCTCGCCTATGGCCGCGTCGTACTGGATGATGATCGCGTGCCGCTTCCAGACGCCTTCGCCGTGGCCCGCGCTCTTGACGCCCTTCACGGCCAGGATTTCCTGCTTATGCTGCAGGAAGTAGTACTGGCTCCCGACAAGGTTGAGGCACGGCGCGCCTTCCTCGAAGGTCGCTTCCCACGCGCCCAGCGGCCCGCCGACGGTGAACCAATGCGGATAGGGTTCGTTGGGGTTGCCGTTGCCGATGACCTGCTTGCGGAAGCGCACGTCCGCGTGGCCTTTCACGCGAAGGATGCCGAGACACTTGGACGTGTTGCCCTGGTAGATGTCGATGATGCCCGACACATCCGCTCCGCCGGTGTTCCCGTACACGGTCTGGCCCGGGGCGTCCAGGTCGAAGGGCGAATCGAAGTCCCGCCCGAGGTGCGCGACGGCGACGCCCTCGAGGTAGCCGGTGCCGTGCGCTCGCCCGCCGATCGGCAAGCCCTCGACGCTCGCGAAGTACTCCCCGTGCACCAGCACCTTGTTGCGGAATTTCCGAAACGGCTCCCAGCGTACTTTCTCCGGTCCGCCGTCCGACTGGACGGTCGTCGTTTTCTTGCCGACCCGATAAGGCGTGGTGATACCGCCCCGGCTCGCGGACTCGCGGACCTCGATCTTGAGGCCCGGGCGCGCCGGCACCGCGGCTGCGACCGGCACGGCCGGCGACGGCGCCGCGTGCGCGGCCTCGATCGCTTGATGAATGCTCCCGCCGAGCTCGGGCGCGTTCGCCCAGACTCCGCTTTGCGCCCCCGCCAGCAGACCGCCAACTGCGACAGCGATGCTAGTTCTCATTAGTGGATTCCCCTCCATGGGAGTGCTGCGCCGCGATTATGCAGAACTATCGGCACCTGTCCCATGAGCCATTCGGGGAAGCGGGCGCGGTGTTGTTCGGCCCACGCGGCCTTGGGCCCAACGGTGGCCGGGGGGGTGCCGAACGACCGAAGTTCCGACAGGCAGCGGCAACTTGCGTAGAGTTTTACTGCGAAAAATGTTAACTTAGGTCAGGTGATCGTCTACAACCAGACGCGCGACCGCTATCTCTCGTCCGACTGCTATCGGGCGGAGACGTTCTGGTCCCGCTTGAAGGGGCTGTTGGGACGCGACGGCCTGCCGAAGGAGGAGACCCTTTGGCTTGATCCGTGCTCGTCGATCCACACCTTTTTCATGAAGTTCCCGATCGACGTGATCTTCCTCGACGAGGAGCTGAAGATCCTGCACATCGCGGCGGCGGTCAAGCCATGGCGCCTCTCGTCGTTTCCGGGCGCTAAAAGCGCGCTCGAACGGGCGGGAGGATCGACCGTGGACAAAGCGGGCGTCGGCGACATGCTGAAGATCTATTGAGATGAGCACCGAAGAGACCCAGGCCCCGCCCGCGGCGCCCCTGCATCAGACGCCTTCGGGCATCGAGATCCAGCGCGCCTACGGGCCCCGCGCCGAGGGCGCTCCCGCCGTCGGCCGGGCCGGAGAGGCCCCCTTCACGCGCGGCATCCACAAGACGATGTACCGCGGGCGCTTGTGGACGATGCGGCAGTACGCGGGCTTCGGCACCGCCTCCGAGACGAACAAGCGCTTCCGTTGGCTCCTCTCGCAGGGGCAGACCGGCCTATCGACCGCCTTCGACCTGCCGACGCAGATCGGGCTCGACGCCGACGACGCGAAGGCCAAGGGGGAAGTCGGCCGGGTCGGCGTGCACGTGGGGACCTTGGCCGACATGGAGACGCTCTTCGACGGCATCCCGATGGACGAGGTCTCGACCTCGCTCACGATCAACGCGACGGCGCCGCTCCTCCTCGCCTTTTACGTCGCGGCGGCCAAGAAGACGGGCGTGGCGGCCGCGAACCTGCGGGGCACGCTCCAGAACGACATCCTGAAGGAGTACGTCGCCCGCGGGACGTACATCTACCCGCCCGTGCCGAGCCTGCGCCTCGTGACGGATACGATCGAGTACTCGACGCGGCACATCCCGGGCTTTCATCCGATTTCGATCTCGGGATATCACATCCGCGAGGCCGGAGCGACCGCAGTCCAGGAGCTCGCCTTCACCTTCGCCAACGCGGAGGTCTACGCCAAGTCGGCCCTGGACCGCGGCCTCGGCATCGACGAGTTCGGCCCGCGCCTGGCCTTCTTCTTCGGCTGCCACAACCACTTCCTGGAAGAGATCGCGAAGTTCCGCGCCGCGCGCCGCGTCTGGCACCGCATCATGAAGGACGACTACGGCGCGAAGGACCCGAAGACGCTGGCATTGAAGTTTCACGTCCAGACCTGCGGGTCGACCTTGACGAGCCAGCAGCCCTTGAACAACGTAATCCGCGTCTCGCTGCAGGCCATGGCCGCGGTCCTGGGCGGCGCCCAGTCTCTCCACACCAACGCCTACGACGAGGCGCTGGCGCTCCCGACGGAGGAGTCGGCGCAGGTGGCGCTGCGCACGCAGCAGGTCCTGGCGCACGAGACCGGAGTCCCCGACACCGCCGACCCGGCCGGCGGCGCCTACGCGATCGAGGCCTTGACCGACGAGATCGAGGCCAAGGTCTGGGAGCGCTTGACGAAGATCCGCGAGGGCGGAGGCATGCTCAAGGCGATCGAGCAGGGCATCCCGCAGTCCGAGATCCAAGAGGCGTCCTACAAGTACCAGCGCGAGATCGAGACCGCCCAGCGCAGGATCGTGGGCGTCAACTGCTTCGCGCACGAGGAGACCGGAGGCGCGCGCAAGACGCTCAAGGTTTCGGCCAAGGTGGAGACCGAGCAGAAGAGGCGCCTCGCTTCCTTCAAGAAGAGCCGGACCGGCGCCAAGGCGAAGAAGGCGCTCGAGGCCCTCAAGGGCGCGGCCGCCTCGCCGAAAGAGAATCTCTTCCCTCACATACTCGAAGCCGTCGAGCGTCATGCGACGCTCGGCGAGATCTGCGGAGAACTCCGCGGCGTCTTTGGAGAATATCATGGCGGTTAAAGGCCTGCAGCGGCACAAGTCGGTCCCGGAGATCCTGGCGGACCGGAAGCTCCTATCGCCCGAGAAGATCAAGCAGGGCGAGGAGGACGCCAAGAAGAAAGGGACCTCGTTCCAGCAGTCGGTCCTCGACCTGCAGCTCATGTCCAAGACCCAGCTGTTGAAGGTCCTTTCCGAGGAGTGGCAGGTCAAGGCCGTCGACCTCGGCCAGATGGACATCGACAAGGAGATCGTCGCGATCATCCCGGAGGCCGTCGCGCGCCGTCACGTCGCGGCTCCCTTCGCCAAGGAAGAATCGGTCCTTTTCATCGCGATGGGCGACCCGCGCGACTTCTTCGCGTGCGAGGACGTCCATCTGCGCACGGGCCTCGAGGTCAAGCCCTACCTCGCGCTGCCGCAGGACATCGCCGCCGCCCTCGACGCCGCCTACGGCAAGGGCGAGACCGCGGCCTACAACCGGCTCGTCGAGTCCGTAAAGGAGCAGGAAGGCGCGCCGCCTCCGGGCGAGGGCCTCGAGCTCGCGAAGGACGTTCCGAAGGCGGACATCTCCGAGGTCGACGCCTCGGCGCCGGAAGTCGAGAAGTACGTCAACGCGATCATTTTGGCGGCCCTCTCGCAGAAGGCCTCGGACATCCACATCGAGCCCTTCGAGGACCCCAACGGCAAGAACTCGAAGATCCTTCTGCGCTACCGCGTCGACGGCATGCTGCGCATGGGCCAGTTCAACGTCCCGTGGGCGTTCAGGAACGCGATCGCGGCCAAGATCAAGATCATGACGAACTCGATGAACATCACCGAGCGGCGCATTCCGCAGTCGGGCCGCATTCAGATCATCGCGAGCGGCAACCCCATCGAGTTTCGCGTCGAGATGGTGCCGACCGTCTACGGCGAGTCCTGCGTCATGCGTATCCTGGACAGGAAATCCGTCCAGGTCGACATCACGAAAATGGGATTCCTGCCCGATACTCAAGAGAAGCTCCTCGGCCTCCTCAAGGGCATCGGCGGTAAGAAGAACTTCGGACTCGTGATGGTCTGCGGACCGACCGGCTCCGGCAAGTCCACGACGCTCTACGGCGCGCTCAACTACGCGAACCGGCCGGACATCAAGATCCTCACCGCCGAGAACCCCGTCGAGTACAACTTGGACGGCATCGTGCAGGTCCCGGTGAACCCGGACCTCAAGCTCGGCGAAGGCAAGAAGTTCGACTTCGCCGCGGCGCTGCGCTCCTTCCTGCGTCTCGACCCGGACGTCATCATGGTCGGCGAAATCCGCGACGAAGAGACCGCGCATATCGCGATGGAAGCCGCGATGACCGGCCACTTGGTGTTCTCCACGATCCACACCAACGACGCGCCGTCCGCCGTCAGCCGCATCGCGGAAATGGGCGTGCCCGCGTACATGGTCGCGAGCACCGTCAAGGCGATCATGGCCCAGAGGCTCAGCCGGCGGCTGTGCCCGGACTGCAAGAAGCCGGTCGACCCGACGGCCGACGAGATCGCCGTCTTCAAGGAAGCGAAAGTCGATCTCCCGGCAGGGACGAAGCTCTACAAGGGCGAGGGCTGCGACACGTGCAAGACCACGGGCTACAAAGGCCGCGTCGGCATGCACGAGCTCATGGTCATGACGGAGACGCTGCGCGCGGTCTGCCTCAAGGACCTCGCCGCCGATACGATTCGCAACCAGGCGATCAAAGAGGGCATGCGCACGATCGTGCAGGACGGGCTCGAGAAAGTGAAGCTCGGTCTCACCACGGTCCGCGAAGTCCTCGGCGGACAGGAGGGATAATGGCGACCGACAACCGGACCAACGGCGCGGCCGCCGACGAGAAGGCCGCCCTCGATCTCTTCTCGATCGCGGGCTCGCTCAACTCGACGCTCGACTTGGACTTCCTCCTGCAGAAGATCGGCGCGGCCGCCGAGCGCCTCCTCGACTCCGAGGCGAACGCGGTCATGCTCGTGACCGACGACAAGAAGAGCCTCTACTTCAAGACGGCTTCCGGCACCGCGGCCGGCGTCTTAAAGCGCATGACGCTCCCCATCGGCAAGGGCATCGCGGGCTGGGTCGCGCAGAACAAGAAGCCCGAGGTCGTCAACGACACCAAGAGCGATCCTCGCTTCGCCGGCCAGTTCGACAAGGCCTCCGGCTTCATCACGCGCTCGCTCCTCGCGGTGCCGATGATGTTCCGCGGCGAGCTCGTGGGCGTCGTCGAGGTGTTGAACAAGCGCTCCGGGACCTACACGCCCGACCACATCGGCCTTCTCTCGAGCTTGGCGAACCTCGCCTCGGTCGCCATCACGAACACGAAGCTCATCCAGGAGCAGAAGAACTTCTTCTCGCACGTCTTGGAGCTGCTCACCGGCGTCATCGAGACCGCCAAGCCCGGCATGGACGAACATCCGGCACGCTCGGCCCGCTTCGCGTGCGCGCTAGGCAAGGCGCTGGAGGTCGACGACTACACCTACCGCATGCTCTATTACGCGGGCATCCTGCACGACATCGGCTATGTCGGCTTCAAGAACCAGCGCGTGCTCATGGAGATGGGCGTCCTCAACCCGACGGAGGAGCACCATCCGGCCTTCTCCGCGAAGATGCTCGATGGGATATCGATGCTCGAGGGCGCGGTGCCGATCATCCGGCATCACCACGAGCGGTGGGACGGGGCGGGATTTCCCGGCAAGCTGACGGGCGAGCACATCCCGCTCGGCGCGCGGATCTTGGGACTCGTCGAGGCGCTCGAGGAGATCCGCATGGCGGGCGTCAAAGGCCCCGATCTGTACGCGCGCGCCATCCAGGAGGCGAAGGCCGGTTCCGGCACCCGCTTCGATCCGAAGATCGTGGAGGCCGCGGTCGAGCTCCTCGAGTTGCAGGGTGGCGTCTGGTGAACGCGCCGGCGCCCCACCGCATCCTCATCGCCAAGCCGGGGCTCGACGGGCACGACCGCGGGGCGAAGGTGATCGTGCGGGCCCTGCGCGACGCGGGGTTCGAGGTGATCTACACCGGCATCCGCCAGACGCCCGAGATGATCGTGCAGTCGGCGCTCCAAGAGGACGTGGCCGCGGTCGGGCTCTCCCTTCTCTCCGGCGCGCACATGACGCTGTTCCCGAAGGTCGTCGCGGGGCTCAAAAAGCAGGGCCTCGGCCATATCCTGGTCTTCGGCGGCGGCATCATCCCCGACGAGGACGTGCCGCGCCTGCGCAAGCAGGGCGTCGATCAAGTCTTCGGCCCCGGCACCGCCACCTCCGCCATCGTCGACTATCTGAAATCCCGCCTAGACAAGCCCAAGAAATGAGAACCGCGGGGCCAGACATGAAGTCTGTTGCGTTGTCATCGTGAAAGGCGCGCGGAGCGGTAGGAACGTAACCCACGCAACGTCTGACCCCGAGGCGTTGGCGGAACGCGTGATGAAGGGGGATGCGGCGGCGGCGGGGCGGGCGCTCACCTGCGTCATCAACGAGTCGGAAGGGTACGAGGACCTCTCGCGGCGCTTTTTCGCCTCGACGGGGCGCTCGCACAAGATCGGCGTGAGCGGGCCGCCCGGCGGCGGCAAGTCCACGTTGGTGAGCCGGCTCGTCGCCTACTACCGCAGAAAGGGCGAGCGCGTCGGGGTGCTGGCCGTCGACCCGACGAGTCCTTACACGGGCGGCGCGTTCCTGGGCGATCGTCTCCGGGTGCAGGAGCACGCGCTCGACGCGGGCGTCTTCTTCCGCAGCATGGGCTCGCGCGGGATGGTGGGCGGGCTTTCCGCCACGATCTTCGGCGCGATCCACGTGCTCGAGGCCTACGGCTGCGACCGCATCATCATCGAGACGGTCGGGACGGGCCAAGACGAGGTGGAGATCTCCCGCGTCGCCGACACGATCGTCTACGTGACGACGCCGTCGTTGGGCGACGAGATCCAGGCGATGAAGGCGGGCGTCATGGAAGTGGCCGACGTCTTTGCGGTGAACAAATGCGACCTTCCGGGCTCGGACAAAGCCATCGCCCATCTTAAGTCCGCTCTCGATCTGGGCGGACGCGGCCGGCCGGGCTGGGGCGCGATCGTGCTGGGCGTGACGGCCTTGGGCGACCGGGGCATCTACGAGCTGTGCGAGGCGCTCGAGGAGCACCGGAACCACCTCAAGTCGACGGGCGAAGGCGAGGCGCGCGCCAAGACGCAGCTGCGCGAGGAACTGTCCCTCTTCATCTCCAAGCGCATCTATCAGGACACGCTGAGCCACCTCACGGCGGAGCATCTCGACCAGCTCAAGGACAAGAAGACCGATCCCGTCTCCCTCGGCCTCGAGATGATCGGCGCCTTCAAGGCGGCCCTCTCCCCCTGCGCTCATGGCGCTAGGGACCGCGCGAAAGGCAGTACCTCCTTGCGCGCTGCCCCGGTCCTGTCCCGCAAGCGGTCGAGGGCACGCAAGTGAAGATCGACCACGTCGGGATCGCGGTGAAGAGCATCGACGAGGCGGCCAAGTTCTATCAGGAGAGCCTCGGGCTCACGGTGACGCATCGCGAGGACGTGCCGACGCAGAAGGTGAAGGTCGCCTTCCTCGGCTCCGGGGACGGCGGCACGGAGATCGAATTGCTCGAGCCGACGTCGGACGACGGCGCCGTCGCCAAGTTCCTCGCCGCGCGCGGCCCCGGCATGCACCACGTCGCGTTCCACTCGAGCGCCATCGACGCCGACATGGAGCGTCTGAAGACGGCCGGCAAGCCTCCGCTCGACGAATCGGCCCGCCCCGGCGCCCGCGGCCATCGCGTCTGCTTTCTCCATCCGAAGCACGCACACGGCGTATTAGTCGAACTCGTGGGGTGAATTTACATGCCTAAAGTGAAGAAGGAACAGACGTCGCCGTCGAAGACCAACGAGCTCCTCGGCCGCATCGAGCGGGCCAAGGCGGGCGGCGGGGCGGACAAGATCGAGGCGCAGCGCAAGCAGGGCAAGCTCCTCGCGCGCGAGCGGCTCGACCTGCTCTTGGACGACGACAGCTTCGAGGAGGTCGACCTCCTCGTCGAGAAGCGCTCGCGCGACTTCGGGCTCGGCGATCGGTATCTCGCGGCGGACGGCGTCGTGACGGGATTCGGGCGCATCCACGGCCGGAGCGTGGCCGTCTTCTCGCAGGACTTCACCGTCATGGGCGGCGCCCTCGGCCTCGCGCACGCGCAGAAGATCTGCAAGATCCTGGACCTCGCGATGGAAAGCGGCGTCCCCGTGATCGGCCTATGCGACTCGGGCGGCGCGCGCATCCAGGAAGGCGTCGAGGCGCTCGGGGGATACGCGGAGATCTTCTACCGCAACGTGCAGGCCTCGGGCCGCGTCCCGCAGATCTCGGCGATCTTGGGACCGTGCGCGGGCGGCGCTGTCTACTCGCCCGCCATCACCGACTTCGTCTTCATGGTCGAGGGGACGAGCCACATGTTCATCACGGGCCCGGACGTGGTCCGCGCCGCGACCGGCGAGTCGACGGACTTCGACAGCCTGGGCGGCGCGCAGGTCCATTCCGAGATCTCGGGCGTGTGCCACTTCGTCGCGGCCTCTGAGCAGGACTGCTTCCGCCAGATCCGCGAGCTCATGGAGTACCTGCCGCAGAACTGCTTCGAGCGCGCCAAGACGGTGCTCGCCTCCGACGACCCGCACCGCCAAAGCGAGGTGCTGCAGAAGATCTCCGAGATGGGGCCGCGCAAGCCCTTCCGCGTCCACGACGTCATTTGGGAGATCGCCGACGGCCACCAGTTCTTCGAGGTGCACAAGAGCTTCGCCGAGAACATCGTCGTCGGCTTCATCCGTCTGGGCGGCGAGGTGGTCGGCGTGGTGGGGAACAACTCCTCGCATCTCTCCGGCGCCTTGGACATCTCGGCCTCGGAGAAGGGCGCGCGCTTCGTGCGCTTCTGCGACGCCTTCGGGATCCCGCTCTTGACCTTAGTCGACGTCCCAGGCTACTGGCCCGGCGTCGAGCAGGAGCACGGCGGGATCATCCGCAAGGGCGCCAAGCTCCTCTACGCCTACAGCGAGGCGACGGTGCCGAAGGTGACGGTCGTGCTGCGGCGCGCCTACGGCGGCGCCTACGACGTGATGAGCTCCAAGCACATCCGCGGCGACGTCAATTTCGCCTGGCCGTGCGCCGAGATCGCGGTGATGGGCCCGCAGGGCGCGGTCGACATCCTCTTCCGCCGCGAGATCAAGGCCGCGAAGGACCCCGACAAAAAGCGCGAGGAGCTGGTCGCGGCGTATCAGGAGAAGTTCGCCAACCCGTACCTCGCGGCCCAGCGCGGCTACATCGACGAGGTCATCGAGGCGGGCGACACGCGCCCCAAGCTCATCCGCGCGCTCCAATTCCTCAAGAACAAGCACGTCGAGCCGCCCAAGAAGAAGCACGGCAATATCCCGCTGTGAGGCGGGCCCTCGGCGCGACGTTCGACGCCGACCTCCCGCTGCTTCTCGCCGCGGCCGTCGTGCCCGCGCTGACGTGCGGGGCGCTCATCGACCGCTACGCGATCCCGAAGATCCTCGTCGCGTCGGTCCTCGTCGCCGCCGCCTGCGCGCTGCGCCGCCGCTCTCCGCCTCCGCGCTCCGAGCTCGACGCGCCGATCCTCGCCCTCCTGGCCGCGGCCGTCGTCTCCGCCCTCCTCTGCGCCGATCCGTGGCGGGCGTGGCTGGGCTTGGAACGGCTGCATACGTGGGGACTTTTCGGCTGGATCGTCTGCGCGCTCGTCTATTGGTCCGCGTGCGGGGCGGGGGAGGACTTTCCCGATCGGCTCGCCGCGTGGCTCGTCGCGGGGTCGCTGCCCGTGTCGCTGTACGCGCTGATCCAGAAGGCAGGCTGGGACTGGAACGGGATCAACGCCGCCTACTTCGCGCAGAGGCTGGAGCTTCGCCCTTTCTCGACGATCGGCGGCACGGTCCCGCTCGGCGGCTACCTCGCGATGGTCCTGCCGCTCGCGGCCTTCGTCGGACTGAGAAAACAAGGGCGTCCCGTCCTGCGGCATTTCGGCGCCGTCGCGTTCCTCCTGGCCGCGGCGGCTCTATGCGCCACGCGCACGCGCAGCGCCTGGCTCGGCGCGCTCGCGGGGCTCGCCGCCTACGCCGTGATCCTTCGCCCGCGAGACCGGCGCGTCTGGGGCGCCCTCGGGGCGGGCGCTCTCGCGTGCGCGCTCGGCCTCGCGTGGGTGCGCGCCGGACGGCCGACGTCCGACGTCGAGCGCCTCGAGGTCTGGCGCGCCGCGGCGGCGGCCTTTGGCGGCCATCGGCTCGTGGGCGTGGGCCCCGACGGGTTTTGGACCGCCTACAAGCGCTATCGCCGCGCGGAGATTTTGAAGACGCTCGACGGCACCGCCGGCCAGGCCGACGCCAACAACGATTGGCTGCAGGTCCTCGCGACCTTGGGGGCGTTCGGCGCCGCGGCGTACGCGTGGCTGCACGCCCGCGCCTTCCTCTCCGCCGCGGCGGCCGTGCGCGCCGGCTCGCTTACGGGCGCCCGCGCGGCGGCGCTCGCCTCCTTGGCCGCGCTTCTCGTCTTCGCCAAGCTCAACTCCGTCACCTGGGCGATCGAGTTCGTCGCGGCGCTCTTGGCGGCCTGCGTCTTTAGAAGGGCCGCGACGGCGGCGGGGCGCGGCTTGCTGAACTCCGTCGCGATGGCCTCGGCCGCGAGCGCGGCGGCATGCGTCTGCGTCTGGCTCGCCGCCGCGGACCACGCCGAGAAGCACGGGCAGGGGCTGCGCGCGATGGGCCGCCCCCGCGACTCGCTCGTTCAGCTCGAGCGGGCGATCCGGATCAACCCGACCTTCCCGGGCTACCGGATGAACCTGGACAATCTCCTCTTCGACGTCGCGGAGTCTGCGGCGGACCTGGAGACGAGGCGGATGCTCCTCTTTCGCGCGACGCAGGTCGCGCTCGAGGGCGTGCGCCGGCACCCCGCCGATCCCGACATGCTCGCCCTTCTCGGCCGCGTCGAGCTGCGTCGCCACGAGTGGGGGAAGGAGCCGCGCCTGGAGGCCGCCGTCGCCGTATTAGAGGAAGCCAAGCGCCTCGAGCCCAATTTCCCTCAGCTCGACGAGGACCTGGCGCGAGCGAAGGCTCTGCGCGGGAAATGAGCCCCAAGATCGGCATTCACAAGGCGGCGGAAAAGGGCGACGTCGAGCTTCTGCAGAAGCTGATCCTCGAGGGGGTCGACGTCAACGCCAGGGATAAGGACGATTGTTCGCCGCTTCACATCGCGGCGGCGCATGCGGACCCGGCGGCGTTGCGGGTTCTCCTTTCCGCGGGGGCCAGGCCCGACGCGGTCACGAAGGAAGAGAGATTGACGCCTCTCCATGTCGCCGCGTTGGAAGGGCGTCTGGACGCCGCGGAGGCTCTATTGGAGGCGGGAGCCGACCCGTTCGCCTGGAACTACATGAGCGAGCGGCCCCTGGACGCTGCCCTCAATCGAGAGCATATGGAGGTCGCCGAGTGCCTGTTCGCGCGGATCACGAAGGAGGAGCCGGGAGCGCTCGGCTCTCCGCTGCATGCGGCGGTCGTCATCCGCGATCTGTCTCTGATCGAGAAGCTGTTGCGCCGAGGCATCGGCGTAGACGTCAGGGATCATGACGGCGATACGCCGCTGCATTGGGTCTTCACGCGGCGAAGCGAAGCGTTCGTCCGGCTCATCCTTCGTCATTGCCCGGAGACGGCGAAGACGAGGATTCCCAGAAGGCAGGACGATCCGCTCGAGATCGTCAGGCATCTATTGTCGAAGGGCGCCGACGTCCGCGCCGTCAATGCTTGCGGCGAGACGCTGCTGCACCGCGTCCTCCAATGGTCCACGATCCCCGGCTGCATGGAGGCCGCGGAGATCTATCTCGCTCAGGGCGCCGCCGCCGATGCCGCCGATATCACCGGCTGGACGCCGCTCATGCTCGCCGCGTGTTCGGGACGCACGGAGTTCGCCAAGAGACTCGTCGAGCGCGGCGCGCAGCTCGAGATCGTTCGCAACGGCTGGACCGCGCTCCAATATGCCTGCCACCACGGCAAGCTGGAGACCGTCCGGTGGCTCGTCGAGACGGGCGCCGACGTCAATTCCGCGCACGCGTCAAAATACCTTTCCGTACCGCTTCATTCCGCCGCGTTCATGGGCCACCCGGAGATCGTCGCGCTTCTGCTGGAGCACGGCGCCGATATCTCCATCAAGGACGGCAAAGGGAACGACGCCTTGGCGCATGCGAAAAAGTCGCTGACCACCTGGCAGGTCACGGGGGACGCCAAGCGCCTCGCCCCTTACGAAGAGACCATACGGATCCTAACGTCCGCCAAGCGCCGCAAATAGCGGCCCGAGGCCGGCCTTCAGCGCCGGCCTGCGGGCTTGGGCGGCGGCCGCCAGAGCCGCGTTCACATGCTTCGGCGCGACGACGAAGGAGAGGCTGTCTTGAGCCCGCTCCGCGCGCGCCGCCGCCGCGCACAACGCCGCGGCGAGTCCCGAGACGATGAGTCGCTTCAGGGCGTCCTCCTTGATCCCGCTTCCACCGTAGCGATTCGAGATCAAGGAATGGTCGCGGCCGGGTAAAGATTCGGAAAAGCGCAATGCTCAGGCCTTCGTATGGGTGCCGGGCGCGCGTCTAGCCGCCGGTCGGATACGGAAGCGTCTCGACGAAGCGTTCCCAATATCCGGCGATCCCGGGGAGGCGGTCGAGCCGGCGCTCGGCGACGAAAAGCGTCCGCGCTCTCCAATCAAGACGGCCTCCGGGGCCGGTGAGATGCTCGAGGAGTCTTGCCGTCTTACCGTCCGCGGAAAACGTCACCGCCTCCTCGGGCGAGCCTTCGAACCAAAATGTCTTCCAACGGGAGCTCCACACCTTGAGCGGAGCGGCCTTGTCCTCGAACAACGCGGCGTACCCGACCTGCTTGTTGACGCCTACTTCGCCGATCCCGTAAAACAGGACGCCGTGCGACCCGTCCGGCGACTCGTACATCCTTTCCATCAAATGAAATCGCTCCCGCCGTGCCCAACGCACGGGCAGATACACGGCGCGCAGATCGATCGGCCAGCCGGATAGGTCGTGCATGCGCTTTCGGCAAGTATAGCCGCTATCGTCTTGCCCGGCCAGACGACTCCGGCGGCTCGACGTGCGTTGGGAGAATTTGGAAGAGGTACCGATATCCTGGCGCAAATTGTGGTTCAGGATTGATCAGTCGGGCAAGTTGCGCAGGAAGTCCCGGATAGCCGCCGAGGTCGACTCCGGATGAGTCAGGGTGAAGGCGTGACCGGCGTCCTCCAGAATGACGTCCGGATCGGCGCAGCGGATCGGGATGATGCGATCGCGGTCGCCGTGCATCGACAGGGTGGGGCAACTCGGCGCCGGGGCGCCCGGCCATTGGACCGCCATGCGTCCGAACGCTCGAAGGCGGCGGGTCGGCTGCTTCGCGGCCATCGCCGCGATGCTGGCGGCGGAATTTCGATCGACCGGAGCGAAGCGCCAGCGAAGGACGGGCGACCACGTCCGCACGCGAAATAGAAAGCCGGGCAGCACGCGGCTGCCGCGCTCGAACCATGCGTACGACCACGGCAGGCGGCTCGGCTGCCGGCAGCTTCCAAGGAGGATCAAGCCGGAGACTTTGCGCTGCGAGGCGATCTCGGCCGCGAGCATTCCGCCGAAGGAGACCCCTCCGACGACGTCCTGGGGGCCTACCGCATGGAGGGCCATGAGCCGAGCCGCATACTCGCGCAAGCTCTCCTTCGGCAGTGGCTCGACGTGGTCCGGAGCGAGCGTCTCGATGTCGGTGAGCTGAAGCTTGGCGAACAGCCGCGCGTCCCCGCCCATGCCGCTGAATAGGATCAACCGCCGCAAGGACATGGGGAGAGTATACTCCGGCGCGCGCGGTCCGCCAAGGGAACCGACTCGTCGAATTTCCTCTTCTTTGAGCCCGCGTAAGTTCATAGAATACGCCTACACTTTCAAGCAACAAGGAGGCGGTACCCATGGCACGCAAGAAGATCACCGTCGTAGGCGCGGGCTTCGTCGGCGCGACGCTCGCGCAGAGGCTCGCGGAGATGGAGCTCGGCGACGTCGTCATCGTCGACATCCCGGCGACCGAGGGCATGCCGGCGGGCAAGGCCTTGGACATCATGGAATCGGCCCCGATCTACGGCTACGACGCGCGCGTGAGCGGCACGACCTCCTACGAGTCGACCGCGGGCTCGGACATCGTCGTCATCACGGCCGGCATTCCGAGGAAGCCCGGCATGAGCCGCGACGATTTGCTCAACACGAACGCGGGCATCGTCAAAAGCGTGACCGAGAACGTGGTCAAGTTCTCTCCGAACTGCATCTTGATCATCGTCTCGAACCCGCTCGACGCGATGTGCTTGGTCGCCCTCAAGACCTCCAAGTTCCCGAAGCACCGCGTGCTCGGCATGGCCGGCGTCCTCGACTCGGCGCGCATGCGCACCTTCATCGCCGAGGCGCTCAACGTCTCGGTCGAGAACGTGCACGCGATGGTGCTCGGTGGGCACGGCGACACGATGGTGCCGATGCCGCGCTTCTCGACGGTCTCCGGCATCCCGATCACCGAGCTGCTCCCGAAGGACAAGATCGAGGCGATCAATCAACGCACGCGCGACGGCGGCGCCGAGATCGTCAAGCTGCTCAAGACGGGGTCGGCGTACTACGCGCCCTCCGCCTCGACCGCCGAGATGGTCGAGTCCATCCTCAAGGACAAGAACAAGATCCTGCCCTGCGCCGTCTACCTCGAGGGCGAGTACGGCGTCGACGGCGTGTTCGTCGGCGTGCCGGCCAAGCTCGGCTCCAAGGGCTTGGTCGACGTGATCCAGCTCAACCTCTCGGTCGACGAGCGGGCGCAGCTGCTCAAGTCCGCCTCGGCCGTCAAAGAGCTCAGCGCCGCTCTCAAGTAGCTCGACCCTTCCGGGACGAGATGCTGCTCGCCATCGACGTCGGCAACACGAACATCACCGTCGGCGCCTTCGACGGCGAAAGGCTCGTCAAGCTATGGCGTCTTGCCACCGATCTTAAGAAGACGGCCGACGAGATGGGCGTCGTCCTGAGCACCCTCGTCGCCAAGGACGCGCCGGACCGCAAGGTGGACGCGGCGGTGTACGGCAGCGTCGTCCCCGCCTTGAACCCGACCGTCGAGACCGCGGTGAGCCGCTTTTTCGGCGTCGCCGCGATCGCGGTCACGACCAAGTCCAAGATCGGCGTCACGCTTAAGGTCGACCATCCGTCCGAGGTCGGCGTCGACCGGTTCGTCAACGCGCTCGCGGTGGCCAAGATGTACGGCGCGCCGGCCGTCGTCCTCGACTTCGGCACCGCGACGACCTTCGACTGCGTCTCCGCTTCCGGCGCGTACGTCGGCGGCGCGATCCTGCTCGGCCCGCGCACCGCGGCCAAGGCGCTTGTGGAGCACACGGCCCAGCTCCCCGAAGTCGAGATCAAGAAGCCCAAGAAAGTTGTCGGCACGAACACCGTCGAGTGCATCCAGGCCGGGCTGTACTACGGCTACCTAGGCATGATCGACCGCATTCTCGAGGAGACGATCGCGGAGATGAAGGCGAAGCACGCGCGAGGCAAGGCGATCCGCGTCATCGCGACGGGGGGGCTCGCGGGCCTCTTCGCGAAGGACCTGCCCAAGGTCAAGGGGATCGTCCCGGACTTGACGCTGCAAGGCTTGCGTCTGGCCTACGACGCGATTTCCGGTGGCCGAAGAGCCCGAAAGTTTGTAACAATTAGTTGATAAATTTTGTGGATTGTGTGGAAAAAACTGTGGATAACTCGAAAACTCAAAAGAGGCGAAATGCATAAGAAAATAGTTATTTTTGCTGCATTAATTGCCTTTCTGGGCCTTTCGACCGCCCACGCGGCCGATCAGTACGGAGGCTTCGCCCAACTCGTGGACGACGGGAGCCTGAAGCCCTTTGCCCGCGACCTGGGCGGCGTCCTCGGCTCGGCCTCCTTCCACAGCGGGCGTCCCCTCGGCGTCACGGGGTTCGACATCGGGGCGCACGGCGGCATGCAGTTCAGGCCGGAAAAGAACGACCGGATCCTGCGCGACCACAACGTCCATGCCTTCGGCGTGCCGTGGGTGCAGGCGGAACTGGGCCTTCCCTTCCGCATGGACGGCTTCATCCGCGGCATCAGCTACCAGGGCCTCACGATCGCGGGCGGCGGCCTGCGCTACGGCATCCGCAACGTGATCGACGCGCCGTGGACGCCGCAGCCGCTCGTCTCGTGGGTCGCCCATTCGGTGACGCATTCCGATTTCACGGCGAGCCACATGGGGCTCAACCTGGTCATCTCCTGCGGCATCCCGGTCTTCACTCCGTATCTCGCCGCCGGCGTAGACCGCACGCGCGTGGTGGTACGACAGGCGACGACGAACCCGACGATGATCGGCACGCAGGCGACGACGACCGAGTCTCGCTTCACGGGCGGCGTTCGCGTTCGCCCCTATCCGTTCACCTACCTCCAGGCCGCGATGACGCTCGCCCACGGCATCCCCGGCGCCGACGTCGGCCTCGGCCTGCGCTTCTAGGCCGCAGGACGATGCGGCGCGGCTGCGCGTTGTCCCTCGCGGCCCTGGCCTTTTCCTGCCGGACTTCGATCGCTGCGGCGCGCGTCTTCAACGTGGAGGATCCCGCGGCGACGTCGGAGTCGAGCTGCGTGGGATTTCTGCCGATAAAGCCCGGCAGTTGGACGCACGACTACTCGCAGGAGATCCTGGAGACGGTCAAGCGGGCCGATTGCGCCGAGCTCGGCGTGCTCGCGTACCGGGATCAGGTCGCCCTCGTCTGGCCGTACCATCTCCAACCGGAGGGGGAACGATGCTATCTGATCCAATTTTTCGACCCTCCGGCCCAAATGCTGCTCGATGCGGCGGAGGGGAAAACGTTTCGCGAGATCGACCGCAGGCTCGAAGGGATGCCCGCCGACGATTGGATCCCGATCGTCGAGGAGGACGCCCGTCAGACGCGCCCGGCCTGCGGGGCGCTGGACTTGTCGTTCAAGCCCCGGAAACTCTCCACGTCGCTCATCGGCGCAGGGCGCACGCGGGTCGATCCGGGCGCGGCGGTGAAGACGGCGGCGCGCGCGATCGTCAGCCGGTTGACGCGGTTCTTACGGCGCCTGCGCCCTGAGGAGGCGAGGCCCTAAAGCTTGAACTTGCCCTTGAACTCGCGCTCCATCTCGCGGGCGGCGTCTTTTTTCTTGATGGAGTCGCGCTTGTCGGGGCCGCGCTTGCCCTTGGCGACCGCGAGCAGCACCTTCGCCCAGCCGCGCTTGAAGTATATCTCGAGCGGGATCAGGCTCATCCCCTTGACGCTGTGCTTGCCGGAGAGCTTGGCGATCTCCCGGCGGTGCATGAGGAGCCGCCGCGTGCGGGTGGGAGAGATATCCTCGATCGTATTGTTGACGTACGGCGCGATGTAGAGGTTATGAAGGTAGAGCTGGTCCCCGTCGGCGCGCGCGAAGCTCCCGTCGAGCGTGACCTTCCCGTTGCGCAGAGACTTCACTTCGGGTCCTTTCAGCTCTAGCCCCGCCTCGTGCTCCTCGAGGATCTCGTAATGGAACCGGGCTTTGCGATAGCTCCCGACGATCAGCTTGCCGTCCTTCTTTGGCTCCGCCACGCGCAGATTGTAACAATTGATTGCCCGTCTAGAATGCGCTAAAATCCTCGTTCGGACCGGCTCGGTGGGCAGGTGGCGGAACTGGCAGACGCGCACGGCTCAGGACCGTGTGGCCGCAAGGCCTTGGGGGTTCAAATCCCCCCCCGCCCACCCAGCCGGTTCGCCGTTTTAACTGCCCTCCATGCGACGAAACGACGCGCCGCGCCCGGCCGGCGAATCGCGCTTGGTCTGGATCGCCCTCGGCTTCCTCGCTCTTTTCCAACTCGCCGCGCTTCCCGGCGATTACGTCGGCTTCGAGCACGACGACGCGGAATACGTCCTCGCGAGCTTGGGCCTCCTGCGCGGGGAGTATCGCCTCGGGGTGAGTCCCGGCAATCCGCCTCTCACGCACCTGACGCCGGGCCTGCCGCTCCTCCTCGTACCGGCCGCGTTCGTCTTCAGCAATTCGTTCCTTCCGTTCCACCTCACGATGTGGGCGATCCTCGTTTTGTGCGACGCGCTCGTCTTCCTCTGGCTGCGGCGCCGGCTCGACAAGTGGGGGGCCGTCTTAGGGACGGCCTTGTTCGGCTTCAATCCCCTCGTCGTCGCGCGCGCGGGAGCGGTGATGCCGGAGATGCCGATGCTCGCGCTCACCCTCGCGCTCTTCCTGGCGGCGGAGGATCCCGCGTGGACAGGCTGGGGGTCCGGCGCCCTCGTCGCCGCGGCGGCCGTCGTGCGCCAGCGCGCGCTCGCCTTGCTTCCCGCCGCGGTCCTGTGGCACGGCGTCGGGCGGAAAGACTGGAAGGCGGCCGGACAGGCCGTCTGCGGGCCGCTGGCCGCGATTGTCCTTTGGCGCGCGTGGCTGTGGCGGTCGAAGGCGCCCGTGTACGAGGTGGGGATCATCAGCCACGCGCTGAGCGGGCCCATGGACCTCCTGCGCTCCGCGGCGTCCAACGCGGCGTATTACATCGAGTTGTGGGGGAGACTCTGGCTCCCCATAGTCAATGCGAGTCGGCCGGTCGAGCTCGCGTACGGGATCGCGCTCTTGGTCGTGGCGGGCCTCGGCGCCGAGCGGGTCCGGCGCAAGCGGCCGTGCGAGCCCGCGCTCGTATGGGCGGCGAGCGCGGGGATCTTGTATCTGCTCCTGCCGTTCAGGTTCGAGCGGTACCTGCTCCTGTTCATCCCGATCCTCGCGTGGCTCGTGATCGAGGGCTTCCTTCGCATTCTCTGGCGGACCGAGACGGCCATGGTCGCGGTCGCGCTGGCCGTGGCGATGCAGGTCTTGGGACAGGACCTCTACCTGCTCAAGGACGAGAGGCGGCGCTCCAAGCCCGAGCTTGCAGAGACCTACGGGTGGATCCAGGCGAACGTCCCGGCGCACGAGAGCCTCTCGAGCTTATGGTACGCGCGGGACGCGCTGCATACCGCGCGGCCGGTCGCTCCGCTGCCGGGGCCCCTGCCGCCCGGGGAGCTGCCGCGCTGGTTCCGGGCGCGCGGGGTCGGCTACGTTCTCATGCAGGACCTGCCCGCGGACGCCTTGGGCGCCTCCATGGGAGAGGAGTACGCCGTGTCGCGGGGGCTCCTGCGCCTTCGCGCCCAGCTCGACGCCGGCTTTCGGGCGATGTACCGCAATCCGATCGAGAAGACGGCCGTATTCTCGGTGCCTCGCCTCGAGGCGAGCCCCGAGATGCCCCGCTGACGCGCTGTGACAATAGTCGTATTGACTTCGGTTTCTTGAACGCCTATACTTTCCGCGACTCGTGGTTGACCGTCATCTGTGCTGATTCAAAATATTTACCCCTTAATTATCATCATTCCAGCACAAAGGGGGACAGGAAAACCATGAGACTAATGAAAAACGCAAAGAGGTTCGCGAGCCGAGGGTTCACGCTCATCGAGTTGATGATCGTGGTCGCAATCATCGGTATCTTGGCGGCTATCGCCGTCCCGAAGTTCGCGGAACTCATCAGGAAATCGACGGAAGGCGCAACGAAGGGAAGCCTGGGTGCCGTGCGCTCCGCGCTCAGCATCTACTACGGCGACATGGAAGGCCAGTATCCGGCCGACTGGCTCGCCATGACGGCGAACGCGAAGTATCTCGCGGCGCCGCCGCAGGCGAAGGCTCCGAACTACCACGGCGGCAGCTCGAACTCCGTCTACGGTTCGGCCACCGCGGCGACGACGGATGGAGGCGGTTGGTCGTACAACAACCAGATCGGAGACTCCAACCTCGGCACGCTGTGGGTGAACTGCACTCACACGGACACGAGAGGCACGACCTGGTCGGCGTATTAATCAGGGCGTCCTGATGGTAACAAGCCCCCCGGGAGACCGGGGGGCTTGTATTTTTCATGATTGAATTCCTCGTCTTCTGGCTGGGGCTTATCGCGGGCTCCTTCATGAACGTCTGCATCCACCGTCTTCCGGAAGGCGGCTCCCTCGTCCGCCCGCGCTCGCGCTGCCCGAAGTGCAAGACGACCATCGCGTGGTACGACAACGTGCCGGTCGTGAGCTGGGTCCTCTTGGGGGCGAAGTGCCGCAAGTGCCGGAAGCCGATCTCCGCGCGCTATCCCGCGGTCGAACTGCTTACCGCGCTGCTGTACGTCGCACTGTGGCGCCGCTGGGAGGGGGACGTCCCCTTCGCCGCCGCGGCGTGCGCCGCGACGGGCGTCTTGGTCGTCATCGCCTACATCGACTGGGACACGTTCCTCATCCCGGACGTCCTGTCGCTCGGGCTTCTCGCGGCGGGGCTGGCGGCCGCGGGTATCAATCCTCTCTTTTCCGGAAGCGTCGGGATGCGCTACGCGTGGAGCTTCCTCGGGGCGCTGACGGGATTCGCCGTCTGCTGGGGCACCGCCGTCATGGGCGAATGGGCGTTCAAGAAAGAGGCGATGGGAGGCGGCGACATCAAGCTTCTGGCCGCGGTCGGCGCGTGGACCGGAGCGCTCGGCGCCTTCGACTGCCTCATCGTCGCGTCGATGTTCGGAGCGATCTACGGCGTGTGGCTTATCGCGGCGAAGCGCCTTAAGCGCCAGGATCCGATCCCGTTCGGCCCGTTCCTGAGCGCGGCCGCGATCTTCAATTTCTTCTACATCCTGCCCTTCGGGTTTCCGTTCGAGCAGTAGACCCGCGTCAGGAATCCGGCGGAACCGCGGGGATTCTCACTGCAAACAATCTCATACGCTTGCCGTTGGGACGGACCGTTTCCCGCTCGAAGTTCATCCCGAGCTTCTCGGCGACGCGTTCGGAGGCGAGATTCTCCGGATCGATGAGCGCGATCACGCGACGAAGACCCCGGGCGGCTCCCGCTTCCTTCAGCAGCGCGAGGCCGATCTCCGTCGCGTAGCCGAGCCCCCAGAACGTGTAGTCGAGAAAATAGACGAGCTCGACCTCCGGGGTGCCGTCGACGTTCTTCTCGACGAAGCCGCAGGTCCCGACCAGTCTCCCCGAGTCTCGGGCCAGAACCGGCCAGAGCCTCAGTTTATCGTCGTTCGCCGCTGCGTCGCGAATGACGCTCGCTCGGACGCTTTCGTGGTCGCGCGGTCCGCCGACGTACTTCGTGTTCTCGGGTTTGGCCCACATCGCCGCGATGCCGTCGGCATCGCGAGCTTCGACGTCGCGAAGCAGGAGCCTCGACGTCTGGATAGGTCTCACTTGGAAAACTGGCGGAAGGGGGGGGATTCGAACCCCCGAGGGTTTAACCCCTACACGATTTCCAGTCGTGCCGTTTCAACCACTCACGCACCCTTCCAAAAACCGCATCGATTATATGAAATATTCTCCCGCCGATTCTCATGAGCGCGGCGATTTCACAACGACGGTCTTGTCGTTCGTCGACGAGGGGCGGCCTCCATCGTGCTTGACCGGGGTCAATCAGGCCATCTAGCCTTGCGAGCTATGATCTCTCAATGATAAGCCCAATGCTGCTGACGATGGCGCTCGCTTCCACCCCGCTCCATGCCGCCGAGCAGCTTCCGATCCAAGGCCGTTGGGAGGGGGTCGAGCGGTGCCTGGAGAGGCGATCGCGCGAGGCAGGCGCGGCGGCTCCTCTGCGGGTCGAAATCAAAGGCGTCGAAATCGCCGAGAGGCTAGAAGCGGACGGCGCCGCCGAGCGTGACGTAGGTGCGGCCCGAAGTCCCGGACTGCGTGACGCGCTCAAGCTCGAGCTTGAGCTCTAAAATCTGAAGACCGACGTAGGCGCCCGCGGCGAAGGCGTTCGACGGAGCTTGGCTGAGCATGTAGGTCGTGCGGTTGAAGGAGACGTAGGGCGTCGCCATCGGGAAGGCGTTGAGCTCGAAGCGCAGATAGGAGCTCGTCTTGGGAAAACCCTCGACCATCGCGGCCACGCCGGAAAGCTGCTCCGTCTGCGTCGCGCGCGCGGCCATGGCCTCGAGGTCGCGGCTGTAGGAGGAACGGGTGATCTCGACGCTCGCGGCCGTCATAAGGACCTCGGCGCCGGCGTTGAGCGTCACGTCGGTCTGATTGACGCTGACGGCCGCGGGCCGGCGCCGCACGCCGCCCCGTCCAGGCACGGCCTCGAGCCGGTCGGTGTGGCGGATGAACTTGAGCCCTCCGCCGACGTCGACGCGCGCGAGTCCCATCCCCGCGGGCGCGCGGTCCTTGTCGGTCAGGCGGCTCTTGGGGCCCGTGCCCGGCGTCAGGGTGAGCGTGCCGTCGAAGCCGATGAAGCGGTTGCTGTAGTCGTTGGTCGTCGCCGTCCCGCCGAGCGTCGCGCCGACGCCCCAGGCGGTCTTGTCGTAGGCCGCGCGCGCGGCGAACGTCTTGAAGGTGCCGCTCGAGGTATCGGAGCGGTAGATGTTCAGGGACGGCTTGACGTGAAAGGCGTCCCCGAAGTCGCCGTACAGGTACGTGCCGCGGTAGTTCCGGGAGCCGAGCGTCTGCTCGATCCCGCCCTTGAGGAACGCGTGCGCGGGCGACTGCGACGCGGCGGCCAGCGCCGCGAGGAGAAAAGCGCGTTTCATGTTCACGAGACGCATTCTACAAATTTTGGCCGGGCGGCCGCAGTCCCTAGTGGAAGCCGGCGCGGAAGGTGAGCCTGCCCTTCCTCACGTCGGGCTCGATGCGGCGGAGGAACTCGTCGTCCGGGATGGCGGCGAGTCCGCGCTTCGTCCATTCCGCGGCTTTCTTGAAGTCGCCCGCCTCCGCGTAGCGGTAGGCCATGACCCCGTAGGTGTAGCCGTCCTTGGGCTCGAGCGCGGACGCCTTCAGGAACTCGCGGTCGGCGTCCGCGACGCGGTCGAGCTTGAGGTACGTTCGGCCGAGCCCGCGATGCAGCGTCGGGCTTTCCCAGCGCACGAGTCCCTCGGCGGAGAGCTCCGCGTAGCGCCGCAGCACCTTGTCCTTGCGGGCCTCCCGCAGTTCCCGCGCGCGCTCGTAGGCCGCCAAGGCCTCGGGGTAGCGGTCCTGGCGGGAATACGCCTCGCCGAGGCCTTCCTCCGCCTTCGCGCACCAGGGATAGATCGCGAGAAGGCTCGACCACAGCCGCGTCTCGTCCGACCAGTCCCGGGCGCGCGCCCAGGTCCCCGCGGCGAGCGCGAGGAGGATCCCCAGCGCGAGCCGCGGGCGCTTGTGGAGGAAGTAGGCGGCCGCGCCGGCCGCGCCGATGAACGGTAGGTACATCCAGCGCTCCGCCGTCAGGCGCATGTTGAGGACCTTCACGGGGATCGCGTTGGACGTGAGGACCAGGAACGCGAGTGGCCACAGGAGGAGGAGCGCCAGGACAGGCGTCTTGCGCCGCCAGCGCGCGATGGCCCAAAGCCAGGCCGCGACGACCGCGAAGGATGCCGCCGCGCGGGCGAGCCCCTCGGCGAGGGACTCGGGAGGCAGCGCGAAGTACTCGATGCGCAGGTCCAGGGGGACGAACTGTACCCGGATGAAGGCCCAAAGCCCCTGCAGGATGAAGTCCAGCCTGTCGCCGAAGGGGACCGCGGCCCGCGCCGAGAGCCCGGTGGACATTAGTCCCCCTATTGAATAGGTCTTTAGACACTAGTGGTTCTCAGGGTTCCGACGTACAATATAAGTGATGCGTCGCCGCGCGGCTATCGCTGTCGGACTTTCCCTGCTCACGACGGCTCTTGCGCCTGACTTGTATTTTTATCAGGCCTTGGGCGCCGTCGCGAGAAATTCGATTCCCGCTGGCAGGCCGGCGGCGTCGCCCGCCGCCGTCGTTGCGATAAGAATTCAAGGTCTGCCCGGGATTTTAAGTCCCGGCAGGATTGGTACCCCGCCCGGCAGAATTCCTATATCTCAAACACCTGCGTCCTATAAAAGCGAAAGCGATCCGCGAGAAAGAGCAGGGGAATCGCTCAATTCGCCCAATGCAACGGCGCCGAGTACCGTCGGAATATTGCAACGAATAGTTCAATGGCTGCCTGCATTGCCCAGAATGGGATTCGCTACGCTTAAACATGAAGCGAGCGCCGG
>JACQBA010000003.1 GCA_016194745.1 Elusimicrobiota bacterium
CAAAGTGGCTCCGGGGACAGGACTCGAACCTGTAACCTTGCCGTTAACAGCGGCCAGCTCCACCATTGAGCTACCCCGGAATATGGTGTTTCGGAGGTAGTTTAGCAATTTGTCGAGAGGCGGTAAAGCCGACGGGCACAGTTCACCGGGCGGACATGATAGTGTTGCCGACGCTCCATGGCGGCGCCGCGCCCGGAGCGGCACAATACAAGAGCAATGAGAACCAGTGCCAAGGTCGCCAAGGCGGAGGAACTGACGCAGCCCGACGTACGCTTCAGGCTCCTGGTGGAGAATGTCCGCGATCACGCCATCTTCATGCTCGATCCGCGGGGGCGGGTCCGCACTTGGAATCCGGGCGCCGAGCGGATCACCGGCTTCTCCACGGGCGACATCGTCGGAAGGTCGTTCGAGACGCTGTTTGCCTCGGAGGACGTCGAGGCCGGCAAGCCCCAAGCGGAGTTGAAAGCGGCCGCCGATGTCGGAACGGTCGAGGACGAGGGCTGGCGCCTGCGCAAGGGAGAAGGCCGGTATTGGGCGAGCGAAGTCGTCACCGCGGTCCGGGACGCGCGGGGAGACCTCCTCGGCTTCGCGAAAGTGATCCACGATCTGACCGAACGGCGGGACACGGACGCCCGTCTTCGGAGGACCATGGAGGAACTGCAAGCCTCCAACAAGGAACTCGAGGCCTTCAGCTACTCCGTTTCGCACGACCTGCGGGCGCCCCTGAGGCACATCTCGAGCTACGTGACGATGCTCCGTCGCGAGCTGGGCCAGCAGGCGGGAGAGGCGGCCCAGCACAACTTGACGAAGATCGACGCGTCCATCCAGCGCGCCAATCTGCTGATCGACGCTCTGATGGATCTCGGGCGGCTCAGCCAGGAACGGGTGAGGCTCGAGCCCGTGAGCCTGAGCGCCATGGTGTCGGAGCTGTCGAAGGACCTCGCCTCACGCGAGCCTTCGCGGCGCGCGGACGTTCGGATAGAAAAAGGGGTCGTCGCGCTCGGAGACCGGGTGCTCCTGCGGGCCGCTCTCACCAATCTCCTCAACAACGCGTGGAAGTTCACACGCACCCGGTCTTCGGCCGAAATCTCCTTCGGGTCCGAGACCGTCGACGGGATCCGGGCGTTCTTCATCCGCGACAACGGCGTGGGTTTCGATATGGTGCAGGCGAACCGGCTCTTCGAGCCGTTCAAGCGCTGCCACTCGCTGTCGGAGTATCCGGGCTCGGGCGTGGGCCTCGCGATCGTCAAGAGGATCGTCGACAAGCACGGCGGGAGGGTCTGGGCGCGCGCCGAGGCGGACCGCGGGGCGACCTTTTACTTCACTCTCTGCGCGCGCGGCGCGCCGGCGTCCGGCGAGGATGCGTTGTTTCGCGAGGCCGGTGGCGGCGCTACCCCCTGACGACCCCGACGCGCTTCTCCAGAGCCTGCAGGTGCTCCACCGAGCCCATCGCGACTAGAATCTCGCCGGACGACAGCGTGCGGGTCGGCGGCGGATTGAGCTCGTAGGTCTTCTCCTGCGGGTGCTTCACCGCGAGGATCAGCGCGCATTCTCCCTGCCCGCCTTTGATTTCGCCGAGAGCAATCCCTTTGACGGGGGAATCCTCGGGGACGGCGACCTCTTCGATGCGGAAGGACTGACCGCCCGCGCGGATCATCGAATCGAGGAATCCGACGACGGCGGGCCGGACCATCTCGGAGGCCATGCGCAGGCCGCCGATGAACTCGGGGCTGACGACCGCGTCGGCGCCGCTGCGCCGCAGCTTTTCCGCCGAGGCCCCGTGCTGGGCCTTGGCGATGATGCGGATCTTGGGATTGAGCCCTTTCGCGCTCAGGGCGACGAAGGCGTTGTCGGGGTCGTCCGGAAGGGCGCCGAAGAGGCCTTTGGCCTTGTCGATGCCGGCCTGGACGAGCACGGCGTCGTCGGTCGTGGCGTCTCCCTGCAAGGCGAGGACGCCCTGCTCGACGAGGGCGGCGACCGCGGCGGCGTCGCGGTCGATGACGACGAAGTGGCGCTTGGTCTTCTGCAGTTCCTCGATGATGGTCCGCCCGGTGCGCCCCGCGCCGCATAGGATGTAGTGGCCGGTGAGCTTCGCGATCTTCGCTTCCATTCTGCGCCTCCTCAGGACGTCCCTCAAGTCGCCCTCGACGATGAACGCCGTCAGGGTCGAGAGAGCGTACGTCAACATGCCGATGCCGATGAACAGGAAGAAGATGGTGAAGGCCTTGCCCTGGGCGGTCAGCGGATGAGTCTCCCCGTAGCCGACGGTCAAAATCGAGATGGTCGTCATGTATAGCGAGTCGAACCAGCTCCAGCCCTCGAGGAAATGGTAGCCGCAGATGCCGATGGCCATGACGGTCACTAGGCCGATCGCGATCGCCATCAATCGGTAGGTGATGTCGCTTCTCACTTTGCCTCCTCGGGGATCGGCGCGCCGAGCCGGCGCAGGGCTCCCATCGCCAGGCCGCGGTAGGAGGCGTCCTTGGAGAGGAGGATCTCCCGGTAGAGGCGGATCGCCTCCTCGCGATGGCCGAGGCGCAGGTTCAGGAAGGCGACGATATGCTTGATGAGGACCGGGCAATCGGGATCGGCGAGCGCGGGAGTGAGGGTCCGGAGCACCGTCTCCTGAGTCCCGCCTCCGCGATGGAACGCGATGCCCGCGATGTACGCCTTGTAGCGCACGTAGGCCGGGTCGCCGCGCGAGGCGTCCTCCAAAAGGCGAAGCGCCTCCTCGGGCCGGTTGAGATTAAAGGCGAGCGCCCCGGCGGAAAAAAGCACCGCGTAGCGGAAGAACGGATCGAGCTCGAGGATGGACTTGGCGCGGGGGTACATCTGCCGATAATGCCCCGTGTCCGCGTGGGACGTCGGAGGCCCTTCGTGCTCCTCGTGCGCCGCGTGGACGGCGCCCTCCGGCGAGCCGTAGTACATCATGAGCTGGATGAAGGAGAGGTCGGCCGCGAGGCGGCGCATGCCGGCGCCGGCGAGTCCCGCCGTCTGGACCGCGTACTCTCGCTGCGGCTTGGTGCCGGCGAGCGGCGGCAGAGACGGCGCCACGGCGCGCGAGGCCCCGGCGTTGAGGAGAGCCGCGGCGGCGATCGACAAGGCGGCGGCTCCCATCAGAACTCCTTCCTGCGCAGCCAGGAGTAGGCGAGGGCGAGGCAGATCGACGAGTACGCCGCCGCGTAGGCGGCGCCGAACAGGACGGCGCGCAGCGGCGGCGCGGCCGGCGTGCCGATCGTCTCCCGGAAGTTGAGCAGCTGGAGGTTTGGAAGCAGCTGCGCGGCGGCGAGGAGAATCGGCGCCGCGGGCCCCTTCATCGACTGTCGCGCGAGAAACGAGAGTTCCGGAGCGAAATGCCCCAGGGTCCAGACGATCCCGATCATCGTAAGCGCCGAAAGGACCGAGGTCGTGGCGAGCGCGACGAAGGACGCGAGCGCCGCCGCGATCGCGACCTTGAGCAAGATCCCCGTGAGCGCCAGCAGATACGACGCCTGCCACGCCCAGCCCTTCACGAGGAGCAGCGCCAGGTGCACGGCCGCCATGGCCAGCAGGCCGGCCGCCGTCGACAGGACGAGTCCGCAGTAGCGCCCGAGGAGATAGACGAATCGGGGGACGGGGCGGGTCAAGATGAGGTAGATCGTCTTCGTCTCGATCTCCTTGAGCACGGTCGTCGCGGCGCCGAAGACCGCCAGCGCCAGGGCCAGGAGCTCGCTCAGCCCCAGGCCGAAGTCGAGCAGGACGCGCGTCTCCTGCTCCGCCGCGAGCGCGCCGAGGAGCAGGCTCATGTAGAGGATGACGCCCGCGAAGAGGATCGCGACCTGGAAGCTCCGGTTGCGCAGCTGCTCGCGGCAGGTATGCGCGGCGAGGATCAGGATCGGGTTCATGCGTTCGCGAACGGGCGCACGGTCTCGACAAACAGCTTCTCGAGGCGTCCCGGTTCGCCGGACCATTCCGTCTGGCTGATCACCCGGACGAGCTTACCGTCGGCCAGGATGCCCGCCCGGTGGCAGATCTTCTCGACCTCGGAGATGCTGTGCGAGGAGAGGACCAAGGTCTTTCCCTTCGCGTTGAGCGTCGCGAGGAGCTCGCGGAACTCCGCAATGGCCAAGGGGTCGAGCCCGCTGACCGGCTCGTCGAGCAGGAGCAACGTCGGATCGTGGAGGATCGCCTGGGCGAGGCCCACCCTCTGCAGCATCCCCTTCGAGAATTCCGCCATCCTCCGGTCCGCCGCGCGCGAAAGCCCGACGGCCTCGAGGGTCGTGTCGATCTTTCCGGGCAACGACGACGCCGGAAGCGCCGAGAGGCGTCCGTAGAGCGTCAGGACTTCCCGCGGGGCGAGGTAGGGGTAGAAGTAGGGAAGCTCCGGAAGGTATCCCATCGACGCGAGCGCCTTCGCCGTGCCGGAGGGGTGGCCGAGGACCGAGACTTCGCCTTTGCTCGGCCGGAGAAGTCCCAAGGCGAGTTTAAGAGTCGTGGTCTTGCCGCTTCCGTTGAGGCCCAGGAGGCCGAAGATCTCGCCCGAGGCGAGCTCGAGGCTCAACTCCTCCACGCCGCGCGTGGTCGTGGTGCGGCCGAGATGGGAGCGGGAATACGTCTTCGTGACGCCGACGAAGCTAAGCGCTGTCTCGGGCATGCGTCTGCCGGGCGATGCCGGGCAGGGCGTTATTCTACAAGAAAATAAAGCGATTAACGGCTAGAGCTTCACCCAGCGCACGCCCGTGATCCCGTCGATCGCGGCGAGCTCCTTTTGCACGGCAGGGGGGACGTCGTCGTCCATCGAGATCACCATGACGGCCTCGCCGTGCGCGGAGTGGCGCCCGACGCGCATATCGGCGATGTTGACCTTGTGCCGGCCGAGAAGCTGTCCTACGTGCCCGATCATCCCGGGGCGGTCCTGGTTCGTCAAGACGAGCATTTTGCCCTGCGGCTTGACGTCGACGATAAGGTCGCCGAGCCGGACGATGCGAGGTTCCCCGCGGTCGAGGAGCGTGCCCGAAACCTTGCGGACCCCGGAGTCCGTCGCGGCGGAGATCGTCAGCAGGCGCGAGAAGCCCTCGAGGGCCATCGGGTCGCGGGTCTCGGAGAGCTTGATGCCGCGTTCATCGGCCAGCAGCGGGGCGTTGATGAAGCTGACCTGCTGATCGAGCATCACGCTCAGGATGCCTTTCAGCGCAGACACCGCGATCGGACGCGTTTGGCGGTCCTCGAAGCCTCCTTGGAACGTGCAGGAGACTTCGCGCAGGCCGGAATCGGTCATCTGCGCGAGGAAGCGGCCCAAGGTGTCCGCCAAATAGAGGTACGGGCCGATCGCCTCGAGCGTATCGGGATCGAAGCCCGGCAAGTTGATCGCGTAGCGCGCGATGCCTTTCTCGAAGAACTCGATGACGCCTCGCGAGACCTCCTCGGCCACCTTTCGCTGCGCTTCCTTGGTGGACGCGCCGAGGTGCGGCGTGAGGATCACCGTCGGGAGCTTGCGCAGCGGCGAGTCCGCGGGGAGGGGCTCTTTCTCGAATACGTCGATCGCGGCGCCCGCGAGCCGGCCCGATTCGATCAGCTTGACGAGGATGGGCGCCGGCACCAGCTCGCCTCGCGCGCAGTTGACGAGGTAGGCGCCCTTCTTGATCCACGCCGACGTCTCCTCGTTGATCAAGCCGCGCGTTTTGTCCGAGCCCGGCACGTGCAGCGTGAAGAAGTCCGACTGCTCGAGGACCTCCTTCAAGGTGCCCGGCTGAAACCCCATCGCTTTGACCTGTTCGTTGGAGACGTAGGGATCGTGGCCGACGATCTTCATGCCGAAGGCGACGCCGCGCTTGGCGACCTCACGTCCGATCCGGCCGAGCCCGACGACGCCGAGCGTCTTGCCCTGGAGCTCCGCGCCCATGAACTTGGACCGGTCCCAGCCGCCCTGCTTCATGGTGGCGTCGGCCTGGGGCACGTTGCGCGAAAGGGCGAGGATGAGCGCCCAGGTGTGCTCGCAGGCCGCGATCGTGTTGCCTTGCGGCGCGTTGATGACCGCGATGCCGTGGCGTGAGGCGGTCGAGAGGTCGATGTTGTCGACGCCGACGCCCGCCCGTCCGATGAGCTTGAGATCCTTCGCTTGCTGGATCCACTCGGCGGTGACCTTGGTTTCGGAGCGCACGAGCCAGGCGTTGACCCCTTTGAGAAGAGAGCCCAACTTCTCCTTGGAGGGCGCGAGCTCGACCTGGAGGTCGATGCCCTTATGCCCCTCGAGCGGACGCAGGCCCTCGCGGTCGATCGGATCGGTGACGAGGACCTTGAATGCCACGGGTCAGACCCCGACTTTGGAGAGTCGGCGTCCCAGGGCGGCGATGCCCGCGTCCACGTCGGCTTTCGTGATGTGGCCCATGTGGGCGATGCGGATGATCTTGCCCTTTAGCTTCTCCTGGCCGTTGGCGATGGAGATCTTGTCCTCGGCGAGCATCTCCTTGAGGAGCTTGTTGCCGTCGACGCCGTCGGGGAGCCAGGCGCCAGTTAGGATGTTCGCCGGGTTCTTCGCGAAGAGCTTGAGTCCGAGTTTTCCCGCCACTTCCTTGCGGGTGTGCTCGGCGAGAGCGTCCGTGCGCTTCCAGACGTTCTCGATGCCTTCCTCGCGGATCATGCGCAGGGCCTCGGCTTGGCCGACGACCATGCACACGGCCGGCGTGTAGGGCGTCTCCTGGTCGGGGAGCGAGTCCTTCATGGTGCGCCAGTCGAAGTAGAAGCGCGGCAGCTTGGCCGCGAGGACCGCTTTCCAAGCCTTGTCCGAGACGGCGGCGAAGGCGAGGCCCGGGCCGTTCATGAGGCCCTTCTGAGAGCCCGTCAGCGCGACGTCGACGCCCCAGGCGTCCGTCTCGAGGCGTTCGGCCGCGAGGCCCGAGATCGCGTCCACCACGACGAGCGCGTCCGAGTTCTCGCGGACGACCTTGGCGAGCGTCTCGATGTCGTTGACGACGCCGGTCGAGGTGTCGGTGTGTTGGAAGAAGACCGCCTTGAAGCCGCCGGGCGTCGCCTGCAGGAGCTTCCTCAGGCGGTCCGGCTGCGCGGCCTCGCCCCATTCCTCGAAGATCGTCATAGGCTCGATGCCGTACGCCTTTTGGATCTTGGCGAAGCGGTTGCCGAAGGCGCCGGTCGAGTGGACCAGCGTCTTGTCCCCGGGGGAGAGGAGGTTCGCCACCGCCGACTCCATCGAGCCCGTGCCGGAGCAAGTCATCATGAGGGTCGTGGCCTTGGTGCGGAAGACGTACTGCATGTCGGCGATCACTTGGGCGAAGATCTTGCCGAACTCATGCGTGCGGTGATGCAGAATCGGCTCGCCGAGCTTGGCGCGAACCGAGGGGGGAAGCGGGGTGGGGCCGGGGGTGAGAAGGATGTATTCTTTCGGGCTCATGATTTCCTCCGAGAACGGGCGTATGGTAACAAATTTCCCGCCGGGTCGAGTTGATCCAGGTCAAACTTCGGGGGTCTTCCAGGGGAGTTCAGGAGCGCCCGATTGGCCCTTCTGCCGAACGCCGCGGGAACGCTACGATTGCGGCATGCTCTCTCCCCTCAGACTCGCCGCCGCATGCCTCGTTCTTGCCGCGTCGCGCGCGCGGTCGCAAGCCGCGGCGCCGGCTCCCGATGCGTCTATCACCGCTCCGGCGCGCGGACGCATCGTCTCCCTGGAGCGCTCCATGAAGCAGGTCTGGATCAAGAAGGAGGCGTGCGGACACTCCTCCACCTGCGACGGGCTTCTCTTCAGCGGAGCCGTGCTTCGTGTCGAGACGCCGGGAGGCGTTCCGCGCGACGTGCGCGTCGCCAATATCGCGCTCCTCAACGAGCACGTCGTTGATTGCCGCACCTGGGACGCCAATTGGGGCACGAGCGCATTGGTCGCCGCGTTCTCCACCGAGGAGGAGCGCCGACGGGGATTCGACGGGCTCATCCAGTCGGTCGACGTCTCCGACATCGCGATCTATCCCGTCAATCTCTCCAAGATGACCTATCACGAGCAATGGTTCGCCGCCTCGGGTCCGGGGTTCGTGGCGAAGTTCCGCGTCAAGCTCGCGTTCAGCCGGCCGGTGGAGGAAGATCTTCACGCGGCAAGCTTGTGCGAGCCGGGCGTGAGCGGCACCCGCCTCATCATCGAGATGACGCAGGACTACGGCGCGACGCTCGACGGCAAGACGCTCGAGCGCTTCCGCTGAGGGCCATACGGGACCTCGGCCGGCTGGGACCAAGGACCCCTTCCCTCGCGGCGGATCCGGGCTATAATGAAGGAATGCTCCGTCGCGCGGCTCCCTCCGCCGTCCTGATCGCGTCGCTTCTGTTTCCAATCGCGGCGTCCGCGAGGACTCCCGCCGACATGCCGTACGTCCGCGACCCCGACGCGTTGGAACGCGACCTTCGCGCCGTTTTCGACAAGATACAGTCCCTGCCCGACCTTTCGTCTCTCCGCTTGAACTACGTAGGGAAGTCCGCGCCACAATGCCCATGGATCGCCGAAGCGCTGCCGCCTAAGCCCGAGGAGGGAAACCGGCTGGGAACGATCAACGCCTGCTGGATCGTCGGTCAGGCGGCGCATACTCCGGACGAACTGGCGTTCATCCTGGGGCACGAAGTCGGCCATCTAGTCCTCGGGCATTCGGCGAGATACGTCCGGGACGTCGAGAAGATCCTAGAGGAAGTGAAGGCGGCGCATCCTCGAGAAATGCGGTTCGTGACGCTGGATCTGCTCGGCGGCCCGGTCTCGCCGCGATCCTCAGCGATCGAGGGCGTCCTCCGAGCGGAGTTCCGCCCGAGGGTGCAGAAGCTCCTCCACAAAAACGAGTTGGACGCAGACTCCTATGCCGCGAATCTGATGGTCCGATTAGGGCTCGATCCCAATGCCGGCGTCCAGGCGATGGGGAACATCGAGAAGCTCTACGAGCAGCTCAAGCCCTCGGAGCAGCGCGCACGTTTGTTCAGTCATCCGCCCGCCGCTATTAGAGCGCAGGAGATCCTGCTGCGCCTCCAGCTGCCGCCGCTCCCCTAAGCGCTACCTGGCGACGTCGGACTGTTCGACCGGCGGTCCCATCATCGCCTCCAGGGCGCGCCGCTGCGTGGCGAGATGGCTGTGTCCAAAGACGACCAGGACCGTGTCGTAGTCGTTGAGCGCGCGGGCGATCTCTCGGACGATGAACCGGTCGCGGATCATGCCGATCTCGGCGGAGAGCCGTTGGACGTACGTTCCGCCGGCGAGAGGCGCCACGGCCTCGCTGTCTTTGGTATACGTCGAAAGGTCGAAGGCCGCGCCCGTTTTTTCGCGATGCCAGGCATTCAGGCGGGCCAGGGAGGGCAGTTGCTCCGAGGTCACCTCGTAGCGCTTGCTCCAACGGGACATCAGTTCGGGATATACCTGCTCAAAGGACTTTGACTCGAAGGCGCGCTCCCGCTGAAGCTGCGGAATCTGGCGCAGGGTGTAGAAGCACAGAACATCCTCGAGCAAATAGCCGTTGGAGAAGAGTTGGGAGTGAATCTCGCGGTCGGAAGGCTCCGCTCCGCGGAACGCTATCCCGCGCTTCGACGCCAGGATCGCCGTAAGTCCGGGCTCGCTTCCTTTGTAGAAGCCCTTGTCGGTCGACGCCTTTTCGTCGGCCCTGTATTCCGCGAGTCGCCCGGCGGGGTTCGTGCCTAGCTCGGCGCGCGTCCCTTCGATGAGCGCCGCGTCGAATCGTACCTTATCGAAGAGAGCGCGGACGTTGCGGAGCGTGGGGCTGGCCCATTCCGTCGAATGGCGGCTTGCCGCGTAATACAGGTGCTTTTCGCCGCGCGCGAAATGGGCGTAGTAGGAGCCTTGGAATGGTTGCTTCGAGCCCAGCTCGTAGGACCAAGGATCGACGAGGGCGAGGTCCGGCGAGAACGGCGCGATCCGCTCGGCCGCGCGGCAGAGGCCGCCGCAAAGAATCAGAGGCCCGATCAGCGCCGCCGTGCGAAGGGCGGCGGCGGTCATGCCGCGCCGGGGCGGGGAAGTCCAGTGATGATGCGCGGCTCTGCGCGGGGCGGCGCCCAGGAGAACGACTTCTGCTTTGTCTTGGGGGGGATCGGGAGCAACGCCAGGCGGAGCACCTCGCTGATGTCCTTTACGGGCACGAGCTCGATGCCGGCCTGGATCTCCTTCGGGATCTCCTCGACATCCTTGAGGTTGCCCATGGGGAACAGTACGGTCTTGAGACCCTCCCGGTGGGCGGCCATGACTTTTTCCTTGAGGCCGCCGATCGGCAGGACGCGGCCGCGCAGGGTGATCTCGCCCGTCATCGCGACGCCGGGCTTGACCGGCCGTCCCGAGACGAGGCTCGCCACGGCGGTCGCGATCGCGATGCCGGCGGACGGGCCGTCCTTCGGGATCGCGCCTTCCGGTACGTGGATATGGATGTCCTTCCCTTTGAAGGCGGACGGAGGGACGCTTAGGATCTTCGCGATCGACTTGATAAAGGAAAGCGCGGCATGAGCGGACTCCTGCATCACCGAGCCGAGCTTTCCCGTCAACGTGAGGATCCCTTTGCCGTTGAGCGCGACGGCCTCGATTGCCAGGATCTCCCCGCCGTGCTCCGTCCAAGCGAGGCCCGTCGCGACGCCCACGTCGTTGTGGGAGTTCTTCTCGTGGTGGTACTTCGGGATGCCGAGGAACTTCTCGAGATTGGAGGCGTCGATCGTGATCTTTTCGGTCTTGTCCTGGACGATGATCCTGGCCGCCTTGCGCGCCATCGAGGCGATCTCCCGTTCGAGGCTGCGCACGCCCGCCTCGCGGGCGTACTCCTGCATCGTGCGGTTCAAGGCCGCCTCGGTGATGTCGACGCTCTTCAACGGGACGCCGTGGTCCTTGAGCTGCTTGGGGATCAGGTGGCCCTTGGCGATCGAGACTTTCTCCCTGTGCGTGTAGCCCGGGAATCGGAGGATCTCCAGGCGGTCCTGCAGGCTGACCGGGATGCCTTCTAGCGTGTTCGCCGTGCAGACGAACATGATCTGCGACAGATCGAACTCGACGTCGAGATAGTGGTCCATGAAGGTGGAGTTCTGTTCGGGATCGAGGACCTCGAGCAGCGCCGCCGCGGGATCGCCGCGCCAGTCCATGCCCATCTTGTCGATCTCGTCGAGGAGGAACACGGGGTTGCGGCTGCCGGCCTTGCGCAAAGACTGCACGAGCCGGCCGGGCAAGGAGCCGATGTAGGTGCGGCGGTGGCCGCGGATCTCGGCCTCGTCGCGCACGCCGCCGAGGGACATGCGGGTGAACTTGCGCCCCATCGCGCGGGAGATGGACTTGGCGAGCGAGGTCTTGCCGACGCCCGGCGGGCCGACGAAGCAGAGGATGGGGCCCTTGAGCGATTTGGTCAACTTGCAGACCGCGAGGTACTCGAGGACCCGCTCCTTCGCCTTCTCCAAGCCGAAGTGATCCTCGTTCAGGATCTTCTCGGCGCTCTTGAGGTCCAGGGAATCCTTCGTCGTCTTGGCCCACGGTAGGCCGATCATCCAGTCGAGGTAGGAGCGGCAGACGGTCGCCTCAGGGGAGAAGGGCATCATCTTCTCCAAGCGCCCGAGCTCCTTGAGAGAGGCTTCTTCCCCGGCCTTCGACATCTTCGCTTCCTTGATCTTGTCGCGGAGTTCGTCGAGCTCCTTGCCGAAATCGTCCTTCTGCCGGAGTTCCTTCTGGATCGCCTTCATCTGCTCCGTCAGGTAGTATTCCTTCTGCGTCTTCTCGATATTCTTGCGGACGTCGGCGTGGATTTTCTTCTCGACGTTCAGGATCTCGATCTCGGCGTTGAGCATCACATCGAGCTTGTGGAGCCGCTCGACGACGCTCGTGGTCTCGAGCAAGTCCTGGCGCTCCGCGATCTTGACAATGGCGCTCGCGGCGATCGTGTCGGCCAGGCGCGAGGGATCCTCGATCTGCACGAGGGGGGCGATCGCCTCGGGGGTGATGCGCCGGCTGAGCTTACCGTACTTCTCGAAAGACTCGACCACGTGGCGCTTGAGCGCCTGCGATTCCGGTCCGATCGAACCCAGCTCTTCCACCGGGTCGCACTCCGCTTCCCAGTAGCCGAGGGCCGCGCTGTACGTCTGCTTGGCGGCCCTGGCGCGGCGGAGGCCCTGCAGAAGCACCTTGAGCGTTCCGTCGGGCATCTTGAGGCACTGGACGGTCTCCGCCTCCACGCCGATGGGGAACAGGTCCGCGACGCCGGGGTCCTCGACCGTGGCCTGCCGCTGCGTGCAGACGAGGATCCTCTTATCGTGCTTGGCGAGCGCGGCCTCGAGAGCCTTGATCGACTTCTCCCGCCCGACCGACAGCGGGAGCGTCATGTGCGGGAACAAGACGACGTCCCGCACGGCGAGGAGCGGCAGCTTCGGAACGCCGCTCTTCGGGGAGGGGCTCATTATCTCTTGCGCGGCGCGATCACTTCGTCGACGATGCCGTACGCCTTCGCTTCTTCGGCGGACATGTAGTAGTTGCGCTCCATGTCTGCGCGGAGCTTGCTGTCGGTCTGGCCGGTGTGCTTGGCGAGGATGCCGATGAGCTTCTCCTTCATGAGATTCATCTCTTTCGCCTCGATCACGATGTCCGTTTCCTGTCCGCCAATGCCGCCGGAGATGAGAGGCTGGTGGATCATCACGCGGGAGAAGGGCAGCGCATAGCGGCGCCCCTTCGTCCCCGCGGCGAGAAGCACGGCGCCGAAGGACATGGCCATGCCGATGCAGATCGTCGTGATGGGGGCCTTGATGTACTGCATGGTGTCGTAGACCGCGAGGCCGGCCGAGACCATGCCGCCGGGGGAATTGATATAGAGGTTGATTCCTCTCTCCGAGTCCTCGGCGTCCAAATACAGCAGCTGGGAGATGAGGAGGTTCGCCGAGTCCGTCGTGACGGCGCCTTCCTGGCCGCCCACGAAGATGATCCTATCCTTCAGCAAGCGGGAAAAGATGTCGTAGCCGACCGCCGAGCCTTGGTTCCATCTCTCGAGTATCGTAGGGATGATCATGGTGTCCTGAGTATAGTATTTTTTTTACGCGTCCTTGATCGCCGCGGACTTCTTCAAGAAGTCGACGGTCTTGCGTTCCAAGAGCATCGCGGCGACCTGGTCCCTCTGCTCGTCAAAGAACCGTGCCACGTTGGCCTTCTGTTCGTCGTTCTCGGCGCCTTCCAGGCTGCGGGCCTTTTCCGCGTCGTGGTCCTGGTCGGTGACCGTGATCTTCTCCGCGTCGGCGATCGCGCGCAACAGGTACGAGAGCCGGACCTCGTCCTCAGCCTTGGGGCGGAGCTTCTCGGCGACTTTCTCGCGCTCGCCTTGCGGCCAATCGCGCTTGGGACCCATCACTTGGCGGCGCAGGCGGTCCATCATCCGCTCCAGCGTCGAGTCCACCAAGGACGGCGGCACGGCGAAGCGGTTGTTCTTCAGAAGCCCTTCCTCAAGCTGCCCGATGAGTTCCTTCTCGGACTTGTGCTTGGCTTCCTCCTCGAGGAGCGCCTTGAGCTTTCCTTGCAGCTCGCCCATCGAGGCGTAGCCGAGGTCCTTCGAGAACTCGTCGTCGAGCTTCGGCAGCACCTTCTCCTTGATCTCCTTGAGGGTGACGCGGAAGACGACCGCCTTGTCCTTGAGCTTGCCGGGGATGTCCTTCGTCTCGCCCCGCTTGACGCCGACGAGCCCTTCGACCAGGCCTTCGGCCGCGTCGGTGGCGGACATGTCGAGCAGTTCGTCTTGGCCCTTGCCGTTCTTGAGAGGCTGGCCGTTGTCGAGGACCTGGTAGTCCAAGACGACGTAGTGATCCTTGGCGGCCGCGTCCTTGGCGGACTTCTCGAGGCGCGCGTTGCCCTCGCGGAGCTCCTGGAGACGCTTGTTCAGTTCTTCGTCGGAGGCCGCGTACGCCTTTCGGGTGACCGGCAGCTTCTTGTAGTCCTTCGCCTGGACTTTCGGGGGGACTTCCACGTCCACCTGGAACGATAGCGGCTTGCCCTCTTCCATGGACAGGGTGTGCACCTGCGGGGAGGAAAGGGGATGAAGCTTATGCTCCTCGCAGGCTTTCGGCACCGCGTCCCGCAGAAGTTGGTCGACGACCCGCTCGCGAAGCGCGCCCGAAAGCTGCTGCTGGACCATCTCGATGGGGGCCTTGCCCGGGCGGAATCCGGGGAGGCGCGCCTGGCTTTGGAGGCGGATGAGCGCGGTGTGGGTGGCCTCCTTCACTTTCTCGGCCGGCACCTCGATCTGGAGGGTGATCAGGCAGCCCTCCTCCTTGATTTTCTTGCTTCCCGCCTGCTCCTTCGTGCTGAAAATGCTCATTTCGGCTCCTCGAAACGTTGGATGGGTTATTTTACTACATTGCCGACTCCGGTGTCAGTCCTTGAAGGCATCGAACCCGCCGTTGTCGAATCGCCCGAGGTCGTCGTTGACTTTAGGGATGGAATTGGGTTAACTCGACGGATGACTCGGTGGAAGAGTTGGACGGTTTTAGGGGCGCTCTTGGCGCTGCCTGCCTTCGCCGGAGCCCAGGAATCTCCGGGCCAGTTCGGCTTGGGCGCATTCGTGGGCGTCCCGTTCGGCGCCTCGGCTAAGTACATCATCGACCGGAACCTCGCCGTCGACTTCGCCTTGGGCGCTCAGGAGCACGATATCGACGGGCATCTCGACTTGCTTACCCATTTCCGCGATCTGACGCGCCGGCCGGCCAAGGGCAAGGCCGCTCCGTACCTGGGAATCGGCGCCAAGTTCCGCGACAGGCCGCAGACCGAGTTCGGCGTACGTTTCGTGGGCGGGCTATCCCTCACCCTTTCCAATTCGCCCGTCGAGTTGTTCCTCGAGGTCGCCCCGGTCCTCCGGCTCTCGCCCGAGGTCGCCGCGGACGCCGACGGCGGCATCGGCTTGCGGTATTACTTCGGCGCTCGAAAGGACTCCCACTGCCCGTAGGGGCCTGCAACACGGCGCGGGACTTTGGGGGCAGGCGCCGTTCGGCGAAGGACCGATGATCCTTTTGCGGTCCTAGGACCCACTCGGGCGTAGGTCCAAACGACCCACTTCTATTATGGGACCTGCGGCGCCTGGCGGCATGGGACCAAGGGACCCACTTCAATTCTAGGACCTAGGCCCTAGGCGGCCGAACCCCCTTATACTCTGATTCGAGCCCGCCGCGCGGCGCAATGCTGAAGCGGCTATGAGCAGAGGGACGGTAAGCCTTCTGGCCGGACTTAGCCTCCTCACCCCTCAAGGAGCGGCGACCCGCCTATTTGCGGAAACATACTGCCCGCCGCCCCGCCGCGAGGTACAGCAGCCCGCGCGGCGTCCGGAGTCGCCTCCCGCGCGCCGGCCTGAGGACGCCCGAGCCCATGCGGATCACCAAAGAGGAATCCGCGGCGCACTGACCGACCAATTGGACGTCTCCCACCTGCTCCTTGCCGGAGTGAAGGACAATCGGGCATTCATCGAGGAGACTCGACGCTTCGAAGCGATCCGGGTGGCCGCGGAACGGGCGGCCTATAAGGGTGATACCGAAGGGCTCAAGGGGGCGCTCAAGGACGTCCAGGAGTTCCGGCGCCGCCTCTCGGAGCAGCACGGTCTGGAGCCTACGGAACAAGAGGAGGCCGCCATGCTCCGACGCTTCCACGAATTCATTGCCGGCGAGGGACGGAGCCAAGTCCCGCAGAGAGTGAGCGTCGGCGCGGGGGCGATCCAGCCGGGCCCGGGCCGGATCTCCGGTGTCCCCGTCCAGCCGAGCGCCGGCACTCGCCCGCCGATCCCCTCTCCGCAGCGGCAGCCTCCGCCCGCGCGATCGCCCTGGCAGACGGCTCAGCGGACCCAGCCGCCGCGGCGTCCCGAGCCCGAACGCGCGCTGCCGCCTCCGCGAAGGTCCCTGCCCCCGCGGGAACAGCCTCCGCGCGAGCCGCCCGACGAAGTCCCCGCTCCCGCGACCGGCCCGAGTCCCTCCGGAGTGCTCGCCCAAGTCGCCGAGCGCAATCCGCACATCTCGAGGCAGGCGCTCACCCGGGTCTCGCAGTATCTGGAACAGAACAACGTCCGCAACAAGCGCTACGTGGCCGTCGCCGACTATCGAGGGCCGACGGGACGATTCCATCTCATCGACATGAGCTCGGGACGAGTGCAATCCTACGCGGTCTCCCGCGGCGCGGGGGGGTATTCCAACCGGCACGGCAGCCACGCGACGTCCTTGGGCATCTACACGACGGCCGAGACCTATTCCGGCGCGCACGGGTACTCGCTTCGCGTCGACGGAAGGGAATCGACGAACAACAACGCGCGCCGGCGGCTCGTCGTGATCCACGGGGCGGACTACGTCGGCGACAATTACGCGGGGCGTTCATGGGGATGCTTCGCCCTCTCCTACAGGTACGTGAGAGGGGTTATCGACAAGCTGAAGCAGGGCGCGGTCTTGATCGCGCACAGGTGAGGACCATGAACAATAAGGATCGGCCGGGCCGACGCAAGGTCGTAGAGCTGACGCTCGCCGCGTGCGCCGCGGCGTGCTCGGCCGGAGGGCTGCACGCGAACACCGCCGCACCCGAGCCTCCTCCGGCCCGGCGGCATGCCGCGCTTCCGGCGGCCGCGCCGGACGCGGATCCGGAGCCGGAGATCCGCAAGTCTCTGAGGGAGCAGCACGCGGTGGCCGGCGCCTTGATCTCCCGCATGCCGCCGACCTTCGCGAGGCAGCGCGCGGAGGAAGCGCTGCGCGAGATCGTTCACGACGCCCAATCGGCTGACGCGGAGCGCTCGGCGCCGGCGCGCATCGGGCAGCTGTCCGCCGCCTACGCCCGGCTCGACGTCCTGAGGCACCGGATCGAGGATAGCGGGACTCCTCTGGCGGAGGGAGAGGAGCAGCAGATCATCCAGCGGATGGAACGAGGCGGCGAACGCCACGTTCCGGGACGAGTGACCGGCCCGGCGGGCGTGCTCGGCGGCGGACCGAGCGGCGCGGAAATCCCGGGGAGGCCCGTGGACGAGACGCCTCCGCCTCCTCGTCCGGCCTCGCCCGCTCCGCCGCGGGAGGCGCCGCAAGCCGAAGCCGACCCCGATCCCGACGAGGAGAACCCGAGCCGCGCGCCGGCCGGCGATGATGACGATGGCGACGACGAAGATGACGACGACGAAGACGGGGACGAGGACGACGATGATTAGGCGGGCGGCGGCCGTCTCGGTTCTTTGTCTTGGGGCTGCGGCCCTTTCGCGCGCGGCCGACGCGCCCGTGCGGCTGGACTACCACGAGCCGCGCGCGACGGCCCGCACCGCGCCTCCGCGTGCGGCTCCGAGGGCTTCCGATCGCGTCGAGACTCCCCAAGATCCGATGCTGAAGCTCCGGACGCAATTGACGGATCAACTCGACGTCTCCCATCAGCTCCTCGCGCGCATTCCCGGCCTGGCGGACTTTGTCGCCGCGACGTCCCGCTTCGAGGCGATCCGCGTCGGGGCGGAGCGAGCCGCTTTCGAGCGAAGCGCCGAAGGGTTGGAGCGTTCCGTGAGGGAGATCGCCGAGTTCCGGAGGCAGTTATCGGAACGGCACGGCATATCCCCGAGTCCTGAGGAGGAGGCGGCGTACCTTCGCCGCTTCCACGAGTTCCTCGCCCGAGGGCCCGTACGCCATACGCCGCAGCAGGTGCGCGTCGGCGGCGCAGTGCTTTCGCCGGGAGACGCGAGGATCGAAGGAGTTCCCGTGCCTTCCTCACCGAGGCCGCGGCAGGTCGCGCCGGCGCGTCCCGCGCAGCCCCAGACGCCCGCGCCGGCGCGCCTCCCCGAGCCGCCGCGGCGACCCCCCTCGCCGCGCCGCGAACAGCCAAGGCGTGAGGAGCAAGAGGATGAGCCCGCCCCGACTCGACCGCGGGAGGTCCCTCCGCCGCCCGCGCAGGGGGACCCCGACAAGTTTCAGCTTCCCTTCCGAGACACCTCGAAGTGGCCGCGCGTCGTGTCCGGGGGCGAGTTCGGCGCGAGCCGAAGCAACGGTAGTCGACGGCATGCGGGGATCGACTTCGCGCTCCCGACGGGCACCCCGGTCGTGCCATCCAGGCCGGGCCGAGTCGTCATGGCCGGATGGCGCAACGGCTATGGGAACCTCGTCATCGTGGAGCACTCCGACGGTTCCCGGACCTGGTACGCCCACCTGAGCCGCATCGACGTCCGCTCGGGACAGCGCGTCGACCGCGCCAAGCTGCTGGGAGCGGTCGGAAGCACCGGGCATTCGAGCGGACCTCATCTCCACTTCGAGATCCGGGACAAGAACGGCCGCACCTTCGACCCGGCGAAGGTGCTGCGCTCTAATACGCCGAAGCTGTTTAGGCCCCTTCTGGGTCCGCGGCCCCAGCGGCTGGACGCTCCGGAGGACGTCGAATAACACTCCCATTCGACGGAAACGGGGGCTGCCACGTTATAGGCCCTTTTGCCCATCCTATTATGGGTCCTAATGCCCTAAACGTGGGAGATTCGGTCTGTCACTCTAGGAAGTGCCCATGCACCGCATCGACTCTGCCCTGGCCGCAGCGGTCGCGATAGGGCTCCTGACCCCTCTAGGCGCCCACGCGAACGCACCCGCTCCAGCACAAGACCGCCGTCCCACGCCCGTCGCGCAGAGGGACCCGGCTCCGCCGCAGCAGGACGAGGATCCGACGCGCGAGCTGCGCGAAGGTGTCACGCGCAAGCTCGACATCGCCCACGAGCTCGTGACCCGGGTGCAGGACAACGCGGCGTACATGGATTTGACCCGCCGCTTCGAGGAGATCCGCACTGGCGCCGAGCGCGCGGCCCACGCCAAGAACAAGGAAGGGCTCGAGCAGGCGGGCGCGCAGATCGGCGAACTGCGCAAGGAGCTCGCGGAAAAGCACAATATCAACGCCACCGAAGAGGAAGAGAACCAGATCGTCGCCGCGTTCCACCAGCGGATGACTCAGCGGCACGTGGCGCCCGTATTGACGGGCGCGGGCGTAAACGTCCGGACCGACACCCGCCAGATTCCCGGGGTTCCGGTGGTCGTCGAGCCCACCGCGACTCCGACGTCGCGAGTCGTCGCCCGACACACGCCCGGCCAGCGCTTTCAATACGACAGGGAAGTCCACACGGACCAGCGGCGGCTCGTCACCATGGGATTCGGCCCGAACCGTCGGCAGATGAACGACGGGAAATACGGCCCGGTGACCTCCGAGGCTGTCCGCCGGTTTCAGGAGCACTACGCGCGCTCGCGCCCCGACATGACGAACCCGCTCGTCGCGGACGGGGTCATGACCGAGGCGACCCGCGACGCGCTCCGCAGCGAGCACGAGCGCGTCGCCGCCGAGCGTGCCCAGCCGCGCGGCCCGCGCCAGCCGCCGGCGACGCGCCAGCCGCCCGGGCGAAGGCAGCCGCCGGCCCGCGTCCCGCAGCGGCCTCCCGCCGGACAAGAGGAGGAGCCAAGGCCGACCGTGCCGGTGGCTCCGGTGCGGCCTCCGCGGCCTCCCGCGCCCGTCGTGCCTGGCGTGACGCCGCTTACCGGCGCGACGCCGACCCACTTCCGCGCCAACGGACTTCCCCGCATCGATCCCGAGGTCAGGAACGAAGCGTGGCGCGACCAGCCGTCGCCGCTGCGCAACCTGGGCGTCGGCCTCCATGAAGGCTTGGACAATTTGGTCCACGGCTTCGGCATCTTCGCGAGCCCGGCGGAACGCCAGCGCGTGGCCATGCCGATCTCGGGCGAGGGCAACATCGATTACGAGGCGACGTACGGCTACCGCGTCCTCTTGGCGAAGTCGGAGCGGCATGGGCACGGCGGCCGATGGGCCGACCGCGACGTCGTCCAGAAGCTCATCGCCACCGCCAACCGCATGAAGCAGGCGGGCTCGCCCGACCCGCTCCTTATCGGCGATATGGGGCCGCAATACGGCCACCGCAACGTGACGCGCGGCGGGAGCTTGACCGGTCACGTCTCGCACCGGGGACGCGCGGCGGACATCTACATGTACACGCTTGGAGCCGAGCACGGCGCCTACGCGGGCCGCTTCGACCCGGAGCGCAACACGCGGCTCGTGACGACCTTCATCCGGGACATGGGCGCGCGGCAGATCTTCGTGCAGCGCCACATCAAGGACATCATCATTCGGCAAGCGCGGCAGAACGGCGAGAGCGAGCAGACGATCCGCCTGCTGCAGAGCCGCATCCGCCAGCCCGGAAAAGGCCACTACACCCACTTCCACGTCGACTTCTGACGAAAAGCGAAGCGCCGCGGGAGGTCGTCTCGCCCGCGGCGCTCGATTTCGGATCTAGTCTAGATCAGGGCGTCCAGTCGTCGTCACCCTCGCCGTTGACTCCGTAGAGCACGTTCTCGCGCTCGGGGGTCGAGGCGTCCATGTTCTTGACCAAGGTCTTCCAGTCGGGCGTCGTCAGCGTGATGAAGGGCTTGATGAAGGCGATCTGGTTGGCGACCGCGTTCGAGCTCAGCGTCGGCAGGGACGAGGCCATCACCCGGAGGTTCATCTTGCCGCTGGAGTCCTTGCCTTTCGCTTGCGCGTACTGGCGCGGGAAGTAGGCGTTGCCGCTGCAGCCGTTGAAGAGGAAGACCTGGAATTTCGCCGGGTTCCACGACACGCCCTGCAGGCGATCCATGTCCAGGGCGAGGTTGCCTCCGAGGCCCGAGTGGCCGTCGTAGATGAGGAAGTCCGACTCCGACAGCGCCTGGCGGTACATCGTATGGAACGTCACGTCGCGCGAGTCGTGGCGCGTGTCGGTCAGGACCAAGCGCAGCTTGATGCGGACGGGCTGGCCTTTCCACGAGGCGGTCTTCTCCCAGACCTGGAGAAAGTTGATGCCTTTGATCCGGCGGCCGTTCGAGGCGTTGGGCTCGCCGTCGGCGCGGAAGCGGAACTCGCTGACGCTCTCCTCCGCGTTCAGCTTGAGACCGAGCCCCTTGAGCTTGCCTTGGAGCTCCTGGAAGTCGCTGTAGGCGGAGTCACGGGTGTTCACCTTCGACAGGTCGATCTTGTCCTCGTCGACGTAGCCGATGAACCACGAGACGACGATGTCCCGGCCGTTGAAGTTGTCGCCGTAGAGCTTGCCGTAATTGGGCCAGCGGATCTTCGTCGGGTTCGGCGTGCGCGGCCCCTCTTTCTTGGTGAGCATGCCCTTGATGCGGAGGATGTCCTTGCGGCTCTTGTCCGCGAGGGGACAGCCCGCCATGTCGGGGTCCCAGAAATAAAAGAAGTCCTCTTCGCTCGCGTAGTGGGTGTCGGTAACGCACTTCTTGCGGTCGACGCGGATGCTCCGCTCCGGCGCCAACGGCATCGTGAGGGGGAAGTCGCGAATCTGAGTGCCTCCCAGGGCGAACATCTTCTTTCGGAAGACGGCGGGGCCCGCGAACTTGTAGCTGAGGCGGACCCAGCCATCCTCGGCCGCCGCTTCGGCTTTCGTGAACTCGATCCGGTAGGCGATGCTTTCGCCCATGGTTCCCGCGCAGCCGATCTGGATCCGCTTGGGCCCGCGGCCGCTGCGGTTCTCGACGGTCGCGCACTTGTGGGAATTGACGAAGCTCGGGGACTGGAACCAGCCGACCAGGTACTGGACCTGGCTCTCCACCTGCTGCCGCGCGTTCTCGTACGCATCGCCGCCCGGCGCAAGATCCGGCATGGAGGGGACGCGGTCGGCCTGGATCTCGATCACGTTGTCAAAGCTAAGCTCCACTTCGGAGGAACTGTAGCCGTAGTACGCCGCCGCGGGCACGGCCGCGGCCGCGAGCAGGGCGAGGACGAATTTGGGGAACTTCAATGGAAGCGTCGAGTTCATGCGGTTCTCCTATGAGGAGACGATGAGGTCCCCTCCTACCAGGGGCTCATCATAGCGCGGACGCCGGAACGGGGGCGCGAGACTTTTGGGGAATGTCGGCTCGAGCAGAGGACCTAGGAGAGCATGGTCACTAGGGCCTACGACGCGGGCGCGTCGCGGGTCAGACCTTCTTGAGCGCCTTCTTCGCGGCGTCGATACCGTTGATCGCGGCGTAGAGCCAGTCGGAATTCGAGCCCTTGGAATCGCTGTGGGCGAAATAGATCGGGGCGAGGTCCCGCCGCACGACAGGCTGTAGCTTGGTGAAAAATCCCGGGATCGACATCGGCATCGGATGGCCGCGGCGATAGATCCGCACCTCGCGCAGGGAATCGATCCATCCGGGGAACCCGCCGACGAGCTCCGACACGGCCTCCTTCGCCTTCGCGAGGACGAGCGCGTCGTCCTGGAACTCGTGACGCTCCGACTCGAGCTTCGGCGCGTATACCGTGATCACCTGCTTGCGTTTGAGATCGCCGCCGTCCGCGTGGGTGACCCAGTCCGCGGGGATGAAGTCGGTGAAATGCTTGGCTCCGACCACCCAGTTGTCGTAGCTCTGGTTGAAGACGACGCGGTCGAAGCACAGGTTATAGACGAGAAATGGGGCGTAGCGCATCGCGGCCATCGCTTCGTACTGGTCCGACGGAAGGTCCGCGACGAGGAACTTCGTGATGAACTTGGGGGTCGCCATGACGACGCCGCGGGCCTCGATCGTGCGGGCCTTGCCGTCCTTGAAAAAGCTCACCCAGGCCTTCTTCCCTTTTCGTTGGACGCGGAAGACCGCCGCGCCGGTGACGACGCGCTTCTTGGCGCCTTCGGGCAGACCGTCGAAGGCGAGTTTCGACGCCATGCCGATCCCGCCCTCCCATGTGTAGCGCTGGTCTCGAAACCATTCCGTGACGGCCTGCAGTCCCTGGTAGGCGGAGGTGTGCTCGAGAGGGGCTCCCCAGTTGGACAGGCAGAACGCGTTCCAGAACTGCCGGAGCTGGGGCGGTCTGCCCTCGAAGTAATTCGAGAACGGCTTCGCGTCCAGCTCGTCGACGCGGTCGGCCGCGGGGACGGCATGCGCTTCCTTTAGAAAGTCGCGGAAGCCGTCCTTCGTCGCTTTATCGTAGGGGAGCTGCTCGATAGCGGCGGTGTCCACCCCGCCGACCCAGAAATCGCGGATCCATTTTCCGTCGAAGCAGGCGGAGTCGCTCCCCTGGATGGGCTTCCAGTCGAAGCGGAAACGCTTGGCGATCCCGGGAAACGCCGGGTCGGCGAGGGAATCCCACGCCGCGCCGGTGGAATACCGCAGCCCTTCCCAGGACTCGGTGTAGGAATTGCCGCCGAGGTGCGGCTCCTTTTCCAAAAGGATGAAGTCCGCGTTCTTGGCTTCGTCGGCCGCCGCGAGGCCGCTGCCGCCGCCGCCGACGATGACGAGATCACGCTTTTCGTCGGGAGGCGGTACGGGGAGTTCCTCGCCGTCGCGCACCTTGTGGCAGGTGGTGCGGTCCTCGCTGGTGAGCTTTCCCTCGGGAACGCCTGCCTTGGACGGACTGCCCCCGACCGGGGCGCCGCCGATCGGAACGGGGCAGGCGGACGCCGCGCCCGCGGCTAGGACCCAGCGGATGAAGGACCTGCGGGAGATATCCATGGCGAGAATGCCGGGATTCTAGCAAAACGAGCGTCGCGACGAGTCGGGGGCTTGTGGAGTCGGATTACTCGGCCGCTAGGGCCCCGACGGTGACGTCTTCGAAGTAGCGCAGGAACTTGGCGATAGGCACGTCCTGCACGCGCGGCGCGTCCCCGGCGTACCCCGCGTCCTTTCGCGAAAGGGGGGTGTAGAGCCGGACGAAGCGGGAACCGTCGCGAGAGACGGCGTCAAGGAGGGTGTAGGCGTGCCCCTCTATCATTCCGTCGAGGTCCGGGTCGTTTCCGGTCAACCGCTTCATCGTCGCCATGTCCCAGGTGCTGGCGGTGGCCGGGCGGTTCTCCTTTATTAGGCCGCGGAGAAAGGCCCACGCCTCCTCTTCGTCGAGATCCTCAAGTTCGTGGGCCGTGCCGATCGTCCCCGTGAGAGCCGCGAAGGCGTCGCGCGGCTCGCCGCCGTCGATCTTCGCGTAGCCGCCGCGCAGCTTGGCGAAGGCCTTTTCGAAGAGCGCGGGCCGAAGGTCCGCCGGATCGCGTCCGCGGCTTAGGGCCATCTCGCCGCTCGCGAGGGCGGGAAGGCGATCGTCGAGGGCGACCGTGGCGGGGCTTCCGTCGGGACGATGGAGGTCGACTTCGTAGGTGCCGTCCTTGATACGCCGCGCCGCGGCCGCGACAAACGCGGGATGCGTCCTAACTATCGCGGCGAGGGTGGCCAGGAAAAAGCAGGAGCCCAGCCGGACCTGGATGATGTCGTCCCAGGCGAGCGGCGGGTCGAACGCTCTCCCGGCGAAGCGAGCGTAGTGCATCTCCGGATAAGGGATTTCCCGCACGTCCTTGCCGACGGGGAGCGCCGGCTGGACGCTCGGATCGAGAAGCTCCTCCGCGGTCGGCGCCGCGAATGTGCGGCTCGGGAAGACGGAGGGTGGCGCGACGAGGGCCGCGGCGAGCGCGAGGACGGAGACCCCTTTCATGCCTTCAGGATACCCCATCCGCGGACGCCGGGCCTGAGCCGTTCGGGCGCCCCGGCGGCGAATTCCGACCCCGCGACGGTCGGGACCATCGGCCTAACTACCTCGCGCCGACGGTGCCTCGTGACGCGATGATTGCGCGACTTTCCGCGAGCGCGTCGCGATCGGGCCATTCGGCGGGGCTGCGAGGGACCGGCGGCGCTTATCGTCCGCCGCGCGCGCGCGATACCATGGCGGCGCCGCGGCCTCGGGGCTGTTCGCCTCTTTCCGGGATCACGGGAACTCGTCCGAAAAATTCAGACCGCGATCGTATATCGATAGGCCTTGCGCCGCCGCGAGGTAAGTGGCAGAATCGGGCGGTCGAGCCGCCGTCACAGGGGGGAAGCGCCTATGCATCGCTACCTGATCTCCGCCCTCGCCGCGTGGCTGTCCATTGTCCTGCCGGCCGCCGCGTCGCTCGATACCTCCACCGGCTTTCCGCCGTTCATCGATATTCAGGCGCCGGCGTTTTCCCGCCACGCGCCCGAACTGCGATCGTCGTCGGTCCTCGCCCAGGCCGTTCCGGGTCAGCAGGAGGCCGATCTTCCCGAACCGTCCTCTGAGGACAAAGGCGCGGCGGCGCTCAATATCGCGCTGGGAAATCCTACCGGCGCGGCGTCCGATCCGGCCAAGGAGACGAACTACCTGATCAGCCGGAAGGAATATGCGCTCTCCTATAATAGCGTGACGCATAGCCCGAACTGGGTGGCGTGGCACCTGAACGACACCTGGGTCGGCGACGCGGAGCGCTCCAACGATTTCCGTCCGGACCCGTCACTGCGAAGGATCGGCTGGACGGCGGTCAAGACTTCGGATTACACCTGCAGCGGCTTCGACCGCGGGCACATGTGCGACTCTAAGGATCGCTCGAATACGGCTGAATCCAACTCGATGACGTTCCTCATGACGAATATCATCCCGCAGGCGCCGAAGAACAACCAGCGAGCCTGGCTCGGCCTCGAGAACTACGGCCGCAAGCTGGCGACCGAGGACAAGTCCGAGGTCTTCATCATCTCCGGGCCCGCCGGCCGCGGCGGCGACGGCACGGCGCGGACCAATTGCCCGGGAGGGGGCGGCGCTGTCGAGGCGGACGCGATCGCGCTCGATGACGGCGGCGAGATCAACGTGCCGAAATGCACGTGGAAAGTTCTCGTCGCCCTGCCCGAGGGCAATACCTCGGCCTCCGACGTGACCGCGGACGCGGAGGTCGTCGCTGTCATCATGCCCAATAGCGAGTCGATCGATCCCGACTGGAAGAAGTACCGCGTCTCGGTGGCGCAAGTCGAGGAGATGCTGGCCGAGACGACGCCGTCCGTGCGCCATATGCGCTGGCCGACCCGCTACGAGTTCTTCTCCGCCGTCTCTCCCCGCGTCGCGCGCGAGCTTAAAGCCCGCAACGCCTCCGGCCGCCCGACCCGCTGCGACCAATAGAAGGCCGGTCCCAAATACTTTCGCGGCCCGGTTCGCCGCTAGAACAGTGCAAGCGCCGCGGCGCCGGCCGCAAGGGAGGCGGCGAGCCCTGCGGCGGCGAGCAGACCGAGCCTGCGCTGCGCGACGAAGAGGGCGATGAGGGCCTTGGAAGCCGAGTTCGCCGCGGCAGCGGAGAGTACCGCGTTGGCCGCCATGTCCGGCTCAATGTGCCCGCGGGCCAAGCGGGACAAGGAGAGCGTGATGGCGTCGACGTCCAGTATGCCGGCTGTGAGCGCGGCCGCGTAGACTCCCGCGTCGCCGACCCAGCGCTTTAGCGCCACGCTGAGCAAGGTCACGACGGCCAGGGCCGCCCCGAAGAAAAAGGCCATGTGGAGCTCGAGCGGATTGCGAAATAACGTCGACTCGGGCCGGTGCGCCGCGTCCGTGCCGCGCGCGAGCAGCCACGCCCCGAGTAGTCCCGCGAGCGCCATCGCGGCGATCGGGATAGCCATGCGCCGGGCGACGGCCGGATTGACCGTCGAGGCGAGGAGGAGAATGCGTGGATACATCACGGTCGAGGCGAGCACGATCCCCGCGGCGTGCAGTCGGTAGTTTTGCGGCTGCCGCCTGTCGAGCCGCGATAAGGATAGCGTGACCGCGGTCGAGGAGACGAGTCCGCCGAGCAAGCTCGTAGCGATGATGCCTCCCTTGGGTCCAAGCGTCTTGATTGAAATGTAGCCGGCGAAGGAGATGCCGGCGATCAAGACGACCATCCACCAGATGTGGTAGGGATTGAGCGTTTTCCAGGGTCCAAAGCCGCGATCCGGCAAGTTAGGGAGAATAACGGCAGACAAGAGGAGGAACTTAAGCACCGCCTCGAGTTCGCCGCGGCCGAGGTTTTCGACCCACCGGTGCAGGACCGGCTTGTAGCGGAGGAGGAGGGTCGTCACGACCGCGCCGGCCGCGGCTTCTTTCTCATAGCCGCGCGCGCCGACAGCCGCGAGTGCGAAAATGACGAGCGCGGAGACTTCCGTCGTGATGCCGACGTTCCCTCGTCCAGCCGAGGCGTTGTAGCCGAAGGCGAGAAGTACCCCGACCGCGCCGAAGCCCGTCGTCAGGAGCCAGGTTCCCGCCGGATCGGGAAACGTACCGCAAACGCCGCCCAGGAGCCCGATGAGACCGAACGTGCGCAGTCCGGCGACGCGCGCCCCTTCGGGCCTATCTCGGTTCTTCCAGCCGCGCTCGAGCCCGGCCAGTAGTCCGATAGCGAGGGCGAGCGTCAATCGGACCAGCGCCTGGAGGTCCATGGCGAACGGTAGCAATTTCCCGCCCGGCTGCTAATTGCGGGCGTATGACATGAATTGCAACGATCCGGCCAGGCGAATCCCGACAAGGCCGCGTCTAAAGAACCGCTATAGAAAGCGTCCGCATCAACTGCAGGAGCGAAAGGCATCCAGGCTATTTTTTGAGCAAACTAATCTCTAGAAAAATAGTACACTGAATCATCATCCGTTTCCGTCCTGCCGAACCGCAAGCGACATAGGCGAGAACGCATCACCCTGGGCGCAACGAGCGCCCAATGGATGAACGCAGGAGGGGATCCCTGCGGATGCCACGCACCAGCGGAGCCGCCTATGAAGCAGTGTGACGCGACAACCCTAGCCTCGACGTATTCCGACGCCCACCGTTGCCTGAAGACGACCAATTTGAAGAAGGCGGGAACAAGGCTTCTTTGCCCCCACCATCTGAAGATGCAGCCCGGGAAGCAGTCATGAATCTCAAAGAACTCGCGACGGCGCTGAAGGTTGAGTACAAAGGAGCCGCGGACTACCCGATCAAGGGAGTGCGCGACATCGAAGTGCTGTCGCCCGAACAGGGGCTCGAGGAAAACTGGGTCTATTTCATCGAGTCGCCCGCGGTGCTCAAGCGGCACCCGAAAGCGGCGGAGCGCGGGGCCATCCTCACGACGCCGGCGCTGGCCGAAGGCTTCCCCCGCGCGCTGATCGCGCCCGAGGGCGGATCCCGCCGCGCGCTCATCGCGTTGCTCAAGCGTTTCGACAAGACGTCGGTCTTCCCGCCGGGGATTTCTCCGCAGGCGGTGGTCGATCCCACCGCGAAGGTCGCGGCGAGCGCCTCGATCCTGGCGGGCGCGGTCGTGATGGCGGGCGCCGAGATCGGCGAGCGCTGCGTGCTCTACCCGGGCGTCGTCCTCGAGCCTTCCTCCCGGATTGGCGACGACACGGTGCTTTTTCCCGGCGTCGTGATCGGTCATCATTGCGAGATCGGACCCCGCTGCATCATCCACGGCGCGACGGTGATCGGCGCCGACGGTTTCGGCTTCTTCGACGACGCGCAGGGACGACATAAGGTCCCGCAGATCGGGAACGTCGTCATCGCCGCCGACGTCGAGATCGGAGCGAGCTGCACCGTCGATCGCGCCACGATCGAGAGCACGACGATCGGCGAGCACACGAAGCTCGACGATCAGGTGCACGTCGGCCACAACTGCCGCCTCGGGCGCTACATCTATATCGTCGGCAACTCCGCCATCGGCGGCTCGTGCATCATCGAGGACGGCGCGATGATCTCGGGCATGGTGATCGTCAAGGACCACGTGAAGGTCGCGAAAGGCTCGATCATCATGGGGTTGTCGGGCGTCGCACAGGACACCGAGCCCAAGACCGCCTACTTCGGCGCGCCCGCCCGCCCGGCGCGGCAGATGCACAAGATGCACGCGGCGCTCGAACGGCTGCCGGAGCTTCTCGCCAAGGTGCGCGAACTCGAGGCGCGCTTGGCGCAGGGCGTGCCGACGCCGGTCTAAACCGAATGGCGCCGTCGGTGAGCAGGCGCTTGCCGACTTGAATATCTCCGCGATCTCATATATCCTTCCGTCTTGAGAGAGGAGGATGAGATGACTCGCCGATACTCCGTAAACGCGTTCCTCGCTGCGGCCTCCTTGACGCTTTCGGCATCCGCGTGGGCCGATTGTCCGCCCGGCATGGTGCCGCGCGGCGTCTACTCGCAGGAGTGCTACTATTCGGGATCGTCTTCCTCCGGTGGTTCGGGCTCAGAGGTCGCGCCGCTGGCTTTAGGCGGGATGACCCAAAGGACCTTCGGGAACACGGCTGCGCGTCTCAGGGACTGCGGCAGCAACCCCTTCTGCGTGATGATGGGAATCGCGGCGGGGTGCATCGTGGTGCCTATCGGCATGATGCTGGACGCTCCGTACTACGCCGTCAAGGGAGTAGGCTACGGCCTCTACTACGGCGCCGTCGGCATAGGCGGCGGAATGGCGGCCACGGGCCGCGGCATCGCGTCCGCCTTCCGCGCCGATCCCGCCAAGCTGGCCGCGGCTGCGGCCCCGGCGTCCTGCAGCGGCGAGACGGAGACCTTTTCGGAATATCGAGCTTGGGAGGCCTGCAAGAAGAGGATCCTCAAACGGCAAAAGACGCTGACGAAGCAGAGCGCCACCAATGCCGAGAACGAAAAATGGTGCAAGGGCCACGTCCCGCTCGGCGCGAGCGAGCAGCGCGTCGATTGGATCAGCCGGTGCAATCCGAGCGGCAGCGTCGCGGCCGGCGCGGGACCCGCGGCCACGCCGCCGACGGCGACGGCTCCCGCGACGACGGCGCCCGCGACGGGCAACGCCGGCGCTACGGCCTCAGGGACTTCTACCGGCGGCGCTCCTTCGACGGGCGAGATCTCTCAGGCAGGCGAAGCGTCCTCAAGCGGCGCGGCGCCTGCGCAGGCGGGAGGCGGCTCCGGCGCCGCTCCAGGACCTGCGGCTCAAAACGCGGGCGCGCCGGCGGGCGCCGGAGCGGGCGGAGACTCGGGCTCTCAAGGAGCCGCCGACCAAAGCGGAGGCACCGCGGCCACGCAGCAATCGGCGCAGCAAAAGCCGCCCTCGGCCATCCCGGGCGTAGTGAGGCCCGTTGACGACGACCTCCTAAACAGCGACCCCGACGAGATCAAGGAAGCCGGGGACGCCGGCTTCGAAGATCGGATCACGAAGAAGAAGAAGCGCCACCTCCTAGGCGACGACGGCCAATTGCCCGAAACCGTCCAGGGCGTGCCGGTGAAGCCGCAGTAACTCGAGAAAATGTGGACGGGGCGGGAATCGAACCCGCACGCCCTTGCGGGCACAAGGTCCTAAGCTTGGACTACGTTTTTCGCCGTTTTCCGTCGAACGGAGCGATATAGTCCGCTTCCCGAGTCTTCTCGACTTCGAGCCTAGCGCAGTAGGAAACGCGCAGGTGAGCCGAATCTGGAGATTTTATCAGAACCCTTCATTCGTTGTCCATGATCGCATGACAACTTCATGTTGCCCGTAAGGCAGACATGATAATATTGCCGGAGGTGAGAGAATAGATTATGGGGAAAAGTGTCGAGCCCAGCTAACATGCAAATTAGTCTGGGGGCACCTTATCGGTGGATCTTGGTTTTGCCGAGCGCGGTCTTCGCCTTTGTTCTTGTATTGTTCATAACGGTGGGGATTCGGTCGGCCATCAATCATATGTGTCCAGGTATCGAATCCGGCGGCAGCGGCTGCCCCCAATGGCTTGCCATGTTTCCGTTCGACTTTGGAATAATAGCTGCGCCAGCGCTAGTCGTCCTGTTCGGCGCATGGATGGCCCCGGTCCATCGTGCGACAGTCTCATGGTTGCTCGTCGGACTTGGATTGTTGGCCGCGGGATTTTTGATTCCTAGGGGCTCGCCGCATTTTCTTCCGTGGATGGCTATCCTGGCCGTGTCTGGTGGGGTTGTCTCTTTAATGATTCACGGTTGGTCTTACATAAGGCACCGGCGTAAATAGGCCATTCGCTAAACTCCGTAAGACCATCAATCTCCGAGGACATTTATGGAGATGGCGACTGGAGCCTCCGGTCATTCGGAGCGCTTGAGATTAAGTCTATCTACGGTTTTTTTACCCAGGTCAGCCGATGAGCATATCCAGGATGGGTCCAGACTTCCCGCGCTTGCATATCCAAGACGCAGATTCGATGCGTATGATCGAAGCGGAAGTCGGGTTCACGCAGGTTAGATCGAAGGTATTCAGGCAGTGCGCGGGAAAATTCGCGATGTTCATCCAGTTTCCGCCGTTCCTCCTCTGCTGAAACTCGAGTCCGTATGGTCAAGTTTGAAATGGCAAATTGTCCGTCTGGTGTGAAGATGATCTTGTCACCATAACTGTCGCAATCATCGGTTCCACCTAAGAATTTGGCGACTCTGGTCGACTGGCGCGTTTCAATATTCAGTTTCCAAAGCGACGAAGCATCTTCGACATACCATATCTCTTTCCCGTCGGGAGACCATTCGGGCCTTCTCCCTCCGGTGCCGAAGGAGTCGACCTTTCCGGAGGCACTATCCCAGATGGCGATTCCGCGTCCGTGAGCTGCTTCTAGCGCGACGCGACTATCCTTAGGATGTAGTGCGGCATGACGATAGGTCACATCAGGCAAAAGCGCCGCTTGAGAGCCACTGAAGCTATTGATCGAGATGCCGAACCTTCCGCTAAAAACGATTTGATTGCGTTCGATCGATATGTCGGCCGGCCAATGAACATTTCCGTCGCAATCGACGAGCCTTAGCCGCTTAGAGGTAAGGTCCACAAAGACAAGCTGTCCCGTTCGCGATGAAAAGGAAATCAGCTTTTTTCGACCCGGAAGCAGACTAAGCAGCCAAGCGAGGGTTAGTTCGGCTGGTATATCTAGAATCTTCTCAACTTTCTTGTCATCCAGACTGACCTTCAGAATTGTTCCAGCCGGGAACATGAGGCCTTCGATGCTTCCTTCCTTTTCTTTGAGTTCCCCTATCGCGCGAACACAATATGCCGCCCGGGCTTCTTCATCGAAGGCAATCGGGCAGTCTAGTCCACCGATTTCAGCGATTTGCTCGCATCGAAAATCCGTTTCGAACAGACTTAGGAAGTACTCCTTTTGGAATAGCATGCTCCACGGCGTCGAGCGAGGACGAACCTCTCTCCAGCCATCCGCCAGTTCAAGAAGTGATCTTTCATTCATGATGTGATCGTGCGCATGCGGCTCAGTTGTCGTTTTTTGCTTTGGCGATTTCTTGCCTGACCAAAGGGAGAAGCTTTGACGCATCCACGGCGTCATGATTGAGGCCGAATCCCCAGCGAATCTCTTGGAAGATCTCGATAGGGATCAGCGATACCTCGTTGGTCTGCTTGTCGTAACGCCAGATCTCGCCTGACCTCTGAGGATTCTTAAAGAACTTCTGGAAGGCCTGAGGGACGAAGTGATTTACCCTCGTAGGTTTCTGGACGCCAGTCATTGCACGGGTTATCGGCCAGGAACTTCTTGAAATTCAAAGTTGCCGTTTTTGAAATCAATCTTCAACAGCTCGATCTTGCTCTTTGTTGGAGATATCAGGAAATCAATTCCACTGAATCGAGACGTCGCCCGTTTGAGTTGATCGGTTAGCTCGCAGAAGGTGTACGTCTTCAGCGATTTTCGTAAATTTTCCAGCCTGAAAGAATTTGCGATCCAGGCGTTCGTCCCATATTATACGCATAACGCCGAGCCATCGTCTCCAGCCTGATCTTGGCCCGCCGCTCCAACACCTCACCCTTCC
>JACQBA010000004.1 GCA_016194745.1 Elusimicrobiota bacterium
ATGTACTCTCGTTTGGCGGCTGGACTCATCTAAGTGCTCCCGAAAAAACGGTTTAAACCGTCCATTTCGGTAACATTTTAAATGAGGCGACCGAGGCTCGTTCGGTAACATCTTAAATGAGTTGATGCGCTCACTTGCGCCCGTACGAGTCTTGTCCTATAGTAAGAGGCGTTTCGGGGGTGTATTTTGGAAGCCGTCGTTTTTGAAGACGATCTCATCATCAGCGAGTTGATCTCGACGATCCTGCGGGACCACGGGTGGAAGTTCCGCACGTTCCTCGAAGGGGCCGACGCGGTCGGCTCGGTCAAGCGTCTGCGGCCGAAAATCGTCCTCACCGACATCATGATGCCCGGGATGGACGGCCTCTCCATCTGCAAGGCGCTGAAATCGGACCCCGCGACAAAAGACACGAAGATCGTCATCCTCTCCGCGCGCGCTTATCCGGAGGACAAAGAGGAGGCCACCAAGTGCGGCGCGGACGCCTTTCTCCCCAAGCCTTTCAGCCCGCCCGACTTGATCGAGCTCGTCCGAAAGCTCCTTACCGAAGCCGGCGGCGACGGAGAGGAGAAGCCGCGCGTCGACAAGCCCGTGCTGTCGGCGTCCATCTGGGGCTCGCGCAGTGGCGACGGGAAGACGCCCGGTCCGGCCACGAGTTGCGTCTCGCTCACGCTCGGAGACAAGCTGTTCATCCTGGACGCGGGCTCCGGCCTCGAACGGCTCGCCGCCTCGCCCTTCCCCGGAAACCTGGCCAAGGAGGTCCACGTCCTGCTCACGCATTTCCATCCCGACCACCTGAGCGGGCTGCCGAAGCTGAAGTGGGCGGCCGAGGCGGGCCTCTCGATCAAATTCCTCGGGCCCAAGGACGCCTCCGACACGCTCGTGCGTGCGGTGCAGACGGGGCTCGCGGGCGTTGGGGTCAAGGCGGCGGTCCAGCTATTCGGCTTGGTCGAGTCGACCTTCAAGCTGACGCCGCAGATCACGATCAAGGCGCTGCTCACCAAGCATCCCGGCAACACGCTGGCCTACCGCATCGAGTACCAGGGCCGCTCGTTCGTGTACTGCCCGGACAACGAGATCGAGAGCGGAAACGACGTGCAGTCCGACCACCAGGACCGGCTGCTGCGGTTCTTCCAAGACGCCGACGTCCTGCTCCACGACGCGCGCTTCCTCGACGAGGACTTCGGGACGCGCTCCGGCGCCGGGCACAGCTGCCCCGGCGCGATCGTCGACTTGGCGGCGAAAGCGGGCGTTCGCTCCCTCGTCCTTTTCCATCTCGACGCGTCTTACCCGAAGGAGAAGCTCGACGCGGCCCTCGAGCGCGCGAAGAAGGCGATGCAGGGCCTCTCCGCGGACACGACCGTGGAACTGGGCCTCGAGGGCTGGACCCGCCAGCTCTAGCTTATAGCTTCAAGACCCGCGACACCGTCAGCTGCACGTTGCTCACGCTGTCTCCCGCGGTCTCGCGCTTGATCGACGCGGACGACTGGATGATCTTGCCGTAGTTGGCGAAGAACATGCTCTGGAAGCTGAACTCCGCGCAGCCGCCCGGGGCGTTGAGTGTGAGATCTTCGGCGGCCGTCACGACGGTCCTCCAGGTCCCGCCTGGATAGCGCCATTGAAGGCGGAAGGATGGGCGCGCGTCGAGGTCGGTCGGGGGCGTGTGTGCCGGCGAGCAGTACATGCCGCTCAGCTCGACGACGTAGAGACCCGAGGCCGTCTGCTGCGCCGTCGCCATGCACTGCCCGCTGCACGCCGCGGTCCCTATCGCCGGCGATCCGTCGGGCGTCCAACCGGCCATACGCTGGAAGCCGCCGGACGTGGTGCTGAAGCTCCCGATCCGGCCGGCGGAGACGGTCCGGTTGTCGATGCCCGACATCGGGCGGTACCATGTCGTCGGGTCCGCAGCCTCGGCCGACTTCGAGCTGTAGTAGAACTGGTCCTTGTCGGAGTTGTAGAAGAGCTGCCCGGGTTCGGGCTTGGAGGCCCCCTGGCGCAAGCAGGGAGCCGCGAGGTCTCCGTTCAGGCAGACGACGCCCGGAGCCGCGAGGCCTTTCGCGAAGGGATTGAAATCCATCCAGCGCGCGGTGAGCCGGTGGTAGACGCCGAGCGGCGAGGGGTAGTACGTCGTCATCGTCAGCGTCTCTGAGAGCGCGCCGTAGGCGGCCGCGAGTAGGAGCGCCCCGGCTCCGGCCCAGGCCGCCGCCCGCTTCCTCCAGTCGCGTCTCATTTGTCGGCGACCGTGATGGTCATCTTGCATAGGGGCGGCGTGCCGGAGAACGTGACGGTGACGTCCTTGCCGCCCACCGTCTTCGGCAGGCAGCCCTTGATCGCGGCGAACTGCGGGTCGTCGATATTGCAGGTGGTCTGGCCGAACATGGAGCCTTCCAGACAGGCATAGGTCTGGTGCTGGGCGCTCTGGCTGAGGAACTTGCCGCGCATCGACGACGTCGTGCGCGTGGTCATTGTGTACCGGTTCAGCATGACTCGCGTGATCATGGTCGTGACCATCATCACTACCGTCAGCATGACGAGCGTCGTAGCCAAGCTCTGTCCGCGGGAGTTGTTCATTCGAGGGACCCCTGGAGGTTTACGGCGGTTTCCCGTGACACCGACGCGCCGGGACCCTGGATGGACTCGGGCACGGAAATCTTGTAGGTGAAAAACACGCCGCTGTTGCTGGAGCGGATGAAGGACGAGCTCATCGTCTGCCCCGGCAGTCCGCCGGAGAGCCGGATGCGGCTCACCCCGCCCGGCGGGCTCCCGCCGCAGCTGATCTGCGGGGCGGGATAGCTCGAGCCCTGATACAGGAAGAGCTGCTGGTTGTCGACGCAGAAGTGGGAGAAGGCGACCGGTCCGGGCACGATGGCCGAGTGCATGCTCGGGTTGCCGTCGTCGGCCATCGGATTGATGTTCTCCCAGACCCGCAGGGTCGTGATGTTGGGCGCGTCGACCGTCGGCACCTCGATGAAGGTCGCGGTCTCGCACGCCCGGAGCAGCGACTGCCCGATCAAGTTCGCCTGGCTGTCGAGCGCGACCTGCGCCATCGTCGTCGACTGCCCGCGGACGACGTTCGAAAGGAGGGTGAAGGTCGAAATGAAGACGAGCCCGAGGATGAGCGTCGCGATAAGCGTCTCGACGAGGCTGAACCCAGCCGTCTTCGAGGCCATGCGCTATTTCTCGACCCAGTCCATCTTGATCTTCACTTCCCGCATCTCCTGCCCGTTGATCGTGATGATCGCGACTTCGTAGGTCAGCGTTCCGTTGACGGGCGGGCCCGAGAGGTTCTTGGGAAGCATCCCCGAGACCTTGTGCACGCCCGGGGAGAGCGCCCAGCAGTTCGTGCAGGACTCGTCCTGCGGCAGATGCCACGCCGGGATGCCGGGCGCGCCCTCGGTGATGTCGGTGCGCGCGGTCACGTACGCCTTGAGCTCCTGCTGCAGGAAGTTGGCGTAGTACGCCATCTGTTCCTTCGTGTCGGCTTTCTTGGTGCCGCGTTTGGCGTTCAAGATGACGCCAAAGGTGCTCGCCGTCGCGATGGCGACGAGCAGCATGGCGATGGAGACTTCGGCGAGCGTCTGCCCCTTGCGGCTGCGGAGTCGTCGGATCATGGACATTTGGGTTTGCGCAGGCTGATCATGGATTTAGTCGAAGCGTTCATTGGAGTGAGGTTCTTTTCCTCGGGATCGTATTTGAAGCTGAGCGGCTCTTTCCCCGCTCCGCCGGGCCATTCCATGACGACCTCCCCGGACGGGAGCTTCTGGCGGATCGGCTCGACTCCTAAAACCTTCTCGCGGACGGTGATTTTGCAGGCGGGCAGATAGAAGTCGAGCACCGGGTCCCACATCCGCGGCGGGCCGGCTTGGACCAGTTTGGCGCGCTCCTTGGCGGAGGGAGGCGGCTTCTGCCAAAACGAGAACAGCACCGCGCCCACGACGCCGGCCGCGAGCAGGAACGCGTGCAGGACGTAGGGCGGAGGCTTGATGCGCAGCTCCGGCGGCGGGGAGTCGTCCTCGATAGCCGCGGTCGGCGTGATCGTCTTGCTGGCCGCCTCGACCGAATAGTTCGTCGCCATCGGCGCGCGGCGCTGCGGCTGCTCGATCGCGCGGCGGCGAATGCGCTGCAGGGGGGACATCGCGGGCATCGAGAAGAGCGCGTTGACGGTCGGGAAAGTCTTCGCGAGGCGCCAGCTCCGGCGGTGCTTGGGGTCCAGGCTTCCGGGACATAGGAGGGTGTAGGGACCGACGTCGGGAAGCGCCGCGATCTCGCGCGCCGGCAGGGGGCCGGTGAGCCTGTCGCCCGCTCTCACCCAATATGTCTCTTTCTGAGCGCCGGAGGATTCCTGAGCCATCGTCGTCGATTTTGATTCATGTAGCAGGAAATCCCGGGAAAATCCAGACTTTCCAGGTTTAACCGAACTTTTACGGTGCCGAAACATTACTATAACGGCCGGGGTCTATGATAATCGCATGGGGGTGGACGCCATGAATAGAGCGATCTCCAGGCTGGCGGCGGCGGCGGCGGTGCTCTTCCTGACGGGCGCCGATATGCAGGGGGCGAAAGAGGCGTCGAAGACCTCGTCGCTCGTATTCGCCCTCAAGGGCACGGTCAAGGCGGGCCGCTACAGCGTCCGCTACGACCTGAACGCCGACGGGCGCCCCATCCTCACCACCGATATCGACCGCAAGTGCGGCATCCTCGTCTTCGACGCGGGACGCTCGGGCGCTTCCGGAAGGAATGGGCGCGAGCTTCTCGGCAGCCGCGCGGACTTGGACGGGCAGGGCAAGCCCGACGGCTATGAGAACGGCTTTCACGCCTTGTGGGCGATGGTGCGCAAGGCGATCGACGAGGGCGTGATCCCGGCAACCGCGGCGGAGCGCCAGATCCTCGCGCCCGAGGACCTCGATCGGCTCGAGGCCGCCTACGGGCTCAAGATGAAAGTCGGAAGCCTGCTCAGCAAGCCGGTATCTCTAAAGGAAGCCGGCGTGGGGGCGATCCTCCTCTCCAAGCGCAAGCCGTCGCCGGTGATGCGCTTCGACGACAACGGCGACGGCGTGAGCCGGCAGACGGGCGCCATGTTCATCCGCGCCGACGGATCGCAGGGTTCCTACGAGGACGTCTGGTTCAGGGCACGATGATGAAAAACACCTGGGTCGTCGCGGCGCACGCGGCCTCTCTCCTCGGCTTGTGCCTCGCCGCGGACGCGCAGCAGGTCGCGCTGTCCACGCAGGCCGTCAACGCGATGGCGACGTCGCAGTCGGGCGCGATGGCGCCGCCGTGGAAGGAACTGCACCCCGCCCCGTTCTCCGGAGCCAAGGCCGAACCCAAGGCCGCATCCGAGCCGGAGGACGAGGAGGCGGCCCCCGTTCCCAAGCCCGCGCGCCGGACGAAGCCGGTCCGGGCGGCCCGGCGGCCCGTCGTCGTTCCGCAGGAAGACGAGGAGGAGCCCGAGTTCGTGCTCGAGGCGGTCCCGCAAAAACCTCGGCTTCGTCCGATGGCGCCCCTCTACAACCTGTCCCAGCCGCAGATCGTCGTTGTCCAGCAGAACCCGTACGGCTTGCCGTACGCAAACCCTTACGCCGGCCCTTTCGGCAATACGCACATGCAGGCCCTGGGGCAGGGCTGCACGCCGGGTTTCGACTGCGGCCAGCAGCCGCCGGTCGTCTACCTCGACCCGTCGGCGTTCCAGGAGCTGCTCCGGCGGCAGAGCGGTCCGCGCTACTATTCCAATGAGCCGCCGGAATACCATCGCCACCATCGGCGCCAGGCGAAACGGCAGAAGTAGACGCTCGTTCCTCGACGGGCTTGACAAAACCAGGGGTGGACCCTAAACTTAAGGACAGGCGTCGGCGCGCGCTAAACCCCTCGAATTCCGTCCGGTGCCCGGGGCACGGCTGCATGCTCAGGACCTCCTATTATCCGTCGGTCGCCGCATCGTTCGTCCTCGTCCTCGGCTTCGCCGCCGGGAGCGTCGCCGCGCCGCCCGCCGAACAGCCCATCCCGCACGACGAGTTCCTCCGCCAGGGGCGCGAGTACGTGCAGCGCTTCCGGGGCGCGCATGTCCCGGAGGAACTGACCCGCATCCAGCAGTTCGCGGGACGCTACATCTCCGCCACCGTAGAGATGTGCGCAGAGCAGTGCCGCTTCAAGGACCGCGCAGGACAGAGCGACCCCGGTCCTTTCGTGACGCACGGCGACCTCGACGCCTTCAAGCGCTTCGTCGACGTCAAGGCGGCGGAGTACCGCATGCTGGCGGAGAAGCGCGGAGAGCCCGGGGCCTGGCGGACGATCGCCGGCAAGTACGAGCCCCAGGCGATCCAGGCGCTGAACCAGATGAGCCACGCCGAGGACCCGCGCTCGCTGCATCATTTCGTCATCGCGGAGCGCAGGGCCTTGATAAGCGAGCTCCGCGGGCAGCACGCTCTCGACCTGGCTCGCCTGCACGCCGACGCCGCGGTCCAGCGCACTCAGGGGAAAGACGCGTCGGCCCTCGTATTCAAGTCGGAGGCCGACAGCGAGGCCGGCGACTTCCGTTCCGCCGCGCAGGCGGCCGACCGGGCGCTGCGGCTTTCGCCGGGCGACAGGTCGTCGCTCGTCTTGCGGGCGAACGCGCTCTATCAGACGGGAGACTATTCGGGCGCGGAGCGCGACGCGACGGCCGCGCTCGGCGTCGATCCGCGCGACCCGCAGGCCGCGGCCATCCTGCAGCTGACGCGCGACCGCGTCGGAGACCTGCCGCTGCCGGCCGCGGGACCGACCGGGCCGGGCGCGGAGGCGGGCGACGCGGTTCTCGCCGACGGCGGCCGGCCGGGCGGGCGCCCGGGCTACGAACCCGGCGCGGACAACATCAACGAGTCGAAGCGGCTCGCCCAGGCCGCCGTCATCAAGCTCAGCATCGGCGACGACGAGAAGGCGCTCGAGCTCGCGCGCCAGGCCGTCGAGCTCAATTCCCAAAACGCGCGCGCCATGCTGCTCATGGCGCAGGCGAACCTCCGTCTCGGCCGGACGCAGGACGCGCTTCGCAACACCGACGCGGCCATGAAGCTGGTGGGACGCGACCGCGCCGTGCTGGACACGCGGGCCTACGTCCTCAACCGCCTGGGCGACTACGCCTCGGCCAAGGCCGTCGCCGAGGAGTCCCTCTCCCTGAACGCCGGCGACGCCGACGCCTGGTACAACCTCGCCAACGCCGAGGCCGGGCTAGGGCACCGAAAGGCCATGCTCGCCGCCCTGCAGCAGGCGGCGCGCATCAACTCGCGCTACCGCGGGCTGCTCGACGCGGCGCTCCAGTCGACCGAGACCGCGGACTTAAGACTGCTCTTCTCCGGCGCGGCCGCCGCGGCCGCTGCCGCGCCGCCGCCCTCGAGCTCCGAGGTGTCGGCCAAGCGGATCGGCTTCGCCATACTGGCCATCGCGACGCTCTTCGGCGGCTTCTTGATCGCGCTTGGCCTGCTCCACTCCATCTTCCCCGACGTCGCGCGCAGCGCCGCCACCAGCATCACGCGGACTCTCGGCGGCACCCCGGCCGGAGCGCCGCCCCCGGAGAACGAGGCGAGGACCGTCCTCGCCCGCTCCTACGAGGTCGTGCGCCAGATCGGCGCGGGCGGCATGGGGACCGTCTACGAGGCGATCGATCTCTCGCTCCAGCGCACGGTGGCGATCAAGAAGATGCGCGAGGAGATCCGCAGCGACCCGCGCGAGCGCGAGCGCTTCCTGAAGGAGGCGAAGCTCGTGGCGGCGCTGCACCACCCCAACATCGTCGATATCTTCTCCATCGTCGACGACGATCAGGACGACGTCTACCTCGTGTTCGAATACGTGCAGGGCGAGACCTTGGACAGCCTCCTGCGCTCGCGCCGCCGCATTCCTTTCGATGAGCTGCGCGGCTTGTTCACGGGCGTCTGCGGGGCGCTCGACTTCGCGCACAAACACGGCATCATCCACCGGGACTTGAAGCCCTCCAACATCATGGTCAACAGCGAGGGCGTGGTGAAGGTCATGGACTTCGGCGTCGCGCGGCAGGCGAAGGACGCGATCACCAAGATGGCGCTGACCAACACGATCTGCGGCACCCCGTCGTACATGGCGCCCGAGGCCGAGCAGGGGATCGTCCGCCGGGAATCGGACGTGTTCTCCCTGGCCGTCTGCTTCTACGAGCTGTTGACCGGCGTCCTGCCGTTTCCGGGCTACGGCGCGGGCCTCCTGCTCAACAAGATGAACGGGACGTTCAAGCCGCCGTCGACGTTCGTGCCGCACCTTCCGGCGGGGCTCGACGAGCTCATGGCCAAGGCGCTGCGGGCCGATCCCGAGGAGCGCCTCGCCTCCCCGGGCGAGTTCGCCAAGGCGCTCAACGCGCTGTCGGCCGTCCGATGAGCGCGTTGCCGGCATGTTACCGCTCCGTTACCGCATTGACGCCATCCTATCGCGTCGGCCCCGCGCGCGCGGGAACGGACATCGCTCAGGGGGACTAGTGTGGCGGACGTGGCGCGCTCGTTGACGGCTTTTTCCGGTTGGGCGACGGAGAGGATGCGTCCGGCGGCGGTGCTGACGACGTTGGCGTTCGTCGGAGGCGCGGTCTTCATGGTCGCGCAAAGGCCCGCCTCCGACGGCGCTCTTCACCGGCAAACGTACGCGCCGGGCGGCGGCGGAACCGGCGACGCGGCCTTCGAGGTGGCCTCTGTCCTGCTTCGTCCGATGACGGACGCGGTCCTGCGGGCGACGCCCAAGGTGTCCTTCGGCTGGAGGCGCTCCTGGAACGAGGTGCCGCGTTACCTGCGGGAGGAGCCCGCGGTCGTCAAGCCCGAGCCGCGCCGGACGCTGCGTCCCGAGAACGACCGGATGCTGCCTCCTCCTCCGGAGCACGCGTTCCTCAAGCCGGCCGCGGCGCCGATCGCGCAGGCGCCCGTGCCCGCGCAGTCGGGGCCCGCGGCCGAGGCCAAGGGACGGCCCAAGGCCGCCAAGACGCTTCTCGGCGTGCTCGGTGCCGGAGAGCAGCCGCGCCGCGCGGAGCCGTCCAATCCGGCGAACCCGTTCCCGCCGCACCGGCGGGAGGCGAGCGCCGCGGCCGCGACGATGGAGGAGGCGCCCGTCGCGCGCCGCGAGCTTTACGGATCGCACGGCGGCGAGCGGCGCGCGGCCTCCTCGAACTCTACGGTCATGAGCGGCCGCGCGAGGGTCCGCGTCGGGTACCAGCAATCACCGGAGCCCGGGGGCGACGGCGTGCAGGACTCGATGGACCTGGTGCGGTCCGAGTCCGAGACGTCGCAGGACGCTCTTCCCGGCGCGATCGGGGCCACCGCCGGCCGCATCGAAGGCGCCGGCCTCTCGACCGGGGCCAAGAACGCCGCGGCGACGAAGCAGAAGACGAAGTACGGGCTTCCGTCCATTCCGGACGTCGGCCACGGCATCCCGGCCGAGCCGCAGTTCATCGGCACCGGCGGGGACAAGAAGCCCTGAGCGGGAGCCGTCCCGTCCGGCGGGATTGCAAAGCCCGGGGATAGCCACTATACTCCGATAGCCGATGAAGATTCGAACGTTGATCGCATTGACGCTCAGCGGCGTCGCGGCTTTCAGCTTCCTGGTCGCCTGGGTCATCGGCTCGATCGTGGCCGGCCGCATCGTGCTGACGATGATCTCCGAGGAGCAGGTCCGCCAAAGCAGTACCCTCGGAGCCGTCGCCGAGGTGGCCTTCTCTCCCACGGCCAAGCCCGTCAACGTGCTCTCGACCTACATGCGCTCGATCCCCGAGGTGACGCCGAACGTCGACTACGCCTACATCGAGGACAGCCGCGGCGTGATCGTCTACCACACCTACCCGCAGTACGTCGGAAAAAAGACGGCGGACTGGAAGACCGACTATCCCTCCGCGACCGACTTCTCGAGCCAGGTGCGCTCGGGCCCCCGCACGATCGCGACGACCCACGTCGGCGTCCAGTGGGACTTGGGGAAGGCTCTTTTGGCCGACATCGGGCGCGTCATGTCGCAGTCGCTCGGCACCTTCGGGGCGATCGGCATCGCGCTCAGCGTGGTGCTCGGCGTCGGCCTCTCGTTCCTCCTCGCGCGCCCGATCTCGCGCCTGGCGGCCGCGGCGCAGGAGGTGGGGCGGGGGAACCTGTCGATCCAGGTGCCCGTCGACTCGGGCAACGAGATCGGGGACCTCTCGCGGCAGTTCAACTCGATGGTGCTGCGGCTCAAGGAGCTCGACGAGCTGAAAGACGAGTTCATCTCGAGCGTCTCCCACGACCTCCGCAGCCCGCTCGCCGCGATCAAGACGTCCCTCGACTTCATGCTCGAGGACGACCCGGAGCGCGACAAGATCCTTGAGCGGCACCACCGCACGCTCACCAACGTCAAGGACAGCGCCAACCGCCTCTCCGTGTTCGTCTCGAACATTCTCGACTCCGCGAAAATGAAGGCGAATCGGATGGAATACCATCTTCAGCCCGTCGACGCCGCGCCGATCGCGCGCTCCTTGGAGGGGCTCTACGGCTTCGCCGCGGCGAAGGAGAAGATCACCCTCAGCCTCTCCGTGCCCGACGACCTCCCGCCGCTGTACGCCGACCCGGAGCGCCTCGAGCGCGTCTTGACGAACCTTCTCTCCAACGCTCTCAAGTTCACCGGGGAAGGCGGCGTCGTCTCTCTGACGGGGCGCGTCGCCGGCAAGGCCGTCGAGCTCTCGGTCGCCGACACGGGACAGGGCATCCCGGCGGAGGCGCTGCCGCTCTTGTTTCGGCGCTTCGAACAGGCGTCGATCGCGGAGCAAAAGGCGAAGGGCATCCAAGGGACGGGGCTCGGACTCTTCATCGTCAAGCAATCCGTCGAAGCCATGGGCGGCGTCGTCGAGATCGAGTCCGAGGTCGGCAAAGGGACGAAGGTCGCGGTGCGCCTGCCGATCGCGACGCAGACGGACGGGGAGGCCCCCGCGCCTCTGTCGGCACCGGCGTCCGCCTCGGCCTTCGTGGCGTACGACCCGCGCGTCTCCGCGAAGATCCTGCTCGTCGACGACGACCGCGCGTTCGCCGAAGTCACCCGCCAGCTTTTGGAGTCGAAGGGGTACACCGCGTTGACGCTCAACGACGGAAGACGGGCGTTGGAGGTCGCTATGAAGGAAAAGCCGGATCTCGTTTTGCTGGACATGAACTTGAGGGACATGCGGGGGCTCGACGTCGCCCGGGCGCTCAAAGGGGAAGGCTCGACGGCCCGAATCCCCATCATTCTCTGCTCGGCGCATATGGATTTGGCCGAGATACAGAAGACGCTGGAAGCCGGAGCGGACTGCTTCATCCCCAAGCCCATCCGCTCGGCCGAGTTGGACGTGCGCGTGCGTCAGGTGCTGGGCGCGAGGAGCGGCGCATGAGCGGCTCGAAAGGGGGAGGGACCGTGCTCGTCATCGACGATGACCGCGCGATCGTGGACGTGGTCGAGACCGCCTTGAAGGCGGAAGGCTATTCCGTTCGTACCGCCAAGAACGCCGACCAGGCCTTCGCGACGATGACGAACGACGTCGTCGACATGCTCATTCTCGACGTGCAGCTGCCGGGCATCTCGGGGCTCAAACTCCTCGAGATCGTGAAGCAGGACCCGCGCACCTCCTCGGTCCCGGTGCTCATGCTGACGACGCGCAAGAGCGAGTCGGACAAGGTCGCCGGACTCAAGACCGGCGCCGACGACTACCTCGGCAAGCCGTTCTCGGTTAAAGAGCTTCTCGCGCGCGTCGAGGCGCTGCTGCGCCGTACGCGGCACGACGGCCGCACCTCCCGCGTCATCGAGGCGGGCGGCATCCGCATCGATCTAGACGGGCTGATGGTCACGCTCAAGGACAAGAAGATCGACCTGCGCAAGGCGGAGTTCGACCTCCTCGTGCGGCTCATGCAGCGCAGCGGCCAGGTGCTGACCTACCAGATCCTCTCCGAGGCGCTGTCCGACGGCACGAAAGTGATGACCTCCGAGAACCTATACTGGCACGCCAAGAACCTTCGGCAGAAGCTCGGTTCGGCCGGCGCCAAGATCGAGACGGTCCACGGTATCGGCTATCGCTTCAACGGCGATTAATTAACGCTTAAAATTACGTCATTTTTCATCCCAGAAACGTCACAGATTCGCCCCAGGCGAATCACACACGAAAACGCCATGCTTTCGGTAGAGGCTTGGGAGAAACGAAAATGGCAGACCTGATGACGACCGGAAGGGAAAGGAGGCGGTACCCCCGCCATGAGAAGGCGATGACCCTGACGATCTTCGGAGAGGACGGCCGGCTCATGGACGAGCGCCCGATGGTCCTCGACGCCTCAATCAAGGGACTGCGATTCGAGTCGGCGCGGGAGCTCAAGCCCGGCGAGAAGTTCCGCTTCAATCTGGACGTCCCCGGCCACGGGCTGGTCAACGGGACCGGCCGCGCCTGCTGGAGCCGGGTCAGCGACAGCGGCATCACCTTCTTGTGCGGCGCCGAGCTCAGCGGAATGGGCATGTTCCGGGCGCGGGCGCTGAAGAGCTACCTCGAGCCGAGCCATGTCGCGTGGGGCGCGCTCTTCGACATGGCTTTCGGCCTGGGCCTCGCCTACGTGCTGCTCATGGTGGCGCAGGACCTCAACGGCCAGGACGGCAGGTTCATCGCGCACTGCTTCTCGATGATGGGAGACTGCATGGAGTGGCTGCCTCAGGCCGCGATGTCGCTCGGGGCGGCGTTCGGGATCTACATCTACTTCAAGGACCGATAGGAAAGGAGACTCCATGAAAGCCCGCGCCAAGAGCCGCACCCTCCGGATCCGCATCGACGTGAACCGCCGTCAGCTCATCGCCGCGCTCGCGGCCCTCGTCTTCGGCGCCGGCGTCCTCGAGCTCTCCTCCGAGACGATGACGCTCACGACGTACTATCCCTCTCCGGCCGGCATCTACAAGATGCTGACGAGCACGCAGCGGACGCTGCTTGCCCGCGACGGCGGCAACGTCGGCGTCGGGACCAACAACCCGGCCTCGAAGCTCGACGTCGCCGGCGAGATCCGCTTGTCCAGCACGGGCGCCGACTGCACCGCGGCCAACGAGGGCGCCATGCGCTACAACTCCGGCAACAAGCAGATCGAGGTCTGCACGGGCGGCGGCTGGAGCTTGCCGCCGGGCGCCTTCGGCGGCGGGTATCAGACTTGCGACCATCACAGCGAGAATTGTCCGGCGAGCCTGTGCTATACGAAGAATTTCATCACCAATTCCTGCTCCTGTCCCGGCGGATTCAGCTCGATCGGCTATCGGGCGGTGGCCGACATCGGAGGCACGATCGCGGCCCGCGAACTCCAAGGCACCGGCCTCTACGTCTGCATGAAGCGCCCCAACGGCATCGTCGAGGACGCCATCCCCGGCGGCCCCGAGCCCTACCCCCGCTGATTTCTTACGATAAAATAGCTCACCACGGAGCCACGGAAACTGAGTACGGCTTGCGATCGGCGGGAATTCCTCCTATAGTTGGACGATGGAGCAACCGCGTCCTCGGCGCAGACTGCTGCGCATACGCATAGACGTGGATCGCCGGGCGGCGGCGTGGGGACTCGCGGGGGTCCTTTTTGCCTGCGGCGTCCTCGAGCTCGCTTCCGAGTCGATGACGATGACGACCTACTACCCGTCGCCGTCGGGGATCTACAAGCTCCTCACCTCGACGCAGCAGACGCTCCTCGCCCGGGACGGAGGCAACGTCGGCGTCGGCACCGGCAGCGCGCTGCCGAACGCGCGACTCGACGTCAGAGGCAATATCCGTCTCGGCGACTCGAGCGCGGTCTGCGACGCTTCCCATGCCGGCGAGCAGCGCTATTCCGGAGGCGAGTTCCTCACCTGCAACGGTTCGGTTTGGGAGCCGATCGGCGGCTACGCGATCTACTGCGTCCAGACGGGCTCGACGGCCGGCACGACGATGAACGTCGGATTCTTGGCTTCCGACTGCGGAGGCAAGATCGTCGACGGAAACCACGTCGGGGCGATCTCGGAGGTACTGTCGGCATGCACCGACGGTTTGGTGAATATATCCTTGTCGCAGCCGCCCAGCCCGAGGCTCACGGCGACGTGCGGAGGCCCGGTAGGAGCGTTCCGAGTGGCCGCCATCTTCACCAAGGGAAAGCCGAGGTTTCCGCCGAACCTGCCGACGGTGCCGCCTCCGCCCCAGCCTCCTCCCAGGCCCCCGCCCCCGCCGCCTCCTCCTCCTCCGCAGGAGAATTGCGCGCCGATCGGCGGGCACTGTTCGTTCATCCGGCCTTGCTGCCAGGTCGAAACGGCCACGGGCAGATATACCCCCAGATGCTGGACGAACTACGATAATCCCAACCCTCCCGGCAATGCCGATGACGAGCAAGGCATCTGCAAATAGGGCACCTTGCGATTTGAGGAAAATCCTCCTATAGTTGGGCGATGGAACCGCAGCGCCCACGGCGCAGGTCGTCCAAGATCCGCTTCAGCATGGAGCGCCGGACGGCGGCGTGGGGGCTCGCGGCCGTCCTCTTCGCCTGCGGCGTCTTCGAGCTCGCCTCCGAGACGATGACGATGACGACGTATTATCCGTCGCCGGCCGGGATCTACCGCCTCCTCACGTCCACCGGGCAGACGGCCCTCGCTCGCGACGGGGGCAACGTCGGCATCGGCGTCCCCCAGCCGCAGACGCGGCTCCATGTCAACGGCAACATCAGGATCGGCGACTCGAGCGCGGTCTGCGACGGCTTCCACGGAGGCGAGGTGCGCTACGTCGGCGGCGAGTTCCTCACCTGCAACGGCTCCGCGTGGGAGCCGATCGGCGGGTACGCGATCTACTGCGTCCAAACGGGGGCCACGGCGGGGACGACGATGAACGTCGGATTTCTGCCTTCGGACTGCGGCGGCAAGACCGTCGACGGGAATTACGTCGGCGCGATATCGGAGGTGCTGTCGTCGTGCACCGACGGGCTGGTGAACGTCTCCTTGTCCCAGCCGCCCAACCCTAGACTTACGGCGACGTGCTTAGGCTCGGTCGGAGCATTCCGCGTGGCCGCGATCTTCACTAAAGGAAAGCCGAGGCTGCCGCCGAACCTGCCGTCGGTGCCGCCTCCCCCTCAGCCACCTCCCAGGCCTCCGCCGCCTCCGCCGCCGCCGCCTCCTCCGAACCCGCCGGGCTGCTCGCCGATCGGGGGAGCCTGCTCGGCCTTGCATCCGTGCTGCCCGATCGACGACTCCGCAGGGGCGTATCAACCGACCTGCTGGGGGCTCGAATTCCCGACCAACGGCGCGGGCATCTGCAAATAGGGTACACGCAACTGTTCCTTGCCGGGTCCGCCTTCCTCTGTTATACTGGTTCCTGTCGGTCCCTCCCGGCGGCCCCTGGCGGTCCTATGCGCCAGGGACCGCGCGAAAGGAAGTGCTCCTTGCGCGCGGGCTTCTGAGTGTTCGTGCAGGGGCGGCCGGGGGTGAAACAGGATCGACAAGAGCCGTCGCGTTAATGGACGCAGGCCCTGGTTGGTCAGAACCAGGCTAAAATCCGACCAAAACATAAAAGCCAACACGACCGTGTTGGACTGGGCCACTGCCTAACACGCAGTAAGCCTACGCGGACCTCCGACGCCTGTTGAGAGTCATCCGCGCCAACTAGCAGGCTGGACGGCCGCCCGCGCGCTTCGTCGGGCGAACGTCGAGACAACACGGAGCTAGTCCCGGAGCACCCGGTCCGGCGGTATTTCCGGGGCGAAACTGAAGCCGGACTAAGCCTGTAGCGGCCTTAACGAGCGGTCCTTGGACGCCGGGGCAGTGCCGGCCACCTCCACCAATTTGGTGGGTTTAGAGGACGAGTGCTAAGCCAAAGAAACGTCACCCTGCTGGGCGCCAATCTCCTGTTCTTGGGCCTGGCGGGGGCGTTATTTCTGGCGCCCGGCTGGGCGTCGGCGCTCTACCCGTTGCTCGCGCTCGTCTTCTACTGGATGGACGTCCGCCGCGACGAGGAGACGCACGTCATCTTCCTTTTTCTGGGAGTCCTCGGCGGGCTCGTGCTGGTCTCGATGAGCCAGGAGACCGTCGTCAAGGCCGCGCTGATCGTCGAGACGGTCGGCGTCTTCTCGATCATGACCGCGCTCGGTCGCCAGCGGACCGACCTCGCCTACGAAGGCCAGAAGACGCAGCGCCAGATCGAGGAGTACGACCGCAACGTCCTCGAGCTCGAGCGCGACCTGAAGTACTACTCGTCGTTCGAGGTCGCCGCGACGAAGCAGATCCGCATGCGCCGCGACCTGACCGAGGCCGCCAAGAGCCTCGGCTCGACGCTAGATCCGCAGGAGGTGCAGCTTCGCCTCGTGCGCGAGCTCGAGCGCAGATTCCAGGGCAGCCGCGTGCGCATCCTGCCGGGCCAGCCTTCCGATCCGATGGTGGATTGGGCCGTCGAGTCGCGCTCGTCCGTCCTCGTCAAGGACGTCCACACCGACGAGCGCTTCGCCGGGACCTCCGGCCTCGACTTCCGCGCGGCGCTCCTCGCGCCGATCGTCGTGATGAAGAACCCCTACGGGTACCTGCGCGTCGAGGACTCTCGGCCGGGCGTCTTCATGATCGACGATCTCAGGACCGCCGAGCTCTTCGCGACGCTCGCGTCGCTCTCGCTCGAGAACGTCCACTTCTTCAACAGCGTCAACGATCTCGCGATGCACGATTCCCTGACGCAGCTCCACACTCACCGCGCGTTCCAAAGCCGCCTCCAGGAGGAGGTCCTCCGCGCGGGCCGCAGCGCGCAGCCCGTGTCGCTCATCATGTGCGACGTGGACCACTTCAAGCGCTACAACGACACGTACGGCCACCAGGCGGGCGACCACCTTCTCAAGACGATCGCGGGCATCTTGGTCAGCGTGGTGCGGCCGGTCGATTTCACCGCGCGCTACGGCGGCGAGGAGTTCTGCGTCATCCTCCCCGGCTGCGCGCATCAGCAGGCGGTCGAGTTCGCCGACGCCCTGCGCGGCCGCGTGTCCCAGGAGGCGTTTGTCTTCCAGGGCCAGCGAACCGGGGTCACGATGAGCTTCGGCGTCTCCTCGTTCCCGCAGGACGCGACCACGCCGAGCCAGCTCGTGCGCGCGGCGGACGAGCGGCTCTATCGCGCCAAGCACGGCGGCCGCAACCAGGTGGTGGGCTGATGGATTTCCGGCTGGCCGGCGCGCTGCTGAGCCTTCTGCCCGGGCTCGCCTTGTGGACCAACCGCCCGGCGCGGGGGTGGGGGGCGTGGGCGCTCCTCGCCGCGTCCCTCATCGCGTGGGCGGCGGGATACGCCTTCGTCGGCGAGGAGATGCGGGCGCCGTGGACGCTGTTCGGCCTCTGGAGCGCGGCGGGCTGCGCGTACGCGGGCCTGCGCGGCCGCTTCGAGGCGGGGAGATACGACTCGATGGAGGCGTTCGTGCGCGAGCGGGCGGCCAAGCGCGCGGAGCTCCAGCAGGCGGTCCTCATGGCGCGGGAGAAGGCGAGCCGGACCGAGACCGAGCAGCGCGAGGTGCTCGCGCTCTACGCCTTGATCAAGGGCATGGCCGAGTCGTTGAGCTGGGAGGAGGTCAAGCCCAAGCTCGAGCTCGCCGTACGGCAGTACCTCGGCGTCGAGGAGTTCGCCCTCTACTCGGTCGATCTTCGCGCCGCCAACGAGGTGCACCCGCTCCTGATCCGGCGGCTGTCGGGCTCCGTCGGCGCGAGCTGGGACACCCTCTCGCGGTTCTTCCAGGAAAAGGGCCTCGGGATGACGGTTCCCAACGCCATCGAGTCCCCGGAGCGCGCGGTAGCCGTGCCGATCCACGACGCGAGCGAGCTGATGGGGTACCTGTACGCGCGCTGCCCCGCGGCCGCGGACCCCCACGCTCTGATGGAGAAGACCGCGTCCTTCTGCGAGGAGATCGCCTTCGCTTTCCGCCGCATCAAGCTGTTCCAAGAGCTCGAGCGCCTGTCCCAGATCGACGGGCTGACCGGGGTGTACCGCCGGGGCATGCTCGACGAGCGGCTCAAGGAGGAGGTGGTGCGCGCGCGGACGTTCAAGATCTCCTTCTGCCTTCTCCTCATGGACATCGACCACTTCAAGAAACTCAACGACACCTACGGCCACCCGTTCGGGGACCAGGTGCTGCGCCGTGTGGGGGAGATCCTCAAGGCCAGCGTCTACGAGACGGACTTCGTCGCGCGCTACGGCGGCGAGGAGTTCGCCGTGCTCCTGCCGCGCGCGGAGGCGGCGGGTGTGCTCCGCAAGGCGGAGTCGATCCGCACCGCCATCGAGCGTGCGGAGTTCCCGCTCGCGATGGAGACCGTGCGCATTACGGTTTCCATCGGCATCGCCCACTTTCCGAGGGACGGAAGCACGCCGGACGCCATCGTGCACGAAGCCGATCAAGCGCTCTACTACGCGAAAGAAAGCGGACGAAACCGCGCCGTCGATATAGCGGACGTCCCGGGGAAAAAGATCCATGGACGACATCAAGCCTGACGAGCCGCAACTGCCTCACTCCGAGCCCCAGCCGGCGGCGCCGCCCGCGCCCGCCGTCGAATCGACCAGCGCGGCTTCGCGCGGCGCGCGCCGCGGACTTCTGGGCGTCTTGGCCGTTCTCTACGCGTGCTCGATCGCCGCGGCGATGGTGCTCCTCCTGCGCGGCGGGGGACCCGGCGGCCAGGACGGGAAGTCGTTCCTCCCGGGCGCGCGGCGGCTGCTGGCGCCCTCCAAGGAAGGCGTGGTCGGCTGGGTGCCGATCCGCGGCACGATCTCCGGGAGCTCCTCCGGACGCCCGTGGGAGAAGGGCGCGGAGCAGTGGGCCAAGCGCGTCCTGGACCTGGGCGACAAGAAGGAGGTCAAGGCCATCGTCCTCGACATCAATTCGCCCGGCGGCAGCGTCGGCGCGGTGCAGGAGGTCTACCAGGCGATTCTCCGCGTGAGGAACGAGAAGAAGAAGCCGGTCGTCGCGGTCGTCGGCGACATCGCCGCCTCGGGCGGCTACTACCTCGCGGCGGCGTGCGACAAGATCGTCGTCCACCCGGGGAGTCTCATCGGCTCCATCGGCGTCATCTTCAACCGCATCGAGGCGGAGCCGCTGCTCAAGAAGATCGGGATCACGACCGAGCCGATCAAGTCCGGCAAGATGAAGGACATCGGTTCGCCCGCGCGCCCGATGACGAAGGAGGAAAAGGAAGTCCTCCAGGCGATCATCGACGACACCTACGGCCAGTTCCTGACCGCCGTGGCCGAGGGCCGCAAGATGCCGGTCGACAAGGTGCGGCCCATGGCGGACGGGCGCATCTTCAACGGGGCGCAGGCGCTTTCGCTCGGCCTGGTCGACCAGCTCGGCGATTCGCGCGACGCGCTCCTGCTCGCCGGCAAGCTCGGCGGCATCCCCGGAAAGCCCAAGATCATGCGCGACTCGGACTCCTTCTCGAGCGTGCTCGAGCTCATCGACTCGCGCATGAGCGACTGGCTGAGGCCCGAGGCGACGCTCCTGCGGCGCATGGAGCAGCTCTCCTACGGGACCCTCGAGTACCGCTGGACGGGGACGCTCCCGTGACGATGCCCACCCCAGGTCTCGCCGCGCCCGCGCCCGGCTACCTCGAGCTCCTCGAGGAGTTCGTCGTCGACCCGAGGTCGGCGGCGCGGCTCGTGCGTCAATACAAGCCGATGCGCGCGGGGTTCATCTCCTTCGTGGCGGCGGCGCTTAGCGTCGCGCTCGCGGAGAGGCTTGCGGGCTCGGCCTTTTCGGCGGTCCCGCTCGGCATCGTGATCGCGCTCGCCTGCCTGTGGCGCGTGCTCGCGGGCATGACGTCGGCCGCCGTCTTCCACATGGCGGCCGAGTTCGGCGGCGGCGAGGGGAGCGCGGAGGGGCTGTTCATCCTTTTCGGCATGAGCGCGCTCGTCTGGACGATGCTGCTTCCCGCGGCCCTCATCATGCGGGCGCTGGCATGGGACGGCTGGCTGGTCTCGTCGCTGATGATCACGTCGCTCAGCATCGCGCAGCTCGTCCTCAAGGCGCGGAGCTTGCGCGACAACTACGGGGTGAGCACGGCGGCGGCGTGGGGGATACTCGTCCTTCCGTACGTCGTCGCGGTCTTCCTCGTGGTGGCGGTCGTCATGCTTTTTGTCGCGGGCGCGGCCGTCGCGTTCATGCACGTCGTTAGATGAGCAAGGCCGTCATCCCTTCCGTCTACCAGGGCCTGCGCGTCGTATCGGCGGCCGAGATGGCGGAGGTCGACAAAAAGGCGACCCGCGACCTCGGCATCCCGGCGCTGCTCCTCATGGAGAATGCCGGCAAGGCCGTCGCCAAGGAGACGCAGAGCCTGCTCGCGGAAAAAGGGAAGGACCCGAAGCAGGCGAGCGTCAGCGTCTGCTGCGGGCGCGGCAACAACGGCGCAGACGGGCTCGTGGCGGCGCGGCTCCTCCGGCAGGCGGGCTGCGAGGTCGCGGCCTTCTTGGCGCCGCCGCGGCGCGGCGCGCCGTACGGCGTCGAGTTCGCGGAGATGCTGCGGCGCGCGACGGCGGCCGGCGTATCGGCGCGGGAGATGGGGGAGGAGACGGCCGAGCTCGACATCCGCCTCGGCGCCTCGGACGTCGTCCTCGACGCGCTCCTCGGCACGGGCTCCTCCGGAAAGCCCTCCGGCGCCGTACACGTCATGATCCAGCGGATGATGAAGTCCGCTCGTCCCATCGTCGCGGTCGACATCCCTTCCGGGATCCATCCCGATACCGGCTACCACAGCGGCGTTTTCGTCACCGCCGCGGTGACGGTGACGTTCGGGCTCCCGAAGAAGGGCCTCCTCGCCCCGCACGCGCAGAAGAACGTCGGCCGCCTCGTGGTCGCCGACATCGGATTCCCGAAGTCGGTGCTGGGAGAGGCGACATGAGGCTCTTCGTCTTAGGACCCCTGGCGCTCGCGCTCCTCGTCGGCTGCTCTCACGCGCCGAAGAAGACGGACGGCTCCGGGGGCTCGCCGGCGGTTGGGTCCTCCGTGCCGGCGACCGCGAAGAAGGACCCTTACGCCGTTCTCGTCACCAACCGCGGGACGATCACGATCCGCTTGTTCCCGGAGTCGGCGCCGCGATCCGTAGAGAACTTCATCGGCCTCGCGACCGGGACGAAGGGTTGGACGGACCCCGCGACCGGCGCTCAGATGCAGCGCCCGCTCTATAAAGGAAGCCGCGTCTTCCGCGTCCTTCCGGGCTTCCTCATTCAGGGCGGCTCGCCCACGGACGCGCTTTCCGGCGACGCCGGCGTGCGCGTGGATGACGAGTTCTCCAAAGAGCGCCGCTTCGCGAAGGCCGGCGCCGTAGCCTACGCCGGCGCGGGCGCCGGGTCCAACAGCAGCCAGTTCTTCATCACCCTCGTCCCCGCGCCGTGGCTCAACGAGAAGCACACCGTCTTCGGAGAAGTCGTCGACGGCCTCGACATCGTCGACCGGATCTCGCGCGTGCCGCGCTCCGACAAAGACGACGCGCCGCTGTCCCCCGTCGTCCTCCAAGACGTACGCATTGAATCCCGGTAGTTCAAGAATCTAGGCCCTAGGGCCTAATTTTTGAGGGCCCATTAGGCCCTTTGCCGGGTAGGCCTTTCAGGCAAACTACGGTAGGCCTTTCGGCTGGGCGCCGGGCGGGAATATTCGCCCGGCACCGCGGGTAGGGTGGGCGCCTTGCCCGCGGCGCCGGAAAGCCTGCAGCACCCCGACAGACAGGAGGCGCCATGGAGAGGAGAGGACTTGGCGTAGTCGCGGTTGCGCTGTCGCTGGTCGCCGTCGCCGCATCGACGAACGCGTGGGCGTGGCCCGAGGCGTATTATCAGACGAACGGGACGCCCCACCGCCGCGTCATCGTCTTCTCGCCGAGCGTCCCCAAGGAGCAGCGGGTCCGCCTCTGCGAGCGCACCTACAAGGTCGTGCGCACTCTGGACCTCGTCAACGCGGTCGTCGTCGAGGAGCGGCCTTCCCTCCGCATGATGTCGGCCGAGGAGGGCGTCGACTCCAACCGCTCCGATGTCCTGCGCGTCGAGGAGGACCGGCGCTTCAACTGGCTGCAGGCCATGGAGAAGGGATTCTTCGGTCTGCCCTTTCCGGACGTGCGCGTCGAACCGCTGCGCCCTTCCGCGCCGACGATCCCGCAGTATTCCGTCCAGCCGGGCCCCGAGGTCCCATGGGGCGTGCAGCGCGTGAGCGCGCCGCGCGCGTGGAACGTGACGAAGGGCCGCGGGGTCAAGGTCTGCGTGGTGGACACGGGCGTCGACCGGACGCACCCTAATCTCGCCGGCAACGTCCTCGCGAGCTTCAACGCGACGGACCCGGAGCATCCCGACGCCGCCGCGGACGAGAACGGGCATGGCACGCACATCGCGGGCATCATCGCCGCCGCCGGCAAGAACGGCGGGCTCGTCGGCGTCGCGCCGGAGGCCTCGATCCTCGCCGCGAAGGTGCTCGACAAGAACGGCGACGCCAGCTTCAGCGAGATCGTCGCGGGGATGCAGTGGTGCGCCGACCGCGGCGCCCATGTCGTGAACCTGTCGATCGGAGGCGAGGGCGATCCTCTCCTTAAGGAAGGGATCGAGGCGCTGCTGAACGCGGGCATCGTCGTCGTCGCGGCGGCGGGCAATTACCACGCCCAGCACAACCCCGACCGCAAGGTGCTCTTCCCGGCCGCCTACGAGGGCGTCATCGCGGTCTCGGCCTCGGACCGCAGGGACAAGGAAGGTTGGTTCTCCGCCAAGGGCGACGCGATCGATTTCATCGCTCCGGGCGTCGAGATCAAGTCGACGGTGCCGGGCGGCGGCTACCGCACGATGGACGGGACCTCGCAGGCCTCTCCGCACGTGGCGGGCTTGGCCGCGCTCCTCATCGCGGCCGGCGGCCCGAGCGGGCCGTCCTCGGTGCGGGCGTTCCTGCACGCCTCGTCGATGCTGCCCGATCTTTCTCCGGACGCGCAGGGTAACGGGATGATCAGCGCCGATCTGCTCGTCGCGCCTCGAGTCGCCTCCGCCCGCTGACGGGCGGGGAGCGGGGGTCGGGGTGCGAACCTGCCCCTTTATGAAGTGCCGCTTCGAACTCCGAACCCCGACCCCCTAACCCCGATCCCCGAACCCCGACCCCCGATAAGCCGCGCGACGTCCTCGGCGATGGCGGCGATGTTCTCGCGCACGCGCGGGTTCTTCGACGCGAGGAGCGGCAGCGCCTTCAAGCGGACCCAGTTGCGCAGGAAATCTTCCGAGCGGTTCGTCGAGTCGGTCGCGTGGCGCAGGCCCCGGTAGCGGACGTACTCGAGTACCTCGCTGCGCGTGATCGCGAGGAGGGGCCGCACGACCTCGGCCCGGGTCCCGGCGAGCGGGCGGCGGACCGGGATGCCCGCGAGCCCCTCGGACTTCGTCCCGCGCAGGAGATGGAGCAGGACCGTCTCCGCTTGGTCGTCGAGCTGGTGTCCCGTCGCGATCTTGCCGCAGCCGAGGCGCCGCGCCTCGCGCGCGAGGGCCTCGTAGCGGAGCGCGCGGCCCGCGTCCTCGAGGCCGCGTCCGGCCCGCCGCGCGCGGGCGCGGACCGCGAGGCGCCGCACGACGACGGGCGCGCCGAGCTCGCGTCCGAGCGCCGACACCAGGCGCGCGTCGCGGTCGGCCTCGCGCCCGCGCAGCCCGTGATGGGCGTGCAGGAGGAGCACGTCGAAATGCCGGCGCTTGCCGAGGCGGATCAAGAAATCGGCGAGGCACACGGAGTCGGGCCCGCCCGAGACCGCGGCGAGCACGCGATCGCCGCGTTCGAGGAGACGGTGCCGCCGGTCGTGCTCGATCAGCTTGGCCCAGACGCGGGCGTGGAAGGACTGCTTCGCCACGGCGTCATGGTATCACATCAGACGGGGTCGCGGCCGAAGGAGGCGAACAGGCGGAAGTAGCCCTTAGGTCCCACGGTGTAGATGCGCACGCGGTTCTCCCCGGGCTGGAGCGCCGTCTCCGCCGTGTAGAGGCGCCGCGGCGCGACGACCACCGCGTCGCCCGTCCTCAATTCCTCGCGTCTCGAGGCGGACGGCAGCCGCCGCCCGAGAAAAAACTCGGTGCTTTCCACGCTCGGCACGTGATAGAGGTAGTAGTGAAGGTCGCCCGCGACGAAGAGCCCGTCTCGCGGGACGTGGGAATAGGCGAAGCCTTGCCAGAAGATCCGGCCCTCGGGGCCCGCCGCCTGCGACGCGTTGCGGGCGGTATCGAGGACGACGGGCTGGCGCAGCGCGGGATCGAACAGGCGGTAGCCCTCGACGACCGCGCCGCCGGCGAGGAGCGCGACGACGCCGGCGCCCAGAGCCGGGCGCCCGAGCGCGGCGCGCCGGGCCCCCGCGCGTTCCCACGCCTCTTTCATCCCGACGGCGGCGAACAAGTAGAAGAACGGCAGAGCGGGCATCAGGTAGCGCGTTTCCTTATGGCCCACGCCGAATGTCATCATCCCGAGAAACATGACGAGAAAGGACGCGGCGCGCAGTTCGATGCGTTTGCTGACGCACCGGAGCCAGCCGGCGACGCAGGCGGCGGCGCACGCGAGCCCGCTAGAGGCCGCGAGCCCGGAGGCCGCCACGCGCCACGGCTCGGGCGCGCTGTTGGAGGAAAGCTGGCCCCAAAAGCTCCGCTCGAGGACCGCCCACGCCTCGCCGAGGGGGAGGTGGAAGAGCCGCCGGTACACGGCCACGTTGACGGCGGCGAAGGCCAGCGACGCGAGCGCGCCGGCGGCGAGCAGGGACGCCGTTTCCCGCGTGAGGATCGCGCGATAGGCGGGCGCGAGCGCTCGATGGAATGGAAGCGAAGTACCGGTGTCGCCGGCTCCTCCGGCTCCCTCGCCCCACGCCGTTTCGATCCACCGGCAGGCGAGCGCGAGAAAAGGCAGCGCGAGCATGTTCCACCGCAGCAGGAGGCACGCGCCGAGCGCGGCCGCCGCGGCGAGGGTCGTTCGGGGGGAGGGCTTCTTTCCTTCATATAGGAAGAACACCGCTAGCGCGAGCGCGCAGGGGAGATCGGTCAGGGAGGCGGTGAAGTAATGGACGACGAGGCGGTTCAAGGAGAAGAGTATCGCGCCGGCGTGCGCCCACTCGCGCGGCAGCCGCGCGCGGAGGAGCCGATAGACCGCGACGATGCACGCGGTCGAGAGCGCCGCCTGCAGCGCGTGCGAGGCCGCGAGCCGGACGACGGGCGAGGCGTGCAGCGCGTCGAGCGCGGTCTGAAGCGGGGCGTGCGCGAGAGGCAGCCCGGGGAGCCGGTAGGTCACGTAGCCCACGTCGGCACCGGCGAGGCGCCGCGCGTTCCTCAAGTAGACGAACGCGTCGTAGAAATCGACGCGCGAGGCGAGCGCGTACCAGAGCTGCAGCGCCCCGTACCCGGCCCAATACGCCCCCGCCGCGACCTCCCACCTCGCGCGCCGCCCGATCCTCATCGTGTGGACGATAACATACCTTTAATGAAAATGCTCACCACAGAGTCCTTATTAGGGATTCTGTGGTCTCTGTCTTCTCTGTTTTGACGTTCCCCAACTCCGTGCCGGGCTTTGTCCATAAGAGTCATACCGACGGGGAAACTTGACAGGTTTGCGCGCGAAGTGATAAATTCGTTACGCCAATGTCAGACAGCACCGCTCCAGCTCCGGCCCCCGCGCCGCAGCCGGCCGTCCCGAAGCCGGCCCCGGCCGTGAAAGCTCCAGAAGTTTCCCGCCGCAATTTTCTTTGGCTCGGCTGGACCTCGATGGCCGCGTTCCTCGGCGGCAGCGCCGCCGCGACCGGACGCTTCTTCTTCCCGAACGTGATCTACGAGCCCTCGCAGAAGTTCAACGCGGGGCCCGTGAAGTCGTACGACGTCGGGGTTTCGACGCGCTGGCTCAACGAACAGCGCGTGTGGATCATCCGCACCGACAAAGGCATCTATGCGATGTGGGCGCGCTGCACCCACCTCGGCTGCACGCCCAGCTGGTTCGACGACCAGGGGCGATTCCGCTGCCCGTGCCACGGATCCAACTTCAACCAGGGCGGCGACGTGATCGCCGGCCCCGCGCCGCGGCCGCTGTGGCGCGCGAAGGTCGAGCTCGCCGCCACCGGCGACCTCATCGTGGACAAGGCCATCCTCGAGGACCTGCCCGGCAAGCGCGACAACCCGCCGTTCTTCATCTCGCTCAATGCCTGAGACCGCGACTCCTCCGCAGCAAAACGGCGGCGGCTTCAAGCTGCCCGACTTCGACACTCTGAAGAAAGAGGTCATCGACTCGCAGATCTGGCGCAGCATGTTCCGCGGCGGCGTCTGGAAGGACACGCCCCGGGACCGCGCCGCGCACATCATCGGCAACGTCTGGCTCCACCTGCACCCGGTGAAGGTCCGGCCGCGCGCCCTCCACTGGACGTACACGTGGGGCTTGGGCGGCATCTCCTTCATGCTTTTCCTCATCCTCACGGTGACGGGCGTGCTGCTCATGTTCTACTACCGCCCGACCGTCGACCTCGCCTACCGCGACATGAAGGACCTCGAGTTCGCGGTGACCCTCGGCGTGCTGATGCGCAACATGCACCGCTGGGCGGCGCAGGCGATGGTCGTCTTCGTCATCCTGCACATGGTCCGGGTGTTCTTGACCGGCGCCTACAAGAAGCCCCGCGAGTTCAACTGGGGCATCGGCGTCATCCTCCTCACTCTGACGTTGTTCCTTTCCTTCACCGGCTACCTGCTCCCGTGGGACCAGCTCGCCATCTGGGCCGTCACCGTCGGCACCAACATGGCCGGCGCGACGCCGTTCCTGGGGAACGAAGGGCCCTTCGGCGCGCTGATGGGCATGCGCATCAACAACGACGTGCGCTTCACGCTTCTCGGCGGCACGATGGTCGGCGAGAACACCCTGATCCGCTTTTACGTGCTCCACTGCGTCGCGGTGCCCCTCATCACGGGCATCCTGCTGATCGTCCACTTCTGGCGCGTGCGCAAAGACTCCTTCTCCGCCGCTCCGATCGATCCCGCGGAGGAGAAGGTCGACGTGTGGCCGAACCTCGTCGGGCGCGAGTACATCGCCGCCGCGGGCTGTCTCCTCGCGATCATGATCTGGAGCATCCTCATGAACGCTCCGCTCGAGATCGTGGCGAACCCGAACGTCACGCCGAACCCGTCCAAGGCGCCCTGGTACTTCGTCGGCCTCCAGGAGCTCCTCGTCTATTTCGATCCGTGGATCGCCGGCGTCGTGATGCCGAACCTGATCATCGTCGGCCTCATGGCGATCCCCTACATCGACACGAACCCCAAGGGGATCGGCTTCTACTCCCTGAAGGAGCGCCCGTTCGCCAACGCGATGTTCCTGCTCGGCGTGGCGATGTGGTTCATCCTGATCTACATCGGCTACTACTGCCGCGGGCCGAACTTCGCGTGGTTCAACCCGTGGGAGTCGTGGCTCAACCAGAAGCCCGCGATGCCGCCCACGTGGAACATCTTCGGCCCGCTCGAGGGCGCGGTCCCCTTCACCTTCAAGATGGCCGCCGACATCGTCGGCGGACGTCTCGGCGGGCTTGAGCCCGGCGTCGTCCCGAACCTCATGCCCGGCTGGCTCGGCGCGATCGTGCTCGGAGGCATGGGCGGCTTCCTCATGATCGGCCCCAAGCTCATCCAGAAGGACATCCCGGGCAAGACGGCGAACCTCGCCTTCATCGGGGCGATGGCGGTCGTCGCGGTCTTGGGTAAGATTTTCGCCGGCCTGCCGGTGATGCAGGGCCTGTGGCTCGTCTTCTTCGCCTGGACCGGGTTTTACTTCGGCTTCCTCCTGCCGCAGCGGCACATCCGGCAGCTCGAGTGGCCTAGGTATCTCTTCACGATGTTCCTCGTGCTCAACACGGTGGCCGTCCCGCTCAAGATGGGCGCCCGGCTCGCCTTCAACGTCAAGTACGTCCTGACTTTCCCGACGATCAGCCTGAACATCTAATGCACCGCAAGCTATTCGTCGCTTTCAACGTCCTCCTGGTGGCGGCGTTTGTCTGGTCTCTCGCCGTGGACTACAAGAAGGATTGGCGCGATATCCAGGCGGAGTACTTCAAGAAGACCGCCGCGGCCTACGCGGAGAAGGCGAAGTCCGCGAAGGATCCCAAAGAGGCCGAGACGTTCAACCAGCTGTCCAAGGCGGCGCTGCGCGAGCCGATCATGATCCGGCAGATCATCGCCAAGGACTTGAACCGTATCGACCGGTGCATCACCTGCCACGTTGGCATGGACGAGTTCGTCAACCCGACGCTGACGACGCCGCACAAGGAACACCCGTTCACGGGCCACCCGAAGCTCGGCGAGATCGTCAAGAACCACACCTTCCAGAAGTACGGCTGCTCCGTCTGCCACGCGGGACAGGGCCTCGCGACGTCCGTCGAGGCCGCGCACGGCAAGACCGAGAACTGGGAGAAGCCCCTCGCCAAGGGCGCGCTCCTGCAGGCCTCCTGCGCGAAGTGCCACATGAATTTCCAAAGCTTGAAGGGCGCCGAGATGGTGGCCAAGGGCCGCGACCTCTTCGAGAAGCACGGCTGCATCGGCTGCCACTCCCTGCACGGCGTCGGCGGCGCGGTGAGCGTCGACCTGGGAAACATCGCGGACAAGCCGCTCGAGCGCATCGCGCCGTTCAACCTCTCGCTCATCAAGACGAAGGACGGCAAGCCTCTGCCCAAGGACGACTGGAAGCTCCCGGCCTGGATCGAGGCGCACCTGACCAACGTGCCGATGAGCTTCATCCCGAACGACCCGCACGCGCAGTACAACAAGGAGCCGATCGCGCCGAGCGGCATGCCCGATTTCACGCAGGAGATCAAGCACGAGGGCGCGGACGCGATCACGGCCTACCTCCTCTCGATGTCGGAAGAGGAGAACATCCCGCACAAGTACCACGTGATCCGGGAGGCCAAGCCCGAACCCAAGTTCGCGAGCGCCGGCGATCACGGCAAGTTCGTGTTCAAGAAGTACGGCTGCGCGGCGTGCCACGGCCTCGAGGGCGTCGCGGGCCGGCGCAACTACAACGCGATGGGCGCCGGCCAGCCGGCGCTCGACGACGTGAAGGCGGACAAGGCGAAGCTGCACGAGGCGATGGCGATGGGCCGCGAGCCCACGCTCCCGGACGTCCTCGGCACCTACACGCGCGAGGAACTCAAGAAGAAGATCCAAGACGGCGTCCCCGGATCTCAGATCGCGAAGTATAATCCCGACGGCCCGACGCCGCCCCTCTACATGCCCGCGTGGAAGGACCGCATCAAAGGCCAGGAGCTCGAGGACTTGATCACCTGGCTCCTCAGCATCGCCAAGAAGCAGGAATCTTGGTGACGTCGATTGGCATTGCCAAGTCTCCGCGGCTATCCTATAATATGACTACCGTTTGGAGGAACGCATGAACCGATCCACCCGCCACCTCGCCCTCATCGCTTTGGCCGCCCTCGTCGGCCTCGCCGCCGCAGGCACGCGCCGCACGGCGCTCGCCGAGGACAAGAAGGCCATGTCCGAGAAGGAGAAGGCGCTCGCCAACCCTTATCCGAACGACCTCGGCCCCAACGAGATCGACGCGTCCGGCTATCCCGCCGACGCGCAGGAAGGCTACAAGCTGCTCAAGGCGCGCTGCGCCCAGTGCCACCAGCCGGCCCGCCCGCTCAACTCGCGGTTCTACGAGCCCGACGGCAAGGACGAGGCCTCCCGCAAGGCGGCCATCGAGAAGATGAAGAAGGAGCATCCCGAATATTTCGCGGACGGCGCCGTGCTGCAAATCGAGTGGGACATCTGGCAGCGCTACGTCAAGCGCATGATGTCCAAGCCCGGCTGCAAGGTGGACAAGGCCGAAGGCCAGAAGATCTGGAAATTCCTCGTCTTCGACGGCAACAAGCGCAAGGTCGGCGCGAATTTCGAGAAGTGGAAGGCGCACCGCAAGAAGCTCGTCGAGGAGTTCAAGACGAAGTACCCCAAGCGCTACGAGGAGTTGTCGGGAAGCAAGCCCGTCGACCTTTAAATGTCCAAGAGAGTCCTGGTCATCGACGACGAGCCGGAGATGCTCAATCTCGTGCGCTACACGCTCGAGCGGGCCGGCTACGAGGTCAGCACCTGCGACAACGGCCGCCAGGCCTGGGACACGCTGCTCAAGTCGAAGCCTGATCTGCTCGTTTTGGACGTGATGCTGCCGGGCATCGACGGCTACTCGCTCCAGATCAAGATCTCGCAGGACGACCAGACGAAGGCGCTGCCGATCATCGTGCTGACGGCGTTGGAGCCCTCGAAGACTCTTTTCCAGAAGTTCCCGCAAGTCGTGGGCTTCATGACGAAGCCCTTCAAGACCGATGCGCTCCTCGAGACGGTCGAGAAGGCCATCGGGAAAGCCTCCCCGAATTAAGACACGTAACGAGTAATGAGTGAAGAGTGATGAGTAACGGCCCTTTTATGAGGCGTCCCGATCACTCAATACTCATCACTCGTCGGTCATAACTTTCATGTCAGACGATTCCTACGACGCGATAGTAGTCGGGGCCGGTCCGGCGGGCATCTCGGCCGCCATTACGATGGCCCGCGCGGGCCTGAAAGTCGTGGTCCTCGAGCGCGGCGAGTATCCCGGCGCCAAGAACGTGCAGGGCGCCGTCCTCTACTCCAAGATGCTGCACGAGATCGTCCCCGATTTTTGGAAAGACCCGGCCGCCGCCATCGAGCGCCCCGTCGTCGAGCAGAAGACCTGCATCACGACCGAGGACTCGTGGGTGACGGTGGGATACAAGTCCCTAAAATTCTTGGAAGGCGTGCCGAACTGCTACACCATCATCCGCGTCAAGTTCGACCAGTGGTACGCGTCGAAGGCGGAAGAGGCCGGCGCCGAGATCTTCGCGGGCGTGACGGTCCGCGACGTGGTGAAAGAGAACGGCAAGATCGTCGGAATCAAGACGGGCGAGGGGGACGAGCTGCGAGCCTCGGTCGTCATCGCCTGCGACGGCGTCAACTCGATGCTCGCGCAGAAGGCGGGCTTCATCGACGAGCTCAAACCCTCCGAAGTCGCGCTCGGGGCCAAGGAAGTGATCTCCTTGGACCCCAAGATCATCGAGGACCGCTTTCAGCTCAATCCGGGCGAGGGCGCGACGATGGAGATGTTCGGCTCGATCACCCTCGGGATGCTCGGCTACGCGTTCATCTACACGAACAAGGAGACCTTGTCCTTGGGCGTCGGCTGCAAGCTCTCGGACTACCAGAGGAAGGGCTTGCGTCCCTCGGACCACCTCGAGCAGATCAAGCAGCATCCCTACGTCAAGAAGCTCATCTCGGGCGGCAAGACGCTCGAGTACTCGTCTCACTTGATCCCGGAGGGGGGATACAAGTCGATGCCGCCGCTCGTCTCCGACGGCTTCCTCGTCGCGGGGGACGCCGCGCAGATGACGAACCCGGCCTATCGCGAGGGCTCGAACCTCGCCATGACGGCCGGCAAGCTCGCGGGCGAAGCCGTGATCGAGGCGAAGAAGAAAGGCGATTTCTCGAAGGCGGGGCTTGAGTCCTACGTGACCAAGCTCAAGTCCGGCTACGTCCTCTCGGACATGGAGGACATCAAGGATTTGGAAGAGCATGTCGAGCGGAGCGAGGGCTTTCTCGAGTTCTATCCGAAGCTCGCCTGCGAGCTCGCGCACCTGCGGTTTTCCGCCGACGGCGTGCCGAAGCGCGAGCATCTGAAGACGGCGCTCGGCATGGTCCGAAAGCGCGGGTTCCTCCGCGTCGCGCGCGATCTATTTCCGCTCAGGAAGGTGGCCATCTGATGGAGACCGTAGAGAGCAAGCTCGGCACGCTCGAGTGGAAGAAGTCGCCCAACGCGCACATCACGCTGCGCGACGCCTCGGCCAACTCGCCGTGTGCCACGAAGTGCGACTCCAAGCCCTGCACGACCGTCTGCCCCGCCAAGGTCTACGAGTGGGAAGCCGACCACAAGAAGATCGTGGTCAACTACGAGAACTGCATCGAGTGCGGCGCCTGCCGCATGCTCTGCCCCTTCGACAACATCGCCTGCGACTGGCCCGACGGCGGCATGGGCGTCAAATACAAGTACGGCTGATCGGCCCAGAAGGGTCTGCCGGATGGCGGCTCTGATACTGGAGCGCGGCCAACCGCGGCGAATAAATAGTGTGTCCGGACACACTATGTATTCGATCGAGGACTGCGCCTTAGGGGCAGTGCCCGTTGGAGGGTCTCATCGGGCGAGGCCCGAAGCGTTTTCGGCCCAGTCTTTGGTTGTGCGCGCGGCATAACAAGCGAATATTCTCCGGTACGTCCGAGCGCCCGCCGTCGGCCCACGCGATGATATGGTCGTATTCCAACGCGTCGCGGCTCTCGCACCGTCGGTTGGCGGGCGCCACATAGGCGCAGCGGCCGCCGTCTCGCTCCCACACCAGCCGCTTGATGGCCTTCGGGACGGTTCGGCTCCCGTGCCGCTGGGACCTCGCGACGGTCCCGCTCTGGCGGCGGACGACCGGGGGAGGGCGGCGCCCGATCGGGCGGCGATCGCGCTCGAGCTTCTCAAGCAGCGTGGCGGCCGCTTCCTTGAAGATGGCTTCCAGTCCTCCGCCGGGATGCTTGTGGCGCAGGAGTCCGCGCAGCCGCTCCACCATGGACAGGAGATCGCCGTCCGCCGTGAAGTGGAATCGGTGCTTGAGCGGAGGCAGGAGGACCGTGTCCGCGCCCGGGGGCGGCAGGACGTACGCAGGCACGGATTCTATCGCGCCGGCATCCGTCGCGTCCGGCGGGGGGGAGGCCGGGACGCTGACGATGACGTCACGTTCGGGCGCAGGCGCCGATTGAAGCGCCGCCACGAGCGCTACGACTTCCCGCTTCGAGGCGCCGTCAGCACGATTCAATAGCGATTGGCTGTTCTGTGCGGTCAGATGCGGGTAGAGCCTGGCCACCGCGTCGAGATGAAGGCGCCCCGAGCGCAGCCGCACCAATATCTCCGGAAACTCGGCGGCCGCCCTGGCCGTTCGGATCCTGAGAAACGCCGCCCCTTCGGAGTAGCCGAGCGTCTTGAGGCAATACTCGAACAGCGAGGAGTAGCCGCGATCGGGGGCGACCTCGCGGCGGTCGACCTCCATGAGGTGCTCGATGACGTCGACGAGGCTCTCGCGCTCTTGGCGCACGAGCGCCCGGAGCCTTGTGAGAAGAGCCTCGTCCGTCAGCGCCCGCAGCTCGGGAGGCGAATACATAGTGTGTCCGGACACACTATGTATACGAGCGACCCCTCCATTTGGTTCCCTTGATTTTCGTCAGCCAAAGGCCAAAGCGGTATAATACGGTCAGCCATGAGTTCCTGGTTCGGGAAGATCGCGGTCCTCGTCCACCTTCTCGGCTACGTATTCATCCGCTGGCCGCACGGAAACCGGAGCGCGACCGTCAAAGTGGTCGAGAACCGGCGCGGGGGGCTCGAGACGGGGCTCCTCCTCGTCGCGATGCTGACGACGACGCTCCTGCCGGTCCTATGGCTGACGACGCGGCTGCTCGCCTTCGCCGATTACCCGCTCCGTCCCGGCGTCTTCTGGCCCGGCGTCGCGCTCATGCTAGCGGGACTATACGTCTTCCACCGCTCCCACGCGGACCTCGGCACGAACTGGTCCATCACGCTTCAGGTGCGGGAGAACCATAGCCTGGTCACCTCGGGCGTCTACTCGAAGGTCCGCCATCCGATGTACTCGGCCATGATGCTGGGCGCGCTCGCGCAGATCCTCATCCTGCCCAACTGGGTCGCCGGGCCCGCCTACCTCGTCGGCTTCGGCCTCCTCTATGTCCTGCGCGTGAGCGCCGAGGAGCGCATGATGCTCGACAAGTTCTGCGGGGAATACGAGGCGTACATGAAGAAGACGGCGCGACTCGTGCCGGGCCTCGGATGAAGGCCAAGGGCTCGCCCAAGGCTCTCAAGATCCTCGCCAAACTCCGGAAGACCTGTCTCTCTTTCCCCGACGCGACCGAGAAGCTCGCCTGGAGCGCCCCGACGTGGCGCGTCCACGACCGCATGTTCGCCATGTTCGACGACCATCACCATGACGACGGGCGGATCGCGGTCTGGTGCAACGGCCCTCTGGACGCCCAGCGCGACGCCGTGAAGGGCGATCCCGACAATTTCTTCGTTCCACCCTACGTAGGCCCCAAGGGCTGGCTCGGGATGCGGCTCGACCTGGGTCTCAGCTGGACAGTCGTCGAGTCCGTCCTACGGCGGGCGTACCTCGGCACCGCCAAGACTCCCGCGCGCGGGCGCCGACGCGTCTAGGGCGCCGTCACCCTGCGGTCGAGATCGACGTACCGCAGTACCCTTCCCGTGGGCCAGCTCTCGATCCGGAGCACGAGATGGTCCTTGCTCTTGCGCAGTTTGTAGTAGACCATGCCGTCGCTCTCGGTCCTCGCCTCGAACCAGACTTCCTTCCCTTCGAATCTCGGCTCGCCGAACATGACAGGGACGCTGGAGCCGGTGCGGCCGAACAGGTAGTTCAATGCGCGGTCGACGAACTCCGGCGTCGAGAGCTTGGCGAGCGCGGCGTCTCCCACTTCCAATCCGACGATGCGCAGCGTCGTGTCCGTCTTGATCGTCCGGCCCCGAGCCACCGTCAGGACGATCTTCCCGGTGATCAGGAGGAAGTTGAAGTCGTGGGCGTCGCCGAAGATCGCGGCACGCCCTTTCCCGGTGAACCAGGACCCGATGAAGTCGGCTTCCGTGAGGGGATCGTCCGCGTTCCGGAACAACTCCTGGAGCGCGGCGAAGGAAGGCGCCGAACGAGGGGACGCGTCGGCGGCGGGCGACTGGACCGGCGTGAGCGAGGCCGCGTCGGGGGCGAGGTGCAGCAACTGCTCAAGCGGGGCGGCGGGTTCGGCGGCGAGGACTTGCGTCGCGGCCCAGAGGGCCAGCAGGGCTAGGAGCGTCGGAGCGGCGGACAACGTTGGCATTCTCATGAATGCCTCCTGCCCTCCGGAATTTCAGTCAGGATAGCATGGCACTCCACTTGGAGTGCAGGGCCTCTTGTCCCCATGACCGCGGGACATTGGACCTAGGGGACGGCCTTGCAACAACGCCAGGTCCCAAGTATCAAGGAGCCGCGCTGCCCGTCGGCTAAGGAGCTTTCTATTACGGCGCCGCTGGAATCCACCACGAGACCAAGCGCAGCGTCTCGGTCCACTGCAGCGGCACCGACGCCACGCGAGAGAGCCTGTGGTCGGTCGAGGCGTGTCCGAAAGGGAGACGGAAAAGTAAGGCTGCCGTCAAAAGGAGTAGTTGATGTCCATGAAGACCGCGAGGCCTTCCTGGCCGACGCCGAAATCGATCGAGCCGACGACCTGCGGCTTGGCGACGGCGCGCGCCGCGACGCCGTAGACGGGGCGCATGTACTTGCGCTGGAGCGAGCCCGGCGTGTCGTAGACCGTGCCGATCCCCGTGAACGGCGCAGCCTCGAACTCGGTCGTGACACCGCCCATTTTCACCTTGTACACGGTGAAGCGCTCCTCGAGCTGCGCGGTCATCATGCCTTGGTCGATGAAGCGTCCGGCGCCGTAGGCGCGCAGGGAGTACTTGCCGCCGAGTGAGGGGAGCAGCCAAAACGGCGCGCGCCCGACGAGCTGTTCCGCCTTCAGCTGCACGGCGGTCGTGTGCCGCGAGTTCGGGTCCGGATGATGGAAGTAGCGCAGGTCCGTCCCGTAGCGGTTGAAGGTGTACTCGCTGCCGAGGTTGTGCTGGGCCGTCTCCGCGTAGAACTCGGCGAGGGCCCCTCGCGAGGTCGTGATCGGATGGTCCCGGCTTTCGAAGCGCGCCGTCAGGCGGAACTCGCAGTCCTGGTGGCGGTGGCCCGTCTCGGTGCCGGGATAGACTTTGCCGATGTCGGGCAAGGCGTCGATCGGCCCGTTGTAGACGCGCTCGCCGGCCAGGTGGTTCGTCGCGAGGAGGTTCCAATTGATCGTGCGCGGGATCGGCGCGCCGATCGTCGCGGTGTAGCCGAAGGTGTCGCGGTAGAAGTTCGACTCGCCGCTCGACTGCGTCGCGGGGCCGATGCCGAAGAAGCGGTTGGAGCCGTCCAGGTTGTAATGGATCCGGGCCGCGCCGGTGACGCCGCGCTGGAACAGGTCGAAGTTCTCGTACTGCGCGAGCGCCTCGTGCTCGAACTTGGCGATCGAGCCCCGCGTCTCGAAGCTCGAGTCGCGCGTCGGGTAGCGGTAGTAGCGGTAGGTCGGCGTCCACTTGAAGATCTGGTTGCGGGTGATGGAGGGCGCGTGGATCTCGCTGATGCGGTCCGAGCCCTTCTCCTTGAGGACCCAGATCGGCATGAAGCCGACGGTGACGCCGCGGTTGGGGTCGGTGTCGACCACCGGCAGGCGCAGGAACATCCCGCGGTCGATCGGCTTGACGATGGCGCGCACGAACCAGGGCTGCTCCTCGGGCGGCTCCTTGAGCTCGGGCGGGATGGGCGGCTGGGGCATGCTCTCGGGCACTTGGTTCTCGGCGGGGAGGACGGGCTTTTTGACCGCCGGCGGGCGCGGGATCTTGGGCTTGGTCTTCGCTTGGGCGAAGGCCGGCGCGGCCGATCCGAGGGCGAGGGCCGCGAGGAGGACAGCGCGCGCGCTCATGCCGTCTCTCCGATCCGGCCCAGGCTCCAGCGCGCCTGTTCGGCGACCGTCGGGTCCGGGTCGAGCGCGGCGGCCTCGAGAGCGCCCTTCCAGCGCGCCTCGCCGCTGTTGCCCATCGCGAGCAGCGCGTTGCGGCGCAGGCCTTGGAGCCCCGTCCGCTCGATCGGCGTCGTCTCGAAGCTCGCGTCGAACTCGGCCTCGCTCATGGAGGCGAGGCGTTCGAGCGGCACGCGCGCGCCGATCTTCGGGGGGAACATCGAAGTCCGCACGCTGAAGCGGTTCCACGGGCACACGTCCTGGCACACGTCGCAGCCGAAGGCCCAGTCGCCGACGCCGGGACGCAGGGCTTTCGGGACGGGCCCGCGGTGCTCGATCGTCAGATAGGCGATGCAGCGCGAGGCGTCCAGCACGCGGGGCGCGGGGAAGGCGTCGGTGGGGCAGGCGTCCAGGCAGCGCGTGCAGGTGCCGCAATGGTCCGGCAGCGGCTCGTCGTAGGGGAGCTCCTTGTCGATCGCGAGGCCGGCCAGGAAGAAGTACGAGCCGATCCGGTTGGAGAGCAGCATCGTGTTCTTGCCGATCCAACCCAGGCCCGCGTAGCGCCCGTAGAGGCGCTCGAGGACCGCGCTCGTGTCCACGAAAGCCTTGCCTTGGACGTCCGGCGCGGCGGCGCGGATCGCCGCGAGCAGCGCGTCGAGGCGCGAGCGCAGGACCTCGTGGTAGTCGTCCGAGCGGGCGTAGCGGGAAATCCGGCCTCCGTCGGACGCCCCGTCCGGCCCGGGATCGTAGGAGAAGGCCAAGACGACAACCGACTTGGCGGGGGGAAACCAGCTCGCCGCGCCGTCGCGGCGCTCCGGGCGGCGCGCCATATATCCCATCGTGGCGTGCATGCCGGCCGCGACCCAGTCGCGGTACGCCGCGGCGCCGCCCGGCTCGCCTTCGGGAAGCGCGGCGGGGGCGATGCCGACGGCGTCCGCGCCCAAGGACCGTGCCTGCGCGCGAATTAGGTCTGCGAGGGCTTGGGCGTCTATAGGGCGGGCTGGGTCTTGACGATCTTGAACTTGGCCGGACCGGACGGCAGCGTCACGGTCACGGTGTCGCCGACCTTCTTGCCCAGGATGCCCTGGGCCAGGGGGGAGTAGACCGAGATCATCCCCTTGGCCGGGTCGGATTCGTCCTGGCCTACGAGCGTCCATTCGTATTCGTCCTTGGCGTCGAGATCGAGGAGGGTCACCTTGACGCCGATGGAAACCTCGCCGTCTTTGATCTTCAGGTCGTCGGTGAGCTGCGCCTTGCGGAGCTTGTCGTCCATCTCGTGGATGCGGCGCGTGAGCTCGGCCTGTTTTTCCTTGGCCGCATGGTACTCGCCGTTTTCCTTGAGATCGCCCTTGAGGCGGGCCTCTTCCAATTCGATAGCGTTCTCGCTGCGTCGCTTCTTCAAGGCCTCGAGCTCCTTCACCATCTTCTCGTAGCCCGCACGGCTCAAATAGGTTCCGGTCATGATCAACGCGATTATACCAAAATGGCCGGGCGAGACCGACGAGGAATAAGGATCAAAGTATGACGGAAATCAGACAAGAGGGTACGGATAGGTCCTGAAAGGTACGGATTGGTCCGGATGGTAAATGCGGAACGGCCGCGGAATCTTTATCAGAATTCCGCGGCCGTTCCTATCCGTACCTTTCAGTGCCTATCTTACCCCTTCCGTACCAGACCTATTTGGATCTGTTTCCGCGGTCCGTTCCGGGCTGCCCGGGCCGGGTCTGGTTGAGTGGATGCAGGCCCATGCGGATCAAGTGCGCGAGGCGCACGCCCGCCTCCTGGATGCGCTTCTTGGCGATCGGCTGCATCTTCGCCTGGTACGCGTTCGGATCGACAATCTCGTAGGCGCCGCCCTTTTTCGGCTGGACTTCATGGTAGGCGGGATACACGATCTCGTTGGCGATGTTGTAGCTCTCGCGGGCGATCTTCTCGACCTGCGCGTGCAGGTCGTTCACGTTCCAGCCCGACGTGTCGACGCCGGCGAGGCCCGCGAGGGCCTCGTCCGCGAGGGTCGACGGGCTGCAGTTGTCGCGGAACGCGACCACGTTGTCCCAGAGCGAGTGCAGGCTGAAGCTGTCCGGCCGCAGGCTGCCCCAGCGCGTGATCTTCACGCCGTTGCCGCCGAAGTTGGATTTGCCGTTGTCGTCGATCTCGCTGCCGCAGTGGAGCGGCTGGTGGATGTCGCCGACCATGTGGATCAAGAAAATCATCGCTTCCTGCTTGAGCTCCGCGTTGCTCTTGGGGTCCTGGAGCGCGTGGACGGCCCAGCGGATCTCGCCCGTGACGCAGTGCTTGCCGGGGCAGGTGCCGCCTTGCGCGTTCGTCTCGAGCTTGGCGTTCTCGGGATACTTCGTCCCGATCACGAGATTGATGAAGTGCCACGGCTGGCTCTCGTTCTTCACGTGGAGGTCCTCGCCGCCGCACTCGACTTTCGCGTTCTGCTCGCCGCGCCGGACGTTGTCGGCGCAGACGGCCACGTCGGCGAAAGGCACCGCCTTGATGTCGCCGTCGGCGTCCCAGGCGAGGATGTCCAAAGCCTGCTTCAGGGTGGCCGGATCATGCTGCTGCAGGTACTTCTGCGCGACGATGGCGACGGCCTGGTGGCCGCACTTGCCCCAGGCGAAGGCGCTTTGCAGCGGCGCGGCGAGGAGCGCGGCGCAGACGGCTGCGCTCAAGGCCGCTTTGTGGAGATGCGATCGGTTCATGAAAAGTCCCTCCTAGGGATTGAAGCCACGTCTCGTGCGGATCACCGCGCGACTGGAGCAGGATAACACGCGGTCCCGCGGCGCCCTATGGGCCCAAAAGGAGCCGATCGCGGAAATTTGGACCCACGCGGATTTGGGCCCAATAGATGGGGAGCCCTCGGTCCCACCCCGCTCCTCCCCGGTAGGCCGATGGCAGCCGCGCCCCGCCGCGTTATCCTGTGGGTGCCGGGGAAGGCGACCGCCGCCCGACCCCGGCTCCCGGAGGGGAGGAGTCGTCCGTGCATCGCTCGTCCCTTCTGCTCGCCTTCCTTCTATCCGCCCCCGCCGTCTCCGCGGGCGCCGCCGAATTCTCGTGGTGCCGGGGCATCAAGGATTATCCCGACGCGGAGCTCTTCGCCGCCAAGGTCCCCGAGTATCCCCAGGCCTACCGGAACCGTCCGATCAAGATAGACGGCGAATGGACGTTCAACCACCCCATCGCCGACGTCTGGCGCGCCTACTACGGCACCGCGCTCAGCCGCGTCTGGCGCTCGAACTCGGTCAAATACTACTTCGCGACGCGGCCCGGCTCGATGGACCGCATCGACGAGGCGCGCTGGCCGGGCCTGTTCAAGGGCCTGCGCTTCTTCCTCAACATCGAGGGGATGGTCACGGGCCTCTTCTGCCATTTCGGCATGGGCGTCGAGGTGACCGAGATCGTGCCGGAGCGCCTGATCAAGTTCGAGTATCTCGATTTCTCGCCCCCCTACGGCGAGCAGTGGATCGAGTTCGAGGCGACGCCGAACGGCAACACGATCGTGCGCCACAAGACGCGCTACCTGGGGAAGGACTGGCTTATCGACAATTTCTACGCAAGCTACCACGCCGACGCCATCCCGCAGCTGCACAAGAACGCGCAACGATTATTGAACGGTCCCCGATAGCGTCGGACGGGTGGCAGGGATGGGCCCCGGGCGGACATATGCGCCCGGGACCGCGCGAACGGTAGTGCTCCATGCGCGCGGCCCCATCCATGACAGGACCCGTCCGACGCAAATTAGGGAGTCAGGAAAGGTTGCGCCGGTAGACGTTGAGGAACTGCGCGTACTCGCGCCGGAACTCGGCCAGGACTTCGTTGAGGACGTCCTTGATGACGAACTCGCGGCCGGCCAGCTCGGAGAGGACGCCGGCGCGGGGGAGGGACTTGGGCACCCGGTTGTTCACGTTGATGCCGATGCCGAGCACGACCCAGTCGGTCTTGGTCGAGCTGCCCGAGGCCTCGGCCAGGATGCCGCAGACCTTCTTCAGATTCTCTTTCCCCGCCAAGGGCACGCTGATCTTCCCCGTCGCGGGGTCCTCGGGGCCGGGGTCCGAGCCGCCCGTCCCGTCGACGCCCGCCGGGGCCGCCAACACGTCGTTGGGCGGCTTGACCGCGACTTGTAGCCCCGAGATCGACGATAGCGCCTTGGCCACGGCCGACGCCGTCGTGAGGCTCAGATGCGCCAGCGCGGTCGGCGGGACCTCGGGGCGCAGCACCATCGAGAAATAGAGGCCTCCCTTCGAGGAGCCCCACTTGCGCCCGAGGCGGCCGCGGCCGTGCGACTGCTTGTCCGCGATGACGAGCGTCCACTCCGGGCAGCGCTTCTCCGCCATCTCGCGCGCCAGGTCCTGCGTGGACTCGGCCGACGTCAGATGGACGACGGGAGCCTCCCAGTCGGGAAGAAGCTCGCTCACGATCCGATCTCCAAGCTCATGTCGAGAGCCGGCGCGGAGTGCGTCAAGCGGCCGACCGAGATGCGGTCGACTCCGAGCCGGGCTATGGAGCGTACGTTTTCCAGAGAGACTCCGCCAGAGACTTCGATGCGCGTCATCGGCGCGCGGGAGCGGATGAGGGCGATCATGCGGCGGAGCTCCGCCGACGCCATGTTGTCGAGGAGGACGATGTCGGCGCCGCAGGAGAGGGCCATCTCGACCTGGCCCCGGGTCTTCGCCTCGATCAGGATCGGCACGCCGGGATGCGCCTTCCGGAAGCGCTCGAGCCTGTCCTCGGATTGGCGGGCGACTTCGAGATGATTGTCCTTGAGCATCACCATGTCGTAGAGCCCCAGGCGGTGGTTGCGGCCCCCGCCGCAGCGGACCGCGTACTTGTCCAAGGCGCGCCAGCCGGGGAGAGTCTTGCGCGTATCGTAGACCTTGGCGCTCGTGCCCTTCACTTGGTCGGCGAAGGCGCGCGCGAGCGTCGCGACGCCGGACATTCGCTGCAGGAAGTTGAGCGCGGTGCGCTCCGCGGTCAGGACCTCTCGGGGTCCGGTCACGTCGGCCAAAGACTGCCCGGGCCGCACGCGGTCGCCGTCTTTCGCCCGCGATTGGAAGCGGATCTTGGAAGACACCGCGCGGAACACCTCGCGCGCGACGTCCAGGCCGCAGACGACGCCGGGCGCCTTGACGACGATCCGGCCCTTGAGCCGCGCCGCGGTGGGCGTGAACCATTTCGTCGACAGATCGCCCTGCGCGCCCAGGTCCTCGGCGAGCGCGGCGCGGATCAGCGCCTTGAGAGCCGGGTTAGCGCGTCCGGGCATGGGCTTTGGGCGTCTTGGCGACGGGGCCGCGCGGTTTCAACCCGCTCATCTCGCGGATCTCGAAGACGCGGTCGCGCAGGGCGGCCGCGAGCTCGAAGTCGAGGTTGTCGGCGGCCTCGCGCATCTGGCGCTCCAGCGTCTCGATCATGTGGGGGAGGTTCTTGCGCGTGAGCGGCTTGTTGTTGCCCGCGTCGCTGACCAAGGAGAGGCTTTCCATCTTGGCGCGGTTCTGGAACTCCTCCAAGTCTTGGACCGCCTTGACGATGCCGCGCGGTGTGATCTTGTGCTCCTGATTGTACTCGAGCTGACGCTTGCGGCGGCGGTCCATCTCGCCCAAGGCGCGCGTCATGGAGCCGGTCGCGTTGTCGGAGTAGAACACGACCTGGCCGTTGATGTGGCGGGCGGCGCGGCCGGCGATCTGGATGAGTGTCGTCTCGCTCCGCAGGAAACCCTCGTTGTCGGCGTCCAAGATCGCCACGAGTGAGACCTCGGGCAGGTCGAGGCCTTCCCGCAGGAGGTTGATGCCGACCAGCACGTCGAACTTGCCGAGGCGGAGTTCCTTTAATATCTCGATGCGGGTGAGTGAGTCGATGTCGGAATGGAGGTAGCGCACGCGCATGCCCTTGCCCGTGAGGAACGAGGTCAGGTCTTCGGCGGTGCGCTTGGTGAGCGTCGTGACGAGAACCCGTTCCTTCCGCTTCGCGCGTTCCTGGATCATCCCGATCAGGTGGTCGATCTGGCCCTCCGTCGGATGGACGATCGTCTCGGGGTCGATGAGCCCCGTCGGCCGGATCACCTGCTCGATGATCTCGCCGCCGCATTTCTTGAGCTCGAAGGGGCCGGGCGTCGCCGAGACGTAGGTGGTCTGGCCCATGAGCTGCTCGTACTCGTCGAACTTGAGCGGACGGTTGTCGAGCGCGGAAGGCAGGCGGAAGCCGAAGTCGACCAAGGTCTGCTTGCGCACGCGGTCGCCTTCGTACATGCCGCGGATCTGCGGGATGGTGACGTGCGACTCGTCGACGATCAGGAGGAAGTCCTTCGGAAAATAGTCGAGCAGGCAGAACGGGCGCGCGCCCGGCGGGCGGCCGGAGAGGTGGCGGGAGTAGTTCTCGATCCCGTGGCAGAAGCCGAGCTCTTTGAGCATCTCCATGTCGTAGCGCGCCCGCTGCTCCAGGCGCTGGGCCTCGAGGAGCTTGCCCTTGCCCTTGAGCTCGCTCAGGCGCTCTCCCAGCTCCGCCTCGATCGCGACCAAGGCGCGCTCGAGCTCGGGGCGGGTCGTGATGTAGTGCTTGGCCGGGAAGATGTAGGCGCTCGGCAGCGCGGCGATCTTGCCGGCCGTCAGGGGGTGTATCTGCGTGATCGCGCTCACCATGCCGTCCTCGAGCGCGATGCGCAGCGCGGTGTCCGAGTAGGCGGGATAAACGTCGACCATGCCGCCCTTCACCCGGAATTTGCCGCGCGAGAACTCGGTCTCGTTGCGCTCGTAGTAGGTGGCGATCAGGCCCTCGAGCAGTCGGTCGCGCGTCATCGGCTTGCCGACTTCCAGGCCCAGGCACAGTTCCTTGTAGTTGTCCGGCGAGCCGATGTTGTAGATCGAGGAGACCGAGGCGACCACGATCACGTCGCGCCGCGAGAGGAGCGAGCTCGTGGCCTTCAGGCGCAGCATGTCGATGTGGTCGTTGATCGACGCGTCCTTCTCGATGTACGTGTCGGTCGAGGGAACGTACGCCTCGGGCTGATAGTAATCGTAGTACGAGATGAAGTACTCGACCGCGTTGCTCGGGAAGAACGATTTGAACTCGGCGTAGAGCTGCGCGGCCAGCACCTTGTTCGGCGACATGACGAGGACGGGCCGGTCCAGCTCCTCGATGACGTTCGCCATCGTGAACGTCTTGCCCGAGCCGGTCACGCCGAGGAGGACCTGGTGGTTCTTGCCCTCGCGCACGCCTTCGATGAGGCTCGCGATCGCCGCCGGCTGGTCCCCCGCGGGCTTGAATTTCGATTTGAGCCGAAACGCACCCATAGTGGAATTATACAAAGCTTCGAAGAAACAGCCTTCGTTGTGGTAAGGCCGTTTCTTTCGCAAGGCTGTTTTCTCGACGAGAATAGGGGGGGACGTAGGGCCCAAAAGGGAGTGGGCCGAAGGCGGTCCGGGGGAAGGCCGATGGACCTTCGTGCTCCGGCGGGCGCGTGCTATAATATCGTCGGAGGACGTAAACGGGCGCTATGGCTTACTATATCCGCTTCATGCTGTGCTTGTCGACCGGGATCATCGGCGTTTGCATGGTCCTCAAGACTCTGCTCGACACCCTTTTCGCGGATTGGAACATCGCCGAAGACATCATGCTCCTCCTCAGCCATCCCGATTTCTGGCGTCATCCCGAGCGCAAGATCGACTACCAGGCGCTCATGGCCGCGTCCCATCAGCAGACCGCCAAGATCGAGGGCCAGACCCTCCCCATCGCGCAAGCCGCCCCTGTCCCCGCCTCCGGCACCGCCCCCGCCGTCGCCCCCGCGAAGTAGCCCCCTTAGAAAGAGCTCGCCACGGAGTGGGTTGGACGTCAACCCGCCTCTGTGGTGAGATGCTTTATCGGCCGAGGGAGCGGCAGTTGGATTTGAGGGCGCCGTTCTCGAAGACTTCGGCGCGGTCGCCCGCGACGCGGGCGGTGTAGGTCCCGTCCAGTGCGCGGTAGGCCCCGGCCGCCTCGGGCCGCAGGCGCCAGTAGCGCGCGGGTGAGCCGCGCTGGAGGTACAGGTCCCGGCCCCGGGAATCGTCGTTGGGCCGCGAGACGAGCCAAACGCCGCCGACGTTGCCCGAGGACGGCAGGCCGTTCACGAGCCAGCCGAAGCACTGGAAGCGCGGCACGCTCATGGGCTCTCCCTGCGCGAGGTCGACGGCCAGGCGCACCTGGACGTAGGAGAACTCGCTGCCGGAGGACTTGGTCTTCAGGACGTGCACGTCCTGCGGAGGCAAGGGCGACGGCGCGGGCATCTTCACCTGGACGAAATGGAAGTCGGTTCCTTCCAGGTCCTTCGCCGTGATCCTCCACGTCCGGCCGCATTCGAGGGCGCCCGAATTCGCGTAGACCGAGTCGTAATCGACGCACTTCGGGAGCCGCTTGGAGGCCATGATCCGGCCGAGCGCCGCGCTCAGTTGCCGAACCTCCTCGTCCGTCGATTGCCCGGAGTACGCGTTGAGCGCGAGGAGCGCGCCGGCGGCCGATACGGCGATGAGGCTGAAGGCTTTGTTCATAAGTTCTCCGGTGGTGAGACTACTCGGGGCGCCAGACGCGCGCACCCGGTCCTCGGCGTTGGAGGCACGTCAGCAGGAGCCCGCTCTGAAGAAGATTCGCGGCCCGCAAAAGATCTCGTGGTTGCCGAAATGCAGGACGTCGATGCCGTGGTCGCGGCAGCCGCCCTTGTGGCCGTAGCACGTCCGATAGCCCGCCCCGTCCAGGCACGCGCGGAGCGTCTCGAGGCCGCAGCTCGCGCTCGTGATGTCGATCGCCTCGTTCAGCAGGTGGCAGGACCATGGGGACCGGCTGGCCATGCAGCGCTCCTTGGGGTCCATCGAGCGCGAGACGCCGCCGCCTCTGGTGCTGATGCGGCAGCTCAGCTTCTGAAGGCATCCGTCCAGTCTCTTGTTGACCGCCTCGGAGCGCGTCCACTGGCGCGTCCGCTGGGCGGGGGCGACCGAGGGTCTTGGCGCGCGCCGATCCGCCACGGGGATGAGTGGGACCTCCGGGACGTCGGCCTCGTGCGCGGTCGACATCAGCATCCCGAGAATCTCGGATTCGGGCGCCGACCTCGCCGATCCCGGCGCGTCGAACGCGGCCCATTCGGAACCCGCCGCCCGGCGGCCGGTCGAGGCGAAGACGAGGGCGGTGACGGCGATGAGCAGTCTCCTGCGATGGACGTTCATGTACGGTTCCTCCGATCCTGTGTAACGCTCTCTGCCGCGCCGGGTCATCTGGGGCGCGCACCCAGGCGCGTCGCGGCGCCGCGCACGCGGTCCGGAAAGTTCGAGATGATCCCGTCGGCGCCGGACTCCAGCAGCGTCCGTATCCCCTCGGGGTCGTCGACCGTCCACGGGTGGACGAGCAGGCCTTGCGCGTGCGCCTCCTCGATCAGTTCCGCGTCGGGATATCGCGCCAGCGTGCCGGGGGCGAGGATGTCTCCGCCGGCGGCCTTGGCCTCCCGGATCGCGTCGAGCCAGCCGCCGCGGGTGAGAAAGTAGCTGAGGAGATAGGCGGCGGGGACGCTCGGCGCCTCGCGCTTGAACGTCCCGACCACGCTCAGGTCGAACGCTTCGAAGACGATCCGCCCGGCGTCGGAGGCGTCGCCGCGGATCCAGCCCTGCTCCTTGAGCGTCTTGACCGCCGTCGCCGCGATCAGGCGGGCGTGCGCGCCCTTGTTTTTGGCCTCGACGTAGAGGCCGACCGGGCGCCCCGCCTTCCTGGCGATGTCGATCACCTGCTCCAAGCGCAGCACGCGCTGGCCGGCGCGCTGGGCCGCGCCCGGGTCGAGGGTCAGCCTCTGCACTTCCGCCCAGGTGAACGTTTGGACGGCGGAGAAGGGATTGCGGTCGGGGAAAACGCGCGCGACGTCCGTCGTGCGCCAGAAGCTCTCGTCGTGGTTGACGACGAGGACCCCGTCCTTCGACAGATGGAGGTCGAGCTCTAGATAGTCCGCGCCCTGCGCGAGCGCGCGCTCGAAGGAGGAGGCCGAATTCTCGGGCTCGACGCCCGAGGAGCCGCGATGGGCGATGACCGCCGGGAAAGGGATGCCGCTGTTGACCCGCAGCGCTCCGACGTCGACCGCCGAGCCGGCCGCCGCCGCCGCGCCGATCCCGGGCACCTCCGCGGCCGCGCCGGTCACGGGCACCCGCGCCGCCGTCCCGCGCCGGTTTTGCGGGACGACCACGATGTCGGCGCCGAGCCTCGCCTCGACCGGCCGCGCGCCGCTCATCGCCGCGGCGACCGCGGCCAGAGCGCCCAGCGCGGCCGCTGCAAGCGGCGACGTCCGTCTGCGTCCCATGCGTCCTCCGTGGCGCCGAAACCTGACCCGGCGTTACGGATCATGGTGCCGTGCCTCGACCCTTCCCGGCAGAGCAAAAGGACCTTGGGGCGCTCATGTCTTGCGCTCCAGAACTTTCATGTACACGCGAACTCCAGTCTTGGGAATGGTGTTTCCCAAAATATTTTTTGCAATGAATAGAAAGCTTTATTGCGTTCTATCCGTACCTGGTACGGACAGATGCGTAGGTGCGAAACAGCTTCGGTGGACCGCTTGGTCGGGCTAGAAGGGAAGGACTTTACGGATCGACACCTGCATCAGGAAGAACGCGGTGTCCGGCGCCTTCTTGGTGGTCGCGACGACGCTGGCGCCCCAGAGGGCCTTGAGAAGGAAAGGCGCGTATTGCCGCACCTCGGACTCGGCCGCGCGCGCGAAGAACGCCGAGCGCAGCACGGGGTTCTCGTCCTGGGCGGCCATCCCCTCCCACATCTGCGTGAGCGGGCCCGTCGCGCTGAAGATGCGGTCGCTCGGATGGCGGAAGACGACGCGGTCGGGGTCCTGGATGAAGTACTTGCCCTCGCGGTCGCGCTGCACGAGCTTGAATTCGACGAGCCTCTCGAGGGTGCGCTTGACCTTCGCCGCCTGGAGCCCGGCGGCGTCGGCGAGCGCCTGCGGCTCCCAATGCCCGCTGTCGTTCTCCAGGATCGTGAAGGGCCAGAAATGGTCCGGGCTCGCCGCGATGTACTCGGACGCCTCGCGCGAGAGCACCTTCGTCTTCGTCTCGAAGGAGCGCACGAGCGAGGAGACCATCTCGGGCTGGGCCTTGTGCATCGAATCGGGCGTCGGCGTGAAGGCGGCGACGATCAAGTCGACCAAATCCGCGCTCTTGCTGATGGCGAGGAGATACGCCTTGAAGAAATCCCTCGCGTTCTCCTTGTCCTCGAGCAGGCGCAGTCCGACCGCGATTTTCTCGAGGAGCCGAGGGCCGGGCGTCGAGCGGCCGCGCTCGATGTTCACGTATTGGCGGTAGGTGCAGCCGAAATGCCGCTGCCCGCCGCGGTCCTTGAAGAACGCGCGCGCCGACGGGTATCCCGCCTGCGCGCGGAGCTTGATGAGAGTCTGGGCCAGCGTATCCTTACTCACGTTAGGCGATTGTAAGTAAGAATCGTTGACCTGTCAATGAAGCGGCATCAAGGAGTTCCGGAAAGGGGCGCGGAGGCCTCCGCGCTCCCTAATCGTCGTCCCAATCGTCCTCGTCCTGGAACTTCCGCCCGCGCTGGCGCCGCTCATACCAGTCCTCTTCGTCGTCCTCGTCCTGGCGGCGCTGCGGGGGCTGCCACCGGGGGCTTTCGGCCGGGCGGCGGCGGTCCCAGCGCCGCGCGGGTTCGTCCTCCTCGTCGTCTTGGCGGCGGGGGTCGGGACGCTCGAAGCGGCCGCGCGGCGCCGGCGGAGGCGTCCCCCGCGAGAGCGCCGCGAGCGGGTCGACCGGGCGTCCGCCCTTGATGATCTCGAAGTGCAGGTGCGGCCCCGTCGAGTGCCCGTTGTTCTTGCCGCCGCTCGTGCCGAGGACGGTGCTGTGGTCGACCTGCTGGCCCACCCGCACGAGAGTCGTCGCGAGGTGAAGGTAGCGCGTGCGCGAGCCGTCCGCGTGCTGGACGGTCACGTAGCCGCCGGGCCCGTGCCCGCTGTCGGTGCGCGGGTTGAACTGGTGCGCTTGGATCACCTTGCCGGGCCGCGAGGCGTGGATGCGCGTGCCGACCGGCACGCCGAAGTCGAGACCCGCGTGCCTGCGGCCGCCGGGCCGCGCGTCGCCGAAGCGGCTCGTGACGCGCGCCATGCGGCCTCCCGCGAACGGCGGATAGAAGCGCCCGTCGTCTCGCCCCGCCGCCTCGGGCGCGGGCCTGGCCGCCGGCCGCTGCGTCGGCTGCGGCCGGCGCGCCGCCGCGAGTTCGAGCGCCGCGATCGCCGCGGGCCGCTCGCGCGAGCCGTCCGCGGCATGGCCGAACGCCGCGGGCAGACGGCCCGCGCCCAAGCCCTCGAGGGCGGCCTCGACGCGCAGTCCCGAATCGAGGAGCCGCCGTCCCGCCCGCTGCGGAGCCGGACTGCCGGGATCCATCGCCTCGAGCGCCTCTTCGAGAGCGCGCTCGGCCTCCTCCGTTTCCTCCAGCGCCGCCGCGCGGTCGGAGTAATCGAGCGCCTTGCCCGCCGGGATCTGCCGGAAGGACTGGCGCCGCGTGCCGTGGAGTTCGCCGTCCGGCGAGAGGCTGAACACCCACCGCTCCACGCTCCAGACGCCGCCCTCGCCCTCGCTCCAGCTCTCCGCCGCGAGCTCGAGGCGCGAGGCGCTGAAGCGGCCGTCGTGCCCCGGCGCGCCGTGCGCCGAGCCGCGAAAGACCTTCCGGCCCACCAGCCCGTCCTTGGCGACGGAGACCGAGCGCGCCTCCTCTCCCTCGATCCGCGCGACGACGCGGCGGTAGCGCTCGCCCGAGGCCGCGGGCGGGATCAAGCTCGAGCGCAGCTGCGGCATCGCCGTCCCCGCGGGGACGGCCGCCCCTTGACGCGCCCATGCCGCCGGCGCCAGGAGCAGCGCCGCGAGGACCCATCGGCCTACGCTATTTTGGATGCTAATCATGGTTTTCTCCGTGCGCCGGATGCTCAATCGTCGTCCCACTGCTCGTCGTCGTCGTCCTGCCAGCGGCGACGCAGGGGGGGCCTGCGATCGTCCCGGCGCCGGAAGCGCGGCAGTTCTTCTTCCTCGTCCTCGCCGCGCCAGCGCTGCCGGGGCTCCTCGATGCGTCCCCGCGCGGAGCCGCGCCCGCAGCCGACCTGGGCCGCGAAGGCGTTCATTCGCTGGAGAAGCTCCGCCTGGTTGCGCGCCCGCCCGCCGCCGCCCGAGCCGGGATAGAAGGCGTACGTGACGCCGCCGCCGATCCCGTTGTTGCCCGAGGCGCTCGGCATGAAGTACTTGGCCAAGGCGAGCGAGCCCTCGCCGAACTTGGAGCGGTTGCCCGGCCCCCGGTCGCCCGCGACGGCGATCGAGCGCTTGCCCCCGTGCTCGACGCAGGCGAAGTCGCCGAGCTGGACCGACTGCAGCTTGTCCCAATAAAGCCACCCGGGCTTGAGCGGAAGCACCACGTAGCGGACGACGCTCGCGTTGAGCGAGGCGCCGCTCGCGTACCGATAGGACGTGTGGCTGCGGTGGTTGCGGTCCCCGCCGCCGCCGCCGGAGCCGTCGGTGTCGACGGCCATGGGGCGTCCGGCGATGACGATCGGCCGCGCTTGCGTCGGCCCCGCGCGCCCGATCCTCGGCGCGTCTACCCGGCCCCGGCCGCGGATCTCGGACCAAGCGTCCGCGGGAAACGGCGCGAACTGCGCGACGACGGCGTGCGGCGCGGCGGCGGCTACGGCTGCGGCGACGGCGACAGCGACGGCCAGACCATGCGCTCTGTCCATGCGTGCCCCCCGGAGCGGACTGCGGCTCCGTCCGCTACGATGCGCGGCGATCGGCCTATGGACAAGGAATCAACGGTCCCTTGACGGGTGAGTCCGACGCTCCAGAAACCGGGTATTCCCTCCGCACGCCAAGCAGTCAACGCGGTTTCTCACTCCCGAGGAGAACGGCCCCTCATTGCGTCGGACGGGTCCTGTCAGGGATGGGGCCCATCGCGCTCTGCTCGCCTCGGGTACGTCTTCATGGCTGCGCACCCGCGCGATCCCTGGAGCGATAACGCTCCAGGGACCTGCGGAAAGGAGTTACACCTTACCGCAGGTCCGACCCATCCCTGCCACCCCTCCGACGCTTTGGGCGCTCATTGCTAGTCGAAGGACTGACCGCCCTACGGCACCTTATATGACGGCCGCGGCGCTCTGCATGGGCTAGAGCCCGGGGCGGGATGTGCCGGCCTGGGGTCGTCGAGCGCCCGGCATGCGCATACAGCCGGGCGCGACACGAAGCGAGCTTTCGGAGGCGAGCGTCCCCAGGACGGTACATCCCGCCCCGGGCTCGTTGAGAGAGTGTCGATGAAAAGAGGCCGCCGAAGCCGAGGGGTGATCGGCTCCGGCGGCGTGCGGCGGTGCTAACGGCTTATCGGTGTCCAGCCAGCGCGGGCTCGGGCTCCGGGTCCGGCAGCAGGAACACGACGCGGTGTTCTCCAGAGCGCGAGGGATCCTCGTGCCGGGTCTCCACGCGCTTGGCCTCGCCGCTCTCGTGCTTGGCGCGGCAGGGCCCGTGGCGCCGGACGTCGGCCGCGTACCCGCGCATGACGCTCACCAGCCCGCCGGGCAGTCGGAGATGCGGGTCTTCAAGTTCGCCTCGAAGAGCCCGATGCACTTCCAGTCCTTGTCGTAGACCACGAGCCGGTCCTGGTCCGAGCGCGTCTCGTGGACCGCGATGTAGAGGTCCCGCTCCTGGTTCTTCACCTTGAATACGGTCTTGTTGCGCAGCCGCGCCGGCGGGTTGTCCACGATCTCGCCGCCGAGCATCCGCACGACGTCGGCCTCAGCCAGCCGCTCGCTCTCGCTCAGGTTCATGATCGCGGCGTAGAGGTGGAACACGCCGTGGATGAGGACCGAGATCGAGGCCGCCATCGTCGCGCTGAGCGCTTTCCAGCAGAATACGGCTCCGGGGGTGAACGAGCACTTGACCGCCGCGACGATCTGCGCGACGATCACCGCCGCGCCGCCCGCGACTTCGGCTCCGGAAAGGATGATGCTCGAGACGTGCCCGAACTTGCGGCCGCGCTTGTACGCCTTGCAGCGGCCCCGCGGCATCTTCGCGTCCCGGTCGACCACGGTGCCGCCCAGGTTCGTCTTCATCGCGTCGAAGACGCCGCGCGCGAAGGTGAACCCGGTCTCGCAGTCCTTTTCCTTCGCGGGCTTCGCCGGCGCCGGCGACGGGCTCGCCGGCGTCGGCACGGTGTTCGAGAGCATGTAGTTGTGCTCCTCGGACTGCGGGATGAGCCGGGCCGGGGTCGGGGCCATGGAGCGGGGCGACACGAAGACGTTCGCGGCCACCGCGGCCCGCGCGCCCGCGGAGTTGTCCGCGATCCGCTCGAAGCCGGCCGCGACGAGCTCGGGGCTGTCCGTGTGCGCCGCGTCCGCCAAGGCGGACGCGAGGGGCGTCGTCTGGGCCGCGTGCAGGAAGCCACCGCCCTGCGGCTCGGCGGCGCCGGAGGCGAGGGCGCTTGCGACCGCGTCCTTCACCGCGCTAGCCGCTCCGCCGCGCTCGACGCTCTCGACCGTCGCGGCGCCCTGCGTGAGGACCCGCAGAGAGTCGTCGAGCACCGAGGTCGTCTTGACCGCCTGGAGGAGCTCGCCTTGCGGGGAGACCTCGAGGCGCCAATGGTCCAGCTTCCAAACGCCGGCTTCGCGCACCCAGTTCTCGGACTCGAGGGTGGTGTGCCGGGCCTCGGAGCCTTCGGTGAAGGCGAGCGACCGGTGCACGGTGCGGCCCGAGTCGGTCCGGAACGCTCGCTCGGTGCTTCGAGTCTGCCAGGCGTCGGCGGCGTACGCGGCGGACGGCGCGACGCTTTGTGCGAGGAGAGAGACGGACAGCGCTGCGGCGAGAACCTTCGTCGATGTCATCGGTAAAGCCCCCATGCCCTCCGGCGTTTCAAGACGCCTCATCATATCCACGCTATTAAAGGTACGGCAGAGTCTTAGGGCCCTCGCGCCGGAGGGGCGCACGCTCCAGAAAGGCCGTGCCGAACGCGTCGGTGAAAAGTGGAAATGTGATTTCTCACCCAGCGTGAGTCCTTCGGCCCCCCGGCCTTCGCCCCGATAGGCCCTAACATCCCGCCTCCCGATCGCATACCATGATCGCAGGAGGGGGGAGGGTACATTCATGCGTCATTCAATGAAGAGATGGTTCGCGGCGGCCGCCTTGGTCGTCCTGGCGTCCACGGGCTCGTTCGCCTTGGATGCGGAACGCAAGGGGGCGGACGCGCTGGCGAGGATTGACGGGGCGATCAGCGCCGCGGCTTCGGTCAACGTGAGAGGGGAAGGCGGCGGCATCGGAGCGATGCTCCAGTCGCTGGACGGCGGGCTCGTTCCGGCGGTCGAAGTCGGCGCGCCGAGCGGCGTCATCCATCAGGCGGCCGCCAGCTACGAGGGGCAGCGCCCGGTCAAGAAGGCCTGCAATCCCAGATTTACCAACTGCAGCGGCGGAGGCCAGACGAGCACGGGCCGATCCGATCCGTCGTAAGCGTTAGACGGTCCCAACAGGGGGGGACATGATAAGGAAGACGCGTATGTCGTTCGCCGTCGCCTGCCTTGCCGCCGCGTTCCCGCTCGCCGGGATCGCCTCCGCGGCCGAAGAAAAGATCAGCCTGGACGCGGTCTCGGCGTCGTTCGCGGCGCTGCGGATGAACTTCCAGCTCGCCGCGGAGCCGGCCGTCGTCGTCGCGCCGGGAGGCGTGGGGCTCGTCGCCCCCGTCCTCGGCGCGGAAGAGGCGCAGCCGCGCCTCATCCAGGTGTTCCGGCGGGATTATCGGACGGAGCTCGAGAAGCAGTGCACGAATCCGAACCCCGCGATGTGCACCGACAACGGGCAGACGAGCTCCGGGGGACGCGACAACTAGCCTAAAGGACTAGACATGGCCTCTCCCGCGCGGCGGGAGGGGCTATTTCTTTTCCCACTTATCGTAGGCGCGCAGGATCTTCTTGACGAGGGCGTGGCGGACGACGTCGGCCTCGCCGAACTGCACGAACTGGATGCCCTCGACGCCGTGCAGGATGTCCTTGGCGGTGACGAGCCCCGAGTAGGCCTTGTTGGGCAGATCGATCTGCGTGACGTCGCCCGTGATGACGGCCTTCGATCCCTCGCCCATGCGGGTCAGGAACATCTTCATCTGCTCGGGCGTGGTGTTCTGCGCCTCGTCCAGGATGATGAACGCCTCCTCGAGCGTGCGCCCGCGCATGTAGGCGAGCGGGACGATCTCGACGACGTCGTCCTCGCGCCACATGCGGAACTTGTCAGGCCCGAGCATGTGGTAGAAGGCGTCGTAGAGCGGCTTGAGATAAGGATGGACCTTCTCGTATAGGTCGCCGGGCAAAAATCCGAGCTTCTCGCCCGCCTCGACGACGGGGCGCGTCAAGACGATGCGGCTCACCTCGCGCGCGCGCAGGGCCCGGAGCGCGCACGCGACCGCGAGGTACGTCTTGCCCGTTCCGGCCGGGCCGATGCCGAAGGTCATGTCGCCGGCCAAGATCGCGTCGACGTATTCCTGCTGCTTGGCCGTGCGCGGGCGGATCGCCTTGCCGAAGGAGGAAAGCAGCACCGCGTCCTTGGGGACGGGCGGCGCGCTGAACTCGTCGAAGCCGGCCGGAGTCTTGACCGCGGGCTGGACCTCGGGAGTGCCGCCGGAGCGCACGCGGCCGAGCATCTCGCGCAGCTTGCGCAGCGCCTTGTCGACGCGCCCCGTCGGCCCGCGCAGGGAGAGATGCATCCCCTCTCCCTCGGTGTCGTGGCGCACGAAAATCTCGACGCCGAAGTCCTTCTCGAGCCGTCTTAGATTGACGTCTCGCTCTCCCAGCAAGAGGAGCGCCTCTTGGTCGCTGTTGAGCGCCAGTTTCTTTGTGGCCATCGACGGTGATACTACGATATTAGTGCGTAGGTGGCGAGGGGGGCTCGTGGGAATCCCCGCGGGAGGCGGCGGTGACGAGGGCGATCAGTTCCCGGTAGCGCTTCTTCGCCTCCGGAGTCGCGCCGCTCGCCTGCTTGATCAGGAAATCGATGCCGAAACGCCGCACCCGGCGGCCCGAGGCGGGGAGGGCGGCGACCCTCGCGATCGTCTCGGCCGCGCCCATGCGCACGACGTGGCGGCTCAGCTTTCCGTCCTGGAGGCGCCAGAACCCGGCGGCGTCGGCTGCTTGGGACAAGCCTTCCATCGCGACGACGCGCACGTTGTCGTACTCGCTCGCCGACGCGATGCGCCCCAAGGCGTCGAGCCCGGAGCGGAAGTAGTCGTCGGAGCCGCGGTCGGCCATGTCCTTGAGGACGGCGCGGACGAGGGCGCGCTGGGCGGCCTCGTCTTTGAGGCGCGCGCCGAAATCTCCGGCGACGAGCAGAGTCTCGCGCGTGCCGTCGAGGGACCGGGCGGCGCGCTTGGCGGCGTCGAGCGTCGCGTCCTCGCGCATGGCGGAGGCGCGCGCGCGGGCTCGCTCGTGCGCGGCGGCGGCCTGCTCGGCTTCGGCCGGGAAGTACGCGGCGTAAAGGGAGCGCAGATGCTCGAGTTCGCCGGCCGAGCGCTCGAGCGCCGCCGGCTCGGGGGCGAGCGCCGTCGACGGCGCGGCGGAGGCGGCCAATTGGGCGGCGAGGGCGCTTTGGATCAGGGCGGGTGAACCGAGGCGCAGCGGGGCGAGCAGCGCGCGCTCCTCGGGCTTTTCCAAGTCGAGCGCGCGGAGCGACCCCGCGAGTGCCGGAGACAGACCCGCGAAGGACGCCTCGCCGAGGCGCGCTTGGAGGGTCGTCGCCTCCTCGTGCGTGACGGCGGAAAACAACGCGCCCGGGAACGCCGTCGCCGCGCCGGGAATCGCGACGCGCGGCGCCGCCACCGGCAGCGGTCCCGCGTGCGCCGCCGCCGCCGCAAGCAGCGCGAACGACGCCGAAAGTACGCCTCTCACCTTGATCATGGACTCCCCTCTTCCCGTAGTCACCGGCATCCGAAGCAGTCTCCCGTCCGCCGGTCGAGATCGGCTTCTTTGTAGCCGGCCGCGGCGAGTCGGATGCAGGCGAAGGCCGGGTTTGACTCGTTGGCGACGTTCCCGAGGTAGTAGTCGCAGCGCGAGTACGCGGCGGGGACGAGCGGCGCTCCTTGCGGGTCGGTCTCCCGCACGACCGCGAGGTGGACCGACATCGTGTCCTGCGTTGTCGCGGGCGCCGCGGCGGCTTCGAGCGGCCGCGAGGGGGAAAGGATATCTGCGTCCGTCTCCGCGAGGCACGGGAGCGCGGCGAGTGCGGCGGCGGCGACAAGCGCGAGTGTCTTCATGCCCCAAGAATATCAGAGCGCGCCCGCGCGCGGCAGAGTCGTAGGTCCCGAACGCGCCCGGAGCCCCCGCTCCAGAAGCGCCGTGTGTTCTCCGCGTGCGCCGGAGGGAAACGCCGTTTCTATGATCCCGCGCAGGGACTAGACGTCGCGGCGCCGGACGAGCGTGCCGTTCTCGAAGCCCCAGACCTGGAACTCGCCGTCGCGCTGAAGCCCTCCCTGGTCCCGCATCGGCTGGAACTCGAGCTCGTGGCCGCGCGGCCCGCGGCGGAGCGTCATGCGCCCCATGCCGAACGGCACGGGGCCGTTCGGCGTCATCAAAGCGCGCGCCCCCTCGTCGTAGTAGTAGCCCGCAGGCACCGAGCGAAGCACGTCCGGCCCGCCTTCCACATAGAACCCGGCGTCGTTCTCGTATTCCGGGAGCGGGCGTTCGGCCGCCATCCGCAGCCCTTGGTCGAGATGCAGGAGCACGTCGCGGAGCTCCGCCTCCGCTTCCGTGTTCGCGTTCATAACGAGCCGGTGGCGGTCTCCCGCCGGAGCGAAGAAACGATAAGGCCTGATCCTCTGCCCTTGCCCGTTGTCCGCGGCTTCTCCCGGGACGATTAGGACCCCGTAATGCGCGGACAAGGCGGCGATCCCTTCCTCGAGAGTCTGGGGCGCGCCCCTTCCCCGGAACACGGGTCCGCCGAGCAGCTCCTGATATCTCTGGTCCGGCGTGAGCTGCGCGGGCTGCCCGGGGATGTTCGGCTTCTCCGCCGCGCCGGGCCAAGGCGCCGCCAAGAAGAGGGGGACGACGAACATCAACGCATGCGGGTAGCTCTTCATGCCGATGTTATGATCGCCCGCGGCGAAGCGCCCCTGTACGAATTCCGTCGAATTTCCGCCGCTCCTTCTCGAAAAACCCGCCCCTCTATTGTAATGCAGGCGCACTTTTCCTAGAAGATGGATCGATCATGCGAAGTCATCTTCGGACTCGGCGACTGAGGGCACGCTGCCTACTGCTGTGCGCGGCCGGCGCGTTCGGCGGCTGCATGCAGACCGAGCGCGTCAAGAATTGGCAGCCGATGGGCGAGCCGCTGCATCAGGACTTCAGGACTTGCGCGACGGAGGCGCCGCCCCGGGAAGTCTCATTCGGCACCTCGCGGGCCGGAGAAGCCCATTGCGCCTCGTTCCAAGCCTGCATGGAGGCGCGCGGCTATCGGCTGCGAAGCGAATCCGTTTGGGAGAAGTTCGGAGATGCCCTGCTCTTGCCCTATTTCTTGGCGCTCAAAGTCGCCGGGACTTGCCTGAACTAGGGCGTGACGTTTGGTTGACGTAAGTATTGTAATATTGTATTCCGCTATGATAGAGATCATAGACGCCTTCTTCAGGGAGCATCTAACTTCCACGCCGTGAGAACGAGGCTCGCCCTATCGGCAGTCCTATGCCTGTTCTCTTGCCTCGCGTTCGGCGGCGAGCAGGCGGGCCCTAACCCCGGCAACCTCTCTCCGTCCGGGTCGCACGGCGTCTCTCAGTTCACTGGTGCGTGTACGTCTTCAGCGATTTTCGTAAATTTTCCAGCCTGAAAGAATTTGCGATCCAGGCGTTCGTCCCATATTATACGCATAACGCCGAGCCATCGTCTCCAGCCTGATCTTGGCCCGCCGCTCCAACACCTCACCCTTCC
>JACQBA010000009.1 GCA_016194745.1 Elusimicrobiota bacterium
CGTCGACGGTGATCTTCTTGGAGAGGTCGCCCTTAGCCACGGCTGTCGTCACGTCCGCGATGTTGCGGACCTGGGAGGTCAAATTCGAGGCCATCGAATTCACGTTGTCGGTCAGGTTCTTCCACGTGCCGGCGACGCCCTTCACCTGCGCCTGGCCGCCGAGCTTGCCTTCCGTGCCGACCTCGCGCGCCACGCGCGTCACTTCCGAGGCGAAGGAGTTGAGCTGGTCGACCATGGTGTTGATCGTGTTCTTCAGCTCGAGGATCTCTCCCTTCACGTCGACCGTGATCTTCTTGGACAAGTCGCCCTTGGCCACGGCCGTCGTCACGTCGGCGATGTTGCGTACCTGGTTCGTGAGGTTCGAGGCCATCGAGTTCACGTTGTCGGTCAAGTCCTTCCACGTGCCGCCCACGCCCTTCACGTGCGCCTGGCCGCCGAGCTTGCCTTCCGTGCCGACTTCGCGCGCCACGCGCGTCACTTCCGAGGCGAAGGAGCTCAATTGGTCCACCATCGTGTTGATGGTGTTCTTGAGGGCCAAGATTTCTCCCTTCACGTCGACCGTAATCTTCTTCGACAAGTCTCCGTTGGCGACGGCGGTCGTGACCTCGGCGATGTTGCGGACCTGGTTCGTGAGGTTGGCCGCCATCGAGTTCACGTTGTCGGTCAAGTCTTTCCAGGTGCCGGCGACGCCTTTCACGCGCGCCTGGCCGCCGAGCTTGCCTTCCGTGCCGACTTCGCGCGCCACGCGCGTCACTTCCGAGGCGAAAGAGCCGAGCTGGTCCACCATCGTGTTCACGATCTTGGCGATGCGCAGGAACTCGCCCTTGACCGGGCGCCCGTCGACCTTCAGCGCCATCGACTGAGACAAATCGCCCTTGGCCACGGCGCCGATGACGCGCGCCACCTCGTTGGTGGGCTGCACCAGATCGCCGATCAGCGAGTTGATGGAGGCGACGCAGCTCTTCCAATCGCCGCCGACGTAGCCGATGGACGCCCGTTGATTGATCTTCCCTTCCTTTCCGACGACCTTGCTGATGCGCGCGAACTCTTCGGCCATGCGGCCGTTGAGATCGATGATCGCATTCAAGTTTTCGGCGACGGTCCGGCCGATGCCGAATTTGTCCAACGGGACGCGGACGGAGAAATCGCCTCTCCGGGCGGCATCGAGGGTCTTGCTGAGCTCCTGGTAGTCCTTTCGGACTCGCGTGCTCTCGTCCAGGATCTCGTTGATGATGTCGGCGACCCGGCCCGCCGCGCCGATCCTGCCTTCCGGAAGGCGAGCCGACGCGTCGCCGCGGCGATAGGCGACGAGCACCGGCAGAAGCTCCTTCAGGTGAGCCTCATCTACGGCCGGGGGCTGGCTTGCGACCGTCTCCAGCACCGCCGCCCCGTCTTGTCGATCGCTCATCGGCCCGCTCCCGTCTTGGCGAGCGCCCGCTTGGTCTTCGCCGGCCCATCGCGATCGTCGGATCGGACTTGATACCCAAAATTATTCACGGTCGCCACGCGGTGACGCTCGGCGCCCAGTTTGCGGCGAAGGCGCGCGATGTGTTGGTCGACGGTCCGGATGTCGATGTCGATGGACTCGTCGTCGCCCCAAATGCAGACGGCCAACTGCTCGCGGGAGAGAACTTTCCCCTCGGCCTCGATGAGCAGCTTCAGAAGCTGGAATTCGCGCGGCGCGAGGGTGACGGATTTGCCTTTGACGCGGACGTCGTGCTTCTCGAGGTCGACCTCGAGTTCGCCCATCCGGAGCGACCCGGACTCCCCTGTCCGCGCCTGGAACGCGGTCCGGTTCAGGATCGCTTTCACCCGGTAGTTCAGTTCGCGGATGGAAAAGGGCTTGGTGATGTAGTCGTCGGCGCCCATCTTCAGGCCGAGGATGCGGTCGATCTCGTCCTTCTTGGCGGTGAGGAAAAGGACGGGCGTCTGGCTCTCCTGCCGCAGGACCTTCATCATCTCGAGGCCGTCCATGTTCGGCAGCATGATGTCCAGTATGCAGATATCGGGACGGTGCTGCCGGGCGAGCTTGAGCCCCGCTTCCGCGGTGGTCGCGGAAAGGACGTTATAGCCTTCCTTCTTGAAATTGGTGCGCAGGATGTAATTAATATCCCGCTCGTCTTCTACGATCAGAATAGTCGGTTCGCTCATGGCGCCTCGCATGGTCGCTCTTGGATATCCGGCAAGTCGGTATGTTACAACCTGGCCGGCTTCGGGTCTATGAAGGAACTCGAAAGCCCCTGTCACACGATTGTCACATGTTACTCTATCCCGAGGAGAATCGGGCATAGCAGGGCGCCACCCATTTTTTACACGGGCGGCGAACGCGCCGCGGAGCGCTCCGCGGACGGGCGGCGAGCGATTTAGGCCCTGACGATCTTCTGCTGCCAGTCCTTCAGACGCCCGCAGGCATTGCGCGTGTCGACGATGAGGTTGGAGTGCTCGGCGATCCACTCGTAATCGAAAACGCTGTGGTCGGTCACGATCAGCGTGACGTCCGCCGCCGAGAGCGCGCGCTCCGTCAGCGGCACCGGCTTGATCTTCAGGTGCCGGTAGTGCCGCATCTTAGGAAACTTGGGAACGTTGGGGTCGTTGTAGGTGACTTTCGCCCCCTTCTGCTCCAGCAGCTCGATGATCTTGAACGCCGGCGATTCCCGAGGGTCTTCGATGTCCCGCTTGTATGCCAGTCCGAGCAAGAGAACTTGCGCGCCTTCCAGGCGCTTGCCCCTCTGCCGCAGGGCCTCCTCCGTCTTGGCGATGACGTAGAAGGGCATCTGGATGTTGATCTCCCCCGCCAGATCGATGAAGCGCGTGTTGAATTGGAATTCCCGCGCCCGCCACGACAGGTAGAAGGGATCGATCGGAATGCAATGCCCGCCTAGGCCCGGCCCGGGATAGAACGCCTGGAAGCCGAAGGGTTTTGACGCCGCCGCGTCGATGACCTCCCACACGTCGATCCCCATCCTGTCGAAGCACATCTTCAATTCATTGACGAGCGCGATGTTCACGCAGCGATAGATGTTCTCCAGCAGCTTCGCCGCTTCGGCCGTCTCGCACGATGAGACCTCGACGACGCGCGAGACCGCCTCGCCGTAGAGCGCCGCCGCCGCCCGCCGAGAATACTCCTCGATGCCGCCGACGATCTTCGGGATCTGTTCGTTCGTAAAACGCTTGTTGCCTGGGTCCTCTCGCTCCGGAGAGAAGGCCAGGAAGAAGCTCTCGCCGCACTTAAGTCCGCTCCGCTCCAGTTCGCGCTTCATGACCTCGCGAGTCGTACCGGGATAGCTCGTGCTCTCCAGGACCACCAGCTGGCCTTTCCTCATCTGCGCGCAGATCGCGCGGGCCGTGGCCCTTATATATGAAACGTCGGGCTTCCCCTCCGCGGTCAGCGGCGTCGGCACACAGACGATGATCGCGTCCGCCTGGCCAAGCGCCTTCGGGTCGGCGGTGACGGTCAGGATCTTTTCCTTCAGCATCTTGGCGATGGTTTCCGAGGGCACCGACTTGATGATCGAGCGCCCCTGCGCCAGGATGCCGATCTTCTCCTTATCGATGTCGAACCCCGTCACGTTGAAACCCTTGGAGCCAAAGAGACGGATCAACGGAAGTCCCACGTAGCCAAGCCCCATGACGGCGACCCGCGCTTCGTGCGTCAGGATTTTCTCCAGCAGCGAGTCGAACAGGGACTGTCCGCGCTGATGTCCGTCCAGGGTGCCGATGAGCTCGAGCACCTGGCTTCCGTAGCCGTCCTGCTCCTCCGTCTGCGTCGCCGTCGCGGGTTCGCGTTTCATGTGTTCTCCTAAAGGTGCGGGCTATCTTGATTCTAGACAACCGCATGTGAACGAACATGGACGGGAGAGTAAATGTTTCATTGCCGCCGGTGTTCACCCGCGCGCAACGAAAGTTTTACCGAAGATCCATGGCGCCGCATGGGAGCGTCCGCCTATAATCAGCGGGTCATGTGCGGAATCGTGGCGTATGCAGGGACGAAGCAGGCGGTGCCCTTCCTCTTGGAAGGCTTGAAGCGCCTGGAATATCGGGGGTACGACTCCGCGGGCGTCGCGGTCGTCAACGGCGGAATCCTCGAGGTGCTGCGAAGCACCGGCAAGCTCTCCAACCTGAACAACCTGCTCGACCGCCAGCCGCTCGAGGGCATGATCGGCGTGGGCCACACGCGCTGGGCGACGCACGGCGGGCCGTCCGAGGCGAACGCGCATCCGCATACCGACTGTACTAGGAAGGTCGCGGTCATCCACAATGGGATCATCGAGAACTATCTTCCTTTAAAGGCACTGCTCTTGGAAAAAGGGCATGCCTTCCAATCCGCGACCGATACCGAGGTGCTGTCCCATTTGATAGAGGAAGAGCTCGCCGCCGTATCCGCCACCTGCGGCGAAGCCGCTCTTTCCGGCGAAGACCTCCTCCTTCGCGCGATGCAGCGGGCTCTGAAGAAGGTCCGCGGCGCTTACGCCCTCGCCGTTCTCTGGTCAGACGCGCCCGGCGTGGTGATGGCCGCCAAGAGCGACTCTCCCCTGGTCATCGGCGTCGGCGACGAAGAGCACTTCATGGCGTCGGACGTTCCGGCGTTCCTCAAGCATACGCGAAGGGTCGTATACATGGAGGACGGCGAGTTCGCCGCAATGCGCAAGAACGCCTGCAGCTTCTTCGACGCCCAGGGGCTGAAGATAGAGAAGATCCCGAAGATCGTGGACTGGGACACGAGCATGGCCGAGAAGGGAGGCTATCGCCATTTCATGCTCAAGGAGATCCACGAACAGCCGAAGGCGGTCGAGAACACGCTCCGCGGAAGGCTCTTCCCCTTGGGGCATGCCACGCTCGAGCGCGAGACGGGTCTGACGGCGGAGTACCTGCAGTTCGTCAACCAGGTCCATATCGTCGCCTGCGGGACGTCCTGGCACGCGGGAATCGTCGGCAAATATCTGCTGGAAAAGCACGCGCGGATACAGACTCAGGTGGAGACCGCCTCCGAGTTCCGCTATCGCCGCCCCGTCTTGACCCCCAACACTCTCGTTATCGCGATCAGTCAATCAGGCGAAACGGCGGACACCCTTGCCGCGATCCGCTTGGCCAAGCAATCGGGCGCGAAAGTCCTGTCCGTCTGCAACACGGTCGGCGCGGCCATCTCCCGCTGCGCCGACTTCGATTTCCAGACTCACAGCGGCCCCGAATGCGGCGTGGCCTCGACGAAAGCCTTCACGGGGCAGCTCGTCGCGCTGAGCACGCTCGCATTGCACTTGTCGTACGCGCGGGAGTGCATGTCGGACGAGGAGGCTTTCGAGTGGGTCGACCAACTCAAGAAGTTCCCGGACCTCGTCCGCCGCGCGCTTCAGCTCGAGCCGCAGGTGCTCGAGATCGCCCGGAGCTTTTCCCAGGTGCAGCACTGCCTCTTCATCGGACGGGGCATCAACTATCCCGCGGCGCTGGAGGGAGCTCTTAAGCTCAAGGAGATTTCCTACATACACGCGGAAGGCTACCCGGCCGGCGAGATGAAGCACGGACCGCTCGCCCTCATCGACTCGAAGATGCCGGTTGTGGCGATCGCGACGCAGTCGGAGATCTTCGAGAAGGTGCTCTCGAACATCCAGGAGGCCAAGGCGCGCGGCGCGAGGATCATCGCCCTATGCACCGAAGGAGAGAAGCGGCTTGTCGGGATGGCGGAGCATATCCTGGAGCTGCCGCCGGTGAGCGAGTTCCTCTCGCCGGCTCTTAACGCCATCCCGCTCCAACTCCTCGCGTACCTCATCGCGGACCTCCGCGGCTGCGACGTCGATCAGCCGCGAAATCTGGCGAAGAGCGTGACGGTCGAGTAATCACATGGTGCGATACCCAAGCGGCCTAAGGGGACGGTCTGCAAAACCGTCAATTCGCAGGTTCGAATCCTGCTCGCACCTCCACTTCAAGGACTCCGGTGCCAGTCGTTGACAGTTGACCGTACCCAAGCGAATCCGCGGAGGTGTCAACTGTCAACCGCTGGCACCGGAATTTGATTTAATGCGTGCCCATGAACGGCACATTGATACTCGCTTTCCTTCTGTCGGCCCACGCGTACTGCGCCTCCGCCGAGCCCGCCGCGGAGATCGCCGCCACCCTCGACGATTGGCACGATGCCGCCGCCAAGGCTGACGAGACGCGCTACTTCGGGCATTTCGCTCCCGACGGCGTCTTCTTAGGCACCGACGCGACCGAACGCTGGAACGTCGAACAGTTCCGCGCCTACGCGCACCCGTATTTCGCCAAAGGCAAAGCCTGGACGCTGAAGGCCCGGGACCGGCACGTCTCCCTGTCTCCCGACGGCGGGACGGCCTGGTTCGATGAGAAAGTCGACTCGCCCAAGTACGGCGAGGGCCGCGGCTCCTGCGTATTGGTCAAGCTCAAGGACGGCTGGAGGATCTCGCAGTACAACTACACCGTGCCGATCCCGAATGAAAAATTCTCGGACGTCCTGAAGGTAATCGGTCAGCCCAAGAAGTAACAGCTCCCAGCCGGACGAAGTCGCCTAGCGCCGCGCGAGCACGGAATCGACGGCGGGGTACTCGACGCTCTCGGAGACCGCTCTATTGCCGACGGCGTCGACGGCCGAGACGCGGAAGGCGTAGCGCCGGCCGGACTCGGGTTCAAAGAGGATGGTGTCGCCGCCCGGGCCTTTCCCGAGGAGCGTCCACGCGGACCACGCCGAGCCGTCCCACAGGGCCACCTCGAAGCGGTAGCCCAGGCGGTCGACGCCGCTTTGGGAATCGCGGGCCTTGGCGCGCAGTTGGATGCGCGGGTCCTGAGGCTTTCGCCCGTTCCAGTCCTTATCGATTCGAGGCCGCTCCACATTGGGCGGGTTGGCGTCGACTTCCTTGTAGAACAGGATGAACAGGGAGGCCACGCGCTCGTAGACGAGGGGCATGAGGGCGTCCCCCTCCTCGCTGAGCTTCGCCTCGTTGAATCCGCCCTTGCGCCGCTGCCCCTTGTCCACTTCGCCGTCGACGCCGAGCTCGGGGCCCTCGCCGCGGCCCGCGTCGTAGTCGTTGGAGACGTCCGCCGTCTTGTCGAAGAGCTCGTAGAGCGAGCCGAACATCGGCAGCGGATGGATGTTGGGCAGGCTCCTCCAACGCGTGCAGTGCTCGCCCATGAACTCCTCGTACGCGTCGTCGCTGGAGTTCACGTGAGGGAAATTCCAGGAATGGGCGGGAACGGTCAAATCCTCCAGAAGGTGGGCGGCGTGCCCGAGGTACCAGTACGCCTTGGCCTTCTCGCCGGCGCGATATAGCGAGATCGCTCCCTTCCCCTGCTTTCCGCCCATCGAGCCGCCGCCCTGCCAGCCCGTGTCGTAGTTGCCGTTGATCCCGTAGCCGCCGGTGAAGTACTTCACCGCGCGGTTGACGGCGCTGTCGTTGCCCATGATGCCGGCGTAGGGCCCTTTCGTGCGGTCCCAGAAGTGAAAGGCCTGCGGGAACAGGTCGCCCCACGGGTTCATGCGGACCATGTCTTCGTCGAAAGCGCCCTCGATGACGGTTCCCTGTGATTCGCCGGTCGGAACGTTTCCGGACTCGGCGCCGATGAACTGGTCCAGTTCGGTTTCGCCGTAGCGGGATACATAGAGCTCGTAGGCCTTCTTGGTGACGTAGACGTGCGTCTTCTTCGTGTGGGCCGCCGCGGGCGGGACGAACGAAATCCCGAGCGCGACCAACGCGGCGAGGGGTACCGCTTTCAATGGGCCGGCCATCACCGGTAATTTACCATCGGGTAACGCAAACGACCAGGCGCCTGCGACCTATTCGGAGATAGGCCTTCCGCACCATCTTGTTCGAATGCCGCTATTGCAATCCGAGATACGCTTTTCGCACCTTCGCGTCGCTGCACAGCGTCTCGGCCTTGTCCTCGAGGACGATCTCGCCGGTCTCGAGGACGTAGCCGCGGGAGGAGGCCTGCAGAGCGCGCTTGGCGTTCTGCTCGACGAGGAGCACGGTGACGCCCTCCTTGTTGATCCGACGGATGATGTCGAAGATCGTGTCCACGACGACGGGGGCGAGGCCCATGGACGGCTCATCGAGCATGAGGAGCCTAGGCCGAGCCATCAGCGCCCTCCCCATGGCGAGCATCTGCTGTTCGCCGCCGGAGAGGGTCCCGGCGAGCTGCGCCTTTCGCCGTCCCAGCACGGGGAACAGCTCGAAGACGTGGTCGTAGTCCTTCGACAGGTCCCTCTCGGTCCGAAAGTAGGCGCCCATCTCGAGATTCTCCGCGACGCTAAGGCGCGGGAACACATGGCGACCCTCGGGAACGTGCGCGAGGCCCATGCGTGCGATGCGGTGGGTCGGCTGGCCGGTGATGGCCTCGCCGGCGAAGCGGACCGCGCCCTTGTCCGGCTGGAGCACGCCCGAAACCGTCTTGAGGAGCGTCGTCTTCCCCGCCCCGTTGTTGCCGATGATGCAGACGATCTCCCCGGATCGCACCTGGGCGCTCACGCCCTTGAGAGCGTGGATCTTCTTGCCGTAGACGGTGTGAAGACCTTGGATATCGAGCAGCGCGGGCTCAGTCACACTCTTTCCCCAGATAGGCTTCGATGACGCGAGGGTTCTTCGTGACCTCGAGCGGCTTGCCCTCGGCGATTTTGACGCCGTAGTCGAGCACGACGACGCGGTCCGAGATCCCCATGACGACGCGCATTTGGTGCTCGATGAGGAGGACCGTGACCCCGCGGTCGCGGATGCGGCGGATGAGCTCGACGAGACGCTCGCACTCGGCCGGATTCATTCCCGCAGTCGGCTCATCGAGGATGATGAGCTTGGGCTCCGTGGCCAAGGCGCGGGCGATCTCCAGGCGCCGTTGGTCGCCGTACGGGAGGTTCTTCGCCAGGTGGTTCCCGAAAGAGAGTAGACCGACGAAGCCGAGAAGGTCCTTCGCCGCGGCCTCGATGCGCCGTTCTTCCTCATAGTACGCCGGAAGGCGCAGGAGCGGCGCCAGAAGGCCGTTGCGCGTCCGGCAGTGGCGGCCGACCATCACGTTCTCCAGCGCCGTCATGTTGGAGAAAAGGCGGATGTTCTGAAACGTGCGCGCGATGCCGCGGCGGATGACCTCGTGCGACGGAAGTCCGCGCACGGCCTCCCCGTTGAAGAGAATGGCGCCCTCCGTCCCGGGATAGACGCCGGTCATCACGTTGAAGAACGTCGTCTTGCCGGCGCCGTTGGGGCCGATGACGCTGACGATCTCTCCTTGCGAAAGATCGAGATCGACGCCGTCAAGCGCCTTGAGGCCGCCGAAATGCTGGGACAGCTGCCGCACCTCGAGGAGCGGCGCGCCCTTCCCGCCCCCGGCCGTCTTCACGCGGCCTCCTCGTGCAGTTCGGCCTGGCGGCGCTTGTGCGGCCACAGCCCCTCAGGCCGAAAGAGCACGACCACCACGAGCACGACGCCGAAGAAGAAGTAGCGGTAATCGATCCACTTGGACCCCGCGAGAAACACTTGTAGGATCTGAGGCACGCCGCCCAAGATGAGCGCGCCGAGCAGCACGCCGTAGATCGAGCCCATCCCCCCGAGGACGATCATGGAGACGATGAGGATCGACTCCCAAAAGACGAACGACTCGGGGGTCACGAACTGGATCCAGTGCGCGAAGATCATCCCCGCGACCGCGGCGAACCCGGCGCTGATCGTGAAGGCGAGGAGTTTGTGCTCGTTGACCGAGATGCCCGAGAGCCGCGCGGCCGTCTCGTCCTCGCGGATGGCGACCCATGCGCGCCCGACGCGCGAGTCTTCGAGCCGACGCGATCCGATCACGCCGAGCGCCACGCAGGCCGCGATCAGATAGTAGTAGCCGAGGTTCCCGCTCAAGGTCCACGAGAAGAGCTGCAGCGGCGGCACCTCCATCCCCTTGGGGCCGTTCGTGATCGAATCGAGGTTGTTGATGACGAGCCGCGTGATCTCGCCGAATCCCATCGTCACGATCGCGAGGTAGTCGCCCCTTAGGCGAAGGATGGAGACGCCCAAGCCCAGCCGCAGCAGGACGGCGAAGGCGACCGTGAGCGGCAGTTCGATCAAGAGCGGCACGTTGTACGCCCCGCAGATCGCCGCCCCGTAGGCCCCGGCCGCGAAGAACGCGATGTAGCCCAGATCGAAGAGCCCAACATAGCCCATCGTGAAATTGAGCCCCAAGGCGAGGATCATGTACAAGCCGATCATCCCGCCCGCTTGGACGAGGTAGGCGTAGTTCCCGCTGCCGAGGAGCGCGGGTACGACGAGGATCGCCGCGAGCCCGGCCCATTTGGCGGCGGAGACCGGCGTCATCACACCTTCTCCGCGATCTTCTCGCCCAGGATGCCCGACGGCCGAAGGAGCAGCACGAAGATCAGCACGGAAAAGGCGATCACGTCCTTCCAGTCGGAGCCCCGAGGGATGTAGCCGGCCGCCATGACCTCCATGATCCCCAGGATGAAGCCGCCCAGGACGGCGCCGCGGATGTTCCCGATCCCTCCGAGCACCGCCGCCGTGAACGCCTTCACGCCTGGCAAGAATCCCAGGTTGTACTTGATCGAGCCGTAGTTGAGCCCGTAGAGCACCCCCGCCGCGCCGCCGAGCGCGCCGCCGACGAGGAAGGTGAGCGCGATGATGCGGCTCGAGTCGATCCCCATGAGCCCCGCGGTCTCGAGATCGTCCGAACACGCGCGCATCGCCTTGCCGACCTTCGTGTGTTCGATGAAGAAATGAAGCCCCATCATCAGCCCGATCGCCGAGGCCATGCACACCAGCTGCAGCGAGCTCACTCCCGCGCCTCCGATCGAGAACTGCGTCGCAGCGATGAGCTCCGGGAACGACTCCGACTGAGTGCTGACCCACAGGAACACCGCGTTCTGCAGGACGATCGAAACGCCGATCGAGGAGATGAGCGGCGCGAGCTTCTGCGCGTGCCGCAGCGGCCGGTAGGCGAAGCGCTCGATGACGACGTTCAAAACGCCGGCCCCCGCCATGCTGAGGACGAGCGCGACGATTAGCCCGACCGGTCCTTGCGGAAGGATCGCCGGCGCGAAGCGGAACACCGCCAGCGCGACGAAGGAGCCCACCATCAGCACTTCGGAATGCGCGAAGTTGATCATCACGAGTATGCCGTAGACAAGCGTATACCCGAGGGCGATGAGGGAATAGATCGAGCCGAGAGTGAGACCGTTGACCAGCTGCTGAAGGAACATCCGCCCCGAGTGACTCCCGTGAGAAGAGCTACTTTACGGGCGGAAAGCTCCGGTCCTTGAAGCTCGCCTTCGTCATCGTGATGATCTTGTTGAGCGTGTCGCCCTTGGCGTCGAAGGTCGTTGTCCCCAGCAGGCCGTCGTACTTCGTCTGGTGGAGCGCGTTGATGAGCTTCGCGCGGTCCGGCCCGGACTTCTTGAGCGCCTCGAGCGCGATGCGCGTCGCCTCGTAGCCGAAATGGTCGAAAGGCTTGAGCTCGTTGCCCGGCCCGCTGTAGCGCTTCTTGTAGTTCGCGATGAAATCCTTGGCGGTGGCGAGATACTCGACCGGGATGCCGGTGATCGTGAGATAGGAGCCCTCCGCCGCCGCGCCCGCCACATCGAAGAGCGTCGGCGTCTTCGCTCCGTCGCCGGAGACGAAAGGAACCGTGATCCCGAGTTCGCGCCCCTGCTTCATGAGAAGCCCCGCCTCGGTGTAGACGCCGCCGAAGTAGATGCCCTCGGGCCCGGTGCTCTTGATGCGGGTGAGCAATGCCTTGAAATCCTTATCGCCGATGGAGATGCCGTCGAAGCTGTTCACCTTGCCGCCCAGCTTCTCAAAATTCTTCTTGAACTGTTCGGCGAGGCCCTGGCCGTAGGCCGTCTTGTCGTGCACAACCGACATCTTCCGGTACCCGAGCTTGCTGTACACGTACTGCGCGGCGTACTCGCCCTGCACGTCGTCGGTCGGCACCACGCGGAAAACGGACTTCTTGCCCGTCCATTTCGGGTTCAGCTGCTGGCCGGTGACGTCCGGGTTCGTGGAGGCCGGCGTGATCATCGGGATGCCGGCGCGCGCGTAGATCTTCGCGGCGGGGATCGAGCAGCCGGAGTTGTAATGGCCGATGACGACGGCCACACCGGGGTCCGAAGTGATCAAGTTGGCGACGTTGACCGCCTCGCGGGGATCGGCCCGGTCGTCGAGCGCCTTGACCTCCAACGTATAAGGGAACGCCTTCGACTGGTTCGCCTCGGCCACCGCCATCTCGACCGCGCGTCGCACGCCCTGTCCTTCCGTGCCCATATCGCCCGTCAGCGGCATCGCGACGGCAATGCGGACGGTCTTGGCGCCTTGCGCGAGCGCCGACCACGCTCCGGCGAGCGCGGAGGCCGCGGCGAGCGTGCAGGCAAGAAGGAACTTGGTGCGGTTGAGGGATTTCATCGGGTCATTCTCCAGATGTCAGGGTGAGCGTCACAAACCGGGGGTATCATACTGAAATCACTTTGGGGGCGCAATCGAATTCCACCCTTGTCCCCGAAGGAGACCCCTGCTACAGTATCGCCGAGAGGATAGGAGGGGCGATGCGGAAGAAATGGAGTTTCATATTCGCGCCGATGCTGGTCGCGGGCGCGGGTTGGATCGCGTGGGGCCAGTTCATGCCGCCAATGATGCAGGGCGGCGGCGGCGACTTCGAGGCTAAGTTCCTAGAGGAACTCAAGAAGAAGAGTCCCGATCTATATAAATACGAAAAGGAGCTTCACGAGATCCAAAAGGAAATCCGCGAAGTCACGACCAGCTACGGCAAGGGCGAGCTCGAACGCTCCACCGCGAAGGCGAAGCTTGTCCCGCTCATGAGGTCCGAGCGCCAAATCCGGGAGAACCCGGACTACTTGGCGGAGCAGAAGCTCTTCATGTCCACGGCGATGAAGATGCCGGCCGGTGGAGACCCTCGCAAGCGGCAGGGGCGCTGACGAGGCGCGAATGAAGATCAAGAAAAAGACCCGCCTGAAAGACACCTACATCTACATCGGATTTAGCCGCAACGGGATCAAGGCGGCTCTGGTGGTCCTGCTCTTGGGAGCGGGAACGGTGAAGCTCGCCTCCGAAAGCATGACTCTGACGACGTACTACCCGTCGCCGTCCGGCATCTACCGCCTGCTCACGTCGACCCAACGCACGATCCTCGCGCGGGACAGCGGCAATGTCGGCGTCGGCACCAACGCTCCGGGAGCCAAGCTCGACGTAGCCGGCGACGTGAACGCCGAGGGCGCGCTGTCGATCGGACAACTCGCCAGCGATCCCGCCGTCGCCAAGAACGGGATGCTGTATTACAACACGACTCTCAAGACGTTCCGCGGGTATCAGAACGGCGAGTGGACCAACATGCTCGGGACCGTGCCTCAGGGAACCGTCTGCGGCATGCGCCATGCCTGCGTCTCTTGGAACGGAGGCGAGACCTCCTACGACCAAGGCTGCTACGCCACGTACTACTGGTGGTGGTGGTGGTACATCGAGTATTACTACCCGCTCTTCCGGCTCAACCGCTATGCCTCCAGCGTTCCTTGCCAAGGCAACGCGCTGACCCTGAGCGTGGATCCCTCCGGCCAGACGGTCGCCGTCAACGGCTGCCCCTCGGGATACGCGGGCGCAACGACCCCCGCCTCGGACGTCTTCGGGCATCTTTGGTGGTGGTGGTGGTGGTACTTCCCGGCGAGCGGACATTCGATCTACTGCGTCAAGACCTGACCCGATCGACCGCGGCGGTTGCGTCATCGCGCCAAAGCAATCCGGCCCGATGATCGTCCGGTAGGCTTCCATCCTCCCACGAGCAATCCGGAGGCACGGGATAGGGGAATTTGGTATAATCGCGCGTTGCCACTATCCATATATGGTTAAGAGAATGGTGTCGGATTGGTTGGTGCCCTTCGGCCGGCCGATGTTCCACAAGCCCAAGGAATGGGCCAAGAATCTCAAACCCGGCTCCCTTTCCGCAGAACTCGAGGATCATCCGGAGCATCTCGAAGAAGCCATCGACCGGTCCCAAGCGGCTCTCCTCGGCGAACAGAACCTCGGCGACGGCTATTGGTGCGGTCCGCTCCGGGCCGACACGACGCTCGAGTCGGACACCATCATGCTGCTGCACTTCTTGGGGCGGCAGGATTCCCCCAAGATCAAGAGATTCGCCCGTTTCATCCTTTCCCAACAGCTTCCCGACGGCGGCTGGCCGATCTTCCGCAACGGTCCGGCCGACATCTCGGCGACGGTCAAGGCGTATTGGGCGCTCAAGTTCGCCGGCCACAACGCGGAGGAGCCCGCTCTGGTCAAAGCGCGCGAGCGAATTCGCGCCCTCGGCGGCATCCATCGCGTAAATACCTATTCCAAGTTCTACATGGCCATCTTCGGCCAGTACGATTGGCGCGGCGTACCGACCATCCTGCCGGAACTGATGCTGTTCCCCAATTGGTTCTACTTCAACATCTACCAGATGTCGGCGTGGACTCGTTCGATCGTAGTCCCCCTCTCCATCGTATGGGCGGACAGCCCGCAGAAGACGTGCCCCGAGAACGCCCGCCTCGACGAGTTGTTCCCCGACGAGAGGAGATGGGCGCCGCTCAAGGACTGCATGCCGCCGCACTCTTTCTTCTCTTGGACGAACTTTTTCCTCTGGTGGGACCGCGGCCTCAAGACGATCGAGGGGCACGGCGGACACTGGATCCGCACCTGGGCGCTCAAGCTCGCCGAGGATTGGATGCTCGAGCACCTGAAAGGCTCGGACGGGCTCGGGGCGATCTTCCCCGGCATCGTCAACTCGATCATGGCGATGAAGTGCCTCGGATATTCCGACGACGATCCGCGGCTCGTCAAGCAGATCGGAGTTCTCGAAGGACTCGAACTCGACCACGGCGCGGCGCTCGAGATGCAGCCCTGCCTCTCGCCCATCTGGGACACCGCGATCGCAATGATCGCCCTCGCCGAATCGGGCCTCAATCGCGACCACCCCGCGCTCGTCAAGGCGGTCGAGTGGGTCCTCTCATGCGAGATCCGGCGCCCCGGAGACTGGCGCGTCACCAACAACGTCGGCTCCGTCGGCGGCTGGGCGTTCGAGTTCCGCAACGACTTCTACCCCGACATCGACGACACCGCGATGGTGATGCTCGCGCTGCGCCACGTGCACCTGGAGGAGCCGCTCGCCCTCGCGCGAGAGAAGGCGTGCCTGCGCGGCCTCCACTGGCTCCTCTCGATGCAGTCCTCGAAGGGCGGCTGGGCGGCGTTCGACAAGGACAATACGAAGTACATCTTCACGAAGATTCCCTTCGCCGACCACAATGCCATCATCGATCCGCCGACCGCCGATATCACGGCGCGGGTGCTGGAGTTCCTCGGCTACATCGGCTACGACGACTCCTATGGCTGCGTCCGCTCCGCGATCGACTTCCTCAGGAAAGAGCAGGAGACGGACGGCTCTTGGTACGGACGCTGGAGCGTGAACTACATTTACGGCACGTGGCAGGTGCTGCGCGGCCTCGCCGCCATCGGCGAGGACATGAGGCAGCCCTACGTGCAAAAGGCCGCGGAATGGCTCAAGTCGGTCCAACTGCCCGACGGCGGCTGGGGCGAGACCTGCCTCACCTACAACGACCCCTCCAAGAAAGGCACGGGACCGGCGACCCCGTCGCAGACGGCGTGGGCGGTCATGGGACTCATGGCGGCCGGCCTCGGCAGCGATCCGGCCGTGCTTCGCGGCATCGAATACCTGATTTCGACCCAGCGGCCCGACGGGACCTGGGATGAGACCGAGTTCACCGGCACCGGATTTCCGAAAGTGTTCTATCTCGAGTACACGATGTACCGCAACTATTTCCCCTTGCTGGCCTTGGGCCAGTATCGCGCGGCCCACTACGACCGGGCTTGGAACGACGACGGTTCCCAAGCCCCCGAAACGGCGCCCGCTGGAGTCCCGTAAACCAATGGCCATGTCCCTGCAGGCGCAGTTGTCGGTGTTCAAGTATCTCCTCACGACCCGGATGAAGGGCGTGGAGAAGTACCCCGTCGTCATGATGCTCGAGCCGCTGTTCGCATGCAACCTCGAGTGCGCGGGCTGCGGCAAGATCCAATACCCCACCGACATCCTCCGCAAGCGCCTCACGCCCGAAGAGTGCTTCGAGTCGGTCGAGGAATGCGGCGCGCCTGTCGTGACGGTCGCGGGCGGAGAGCCCCTCATCCATCCCGACATCGACAAAATCATCCAGGGGCTCATCGACCGCAAGAAAGTCGTCTATCTCTGCTCCAACGCGATCCTGCTCGAGAAGAACCTCCACCGTTTCAAACCCTCGCCTTACCTCATTTTCTCGATCCATCTGGACGGCTCGGAGAAGACGCACGACCGCATGGTCTGCAAGGACGGCGTCTATAAGGCAGCCATCAGCGCGATCAAGCTCGCCAAGGCGAAGGGCTTCCAGGTGATGACGAACACCACGATCTTCCAAGGCGAGGACGCCGCCGAGTTCCGCGAGTTCTTCGATAAGAACATGCGCATGGGCGTCGACGGCATGATGATCTCCCCCGGCTACGCCTACGAGAAGGCGCCGCAGCAGGACATCTTCCTCAAGATGGAGCAGACGCACGCGTGGTTCCGCGAAGCGCTCAAGGACCGGAAGGAAAAGGGCTGGCAGTTCAACCACAGCCCGTTCTACCTCGACTTCCTCGAGGGAAAGCGCGACTACGACTGCACGCCGTGGGGCCTGCCGCTGCGCAACGTGTTCGGCTGGCAGCGCCCGTGCTACCTGATGGCCGAGGGCGGCTACGCTTCGACCTACAAGGAACTGCTCGAAACGACGGATTGGGCCTTGTACGGTCACGCCTCGGGCAACCCGAAGTGCGCCAACTGCATGACGCACTGCGGCTTCGAGCCGACCGCGGTCAGGGACAGCTTCTCCGGCTTCGGCAAATTCCTCGAAATGGTGTACGATTTCGCGACGGTGAAGGGGCCGCAGAAGGCTCGCGCGACCTCCGACGCGATCGTGGCCTCCGTCGAAAACGGCGGGGCGGTCCCGGCGGCCGCCAAGCCCTCTCCCCGCGACACGGCCGGCGTCCACTGACCGGGCTCGCGTCGCCCCCCTCTTGATGGAAACCGCATTCGTCACCGGAGGCACCGGCTTCGTCGGGGCCAGCGTCGTGCGCGTGCTCCTCGAAAAGGGCCTGCGCGTGCGCGCGCTCGCCCGGAAGGGCTCCAACCGGAAGAATCTCGAAGGCTTGGGCGTAGATATCGTCGAGGGCGATTTGACCGTTCCCGCGTCGATCAAGGCAGCGTGCAAGGGCGTCCGCTACGTGTTCCACGTCGCGGCCGACTACCGCATCTGGGTGCGCGACCCGCAGACGATGCGCGACGCCAACATCGAAGGGACGCGGAACGTGCTCGAAGCGGCCGCCGCGGCCGGCGCGGAGAGGATCGTGCACTGCTCGAGCGTCGCGGCGATCAAAGTCCCCCGCGACCGCACTCCCGTGGACGAGACCTCCGAATACAAGGACGAGTCCGAGATCGTCAGTCTCTACAAGCAGACGAAGTGGCTCTCCGAGAAAGTGGCCGTCTCCCTCGCGAAAGCGGGAGCGCCCGTGGTGATCGTCAATCCGGCCGCGCCCATCGGCCCCTACGACATCAAGCCAACCCCGACGGGACGAATCGTGGTCGATTTCCTGAGCGGCCGCATCCCGTCCTACATCGACACCGGGCTCAACGTGGTCCACGTGCGCGACGTGGCGGAAGGGCATTGGCTGGCCGCGCTCAAGGGAAGGATCGGGGAGCGCTATATCCTCGGCGGAGAGAACCTGACCTTCAAGCAGATGCTGGACCTTCTCGCGCAGGAAACGGGCATGCCCGCCCCGTGGTTCAAGGCTCCCTTCCCGCTGGCCCTCGCCTTCGCCGCGGCCGACACCGCCATCGCCCGGATCCGCGGGACGGAGCCAATGGCGCCGCTCGACGCGGTGAAGATGGCGCGGCATTTCATGTTTTACGATTCCGCCAAGGCGGCGCGCGAGCTCTCCCTGCCCAGGACTCCGGCGCGGGAAGCCCTTCGAGACGCGGCGGAGTGGTTCCTCCGCAACGGCTACGTGAAAAACGAGGCCAAGGTGCGGCGCGCGCTGGAGACGATCGCGGCGCGCAGGGCGTCCGCGACGGCCCCCACGGCGGCGGCCGCGGCATGATCGTCGTCACCGCCGCGACGCCGTGGGAGTCTCAGCCTCTCGTCAGGCGCTGGTCGCTGGCGTCCGCCGGCGAGGGCCTCTTCAAGGGCGCGCTCGACGGCCGGCGTCTTGTCGTGGCGCAGACCGGCGTAGGCCTGGTGAAGACGCGGCAGACGCTTTCCAGGATCGAGACCGGAGAGCCCGTCATCGCCGTGAGCTCAGGGCTTTGCGGCGCTCTCCAGCCGGGGATCAAGCCGGGCGACCTCGCGGTCGACCTGCGCGGCGCGCCGATCGAAGCGGTCGAGGCGGCGCGCGAGACGGCCCGCGCCCTGGGCCTCGGATTCCACGCCGGGATCTTCCACACCTCCGCGCGCGTCGAATCGCGTCCGGAGGCCAAGCGTGAGCTCGGACGGAGTCTGCGGGCCGTCGCCGTCGACATGGAAAGCGCGGCGGTGCGCGAGTGGTGCGCGTCGCGCGGCGGGCTCTTCCTCGGCGCGCGCGCGGTGCTCGACGCCGTCGACGACCGCCTGCCGGACGGCGCGCCCGAAGACGCCTCGGCGGGGGCCCTGGCGCGCTACGCCCTGGCGCATTGGTCTGACCTCCCGCTCCTCTTGCGCCTCGGCGCCCGCCAGCGGCGCGCAATGAGAGATCTTGCCGATTTCTTGGACCGGTGGCTGAGGACTCTGCCGGTCGAGGAGGCCGCGCAACGAAGATGAACCCCGTCTTGGAGAATTACCTCAAGGACAAAGGAGCGCTCGTCGACAAAGAGCTCAAACGGCTCATCGCGGCGGACGCCCGCGCGGCGATCCCCTTCCTCGGACCCCAGCCCGAGACGCTGCGTAAGGCGATGACCTACTCCCTCATGGCCGGCGGAAAGCGCCTGCGCCCCATCCTGGTCCTCGCGGCTGCGGAATGCTGCGGGAAGCAAGGGACGCGGGCCCTCAAGACGGCCTGCGCGCTCGAGATGATCCATACGTACTCGCTGATCCACGACGATCTCCCAGCGATGGACGACGACGACCTTCGCCGCGGAAAGCCGACGAACCACAAGGTCTTCGGCGAGGCGATCGCCATCCTGGCGGGAGACGGCCTGCTGACCTACGCCTTCGAACTGGCGGCGGCGAACGCGCAGGAGGCGAAGCTCGACGCGTCCGACGGCTACGAGCTCGTGCGGGTCATCGCCTCCGGCGCGGGCGCCCGCGGCATGGTCGGAGGGCAAGTCGCCGACCTCGAGGCCGAGGGATGGAAGGGCCTGCGCAACGGCAAGGCCGCCGCCGCCAAGAAGCTCCTCGAGTACATCCATATCCACAAGACCGCTGCGCTCATCACGGCTTCCGTCGAGGCCGGCGCCATCCTGGGCGGCGCCACCGCCGCCCAGCGGGCCGCGCTGCGGGAGTACGGGCGCGCCATCGGCCTCGCGTTCCAGATCGCCGACGACGTCCTCGACGTCGTGGGAGAGAAGAAGCTGCTCGGCAAGAGCGGCTCGGACGCAGCCAACGAGAAACTCACCTACGCGAGGCTCTACGGGATCGACGCCTCGCGCGGGATGGCCCGGGAGCTCATCGAGAGGGCCCATCGATCTTTGTCCATATTCGGTAAGCGGGCGCGCGTGCTGGACGCGCTCGCCGACTACATCGTCGAGAGAGAAAAATGACAACGACAAGCAGCGAGTCTTACGAAGTGCTGACCAAGATCAAGACGCCGGCGGATTTGCGCGCTCTGCCCGAGCGTTCGCTCCCGCAGGTCGTCGACGAACTCCGGCGGATGATCCTCGAGACTGTTTCCAAGGTCGGCGGGCACCTCGGCTCCTCTCTTGGAGCGGCCGAGCTCACCGTCGCGCTGCACTACGTCTTCGAGACGCCGAAGGACAAACTCGTGTGGGACACCGGCCACCAGACCTACGGCCACAAGCTGCTGACGGGCCGCCAGGAGCGCTTCGGCACGATCCGCCAGCACCGCGGCATCTCCGGCTTCCTGAAGAGGGACGAGTCCGAGTTCGATACGTTCGGCGCGGGACACGCATCGACCGCGATCTCGGCAGCGCTCGGCATGGCCGCCGGCCGCGACGTGAAGGGCGAGACCAACAAGGTCGTCGCGATCGTCTCGGACGGCTGCATGACCGGCGGCGAATCCTACGAGGGCCTGCAGAACGCCGGCATGCTCCAATCCGATCTCATCGTGGTCCTCAACGACAACCAGATGTTCATCTCCAACCGGGTCGGCGCGCTGGGGACCTTCTTGACCCGGCTGCTGACGCTCGGGGCGGTCAAGGGCGCCGAGCGCCAAGTCGAGAAGTTCCTCGCTCGCTTCAAGTTCTGGGGCGCGGCCATCCTGCGCGTCGCCAAGCGCGCGAAGGTGCTCCTTTTCCCGGGCATGCTCTTCGAGGAGATGGGATTCTCCTACTTCGGGCCCGTCGACGGCCACGACATCCACCAACTGGTGCGCGTGTTCTCGCACATCAAACAGCTGAAGGGGCCGGTGGTCATCCACTGCGTGACGAAGAAGGGCAAAGGCTACCCTCTCGCGGAGAAGTTCCCGATCACCTATCACGGCATGGGGAAATTCGATCTCGAGACCGGCAAGTCGGCTCCCGCCAAGCCCGCTCCGCCCGCCTACACCAAGGTCTTCGGTCAGACGCTGGTCAAACTGGCGGAGCAGGACCCGCGCGTCGCCGCGATCACCGCCGCGATGCCCGAAGGCACCGGAACGGACCTATTCCGCGACCGTTTCCCCCGCCGCTACTACGACGTCGGGCTGGCCGAGCAGCACGCCGTCACGTTCGCGGCCGGCCTCGCGACGGAAGGTCTCAAGCCCTTCGTGGCGATCTATTCGACCTTCCTCCAGCGCGCCTACGACCAGATCGAGCACGACGTCTGCCTGCAGAAGCTCAACGTGGTGTTCTGCCTGGACCGCGCGGGCCTCGTCGGCGAGGACGGCCCGACCCATCACGGGGTGTTCGATTTCTCCTACATGCGGATGCTTCCCTACATGACGATCATGGCGCCGGCGGACGAGAACGAGCTGCAGCACATGCTCAAGACGGCGCTCACGTTGGAGGGTCCCGTCGCCGTCCGGTACCCCCGCGGCAACGCGATCGGCGTGCCGCTCGACGCCGAGCTCAAGGCGATCCCGATCGGCAAGGGCGTGCGCCTGAGGGAAGGGAAGGACGCGACCATCCTCGCCATCGGCAACCGCGTGCACCCGTCGCTCGAGGCGGCGGAGAAGCTCGCCGCCCTGGGACTCTCGGTCGGCGTGATCAACATGCGCTTCGTCAAGCCGATCGATTCGGAACTCCTCAAGGACGTCGTGTCACGCACGCCCAAGATCGTCACGGTCGAGGACAACGTGCTCGAGGGCGGCTTCGGCTCGGCCGTTCTCGAGGCTCTCGCCGCGCCGGGCGCCGTTTCCGGCGCCGCGTCCAACGGCGTCGGCACGGGAAGGTACCAGGTGCTCCGGCTCGGCCTCGAGGGATTCGTCGAGCACGGGGCTCCCGCGCTCCTGTACGAGCAGGAAGGACTCTCCTCCGGCCGCATCGCCGATCGGATTGCCGATTGGATGGGACGCAAGGCGAAAGAAGTGGAAACTCCGTCTCCCAAAGGTTAAAATATGAATACCGCCATGCAGACTAAGGTCCATATCGACAAGCTCGTGCTCGCGAAGCTCCGCGGCTTTTGCGCGGGGGTCGTGCGGGCCATCGACATCGTTGAGAAAGCTCTCGAGATATGCGGCAGACCCGTCTATGTGCGCCACGAGATCATCCACAATCGCTACGTGGTCGACGGCCTGAGGGCCAAGGGAGCGATCTTTATCGAGGACTTGGCCGACGTGCCCGAGGGATCTTGGCTCATCTTTTCCGCGCACGGCGTCTCCCCTCATGTCCGGGACGAAGCCAAGGCGCGCAAGCTCCGCGTCATCGACGCGACCTGTCCGCTGGTCACCAAGGTGCACCTCGAGGCGATCCGGACGGCGAAGCTGGGCTACACGATCATCCTCATCGGCCACGACGATCACGTCGAGACGATCGGCACGATGGGAGAGGCGCCAAACGCGATCCGCGTGGTCGGCTCCAAGGAAGAAGCCGAGAGGGTGGTAGTGCCCAATCCCCAGATGGTGTCCTATCTCACCCAGACGACGCTCAGCCTGGACGACACCGAGGAGATCGTCTCCGTCCTGAAGCGGCGCTTCCCGAAGCTCTTGTGCCCCGAGAAGGACGATATCTGCTACGCGACGCAGAACCGCCAGAACGCGGTCAAGGCGATGGTCCCACACGTAGACGTGCTCCTCGTTCTCGGCGCGCCCAACAGCTCCAACTCGGTGCGACTGCAGGAAGTGGCGGAATCCAAGGGAACCCGCTCCTACTTGATCGAGCGCGCGACGGATATCCGCGCGGAATGGCTCGAGGGCGCGAGGATCCTCGGCTTGACGGCCAGCGCCTCGGCTCCCGAGATACTCGTGCAGGAGGTCGTGGACCTCTGCAAGCGAGAGTATGGGGTGACGAACGTTGAGGAGTTCGAGACCGTGCAGGAAGACATGGTCTTCTCGCTTCCCTACGAGCTCGAACAGCTCATCAAGAGGCAAACACCCGCTCAGCAATGAAGGACGGCCGCTGGCTGACGCCTCGCTACACCGACCGCGCCGTTTTCGAGAAAGACTACCCCACTCCGGATTTCAACCCCCTCGACGTCTATTGCCCGGGCTGCCGCGGCGTCGTTTCCCTCTCGCGCAAGTCGCCCGCCGGGCGTCCCGCCGGCTGGTGCAAGTCCTGCCTCCGCCCGGTCACTTCCTAGCGCTTAGCGACGCTGACACGCCTCCCCTTGCTGAAATTTGGCTAATCTGTTAAGCTTTTCCCGCATGCGGACTGTGACATCAATTAGGGGGTCGCTCATCATGAAGACCGTCATTAGGGCGTTTTCGCTCTCAGGGGCATTCGCGATCGCCGCGCTCGGCATTTCAGCTCCGGCGCAGGCGCAGGCCAAGAAGAAGGTCGCGATCATCTCCTTCAACGATTCGGAGCCTCGCTATATCACGACCCGAAAGGAAGCTGAAAAGGAGGCGAAGGCCTCCGGAGCGGCGGTCGAGTTCACCGTCTACGACATGAAGGGGAAGAAGGATACCGCAGGCGACGTTATCAAGAAGGCAATGGCGGACAAAACCGATATCTACATGGCGCTGGGAACCTCCGCCGCCGTCCCGGTAGCCAAGGAGATCAAGGACAAACCCATCGTCATCGGCATGGTGTACGATCCTATCGAACTCAAGATCGCCAAGGATTGGGAAAGCTCGGGCAACAACGTGACGGGCGCGAGCAACTTTGTCTCGATTCCGAACTTCGTACGCCGCCTCGTCAAGCGATCCGCGGGTACCGTGACGATCAAGAAGGTCACCGTCCTCTACACGCCCGGAGAGAAGAACTCCGAGCTTCAGCTCGCCGGCGCTCAGTCGGTCGAGAAGGAACTGGGATTGACTCTCACGCCGATCGCCGTCACGAACAAGGAAGACGTCGAAAAGTGGTCGAAAAACGCCGCCGGCTCGGCCGACCTCATGATGGTCACGGGCAGCAATCCCATCGGGACGAACATCGCCACCATCGTGGACGCGTGCATCAAGGCCAAAATTCCGACGGCGACCCATCTCGAGGACTTGGTGGAGCGCGGCATTCTCTACGGCCTCGTCGCCGATGCCGAGGAAGTCGGCAAGCTCGCCGGAGAGGCGCTCGTGAAAGTAGCGAAGGACAACGCTGCCCCGTCCTCCGTTCCGATCAAGTTCCCTCTCTCGAAGCTGATCATCAACGAGAAAACGAAGGAAGCCGGCGGTTTCACGATTCCCCCGATGATCGCCCAGTGGGCGAAGAAGCGGGACTAGGCGCATAAAGACCCCCCGACGAACGAAGGCCCCGGCGATCGCCGGGGCCGTCTCATTTGGTATAATGGAGCCATGGAAACCTTGACCGAGGCCGAATTCGAGACCCTCGTCGGGCGCGAACGCCCAGAGGTCGCCGAAGAGGTCCAGGACGAGAAGGATCCTACCAAGCTCAAGCAGCGAAAGCCGCCGTCCCGCGGCTTATGCCGACGCTGCGGCCAGAACAAGCCGATAAATCGCTTGATGCTGTGCTACCCCTGCTGGGTCAAGAGCGAACTGGAAGACAAGGCGGGATGGCGCGAGGGAATGCCCCATCCCGATTGGTGCCGCTGCGAAGGCGTAGACGGGCACACCCGCCGCTCAGACGGAAACTAGCCGCTCCCTACCTAAAGAACGTCTGCCGGTAGAAGGTCAATTCCGCCAAGGACTCCCGGACATCCTCCATCGCGAGATGGTTCTTGTTCTTCGGCGGAGGCCGCTTGTCGAAAGGATACCAGCGATCGACGAGTTCCTTGATCGTGGAGACATCGATCATCCGGTAATGGAGAAATGCGTTGAGCTTCGGCATATAGCGCACGAGGAAGCGCCTATCCTGGTGGATGGAGCTGCCGCACAGCGGCGCCATCTTCTCGTGGCAGTACTCTCGGATGAAGGCCAAAGACTCGTCCTCGGCGCGCGCGAGGGTGATCTTTGAGTTCTTCACCCGCTGCGTGAGCCCCGAGGCGCCGTGGTGCTCGACGCACCAGGGATCCATTCGGGCGAGCACGTCGTCTGGCTGATGGATGGCGATACTCGGCCCTTCCTTGATGACCTCGAGCTGGCTGTTGGTGATGATCGTCGCGATCTCGATGATCGTATCCGTATCGGGATCGAGCCCCGTCATCTCGAGGTCCATCCACACCATATTCTTGGGATCCTTCATGGATGGGTCATTGTATCAGAAGCCACGCGTCAGAATCTGCTCTTTACCAGAATAGTCCTCGGATTCACGGCCTTGCCCGCCTTGCGGATCTCAAAGTGGACGTGCGGCCCCGTGGAATGACCGGTCGACCCCAGCAGCGCGATCTGCTGCCCGGCGCGGACGCTGTCCCCTTCCTTCACCATCAACCTGCGATTGTGCGCGTATAGGCTCGTCGTCTTCTGGTCATGGCGCAGGATGACCACGTTTCCGTAGCCGCGGAGCTTGTCGCCCGCGTAGAGCACCGTCCCGTCCGCGGCCGCCATGACCGGAACGCCCTCGTCCGCAGCGATGTCCAGACCGTCATGGCGGCGCCCCCAGCGCCTTCCGTATTCCGAGCTGACGATTCCCGCTCGCAGCGGCCACCGCCAGAGCCCCTTGTAGTTCCTCACTTTGAACGGCCTGAATCCCTGGCCGAATCCTCGCCCGCTCTGAATGGAGCCGATCACGCCCGCGGAATCGAGCAGTTGGAGCATTCCGCGCACGTCGGCGTCCCCGCCGCTGTCCCGGTGTTTTTTCAGGACCGCGGCCTGCTTCACGTAGCGGTCGAATTCCGACTCCACCGTGCGCCGCGCGGTCTGCTCGGCGACCTGCTCCAGCTCCTTGAGCGCCTTTGATTTTCCCGCGTCCGCCGAAGGGCTGAGCAGCATCAGCATCGCCGCAAGACGCGCGCCGGTCATACCCTGGAGAGTACCGTCGATTCAGCGAAAATTCAACCCCATATTGTGCGAATTGGGCCTGTATGTTATAGTGGATAAAATCACGGTTCCATGGAGATCTCGCCGTCGAGCCTGAGGTCCATTTTCCGCCACCCGGACCGGGACGACTCCTATTGCGAGGCTCCGGACGCGTTCACGGGCGGCAACGCGCTTACCATCCTGAGCAACGGAAAGGAAGCGTATCCCGCCATGCTCGAAGCGATCTCGGAAGCGAAAAGCACCATACATCTCGAGTCTTACATCATTCGCAGCGATCGAACGGGATGGAAGTTCGCCTGGGCTCTGGCGGAGAGAGCGCGCGCGGCGGTCCAGGTGCGGGTGATCTACGATTCGGTCGGCTGTCTCGACATCGCGCCCAGCTATCTCCAGTTCCTCCGCAATAACGGCGTGAACCTGCTCGAGTACCGCCCCGTCGCACCCTGGAGGCGCCGGTGGGGCTGGAGCCGAAGGGATCACAGGAAGATGCTCGTGGTGGACGGCCGGGTGGGTTTCGCCGGAGGCATCAACATCGCCGACGAGTTCGTGGATCCCGCGGACGGCGGCGGCGGCTGGAGGGACACCGACGTCCGGATCGAGGGCGCGACGGCTCATGAACTGGACCGGCTGTTCCGCGCGACCTGGTTCCGGGAGACGGGGCACCGCTTTCCGCTGGAGGGGCCTCCGGATCCCAGCACGGGCCCCTCCTTGGTCCACGTCGCCGCGAACCAAGAGTTCCTCTACCGGTACCGGATCAGGCAGGCGTTTCTTCACGCCTTGAAGCGGGCCCGCGAGCGCGTCAGCATCATGAGCGCCTACTTCATTCCGGATCGCGGCATCCGTCGGGCCTTGTTCCGGGCGTGCGCGCGCGGCGTCAAGGTCCGGGTGCTCCTGCCCGGCATATCCGACGTGCCCGCGGTGAACTACGCCAGCCACTACGGCTTCAGCGACCTGCTCAAGGGCGGCGTCCGGATCTACCAATGGCAGGGTCCGGTTCTCCACGCCAAGACCGTGGTGATCGACGGGCTCTGGAGCGCCGTCGGCTCGTACAATATGGACCACCGCTCCCTCCTCCACAACCTCGAGGTCAACCTCCACATCCTCGATCGGGATTTTGGCCGCCTGATGGAGGAGTCCTTCGAGCGGGATATCGCGGCCTCGCGCGAGATCACACTGGCGGAATGGCATAGGCGCCATTGGCAGGAGAAGATGCTGGAACGCCTGTTCTACGCGGTCAGATACTGGCTGTAGGGGCCGTTCGGACGCGAGCGCCTGCCATGCGATGGCCAATTTTGATAGGATTGCGCCACACGTGATCATCTATGTGATGCGCCATGGGCATTCCCCGTCCGTCACCGAAGCGGGAGTCCTAAGCGACGCGGAAAGGCCCCTGTCCGATCGGGGCAAAGCCGATGTCCGCCGGATGGTACGGCAGCTTCTCGAGAAGGGCGGCTCCCCGTCCGCCGTCTTCACGAGTCCCCTCACCCGGGCCATGGAGACCGCGGCCGTCGCCGCCGAGGTGCTCCGGCTGAAGGACCCGCCCCGCGTCTACGCGCCGCTGTCCAACCAGATTTCCGGCGCCGAGCTCTTTCTCGCGTTCCGCAAGGATTTCAAGGGCGCTCAGGCGCTCATAGTCGGCCATCAGCCTCAGGTGGGCGACATGATCTCGGCCGTGACGGCCAAGCGCGTGGATTTCAAGCCCGCCGGCATCGCGGCGATCGATGCGAAAGGCGCCAGCCAAGCCGGCCTTCTTTGGTCCATCAACCCTTAGGGGTCACTCCTCTTCGAGAGGATCGACTGTCTCGCCCGGGCCGGACCGGCGAAGCTGCTTGAGAACGAGGCTCCTCTGGGCCTCGAATCGGAGCAGCGGATCGCGGTCGGAGCGGGAAAGCTCGACTAGAAAATCTCGGACGTCCGCGTGCTGCGCCGCCAAGAACAGCGCCCACACCGCGGCGCGCTTGAGCTCGGGCTCGCGCGCGACCCGCGCCGTGTCGAGCAGGAATCGGCGCACCTCATCTCGCTCGGCCGCCTGCCAGAAGAGCGCCTTGGCCGCGATTGCGCGAAGATCCACCTTCGGTTCGGCCTTGACGGCCTCCTGCAGCGCCGCGCGCACGGACTTGTCCGCGGAGGCGTAGGAAAGGGTCTTGGCGGCCTCGCGTCGGATTGCCGCGGTTTGGGAGCGGTCTCGGAACACGGCAAGGATCCGGAAGCGGGCGGGCGCGTCCACCGCGACGAAGCGGCGCAGAGTCCTCAGGGCGGCGCGCTGGACGCCGGGATCGGGGTCTTCGAGCAGCTCCAGGATCGCGTCCCTCTCTTCAGCCGTCGGAAACGCCGCCGGGCGCGCTCGAAGCCTCATGATTTCGGCGCGCGCGGCGAGCGCCCGCCCTCCCGGATCGTCGACTCCCTGGAGGGCCTGCGCGCCGATAGCGGCCAACGACGCCGCGAAGAAAACCCCGAGGCCTCGAGCCATACGTCGCGCGGGATTATAGGACTTCAGTCCCTACTTGTCTAGACCCATCCAAAACAGCGCGGCGGGCAACGGAGCCGCAACTGCCGTTGCCCGCCGCCTTCGTCAGTACGACAGACCTTTTCTTGCGGCGTGATCCTTGAAGGACTCGAGCAGTTTGGCGTCGAACCCGTCCTTGCCGCCGGACTCCTTCTTGAGATACTCGTCGCGGCGCTTCGCCACCGAAGCGAGCTCCTTTTGGAGCGCCTCGCGCTTGGCGTTGACGGCGGCGAGCCTGGCCTTGCGGGCCTCCACCGTTAATCCACGCCAGTCCTCAGGCAGCTCCTCGTCCTTCAGCGCCTCCAACTTGACGCTTCCGCCTTCAAGGGCGGAGCTTAGGTCCTCCTCGCGCTCAAGCGCGGACCCTCCCGCGACCGCCATGTACGCGGCTCGATCCGCGGCCGCGGCCGGAGCCGCGTGGGCGAGCAGCGAGACCTCGCGAGCCTTTCGAGCGGCGCTCTTGGCTCGGCCTCGGCCAAAAGCGACGCGCGTGCTTCCGACTTCCCGGTTGAGCTCCGCCAGGCGTTCGTCGAAGGGCGTACTCACCGCCGCGACCCCGCCGTCGTGGGCGATGGCTAGATACTTGCCCTCTCCGAGCCGCGCGACGCGCCGCCAGGCGTCCTGCGTGGCAGAGTCGCTCCCGCACTGAATGGTATTGAAGATGAGTCCCTTGCGGACCCCGCGCTCCAGCAGCGCCTCGAGCTTCGGCGCGTCGGGATAGTCGAAGTGCGGCGGGGCGTCGCCGACAAGATAGACGAGCTTGAGGGCCTTGGAATCTCTGCTCCAGCTCATCGTCTCGATCGCGTCCGACAACCCCTGCAGCACGTGCTCCGGTCCGTCCCCGCCGCCGTCCGCTTGGAACGAGAGAAGGTTGCCGTAGACCTTGTCGAGGTCGTTGGTCAGATCGAAGTGCCGGGTCACGTAGGTGTCCCCCTTGTCTCGAAAGGCGACCAAGCCCATGCGGACCTCCGGCGCCGGCCGGCCTTTGGCGATTTCGTTGGCGATCGCCCAGACCTTCTTCTTCGCGGCGTCCAACAGCGATCCCATGCTGCCCGTGGTATCGAGAACGAAAACGACATCCACCTGCGGCTTCTTGGCCGCGCTGGCCTCGGCGGCGATCGCGGCTCCCAGCATCAGCGCCATCAGAGTCATAGGTTCCCCCGTAGTTGCGTCATGGCGATGTGACACCGAAACACGCGTAAAGTTCCGGCTCGACTTGGGAAGGAAGGGGGCTACTGGGAGGAGAGCGCGGAACGCTGCCTGGGCCTTCGGAAAAAATGGATGACCGTGTCGCCGTATTTCGATTCGCGGATCGATTCGAAACCCGGCGGGGGCGGCGCGGACTCCTTCTGGTGGTGCTGTGCGATGATCCAGCCCTCGGCGGCCAGCAAGTTCGCCGACGCGATCGCCGCCAACACCGGTCGGGTGAACTCGAGCGGCGCTTTCTGTTCGTCCTTATACGGCGGCCCCATGAAGATCAGGTCGAACTCCTCCACGCCCGCCCGGTAGGGGATCCACGTCAGCGGCCCGAGGAGGTTTCCCCGAAGCGTCTTGCCCTTGGCCACCCACCCGGTGCGCTCGAGATTGCGATCGACGACCTTGAGACAGCGGGCGTCGTGATCCACGAATACGGCGCGCTCGGCCCCGCGGGACAGAGCTTCCAGCCCCACCGCTCCCGTGCCGGCGAACAGGTCCAGGAATCGAGAGCCTGGCACTCGGGGCCGTATGATGTCGAATAAGGACTGCTTGATGCGGTCCGATATGGGCCGGACGGGAAGGTCCTTCGGGACGGAAAGGAGCCTGCGTCCTCGCGCGGAACCCGCAATAATTCTCATACAGCGGATATTATAGAATATACCCGTGACCGCGACCGAAGTCATCATCGTCGACGACGACCTTCTCACCGGAGGCCTCTCGGACGAGATCCTGCGCAACGCGGGCTTCAAGACCGAGCACATCTCGGACGGCCGCCTCGCCCTCGATGCCATCCGCTTGCAGCGGCCGCGGGCGGTCCTCTTGGACATCCTCATGCCCGGCATCGACGGCCTGAGCCTTTGCCGGGCGATCAAGACCGATCCCGATATCAAGGACATCAAGGTCATCATCGTCTCCGGAAAATCGTTCCCGGCCGAGAAGGAGCGGGCGCAACGGTTCGGCGCCGATCTGTTCATCGAGAAGCCCTACAGGATCGATTCCTTCGCGACCACCGTGATGGATCTGGTCGGGCCCCCCCGGGAAGGCCCGGTCGCCGGCGCGCCGGCGAAGCCGAAATCGACCTTCGAGATCAAGATCTGGGGCAGCCGTTCGTCGGGCTCCTGCGCCGACCCGCGGGGGCGCACGCCGTGCGTCAGTCTTGCGGTCCCGGGGCGCTTGTTCGTCTTCGACGCCGGCATGGGGATTCAATCGCTGGGACAGGACCCTCTCGCCACCGAGAGCAAGGAGACGTGGATCCTCCTCAGCCATCTGCACGAGGCCCACACCGAAGGTCTTGGACTCTTCGCCCCCACGCGCGCGGCGGGCGCTCAGATCAACGTCTGCGGCGCGGACGATCCCGAGAAAACCGTCGAGGACGCCGTCCGGGAATGCTTCGAGAAGTCTTTCGCCAAGGACGCGCGGCCGGTCGCGGCGGACATCAAGCTCTATCAATTCCAATCCGGCGACTATGAGCTTCTGCCGGGGGTTCGGCTTCGGACGTTGTTCGCGAACCATCCCTCCACGACCCTCGCGTTCTCACTGGAGATGCTCGGCAAGCGCATCGTCTACTGCCCAGACAGCGAGCTCTACGGCGAGGAAGCGACGGCGATGCAGGACTACGACGACCGCATCGGGGAGTTCTGCCGCGGCTGCGACGTCCTTATCCACGACGCGCGCTTCGACGCGGCGGGCTATGCGGGGCGCAAGAACCAGGGGCACTCCAGCGCCGAGAACGCGGCGCGCATGGCGGCGCGCAACGACGTCAGCCGGCTGCTTCTCTTTCACGCGGACGCCTCCTACGCGCCGATGGACCTTTCGCGCATCGAAGAGGAAGCCCGGGAAGCCATGAAGGCGCACGGCGCTCAATCCGAGTGCCAGCTCGCGACCGAAGGCCTGACGCTTACGCTTTAGCCAGGCTCCGCACCAGGGCCATGTTCTCGCCGTCGGAGTCCTTCGGCGTCTCCAATATCCCGGCCGCATCCTTGAATTCCTCGCGCGCGAGCAGAAAGGCGAGTCCCTCCGTGCCGAGGTGTCCCTGGCCCCAGTGCCAATGGTCCTCACGGTGGGATCCGAGCAGCGCCCGGGTATCGTTGAGATGGAAGACCTTGATCCGCTCCGCACCCAAGAGGCGGTTCGCCCGGCCAATGAAGCGCCACATGCCCTCGCTGCCGGTGAGATCGTACCCCTGCGCCCACGCGTGCGCCGTGTCCAGGCAGAACGCGGTCCGGATCCCCCGTTGGGCGAGGAGCTCTCCCAACTCCGAGAGCTCCTCCAGGGTCCCCCCCATGCGCCGGCCGCCGCCCGGCACGTTCTCCAGGATGATCTCGACGCCGCAGCCCGATTCCTTCCACGCGACCGCGACGCCGTCGGCGAAACGAGCCATTCCGTCCTTGAGTTCTTGTCCGACCGAGTGCGCTCCGGCGTGCAGGACGAACCCCGCCGCGCCGAGCGCCACCGAAAGACGGAGTTCTCGCGTCAGATGCTCCCTCGAGTGCCGATGCCGCGCGTCGTCGGAGGACGCGAGGAAGGGAACGAAGCGCGCGTGCGCGATCACCCGCGACACCACCGTCGCCCGCCACGCGTCGCGAAACGCCGCGAGGTCCCCCGGGGAAGGATCGTCATGCCGGCGGTACGGAAGAATCTGAATCGCCCGGCAGTCATGCCTCACGCCTTCCTCAAGGGCCGCCGCGTAGCCCTTTCGGACCGAGCAATGAAGCCCGAGGATCATGCGAAGCGCGTCATCCAGCTGATCAGACGCGTCTTCATCCGGCTATAGGGGAACCACCACATCTCCGGCAGATTCGGCGGCCATTCGTGGACGAGTACGGATTGGGGCTGGCAGAACATCCGCATCCCCTCGTCGGAATGCCTGCGGCCGAGTCCCGAGTCCTTCACGCCTCCGAAGGGAAGGGAGCAGACCACGTAGTGGCTCAGCACGTCATTGACGCTCACCAGGCCCGCTTCGACGAAGGCGCTGAGCGCCTCCGCGCGGGCGACATCGCGGCTCCAGACGGAGGCCGCGAGCCCGAACGGCGTGTCGTTGGCGAGCCGCAGCGCTTCTTCCGGGCTGCGGACGGGCATCACCGCGAGCACCGGCCCGAACGTCTCTTCGGACATGACCTTCATATCGGGGCGCGCGTCCAAGACGAGAGCCGGGGAAACCAGCAGCTTTTCCGCGTCGATGATCTCTCCGCCGGTGACGCGGGCTCCTTTCGCGCGCGCGTCCTCCAGGTGCGCCTGCACAACCTCGAGCTGGCGCGGGAAAATAAGACGGCCGAGGTCGGTGTCCTCCCCGCCCTCGCCTTGCCGCAGGGACTTTATCTCTTTGGCGACCGCCTCCGTGAATCGAGGATAGAGCTCCTCTTCGACGAACACCCGCTCGACCCCGACGCAGATCTGGCCGGAGTTGGCGAAGCGCCCCCAAACGGCCGCCTTGACCGCCCGCTCGAGCGGCGCGTCTCGAAGCACGATCATCGGGTGCTTCCCCCCCAGTTCTAGCACCACCGGCTTCAGGCGCTCCGCCGCCGCGCGCGCGACCTTCTTGCCGCTGGCGGTGGAACCCGTAAACAGGATCATGTCCGACTCGTCGGCCACCGCGGCCCCGACCGCTCCGTCGCCGATGATCACCTGGAACAGGCCTTCGGGAAGAAGACCCGTCGCCTTGACGATCTCCTCCACGATCAAGGCGGAACGCGGCGTCCATTCCGACGGCTTGAGCAGGACCGCATTGCCCGAGATTAGAGCGGGCACGGCGTCGCCGACCGGGATCAAGAACGGCATGTTCCACGGCGTGATCAGTCCGATGATCCCGCGAGGGACATGACGCACGTAGGCGCGCTTATTGAAGAAGAACCACGGCTTGGAGACCGGGCGGTCCTTCAAGATGCGGTGCGCGTGACGCGTGAAGTACGTGAGGATCAAAGAGACGCCGTCGATCTCCATCGTCTCGATCTCGGCGACGGGCTTGCCCGTCTCCTCGCGGATGGTCTCGACGATGCGGGGCCGGGCGGCGTCGATTTCGGCCCATACGGCGCGCAGGCGCCGAACCCGCTCGCTCAGCGTATAGCGCGCCCAGACCGTCTGCGCCTGCCGGGCGGCGGCCGCGCGCTCCTGGACCTGCTCCTTGGATACGCCGGGAAGAATGGTGCCGGAAACGGCCATGCCCGACTATACAATATTGCCCGTCGCCCGGCGCGAAGGCTACGCCCGGTAGGCGCTTACGTGGATGGAATCTTCGTCCTCGACGCTCACGGTGAGCATGATGCCCTTGCAGCAGACGGCGCAGTCCTCCTGCACGCTGTGGCCGTCCTCGACGCTGTCGAAATGGACCTCGAAATTCTCCCCGCAGTAGGGGCACTGGACGCTCGCCCATTTGCTGACGCGCTTCTCCTCGCTGCCGTGACCGAGCCCTTTGAGAAGCGTCTCCAAGTCTTGGGGCGCCTCTTCCTCCTTTTCCTTCTCATCGGTTTGGGCGGTGCCGCCGGCTTTCTGCGCGACCGGGCGCTTGGCGGTTTTCTCGACGACGGAACGCTTTCGAACGGGGGTTTTTTTCTTCATCGGAACCTCATGTCCTACAGATAGCTCCGTGTTGCAATTTTGTCAAGACCCATTGAGCCCGAACTATTGATGCCCGGCTCGCCGTTGCGCTATGATACCCGACATGATCGACAAGGCCCTGTCCTACTGCGAGAAGAACAAGAAGAAATTCGTCGGCGATCTCTCCAAGCTCGTCGCCATCCCCAGCGTCAGCTTTCCGGGCTTTCCCGCCCAGAACGTGGTCAAGAGCGCGAAGGCCGTCGCGGATCTCATGAAGAGGAGCGGCCTCGAGCACATCCAGATCATCAAGTTTCCCGGCGCGCATCCCTACGTTTACGGGGACTGGCTCCACGCGCCCGGCAAGCCGACGCTCCTGCTCTACGCGCATCACGACGTCCAGCCGCCGGGACGGACCGAGCTGTGGAAGAGCCCGCCCTTCAAGGCGACCGAGAGGAACGGCAGGCTCTACGGACGGGGCGCGGCGGACGACAAGGCGGGCGTGGTCGTCCACACGAGCGCGGTCGCGGCCTACCTCGAGACCGCGGGCAAGCTTCCGCTCAACGTAAAGCTCATCATCGAGGGCGAGGAGGAATCGGGCTCCACCAGCCTCGAGAAATTCCTGAAGAAGTACGCCCGGAAGATGCAGGCAGACGCCATCGTCCTGACGGACACCGGCAACTTCGACGTCGGCCTGCCGAGCATCACGACGACGCTGCGGGGCCTCGTCGCGCTGGACATGGAGGTGAAGTCGATGGACCACCCCCTCCATTCGGGAATGTGGGGCGGCCCGATCGTCGACCCGGTGCTCGCCGCGTCCAAGATCTTGGCGTCCCTCACGGATGAGCAAGGCCGCATCGCCATCCCGGGGATCTACGACGACGTCCGCGTTTCCGACGAGGACCGGCGCAAGCTCGAGGCCATGCCCTACACGGAGGCGACTCTGCGCGAGCAGGCGGCCCTCCTTCCCTCCGCCCGCATCGTCGGAGGAGACCGGAGCATCCTGGAGAAGGGATGGCGGCAGCCTTCCGTCTCCGTCAACGCCATCCAAGCCTCGTCCAAGAAGGACTGCGCCAACATCATCAACGAGAGCGTGTGGTGTCACGTCGGCATCCGCACGGTACCGGACATGGACATGGACCGCGTGGCCGACATGCTCGTCGACCACCTGAAGACGCACGCCCCGTGGGGCGTCCAGGTCAACATCTCGAATATCTCCAAGGCCCCGTGGTGGAAGACGGAGCCCTCAGGGCCGGTATTCGAGGCGGCGCGGCGGGCCCTGGCCAAGGGATACGGATGCGAGCCCGTCAACATGGGCTGCGGCGGCTCGATCCCGTTCGTCGGCCCGTTCGCGAGCGTGCTCGGAGGCGCTCCGGCCCTCCTGATCGGCGTCGAGGATCCGTATACGAACCCTCATTCGGAGAACGAGAGCCTGCATCTGGGCGATTTCCAGAAGGCCATCTCGAGCGCGGTGCACTTGTACGAGGAGATCGCTCGGACGAGCGCCGCCGGCGCCTCTCGACCGAAAGAACTGGCCGCCGCCTAGGCTTTCAGCGCGTCGCGACGACCGCGCTCTCGGGCGTCGGGAGGAGCGGATGGTTCTTCACGCCGGAGAATCCCGCGTCCGCGAACATCTTCCGGTATTCCGCGAAGGTATACGCGTCGCCCGCCGGCGTGCCCGCCAGCATCACGATCGAGAAACCCGCGGCCTGCGGCGGCGTGACGCGATCTTCGTTCGGCACGAACTCGAGCGCGACCGCCTTGCCGCCGGGCCTTAAGGCCGCGTGCACCTTGCGCAGCAGCGTCCCGATCGTCGCGGCGTCGAAATGATGGAGGATGTTGGTCAGCAGAACCACGTCGTAATCCTTTCCGAAATCGGCGTCGAAGGCGCTTCCGGAGATCGTCGAGAAGCGCTGCGCCACCCCGGCCGCGCTCGCGTTCTCCTGGGCCACCGCGAGGACGTTCGGCCAGTCGAGCGCCACTATCCGTGCGCGGGGATTGCGCCGAGCGAGCGTGACGCCGAAGATCCCGTGCCCTGCCGCCACGTCGAGCACCTTCCACGCGGGCGCCGCGTCGGCCTTGAGCACGTCGGCGATCATCTCCGCGGGCTTGGCCATGAGAGGCACCATCGAGCGCGCGAATTCGACCCACATCGGGTGCTCCGGCTGGAGCGACGGCGCGCTCGGCGAGGCCCCGCCGCGGCGGACGCTCGCCGTCAGATCCTTAAACCCCTCGGCGATGTGCGGCGAGCAGAGAAAATCCGCCATCGACGCCATGCAGGCCGGCGATTTCCGGCTCAGGAAGGCGGCCGAATCGGGCGTCAAGAAGTAGCGGTTCTTGGACTTGGTCAGCAGCCCGATCACGACCAGATAGTCGCAAAGGATGCGCATGCCGCGCTCCGCCGCGTTGCTCCTGGCGGCGAGCGCCGAGGACGTGGCCTTGCCTTCCTCGATGCCGGTGAACACGTCGAGATCCACGGCGGCCTTGAGCGCGGCGGATCGTTGATAGGCGCCCAACGTCGCCATCACGATGTCCGGGCTCGGCGGCCGCGTGCCTCGGCCGGCGCCGCTCCGTCCCTTCGTTTTCGCCTGGATCGCCATGACATCCTCCGTTCAGCCTTGCGGCCCCATAGTATCAATTTTGATAGAATCGGGCCCAATGCCTCCCCGCGCGACGAAGGCCTCCGCAGCGTCCCCGGCGGCGCCGTCCGTTCGGGCGGGCGGCATTTCCTCGGACACGCCCTCCATCGCCAGCGACTTCGACGCCGGCTCGCCCGCGGCGCAGGAGAACCGGCGCTACCACGAGGAGCTTCTCAAGGACCTGCGCGCCAAGCTCGACTGGGCCCACAAGGGGGGCTCGGAGCAGTCGCTAGCCCTGCATCGAAAGCGCGGCAAACTCACCGCCCGGGAGCGCATCGAGCGCCTCCTCGACGAAGGCGCCCCGTGGCTCGAACTCTCCGCCCTCGCGGCCCTGGGCATGCACGACAACGAGGTCCCCGCGGCGGGCATCGTGACGGGCGTCGGCAAGGTCGCCGGGCGATGGTGCCTCATCGCCGCCAACGACGCGACGGTCAAAGGCGGCACGTACTATCCGGAGACGATCCGCAAGCACCTGCGCGCCCAAGAGATCGCCCTCGAAAACCGTCTGCCGACGCTCTACTTGGTGGATTCGGGCGGCGTCTTCCTGCCCAAGCAGGCCGAGGTCTTTCCGGACAAGGAGCACTTCGGCCGTATTTTCTATAACCAAGCGCTCCTGTCCTCGCTGGGCATCCCGCAGATCTCCTCCGTCATGGGGATGTGCACCGCCGGCGGCGCTTACGTGCCCGCCATGTCGGACGAGGCGATCATCGTCCGAGGGACGGGAACGATCTATCTCGGCGGACCCCCTCTGGTCAAGGCGGCGACGGGCGAGGAGTCGACCGAGGAAGAGCTCGGCGGCGGCGAAATGCACTCGACCGTCTCGGGTGTGACGGATCACCTCGCGGATTCGGACGAGCATGCGCTCGCGATCCTGCGCTCGGTCGTGGACAACCTGAACATCCCCAAGGCTCCGCGACCCGCCGACGTCGAGCCGCCGCGCTACCCGGCCGAGGACCTCTACGGCCTCGTCAACCGCGACCTCCGCCGGCCCGCGGACGTCAAGGAGGTCGTCGCCCGCCTCGTCGACGGCAGCCGCTTCCACGAGTTCAAGGCAAACTACGGCAAGACGCTGACGTGCGGATTCGCCAAATGGATGGGCCGCGAGGTCGGCATCCTCGGCAACCGCGGCATCCTCTTCTCGGAGTCCGCGCTCAAGGGAGCGCACTTCGTCGAGCTCTGCGGCCAGCGCGGCATCCCGCTCATCTTCCTGCAGAACATCACAGGGTTCATGGTCGGAAAGGAGTTCGAGCAAGGCGGCATCGTGCGCAACGGCGCGAAGATGGTGCAAGCGGTCTCGACGGTCCCCGTCCCGAAGATCACGATCGTCACGGGCTCCTCCAACGGCGCGGGCAACTACGCGATGTGCGGCCGCGCCTACGGCTCCCGGTTCATGTTCACCTGGCCCAACGCGCGCGTGTCGGTGATGGGCGCCGAGCAGGCGGCCATGGTGATGATGATCGTCAAGGAGGCGCAGCTCAAGCGCGCGGGCAAGACCCTCTCGCCGGAAGAAAAGGATGCGATCGCCGCGCCCATCCGGCAGCAGTACGAGCGCGAGGGCCACCCGTACTACGGCACCGCCAGGCTTTGGGACGACGGCATCCTCGAGCCCGGGCGCACCCGAGAGGTCGTCGGCTGGTGCCTCGAGATCGCCTCTCAAACGCCGGCTCTCCCCCCTCGCTATCCCGTCTTCAGGATGTAGGGCGGAGAGCCGCTTGCGTCGGTCCGTCTAGGCGATCAGTAGCCGCCGGACGCGCGATCCCAGACCCGCTGCTGCCAATGCGGATCCGGATACCGCCGCGACGGCCGGCCGACGACGGCCCGGCCCGTCTGATCCAGCATGTAGAACGGAGTGGCGATCGCCTGTCCCACGAAGTGGATGGGATCGCGCGGCGCCTGGCGGTACCAATCCCAGTTCCGCCGGTCCTGCTCGATCCATCTTCGGTCCGCCGGGGTCACCCGCCGCCCGTCCGCGTAGACGTACGTGTTGCCCCTGCGCACCGGCCTCTCCGGGTCGAAGATCTCCATGCCCGCGCGGATCGGGGTCGCGAGGACCCTCGCTCCCAGGTCCAAGGGATCGCGGACCGGGCTGTCATGCCAGCGGCGGAACTCGGCGTTCGATCGCTGCCGCTCCCAGTACTGCCTCTCCCACGGATCGCTGGGGGGCGTGTTCAATTCCCGACGACGAAGCGCGATGAGATCCCGTTCGGACGTCTGGATGGCGCTGATGATCTCCGGCGTCAGTTTTCGGTCCTCCGGCAGGGTCAGTTCGGCGCCGTTGTGCCGCTGCCGATAGGTGCTGTTCCATCGCTCGACGAACGCCGCGACGCGGGCTCCCGTCCGATCGCCCTCGATTCCATCGGGGCGGGTTCCGAGGAGGCCCTGCGCGTAGCGGATGCGGTCCCGCGCGACCGGCGTCGCCGCCGCGCGCTCATCGGGAACGACCACGGGCGCCGTGCCCGGGCACGCGCCTCCGGGGCAGCGCTCGGGCGAGGCCACGACCGGAGCCGCGGCGCAGCGGGTGCCGGCGGGGCATCGCACGGTAGTCGTCACCGGCGCGGCGACGACAGCCGCCGGAGCCTCCAAGCCGAAGTCCTTCTTTAGCGCCTGGATCGCCTCCGCCCTCGTGCCGAAGCGGCGCTCCGTCATGGCCGTCGTGACGGCCTCGTGGTGCCGGTCAAGAAGGTCCAAGCGTTCCTTGAGGGTATTCGGATCGTTCTGGAACATCTCCTCGGTGACATGAAGGTTCGGCGGCAAGACTTGGTTTACAGCCGCGATGGATCGGGCTCGGAACGCGTCGATCTGCTCCGTCCAGCTCGCGACCTGCGCCGGCGTAATGGGTCCGCTGCCGGGGCGATTGGGGTCGGTGAACGCCAAGGCTCTCAAGTCGCCGAAGTTGCCCACCTGGGGAGTCGTCCTCGCTCCCGTCAGGATGAGTCGCTCGTTGGCGACGATCTTCTCGTTGAGTTTGGCCTTCTCGGCGGCGAAAGCCGCGTTGCGCTCTTCCGTGGCGATGCGATCGTTGATCTCGCGGAGGCGCGCGTCCATCTGGCCCTTGGGCTGCGCCGCCATGTTCCGTTCTACGGACAGGAAGTCCAGGATCTTCGCGGTGTCTCCGCCGTTTTGGAATTGGAACTTGAGGTGCCGCGGAAGCGTGAGCCCGTCGACCGCCTGCTCGAGCGCGCCTCGGTAGCTCGCCTCGATTCCGCGGATCTGGTCCCCCGTAAGCTTCGCGTCCCTATTGAAGGTAGGAAATCGCTGCGCCGGAAGCGCCAAGCCCGCGGCATCGAAGATCGCCGTTTCGCGCCCCATGCGCGTCAAGAGCATCTGCTGGCGGTCCGCGATCTCCTGCTCGCTCAACTCTCGGCTCCCGAAGATGAATGCGTGGGCGCTCGACACGCTTCCGAGTACGATTCCGACGATGAGAATCAGGTTTTTCATGTTCTCTCTCCCCTTCAGCACTCACAGAATACCAGAGGTCCCAGCTTTGTACCTGAGCAAATCGACCCAGCGCGCATGACCCTGAAGGACCTACGCCCACTCGCGCAATCACGCGTCGTCCGCGCACGCGCGCCGCCATACCATGATCTCTCGCGGCGCGTCGCTGTCGCCGCGGTCCTAGATTGATGCCCCTTTGGTCCGCGGGGCGGGCCGTTTGTCCCGGTCAGCAGCGTCCGGAGCCGCCTACCTTTATAAGCGGCGGCGGAGCGGCCGGGGCCTCCCCAGCCGTCTCTCCGATGGGAAATAGGGAGCGTTGCATTACGAACCGGGACTTTCGACCTACGACAACATAGGCCTATCGCGACCCTCTCATAGGCCCATCGACCAGGCCCATTTTGGGTCCTATGCTCCTCGTTCGCCGGACGCCGCGGGGCTATCGTTCCACCGAGGGCGGGGGATGTGAGGATGCAGGGGAACGTATGCGCAGCCTCAGATTCGTTTCGATCGCGGTAGCGGCGACGCTTCTTCACTGGAGCTCTTTCGACGCTTGGGCATTGCCGACCGAGGGAGATTTTCCCCCGGAGCCCGCCCAAGCTCGACCCGGCGCCGAGCAAAGACAAGGGCCCACGCCCGCCGCCGCCGCTCAGCCGAAATGCGGCGATGTCCCGAGCCCGACGATGTCGCGCTCCGGCGACGGTCCTCCCACGCTCCCGGCCGCCGCTCCGGTCCGCTGCACCGGCGACGACAATAAGGACGTGAACCTCGTTCCCCATTTCAAGAAGACGGAGCCGGGCAAGGAGGAGTTCGGCTGGATCCCGGTTCCAGCCGAGCGCGAGGACTTGACCCGCAAGATGTTGGAGCACTATTCTCGCGCCTCCTATATGCACGCGCGCCAGAACAGCCCGCTGTCTCGAGACATTCCGACGCAGGTGGCGGCCAGGACCGGCGTCGTCGTGCCCGCGGGCCAAGTCCCGGCGACGGGCCCCGTCGGTCCGATCCAGGGGCCGGACCCTCTCCGCGACGCTCCGGGCGCGATCACATATACCAGAGGCCAACAGATGCGCCGAGGCGACGAGGTCAAGGCGATCCAGGAGCGGATCACGGCCGCGGGCATCCGCCCCGGAGTGGTCATCGGCCCCAACGGACGCCGGGGCCAATGTCAAGACTCGCACATGACCGACGGAATTTTCGGGCCCTGTACCGCGGATGCGGTCGCGCGCTTCCAGCGCCATTATGCGACGATCCATAACCCGGACCATACCAATCCTCTGATCGCCAACGGCCAATACGACCAGCGGACGCACGAAGCGCTGGCGAACCTGAGCGAAGAGCAGCTCGCCAAGATCCGCGAGGCGGCTCGAACGCCCGGTAGACAGCCGCCGCCCCCGCAGCGCGTGCCGCCGCAGCGCGTACCGCCGCAGCGAGTACCCCCGGAGCGGGTGCCTCCGCGCACGCGTCCCGGCACCGATCCCGTCTTGTCGCCCGAGGACTTCTCGCGCACTCCGGAACGTCAATGCGGCCGCGGTACCAACGAGCCGTGCACCACGACCAACGCCTGGTCGACCGTCTACCATCCGAAGGCCGCGCTTCGCGGAGAATCCAGCAGGACGGTCGAAGGCCCGGACAACGACCGCCTCGGCAAGCCGCTCTGCAGCATGGAGCAGTTCGCCCGGCGCGAGTGCGGAGCCGTGACGATCGCGATCGACCAGCGGCTGCAGGTGGGCTACAACACCCCCGTGATCAGCCCGCAGCTCAATCAGCGCTTTCAAGAGCATTGCCAACGGTCCGGACTCAACTGCCCCGAGAATCTCGTGTTCGCGGTGAGGGACACGGGCGCGTGCCGGTATTTCCGCGGCCCCCAGCACATCGACATCACGACCGAGACCACCGAGACCTGCGGGCTTTCGAGAGCCGTCTACAGCCAGAGAGTCCGGCAGGGAAATCCGCCCAGCTGCTGGGGCAGCGTCATGAACGGCGGAGGGCGCTTCCAGCTCATCTACCCTCAAGGCATGCCGCGGCAGTCCAACCTCCGCAACACCTGCGGTTGACGCCGCCGAACCCGTAGAGCGCGCGGCAATTTGGTAGAATCCGCCGCATGCCCGGCACGCATCTGCGCCTATCCCAGGACGCCGGCGTCGCGACGGTGGTCCTCGATCGGCAGGAGGCCCGAAACGCCTTCGACGAGGCTATGATCGACGAGATCGCCGCGGCCTTCAAGGCCCTGTCGAAGGACGGCTCGCTCCGCGCGGTGGTCGTGCGCGGGGACGGCAAGGACTTCAGCGCGGGGGCGGATATCGCGATGATGCGCCGCGCCGGCGGATACAAGCCGGCCCAGAATAAGCGCGAGGCGATGCGGCTCGTCGGCATGTGCCGCGCGATCGACGAGTGCCCCGTCCCGGTACTCTCCCGTGTCCACGGCGCCTGCTTCGGAGGCGCCCTGGGGATCGTCGCCGCCTCGGACATCGCGGTCGCGGCGGAAGAAGCCACGATGTCCTTTTCCGAGTGCCGGCTCGGCATCCTTCCCGCGGTCATCTCCAATTTCGTGCTTCCCAAGATCGGACCGGCCTACGCGCGCCGGTATTTCCTCACCGCCGAAGTGTTCGGCGCCTCTGCCGCCAAGGACATGGGCCTCGTCCACGAGACCGTCCCCGAGGCGATGCTCGACGAGCGGGTCGCCAAGATCGTCAAGAGCATCCTTCGCGCGGGGCCGAACGCGGTCCGCGAGTGCAAGGCGCTTATCCGCAAGGTGCACGGACTTCCGCTGGAGCGCCGCATCAAGGCCACGACGGACGCTCTCGCGCGGGTCCGCGCCGGCGAGGAAGCGAAGGAAGGCCTAACCGCGTTCCTCGAGAAGCGCCCGGCCTCCTGGATCGTTCCCGACTCCTGACCGTGACCGCGATTCGCATCGTCGAGGTCGGCCCGCGTGACGGCCTTCAGAACGAATCGGCGCGTCTCCCCCTCGCCGACAAGGTCCGCTTCATCGACGCTCTGTCCAAGACCGGGCTGCGCGAGATCGAGGCAGGCGCCTTCGTGCGCCCCGACCGAGTGCCTCAAATGGCCGACTCGGAGTCCGTCCTGCGCCGCATCCGCCGCGCCCGCGGCGTCGTCTACTCCGCGCTGGTGCCCAACGAGCAGGGCTTCGAGCGCGCGGTGGACGCCGGCGCCGATAAGGCTGCGGTGTTCACGGCCGCTTCCGAGACGTTCAACCGGCGCAACATCAACGCCTCGATCCGAGAGTCGATCGACCGCTTCCGCCCGGTCGTCGCGCGGGCCCGCCGGATGCGCCTGCCTCTGCGCGCCTACGTGTCGACCGCGTTCTGGTGTCCGTACGAGGGCAAAGTCTCGCCCGCCGCCGTGGCTCGGGTCGCGCGGACGCTGCTCGAGCTCGGCGTGCAGGAGCTCTCCATCGGGGACACGATCGGAAAGGCGTCGCCGTCGGACGTCCGGCGGCTGCTCGACGCGCTGTTGAAGACCACGCCCGCGAAGACGATCTTTCTGCACTTTCACGACACATACGGGATGGCGGTGGCGAACGCGCTGTGCGCGTGGAGCGAATACCGGATCACGGGATTCGACGCGTCCGCCGGCGGCCTCGGCGGGTGTCCCTACGCGCCGGGCGCCTCCGGCAACGTCGCGACCGAGGACCTCCTGTACGCGCTCAAGGCGAGCGGCGCCGACGTGCCCGCCGAGCCGAAGGCCGTCGCCGCCGCCGCCGCTCTCATCCTCGCGCGCCTGGGCCGCGAGCCGAGCTCCCGTCTGGGAAGGCTGGCGCGCGGCGCCGCCGGCCGGTGACGCCGCCGGCCGAGGACAAGGGCGGCGCCGGGCGCTGGGCCTTCGCGCTCGTCTTGTGGGTCTACCTCGCGGCGCTCCTGGCCTACCGTTTCTCCGAGTTCCCCGGCCTCCACGGCGACGAGGCGTGGCTGGGACTCTTCTCCCTGCGCATCCTCGATCGTGGCCTATACACCCCGCACGAGATGAACACCTACACTGGGTCGCTCTACGCCTGGTTTCTCTCGGGGGTGTTTTCCCTGGCGCGCCCCGACGTGTTTTTCCTGCGCCTGCCGAGCGTGGCGCTCAACGCCGCGGCGGCGCTCGTCGGCGCGGTGCATTTCGGGCGGCGCTTCGGCTCGCGCGGGGCGCTGGCCTGGCTGCTGCTGCTGGCCGGATCGGCGCTCTTCGTCTTGAAATCGCGCCTGGGCTGGGAGATCACGGCGCTGCAGAATCTGCTGATGGCTGGACTCCTCGTCTCGCTCGCCCGGATCGCGGACCGGGGCCCGTCGGCGCCGCGGACGCTGTTCGCGTTCATTCTCATCTATGTCGGGGTGATCAACCACTTCATCTTTCTCTCGATCCCGGCGTCTCTAGTTCTGGCCTCGCTCCTGCAGCTCGTCGTCCTTCGAGACGAGAAGGCGCTTCCGTTCTTTCGATTTTCCCTCCTCGCCCTTGCGCTGTCGGCCGCGGTCTTCGTCCTAAAGCCGCGAATCACCGACGCGGCTTGGGCGAGCCACAGGAGCTTGTACCTGGGAATCGCGGCCGCGCTGCCGGTCTTGTTCACGGCCGCGTGCTCGCTCGGAGCCGCCTTCGAGCCCCTGGCGCGGAGGCTCCTCGAGCGCCATCTGGGATCGGACCGCGCCGCGTTCGCGCTGAAGCGGCTCGCGGCGTTCGGCATCGTCCTGTTCTGCGTCTTCCACCTCAAGGCGCTCGTCCAGATCTGGTCCGGCGTCGCCCTGCTGGAGCGCTTCGCCTCCTGGGCGCCCCCCCTCCCCCTCCAAGTCGCGCTCTACGCCGGGGCGGCGTCCTTGCTCACGGTCTTCGCCGCGCACGCGCACCGGAGCCTGCAGCCCGCCGCCTACGCGACGCTCGATCGATACGAACGCCTTCTCTGCCTTTGGCCCGTTGCCTACCTCGCCGTGTTCGTCCTGTTCCGCAACATCAACTCCATCCGGTATTACCTGTTGCCGTCGTTTTTGATGTACGCGTCGCTCGCGGTCGCGCTCGCGCAGACGAATTGGAAGCGCCGGCCGAAGCTTCTGCTCGCTTGCCTCTCCTTGATCGTCGGCTTGAACGTCTGCCTTTGGAGAGAGATCAGGCGTCCGGTGGAGCGCCGCCCCATCTCCTTCCGCATCGGCTGGCACCGGGAACGCTCCTGGGACTACCTGCCCAAGACCAGCCTCCAGCGCGAGCTTGCGCGCCTCGGGATCTGCGATTTCCAGGACTACAGCAGCTTCATCGATCTGCCGCTCCTCTTCTACTTGAAGGGACACCCGCCCGACCGCTGCGATCGAAGCAAGGTTCTCGCGACGAGCTACTGCCTCGACTGCGCCGGCCCGCCGTACTTCTCTTGGTCGGTCAAACCCGCCCCGGGCGTACGTCCTCCGTCCGATCCCCAAAAATGAGCCGTCCTCCTCTCCCACCGGGGAAGAGGAGGACGGAATACGCGCGACGGACGTCTAGCGGATGTTCGCCGCGTTGATGAGGCCGATGCCCTGCTCCTCGGCCGAGAGTCCAGGCAATCGCTGCGCCGCTCCCGTGAGAGCCGCCTTGACGGCCGCGGGACCGCGCGCGCCGCGGGCCACGGCGAGCGCCGCCAGCCCCGCCACGTGCGGACACGCCATCGACGTGCCGGAGTACGCCTTCACGCCGCTCGCGTCGTGGGACAGCGGGACGGTCGACGGGATCTTCGCGCCGGGCGCGATGTAGGAGACCTCCGGACCGCGGCTGGACCACTTGGCGATCGCGTCCGCCTCGTCGAGACCCGAGACCGCGATGACTCCCTCGTACTTGGCCGGATAGCCGACCGGGCCCGAGTTCCCGCGGTTGTCGCCATTGCCGGCCGCCGCGATGACGGTCACGCCCGCCTGCAGGGCCATGTTGATGATCTCTTTGAGGAAAGGGATCTCCTGCGGAGCGCCCAAGCTCATGTTGATGACGTCGACCTTGTTCTGCGTGCACCAATTGACGCCGCCCATGATGCTGAACACCGAGCCCTGTCCTTCCTTGTTGAGCACCTTCACCGCGTACAACGTGGCTTTCGGCGCCACGCCGACCACGCCTCGGCCGTCTTGCTTGGCGGCGACGATGCCGCCGACGTGAGTGCCGTGAAAATGGTCGTCGGTCCACGGCTTTCCTTCCTCGACCGCGTTATGGCCGCCGGCGACTTGCCCCTGAAGATCCGGGTTCGCCGCGTCGATGCCGGTATCGACGATGCAGACCTTCACGCCCTGACCCTGGTTGGATCCCCAGACCGCGGGCGCGTTCACTCGCCGGACGCCCCACTGCACCTCATCGGCCGCGGCGGCCTTGGGTCGCGCGCCGACGCCGTCGAGCTTCGGCAGCTCCTTGAGCGTCGACTCGACGCTCGGAAGCGTGACGCCCTGGAGCGATTGCGGCGCCGACTCGATCCACTGCGCCCAGAAATCGCGCTGAACGTCGCGCACCTTCTCGTTCGCCTTCAGGACGGCCTCGGCCGCCTGCAGGGAGCCCGGCTGCGACTCGACCAGGAACAGACGCGCCTCGGCGATTTCGCCGACGATGTTGAGCCTCTGGGCCGCGATGATCTTGCGGCCTTCCTCGATCGACACTCCCGACCTAAAACCGACAATGAGGCGGTTCTCCACGTTCTGCGCCGTGATCCCCGCCGCCCATCCGGTCGACGCGGCGATCGCCAGCGCCCACCCCGTAATAAGCATCCGCTTGAGCATTTTTCCCTCCCTTAGATCGGCCCTCCGCCACCCGCGGCGCGCGCCGGCCTTGGAATGGGAAAAACATAGCATATAGATCCTAAGGCCCACAACTAATATAGGTCCTTCGTCCCTTGTCGAAGAGCCGATAGGCCCAGCATGTGGAGACGCGGACGGCGTCAGGCGGGAAGAAGCTGGGAGACGACGCCCCAAAGTCGATCGAGATCGCCGGATTTGGAGACGAAGCGAATCTTCGAGCTCAACGGCAGCATACGCGACACCTTGTCCTCGTCCTGCCCGGAGAAGATGACGATGGGCACGTGGGCCGTCGACGACATGTCGCGCAGGACGCTCGTCGCGGTCACGCCCTCCACGTTGGGCATGCTGAGGTCCATGATGACCAGATCCGGCATCTCCTGGAGCGTCGCCGCGTAGGCTTCCGCGCCGTCTCCGGCCTCCAGCACCTTGCAGCCCCTGTCTTCGAGAAAATCCCGCAGGAGGATGCGCGTTTCGCGCACGTCGTCCACGACGAGAATGGTATGCGCCATAAGGCCTTCTTCAGGAGGATAGAGCCGAAAGCTTGCGCTGTCAAGGGGGTACCTTGACCCTATTGACAACCTGAAAATCGGGGCTAAACTATGACGGATGATCAGCCTCTGCCCTAAATGCGGCGGCGGAAGGGTGCGATTCTCCTCAGGATTCCTGCGTAATTTGTTCCGCACCGTGATCGGCAGCCGAAAGCGTTTCTGTTTCGATTGCGGGGGCCGCTGGATCTCCGATTCCAGAGAAGGCGGGCCGTGGCCCCTGCGGCTCACTCTCGCGAGCGCGCCCGTCGCGGTTCTTTGGGGGTTCATCGCCCTGGACGCGAGCCGCTCCATCCCGTACCGCGATCCCACCGCGAGCCCCTACGCGAGGTACTACTTCGAATCCGAAGGGGCGACCGGTCATCAACTAGGCAGCGTCGCCGTACGAGGCACCGCCATGAGCCTTCAAGCGCCGCTCTCCAAGGCGGAGGCCGAGCGGCTCGGCCTCCCGCCCCCCGCGGCGCCAGGCTCGACGGAGAACGGCCTCCGTCCGCCGGCCGCCGCTCGCCTTCGATCGTCGTCCGCCGCGATCGCCTTTGCCGGGGCGAAGGCCGAGTCTGGAGGCATGTTCTCGGGACCCCTGATGTCCTTCATCACCAATTTTCTCAAGTCTCAGTTCGGAGGACAGAACATCAGCCGCGGGCAGATCGACTCGGTGCTGAAGCAGGACAAGAGGACCCTATGGAACAAGTACGGGAAGTATTTCGGCTCAAAAGAGGAGGCGAAGCAGGCCTACGAACAAGTACAACGGAACAAGGGCGCCTACGGCTATTGAGCCTGCTCGCCGAGCTTGGCGGCGGCCGCCGCGAAGATCTCGCCGCTGATCCCGACGAGATGGGGGTCCTGATCGTCGGCCATGATGATCTTTCCGGATTTGGAGCGCTTATCGCCCTGGGCGTAGACGACGATCTCGCGCTCCTGGACCGAGATGCTCAGTCGATAATGAAGCACCAGCTCGTCGTCGATATGCCAGTCTTTGGGCTTGGTGACGAGGAGCCAGCGGTTGCGGTCGGCAGACAGAAGCTCCTCGCCGCGCTCCTCCAAGACTCGCCTGACCGTTTCGTACAAGAGAGGGCGGGCCGCCTGGAACCGCGCTCTGCGGGCGAAGGTCTGCGGGGTCGCGCAGGCGGCGCTTCCAATAGCGAGGCAGAAGATCGTCCGGCGGACTCCTCGGCCAAGCCCTGGCATTCGCCCAGTCTAGCAAAAGGAAAACAGGTGGATTTGTTAGCGCTTTGTTGCCGGTCCGGCCCTAACCTAAAACTAGACATTTAGAACCGTCGTCCCTGGGACGTTTCAGATGTTTGATTCGGAGGATTCGATGCCGACCAAGAACCTACCGCCCATCAAGCCTCGAGAGCAGGCGGTCGCGATATACAAGAAAGAGCAGTCGCGAAAGAAAGGACTCTTTTCGTCGCTATTGTCGCGCATCGGAGCTCTGTTCGGCCGCGGAGCAGGTGCGGGCGCGCCTCCGACGTTCACGGCAGCCACCGGCGGCGGCTCGCTGCTCCAGACGGTTTCCTCGCAGGGTCTGCTTTTCACGATCGCTTCCTCGAAGGCCGGATTCTTCGCGGTGGGCTTGGGCGTCATGGCCGCCGCGGTCGTCATCGGCGTCGTCGCCACGCAGTGGAAGAACTGGACGACCGCCTCTCCGGCCATGCCGCAGACGTCCCAGCAGCCCGCGGCGCCCGCCTTCGCCTCGACCAAGGACGCCCCGACCAGGCCCCAGATCAAGGGAGCGCAGGCCGGAAGCCGCGAGTCGACGACTCCCGGGGGCATCAGCTCGCTCAACTATCTCAAGATGCCCGGCACCGAGACCGTGGCGGCGCCGGAGGACACCGGGACCGCCGCAGCGCCGTCCTCGGAGAACTACGCCTCGGTCATCAAGGAAGCCAAGGCTCGGGGCGGCAAGCCGAAGGCGGAGGCCGGGAAGGAGCCGGCGAAGCCTCAGATCTCGGCCATGAAGGGCTCGGTCAGCCCGTCCTTGTCGGGAAAGGGCGGCGGCGGATCGGGCGGTGGCGGGCGGCTTCTCTCGGCGCAGAAGGGCGCGTACTCCGCCGATAAGGGCGGGGGCGGCGGCTCGGCGCCGAACGGCTACAAGAACGGCGTGAAGGTCGGCATGCGCGATCCCGTCCGAAAAGGATCGCTCCACGCCGGCAAGAACATCTCGATCCCGATGAAAGGAGCGCTCAGCCAGGCTTTCGGCGCGCGCGCCGACAACTTCCGCGCCATGCATAACTCCGGACAGGGCACGAGCCAGGCAGCGGGTTCGACGTATGACGGCGGCGGGCGCCGCTCCATGCTCGGCAATTCCCGGGCGACCAGCGCCAGCGGCAACCTCGACAGCAAGAACGTCTCCGTGAACGGCCCGGAGCCGAAGGAAGAGCTTCCGACGCCCCCGCCTTTGGGCAAGACGAAGAACGAATCTCCCTGGCAGAACGCCATCATGGCCGCGATGGGCCTGCTCTCGCTGATGAAGATGCTGATGGGCATGGCGAAGCAGCAGAAGGCGGCCGCGAAAGCGAATCCCGACCCCAATTCCCGCATGCAGCAGGAGCAATTGGCGGAACAGTTGGAGCAGCAAGGCATCGAGAAGGGCCTCGAGGGCCAGGCGCTTACCGACTACATCGAGAACGGGATGAATCAGCCCGGGGCTACCGGCACTCTGGGCGAGAGCCTCGGCGGCTCTTCGCCGAACTCCGGCGCAGGCGGGGAGAATCTTAAAGGACTCGAGATGCCCAGCATGCCGCCCATGCCGCCCCCGTCCGGCGGCGGAGACAATTCCCCGCAATATACTCCTCCGAAGAAAGAAGAGAAAGAAGAACCGCAGCCGATCAGCGTGAGCCGTAACGACAACGGCATGCCTCACGGCGGCGGCGGCGGCGGTGCGACGCCCGGCGCGGATGGAATCATGGTGGATCCGGGCAAGACGCAGACCATCGGCACCGCGAGCGGCGGCACGGTGGAGATGCCCGACGGCCCTGCGGCCAATTCGGTCGTTTAAGGAGGATTGCATGCTCGAGCGCGCTTGGGAGCTCGTAAAGCGGCATAGCGTCTGGATCAATCTCGCGATCAGCCTGGCGCTGATCGCGCCCTACGCGATCAACAAGCTCTCAATCCATTTCGGGAAGCGCCCTGCGAGCGCCGAGCAAACTCGGAGGGCGGCGGCTCCGGCCAAGCCGATCACCGACGCGCCGGAAGGCCTTCCCGGCGAGGACGATGCGGAGGCGGCGGCGGTGTATCAAGCGAGGATTCTCGTCCCGGCGGAAGCCGACCCTTCGACAGAGGGCGCTCAGGAGCAGCTTTCGCGCGAGGCGCAAAACGAGCTAAGCGCGCTCGCCTTCAACAAGTCCTTCAAGGCGCCCGAGATCGCCGGATCGGGATCGGTCGGCGCCGCGCCCCCGGCTCAAGCCGCCGCGGCCGGCCGCGCCTCCGAGGAGACGGCCACGTGGGAGAACGCGATCCAGATGAAGGCCCCGGCCAAGGAGGCCTCCGCCGACGCCGGAGCCGGCAAGCAGAAGATCGCCGCCGGGATCCAAGGCCTGCGAGGCGGCAACGGCATGGCCGGCGGGATCGCCAAGCCGTTCAATCAGAAGAAATTTTCCGCGGACAACCAGAAGCCCGGCATCGGCGACGCCTACTCGGCCAAGCGCTGAGCCCTCCGCGGGACGGACGCCACGGCCGGCCCGCCGGGACTAGGTCCCGGCGGGCCGTCGCACCTCCAGCGCGGACCCGCCCGTCGGCGCGTATCGAGTGCGTGCCGGCTTACCGCGCGAGTGCCGAATCATCCGGCCTCGCTCATAGCATGCGCTCGCGCTCCGGCCGCCGCCATGGACGCCGTGTGAAGGATTTGCCGCCCGCGGGTCGCGACACCGAAGCGAGGAGAAAGATTGACAGGCTCTCCATGGACCTCGCGCAAGGCCACCGGTACACTCAATGCGACTGACGGACGTTGCCGGAACCATGCAACAAATCGCGAGGTGCGGCATGACAATTGAACAAGACGACGAGGAGAATCTCGCGCCGCTCGTGCGGGGAGAGCTCGCTGCGGTAGAAACATACAAGCAGGCTCTGGAAAAGGTAGGCGGCATCGCCGGCGGGGCGGAGCTCCGGCGCATTGAATCGGAACACGAGGACGCCGTACGAGAACTTCAGGAGCACATGACCGAGTGGGACGTGAAGCCTCCGGAGGATTCTGGCCTTTGGGGCTCCTGGGCGAAGGCCGTCGAGGCGACGGCCAAGGTCTTCGGCGTGAAGGCGGCGATCAAGGCGCTGAAGGAGGGCGAGGAGAAAGGGATCCACGACTACGAGGATGCCCTCCGCAACGAAGCCCTCGACGCCGAGATCCGACAGATCATCAGTTCGGACCTGCTGCCCAAGACGCGGGAGCACGTGACCGTGCTGAATCGGCTCCTGCAGCAGCCGGGCGCCGCGCGCTAGATCGCGAGGCCGGGTCTTTCCGACGCCCGGAGACCCGGCCTCGTCATTTTTCCGAAGGAGGATCCTGGGCGATCCGCTTGCGCGGCGTCACGTACGGCGCGGTATCGAACCCCTCGCGGTCGTCTGCCCAGGCCGACAGCACGCCTTTCGAAGGAAACAGGAACTGGAGCCGAGGATTGGGCAAGGGAGGCTTCGGGCGCACGGGAAATCCTCCCGTGTCCAGCGACGACACCGTCACCACTTTTCCCGGCACCTTGAAGACCGACCCGAAGTACTCCGCCAGCTCGGCCGTGGTGAACGCGGCCATGGCGAATCCTTGGCGCGTCTTGACGCACACGGGGCCCCCGTAGACAACGCCGTCCTTTTCGACGGGGCCTTGATAGAGACAGAAGATATCGCCCATCGCTCTAGCGCAGTCCCCGAAGGAACGCGGCGGCGTCCGCGGCGGGCACGACGCGTGTACGGCCCGTCGACGGCGACACTACGACGACTCCGGAAGCGATCTCGAAACCGTTCGTCGCGATCAAGTCGAGAACGTCGGCGAAGGCGCGGGGCTGCTCGGACGGGATGATATGGCCCGCGCCTTCGATCAAGACGAGGAGGGCGTCCGTTCGGGACTCGAGGAGGCCGAGGAACGTCTCGATCTGATGGCTCCTCAGCGGGCGCGCTTCCCCTCCGCCGAGGATGAAAACGCGGCGGGTCTCGGCGGGAAGCTCGAGTCCCTTCCAGGCGAACCCCTCGGTCGCGCGGCTCATGACCGTGTAGCCCTCGATCATGTCCTCCCGGCGCGAGGCGGGTAGGTCGAACTGCCGGAGGGTCGCGTCGACTTGCCCGCGCCAAACGCTCTTGTACGACTGGTCCAAGGACGCGCGGGTGATGCCGGGACCGAAGACGGGATTCCACAGCTCCGCCGCGCGCAGCGTCTGGCGATAGCGATCCAGGTCGGGATTCTGGGCCGCGGCCGAGGTGAGAGGCGCCGTCTCAATGATCAGAGGAAAGCCGCGAAGGTAGGGCGACACCGCGCCCGAGTAGGACAAGGACACCGGGATGAGTCGGGTTCCCGAAAGCGATGCGGCGAAGGACTCCGCCTCCTCCGCCAAGTCCTCGAGCGAAAGGTCCTTGGCTCGAAAGGCGGGCCGCTCGCCTTCCTCCAACGCGGCGATCGAAAGCGGCTGGACGCTGAAATTGAACGTGGCGACGCCATAGCCCTTCGCCGCAATGGCTTTGGCCGCCGGTTCCTCGGCCAGGAGGGAGCGGTTCACGCCGGGAAGCATGAGGAAGGTCGGCTTGCCCGCGTGGGACGGCCGGATCGTCTGCGTGAAGAGGACTCGTCCTGGACCGATCCGGTGCGTCTCTCCGCTCAGGGCCGCCGCGGGACCGGGCCGAGCGACCAGGAACGCGGCGGCGAGCGAGAACGCGATGCGGTATCGGAGCATGATGGGAATTATTTGATAATTGCCCATTGCTGATAAGGGGCTCTGGACCTGCTCGCGGTGGTGACTCCTGACCCAGGTTGCTGTTATAATCCCCTCATGACCGCGCGCAACCTGCTCGCCGGACTCGCCTGCGCCGCCGCCGTCTCCGCCTCCGCGGCCAAGTCTTTCAAGGAGACGCAGCTCGAGTTCCCCCGCGTGCGCGCCGCGGCCGAGAGCAAGGCGAAGGGGCTTGAGAAGCTCTTCAGCGACAAGAAGCTCCAGTGGCCGCCCAGCGGACTTTTCCTGCGGGCGTTCAAGTCGGAAGGCCGCCTCGAGCTCTGGGCGGAGCCGAAGGCGGGCGGGAAGCTCGTGCTCGCCAAGGAGTATCCCATCTGCGCCTCCTCGGGCGAGCTCGGGCCCAAGCGCCGGGAAGGAGACGGCCAGGTGCCCGAGGGAGCCTACCGGATCGTCGGATTCAATCCGAAGAGCAACTTCCATTTGTCGCTCGAGGTGGACTACCCGAACGCCTCCGACCGCGTGCGCAGCGACAAGAAGCGGCCGGGAGGCGACATCTTCATCCACGGGAACTGCGTGACGATCGGCTGCATCCCGATCCAGGACGAGGGCATCAAGGAGCTCTACTGGGCCGCGGTCGAGGCCCGGTCCGCCGGACAGGGACCGATCCCGGTCCACATCTTCCCTGCGCGACTGACCGACGCGGCCCTCGCGAAACTGGGCCGGACCGCGTCCCGGCATCTCGGCTTCTGGCGCGAACTTAAGCCTCTCTTCGACCGTTTCGAGAAGGACCGCCGCGTGCCCGAGGTGCGCGTCGCGGCCGACGGACGGTACCGGCTCTCAGAGTAGACCGCGTGCGCATCGCCCTGGCGACGTGCCGACGGCTCCCGGAGCCCGATCCCGACGAAAAGCCGCTGCTCGCCGCGCTCGAGGCGCTGGGCGCCGATGTCGGCACGCTCGCCTGGGACGACCCGCGCGCCGACGCCGGCGCCTTCGATCTCTGCGTGCTCCGCTCGACGTGGAACTACGTCCATCATCTTCCGGAATTTCTTGCCTGGACCCGAAGGACGTCGAACCGGACGAGGCTGCTCAACCCCGCGAGCATCGTCCGTTGGAACGTGGACAAGCGTTACTTGGCGCGCTTCGCGGCTCGCGGGCTGCGCACGGTCCCGACGGCGTACGTGCGCAAGGGTGCCCCGGGACGCCTGCGCGACCTGCTCGGCCGCCGCGGGTGGACGGACGTCGTCGTAAAGCCCCGCGTCGGCGCCGGGTCGTTCATGACGAAGCGCTTTCCCGGGGCGTCCGCGGACGCCGAGGCTTTTCTCCACGCGGCGTGCGCCGAACGCGACATGATGGTCCAGCCCTACGTGCGCTCTGTCGAGCGCTACGGCGAGCGCTCGATCATCGCCTTGAGCGGGACGCTGACCCACTCGATCCGGAAGTCCCCCCGGCTGCACGGGCAGCACGAGAAGGTGAGCGAGGCCACCCGCATCTCGGCGGACGAGCGGCGATTCGCGGAGAAGGCCCTGGGGCTGCTCGGGAAACCTCCGCTTTACGCCCGTATCGACGTCGCGCGCGACGACCGCGGCGAGCCCATGCTGATGGAGTTCGAACTCATCGAGCCGTCCTTGTTCTTGATCCAAGAACCGAAAGCCCTCAAGCGCTTCGCCCGCGAGATCGTGCGCGCCGCCGGCGCGTAGGTCAGAATACCCGGAATCGGCTAGGCATTTAGACGGACCTTATCTGGTACCTATTCCCCTTGGGGACGAGGCGCCGTAAGGGCTATCCTTTGACGATGCGCCTTCTGACGCTTCTCACGGAGCGTGCGGCCGTTCTCGCGGCCGCCGCGAGCATCTGCGTGGTCGCCCACGCAGCCCCGCCGCGGGTCGCGCCCTGCCCGGACCATCGCAGGGTGCTGGAGGCTTACCGCCTCGACGCCGCCCCGGACCTAAGCGCCTCGGGCATCGATCTTGCCCTCGGCGAATACCGCTTCAAGATGGATGCCGCGTGCGTCGGAGAGGCTGATCTGCGCGGCGCGATCGAGAAGCGCCTTCGAGATCGCCACGCCGCCGCAGAACGCGACGCGCTGCTGAAGGACGTCCGCGCCGCGTACCCGGCCGACGAGCGCTTGGACAACCTCGATCCCGCCCGCGCGCGCCTGCTTGCCCATCTGGTCAAGCGCCCCGATCTGCAGGAAAGCCTCAAGACCGCGGACGGCTTCAAGAATCTCGTGAAGCTGGTCCACGCTATCCGTCCCGATGGAACGGGCGTAGGCGAGCTTTCGAAGCACTTCGACTCGACTCCCGTCTACGGCGATTTCGACGAGTATGGAGCGAGCAGCGAGCCTCCCCCTCCCGATGAAAAGCAGCAGTCGGCGACGTGGAAAGCGTGGGTCCGCCATACCCATCACCGGAGACTGGACGCGTTCCTGCTCCCGAGCGAACGGGCCGACCGCTTCTCCGATGTACCGACGCCTTCCATCGGCGGCATCCTATCAGCCGTCCACGAGCCGCGCGCTGGACTCAGCCAGCCCGGCGTCGAGAGGCGCCTGCAAGACTGGCTCCGACTCCAGAGCACCGAGGAGATCGCCAAGTACAAGTCCGATCTCATCGCGCTGAGCGCGTTCCAGAACTCGCAAACGAGCCGGCAGGCGCTTCAGCTCTTGAGCCTGCTCCACGATCCGTCGCTAACGCCCCTGTTTCTGGACCATGTCTCCCGCGAAGGCCCGACGCGGTTCGCCGCGGCGAGGGCCCTGGGCAGCATCATCGCGAGCCACAAGTCGGCGAGTCCGCTCGGATTCGCGACAACGCACTCCTGGAACCGCTACATCGATCAAGGCGCGCCGATCCTGGCCAAGGTCGCCGCCGTGAACGGACACGCCAACGACGCCTGGCGCCGCGTAATGACTTCCAACCTGGCCCTAACCCGGCTCATGGGCGACGAGCAGCGCGCGCGCTTCGCAGCGAGGTTCGACGATCCGAAGGCGCTGCTCAATCTGGTCAGCGTCGCCGACGCGTCGAAGGACAAACAGACGGTCGACACCCTGCTTACGAGGTTCCGCGCGATGTCGCAGGGAAAGAACCTCCGCGAGTTCCTGCCCACGGGCACGTTGGAGGAAAGGGACGCCTCGACGCGGCTAGTCTCGTCCTTGCGCGCGCACGGCCTCCTGCTCGGCGAGGTGCGCCGGGATCCACTGCTCACCTTGACGCTCGCGGCGACCGGCATTTCCGCCTCCGAGCCGTTCGACCGCTCCGGCGAGGCGCTGCACAACCGGGGAGGGCTCCACCCCGTGCCCCCCGAATTTCGAGACATGCACCTCGACCAGCCCCGGGTGGCCGAGCCCGAGGCCATTGCAGAGATCCAAGCGACGTTCCGAGAGAAGCAGGTGGTCTGGCCGCCTCGCGGGCTCTTCCTCCGCGCATTCAAGATGGACAAGGAGCTCGAGCTCTGGGCGCAGAGCGAAAAGGGCGCGCTCGTCCTCGTGAAGACTTTTCCCATCTGCGCGGCGTCCGGCGCGCCGGGACCGAAGCGGACCGAGGGCGACCTCCAGGTGCCGGAGGGCGTCTACGAGATCACGCAGTTCAAGCCGCGCAGCAGCTTCCACGTCTCGATGGGGCTCAACTATCCCAATGCCTCGGACCGCATCCGCGGAGGGCCGGCGCCCGGCCACAGTATCTTCATCCACGGCAAGTGCGCGTCGATCGGGTGCCTGGCGATTGAGGACGAAGGCGCCACGCAGCTCTACGTCGCCTCAGTCGAGGCGAGGTCTGCGGGGCAGATGAAGCTTCCCATCCATATTTTCCCTACGCGCCTTAACGGCGACGGTCTGGCCAAGCTCAAGGAGCTGCATCCCGAGAAGATGGATTTTTGGAACGAACTCGAGCCGCTCTACAGCCGCTTCGAGTGGTCCCGCACGGTCCCCAGCGTCACGATCGACGCCGCCGGCGCCTACCGTCTAAGATAAGAACCTACGGCTGCCTGGATTCGTTCTCCGGCCTATGACACTTGAACTCGGATAGGCGGTCGTCCAGCGTCTTCCAAACCGGGTCCGCGAAGGGACGCGGCGACAGCGCGACGAGAACGGCGTTCCGCTTCTCCGCGTCGCATTTGAGCGTCCTATGTCGAGCGTTGAGAGTGATCGCCTGCCCCGTGACGAAAGGGTCGTACGTCTCCACCTTGGCTTCCCCGGAAGCGCCGAGTACGACCTTGTAGCCCGTCGGGTCGAACTTGCGCTTCTTCCCCCCCACGGCATCGCACAATCCGCGGAAGTAGACGAGAAGTTCGTCGCCCAGGGTCTTGGCGTCCGGCGGAGCATCCTCGATCCACCAGAGAAAGGCATAGGACCAATACCCCTCGGCCTTCAGGTCGCGGAAGCCCGGCATGAAGCGGAGCTCCTCGACGCCCTTGTGCTTGAGCGCCGGAGCGAAATCGAGCGGAAACGGGATGGTCTCCGTCTTCCAGCCGGCCGGAGCGGGCCAAGCGAAGCCGTGAGCGGCGGCGGGAGGCAAGGCCGCGGCGTTCAGTTTCATGATCGTCAATACGGCCAAGAGAATGAGCGGGATCGTCTTCATGGCTCCATCCTAGCGGATGGGCGAGCGCCCGGTCCATTGCATTCGCCTGAATTCGGAATTGCTCGGAACTGACGACGCGCGCCCACGCGATCTCGATAACTCGAGAAGCTCGAAGAGGACGCGACATGGCGGAGAGTCCCAAACCGCGCTACAATGCCTCGCATGCGCGGCCTCCTCCTGATCGCCGCCTGCCTCGCCGCGCCCGTGCAGGCGTTCGCGACGGCCGGCTTCGCGGAGCGCCACTCCGAGCTCAAGTACAACGACTGGGCGACGGTGCATTGGATCCACCCCGGAGACGGCTGCGACGTCGGCAAGTACTGTCTCTCCTTCCGAAAGACGGGCGGCGGCTGGTTCACCGGGCTCGAAGGCTCCTTCGAGCGGGTCAGCCTGCCCGTGCGGGGAGAGCCTCGCGTCCTGGCCGAGCGCCAGCGCGACCATCAATGGATCCTCTACGACCTACGGGAGGGGAAGCTGCTCCTCGAGACCGGCTCGATAGACGCGGCCATGGCCGCCTGGACGGCCGGCGGAAAGCGGGCGCCGCGGCTAGCGGACGCGCAGCGCGCCTCCGGACTCCGTCAAATGTGGAGCTCGTGGGGCGGGAACCTGCTCTTCGCGGCGATCCTGTTCTTGCCCTTCATGGTCATCGGCGCCGGCCCCTTCCTCGTGTTCCTCGCAGTGCGGCTCTTCCGTAAATCGGCGACGCCCTGGCGTTCGCTCGACTATGTCCTGTTCGCGCTTCTCGGATCGCCCGCCCTGCTCGTCGGACTACTATTCCTGCGCGGCTGCGCCGGCTGATCGCCGGTGAGGGATCACTTGACCCCGGACGCGATCCAGATGGCGTAGGGGAAGGTCGGCCGCCCGTTCTTCATGAAGCTTGCCGCCGCAGCGACCACCTTGTCGCGGCAGCGCGTGCGCGCGGCGTCGTCGGCCTTGGAGAGCGGTCCCGCGATCGGCGCGGCGATCTCGGTCATCATCGTCCAATAGTGGACAGGATCGTCGTAGTCGCGTTCGCCCGAGATCTCGCTCGCGCGCACTTCGCGAAATCCCGCCTTCTCGAGGGTCCCGGCGAGCGCGCCCGGCGCGCCGAGGCGAAAGAGCCCCGGCATGTCCGGCGCGGGCGCAGGCAGTCCGAGCTCCGCGTTGACGACGTCGGAGATGGTCGTAGCCCACGGGTTCTTCTTCGCCTCGCCCCAGGCGCACAAGGCGAGCCGACCTCCGGCCTTGAGCACCCGGAAAAACTCCGCGACGCCCTTCGCCGGATCGGGGAAGAACATGACGCCCATGCGGCAGATCACCGCGTCGAAGGCCCCGTCCTTGAAGGGCAGGGCACAGGCGTCCGCGACCTTCGTTTCATAGGAAGCGACGCCGAGCTTCTTGGCCTTGTCCTGGGCGTTGCGCAGCATCTCCTCCGAAAGGTCGGTCCCGGTGACCTTGCCCTTGGGCCCGACGATCGTCGCGGCGGTGAGCCCGGGCTCGCCCGTCCCGCAGGCGACGTCGAGCACCGTCATGCCGGGCGCGAGCCGCGCTTCCTTCAAAATGCCCTCGCCGGCCGGACGGAGAAAGTCCATCGCGAAGTCGTCCCATTTTTTCCAGCCGGGAGCGAACTTGTTCCAGCTGTCGCGCTGCTTGTCGCGGATCTCGTCCAGCGTCGGCTTCGCCGCGTTCGTCGTGGTAGTCATGGTGTCCTCCCAGGGGATAGGCAGATTCTATCATGACCGCGCGCTCCGAGGCCATGGCGAGCGCAGGATTTCCGCTGCGATCAGCCGTAATGCACGACTCGACTCACCTCTCGACGGTCTCGCGGAGGGGAAGGGACGGCAAAGCCGGTGGACCTGAGAGGGGTCGAACCCGCTCAGCGGAAAGCCACGCGGCCCGCGAGTTGACCGCACGCGGCGTCGATATCGTCGCCGCGTGTGCGGCGGGTGGTCGTCAGTATCCCGGCGACGTTGAGACGGTCGTTAAAGCGCTTGATTACGTCAGAGGTCGAACGCGAGAAACCGGAGCGCTCGAAAGGGTTGAAGGGGATGAGGTTGACCTTGCTCGGCACGTCCGAGAGAAGCGCGATGAGGGCCGCCGCGTCGCGCTCCCCATCGTTGACGCCGGCCAACATGACGTACTCGAACGTGATGAAATCGCGCGGCGAGCGAGCGCTATAGCGGCGACAGGCGGCCAGCAGGCTCGCCAGCGAGTACTTGCGGTTGACGGGCATCAGCCGGTCTCGCAGTTCGTCATAGGCGGCGTGCAGGGAGACGGCGAGCGCCACCGGGCACTCGGCGGCGAGCCGGTCCATCATGGGCACGATTCCCGATGTGGAAACGGTCACCCGGCGGCGCGCCAGTCCGTAGGCGTCGTCGTCCAGCATGAGCCGCAGCGCAGGCAGGAGATTGTCGAGATTGAGCAGCGGCTCGCCCATGCCCATGAGCACCACGTTCGTGATCACGCGATGGCCGGCGCGCGCCCCCCCAGAGGCGCGCAGAACGCGTTCGGCCCTCCAGAGCTGGAAGATGATCTCGGCCGTCGAGAGATTGCGGCGGAAGCCCTGCCGGCCGGTCGAGCAGAACACGCACTCCATCGCGCAGCCGGCCTGCGTCGAGACGCACAGCGTCCCGCGAGTCTCCTCCGGAATGAACACCGTCTCGATCGCGCTGCCCCCGCCGATATCGAACAGCCACTTGCGCGTTCCGTCGCCCGACAGCGTATCGGCCTTAACGGACAAAGTCCCGACCGTGGCCGCGCGCTCCAGCTTCTCGCGAAACGCCTTGGCGAGCCCGCTCATGCGACCAAACTCTCCCTCGCCCTCTCGATGAAGGCAGCGGAGCAGCCGGCGTGCGCGCAACGGAGACTCGTCGAGCCCGGCGGCGAACCGGACCATAGACGGTCCATCGAGATCGAGAAGATTGATCAAGAAAAAGGTGGTGGGCCCGAGCGTACGAACTTCGCCACTGGCTTAGCGGACTTTAGAACTGCGCGTAAACGCCATGCTCTGACTGAATAATTACTTACCACACATCAAGAAAATGACATCCGTATTCTGTTTTTCCTTAAGTCGTCGAAGTCTCTCGATGAGGGCCTTGGATTTGGGAGCTTTTGCATTCTTGAAGACGATCGTATGCCATGCTTGATCCTTTCTGGATTGGAGATAGTCTTGATATTGGCTCGACAGGAGATAATCCAGATAATCAATGATCGCTTTATTATTCCAGACGCGATTGACTGGCGCATGATCGAAGCCCTGCGACGCCTTGAGCCACCCCTTCTCACGTGCTTGTTCCAGCGCCTGAGGGCAGGCCGCTGCGCTAGATTCCTTAATCAATGAAAGGTCATCAGCAGCAACAGACCGATAGCGTGCAGCCAAGATTACTACCGCCGTTATGAAAATGCTCGTCTTAGATCGAGCCATTTTGCCTCTTTGAGTCACGTTAATGATATCAGAAGGCCTCCAGTGTCGTAAAGTTCGACACCTCGTCGGGTTGATCTAAAAAATGGCTGATTCTAAAGCGGAAAAAGATGGTGGACCTGAGGGGAGTCGAACCCCTAATATCTCCATGCCATGGAGGCGTGATCCCATTTCACCACAGGCCCGTATCGTCGGCGTTATGCTGCCCGACTAAAACTTGCGCGAGGGGAGACTTGAACTCCCACGGGTTGCCCCATACGCACCTCAAGCGTACGCGTCTGCCAGTTCCGCCACCCGCGCGTCAATCTGCTTCCGCCTACTTCTTGGCGGGAGTTTTCCCCTCGGCCTCGACCATCGGGGCCTTCCGGGGAGCCTTCTCGTCCGGCGCACTGCTCTCGCTCGGCGCCGGAGGCTGTTGAGGGGCCTCCTTCGGCGGCGCCGGCGGCATGCGGTACTTCGACGTCACGCTCGTCATCCCGGAACGTCCGGACAAGAGCGTCAGAAAAAGAGAGGTCACGGCGAAGGTGATCGCCAGGCCGGCCGTCAGCTGCTTCATGAAGCTCGTGCTCGACGGCGCATTGAAGAGGGCGTCTCCCCCGCCTCCGCCGAAAACGTTGAAGCCGGCTCCCCGTCCCGCCTGGAGCAGGATCACCAGGATCATGAGCGCGCAGTTGACCACATGGACCGTCAATAAGAATGTGTACATGGCTTGAAGGGGTTATTATACCAGATTCGCGGCTACTGACCCAAGGCCGTCAGGCCCGGCAACGCCTTGCCCTCGAGGAACTCGAGGCTGGCGCCGCCGCCGGTCGAGCAGTGGGTGACCTTGTCCTGGAGCTTCGCGACCGCGAGGGCGGCCAGGCTGTCGCCGCCTCCGACGATCGTGACCGCCCCGGATTTGGTCGCCTTGGCCATCGCCTTCGCGACGGCCATGGTCCCCTTCGAGAACGGCTCCATCTCGAAGATGCCCATCGGCCCGTTCCAAAAGATCGTCTTCGAGTTTCGGATCTGCCCGATGATGATCTCGATCGTGCGCGGCCCGATGTCGACGCCGATCATGCCCTGCGGGACGGCCATCCCCTGCGTCTCCTGGGGCTTGGCGTCCGCCTTGATCTCGGCGACGGCGAGATGATCCGCCGGAAGGAGCAGCTCGACGTTCTTCGCGTAGGCCTTCGCGATGATCTCTTTGGCTTCGCCGATCTTCTCCTTCTCCAGGAGCGATTTCCCGATCGAGATGTTCTGCGCCGAGAGGAACGTATAGGCCATCCCGCCGCCGATGATCATCGCGTCGACGCGATCGGTCAAACGCTGCAGCACGCCGATCTTGTCCGAGACTTTGGCGCCGCCAAGGATCGCCAGGAATGGGCGGTTCGGATTGCCGATCACCCGATCGAGGAACTCGAGCTCCTTCTGCACGAGCAAGCCGATGCAGCCGGGCAGGTGCTTCGGCACGCCGGCCGTCGAGGCGTGCGCGCGGTGGAGGGCGCCGAATGCGTCCTGCACGAACACGTCTCCGTGCTTGGCCAGGCTCTTGGCAAACGCGTCGTCGTTCTCTTCCTCTTCCGAATGGTAGCGCAGGTTCTCGAGCAGGACGACGTCCCCCGGCTTGAGCGCCGCGGTCATTTTCTCGGCCGCCGCCCCGACGCAGTCCGGGGAGAATTGGACCTTCTTGCCGAGCAGCTTCTCGAGCTCCGGCAGGACGGGCTTGAGCGAGTACTTGGGGTCCGTAGTTCCCTTGGGGCGACCGAGGTGAGCCATGAGGACGATGCCCGCGCCTTCATCGAGGATGCGCTTTAAGGTCGGGATCGTCTCGCGGATGCGCGTGTTATCGGTGACCGCGCCGCCCTTCATGGGCACGTTGTAATCGACGCGAACAAGGACCCGCTTTCCTTTGAGCTTCATCTCCTGCACGCGGCGGATCTTGAGAGCCTTTTTGTCCGGCGTCGTCTTCTCGGTCATCTAATAGATCCTCTTGCCCAGCGCCGACAAGATGAGCTCGGCGGCGAGCTCGGCCGTCGTGTTGTGGCTGTCTTCCAGCGGATTGACCTCGGTGAGGTCCATCGAACTCATGCGCCCCGTCTCCGCGATCATCTCCATCAGAAGGTGCGCCTCGCGGTAGGTGAGCCCGCCGCGCTTGGGGGTGCCGACGCCCTGGGCGATCGACGGATCCGCCGCGTCGATGTCGAAGCTGCAGTGCAGCGGGGAGTCCCCTGCGGTCGCGATCTCGATGGCCTGCTCGGCGACCCGCGCCATCCCCTGCCGGTCGATGTCGGCCATCGTGAAGACGCGCACGCCCGTCTCGCGAAGGATGCGCTTTTCCCCGTCGTCCACGTCGCGGATGCCGACGAGGCACACGCGCCTGGCGTCGAGCGCGGGCGAGAAGCCCGCCAGGCGGTTGAACATCGCCGAGCCGAGACCCAAAAGGTGCGCCAAGGGCATCCCATGGACGTTCCCGCTGGTCGAGGTGCGGGGCGTGTTGATGTCGGTGTGGGCGTCGACCCAGACGACGCCCGGGATCTTTCGGGACTCGCGCATCTTCTTGGCGACGCCCGAGATGGAGCCCATGGCGAGGCTATGGTCGCCGCCCAAGACGACGGGCACGCGGCCGCGCTTCAAGGCCGCATACGTCTCCTTGGCGAGCGCCTTGCAGACCTTCTCGATCGCCGCGGCGTGCTTCATCTTGCCGCTGCCGGGCTCCGAGTCCGGAATGGACACGTCGCCGCGGTCCTGGACCTCGACGCCTAGCTCCTCGAGGCGTTTCTCGAGGTCCGTGCGGCGAATCGCCGCGGGCCCACCCGCGGAGCCCCGCTTGCTGGCTCCGAGCTCCAAGGGAACGCCGATGAGGGCGACTTTCTTGGTCGTCATGGCAGACCGGGTAGCGCGACCCGCGAGCGTCGCTGTCGATGCGATGGGGGTCTCCCGCCGGCTCTAGGCCGCGACCTTCGCCTTGCTCTTGGAGGCGACGAACGCGACGAGATCGACGACGCGGTTGGAATAGCCCCACTCGTTGTCGTACCAGCCGAACGCCTTGACCAGGTTCTTGTCGCTTACGTCCGTCAAGCTCGAGTCGAAGACGCACGACGACGGGTTACCCGTGAAATCCTTCGAGACGAGGGGCGTGTCGCAGTACTGCAGGTACTTCTTGAGCTTCGGGCTCTGCGCCGCCTTCTTGAAGGCCTCGTTGACCTCTTCCTTCGTCGTCGGCTTGTCCGTGACGACGGCGAGGTCGACGAGCGAGACATCCGGCGTCGGGACGCGGATCGCGATGCCGTTGAGCTTGCCCTTCAGCTTCGGGAGCACCAGGCCGATCGCCTTCGCCGCACCCGTCGAAGACGGGATCATGCTGACCGCCGCCGCGCGCGCGCGCCGCAGGTCCGAGTGCGGGAAGTCCAAGATGACCTGGTCGTTCGTGTAGGAATGGATCGTGGTCATCAAGCCGCACTTGATGCCGAAGGCCTCGTCCAGGACCTTGGCCAGAGGCGCCAGGCAGTTCGTCGTGCAGGAGGCGTTGGAGAGGATGTGGTGCTTCTCGGGATCGTAGAGCTCCTCGTTGATGCCCATGCAGACCGTGAGGTCCTCGCCCTTGGCGGGCGCGGAGATGATGACCTTCTTGGCGCCGGCCGTAAGGTGCGCCGTCGCCTTCTCGGCTTCCGTGAAGCGTCCCGTCGACTCGATGACGAGCTCGACGCCGAGCGCCTTCCAGGGGAGTTGCGCAGGATCCTTCTGAGCGACGACTTCGACCTTCTTGCCGTCGACGATGAGGGCGCTGCCCTGCGCCTCGACCGTGCCGCCGTAGATGCCGAACGTCGAATCGTACTTCAAAAGGTGAGCGAGCGTCTTCGCGTCCGTCAAGTCGTTGACCGCGACGATATCGAGCTCGGGGTTCTTGAGGGCGGCGCGGAAAACGAGCCTGCCGATGCGTCCGAAACCGTTGATGCCTACCTTAATCGCCATGTCGGCCTCCTTAATAACTATGAGCGTATTCTAGCGTTTTAGGGACGGGATTTCCAATGCCGCCGGCGTGATATAATGACGTCATGGCGACCCGAAAAAGGACGGCGGACCGCGCCGGTGGGACCTATGTGTACGATAAAGCGCTCGGCAAGGTGGTCAAAGTCTCCAATGATGTGCCGAAGGTCGCGTCCAAGTCCAAATCCCGCGCCCCCGAGTCAGGCCCCTGCGGACGTTCCGCCTGCGGCGGCGGCCGCTGCGCGGGCGGTTAGCCGCTCCCGCGTTTTCCGCTGAGGATTTCCCGCTCTCGCATATTGAATTCTGAGTAATCGGTTCGCTTCGGGTCGGTTCGCTCCGGCGGCCTTGGGATACCATCTCCAAGATCCTGCGCGCAGTTCCGACAAGCGCCGAAATCCCACTCTCGGCTGCAGCCGTCGAACGTCATTGAATATTCTCCGTAACGCTCGCCCGGCACACTCTCTGTCGTTGTCCGCTTGAATAGGATTCGGTAGCCATTCCGACCCGCGCAGTCCGCCGTCGACGGCTGCAGCGATGCGATGAAGTGCCTCATTCCGAACGACGGCGCCGAACCAAAGGCAGTGTCTAATCGCTGAATGTCCCCGTTTCCAGTGACGTAGCCTCCGCGCCGCGTAAAGTAGCGCTCTTGGGAGGCCCTCAGCGCAGATACGAAGGCCTCGGCTTCCGACATTCGGGCTCGCTCCACGGCTCGAAGGAACTCGCCGCTGGCGGAGATGCCGAGCGCCACGACAAGCCCGTTCAAGACCAGGCTGATGTACACGGGGCTCGCCCATGAGAATCGCCAGACTTCGCACGGCAATATCTCTTTCTGCCGCAGCTGCCGGGCCATGATGACGCCCTCACCGACCACCCATCCAAGAAAAAGAACGACGGGAGCCAGGACGACGAAGAAGAATGCGCTAAAGAGAAGGGATCGCTCGAAAAAAAGCCCGTAGACTATCGCCATGCCGCAATAGGCCGCCGTCATGACGCAGAGGCAGCTCGGCACGACGAGCACGGTCGCAAGCACGATGCTCATCCTAGCCCCCCAAATCCCTCTCGCACTTGTCACATCCGCTCCAGCTCCAGCGGTCGGTGCAGCCGTCGTAGACCATCGAATAGGCCCCGTAGCGCTTTGCGAGTCCGACCTGAGCGGAGACCCGCTTGAACAAGATGCGGTAGCCCGCCTTCCCCGCGCAGCCCGCGCTCGTCGGCTGGAGCGACGCCTCGAAGCTCCTCATCCCGAATGACGGAGGCCGGCCGCCAAAGGCGACATCGAGAAGTCCGGCATCCTCGTTGCGCGTGACGTAGTCTCCGGCCTTCGCAAAGCGGCGCTCCTGCGACTGCTTGATCGTCGCCGCCATCGCTTGCGCCTCCGAAACGCGGGCGCGCTCATGGACGACCTGAAACTGCCGGATCGCCTGGACGCAAAGGCCGACCATGAGCACCGTGCTGGCCGCTCCGACCCAGGTCGGGCTGTCCCAGGAAAGGCCCCACGCGGCGCGGGCGGTCATCTCGCCGTTGGTGAGGCGGCCGGCCATGAGGACGCCCTTATAGACGACCCAGCCGAAGTAGCCCGACAGGATCGCGAGCACATGGATGATGAATAGCATCGGCAGGATCGCCCCGCGGGTCGTCGAGTAATACAGCGCGAACACCGCCATCGCCAGGAAGTTGAGGGATAGGTACGCCGGCACCAGCAAGAGGAAGGCGAGCAGGACATTCATGCGGCCTCCGTCGTCCTCAAAAGAGTAGCCGCACCGGCTGAACTATGTCTGTGCGTCCCCTGAGCGAATTGTGAATTCGTCAGCGCGACAGGGCTAGAAAAAACGTTAGCATTGCCAACGGCGCGAAAACGCAGGCGTAGATGGGGCTCCCAATGGAGAAGCGCCACGCCTCGCGGCCCTCCATCTCGCTCTTAAGCAGTCGTCCCGCCATCCGGACGCCGTTGAAAGTCGCCCACGCACAATAGGCGCCGATCGCCGCGGAGGTGAGTACGACAGCCACTCCGCCGGCTGACACGCCGACGTTCGCGACCGCGAACATCTTCAGACCGTAGTACGTCTGGACCACGAAAACACACGTCAGCCAGAACGTCGCGAACGAGGCAAAGGCGACCAGCGCTGCCATGCTCTCGACTAGCGGTTGAGCAGGACGATCTCGGTCCTCTGCTCGGAGAACTGCGCGTGGTCGGCGTCATTGAAGATATGCGCTTGCAGGATCATGAGCTCCTGCATCAGGTAGGACTGCACCGAGGCGACCTGCGCCTCGGCCAGCTCCTTCACGTTGGCGTAGGCGATGACTCGGATCGGAATGCCCGAGTAGCGCCGCTTGATCAGATCCGCCGCGGAACGCAGGAGTCCCTCGCCGCTCTTCTGGATCGTGCGCGCGTCCTTCGACGGCCCGAAAAGCGCGGAGGAGTCCAGGGTCACGTGGAGGCCGTCCTTTTCCTGGTGGACGACGCCCGTGAACTGGACCGGCTTTCCGACCTTCGTGCGGGGCGCGCCGCCCGAATCGGTGAACATGTAGATCGCCGAATAGGAGCGCCCCGCCTTGATCCATTCTCCCTGGTCGTTCTGGCCGTTCCAGATGAGCTGCTCGGGCGGATCCTTCGAGCCCTCGTAATGCTGGAACACGCGTCCCTCCTCGTCGGCGATGGTCAAGCTCCACTGGTAGCCGCGGGCTTCCTTGTCCTCCAGAGGCCGCTGCAGCGTCTCGTTGAGCTGGTCACGTATCGCGAAGATGATCCCGGGACGATCGCTGAAGGTCATGCGCCACGGCTGGACCACGCGCTCGTTGTTGAGGAACTCGGGATACGTCCGCCGCCAGCTCACCGTGAACGGAGACTCCGCGAGGAGGAGGGACTCGTCGGGCTCGAGCGAGGCGCGGATCGACTCGAAGGCGTCGACGTCGATATTCAGCGCCGGCTTGTTCACCTTAAGCTTCGCCCCGCCGCCTTCCGAACTCTTGATCACGACCTCCGTCGGGAGTCCTCCCGAGCCGGGGAGACTGGCGGGAGGCGCGGCCGTCTTGGAGGCGTCGCCGCTCACGGCGCCCGGGGGCGGGGCGGAAGCGTCCGGCGCCGCGTTCGGGACCTGGAACTTGACCGCGTTGGACTCGTCCTTCATGCCGGGAAGCTGCTCCTGCTTCTTTTGAGAGTCGTCGACTTTCGGCGGGTCCTGGGTCTTGCCGCCTTCCTTCTTGCTCGAGCCGAACAGCGCGTGGGCCGGCTGCGCCGACCCCACGATGACCGCCAGAGCCGCCGCCGCGAACGTCCTTGCCTGTCCCGCGTTTTTCATATCTCCCCCTAGTCCAACTCAAATCGGAACGTGATGACGCCCCACTGGTTTCCCGAGTTTTCCGACACCGGCTCAAATCGCCACTCCCTTAGCGCGTCCATCGCCAGGCGGTCCAGCGCGCCGTAGCCCGACGTGAACTCGACCCGCATGGTCGGCAGCACGTCGCCCGCGGGCGAGACGTTGAATCGGATCTTGACGACGGCTTCCTGCACGCCTTTGTCCGCCAGCCATTTCGGAAACGCCGGCACGCGCGCGCCGACGACCTTCCGGTTCGAAAGGGGGCCTTCGATCTCGACGGACTTCTTCTTGACGCCGAGCGCTTCCGTCGCCTTCGGCTTGGCCGGAGCCGTTACGGTGTCCTCGAGCCTCTTTCCCGGCGCGCCGAGCAGCATCGGGCGGGCCGTCGGAAGGGCCGGCTCCTCGCTCGTGAGCATGTCCGCGAGCTTGCTCAGCTTCCCGGGCTTGGCGGCCGGGGCGGACTCCGGCAAGGCGTCCAGCGCCTGGGCGCGCTTGGGCGTCTTGAGCTCCGGCGCGGTGCCGGCGTCCAGAGCGCGGATGCGGCCCTCCCGCTCCGTCGCGAGCGCCATGTCGATACGGGATTGGGCCGCCCGGCGCACGCCCACTTCCTCGAGCTTCGGCGCCTCCGCGATCGCCCGCGTCCGCCGCGCGGGCTCGATCTTGCTTGCGTCGAGCTGGCCAAGGCGGTGATTGCTCTTGGCGTCGATGAGCTTGTCGGCGTTGAACTCCTTCTTCAGGCGCCCCTTGTCCTCGATCTTCTGCACGTCGGCGAGCTTGCGCACGTGCGTCTCGGTCGACTTTACCTCGAGCGGCCTGGACTTCGGCACCGACGGCAGCGCGAGCTTCAGGAAATTCATCATGTCCAGCTTGGGCGGAGCGACCGCGGCGCGCGGCTGCGCGGCGGGCTTGTGGACCTGGATCAGCAGGTCGACGTTCGAGATGACCTTGAGCGGCGTCTTGGGATTGACCTGCTGCAGCAGCAGCCACGAACCGAGCGCCCCCGCGTGGATGACCAGGGACATCGACACGGACAAGGGAAGGCGTCCCTCGGTGGCGGTCACTTCTTCCCCCCTCCCGCGGCCTTGGGCTGCTCGGTCGCGATGGTCAAGGACTCCGCCCCGGCCTCCTTCGCGCGGGCCATGAGCTCGGTCAATTGCCCGCTGAAGGCGTTGCGGTCAGCACGGAGGACCACGAGCTTGGATTCGCTCTCCGCCAGACGCTCCTTGAGCTTAGGCGTCAGCTCGTCGAGGCTCTTGAATTCGGTGGAATCGAGGCCGAAGCGATTGTCGGCCCCGAGGCTCAGGGTGATCTTGTCCTTCTCTTCCCCTTCCTGCGTCCGCGCCTTCGGCAGCTCGACCTTGAACGCGGGATTGCTGAGCAGGGGAGCGGTCACCATGAAGATGATGACGAGCACGAGGCAGACGTCGACGAGCGGGGCCACGTTGATCCCGCTCATCAGCTCCTCGTCGTCGCCGGCGCCTATCTTTCTCTCGGCCATATCTCTATCAGGTCTTGGCGGGGACGGTCTCGTTCTTGACGATCGCGAGCTTAACCGCCCCGGCTTGCCTCGCCAAGTCGAGCACCTCGACCACCTGGCCGACGCGGTTCTTTTCGTCGGCGGAGATCACGACCATCTTATCCTTCGCGGCCAAAAGCGCCGTCTGGAGAGCCTCGAAGAGCTTCTCGAACTCCGTGGCCTTGCCGTTGACGAGAAGCTCGCCGCTCTCGCGCAGGGTGACCGTCACGTTCTCGGAGACGGAGCTCTTGCCCTCCATCGTCTTCGCCCGCGACTCGAGCACCTTGATGCCCGCCTGGATCGCCATCGGAGCGACCGCCATGAAAATGATCACGAGCACGAGGCTGACGTCGACGAGCGGCGTCAGGTTGATGTCGGTGATCGGTTCGTCGTCTGTAGAGCTCGAGACCGCCATGATGCCCTCGCGTCAGGCCTTCACTCCCATCATGACCAAGAGGCGGGTGGAATACACCTCCATCTCGGCGTTGATGTGCTTCACTCGTCGCATGAAATAGTTGAAGCAGATGACCGCGGGAATGGCGACCGCGAGCCCCCCGGCCGTCGCGACCAGAGCCTCGGCGATGCCCTTGGCGACGACCGTGGGTCCGCCCGAGCCGCTCATGGCCAGGTCGCGGAAAGCCTTGATGATGCCGACGACCGTCCCAAAGAGGCCGATGAACGGGGCGATGTTGCCCATCGTTCCCAGCACCCCGAGGTACCGCTCTAGGACGAGCTTCTCCTCCAAACGCTTCGTCGCGAGGAGTTCATCCAAGTCCTTACGATGCAGGTGCCGATTGACGAGCCCGTAGTGGAGAACGCGCGCGACGGGAGACGCATGCTTGCCGCAGTCGTGCTGAGCCGCCTTCTCGTTGCCCGCCTCCAGATGCTTCCGGATGGAGCCCAACAGCTCGTCGCCGTCTATCTTCGCCTTGCGGAAATACAACCACCGCTCCACGGCGAACGACAGGGAGATGACGGAACAAAACAGCAGGATGACCAGAGTGAAGCTGTCTCGAAAGACGGCGATATAGTCAATTTGTGGCATGAGATACCGTTCCTCCTCCGTTGCCGCCCTGCGACTTATTGCCGGGCGTCTTCTTCTTTGCCGGTTTCTTCGGCTGCGCGGAGTTCGCCTCGTCGGTCCCTGAATTGGACCCCGAATCGTCGAGTTTGTTCGCGGCTTTTCCGCCCTTCCTTCCGCCCCTGAGGACGATCGCCCTCTCGAGCGCGGACTGCCTGAGCTGCGCGCTCGAAGCGTTCTTGGCGAGATCGTCGTAGACCCCCGCCGCTTTCGCCGGCTCGGACTTCTCATACAGCTCGCCGAGCCTGATGAGCCCTTTCAGGCGGAACGCGTTTCCTGCCGGCTTGAGCCCGCGCAGCTTCTCCAAGTTGTTCATCGCCTCGTCCGGCCGGTTCATCGCGGCGTAGATCTCCGCGGTGTCGTACGTCGCCTCGAGCTGGACGTCGTTGTTGTTGGGGCTTGAGTCCGCGATGCGGCGCAAAGTGTCCAAGGCTGCGTCGTAGTCCTTGCGGTCCCGCTGCAGGGCGAACACTTCCCACATGGCCGACTGCGCGTTCGGGTCGGCGATATTGCCGACCGAGCGGATGTACTTGCTGTACGCTTCCTGGGCGCTGTCCAGCTTGCCGACCGCCTTGAAGGCGAGGGCCAGGTTGAATTGGGCGGGCTTGGAGAACTCCGTCTCCGGATACTCCTCGAGCAGGCGCTGGTAAAGCTGCGTGGCGGGCTCGTGCTCCTTCAAGTTGTAGTGGGCGGAGCCGATATGGAACAGCGCCCGCGGCGTGTCCTCCCCCCTCGGGAAGTTGTTCAAGAAGCGCTGGAAGGCGGGGATGGCGTCCGCGAACTTTCCGGCCTGGAACAGGGACTCGGCGAGCATGAACTGCGCCTTGGCAAGCTGCTGATCGCTCGTGTAGTCGACGCTAAAGTTCTGGAACTCGGCCGCCGCCTTGGCGTACTCTTTCCGGTCGAAGAGCCGCGTGGCGAGTCGGAATTGAGCCTGCGCCGCGACCTTCTTATGGTTCTGGCTCTTCACGATGCCCGCGAACGTCGACTGGAAATCGAGCTTGGGCGACCGGTCAAACACGGCGTCCATCAGGTCCAAGGCGTCGATGGCCTCCTGCGCCTCCGGGAACCGGCCGATCAGATTGGCGCAGCTCTTGATGACGTTGGCGTCGTCCTTCGAGTTGAAGTACGAGTTCGCGATGCGAAGATAGGCCAGCGGCAGCTGCGTGCTCTTCGGGTACTTCTCGATGATGCCTTGATAGGAGGCGATCGCCTGGGGGTACTTCTGCGAGCGGAATTGCGTGTCGGCGACCTGGTACACGGCCTGCTGCGCCTCGGGCGCCTTGGGATAGTCGTTGATGAGCTTCTGCCAGGAATCGATCGCCTGCGAATAGTAGCGGGAGTGATAGAGGCTCATGCCGGCGCGATAGAGTGCCGAGGGCGCATGCGAGCTCTTCGGGTTGTCCTTCACGAACTTGTCGTAGAGCTGGAAGGCGTCCTCGTAGGACTTCTGATTGTACATGCTGTCGGCGATGCCGAGCTCGTTGCCGCTCGAGAAAACGAAGCTGGATTGCGCCACCGACATCATCTCCTTGAGCTTCTTGCGCTCCGTGAGAGCCGTCTCGTCCTGGCCCTTGAACGAGTAGCACCACGCGAGGCCGTCCTGCGCGTAGAAGGCCGCCGGTTCGTTCGGATAGACCTTGAGGATCATCTCGTAGATGGCCTGGGCTTCGTCCACCTGATTGAGCGAAAGGTACGCCTCCGCCGCGTACAGGTAGGACGTGCTGCGCCATTTCGACTGCGACGGCGGCAGGTGCCGGAAGATGAACTGGTAGGACGTCAGGATCGAGTCGAAGTTCTTGAGGTTGTACTGCGTCTGCAGTATCGAGAAAAGGGCCTGCTCCGCCACGTCGGAGGTCGGCGCCAGGTCGATGATGCGCTGCCACGCCGTCACGGCCTCGTTGGGCCGCTTGAGCTGGACCAGCGCGTTGCCGAGGATGAGGTACACGTTCTTGGCCAACGTATGGGTCGGATAGAGGACCAGGAAGTTATGGCACGTTTGCGTCGCCTGGGCGCTGTCGCCGACCTGGAACTGCGTCCAGGCGAGCTTGTAGTGCGCCAGAGGCGAGATCTTGATCGTCTCGGGGAACTGCGTGATCACCTTCGTATAGGCGAAGAGCGCCTCGCGCATCTGGTTCGAGACGAGATACGATTCCGCGATGAAATACTGGGCGAGCGGAGCGAAGAAATCCTGCGGGTAGCGGTCGAGCACCGACTGGAAATTGGCCCGCGCGTCCACGTAGGACTTCTTTTGGAAGTACGAGGAACCGATGCGGAACAGGGCCGCCACCTTCAGCCTCGAATCGGGATACTTCTCCAGGAAGCGCTGATACTTCGTGATGGCGCCGTCGTAGTCTTTGGCGAGGAAGAACGAGTCGCCGATGAAGAAGTCCGATTCCTCGCGCAGTTCCGATTCGGGATACTCTCGCACCAGGCGCTCGAAGGCTGTCGCGGCCAAGAACGGTCGCTTGGACAGCAGGTACGTCTTGCCGAGATAGAAGATCGCGTCGTCGGTGCTGACTTGCTTGAGCGCCTTCTCGGCGCTCGCGTAGTCGCCCTTGTGCAGGCTCACGATGCCCTGGGCGTAGAGGACGATCGGCACGCGGAGATAGTTCGGGAACGTCTCTCCTAGGAGGAACAGGTTCGACTCGGCCTGGCTGAACTGTTCGAGGGCCAGGTCCGCGTAGATGATGCCGAGCCAGCTCTCGGGAACGAGGTAGGATTTCTGGAAGTTCTTCTCGACGTTCTTGAAGTCGTCGATGGCGTTCTTCCAGTCCTTGAGATTGTAGGACACCTCGCCCAGGCGATACTGGGCCGACGCGCCGAGGCCCGACTTCTTCCCGTAGCGCGACACGACCGTCGAGAAGGCCTCCTGCGCCTTGCGCAGGGCCTGGAGCGCGTTCTGGTTGCGGGGCTGCAGCATGCGCGCCGCGTTCGTCTTCTTGCTCGAGGCCTCCGCGCGGAGGATGGCCAGCGCCTCCTTGAGGTTCGCTTCGCCGATCAGGAACTCCGCGTCCGCCACCCGGGAGCTGTCGGGGAACGCCTTCACGAACTTTTCGAACGCGTCGATCGCGGCCGATTTCTCCTGATTGCCCTCTTGGAACAACTGCGAGGCGGAGGAGAACATCTCCTCCTCCTTGTTCGCGTTGTCATCGCGGCGGGCGTCGGCTTGAAGCGGGATCGACAGCACGAGGGCAGCGGCGGCGAACGCGTGTAGGGACCTTCTCATGATGGCGTGATCACGGGCGAGAGACTCATCGTCCGCGCCTCCTGTTGTAGTTTGTCGATCAGAGCGTCGCGAGTGATCCCCGCGACCTGACGTCCGTCGTGAAGCCGGACGCTGAGAGTACCCGCGGCGACGTCCTTGGGGCCCAAGACGACCATGTACGGCACCTTCTCCAAAGTGGCGTTGCGGATCTTGTTGCCGATCTTGTCGGAGCTCGCGTCCAGGTCGGGGCGCAGGCCCCCGTCCTTGAGCGCGGCGAAGAGCTCCTTGGCGTGCGGCTCCATCTCGTCGTTGATCGTTAGGATCTTGACCTGCACGGGCGCGAGCCACAGCGGGAACACGCCCGCGAAGTGCTCGACCAGGATGCCGAAGAAGCGCTCGAAGGAGCCGAAAATGGCGCGGTGGATCATCACCACGAAATCCTCGCCGCCCTCCGCGTTGCGGTATTTCGCGTCGAAACGGCGCGGGAGGTTGAAATCGAGCTGGATCGTGCCGAGCTGCCACTCGCGGCCGATCGCGTCCTTGATCTTGATGTCGATCTTGGGGCCGTAGAACGCGCCGCCGCCCTCATCGATCTCGAAGTCGAATCCCAACGCCTTCGCGTGGGTCTCCAGGACCTCGCGGATCTGGCCCTCCGCGCTCTTCCACAGCGCGTCCTCTCCCATCGCTTTCTCGGGGCGCGTGGCGAGGTAGCACTTCACCTGCTCGAAGCCGCAGGCCTTGTAGACGTCCCGCACGAGCGAGATCAGCTTGACCATCTCCTCGCGGATCTGGTCGAGCCGGCAGAAAAGGTGAGCGTCGTCCTGCGTAAAACCCCGCACGCGCAGGAGCCCGTGGAGCACGCCCGACTTCTCGAAGCGGTACACGGTGCCGAACTCGGCGAAGCGGATCGGCAGATCGCGGTAGGAGTGCAGGCGCGAGCGATAAATCATTACATGGTTCGGGCAGTTCATCGGCTTGGCCCGGAACGGCTGGTTTTCGATCTCCATCGGGGCGTACATCAGGTCCGCGTAGTTCTGGAGATGCCCGGAGATCTTGTAGAGCTCTTCGGAGGCGATGTGCGGGGTGTAGACGAACTGGTAGCCGTCGCGGTCCAAGAGCTTGCGCAGGAACTGCTCGAGCTGGTAGCGAACCAGCGCCCCCTTCGGGTGCCAGTGGACGAGCCCCGCGCCCACCTCCTCGTGGATGCTGAAGAGGTCGAGCTCGGTTCCGAGCTTTCGGTGGTCGCGCTTCTTCGCCTCCTCCATCTGCTTGAGGTAGGCGTCGAGCCCGTCCTTGGACGGGAACGCGGTGCCGTAGATACGCTGGAGCATCGGCCGCTTCTCGTCGCCGCGCCAATAGGCGCCCGCGACGCTCAGCAGCTTGAAGTGGCGGATGGCTTTGGTGCTCTCCAAGTGGCCGCCGCGGCAAAGGTCGGTGAAGGTATCGTGCGTATAGTGGGTGATCGTCTCGCCGCGCTCCTTGATGCCGTCGAGGAGCTCGAGCTTGTAGGTCTCGTTGCGGCCCTTCCAGTACGTGGCCGAGCCCTCGTACGTCTGGACCTCTCCCTTGAAGGCGTGGTTGCCCTCCGCGATCTGACGCATGCGCTTCTCTATTTTCGCCAGGTCCTCGACGGTGAAATGATGTTCCGAGTCGAAATCGTAATAGAAGCCGCTCTCGATGGCCGGACCGATCGTTATCTTGGTGCCCGGGAAGAGCTCCTGCACGGCCTGCGCCATCACGTGGGCGCAGGAATGTCGGAGGGAGTCGAGATACTCCCTGGAGTTGATATCGGAATTCGGCACGGGTCGCTCCTTGATGGCCGTCACGGTCTAGGATGCTCGGCGGGAAGGATCGCTGGAAAATAAGTGGTGCCCAGTATAGGATTTGAACCTATGACCTTTCCCATGTCAAGGGAACGCGCTACCGCTGCGCCAACTGGGCACAAGACTCGTCGAACGAGTCCAAAAGAACCAGCAATTCTCAATATTTCCTGCATAGGATAACAAACTCCGATTGCTAGTGTAAAGAGAACGTATTACCTTGTCAATATCGGAAAATTGACGGTTTTCGTCATGAAATATACATTCGGAGAGGGACCCGAAACGACGCGGGTCGATGGGCCTGCCGCAAGGTAAGCCGCTCAGCGGACGTTCATTCCTCGCCGGATATCGTTAAATGGGTCCATGAAAGGCACCCTCCTGAGCGCGGCGCTGTTGCTCGCGACCTCCGCCCATGGATCGAGCCCAGCCCCCTACGGCGTCGCTACCGAGCGCGCCTGGCTTACGATGCCGGACGGCGTTCGGCTTTCGGTCACATACTACAAGCCCACGCCGATGGAGCCGGGACGTCGATTCCCCGTGCTCTTCGAGTTCCTCCCCTACCGGAAGGACGACATGTTCCTCGCGCGCGATTGGGAGCTTTTCGCCTATTTCGTACGCCGCGGCTACGTGATCGCGAAGGTCGACGTCCGCGGCACCGGATCCTCGGAGGGAGCGGTCCCCGAGCGCGAGTATTCGGAGCGGGAGATGCAGGACGGACTCGAGATTCTGCGGCAGCTCGCGTCCGCGCCGTGGTCGACGGGAAAGATCGGGATGTTTGGCATCTCGTGGGGCGGCTTCAACGCCATCCAGCTCGCGATGCGCAATCCGCCCGAGCTCAAGGCGATCCTGGCCGCCGACGCCTCGGACGACCTGTTCCACGACGACGTCCATTATATCGACGGGATTCTCCATCTCGACGAGTATCATCTTTCGGTCTTTCACGAATCGGGACTTCCGGCCCCGCCCGACTATCGCGTCGATGAGAGTTTTTTTCAAGAGCGCTTCGAGCGCGCCCCGTGGCAGGCCGTGTATCTCCGCCATCAATCAGACGGAGAGTTTTGGCGGCGCGGCTCGCTGCGGACGGATTACTCGCGACTGAAGATTCCCGCCTACCTGATCGGCGGATTGCTCGACGGCTACCGGGACAGCGTGCCGCGCATGCTCGCGAACGCAAGCGCGCTCGTCAAAGGCGAGATCGGCCCGTGGAATCACGCCTGGCCCGACAACGGGACGCCCGGGCCCAACTACGAATGGCGCGAGCGCGCGGTCCGATGGTGGGACCGCTGGCTCAAGGACGAGAAGACCGGAGTCGAGTCCTGGCCGAAGCTGACGTACTTTCTCCGCGACGGTCACCGGCCCGACGCGACACTCAAGACCACGCCGGGTTCCTGGAGGGCGGGTGATTGGCCGATTCCGGAAACCCGCTGGCTGACGCTGTATCCCAACCCGGAAGGAACCCTTCGCCCGTCCCCGCCCGGGGCCTCCGCGAGAGACGTCCTTGCCTATCGCCCCGAGATCGGCGGCGAGGCGGGCTATTGGTGGGGCGAGTCGACCGGGGACATGAGTCCCCTCGACCAGTCCTGCCTGACCTACACGAGCGCCCCGCTTGACCGGGATATCGAGCTGGTCGGGTTCCCGCGCGTCCAACTGCGCGCCGGCGCCGACGCCCCCGCGCTGAATTGGGCAGTCCGCCTCGAGGAGGTCCGGCCCGACGGCACGATCGCCCTCGTCACCGGAGCCGCCCTCAACGGGCTCCACCGGCGATCCTCGGCTGCGCCGGAGCCTCTCTCTCCAGGCGCTCTCGAATCCCTGTCCCTGGACCTGCATTTCACCACCTGGCGATTCCGCAAGGACAGCCGCATTCGCCTTGCCGTATCGAACGGGCTGTTTCCGATGCTGTGGCCGACGCCGCACCCGACGTTCAGCACGCTCGCTCTGTCCGCGGACACGCGGCTGGAACTCCCTATACTCCCCCCTGGGCTCCATCCTAAGGCCGCTCTTGCGGAACCGGAGCCTCGGGAGCCGCATCCGTTCGTCCGCTCCACGGCGGAGCAGGAGTATCCGCACGGCTATCGCGTCTTTTCGGACCCGCAATCGGGCGCGAAAGTCGTGGAGGCGACAGGAAGCGAGCGATTCTCGATCGGCAGCGCCCGCTACGCCCGCCGCACCCACACGCGCCACGACGTCGATCCAAAGCGCCCGGCGGACGCGGGATTTTTGGGCGTCGAATCCGACGCGATCGACCTTCCCGGCAGAAGGCTGGAGTTGGAGACGCGCCTCGAAGTCCGGTCGGACATGAAGTCTTTCGTCCTCCGCTACGAGCGCAAGCTTCTCGAGAACGGCCTGATTATCAGGACCCTGTTCCGCTCGGAGAGGATTGCGCGCGAGGACGGCGGGCCCGGGGCGATCACGCCCGCCCCCGCCGCGGGCCGAAAGCCTCGAGCGCTGCCGGAGCGGCTGCCTCAAGCGCGTCCGGCTCCGGCGGGCCGCTGAGTCCCAGAAATACTGGGACCAAATTCCTGAAAAAGAGTCCCGAAAGGTCCTGACGCCCGGACGCGGTTCCGGCTATCGTTCCACCATGGCCCGAGGGAGGGGCGGACTCGCGTTCGCCGTATTCGCGCTATCCGCGCAGGCGTGCTTCGCCGCGCGCGGCGACCGCGCCTATTGGGACTCCGTTTTCAACGCTCCCGTCCAGGACGCCTCGGCCGCGGAGTTGAGGCTCGAGTATCTCGATGCGGCCCGGAGGCTCGACATGGCCCGGTCCCCCGTCGAGCGCCGCCGAGCGCAGGAAGCGCTGGACGCGATCCAGAGCCGCGCCGAGATTCTGATTCTGCCCCGCCTGAAGCTCCGCCCGCGCCTCGCCGACCGCGCGCCCATCGGCGCCGCGACTGTCGTGGACGCGCGCGGACCGTCCCCGGAGATTCTCCCGCCGGCCTCTCCCCCGCCGCCCGCTCCCCCGGTCGGTCCGGCAGCCCCGCTGCGCGAGCCGAGGCCGCCGATCGCCGCGGTCAAGCCGTCCGGATATGAAGCGGACGCGTCGGCGGCGGCGCGAAAATGCGCGCGGCTTTCCCGGTCGGCCGGCGCTCGCGGCGTCGATACGCTCGTGATCGGCTTCGAGGGCTGGACGGCCTTCGACTCGCTCGCGACGCGAGCGGCGTACCGCTATCAAGACGCGGTCGCCTCCGGCGCCGCCGCTCGAAAGCCGGGGCGGACGCTCTATTTCGGACACGTCGTCCACGATCTCATGATCCCGCTCGTCGACCGTTATGGGGACCGCTTCGAGTTCATCGTGTTCCCGGAATGGACCTCGCGCGGCGGAGGCTCCTTGCCGGAACGCTGCGCGGCCGCCTGGATGCGCTCCCCGGCCGGACCCGGACTCGCCGCGGGCCGCTCCCTCGTCTTGATCGGCCACAGCTTCGGCGGAGACGCGGCCCACGAGTTGGCGGCGGCGCTGGCGCGCCGTCGCGTTCCGGTCGCGGCGGTGTATACGATCGACCCTCGCCCGCGCGCGCCGTTCGCCGGCTTCGAACGCCCGGCGAACGTGGAGCGCTGGGAGAACTACTATCAAAGCTGGGGACTCGCGGGCAGCGTGGTCGGCGGAGCGGACGTGAACGCCAATCTCAGTCGTTGGGGAATAGGACACGGGAGCCTCCCGGCCGCGCCCATGATCCTGCGTTCCCTAAGCCGCCGCCTGGGCCGTCTGCTCGCGCCGCCCGAGCGTACCGCCTCGAATCAGTCGGAAAAGTAGCGCTTCGCCAGCGCGACGTGGGCGACTTCCTCGTCGGCGATGAGCCCGAACACCCTCGCGCTCTCGGGATCGACCCCGACCATGGCCTGGCGGAAACGCTCCCCCGCGAGACGCCCCCGCTCTTCCGCGTTGGCGATGAACAGGGCGAATTCTCGAGCGCTGCCGCATCCGACGAGCGAGCTCCACAGCCGGTCGGACACGGCGCGCTCGGCGACGCCGATTCCCAGCGCCCGCAGCCGCTCGAGCAGCATGTCAAGATGGCGCTGTTCCGCCCCGGCCAGCGTCGTCCACGCCTCGCGCAGCTCCGCGGGAGCGTCGCCGAACGTACGAGCGGCCCATAGGAAGGCCTCGCGGGCCTGCAGCTCCGCGAACGCCGCGGCCCGCAGCCGGTCGCCGACGCCCTCGCGGGTGCCGATCGGCCGCGTCGGCTCGGGACGCGCGCCGGCCGCGCAAACCTCGAACGGTGCCCAGTCCGGGGTCTGCACGGCCGCGTTTTCCTTAATAAGAGTTTAGACCGACTGCCCGACGATGAAGGAGTGGTAGATCGCGCCCCAGATCGCGCCGAGCCCGACCAGCGCGAACACGGCGACCGCGCCGAAGCTCAGCGACGGATAATGGTTCGCCGCGAGCATGCCGAAGAGCATCGGCCCCGAGAGATACGTGTTGATCCGCGAGAACTGTCCGGCCCGCTTGCGGGTCGCGGCGAGCTCGTCGCCCTGCACTTGGCCGGAGAGGATTTTCTTCTGCGCCGGCCAGATGACGAACCACACGTTGAACCACATGATCGTGCCGAGGAGCATGCCCGTCATGATCCACAGCGCCCGGTCCGACACGTGGCCGCTCATGTCGTAGAAGAGACCGTGCAGATTGGCGCCCATGTAGATCATGCCGAAGAGGACGAGACCCGAAATGAAGGTGATCATGGCGCCCCAGCGGAACCACCACAGCGCGCGGGGCATGAGTTTGGGATTGACCGCCTTCTTGGCTGCGTCGTCGAGCGCGCCCTGCAGCGGGACGTTCACGAAGTTGAAGAAATACAGGTGGCCGATCCAGGTGATCCCGGCCATGACATGCAGCCACCGGAATAAGAACTGAAACGTCGTATTCGCGTCAGCCATCGGTTCCTCCCCTGCGGCGGTGGTTTGCGGCGAAAGCGGGAGGATTATAATTTACTAACATGTCGGGCATCAAGGTATACAGCGACTTGTCGACGACGACGTACCGCACGCCCGGGCACCCCGAGGCCCCGGAGCGAGTGTCCCGCTCCTACGAACGGCTGAAGGCGGCGGGACACGCGGTCCTCGCCCCCGTCGTCAAGGCGGGCCCGGATGACGTCGCGCTCATGCACTCCAAGGAGCATTTCGAGTCAGTCCGCGAGGGACGGTTCCGGGACGCCGACACGCCCTATTTTCCCGACATCGCTCAAATCGCCCTGACGAGCCTCTCCGGCGCCCTGTCCGCCGCGGACAGCGCGGCCGCCGGCGAACCCGCCTTCTCGCTGATGCGTCCGCCTGGGCACCACGCGGGCCGGAGCCGCGTCTCCGGCTTCTGCTATTTCAATAATCTCGCGATCGCCGTGGCGCGCCTTCGCAAGGAAACAAAGTCCGTGCGGATCTCGATCCTGGACGTGGATGTGCACCACGGCGACGGCACCGACGAACTGATGACGGGCAAGGACGGCGTCCACTTTACGTCCCTCCACCAGTCGCCGCTCTATCCCGGCACGGGCCTCGCCTCTCACGACAACTGCTTCAACTATCCCCTCCCTCCGGGGACCGGCGAGGCCGCGTACCTGAAGGCGCTGGAGGCGGCCCTACGGCCTGCGCTCGACTTCAAGCCCGACCTGCTCGCGATCTCCGCCGGCTTCGATACATATAAGGAATGCCCCATCGCCCAGCTCAAGCTCGAGAAGAAATCCTATCGCCGCATCGGCGCCATGATCGCGGAGACGAAGCTTCGCCGCTTCGCGGTCCTCGAGGGCGGCTACGCCTCCGAGCTTCCCGTGCTCATCGAAGAATTCCTGGCCGGCCTCGCCTGAGCGGGAAACGAAGTTGTCCGCAATCGTGGACTGCCGTGCATCGCGCTTCTGGAGCGCTTTGCTCGCCCGATCTGAGTCCATCGGCTCTTCTTGGCTCGCGCGAACTCAAGTATCCTCCCGCTATCGGGTTTCTACGGAGGCATTCATGATCAAATCGGCGTCGCTCGCGCTCATTGCAATCTTCGGCCTGCTGCCGTGCCCCTCGACGGCGTTGGAAGTGCCGGCGGGACCGGTATTGAACGCAGCGCTCGCGTCTCCGGGCGTCGAGGTCGACGCCGTGCCGCCTCCGCCTCGCTTCGTGGAAAGCGCCGCCTCCCCGGTTCCGACACGCCGGACCAGCGCTCCATTTCGAGACGCGGCCAGGCTGTTCGAGCAGGCGAAGGAAGCAGCGACGAAGGAGACCCTGACGGGCTGGCATACCGGGTTCATGTTCATGGCCGAATCGGCGCAGTACTTCCCCAGCCTCTTTTCCGGCGAAGCGAAAGACGGCGCATTCAAGGCCGTGGGGACGTACCGCCTCTCCGCCGTTAGGAATTACTACGATCTCCTCGCCGCCGAGGAGGCCGCGCTCGTGCGCGACGCGCACGCGCGCAAGCGGGCGGACGTCTCGCCCGTCGACTTCGCTCCCCAGGACGCCGCGAAGTACCGCTCGACCGACGGGACCGCGGAGTTCGCGGTCCGCCGCTCCGGCCGCTTCATCGTCGTGCAAGTCGCAACAAAGCGCGACGGCGCGTTCGAAGCGACGGCCTACGGTATCTACTCGGACCGATGGCGCTACGAAGGGCGCTGAGACCTCCCGCAGAACACCTCCGCCGCCTTAAATACTAAGATTGGCGTTTGATGCGCGCCAAGACCAAGCGCGGGGCACTGCTCCGTAAGGCCGCGCTCGCCGCCGCAGGCGTCGTATTCGGGCTTCTGGTCGGCGAGTCGATCCTCCGCGCGTTCCGCCTCCTACCCGACGACGTGGTGCAGATGCGCATGCGCCCGTCCCCCTACACTATCCTCGAGCGCGGCCCCGGCTTCATCAAGCGCGGCGAAGCGCCCTATTTCGCGTACGTGCCGGGTCGAGTCGTCACGCTCACCTACTCGCTATGCCGCGGCTGGCACTGCCTTCCGGACCGAAGCACCGAATGGCGGATGAACTCGGACGGGATGCGCGACGTCGAGCACGCCGTCTCTAAGCCCAAGAACGTATTTCGGATCGCGGTTCTCGGCGACTCCTTCAGCATCGGAATGGGCCTCGGACCGGACGAGGCCTACGCGAAGCAGCTGGAGCGAATGCTCAACGCGCGCTACCGCGGAAGGCCCCGGTTCGAGGTGCTCAACTTCGCCGTCGCCGGCTACAGCACGTACGACGAGTGGAAGGACCTGCTGAAGCGAGGCTTGAAATATTCTCCGGATCTGATCCTCGTCGGCATGTACATCAACGACGCGTACCCGTCCGTGGATTCCGAGCGTCGAAATCCGCCGGAAGCGATCCAGTTCCTCCGCATCGAGCAGCGCCTGTTGCGGTCGGTGGGCCGCGCGAGCAACGTCGTGTCCACGGTGCACTTTCCGAGATGGTCGTACGTGGCGCGGTGGATCATGCGCTTCGCCTACGCGCAGAAGGTCAACCGCGTGAGTCAGCGCTGGTATAAGCTCATCTGGGGGCCGCGAAATCCCGCGGGCCAGCGGCAGTTCGAGGAGGCCCTCTCGGGACTCGAGACGCTCTCGCGCGGAAAGAAACTCCCCGTCCTGGTCGCGGTACTTCCCAAGCTCGACTGGCTCAACGAAAAATACCCTCGCTGGATCCACAAACGGATTCGCGGGCAGCTGGCGGACCACGGCATCGCGACGGTCGAGCTCCTGCGCTACGTGATGTACCGGGATCCCTCGTCTTTCTGGGTGCACCCAACGGACCATCACCCCAACGAACAGGTGCATCGGCTGATCGCCTCCGTCGTCTTGGAACGACTTCTCTCGGACACGACGCTGCGCCTGCCGAAACCCCCTCCTCCGGCGCCGGTCACCGCGCCGACAAAGAGTCGATAAGCCCCGTCCATCGACGGCTCGGCCCGCGGTCGATACACTATCGACGACTCCCCAAGACTCGCATGGGGAACCTGCGGAGGCTCCATGAATCCAGAGTACAGAGTCCGCCACGAGCTGCGTCCCGCGCGCCTCGACGGCATCAGCGAATCGGAGATCGCCCATCACTGGGCGCTCTACGAGGGCTACGTGAAGCACTTGAACGGCCTGACCGCGCGCGCGTCGGCGCTTCTCGAGAACGACGATCTCGGGAAGGAGTTTCTGGAGCTCAAGCGCCGCCTCGCCTACGCCTACAATCCGGTGATCCTTCACGAGCGTTACTTCAGCGTCCTGAAGCCCGGGCAAAAGCCCTTGGGACCGGAGGCGCGTTTCACGAAGCTATTGAAGAAGAGCTTCGGCGGCTTCGACGCCTGGCGCAAGGAATTTTCGACTCTCGGCCGGATGCGCGGGGCGGGCTGGGTGATCCTCTACCTCGACCCGGCGCGCCAGGCGCTGTCGAACCATGGGATCGGCATGCAGGAGGAGGGCCATCCGGCGGGGTTCCTCCCCGTCCTGGCCATGGACGTCTGGGAACACGCCTATACGCTCGATCGCGGGGGCGGCGGCATCGACGGGTACGTCGAGCGCTTCCTCGACAACGTCGACTGGGGCCGCGTCGAGCGGAGCGTACGCGCGGCCGAGAGGCTCGAGCCCGACGTGCCGGAAGGCGTGGCGTTTGCGGCCGAATGACTGCGGAGGAAAAAATGCTACTGTGCGTCGAGGAGAAACTCACCATGCTCGAAGCCAAAGGTTACGCCGTCCGCAGCCCGAATTCGCCGCTGGAACCCTTCCGATTCACGAGGCGCGACGTCGGCGAGCGCGACATCCGCGTGGAGATCGCCTTCTGCGGCATCTGCCATTCCGACATCCACCAGGCACGCGACGAGTGGGGCGGGTCCGCGTACCCGATGGTGCCCGGCCACGAGATCGTCGGACGCGTGACGCAGGTCGGCCGCAAGGTGCGCGGGTTCAAGGCCGGCGACACGGCCGGCATCGGCTGCATGGTCGACTCCTGCCGCCGCTGCCCCAGCTGCCGGCGCGGCCTCGAGCAGCACTGCGACACGCACGTCGCCCTGACCTACAACGGCACGGAGATGGACGAGAAGACGCCGACACAGGGCGGCTACTCGGATCATATCGTGGTCGACGAGGCGTTCGCGGTCAAAGTGCCGCCGAAGATGCCGCTGGACCGCGTGGCGCCTCTGCTCTGCGCGGGGATCACGACCTATTCGCCGCTCAAACGGCTCGGCGCCCGCAAAGGTTCGCGGGTCGGCGTCATGGGGCTCGGCGGGCTCGGGCACATGGCGGTCAAGATCGCGGCGGCGATGGGCGCCGAAGTGACCGTGCTCAGCCATTCCCCCTCCAAGCGCGCCGACGCCAAGCGTCTCGGCGCGCACGAGTTCGCCGTGACCACGGACGCCGGGGCCGTCAAGTCGCTCGCCAAGCGCTTCGACATCATCATCGACACGGTATCGGCCGACCATGATATCGACGCCAGCCTCTCGTGGCTGAGCACCGAAGGAGAGCTCGTGATCGTGGGCGCGCCGCCCAAGCCTCTCGCCATTCGCTCCTTCTCCCTGATCCTGGGCCGCCGGAAGATCTCGGGCTCCGCGATCGGCGGCATCGCCGAGACGCAGGAGATGCTCGATTTCTGCGCCAAGAAGAAGGCGCTGTCCGACGTCGAAGTCATCGCCATGCGCGACGTCAACGCGGCCTACGAGCGGATGATGCGCGGCGACGTGCGCTACCGCTTCGTCATCGACAACTCGACCCTATAGAAGGGAATCCTCAGGCGTTGAAGCGCGCGACGAGCTCGACGTGCGCCGTCTGCGGGAATAGATCGACCGGCTGGATCTTTTCGAGCCGGTAGCCGGCGTCGGCCAGGACGCGGGCGTCCCGTGCGAACGTCGCGGGGTTGCAGGACACATACACGACCCGCTCGACGCGCCGAGTCGACAGGAACTTGAGGACGTCCTTCTCGCAGCCGCCCCGCGGCGGGTCGACGACCGCGGCCCATGGCCGCGGGTTCTCGAGGCCGCGCAGGCGCTTGAGCGCGTGCTCGACCGTTCCCTTCACGAAAGACACGTTGCGCACTCCGAGCCGCCGCGCGTTGGCATAGGCGTCCTCGACCGCCTGCGGGACCTCCTCCACCCCGATGACGCGTCCCGCTCCCTTGGCGATCCAGAACGCGATGGCCCCGACGCCGGAGTATAGGTCGAGCACCAGGTTCGGACGGAAGCCGTCGTCGTAGAGCTGCCGCTCGGCCGCTCCGTAGAGCACCTCCGCCGCCGGCGTGTTCACCTGGACGAAGGCGCCGGGCGAGAACTCGAGCGTGAAGGGGCCGATCTTCTCGGACAAGCGGTCTTTTCCCCAGAGCTTGCGCCAACGCGGGCCGAGGATGACCGCCGTGCGCTCCTCCTGCACGTTCTGGAACAAGCTGACGACGCGCGGGTGCCGCTTGCGAATCTCCTCGATCGCCTCGCGCTCGCGCGGGAACGCCCGATCGCGCGTCACGAACACGACGGCGGCCTCGCCCGCGGCGTTGGTACGGATGAAGAGGTGGCGCAGCCAGCCCTTGTCCTGCGTCTCATCGTAGGCGCGCCAGCCGCGGGTCTGCGAGAGCTCGCGCACCGTGCGAACGATCTCCACGGACAGCTCGGGCTGCACGACGCAGTCCTCGAACTCGATGACGCGGTGCGAGCCGGGCATGTAGAACCCCGCCTTGGCCCGCCCGGGCGCGGGCTGGAAAGGGACTTGGACCTTATTGCGGTAGCGCCATTCGGACGGCGAGGCGAGAGTGTCCGCGATCGGCGCGTTCAGCTTCGCGATGCGGCGCATGCAGTCGGCGACGATCTCGCGCTTGTAGCGAAGCTGGGCGGCGTAGGACGCGTGCTGCCAATCGCAGCCGCCGCAGTACTCCGTCTTTCCGGGCGCGAAGTGGACGAGGCACCGCGGCGAGATGCGGTCGGGCGAGGGCTTCTCGACCGAGAGAACCCGGCCCCGGACGTAGCGCGGCTTGTTTTCCGCCTGGGCGACCATGAGCTCGTCGCCCGGGATGCCGTAGGGGACGAAGATCACCTTGTCGGAGCCGGGAGACTTGCCGATGCCCTCGCCCTCGGGAGCGATCCTGTCGACGCGGACCTTCAGATCGGGCTGCACGCGGCGATTCTACCATAAGGCAGGACTCCGGGCGGGTCCGTCGCGGGGCCCTACGGCCCAGGCGGCGTGCCGCCGTCTTCGTTATCCTCTATGGGATGATCGCGTCACTCATGGCGCTCTGGCTGGCGCTGCCCGCGCAGGGCGCCGATGCGCCGTTCAGCGAGCCCCTGGCATTCTCGGACGGCCAGACCGCGCGGTGCCGGGCTTCCGCCGACGGGAGCGTGGGCTATCTTCTGGCCGCGCTCGGAGGCAGGAAGGTCCGCCTCAGCGCCGTCATCGGCGGCGCGATCGATCCCGACGAAAAATCGCTCGTGATGGACCATCTGCCGAGCGGTGCCGACGATTTGATCTATCTGGCCAAGGACGTCGAGGCGCGCTCGCTGCCGATGGTCTCCAGGACCGAGATCGTGCTCTTCAAGCGCTCGGCGGCCGCCGAGCCGCTGAACGGGATACTTCAATTTTCGGAACTCTACCTCGCCACTCGCCCGGACGGCACGCGCTACGTCGAGTCCCGCTACGCGGGAGGAAGCGTGACCCTGAGCGCCTGCGAGGTCCGGTAGCGAAGCGCTACTTGTACGCCTTCACCGCGGGCGGCTTGGGCAGCTTAAGCGGGCCGAAGGCGAGCTTGAAGGAGACCTTCTCGTCCTTGCCGATGGAGACGGTCTTGAGGGCCTGCTCGACCGGCTCCTTACGCCGGTCGCTCCACAGCGCGAGCTTGTACGTTCCGGCAGGCACGTTCTTCAGATGCGCTGTGCCGTCCTTGGCGGTCTTGGCGAAGTAGGGGTTCTCCAGAATCAGGACGTAGCCCATCATCCAATCGTGGATGTTGCAGCCGAGCTTCGCCAACCCCGGCGTTTCGAACGCGATCGGGTCCGTCGGCTCGCCCTTGTACAGCGGCAGATCGAATTTCCTCGCTTTCGAGAAGGAGTAGACGTGATGATGGATGTCGTCCTTGTTCGGAAAGCGCACCTTGGTGCCCGCGAGGATCGCCAGCACGCGCGGCACGAAGGTCTTGTCTATCTGGTCCATCACCGCGGGCTCCTTCGGCGGCGCGAATTTGCCGGAGGCCTCGTAGACGAACACGACCGCGTCCTCGATCGGCGCGCCGCCGAGGTCCCGAACTGAAACCGTCAGGTCCGCGGCCGCCGCGATCGAAGCTCCGAGGAGGCACGCCGACGCGGCCGCGATGCGGGCGCTCGCTTTCATCGGCTCAGAACCGCAGGCGATAGTTGATCTGGAACAGCCGGTCGACCTGCGAACGCGGGAACACCGGCTCGCCGGGCCGCGCCGAAAGGTAGACCCACTCCGCGGCGAGCTGATTGCGCACGTCGAAATCGTAGGCGCCAAATAGCGTCCACGCGAATCCGTAGTCCAGGTTCGTCGCCCAGAACCGGTCGTAACGCGCGCTGGCGCGCCATTTCTTCCACTGATACGACGCCAACAGGAACGCGTCGGACCAGTCTATGGGACCGCCGTTGGCGCGCTGGATCGTCACCTTCATCGTCTGCGTGATGACCGTCAAGCGCTTCCATTCCGCCTTGGCGCCGATGTGCTGCACCTCCGTTCGATAGGCTTCGGCGTCGGCCCCGATCAAGTTCGGTCCCGGAAGCCCCGGGCCGGGCACGGGCGGCCCCGGCAGGGCGACCGGCCCGCCGGCGCCGCGGCCCTGGCCGTTATGCCCGTTGTTGGTCCAATATCCCGCGCCTACCTGCGCCAGCTGCTCCAGGATGTCCACGTCTCCGCGGACGTAATAACCCGCCCGGCCGTCGATCTCGCTGAAGGGGCGGATCGTCCCATTGGGCGTCGAGTAGCGCGCCGCGATGTCGGCCTGATAATCGTGGAGCGCCCAGCTTCGGTACCACAGCAGGCGCCCGATCTGATCGCCGCCGATGAAGGTGCCGAAAGTAAAGCGGCCGACCACCGGCTTGACGATCGGGCGCTCCGCGACGGCCTCCACGCCGAAGACGCGGACGTCCTCCCCGACCCAAGACCCGATCGCCGAGGGCGTCAGCGTATAGCGCGTCGACCAAGCCCCGTCGGGATGCTCCCAAGACAAGAGCGGCATCAGCGCGCCCGCGCGCGCGCGCACGCCGGTCCCGTAGTACTTCCGATCCGCTTGGAGGAACGCCTCGAAGATGCCGATCGGCGAGTGATCGGCGGGCGGATCGGTCGTGAGATTGGTGTGCAAATGGAAGCTAGCCTTGGACCAAAGGTCCGCGTCCAGAACGAGGCTCGCCTGGGACAAAGACAGGCGCGCCGCATCGTGCCCGTTGCTCCCGCCGTAGCGCAGGCGGCCCGTTCCTTGCCGGAGCCAGGAATCCTCGCGTCCCGCCGTGTACGCGCGCCCGTCGACCAGGCCGGAGACTTTCAGCCAGGCGGGGATCTTGGACGACGACTCGACGTCGTCGAACTTGCTCGCTCCCGCGGGAGCGGAGGCGAGCAGCGCGATCAACAGGGCCGTTTTCATGATTTTCTGCTCGCCGCGACCTTGTCCAGGAGGGACTTCTTCAGCAGCGGCTGCATCTCCAGCAGCTTCTGAAAGGACGCCGCAGGGATCGTCAGCACCTCCGTCCCGTCCTCCGCCGCCTTGATCGTCGCATCCGAGGACTGGTTCTCGAGCAGGGACATCACGCCGAAAAAATCGCCCGCGTTGAGGTCCTGCTTCCGGGCCGAGCCGTCCTTCTCCTTGGAGTTCGCCGACACCTTCCCCTTCTTGATGATATAGAAGCCGCTGGTGACCTCGCCCCGCAGTACGATCATCTCGCCGCTCGCGTAGCTCTTGCGCTCGATGTCCGGCGTCACGCGCCGCAGCTGGTCCTCGTTGAAGAAAGACAGGATATCGACCTTCGTCTTGAGGAAAATGGTGTCGTCGTTTGGCATAGACGGCGATTGTAGCAAAAGCGCGGGCCGGACGGCCCTCTAGGCGCGCCGGGCAATTTATGTATAATCCCGTTCCCATGCGACCGAGATTCGCCGCGGCGGCGCTCCTCGCGCTGCTGCCACAGGCGGCGCGGGCCCAGAACGAGAGCGGCATCGGCGTCGCCGACAACCGCGGCAACTTCTACTCCGTTACCCAGCGATACGGCCAGACCATGTATTTCCAGGTGACCAAGCTTACCTTGACCGGCCAGGTGCAATGGAACGTGCCGTACGATCCGCGGGTCGACGTAAGCCCCACCGCGCTGACGGTCGACGGCGAAGGCAACGTGGTCGTGGCCGGCACCATCCGCCAGGACAAGACGAAGGGGATCCTCATCGTCAAGCTCACGTCCGCGGGCTCGGTCTATTGGAGCCAAAAGCGCAACTCCAACGGGTTCGCGATACCGACCGTGATCGCGACCGACGACGACGGGAACATTTACGCCGCCGCGACGGTGACCGAGCAGACCGGCTCCTTTTTGAAGGTCATCCGCTTCAACTCGGCGGGGTCCGTATATTGGGACCAGAACTACCGCGCGGGGCGGACCTCCTACGCGCGCTCGATGGTGATCGACCGCAACGGCGACGCGCACGTGACGGTCGAAACATACTACGGCGACCCGCGGACCGAGAACGCCCAGGTCCGTGAGGTACTCTTCACGGTGAACGGCGGGGTGGTACCAAGATGAGATTGCTCGCGGCGTGTCTCTTGCTGGCGTGCGGCGGACTCGGATACGGCCAGGCCGTCGCGCCGTCTCCGAAGGCCAAGGGAGCCCAAATCATGACCGTGCTCCTGCGCAACCCGTGGACCGCCATAGACCAGTCGTCCTCCTACGACATCGGCACGTACTTCATCGTCGCGAACCTCTACGAGACGCTGGTGGCGTTCGACGGGTCGGCCGACAGGTTCAAGCCGTGGCTCAGCACCGCGGTCCCGACCCGAGAGAACGGCCTCCTCAGCGCCGACGGCCGCACGTACCGGTTTCCCATCCGCAAGGGCGTCAAGTTCCACGACGGCACGAGGCTCACGCCCGAGGACGTGCGCTACTCCTTCCTCCGCGAGCTCGTCATCCAGCGCAACAGCAAGCCTCCGTCCTTCATGCTCGGCCCCCTGTTCAAGATGGGCTCCAACGTGGACTCCGGCGGCCTCTGGGCGCTGACGCCCGAGCAGATGGAGAAGGCAGTACGCGTCGAGGGCGACGCCGTCGTGTTCGAGCTCCAGGCTCCGTTTCCCGGCTTTCTGCGTCTCGTCGGGACTCTTCCGGTCGTGACGTCGAAGGCGTGGCACCTCAAGAACGGCGGCTGGAACGGCGTCCCTCCCGCAAAAGGCGCGCCGCAGCCGACCGAGACTTCCCCTTTCCTGATGGACCACGCCAATGGCACCGGCGCGTTCATGGTCGAATCGGGCGCTCCGGGAACGAAGCTCGTCCTCAAGCGCCACCCGGACTACTGGGGGCCGGCGCCGGCGCTCGAAGGCGTGGTGTTCCGCTCCGAGCCTTCCGATCCGATGCGCGCGAGCGCCCTCGTCAGCGGCGACGCGGACTACGTCTATCTGGAACGTCCCATTCTTCCCCTCGTCGAGGACGCCGGCGGCGTGAGCGTGATCGACGACATCCCCGGCTATTCCAGCGGAGAAGCGTTCTTCTTCACGTTCGACGTCGACTCCAAGGACAACCCTCGCCTGGGAAGCGGCAAGTTCGACGGCAAGGGCATCCCGCCGGATTTCTTTACCGACAAGGACGCCCGTCTCGGCTTCGCCCACGCCTTCAGCGCGGGCGTCTACGCTCGCATGGCCCTCAACGGCAAAGGGACGCCGGCGTACGGTCCCATTCCGCCGTCCATGATCAAGGAAGGCAGCCTCAAGGACGCGGCTCCCGCCTACGACCTCAAGAAGGCGGAAGCGGCGTTTCGAAGGGCGCACGGCGGCAAGCTCTGGGACTCGGGCTTCACACTGACGCTGAGCTACATGCGCGGGAACGTCCGCCGCCAGGTCGCGGCGGAGGTGCTCAAGTCCGGCGTCGAATCTCTGAACGCCAAATTCAAGGTCCAGCTCGAGGCGGTCGCTCCCGCCGACTATCCCGGACACTACCAGAGCCATCGCCTGCCCATCTGGGTGCAGGAGCTCGTGGGCGATTTTCCCGATCCGCATTCCCTGGCGTTCTCGTTCTTCCATTCGAAGGGGTTCTTCGCTCGCGCGCAGCGTTTTTCCAGGCCGGACTTCGACGCGCTCGAGGAAAAGGCCGCGCAAGAGACCGATCCGGCGAAGCGGGAGCAGCTGTTCCTTGACCTCGAGGCGAAGGCGCTCGCGGAGGCCGTCCAGATCTACTCGTACCATCCCGTGCAGTTCAAGGCCGTCCGGTCTTGGCTGAAGGGGCTGGAGAAGAACCAAGGGGTGAACGGCCTCTCGTTCGCCAATCTCCTGTACCTGGCGCCCATCCAAAAATAGAATAGGACCTAACCATGAAACTCCGCGTCACTCTCGTCGTCCTCTCCTGCATCGTCAGCGCGCTCACCGGCATCGTCCTCGCCCGCGGCGGCGCGGGCGGCGCAAGCGCCGCGCCCTCCGCGCGCGAGCCCGGAAGAAAGCTCTTGATCGGACTTTCGCTGGACACCCTCAAGGAGGAGCGCTGGCAGCACGACCGCGACATCTTCGTCAAGCGCGCCCACGAACTCGGCGCCGAGGTACTGGTCCAGGCGGCCAACTCCGACGATACGCGGCAGATCTCCGACGTGCAGTCCTTGATCTCGAACAAGGTGGACGTGCTCGTCGTCGTCCCGCACAACGGCAGCGCGATGGCCAAGGGCGTGCAAATGGCGCACGAGGCCGGGATCCCGGTCATCTCCTACGACCGCCTCATCACCGACTCCGACCCCGACCTCTACATGAGCTTCGACAACGTGAAGGTCGGCGAGGAGCAGGCGAAGTACCTGGTCGGCCGCATCGGCGGCAAGAAAAAATTCCGCATCGTCCGCATCAACGGAGCGAAGACCGACAATAACGCGCTGCTTTTCCGCCAGGGCGCCCAGAACGTGCTCCAGCCCCTCATCGACAAGGGCGTCGTCCAGGTCCTCCACGAGGACTGGGCTGAGAACTGGAAGCCGGAAAACGCCAAGAAGATCATGAACGCCGCGATCACCAAGCACGGCCACGAATTCGACGCAGTCCTCGCCGCCAATGACGGCACCGCCGGCGGCGCGATCCAAGCGCTCCTTGAAGAGGGCATGGCCGGCAAGATCCTCGTGACGGGCCAGGACGCGGAGCTCGCCGCCTGCCAGCGCATCGCGAAGGGCTCCCAATCGATGACGATCTACAAGCCCTTAAAGCGCCTAGCGGAGCGCGCGGCGGAGACCGCGGTCAAGATGGCGGCCGGAAAGCCGATCGTGGCGAGCCAGACGGTGAACAACGGGAAGATGGCCGTGCCGTCGATGCTCCTGGACGTCGTCGTGGCGACCAAGGACAACCTGCTCGACACGATCATTAAGGACGGCTTCCACAAGAAATCCGACGTGTTCTCGGGCTCTTGATGACGGCCGCCGCGCTCCTCAGCGCCAAGAACATCACCAAGACGTTTCCGGGCGTCACCGCCCTCAAGGACGTATCCTTCAGCGTGAACGCCGGGGAGATCCACGCGCTCTGCGGCGAGAACGGCGCGGGCAAGTCCACGCTGATCAAGCTGCTCTCGGGCATCCATCCCTACGGCAGCTACGACGGCGAGCTCCAGGTAAACGGAAAGACGGCGAGATTCGAGTCCGTGGCCGACGCGGAAGCGGCCGGCATCGCGGTCATCTACCAGGAACTCGCCTTGGTCCCGGAGATGACGGTCGCCGAGAACATCTTTCTGGGCGCCGAGCCCTCCCGCTTCGGGCTCCTCGATTGGAACAAGATCTACCGCGAGACCCGCAGCCTGCTCGAGATGTTCCACCTGAACCTCGAGCCGACGGCGACGACGAAGCACCTCGGCATGGGCCAGCGCCAGCTCATCGAGATCATCAAGGCTCTCCGCAAGGACTCGAAGATCCTGATTCTCGACGAGCCGACGGCCGCGCTGACCGAGACCGAGGTCGACACCTTGATCGTCATCCTCAAGAAGCTGCGCGAACGCGGCATCGGCTGCGTCTACATCTCGCACAAGCTCGACGAGGTCTTCGCCGTGGCCGACCGCGTCACGGTCATCCGGGACGGCGCCAGCGTGACGACCAAGAGGACCAAGGATATCGACAAGGCCGACGTGATCCGGCATATGGTCGGCCGCGAGATCAAGGACCTCTTCCCCCGCCGCACGGCGAAGCCCGGCCCGGTGCTCCTCAGCGTCGAGAATCTCACGGTCGCCGAGGAGAAGGGCGGAGAGAACGCGCTCGAAGGCATCAGCTTCGAGCTGCGCGCGGGCGAGGTGCTCGGCTTCGGAGGCCTCATGGGCTCGGGGCGCACGGAGCTTCTCATGCATCTCTTCGGCGCCTGGGGCTGGCGGAAGAAGGGCACCGTCGAGGTAGACGGAAAACGGGTCCCCAAAATGCAGCCCGACGAGGCGATCAACCGCGGGATGGTACTCGTCTCGGAGGACCGCAAGCGCTACGGCCTCGTCCTTCCCAAAGCCGTCGGCTTCAACCTGTCCCTCTCTTCGCTCAAGCGCCTGACGCGCAACTGGCTCATCGATTCCCCCCGTGAGTTCCACGCCAACAAGAAGCTGTTCGATTCCCTGCACGTCAAAGCACCCAGCCTCGAGGCCGTCGTCGGTGGCCTATCCGGAGGCAACCAGCAGAAGGTCGTCATCGGCAAGGCACTGATGACCGAACCGCAGGTCGTTTTCCTGGACGAGCCGACGCGGGGCATCGACGTCGGCGCAAAAGTGGAAGTCTACGAGATCATCAACCAAATCACCGCGGCGGGCAAGGCCGTGGTTCTCGTCTCCAGCGAGCTTCCCGAACTCATGGGGATGAGCGACCGCATCTTGATGCTGCACGAAGGATCGATCGGCGGCGAGTTCAAACGCGCCGACGCCACCCAGGAGAAGCTGATGGCCGCCGCGATGGGCCACTCGCCCAAGAGATAACTCCCATGAAAACCAACAACCTGTCTATCCACGACTTCTCACTGGGCATCGCCCTCATCCTCATCAGCGCATTCTTCGCGTGGCAATCGCCCGTGTTCCTGAGCTCGCGCAACTTGTCCATGCTGATGATCGAACTCTCGATCACCGCGACATTGGCGCTCGGCATGCTCCTCGTCATCTTGCCGGGCCACATCGACCTCTCGGTCGGCAGCGGCGTCGGCCTCACGGGCGGCATCGCGAGCGTCCTGATCTTCCAGCAGCATTGGCCGGCCGCCTTAGGCATGCTCGCCGCCCTGGCCTTCGCGCTCGTCATTTGGTTCCTGATGGGATATACGATCGTCAAGGAGCGCATGCCCGCCTTCATCATCACACTGGGCGGCCTTCTCATCTTCAAGGGCCTCTTCTGGCTCGTCATCCGCAATTCGACGATCCCGGTCGTCGAGGGCGGCTCGACCAATCTCTATTCGCTCCTGACGACCTACTATCTGCCCACGTCGGCCGGCTGGCTTCTCGGCGCGGTCTGCGCGGGACTTCTGGTCGTCTCCAAAGTTCTCTCGGTCCAGCACCGGATCGAATATGGATTCGAAGTCGAGGACAAGGAGCTACTCTTCCTCAAGCTCTTCCTATTCACGCAGATCATCTTCCTCTTCGTGCTGGTGATGAACCAATTCCGCGGCATCCCGTTGCCCGTCGTCATCCTGGGTGCCGTGGCTCTCGCCGTCTACATCCTCACCGAGAACACGCCCTTCGGACGCCATCTATACGCGATCGGAGGCAACCCCGAAGCCGCCGTCATCTCTGGCATCCCCGTGGACAAGGTCGTGGTCGGCGCCTATTGCCTCCTAGGCTCGGTCGTCGCGGTGACCGGGCTCATGCAGACCGCCTACTCCGGCGCGTCGACGACCACCGTCGGCGACTTGATGGAGCTCGACGCCATCGCGGCGTGCGTCATCGGCGGTACGAGCTTAAACGGCGGCCGCGGCACCGCGGTCGGCGTTTTGAGCGGGGCCCTCATCATGGCCTGCCTCTTGAACGGCATGACTCTTCTCGCGGTATCGCCGGAGCTCAAGTTCATCGCCCGCGGCACCGTGCTCGCGCTCGCCGTCTGGCTCGACGTCCGGCTGACCGCGGCGAAAGCCTAGAGTCGAAGTCGCCCGGAGACGAGAGAGTTGCCCGTCCTTCATCGGGCCGTCACCCGCCGCGCGCTATCATATCCTCCGACGCTTAGGAGGCGCCTATGAACGAATCGCGGCTGCTCAGCATCCTGATCGCGGCCCTATGTCTGTCGGGGCCGGCGGTCGGGCAGGAAGTGTCAGCGGGGACTTCCGATTCCTCCGCCAGGGAGGAGCGGGACCCCGCGCGGCCCGGCGATCCCGCCCAGCCCATCGAAAATCCGACTCAGAATCCCGCCAACACTCCCGCCACTCCCAGGGGACGCATCACGACTCCGCCGAGCGATGAGCCGCGCCGCGACGCCGAGATGAAGCGCGAAAATCCCGCGCCTCGCAAGCGCCGCTGGTGGAGGTTCTGGGATCGCCGCTCCACACGCGCCGAGGAAACGGAACACCTCCAGCGCGAGACGCGGCCGGTCGATCGGGCCGAATCACCCGAGCCTTCCCCGAGCCAGAGGCCCGAGGACGGCGGCGCGGCCGGGAGCGGTCAAGGCGACAGCGGATACCGGCCGCAGTAGTCAGCCGCGGGCGTTCCGTGCGCGAGGATAGCGCGCCGTCACGACGGAGCGCATGCCCCCGCGCGAGGTGAACGAGCCGGAGACCTCGGCCCACACGGGCTTGGTCGCGCGCGCCACGTCGTCGAGCACCCGGTTGACCGCGTTCTCATAGAAAATCCCGAGGTTGCGGTAGCCGAGCAGGTAATATTTGAAGGATTTCAGCTCGACGCACAGGCGATCCGGGACGTAGCGCAGCGTCAAGGTCGCGAAGTCGGGCAGGTTGGTCTTCGGGCAGATCGAGGTGAACTCCGGGATCTCGATCTTGATCTCGTAGCCGCGGTATTGGTTCGGGAAGGCCTCCAAGGGAGGCAGAGGCGCGTCGATCCCGGAGCGCGCCTGGTTCAGGTAGGTGCGCCCTCCGTGCGGAGCCTTCTTCTTCGATTTCATGGCTGGAATCTCCTTAGCTTGAGCGAATTGACGACCACCGTCACCGAACTGAGGGCCATCGCGGCGCCCGCCCATCGAGGATCGAGCATGAGTCCGAATGAAGGATACAGCGCGCCCGCCGCGATGGGGATCAGGACGAGGTTGTACGCGAACGCCCAGAGTAGGTTCTCGACGATAACCCGCCGGATGCGGCGCGAGAGCTCGATCGCCGTAACGAAACTCCGGATATCGGCGCGCATGAGCGTGATGTCGGCGGACTCGATCGCGATGTCCGTCCCTTCCGCGAGCGCGACGCCCACGTCCGCCTGGGTTAGCGCCGGGGCGTCGTTGAAGCCCTCGCCCACCATCGCCACCTTCCGGCCGCGCGCCTGAAGGTCCTTGATGATTTCCGCCTTCTCGTGCGGAAGGACCTCGGCGTACACCTTGCTGATCCCCGCCTCCTCCGCGATCCGGTAGACGGCCTGGTTGCGGTCTCCCGAAACGAGGATGAGTTCGACGCCCTGCGCCTTAAGTTTGGCCACCGCCTCCCGCGCTCCGTCCCTAAGCTTGTCCGCCACGATGACCGCCCCCAACAATCGGCGGTCCAACGCCACGACGAGCGCGGAACCCGACGTATCGCGCAGCCGCTTCACGATCGAATCCGCGACCTCGACGCCCTCTTCCTCGAGCCACTTCGCATTCCCGACGCGCACGAGCTTGCCCTGGCTGACGGCCCTTACCCCGCGCCCGGGAAACGCTTCGAACGACTCGGGCGCGGCCGCGCTCGCCCCGTCGGCGTCCGCTCTCGCGCGGATGGCGGCGGCGAACGGATGCTCCGAGCGGCTCTCCGCCATCGCGGCCCAGGCCAACAGATCCTTCTCCAGGACCCCGCGCGACGGCAGGAGTTCGACGACGGACGGCTTGCCCTCGGTGAGCGTCCCCGTCTTGTCGAAGAGCACCGCGTCGATCTTGCCCACCTTCTCGAGGACCTCGGCGCGCCTGAGAAAGATTCCGAGCTGCGCCGCCCGGCCCATGCCGACGACGATGGCGAGCGGCGTCGCCAGACCGAGCGCGCAGGGACACGCGACCGCCATCACGGACACGAGCACGGTCAAACCGTGCACGACCTTGGGCTCGGGTCCCTTCCAGGACCACATCACGCCCGCGACGACAGCGACCAGAATGACTCCCGGCACGAACGCCGCGGCCGCCCGGTCGACGGCGTGCTGGATCGGCGCCTTGGAATTGCCGCTTTGCCGTACGGCCTCCACGATGCGCGCGAGCGCGGTATCGGAACCGGTACGAACGACGTTCACGATCAAGGCTCCGGTCTTGTTCATCGTCCCGCCGAAAACGGAGGAGCCTTTCATCTTCTCCACGGGGATGCTCTCGCCGGTCAGCAAGGATTCGTCCACGGTCGAGGCCCCGTCCTCCACCACGCCGTCGAGACCCACCTGCTCGCCGGGCCGGACCAGGAACCGGTTCCCTACCTTGGCCTCGCCTACCGGCACCGTCGATTCCACCCCTTCCTTTATTAGACGCAGGGTACGGGGAGCCAACCGCATGAGGCGTCGAATGGCATCGTTGGTGCGGCTGCGCATGCGCAGGTCGAGCCAGCGCCCAAGGAGGATAAGCGTGACCAATCCCGCCAGCGCCTCGAGCATCGGCTTGCGGGACGCCGGCGGAGCGTATTCCGGGAAGAAGACGACCCAACTGCTGAAAAGGAAAGCCGCCCATGTGCTCAACGACACGAGGGTGTTCATGTCGGCCTGGCCGCGGCGCACGCTGGCCGTGAACCCGCGATGGAACGGACCCGCGCCGTAGATGATGACGGGAAGGGAGACCAGCCAGGCCGTGTAATCGGAGAACTCGAGCGGCCGCTGCACCATCAACGCGAGCCACAATGAGGCCGTGACGAGGAGCCGGCGCGCGAGTTTATGCGACTCCTTGCGAGCCCCGGACAGGAGCAGCGCTTCGGCTTGCTCGTAATTCGCCGCGATGCCGGGCACCCGGTAGCCTTGGCCTTCGACGACGAGCCTAAGACTCTCAGGGTCGACCGACGCGGGATCGTATTCGACCGAGGCGGTCTTCGACGGCAGATGGACGCTCGCCGTCTTGACGCCCTTCGTCTTGCTCAGCGCCCCCTCCACCTTCGCGACGCAGGCCGCGCAATGCATGCCTTCGACGGGCAGGATGACCTTCTGGGACTCCTCCTGCCTCACAGGTTTCGCCTCCACTGGTTCTCCAGGTCGCCCATTCCCGCCCAGACGCCGGGGAAGGCGCCGCGGAGCGCGGTGTCCATGTCCCTATTGTCCTTGAGCGCCGCGAGAAACGCCGAAAAGCCGTTTCGGCCGCCGCGCTCGATCATGTAGCGCACGACGTCGCCGACCTGCCGGTACCAGAGGCTCACCATCCGCTCGCGCTCGGTCGCCGGGACCAGATTCACCATCTGGTCGAACGGGATGGGCATCTCGCGGAGTTGGCGCTTCACGTCGAAGGTTACGCCGGATTGGTAGCCGAGGGAGGCGGCCTTGACCCCTTCTTCGTAGACGGCCAGCCCCTCGTTGAGCCAGCGCAGGTCCATGCGCGGCGAGCCCATGTATTCGTGCCAGAGGAGGTGGCTCATCTCATGGGCAAGCGTCATCGGCAGGCCCTGCCCGTCGAAGCTGTAGATCGCGTTGCCGAGCGTGATTCCGCCGGACCACTCCGGCATCCGCGTCTTCTTCACGTACTCGCCCTGGTTGGCGTACACTACGATCGAGTACATGCCGCGCGGCGGGGCGAAGGAGTAGAGGCTCGTGTCCATCATGATCCGGCTGTAGAGATCCTCGACGGTGCCGCCGATCTGCGCCGCGCGATCGCTCCCGTAGGCTTGGATCTTGAAGTGCAGCGTCGCCTCGTCCTTATAGCCCGGATCGAGGCCGGGCAGGATGCTGCCGGGCGTCGGCGCGTCTTGCGGCGCGGACTCCGTCCCGGGCGCCACGGGAATCTCCACGCAGCCGGAGAGCGCGAGGCAGGCGGCGAGCAGAGCGTATTTCGGCATCCCCCATTCTATCAAACTCGCCTGGACGCACGGCCGTCGGCATGCAAGGTCCAACGCTAGGCCTTTGGGCCCAGAATGAGAAAGGCCTAAAGCTTCTGGTCCGCCCCCCGGGTCCGTAGTACACTTTGAATATGCCGCTGAAGGGGGTACGAAGAATGGCGAGGAAGGTCATCGCGCTTTTGTGTGCGTCATTCTGCATCGGAGGACCGCTGCCTGCCCCCGCCCGCGCCGACGGCGGAGGGATACCTCCCGCGCTGCCTCTCGAGACCACCCAGCCGCCCCAAGCCGCGGCGCCCGCCGCCCCTACCGCGCCCAAGCGCGACGAGTGGAAGAACTGGTACAAAATCAAGCAGCCGTCGCTCTGCGCCGAAGGGCGCGAACCCTTCTGCAAGAAGGACGACTGCGAATTCCCCTGGCGCGCGACGCGGCCGACCTGGTATCTGCGCGGCGGCCGGGTTTGGCAGGGCGAGAGCATCACCTCGGTAAACCCCCAAGCCGCCAGCCCCGTCAAAGTCCCCGTTTTCTGTTGGAAGCAGGATGACATCAAGAACGAGACCATTAAGGAAGGCGAGCAGGAGGTTCGGATCGCGAAGGTAGCCGCGGTCCCCTCCACCTTCCAGCTGATGGGCAAATCGGAACGCGGCCCGTGGTACTCCGCGTTCGAATTGCGGCGCAAGCTCGTGGCCGTACCCGCGGCCGGTGGCGCGGAGCAAGACGTCGAGTTCGACGAGAGCTGGACCGCTCCCGAAGGCGCGGTGGAAGTCGCCGGAGCCGCGGCCGCCCAAGCGCCTCAAGCTCCGCAAGGACCGCAGGCGCCTCAGGCCCCGCAAGGACCGCAGGCGCCTCAAGCCCCGCAAGGACCGCAGGCCGAGCTGGACGATTTCGGCAATTGGAACAAGATACGGACTCCGGCTGCGTGCGCCGACGGCCGAACCGGCTACTGCAAGAAAAGCGAGTGCGAAGCCGGCGGCAAACTCTTTACCGGCGGAGGCGATCCCAAGATTTACTGCTGGAAGAACGAGGACTACAAGGAACTCGCGCCCGTGCGGGTCGCAGACGCCGAGAAGAAGCACATCGAGATCAGCGCCCGCGCCTCCGCGTCGACCCTGAAGGTCGCCGACGGCAAGCTCGTGGCGGCGTCCACGGGCGAGGGCGGCGAGACGACGACCCAGGTCGCGTTCGATACCGCGTGGGCCCGTGACCCGCATTTCATCACCGTCAAGCTCGCCGGTGACGTCCCCGGACCGCAGGGTCCGACCCAGCCGACGACGCCGGGCGAGGAGAACCAGCCCGGGCAGAGGCTCGACGCCCGCTTCACCTTCGACCAGCATAAGGCGATCCTCGGCACGATCTTCGCGCTCAAGCCCGAGGAAAAGACCAAGTACGATGCGGACAACGAGAAGGCCGGAGCCGAGAAGAAGCCCGCCTCCGACGCCATCCACGCGCGCTGGCGCCAGGTCATGATCGAGTTCGCGAAAGAATACGTCCGGACGGAGCAGCGAGACGGCACGACCGGCGGCACGTGGGGCCGCCTCACGCCCGTCGAGCAGAAATACATGGAAAGCCACCCCAAGATCCAGCCGCTGCTCGACAAGATCAAGGAAGGCATGGCCGCGCTCGACCGGCCCGACGCGAGGCCCGCGGGCGGCGCCGCCAACCCGAGCGACGCGCTGATCCGCGACATCCGCACCCGCCTCAAGGCGGACCTGAACGCTTTCGTCGTCAGCGAGCCGAACAACATCCAGGTGCCCGAGAAGCTGGTCGAATGGGCGCAGGCGTTCGCCGCGCCGCCGCAGACCACCGGCGAGCCGACCGCTCCCGCGCGGACGGGCGAGGAAGCCTTAAAGCGCCTGGTCTCCGATGAGGTCGAACGCGCCGTGGCGGCCTACCTTCTCAAGAAGCGCCGCTTCAATCCCCAGGAGCTCATCGCCGCGGCCAACGGCGACGAAGCCGCCAAGACCGCGATGACGGGCCGCCTCAAGGAAGCCGTCTTCCGCGATTTATTCGAGGTATTCAGCAAGGCCAATTTCGAGCAGGAGAATTGGCTCGGCAACCAGCGCGCGGATCTCAAGGAGTTCCTGGCGCAAAAGAGCGGCAACCTGACGACCCCGGCCAAGCCGCTGTTCCAGTCCGATCTGCTCAAGTACTACTGCAAACCCGACATCATCTCGCGCCACAAGACCGAAGCGGGGAGCCGTCAGCGCGCTGCCGGACCGCGGGCGACGACGGCCGCCAACGCCAACACGCGCGCGGATCTCGCGCACGCTCGGAATCTTACCGCGAACATGACGCTTCAAGTCGATCAGAATACCCGCCTGGCGTACGACCCGAACGTCGAGCAGGCGGCGACCGCGGCAAGCGGCTGGTTCGACAACACCGCTCAATTGGAAAACGCCTGCAAGGCACCGGGCAGCACCACCACGACGACGCCGCCCGGCACGACCGGGCCGGCGACGCCCGGGCAGCCGATCGTCCGTCGGGAGCCGCCGCCCGTCACGGGCGTCAATCGCGACGAAGGCGCGCCGCCTGCGCCGCCCAAAGACGATTTCAGCGATCTTTATCGGACGATGGGCGGAGCCGCGCTCGGCGCCGTCGCGTTCGGCCTGTTCGCTTGGGCCGTGGGCGCGGCGATCCTCGGCCCGTTCGGCATCGTGATCTTCGCCGGCATGGGCGCCGCGCTCGGCGCGACCGCCGTCTTCCTCAACCTGCACCCGATCGGGAAGTAGTCGCGTTCCCGTCCGAGTCTCCCTCGCGCCGGTACAGCTCCAGCGCCAAGATCGCCGCTCCGATCGAGATGCACGAGTCCGCCACGTTGAAGATCGGCCACACCCGGAAATCCAGGAAGTCGACGACGAAGCCGTAGAGCACCCGGTCGTATAGGTTGCCGAGCGCTCCGCCGATGACGAGGGAGATCGCGACGCGCGAGAGCCCGTCGCGGGACGGCCAGGTGCGCGCCATGTAGACGAGCACCGCAAGCAGCGTCACCGAGACGAAGATTAGGAAGCGGTTCGAGTTCGTCAGCAGACTGAACGCCGCGCCCGTGTTCTCCGCGTAGGTGAGATGGAAGAACGGCGCGATCGCGATGGGCGAGCGCTCCATCAGCCAATCCTGCGCCCACGTCTTGGTGAGCCGGTCGAGGGTGAAGACGGCGGCGATGATCGCGCCGAAAGTCAGGCGAGCTGGCGCACGCATCGAGAGCAGAGGTCCGGCTTATTCTGCGGGTCGGCCTGCCCGACGTCGGCCTGCCAGCGCCAGCAGCGCGCGCACTTCTTGCCTTCGGCCTTCGCGACCTCGATCTTGAGTTCGCCCGGACCGGGAACGATCTCCGCCTGGGAGACGATAAGGATCTCCGGCCACTGGTCGCGGTACTGCTCGAGAACCGAACTTCCGCCGTTGCCGCCGCCGACGAGCCGGACGCGCGCCTCGAGGGAGCCGCCGATCGTCTTGGCGGACCGGGCCTCCTCGAGCGCTTTCGACACCTTGGCGCGAACGTCGAATACGGCCTCCCAGCGCTTGGCGAGCTCGGGCGCCATCCACGCCTCCCTGGCCTGGACCAGCTCGTCCGACAGGAAGACGCTCTCGGGGACCGCCGCCGCGTCTGCGCCGGGCAGAGCCCCGACCGCGCGGCGCATCTCCTGCCACGCCTCTTCGGCCGTGAAGGACAGGATCGGCGCCGAGAGGGTCGTGAGCGCGCGCAGCGCGTGGTACATCACGGTCTGCGCCGCGCGCCGCTCGGGCGCGTTCGCGGCCAGCGTGTAGAGCCGGTCCTTGGACGCGTCCAAGTAGAACGCGGAAAGGACCAGATTGCAGAAATCGACGATGCGGCGCGCGGCGGAACGGTAGCGGAACGCCTCGTAGTCCGCGTACACGTCGCGCACGAGCTCGGCGAGGCAATGGAGGGCGTAGCGGTCCATGTCCGCCTTCGGCTCGACCGCGTGCGTCTTGGGATCGAAGTCGCAGACGTTGCCGAGGAGGTAGCGGAGCGTGTTGCGGATCTTGCGGTACGCCTCGGTCGGGCCCTCAAGCAGCTTTGGCGAGAGGCGGACGTCGTCCGAGTAGTCCGCGAGCGCGACCCACATGCGCAGGACGTCGGCGCCGAGCTTGCCGACGACCTCCTGCGGCGCCACCACGTTCCCGAGCGACTTGTGCATCGCCCGGCCCTGGTCGTCCAAGACGAAGCCGTGCGTGAGGACGGTCTTGTACGGCGCCGCGCCCGTCAGCGCGACCGACAGGACGAGCGAGCTCTGGAACCAGCCCCGGTGCTGGTCCGAGCCCTCGAGATAGAGATCGGCCGGAGTCTGACCCTGAGGATCGAGCACCGCGTGCCACGACGCGCCCGAGTCGACCCACACGTCCAGGATGTCCGTCTCTCGAATGACCGTCGCGTTGCCGCAGGCGCACGCGGAGGCCGCGGCGCCGGGCAGGAAATCGGCGAGCCGGACCTCTACGCCCGCGTTGTCGAACCAGAAATTGCTTCCTTCCTTGGCGACGCGCGCCTCGATGGCCGCCAATACCTCCGGCGCGTCCTGCGGCTTCTTGCACTTGGCGCAGTAGAGGATCGGGATCGGCGTCCCCCACACGCGCTGGCGCGAAAGGCACCAATCGGGGCGCCCCTCGACCATGCTCGAGATGCGGGCGCGGCCCTCGGTCGGGATCCACGCCACCGTGCCGATGGCCTCGAGAAGGCGTTTCCTCAAGCCGTTGTGGTTCACGTTCAGGAACCACTGCTCCGTCGCGCGGAAGACGATCGGGTTCTTGCAGCGCCAGCAGTGCGGGTAGCTGTGCTGGATCTGCGAGTCCTTGAGAAGCCGCCCCGAGGCCTTCAGGTCCTCGATGACGGCAGGGTTGCCCTCTTTGAAGATCTGCAGCCCGGCGAACTTTCCGGCCCGCTCCGTGAAGCGGCCGAAGCCGTCCACCGGACACAGGATCTCGATCCCGTAAGCCTTTCCGGTGTGGAAGTCGTCGGCGCCGTGGCCCGGCGCGGTATGAACCGCTCCCGTGCCGTCTTCGGCGGTGACATAGTCGGCCAAGACGCCGATCCCGTCTCCGCCGAACGGCTTGTCGTAGGCGAACTCGGGAGCCTTCGCGCCCGCCCGGGGCGCGAGAGCCGCGCCCGCCCAGCTCTTGAGCGTCTTGACGCTCTCGGCGCCGATCGTCTTGACGAAATCGTCGCGGCGCTTGGCGGCGATCAGGAAGCGGCGCGGCGCCTTCCAATCGGGACGGACCGCCTCGATCAACGAATACTCGAGCTCCGGATGGAACGCGACCGCCATATTGGCGGGAAGCGTCCACGGCGTCGTGGTCCAAACCACGACCTCCGCGCTCGCGAGCTCCGGCGCCGGTGCCTTCTTGATCGGGAGCGCGACGTACACCGAGGGCGAGGTCTTGTCCTTGTACTCGATCTCGGCCTCGGCGAGCGCGGTATCGCAGTACACGCACCAGTAGACGGGCTTGAGCCCGCGGTAGATGTAGCCCTTCGCATACATTCCGCTGAAGGCGTGAAGGATGCGCGACTCGTACTCCTTGGACATCGTGACGTACGGCGCGTCCCAATCGCCGAGCCCGCCCAGGCGGCGGAACTCCTCGCGCTGGACTTGAATCCAGCTCTCGGCGAACTCCTTGGCCTTCGTCCGGAACGCGGGGACGTCCTTGACGTCCCGCTTGCCCATCTTGAGCTCTTTTAGCAGCGCGTGCTCGATCGGCAAGCCGTGGCAGTCCCAGCCCGGCACGTACGGGGATCGGTAGCCCATCAGCGCGTGCGATTTGACCGCCATGTCCTTGAGGATCTTGTTGAGCGCGTGGCCGATGTGGATGTGGCCGTTGGCGTAGGGCGGACCGTCGTGCAGCACCCATGCCTGCTCGCCGCGCGCCTTGGCCGAATCCTGCATCTGTCCGTAAATCCGGTTTTTCTCCCAGAACTCGAGGAACGCGGGCTCGCGCTTGGGCAGGTCGCCCTTCTGCGGGAACTGCGTCTGCGGCAAATTGACCGTCTTGGAGTAATCCGCCATGTTATGCGCTCGCCACTAGTCGGCCAACAGGTGCCGGCTGATGATGAGCTCTTGGATCTGGCTCGAGCCTTCGCCGATCGTGTAGAGCTTGGAGTCGCGGAAATAGCGCTGGACATTGCAGTCGAGGCTCGCGCCGTAGGGGCCGAAGAGGTCGAGCACCATGGTCGGGGCCTTGACCGCGAGTTCCCCGCTCATGAGCTTGGCCATCGAAGCCTCTTTCGAGTACTTTTCCCCGTTGTCGAGAAGCGTCGCCGCGTGCAGCATGAGTAGCCTCGCCGCCTCGATCTCGGTCGCCAGGTCCGCGAGGATCTTGCCCGCGCCCGAAAGTCCCGGGAGATCCGGCCGGATGTCGAACTCCGCCTTGCGCGGCTTCACCCACTTGATGCCCTCTTCGAGCGAGGCGCGCGCGATGCCGATGGAGATGCCGGAGATGCCGACGCGCCCGCCGTCGAGGACGCGCATGACGTCCCGGAACGCCTTCCAGGGCTTTCCGATCACCTGTTCGGGCGGCAGCTTGAGATTGTTGAGGTGGAGCTGCGCCGTGTCGGAGGCGTGCAGGCCCATCTTGATCTCTTTCTTGCCGATCTCGAGGCCCGGCGCGCCTTTCTCGCAGACGAACGCCGTGATGTTGGTGCCGCCGCCGTTGGCGAGTTCCGGCGTGCGCGCCATGATGACGTAGATGCCCGCGACGGAACCCTGGGTCGTGAAGGTCTTCGAGCCGTTGAGCACCCAGTGCTTGCCGTCGAACGCCGCCGTCGTCTGGATCGAGGCGGCATCGGAGCCCGCAGCCGGCTCGGTGAGAGCCCACGCGCCGAGGCATTCGCCCGTTGCCAGGCGCGGCAGGTACTTCTTCTTCTGCTCTTCGCTGCCGGCCAGATAGATGTGATTGGAGCAGAGCCCGTTGTGCGACTCGACGGTCAACGCGAGCGCCGCGTCCGCACGGCCCAGCTCTTCGAGGACCAGGCAGAAGGAGACGGTATCGAGACCGATCCCGCCGTATTCCTTGGGAAAGATGATCCCAAGCAAGCCGAGCTTCCGGAGCCCGTCGATCAGCTCCCAGGGAAAGGCCTCTTCCTTGTCGTATTTCGCGGCGACCGGCATGACCTCGCGCTCGCAGAACTCGCGGGTCTTTCGCTGGATCTCCAGATGCTCCGGCTTCAGCTTGAAATCCATGACGGCCCATTCTAACATTTTGGACGATACGCAAGCAGAGGGCGGGCCGCGGCTTGGTTGACACGGCGGCAGGTGTCTGATATACCCAGACCGTGCGGGGAATCCAACAGTCCTTCGTGGTGCCGACGGCGCCGGACAGGACGTGGGCGTGGCTCTCGCAGCCGGCGAATTGGAACGCCCTGGCCGACGCGTTCAGCTGGCCCCGGACCGGACTTCGCCACGCGGACGCGGCGGCCCCGGCCCTCGGCGCGGAGATCACCCTCAAGGACGCGGGCGGGCGCGCTCTTTGGGTCTGGAAGGTCTCCGAGTGGGTGCCGCCCTCCAGGATCGCTCTCGTTGCGCGCACCGAGAACGTCGTCGGCGGCTTCCACATGCAGTGGGCCTTCAAGCTGGAGGCGAACGAGCCCGGGACGAAGATCGATTTCGGCTATTTTTTCCTGATGCACAACTCGGCGCTCGAGCTCCTGTCGCTCGTGCCGCCGTTTTCCACGATGTACGGCAAGAAGGCAGACCGGATCGTGGACGCTCTGAAGCGGGAATTGAGACAAGCCGCGTAGCGCCGCGGGTTAGAGCTTGTAGTCGGCCTCTCGCTCCTCTTGCACGTCCTTATGGACGTTGTTCTTCGGAAGCTCGAACTTCTGGGCGCGGTGGCAGTCTTCCATGTTCTTGCCCTGCTCCCAGGCCTGGTCGATGCAGTCGTTGAGGGCCTTGCCCTGCTCCTTCTGGCCCTTTTGATCGCCGACCTGCTGAGCCTTCTGCTGCGCGTTGTTCTTCGCCTTATTGGCGTTCGCCATGGCGATGGCGCCGGCGATCAGCATCATGATGCCCATCATGAGGAGCATCGTGCCCATCTCTTGGGTGGCCGGGTTCTGCATCATCATCATGCCGAGCATCAAGAGGAGCGCGCCGATGCCCAGGAGGACCATGGCCAAGGTCTTGTCGTTCTTCGCCTTGTTTCCCTGGTTCTGGGCGTCGTTGACGTCGTTCTGGTAGGGCGTCTGGTTCTGCCCGACGCTGATGCCGGATCCGCCCCCGGCCGGCAAGCCTGCCCCGGGCGGCACGATCGGGTCCGATCCGGCATTGGACAACGCGGCTCCGCCGAGCGTCTTGCGCTGGTCGAAAGCGTCCGCCGCGTAGGTCCGCGCGGCGTCCGACCCGGTCGTCGTCGCGGCGGAGGTGGACATCGTGCGCGCGAGCTTGAGCTGCCCCATCGCCCGGTGCGAGGAGCCCCTCTGCACCGAGGCGGCTCCGGCCTGGCGCTTCTGAGCCGGCGGCTGCAGCGCCGCGAGCTTGCCCCCTCCCGTGATCTTGTTCGACGTCTCGAGCTTCGGGACAGCGTTCTGGAGGGCGCTGACGAGACGGCTCCCCGCGCTCCCGCCGGTCGAGAGCTCCTTGAAGTTGGCGTTGAGTTTGCGCAGCTGCTGCTGCGCCGCCGCGGGCGCTTGAGGCGCCGCCGGCGCCGGAGCCTTCTCCTTCGCCTCGGCCGGCGCTTTCTTGTCGTCCGTCATCTCCGCGGCGGGGATCAAGTCGGCCGCGGCCTTGGTCAGCTCGTCCTTGCTGAGATAGAAGAGTCCCGAGGGCGTTCCGCGAGTCCTCGCCGGAGAGGTCGCCTTGACCGGGGCAGCCGGGGCGTCGAACGTCTGCGGCTCAGGCTGCGGCGCCGCTTTTCCGTTCATCGCGTCGTGCAACAGCATCCCCGCAGCGATGAACCCGACGGCGGCGCTGATGGCCACGACAATCGCGAGAAGGGAGCCGTACTTCGAGGCGAACATCGAGCCGATTAGGCTGCTCGGACCGCCGAACGCCTCCGAGAGGATCGCCGCCAGCCGGGAGGACCCCAGGAAGCCGCTTCCGCTCCCCGCCGAGCGGCCCATCGTGCCGACGACGTTGACGGAGCCCGAGCTTCGCGCGATGAAGGGAACGCCGCTACCCTTTCGCTCGTCCTCCTTCTTCTTAAATTCGGGCAGGTCGGGCGTAGCGACGCCGGACTCGCTTCCAGATTCTCCGAACTTCCGCGGTTTGTCGGGCATATTCAGGTCCCCAAGCTCCCTGAGTCGCCGTCAACGCCTACTCCGAGTATGGCCCCCCTCCGGGAACAGGACGGCAACAAGCGCGATTGACAACTTCTCGAAGCGTCTGATATATACGGGATCATGCGCGAGATCGTCCGCACGTCCGCCGTACCCAGGCCTCCGGAAGCCGTTTGGGCATGGCTGAACGATCTCAACAATCTCGACGTCATGATCAATTGCCTGGGCTGGCCTCTGAAGAGCTCGTACAAGCACTCCTTCGTGCCGGATCCGGCGAACCCCTCCCCCCGCGGCCTCGTTCCGGGCGTCAAGATCGCGCTGGCCTCGCCCAAGGGCCAGCCCCTCTGGGTTTGGTCGGCCATCGACTGTGTGCCGAATTCCAAATTGACGCTATTCGCCCGGCGGGATAGCTGGCTGGATGGGATGCACGCGCAGTGGAGCTTCGATTTGGAGAATCTCGAGGCCGGGCGCACGGAGGTCACGATCCGGCTCACCTTGGTTTTCCACACGACGCTGATGGAGCTCTTCACCTTCAATCCGATCATCACCACTCTATACAAGCGCGGCGTCGACAGCATGCTGTGGACGATGAAGCAGTTTTCGCCCGCCTGAAGGGTTGGCCGACGTCGTCAGAAGTGGTACGTCGCGCCTCGTTCTTTCTCGACGTCCTGATGAACGGTGGTCTGCTGTACCTTGAGCGGCGGCGGAGCGCAGTCGGCGACCTTGACGCCTTGGTTGGCCTGATCCATGCAGTTCTCGATGATCTGCTGCTGCTGCTTCTGGCCGTCCTGATTGCCGACCTGTTTGGCGTTGTTCTTGCCCTGCTGAGCCTGCTGCTGGCCTTGGTTCATCATCATCGCGCCCATGATGAGCATCATGATGCCCATCATCATCATCATCATGCCGATCGGCATGGTCGCGGGATTGCTCATCATCATCATGCCGATCATCATCAAAATCGCGCCGAGCGCCATGAGCATCATGCCCATGTTCTTGTTCTGCGCCGCCTGGTTGCCCTTGTTCTGGGCGTCGTCGATCTTGTCCTGATAGGGCGTCACGTTCATGCCGGGGCCCGTCGGCGCCGCGATGCCGTCGCCGCCCGGAGGCACCACGGCCTCGGCGCCCACGGCTCCGCCGAGCACGCCGCCCAATGTCTTGCTCTGGTCGAAGGCGTCCGCGGCGTAGGTGCGCGACGCTTCGTTTCCGGCCGTACCGGCGCCCGAGGTCGACATGCGGCGCGCCAGCTTGAGCTGGCCCATCGCCCGGTTGCTGGACCCGCGCGTCACGCTGCGCGGAGTCGCCGCGACCTTCGTGCTCGGCTTGAGCTTCGTCGACTTCCCGTTCTTCCCGAAACCGTTGCCCACGTTCGTCTGGCCGCCGAACTTCGGCACCTGGCTCCCCAGGGCGTTCATGAGCTGGCCGCCCATCGTATTGCCGCCGCCCCGGCCGAAGTCCATCTTCTTGAGCGCCCCCTGCTGCAGCTGCTGCATGACCTGGGGAGCGGTCGGCATCTCAATTTTCTGCTCCGCCGTCTTGGTCTGCGGCTGTGGCGGCGCGGGCTGCTCCTTCTGCGCGGGAGCCGCCGGCGTCTCGAAGGCGATCTCGCCCTGGTTCACGTTGGACAAGCCGTTGAGATAGTTGTCGTTCGGTTTGCGGACGACGATGCCCGAGGGCGCGACCGAATCGAAGACCGGTCCCTGGGCCTGCTTCTGCTCGGGCGCGAAATTGCCGAATACGGCCGCGCCCACGGCGACCATGAGGCCGGCCCACGTCATGATGATGCCGAGGGCGACCGCGCCGCCGAACCGTCCGGCGAAGAGCGCGCCCAACCACGTGGAAGGCCCGCCGAACGCCTGGGACAGGAGCTGCGCGAACCGGGTGCTGCCGAGGAACCCCCACGGGCCGCCGCTGGTTCCGACCATCGATCCGCGGCCGATGGCGTTGGCCGCGATCTCGCCCGCGCCGGAGCCGCCGCCTCCGATGAGCGGAGTGCCCGAGCCTTTCTTCTCTTCCTTGCGCTTCTGGAGGATGGGGATTTCCGGCTCGACGACCTGTACCTTGCCCGTCGAAATGGTGGATGCGCCCTTGGACGCGGCGGTAGAGTCGGTAGGAGTCGACATAAGGAAAGTGTAGGGAAACCCGGTATCAGTTCGGTAACAGTATAGGTCTAAGGGCCCATCTAACTATAGGCCCTTCGGTCCCCGAGGGGCGACGGTGGAAAACGGCGCTAATTGCCGCTGGAGGAGGCTGAGGTACGCCCGCCCGTGAAGGTGAAACTCTGGTTTCGCTCCGTCTCGGCGTCCTGCTGCACGGTGCCGCGCTGGACTTGGACGGACGGAGGACGGCAATTCTGGGTGCTGACGCCGCCGGAAGCCTGGTCCATGCAGTTGCTCACTGCGGAGGCCTGCTCCTTTTGGCCGCTTTGGGCCGCGACCTTGGACGCGGCCTGCTTGCCGTCGTCTGCCTTCTGCTTCGCCTGCATCATCATCAAGAGTCCGAGCGCGAGGAGCGCGGCTCCCGCGGCCATCATGATGCCGCCGATCATCGACGTCGCGGGATTCATCATCATCGCGAGCCCCGCGGCGAGCAGCAGCCCGCCGATGATCAGCATCATCGTACCGGTATTCTGCATCTGTGCGGCCTGGTCGCCGTCCGCCTTCGCGCGATCGATGTCGGTTTGATAGGGCGTGACGTTCTTGGCGATGGGCGTCGGCGGCGTATTGAGTCCGTCGCCGGGAGGAACGACGGTTTCCCCCCCTTGAATGCCGGCCATCGCGCCGCCGATCGTCTTGCTCTGGTCGAAAGCGTCGGCGGCATAGGTGCGAGACGACTCCGCGCCGGACGACGCGGATCCTGAAACGGACATTTTGCGGGCAAGCTTGAGCTGGCCCATCGCGCGGTTGGCGAGCCCGGATTTGACGGTCAGCAGCGACGCCGCGCGCTTCTGGGACGTCCGGACCGCCGTCAAGCGCCCCGGCACCTGCAGCGACGGCAAAGAGGTCCCGAGCGATTGATTGAACTTGGGCGCGTTGCCGCGAAGTCCCTGGGCGAGCTGCGAACCGGCGGTCGTTCCCGTGTACAACTCCCGCGTGTTGCGCGTCATCTTCTTCACGAATTGATCGCGGATCAACGCGTCGTTCGTGGTCGCCGCGGAACCGTCCACCGGGGCGGAGTCGGACGGTATCGGCGGCGGGGCCGTCTCGTCCGCCTTCGCCTCGGTGACGGGGGGCGCGGCCGTCTCGAACGAAATCTCGCCGCGATTGACGGTCGAGAGTCCGTCCAGATATTGGTTGTTCGGGCGCTTGACCACGATGCTGGATTTGGGGGCGATCGCGTCGCGCAGCGGCGGGCCCGCGAACTCCGGCTTCTCCACGGCGCTGGAAAGGTTCAACCACCCGAGCCCCGCGGCGACCGCGACGACCGAGAACGCGGCGAGCCCAAACCCGAGCCCCGAATTCGCGGCGAAGAGGCGACCGATCAAGCCGAGCGGACCGACTTCGGCCGGGCTGCCCCAGAGCGGCAGCGGAACGCCGCCGCGGCGGCGCTCCTTGTCATCCTGCTTCAAATCCGGGATGGTCGGCGGTCCCTGGGTCTCGGCGGATTGTCTTGAAAATATATTCATTTCTGGCCTCGGAACGATGGGGCTCACTCGTCCCAACGACTATGATACGGAGCTTGGAGCATGAGGACATGGGGCGAAGGACGTTCCATCCAATAGGACTAAAGACCTACACGCCGTCTACGAAGGCGCCGCGCGATTTCGAGTATAATCCGTGCATGCAAGCCTCGCTGTCGGAACGCGCCTGCGGCCTGCTGCTGCACGTCACCTCCCTGCCCGGAGGCTGGGGCGTCGGAGACCTCGGCGCCGAGGCGCGCGTCTTCGCGGAGTTCCTCACGGCCGCGCGCCAACGCTGGTGGCAGATGCTGCCGGTCGGCCCGGCGCGCGAAGGAGACTCGCCTTACACCTCGTCCTCGACCTTCGCCGGCAGCCCGCTGCTCATCAGCCTGGAAGACCTAAAGGAAGACGGACTCCTCGATTCACGAGACCTCAAGGCGGCGGGCGCCCCGCGCGCGGCAGACGCGGACTACGAGCGCGCTCGCGCGCTGCGCTTGCCGCTCTTGGAACGGGCATTCGCCGCGTTCGAGCGCGCCGCGGGCGCGGCGGAGCGGCGGAGCCTGGACGCCTTCGGCTCGACGCACGCCGAGTGGCTCGACGATTACTCGCTGTACGCCGCATTGCAGGAGGAGGCGGGCGGCGCGCCGTGGCACGAGTGGGACCCGAAGCTCCGCCGGCGAGACCCCGAGGCACTCGCGCGCGCGGCGGAACGGCTTTCCAGCCGCGCGCGATTTCAGCGCTTCCTGCAGCATCGCTTCCAGGCCCAATGGGACGCCCTCCGGGCTCGCTGCCGCGGGCTCGGTATCGGGCTCATCGGCGACCTGCCTATCTACGTGTCGCACGACAGCGCCGAGGTCTGGGCTCGCCCGGATCTTTTCGAGCTCGACGCGCACGGGCTTCCGACCTCCGTCGCCGGAGTGCCGCCGGACTACTTCTCGAAGACCGGGCAGCTCTGGGGAAACCCCCTGTATCGCTGGGCGGCCCACGCACAGGAGCGCTTCGCCTGGTGGACGCGGCGCCTGAAGCGGCAGGGTGAACGCTTCGACGCGGTGCGCCTCGACCACTTCATCGGCTTTCGCCGCTTCTGGGAGATCCCCGCCTCGGCGAAGACCGCGAAGGAGGGCCGCTGGCGGGACGGCCCTGGCGAGAGGCTGTTCGACGCGGCGCTCCCGGCCGCTCGCCCCATCGAGATCATCGCCGAAGATCTCGGCGCGTCGACGCCCGAAGTGGACGCGCTCCGCAGGCGCTTCGAATTTCCGGGCATGCGCGTGCTCCAGTTCGCCTTCGACGGCGATCCGGCGACGAATCCGCACCAGCCGCGCCATCACGAGAGGCGCGGCGTCGTCTACACGGGCACACACGACAACGACACCTCGCGGGGCTGGTACGAGAGCCTTCCCGACGACGCGCGGGCGCGCGTGCGGGAGCAGCTCGGAGACCGCGAGGCGGAACCGAGTTGGGCGCTGCTGCGCCTGGCGTGGTCGTCCGTTTCCGACACGGCGGTCGCGCCGGCCCAGGACGTCCTCTGCTTGGGGACGCGGGCGCGCATGAACGTGCCGGGCGCGCCGGCCGGCAACTGGCGCTGGCGCGCGGAGCCGGGCGCCTTGGACGAGCGCGTCGCGCGGCGGCTGGCGGAGCTGACGGCGGAGCACCGCCGCGCGCCGAGCCCGCGCAATGCCGCCGCTATGGACAAAAATCCGTCGAAGGGATAAACTCCTCATGCCGATGATCGACCAGCGGCCGACCCGCCTTTCCGACGACGACATCCACCTTTTCAACGAGGGCTCCCATTTCCGCCTCTACGAGAAGCTCGGCGCGCACGCCGTCGCGCATGACGGGCGCGCGGGCGCTCACTTCGCGGTTTGGGCCCCGAACGCCAAGAGCGTGAGCGTCCTCGGCGACTTCAACGGCTGGAGCGGTTCGGCGCACCAACTCCATCCCCGCGAGAGCTCCGGCATCTGGGAGGGATTCATCCCCGGTCTCGGCAAAGGGACTCTCTACAAGTACCGCATCGAATCGCACGCCCGAGGCCACTCGGCCGACAAGTCCGATCCCTTCGCCTTCGCTGCGGAGCTATCGCCGAAAACGGCGTCGGTCATCTGGGACCTGGACTACGAGTGGGGCGACGGGGACTGGATGCGCTCGCGCGCCGGGCGCAACGCGCACGACGCTCCCGTCTCCATCTACGAGGTGCACCTGGGATCGTGGATGCGCGTCCCCGAGGAAGGAGACCGCCCCCTGACCTACCGCGAGGCCGCGCCGAAACTGGCCGCGTACGTCAAATCCGCCGGCTTCACGCACGTCGAACTCCTGCCGATCATGGAGCATCCGTTCTACGGCTCCTGGGGATACCAGGTCACCGGCTACTTCGCTCCGACGAGCCGCTACGGCACCCCTCAGGACTTCATGTTCCTCGTCGACACGCTCCATCGCGCCGGGATCGGCGTGATCCTGGACTGGGTGCCGTCTCATTTCCCCGCAGACGGGCACGGGCTCGCGTTTTTCGACGGCACGCATCTTTTCGAGCACGCCGACCCGCGGCAGGGGTTTCATCCGGACTGGGGAAGCCTGATCTTCAATTACGGGCGCAACGAGGTCCGCAGCTTTCTCATCTCGAACGCCCTGTTCTGGCTTGAGAAGTACCACATCGACGGACTGCGCGTGGACGCGGTGGCCTCGATGCTGTACCTCGACTATTCGCGCAAGTCGGGTGAGTGGATTCCGAACGTCCACGGAGGGCGAGAGAACCTCGAGGCCATCTCCTTCCTCCGGCGCCTCAACGAGGTCGTGTACAAGCACTACCCGGACGTGCAGACGATCGCCGAGGAGTCCACGGCATGGGGCATGGTCTCGCGCCCGACCTACGTGGGCGGCCTCGGCTTCGGGATGAAGTGGGACATGGGCTGGATGCACGATACCCTCCTCTATATGAAGAAGGACCCGGTGCACCGCCGGTACCACCACGACACGCTCACCTTTCGGATGATCTACGCGTTCCACGAGAACTTCGTCCTGCCCCTCTCGCACGATGAGGTGGTGCACGGCAAGGGATCGCTGCTCGGGCAGATGGCCGGCGACGAATGGCAGAAGTTCGCGAACCTGCGCCTCCTATACGGCTACATGTTCGCCCAGCCGGGGAAGAAACTCCTGTTCATGGGCAATGAGATCGGCCAGTGGCGCGAGTGGCAGCACGAGACGAGCCTCGACTGGCACCTCCTCGAATACGGACCGCACCGCGGCATCCAAAAGTGGGTCTCCGATTTGAACCGGGTCTTCCGCGAGAGCCCCGCGCTGCATCGCCGCGATTTCGAGCCGCCCGGGTTCGAGTGGATCGACACGAACGACGCGGACAACAGCGCGCTCAGCTTCCTGCGCAAGGACGGCGACGAGGGCGAGATCGTCCTCGCGATCTGCAATTTCACGCCCGTCCCGAGACGGACGTACCGCGTCGGCGTGCCGCGCGCCGGCGAATGGAAGGAGGTTCTCAATAGCGACGCCTCCGACTACGGCGGAAGCGGCATGGGAAACCTCGGCAAGGCCGCCGCGGAAGCGGTCCCCTACCATGGCCGCCCCTTTTCGCTGGAGCTCGTTCTCCCCCCGCTATCGACGGTGATGCTGCGCAGCGCCCCGCCGGCGAAGAAATAACCTGGGACTTTAGACCCGACACATGCTGGGCCTAACGCATCATAACGCGTTCTAGGCCCTATGGCCTAATTGGAAAAGGTCATAGTGCCCGCGAAATGAAAAGGCCCGGCCGATATGCTGGGGGCATGAGTCCAAGAGGGGGGCTCCCGCAGCTGACGGCTCTGGCGCTCAGCGTCGCCGTCTTGCGAACGGAGGCCTTTGCCAACGGCGCCGCGCCGGTCATCCCAGCCGCCCGCGAACCGGCGGCTCAAGGTCCGACGCCCAGGCCCGTCGCCGAGCAACCGCCTCAGGAGCAAAAGCCCCCGAAGTGCGGCAGTCCGGAGAGCCTCGCCGCGGTGAAGCAGAGCATGTCGTCCGGCGGGACCCCATCGTCCGCCTGCTCCGGAGACGAGGGATCCCCCCCGACGCACGACGTCGCCGCTTTGGAGCAGGACGAGAATAAGGTGCTGCGCCTCGGCGTCAGGTCCCACCCGGAATCCGAAGTCCCGCAGGCGGTACAGGCCTACCAACAGCAGGAAGCGGACCTCCTTCGCCGCATCCAATCCTCGAGCCATCCGACGGCGAGACTTGAGCGCCTGCGCGCCGGGCTCTTGCGCGGCTACGGGATACCGATGGACGGAGACACCCCGCGACTCGGAGCGCGAGAGGAAAGTCAGATTCTATCGGCATGGGACGGCCGCCGCAGGGGATTTCAACAGACGCAGGAGGCCGCCGAAGCCCAGCGCATGCTCGTCGCCGGCGGATTCATGCCGTCGCGCTTCCGCAGCAACGGGCGGGTCAAGAACGCGGTGGACCAAAAGCACGGTGAATTGACCACGCGCGCCATCAGATACGCGCAGCAGCATTTCAACCAGCGTCATTCCGCCGATCCGTTCGGCCCGCGCCTGCGCGAGGACGGCGTCTGGGACGAGCAGACCAGGCAGATCATGGCCGCCCATCTCGCGACGGGGCGACCGGACCGGGCGCTCCCGCCCCGCACGCGTCCCGACCGAACGCCACCGGGGCGCACGCCGCCGGGCCGAACTCCGCCGGACGATCGCGAGCCGCCGCAGCAGGAGCCCGGCGTCACGCCTCCGCGGGCGCAAGGCCCGCATGACGAGAGCCCCGAGTCCGTTTCCACCTGGAAGCGCGTGACGGGCATCGCGGCCAACGGCATCGTCGAGAGCACGCTTCGCTGGTCCAACGCCCTCGGCTTTCAATATCCCGAAATGGCCTTCGGGATCATCCGCCAGGAATCCACGAACGCCACCGACAACCGCACGAGCACGGCCGGCGCCCGCGGACCCTACCAGATCATGCCGAACACGGCGATGCACCTGGCCCGGTGGCTGCGGACCAACTACGGCATGGACATCTCCTTTAACCCGCGCGACCAGCGCGACCTGCAGCGGCTGCGGACCGATTGGGACTTCAACACGATGATGGCAATCGCGCACCTGAAGCGGACCGAGCAGATGTTCCGCATCCGCGAACTGAACCTGCGCACGGCCTCCCGCTTCGCTCTCAGCTACCACACGGGCGACGGCGCCCGCCAGCCGAACGGGCCGGTGGGTCGCCGCTACATCAGCGTGGTCCCGCCGCGCGTGCTGTCGCTGCGCGCGCAGATGATGTATCTCGCCAATCGCAGGCAGCCCGACGCCTAATCTCGTCCTAAGGGCGCTACCCGGCCGTCATTGACAGAATTGGACTTTTCCGTTACCATTCAGCGGATGAACTCGACCTTTCTATCCGTCTGCATGGGACTCATCGCGCTCGGCATCTGGGTCGGCGTCGGTTTCCTCATCTACACTTTGGTCGAGGTCCGGCGCGCCTCGATCGCCGTCGAGGCTCTGGCGTACAGGCTGGGAGACAGCCTCGACAACTTCCAGCGCGCGACCTCCGGCATGTTCCAGTTCGCGACGACGATGCGCTCGGGCTGGATGAAGGCCTTCGAGGCCGCCCTCGGGGCGGCGTCCACGATATGGAAGCGGCGGGAACGCTCGCACTCGGCGCCCGACGACGACGAGAACAACTGATTCACGGAGGATTCAACATGGCCGACGATCGATCGTCCGACGGACTCTTGGCGTTCTTGCTGGGCGCCGTGGCGGGAGCCGCCGCGGGAGTGCTCCTGGCTCCGCGCTCGGGTGAGGAGACGCGGGAGATCCTTCGAGACTGGCTCGAGGAGACCCGGGAAAAGACCCGAGACTTCGTAGAGAAAGAGCGCGAGCATCTGCGCCACAAGAAAGAGCAGATCGAAGGCGCTCTCGACGCGGCCAAGAAAGCGTACCGCGACGCGGATCGAGCGTAGCCGCCGGAGACCGTGCTTAAGGTCCTGCGGAGCTTCTTCTCGGACCCCGTCTTCGTCAAGAAGAAGGCGTTCCTAAAGTCTCTCCCGCTTTTCAAGGAGCTCGGCGAGCGAGAGCTCGGCTACGTGCTCCAGGCCTTCCATTCGCGCGTGTATCATGAAGGGGAGGTTCTCTTCATGGAGGGAGACATCGGCCGCGCTCTCTTCATCATCGAGAGCGGCCGCGTCGAGCTGACAAAGCTCGACGCCGGCGGCAAGCCCAAGCAGATCGTCGTGCTCGGCCCGGGCGATTTCTTCGGAGAGATGGCGCTGCTCGAGCAGCTGCCCCGGTCCGCGACCGCGACCGCCCAGGAGAAGTCCCATGTCCATCTTCTCTACCGCTCGCGCATCGAGTCGCTGCTTCACCGCCACCCCCGCATCGGCGTGTCGATCATGACGCACCTGGCTCAGCTTCTCTCGGCGCGCCTGCGCCGGGCGACGCAGCAGTTGACGACCAGCGACCGCGTCGAGCGGGATCTCTAGCGCGTGGGCCCCGAACGGCGTCCGTCGATCGGGCTCATCATCGCCCTCGCCGCCGCAACGGTCTATCTCGCGTATCATCTCCGCCAAATACTCATCCCGTTCGGCCTGAGCTTCGCGCTGGCCTACCTGGCCAATCCCGTTGTCAACGTGTTCGAGGCGCGCGGGATGCGGCGGGATCGCATCGTGATCATGTTCTACCTGCTCATCGCCGCGGCCATCTCCATGACGGCGAGCTTTCTGCTGCCGGTGGTGATGCGCGAACTCTCGCTCCTGCAGACGAACGCGCCCGGCTACTTCAAGCGCTCGAGCGAGTACCTTTCGCAGGTCCAAGTCATGGTCGCGCACAAGCTTCCCATCGGACAGTCCATCGTCGAGCATTGGAACCTGCAGCTGTATACGCCGCTCATCGAACACTTCCAGAAGCTGCCGGGCTACCTCTTGGGGCTGTTCCCCCTCCTGTCTCTGCTGTTCCTCGTCCCGTTCATCACATTCTTCTTCCTGATGGACTCCTCGCGCATCATGCGCGACGTCATCCAAAGCTGCCCGAGCCGCTGGGTGGAGCAGGTGCTTCACGTCACGACCGAGATCGACACGTCGATGGGCAGCTACGTGCGCAGCGTGATGATCGAGTCGTTTCTGGTGGGGCTCATGGCATTCCTCGGCCTGTACGCGTTGAACGTGAACTACGCCCTCGCGATCGCGACCTTGGTCGGCGTCTCGAGTTTCGTGCCCTACGCGGGAGCGCTGCTCGGCGGCACCGTGGCCTGCACGGTCGCCCTCTTCCAATACGGGACGCCGCTCGCCTTCTTGAAGGTGGCCCTTCTTTTCCTTGCGATCCGCGGCGTAGACGACCTCCTCCTGCAGCCGATCCTATCCAAGACGTCGGTGCACCTGCACCCGGTCGCGTATCTCCTCGCGCTCATGATCGGCGGCGAGGCGTTCGGGTTCACGGGACTGATCCTGGGCGTGCCCGCCGCGTGCATCCTAAAGACGCTGTTTCGGGTCGGCTGGGATTTCTACACGAGCGAGGTGCTGATGCGCAGCGACAGCCCTCCCGGGCTCAGAATCCCCTACGTTTGATGCGGCGCCGCGGGAGCGGGGCGCAGGCCGAGTCTATCGGTTGACGTGGGGTTCCAGATGCCGCCGCAGATCATCGGGAATGCCGATGGGGCTCCACGAATCGTCGACGACCGCATGGCGCGTGCTTCCCGAGGCCACGAGCCGGCCGCCGGCGTCGCGATTGACGATCTCGTAGGAAAAAACGACGCTAGCCTGCCCCAACCGCGCCAGCCGGGTGCGGACGATCAAGAGTTCGTCGTAGCGCGCCGGCGCCTTGTAGACGCAGCGGGTCTCGACGACGGGCAGGAAGATCTTTCGTTCCGTCTCGAGGTCCCGATACCGGATACCTATTGAGCGCATGAGCTCGACGCGGCCCTGCTCGAAGTATTTGAGATAGTTCGCGTAGTAGATCACGCCCATCTTGTCGGTGTCGCCGTAGAGGACCCGGACTTCGAATTCATGCCCGCGGCCGGCGTCCGAAGACGGCTCCGGCGCGGGCGACGCGGCCCCGGCAACCGGCGCGGGTACCGCGGGAGGCGGAGGCTCCGGCGCGACAAAGACCGATCGGAGGGACGGCGAGGCGACTTCGATTTGCGGAGAGGAGGCGCGGTTCGCGAAATTGGGAATCGACGGCAGAGGCGGGGCATCCGGCAGCGGAGGCGGCGCCGCGGCCTCGACGGCGGCCGGAGCGGAGGCGGCGGCCGCGGGAGCCGGAGCGGGCGCTGGAGCCGCGGCGGGCAGCGGCGGCAAGGTAATCGAAGCGCGTCCCGAGGGCGCGTCGACGACGGGATCCGGGACGGCGGGCCGCCCCGCCTCCGCCGCCGGCTTGCCGTCCGGCACGGGCGGCGGAGCCTCCCGCGGCGCGGGCGTCGGGTTCGTCGGATCGAGCGGCAAGCCGAGCACCTGCAGGAGCACGGAGCGCACTTGATTGAGCGAGACCGGCTTCTTCAGGAAGTACGTCCGCGGCCCCGCGCGGATCTGCGACTTGACCTCGTCGACGGCGGAGGCCGTCGTGAAGACGACGGGGATGCGGCCCGTCGCCGTAGAGGCGCGCAGGCGCTCGTAGGCGTTGGCGCCGCCGCCCGCCGGCATGCTGAAGTCGAGAAGGATCACGTCTGGGCGCGCGGAATGCGCCTGCATCACTCCCTGAAGCGCGTCGAAGGCCACCGCGGCTTTGAACCCGACGGACTCGAGTCCGTCCTTCATCACGTTGGCGAAGGTCTGGTCGTCGTCTATGATCAGGACCTTCTTTTCGCTCATGAAGAAGCGGACCGCGCGCTCGCGCTCTTCGCCAGCGCGGAGCGGATCTGAGTGCGCAGCATCTCCACGCCGCACGGCTTCTTCAAGAACGCGTTGACGTTCTTCTCCTGCTCGAAAACGGTACGCGTCGACGAGTCGAAGTGGCTCGCGGTGAGGATGATGACGGGGATGCTCTTCGTCCCCTCGTCGGCTTGCAAGAGCCGGAGCATTTCGACTCCCGACACCTTGGGCATCATCACGTCGAGCAGGATCACATCGGGGCGGTGCTCGGACGCCTTCTTCATCCCTTCCTCGCCGTCTCCCGCCTTCAAAATCTCAAACTCCTCGCCGAAGACCATTTCCACGAGGTCGGTGAAAGCGGAGTTGTCGTCTACGACGAGTATCTTATGCATTATGACTGAAGTGTAGTCGCCCCCTATTCCATTGTCAAGACCTCGAGAACGACAAAAGAGCGGATTATTCCAGCGATATTGGGCTCATGACTCGGACGACAAAGGACCCAGATCCGAGTAGACCGAAGAGGACCTCCGCGAGGTGCCATTCGCCCCTGAAGCGAACCGCCGCCGCCGGCCATACTTGAGGTGACGTTCCCGCGGTATCGGTATCACCGCCGAAGGACCCCTCGGCTCCCGAAGCGAAAGCTTCGGGAGCCTTGCTATTTCTGGGCGGCCCCGCGGATGATGCCGATCATCCTGGGGTTGAGAGTCTGGACGAAGGCGTACGGCGCGCCGTCCGTCTTGTGGGAGACGATGCCGACGACCTCTCCGCGCCGATTGAGGACGGTGCCCCCGGAACTGCCGTCGAAAGTGGGCGCGACGACCCCGGCGATCGTCCCGGCGACCTCGAGCAGTACGCCGCGCGAGACGAGGGGCCCGCGCCGTGCGTACTCCGCCGCGGCGCTCTTGCCGAGCCAAGACAGCGGCGGCTCGTGCACGATGAAGACGACCTCCCCCTCGTTGGCGCTCGTGAGCGCCGCCACCGGCAGCTGGCCCTGGCCTCGCGGCGCCTCGATCAAGCCGATGTCCGGACGCTCGCGGTGCGGGACGGCGGCGATGCAGGCGTACGGCGCGCCCGAGACGGGGCAGTTCTTGATCAAGGGATGGCCTCCCGCGAACAAGAATCGCCCGCAGCCTGAAAGCTCGAAAGGCGCCTCGCCGTAGCGGAAGGCGTCGAGCGCGCAGTCCCCCTTGCCGAACATCTTGCGGGGGACCCGATGCATCGTCGTCAGCCGCCACGTCTTGCCCAAGTAGGGACCCAGGGGCGTGTACGCCCGCCGCACCGCGGCCGCGTCGAAGGGGACCGCCTTGGCGTCGGCGAGCGGCGAGAGCACCTTCCGGGCGCAGGCGGCGTCGGGAGCGTTGAGATTGCAGCCCGGCACGCCGAAGAGCGTGGCGGCGCACTCGCCGATCATCTCGCGGGACCATTTCCGGTCCTCGGGGACCCGTCCGCGCGAGAGGCTCCCGTCGTCGCCGACGTAGCCGCAGAAGAGCTTCTGCGAGATCGACAGCGAGGAGGCGAACGCCGTCGCCGCGCCGGCGAACAGCAGCGCGAGCGCCGCGAGGAGGGGCACGCGCCTCAGTCGGCCTTCAGCTTGTAGCCGATGCCGTGGACGGTCTCGATGCGGTCGCCCGCGGCGCCGAGCTTGCGTCGGATGTTCTTGACGTGGGTCTGCAGGTTGTCGGAGGTCATGATCTTGTTGCCCTCCGACAGCGTCTCGGACAGCGTCTGGTAGGACAAGACGAGCCCCTTGCGCTGCATGAGGCGCGCAAGCAACTCGAATTCCATCGGCGTAAGATCGATCGCTTTGCCTTTCGCCGCGACTTCCCGCGAGCCGAAATCCAGCCGGATGTCTCCGACTTCGAAAGCGCCCTCCGGGTCTCCCCCGTGCCGCGAGCGGCGGAGCAGCGCGGCGACGCGAGCCAGCAGCTCCTTGATGGCGAACGGCTTGACCAAATAGTCGTCGGCGCCCGTCTCGAGTCCCGCCACCTTCTCCTGCACCTTGCCGTGCATCGTCATCATGAGCACGGGAACCTTGGACATGGCCGGATGGCGCCGCACGATCTTGAGCAGTTCGAGACCCGAGATGCCCGGCAGCTCCAGGTCTAAGAGGATGAGATCGATGACGCCGCCGGTCAAGGAGCCGAACGCCTGGTCCGCGGTGCGCGCCGTGCGAACCGAGTAGCCGGCGCCCTGCAGCGCCGGTTCCAGCACGTCCACGATGGTGGGATCGTCGTCCACGACGAGAATCGAAGCCGCCTTGGATGTCATATTCTCCCTCGCTCGCCCAGCGCCTTTCGGATCGACGCGTCCAAGTCTCCGGCCTTGAGCGGCTTGACCAAGAATCCGGCCGCGCCGACCTCCTTGGCGTGTCGCGCGTCCGCGGATTCCAAATTGGCCGAGCAGGCCAAGACGGGGATGCCCGCTGTCGACGCGTTGGCCTTCAGTTCCTTGATGACGTCGATCCCCTTGGCGTCTTGGAGGTTCATGTCCATGAGAATGAGGGCCGGCTTCTCGCGCAACGCGACGGCCACCGCGAGACGTCCCTCGTTCACGATCGACGCATTATAACCCTTTGATTCGAGCAATTGCTTAATCATCTCGGAAAACGAGACCTCGTCGTCCACGATCAGAATCTTGGACGCGGGAGCCGCCGGAGCGTGGACGACGTCGGGGCGGCCCGTCTCCAGGACCCCCTGGGCGAGAGGCAAGCGCATCAGCACCCGCGTACCCTTGCCCGGCTCCGACTCGATGCCGACCTCCCCGCCCATGCTCTCGATCGTCTGCTTGACGATGTAGAGGCCCAAGCCGGAGCCCTGGGTGCCCTTCGCCTTCTGGGCGGCGACGTCGGCCTGCTGGAAAGGCTGAAAGAGTTCCTGGAGAGCCTCGGGCGAGATGCCCTGTCCCGTGTCCTGCACCCAGACCTCGGCCGCCCCGTCCTGCGCGCGCGCCGCGAGTTGGATCGAACCGCCCGACGCCGTGAACTTGACCGCGTTGGACAGGAGGTTCGTCAGCACCCGCTCGAGACGCTCCGGATCGGATTCGATCGCCGGAAAATTGGCAGGAACGCCGACCTGCAGCGTCAGGCCGCGGTTCTTCGCCACCACGCCGTAGAGCTCCACGAGTCCCGCCACGATGCCGGGCAGGGACACGGGCTGCGGATGGTATTCCATGCGCCCCGCCTTCATCTTGGCCGTGTCGAGGATGTTGGAGACGAACACCCCGAGCCGCGTCGCGTTTTCCGAGAGATTCAGAAGGGTCCGGCGATGCTTGGGAATGATGCGCTCGCGGTCCGGGTCATCGTTGAGCATGAAGTCCAAGGACATCTTGATCGCCGCGAGCGGCGTGCGCAGGTCGTGGGACACGCTTGCGATGAACACGTCCTTCATCTCGTCGACCTCTCCCAAGCGCTGCGCCATCCAGTTGAAGCGCCGCGTCAATTGCCCGAGCTCGTTGGAGGATCGGCTCGGCACGCGGACCGCCAGGTTGCCCCGGCCGACCTCCTCGGCCGCGTCGGCCAAGCGCACGATCGGGCGCGAGAGGAGGAACGCCAAACCGAAACCGAGCGCCAGGCTGAAGGAAACGCCGATGACGGCGATCACGGACGTCGCCGGCAACAGGACCTTGCGAATCTCCGCGAACACCGACTGCCGGAGGTCGTGCGGGACCCCAACGTGCACCACGGCGACCGTCTTTCCCTGCGAGACCACGGGGCTCGTGTACTCCGCCGGGGAGCCGTTCGTCGCGCGCCATCGCTCCGCGGAAGCGTTCACGAAGTGCGGATCGGTATGCATGAGGATGCGGCCATCCAAGCCCTCTATGTAGGCGTAATCGATCTTTGGAGTGACGGAAGGGACCGTCCGGAGGTACTCGGTAAGGACCTTGCCTTCGTTGGCGGCGATGGACGCTCCCGCGATGGCTCCCAACGCGGACGTCTGGCGAGCGTGCTCCTGCGAGAGCATCCCGACCATGAACTGCCCGGTTACCACGGAGCCGGTGAACCAGGCAATAAGGAAGCTGACGGCCGCCACGCCGCTTACGGTCAACCCGAACAACGTCCTCAGCCTCATTCGGCTGGGTCCTCGCGATTCACGGCGTAAGTATAGGGGGGCCTCTCAAAAAATGCAACCCGCCATTGGTCAAATTTGAGCACGGATTCCGCACGGAATACTCCCAGGCAGGCTTCGGGGGAGCGCGCTACTCTGAAAGCGCGGATCGAAATCCATGATGAAGACCCGAGAGTCCAAAATGGGGATCGTTCAAAACCAACTAGGGATCGCCATCTTCGCCATAGCCGTATCGCTCTGCAACCCTAGGACCGCAACCGCAGACACGATCAACGCCGAGCTTGACGCGGCGGATCGCAGGGGATGCGCGGGAAGCACGGGCTACGGGGCCTGCCTTCGCCACGCCGCCGAGAACCGCGAGAACCAACCGACGAACTGCAGCGGCCTCACGCCGGCCGCGATCTGCCGGATTTCGCGGGAGCATTTGGGCCACATCACCCCTCAAAATTACGAGTTCGTCCAGCACTTCGTACAAAACGTGACGCGCGCCTGCGGGGACGCCGGACTGGACAGCAGTTCCCCCTGCGTCCAGCCCAACGGCCACTACCGCATCCCCAGCGTCTGGCGGCCGGATGGTCGGCATGTGCCCGCGCAGACGGTCGCGAGCGCGTACGCCGCATGGCTCTTGTTCGAGCGGTGGCGCGTCGGCGATGAACAGCGGCGGGCGGGCGATCACCCACTTCCGGGCGCCGTGGTTCCTCCCCCTCCTCCGCCTCCCTCCACGACCATTCGTCCGCCGCGGCCCCGCGGACGCCCCGGACGCGCGGCCCGATCACGCGCCCGCCGGAGAAGCAGCCAAAGACCGTCCGCGCGACAGGCCGCCGCGCAACAACGGCAGCAGCTCGAGACGCGCGTCCGAGCCGCTCTCGCGGGTCAAGTGCCCCCGCTCCTCGATTCCCTCTTGTCTCAACTCTCCGATCAGAATATTCAGGACATCCTCGAGCATCTTCATAGATTTGGGCCTGACCCAGACGGCGCCCTCGGGCGCGACTTCCTGGGAAGCCTCTTCCGGGCGGGAGATCTTCGGCAGCTTCTCGAGACTCTGGGCCAGGCCCGCGCTCAAGCGGCGCTTTCGACTCCCAACACCTGATCCATCCCGCCTGGGCTACCGACGAGGCCACCAACCCGGAGCGAGCCGCTCCAAATTGCGCCGCAATCTGAATATCCATGACCTCTCGATGCCGATCACGCGGTCAAGGTCCACCTCCGGCCGCACGTGGACCCGCCACTCCGTCATGACTCGAGATATCTCTTCGTTCGTCAGCTGAAGGTCCCGGTGCGGCTCTGAGAATGCGCCCCGGAGCTCGGCCACGACGCCCCTTGCCTGCTCGGCACCCCAGCCCTCGACCGGACAGGCGTTGCGCTCCAGAATCCTCATGATGACGACCCGCTGGGCGAATGCCCGATCAAGATCCAGAGCAGGATTGCGCCGGAGGATCCTCCAAAGTTCCAGGCTGGCCGTGGAATCGGAGGTATTCCGGTTCATTTCGTGAATACCTTGATCACCCGCGGGAGAGGCCTCAGCGACCGCGCGCTCGCCGGACGTGGGTTCGCCCAAGGCGCGGATCACATCGCGCGCGACGTTGAGCTCGGCCGCGCGCGAAACGGTGGACCGGTCGCCCGCATTGACGTCCGGATGGATCGCCTTGATGAGCAAGCGGTGCGCGCGCTCGGCCTCGGCCACGCTCGCGCCGGGAGCGAGCCCAAGCTTTTCCTCCGCCATGCGGCGGGTCCAGCCGGGAGGGACCGCGATCGCGGCGGCCAGCATCCCGGGAGCGGAGGGGTCTCCGAGCAGCCAGAATCCGAGCGCCCCGGCGCCGAAAATCGCGAGCGCGCGCCACCCGCTGCGGCGAGGTCTGCCTGTGGTCGGGATCCGTCCCTGTTCTGTCTGTGCTCCGGGAGCTGGCCGCGCGCGCTCCTCTTCCCTACGCTGCCGCAAGAGCGCCGCCGCGCGCCGGATGGCATAGACGCCGAGAGCGAATCCACCCGTGACCGCCGAGGCAAACAGAATGCTGGGCGCGGGGTTGTGCGCCGTGCTCATGGTAACGCCGGCCATCGCGTTGTCGGGCCGCAGAAGCATGATGATCGCGGCGGCGATCGGCAGCGAGATCGAACTCGGACGGTTGCGCAGCCAAAGGAATGACCTTCGGGAAAGGCTCTGATTGCGCTGGATCGTCTTGGCGGCGACGACGGCGGCGCCGGCGACGATCGCTGCGCCCGCCAGCGCCTCCGGCACGGCCGAAGGCCTCTCGGGTGCGGGGACCAAAACCGGAGTCCGGTCCAACGCGGCCTGCGCCATGCGCCGTAACCCATCCTCCGAATTCGGATCGCGGACAAACGCCTCCAAGGTTCTGCGACCCGCGTCGCGCACGTCCTGGACCCTGTCGCCGAGCATTTCGATCATGGCCTCCACGTGGGCCCACGTGCGCACGCCGGTGAAGCGGTAAGGCTCCCGGTCGACCACACCAGACATGCGGATCGCCACGAGCGCGCGCCAGTCCACCTCGGACTTTGCTTCGTAAGGATGAAGGTGGAGGATGCGCATCCATAGCGCGCCCATCGCCTCGCGGCTCGACGCGAGCTGATACATCGGGATCTCGTAACGCCCGATCTCCGACCGGGACTGTCTCATGTACGCGGAGACGTCCGGCTGCCGGCCCGCCAGGGCTTCCCGCTGGTAGTGAGCGACCTCGGCCGCCATGTGGTTCAGGATGACGGCCCACGCCTCGGCGTTTGCCCGCTTGTTGTGCAGGAGCCCGTGGATGATCGCGACGCCCCTGCGGGTGGAAAGAAGCGCCAGCACCTCCTCCCGCGAGCGGCGCAAGTCGGCGTCGAAGTGGGGCGACGCCCATACGTCCGGGAAGAGTTCGATGGCCGCGACGCGTATCTGGAACTCACCGGACGCGTTACGCAACTGAACGCCGGGAATGATCTGGCCGATAAGCTTGTTGTAGGCGTCCTCGAAGCCCCACGATTGGGGAATTCGTTCGGAGAGTTCAATGAGCGACCGGTAGATGATGTTCTGGGGCCTCTCTCGGCCGTGGGGATCTGTAAGGTCCCGATCATCGGACACGCGGAACAACCGATTGGCCACCAGTCGGGCCGCTCTGGCGAATCCATAGGGATCCTGCTCTTGGTTCATGAAGTTGCTGAGCAGCCAATCCCGCAGCAAGTTGTGGCGATCAGCGGACGCGAAGATGGGATCTAGATCGGCCCGGTCGAAGCGGCGCATCTCATTTACGCCCCGTGCATAGGCGATGTCGATGTCGTTGATCACCTCCTCTCCTCGGGCGCGCCGTGCCTGGCGTTCCATAGCTTCACCGACCAGACGGAGCCAAAGCTGGTAACGCGCGGCGTATTGAATGGGCGTGATGTTCTCTCCGTTCTGCCGGTGCCACGCGCCGAAATTTCCCATGACTCGATAGAGCGTACGCTCTAGGAACACCAGCCGCTGATTGTGCTCCGCCGAGAAGCCCGGAATCTCAAGCTGTCTGCCGAAACCGGGCTTCGGCACTTCGGCCGTGGTCGCCCCGAGGTGGCCTTCGGCCGCCGTCGGACTGCCGTGACTGCCGACCGGCGGAGCCGGGAGATGTGAGGGGCTGACATTCGTCGCAGGGGGATCCCCGTGGTCCATCGGAGGCGTCGACATGGGCGTGCCGTTCGCCGGCTTCCGGACTTTGGACGATCTGCCATTGATCGACTGCAACGGATTCCCGGGAGCCGCTTTGACGCCCCCTTGTTCAAAAGCCCCGTAGGGATGGATCCCCCTCGCCTCGCTGGGAGCATTTTCCCAGAGCGAGATACGGATGCCCCGGCGCAGGCGCAGGCCCAGCATTTCCCGCTCCGTGCCGAACCAGAAGAAGTCCGGGTCGGCGGGCCCGAACTCGGCCGTTTTTTCCGCCGCTCTCTCGAGGATCGCGCGGACCTCCCTGGCCGCCTCGGTCGCGCCTTCGTGCTCCAAGGCGCGCGCGTACTCCGCTAGGCGGAGGGCCGCAGAGATCTTGGCTCTGACGACCAGGTCGCGCGCCGGCAAGGTCGGAACCAACAGCAGGCTCTGGTTCTCGAGGATAGACTGCGCAAGTTCGGCGCGGCCGCGCTGGAGCTCGACGCTCGCCGTCTCGATGTAGTTCGCCAATCTCGACGCCATGCCAGTGGCCTGATCTCTCGTGGCCGGCGAAGGATGCCGTTCCCGCGAGATCGAGTCCAATTGCCCCGTTATGGTCCGTATTTGCTCCCACGCCGGGTCGCCCGTTTCCCGCAATTTGAGATGCCCGAACCGCGCCACGGTCTCCTCGTCGATGCGCCTGAGACCCGCTTCCTCGATCGGCGTCCTAGCATCCTTCGCCGGGTAACGGTGCACTTTAGGCAGCATCCACCTGTACATCCCGCTGAATAGCGCAGGCACCGATGGGACCGCCGCAAGCATGGAGGGGCCGGAGCCGACGAAATAGGCGCCCATGCCAAGGAACGAGCGCCGGTTCACGCCGGAGCCTGCGGTCGTCCGCTCGCCGTTTGCGGAAGGCGCTGCGGGCAGGGGCTCCGTCGCTCTATAGTTGACCAACATATGGGCGGCGCCCGCGAACAAGGCGACCAGCGCTGCGGTGTGTCCGGTCACATAGATCCCAGCACTGGCGAACGGCAGGGCCGGCGCCAGCGCCACGACGGTGCCGAGCACGAAGGCGGCCGCGACACGGCGCCACATCGGCCAGCTCGTCAGGATCGGCCGAGGCGCGCGCCCCCGAACGATCTGCCAGAGGGGAGCTGCGAGATGTCCGGCAAAGAACGCGCCCATGGTGAGACCGCCGAACGCGGCACTCGTGCCCAGCGCCTGGGTAATAGTCAAGCCGTCCGGACCATGCAGCGAAGCGAAGCCGAGGGCCTGCGACAGTCGCTCATGGAGATAATACGCCGCCCCAAAGGACGCAACCGTTTCTACGACGCCGGAGATCCATCGTGCGTAGAACCGGTTCGGCAGCCAGGAAATCCTCGTCGGTCCGTAGGTCGGCGGAGAAAGCGTGATCCCGTTCCGATAGCGGTATATCCTGCGTCCTCCCCAGATGAGGACCTTTGCCGCGGCATACGTCCCGATCGCGCCCAGGATCGCGAGACCCACATTGCTCGTCGCGAGGTCGATGAACCAGTTGCCGCGAGCGCCTCTCGGGGCAGAGGACATCACATGGTTCATCGTCTCCGTCATGTGGCCCCGGGACAGCTGGGGCTTCGAATCCAGCAAGTGCCCGCCTTCCCCGCTGAGCGCCTTGCCCGAGGTGAGGACGTAGATCGTCGCCGCGGCGACGAGGCCCGAGACCGCGCCGAAAATCCTGCGGAAGAGCGAGGGACGAGACCTGTCGGCCGTCAGTCGGAGAGCAGAGTTCACCGCGCGCTCGTCGTTGCGGCCCCACTCCCAATCGCGCATCAAGCGCCGGACCAGCGCGTCGCCGATATGGTTCGGATCGTCCTTCCCGAAGAGGCGCTTGAGATCGCGGACGATCCTCACAACGTCCCTCTCGCCGCAGGAGCCGCGGCAGGAGGTCTCCTGCCACACTCGCAGGATCCCGTCGACGCGCGCGTCCGGAGGCCCCCTTTGCGGCAGGTCGAGGAACTCTCGCAAAGAGTACTCGGCTGCGGTGAGAATCTTCCTCTCTTCACGAGTCTGCGGCCGCGGGATGCTTTCTTCGGGAGGCTTCGGCAATCGCGCCAGCTCGCGCTCGTTGTGGGCGAGATAGCGCACCAGCGATCGACGATATCCGTGGAGGAACCCCTCCGCCCACGCAATAGTCCGCTCTCGGGACGCCGTGGGGCTTCGCAGCGCCTCGGGGAGCTTCAGCCGAATCCCGTACTCGCCGGCGGGCGCGCTCGGATTCCTGGGGTCTCGAGCCTCGGTCCTCACGATGATCAAGCCGGCTTCAGGATGAAATTGAACCAGCTCAGGTTCGATCCGGCGGGGGACGCTGTCGATGATCTCGTACACGCGGCGCGTGAAGTCGCGGGACATAAGTTGGCGCTCCCAAACCTCCGCGGGAGACGCCTTCGCGGCCTCGTGCAAGCCGCGCGTGCGCGCCATCGGCTCGCTGAAGAATAGGTGCGGGCCTCCGCTGCCGTAGCCAAGAAGCGCTCCATCCGCCCAAGTGCCGCGCCAGACGCTGATCTCGAAGTCGTCCTTCGCCCATGGGAAGCGGAGCATGACGGCCCGGTGGTGGCCCTCCACCTCATGAGCCGCCGATTCGATCATCCGGGAGTTGAGCGGATCGCGGTTGGGGAAGATGCTCGCCGTCCGGTTCTGCTCGTTATATCCCCCTCCTTCGCTTTTGGCGCCCGCCCATCGAATGATGAGTTGTCCGCGGTCGCGGGACATGCGGTCGGCGAACCGTTGGATCGGCAGGCCCGAGTTGCCGTGCGGCAGGATCCGCAGCACAGGCATTCCTTCATACAAGACTCGTTCCACCCCCACTCCCGCCGAGCGCAAGCGTCCCTCCCAATAGACGAGCCAGGCGATCTGGTCGGCGTGCCCTGCTTTTCTCCATGCGGCGTCGCGCTCCTCTTCCTCGCGCCGCGTGCGCTCGGCGGCAGCGCGGTTCGCGCGGCCGCGCCACGCGCCGAACAGCGTCATGGCGAGCATCACGCCGAGCGCGGGGGCCAGCGCGGCGCCGCCCGTCGACACGCCCGCGGCCGTCGCAGCTTTGGCGGCCGTCGGAAGCGTGAGCAGGATGGCGGCCAGCCCGGCGGGCCGCGCCGCGCGTCGCGCGAACGAGGCCGCGCGCGCGCGGACGGCGCTCAGGATGCCTTTCAGCCGGCCGTCGGCCGCCGCGGCGGCGCCCTGGCCGGACGCCGGGTTCCTTCCTCCGGCGGCCCTGCGCTCGAGGTGATCAATGTGCTCGCGCGCCCGTTGGCTTAGCCGAGAGCCGACGAAGGGGATGATCCCGCGGATGGAAATCGAGCCGTCGCGGTTGCGCGTGATGAGCACCTCGGCGCGCGCGAGCGTCGAGGAGCGCGGCGGCCGCTGCGCCGTGATCGAGCGGACGGCGCCCGTCTCGGGGTCGAGGTACGCGTAGGCTCGACCCTCGCCCGGACGCGGCTGCGCCTCGGCCGCGGCGCGGCGCAGCATCGGCCAATTCTGGAGCTTGCCGAAGACGCTCTCGCGCCAACTCGCGGGGTTGTCCGCGTGGCGTGAGAGGAACGTTGCGTTATGCCTCAGGTAGTTGGCCGTGATGCGGCGCAGGAGGCCGGGATTGGCGGCGCCCGGGCGGGCCGCCGCCTGCGCGGCGGCCTGGTCCGCCATGTAGCGGCCCGTCTCGATGAAGTTACCGGTCCTAGTTAGATGGCGGCCCGCCGCCTCGAGGCGGCCGAATACCGCATTGTTGAGTCCGCGCCCGGCGCGCAACGCGCCGCGGCCGAGCGTCGCCGCGCCCCGACCCACGGCGCGGACGGGAGTCATCACCACGGATGAGAACCGAGATCCGAACGCTGCGTGGATCGGCCCAGTCGGAAGCTCTCCGGCTCTGCGCCGCGGCGAGCGGCCGTCGAAGTCGACGCCGCGCCGCGGCGCGCCCTCGATCTGGCGATCTACCCGCGCGGTGCGGACGTCGTCGCCCGCGCCGCGTCCCGGCCGGCCGACCGTCGGCGCAGCGCCGCCCGCGGGACGCGCGTCCGCCCGCCCGTGCGCCGTCGATCCGACGTGAGCCGACGCGAGCGAAGGAGCGCGCGTCCCGCGGTCCGCCGCGAGCGTGACGCCCGCCGCGGGAGGCGCCGCCTCATGCGGGGGCCGCACAGTCCCGGGAACGCGAGCGTCTCCCGTTCTCTGCGCGGCGACGGCCGCACGAGGCTGCTCCACTCGCCCGCTCGGAGGCGGCGTCGCCGCGGAATGGTGAGGCGGCGCAGCGACCGCGGCGCGCGGGGCAGGGGGCGCCTCGTGCGTCACCGGGCGAGGCGCCGCGGCATGGGCCGGGGGTTCTACTACCGCGCGATGCAACTGCGGAGCCCGCTCGGGGCGGGCGCGCGGAGCGGCGACGGGTCGACCATTGGGACCGAACCGATGAGCCCAGCCGATGAGGAGCGGCATGCTCGCCGAATTCGCCAGGCCGCGGATGGATTGTCCCAGGAGCACGTAGGCGTCCCGATCGTTCGAGTGCATCGCCTCGCGGATCCCGTGAATGGACTCGGGAATGCCGATCGCCGCTTGCGATAGAAAATAACCGTCGATGCCGAGCTGCAGCGGCCGAGCGTAGCGGGTGCGATTGGCCAGAGCCGCGATCGTGCGCGCGATGGTCAATCCGCCGGCAAAGGCGCCGACCGTGAGATCGAACCCGCCGGCGACGACCTGCCCCCAAACGTACGCCCTCTCTCGACTCACGCCGGCGCGTTCGAGGACATGCTGCGTCGTGAGCGCCGCCGTATCCGAGAACCAGGCCGCGGTCACCGTGCCCAGCACGCCGTAGCGCTCCACGAAACCCATCAGCACGCCGACGGGACCAAAGCGGGCGGCCAGCCCGTTGTGGTTGTAGATCTCGCCATAGGTAGTGATCGGACGCGGCGGATCCTGACTGGTGGGGAGATGGAACACGACCCGGCCATCGTGCTGCAGCGTCGGGCTGTAGTACGGTTGGTTTCCGTGCAGCCAATACATGGGTGAAAGCCTGTTAGTCGGTATCGCTTCGCCGCGGACCATTTGCAGCCATCGCGCGTCCCCTCGGGGACCGGCCTCCAAGACGCCGAAGGGCAAGGATGATCCGTTGTCGAAAAACTGAAAGCCGAACATCGACGGAGGCCCCATTCGACTTCCGCCCGCGGGCCGGTAGCCGTCTACTCGGTCATAACGCGCGATCCATGTCGCCGGAACGACCGTGCCGTCGGCGCGCCGCTCGGTCCCCGTGAAGTGGAAGTGTCCCTCCGAATCGATACGGAAGGACGTCACCGCGCGTACCGCTCCCGTCGGCGACGGGGGAGGGCTTACGATCATCCGTTCGATCAGCGCGGTACGATGCGCGAGAGGCGTGTGATCGCCTCGCCGGTCCGTGACCGCCAGCGCCCCATGGATGATGCGCGCCTGCGCCGCGGCGATCGCGCGGGTCACTTCCGGCGCCTCTCCAGGAGGAATCTCGCGCCGGACATCGATATCCAAGACGCGGCCCGGCGTCGCCTGCGGACCGGGCGGCTGGTGATTCCAGTCGGCCAAAGTCCGGTCGCCCAGCGAATGAGTGACGCTCACGCCAAAGCCGCGGTTGATCACGCGAATGCCCTCATAGAGGTTCTCGCCCACCTCGTGCTGATAGATGAAGCCGTTCATGCCGTCACTGAGGCCGGGTTGGATGACAGTCGTCCTCTGGCGACCATTGGAATCCCGCGCGGGCTGGATCAAGTAGCGCTCCGTCCACTCGAACTGGCCCGTCAGTTCGTTGCGTCGCGAATGCTCGACGAAGCCGTCCTCCGTGGGCCCGCTATTGTCGGGGCGCAATGTGATGAGCACCGCGGTGCCGTCGCCGTTGTCCGTAAAGCGTGTATTGCGGATGAAATCCGTGGTCACCGTCCTCAAGTGGACGCCTGACTGCTCGGAGGTCGTGCGGACGATGTCGAAGTGCAGGGGCTGCCGATCGAGCGTCAACCTCTGCTCGCCGGTTTCGGCCGAGTAGTAAGTGCCCGCGACGACCGTTCGCATTTCGCCGTTGGCCAGGCGCCGCGCCTCCGAGTAGGCGATGACAGTCTGGAGCGCGACGCCGCCGGGCGCGGGCTGCAGCCGTCCCTGCGGATCGCGGATGAAGCGCTCCCCGGTCTCGCGGTCGACGTACACGAGCTGCGGCCGCTCGTGATCGGACCAGATCCCGAGGCGGACGTCGAAGCGCCCCTCGCGCTGCACCGCGCGATTGAGGACCACGCTCCCGTCAAGGCTGGTGAAGACGATCCCTTCCCGCGTCTGGAACAGGACGCCCTCCATCCGTCCTCCCGTCGTCTGAGCCTCGCTGCGCCGGAAGCTGACAACACCCTCGATGCCGAGCAGGTCGCGGAGCTCGGGATTGACGGTCCTTTCCCCGGTCCGCGCGTTGTAGACGGTGATCGTGGGCAGGAAGTGGTTGGCGCGCGCGCTCATCAGCTCCGAGGTGAGGCCCGTCCGGGCGAGATGGATGCGGTTGGCGAAATGGCGGTCCGCCTCGCTCGCCGCGTTGAAGCGCCGCTCGGCGTCCGCGCGCGCGACGGCGGCGGCGTGCAGGCGCAGGAGCGGTTCGAGACCGCGGTCCTCGAGGCCCGCCGCCCGGATGCGGCGCGCGATCTCCTCGTCCGACAGCGGGCCGCGGATGTCGTCGAGCCGCAAGCCGGGGAACCGCGCGAGATATTCCCCCACCCGTGCGGCCACGCGGTTGAGCAGTTCCTGGTCCTGCTGAGGCAGCGCGCGGATCTGGTCGGGGCGGACGCCCGGGAGCAGGCGGTCCGTGATCCCCCGCGCCCACGCGTCCAGGCGCTGCGCGGAGCCCCCGTGCGCGCGCAGGTAGTCGCGCGCGTCGAGCACCCAGCCGGCGACCATGAAGCGGTTCGCTCGCCCGAGCACGGTCTCGAGGGAGGGCGCGTTCGGCCCCGCCAGCGCCTGAAGAGCCGCCCTCGCCTGGACCAGCCCGTCTCGCTGGCGCTCCATCGCCGCGCGCTGCCGGTCGAGCTCTGCTTGTAGTTCCGCCCCCGAAAGAGCCGGATTCACGGTGAAGCCGAAAGACTGGAGTTCCGAGACGAGCGCCTCCCGGCGGGCCCGCAGCGCCTGCGCGCGCCGGTCGTCCCCGGAGGCGTCGTACGTCTGTCCGGCGACGGTCGCGTTCGCCCGACGCACCTGGGCGTCTCGAATGTGGGCGGCAAGCTCTGAATCGAGGCGCGCCAGCGCCGTGATCGCAGTCCCGCCGCGGACGATGGAGCGCTCCGCCTGGGCCGCGCGCTCCGGGCTGAACGCGGTCCATGCCGTCGCCGCGGCGGCCTCGGCCTGAGCCGCCTCGACCCTAGCCTGCAAGGCGGGCGAGAGCGAGGCCAGCTCCAGCGCGCGCCGCACGAGAGAAATCTGCCCTTCCCGGACGACCCCGTTCTCCATGACGTCGCTCAAGCCGGTCACACCGCGGTCGTAGGCATCGACGAAGCGGCGCGCGGCGGCGAGATTTTCCCCCGTCAGGGCTCCCGACGCGATGCGCCCTCGAAGGTCCGCGTAGACCGCCGCCGTGACCGAGATGGTCCGGGCGTTGATGCGCCGCTCGATGACCTCGTGGCTCGAGCCGTCGGAATGCCTAAGGAGCTCCGCCGCCGCGTGCAGCGCGCGGCGATAGGCCCCGGCCACTTCGGGCTGCCGGGCGGTCTCGGCCGCCAGCATCGCCTGGTACGCCTCCCGCAACTCCTGGAGCCGCGGCAGGTCGCCGAAGCGTTGGTTGTTCTGGTCGAAAAGTGCCGCGAGAGCCGCCGTGTCGCTTCGGCCCAAGGCCGTCGTCAGCTGCCCGACAAACTCCTGCATGCGCTCCTGGCGGCCGTGCAGGTAGTCCTGCGTGGTCGTGTCGGTGAGGAGTATCCGGCGCTCCTCCTGGGACAGCGTTCGCGGATCGCGCCCGTTGGCGGCGAGTTCTCGAAGCACCGCGATGATGCGCTGCGCGCGCAGGCGCGCCTGCGGATCGACTTGCCCCGGATTTCTAGCATGAGCCGCCTCGATGCCGGCAGCCTCCCTCTCCAGACGCGCCATGAGGGCTTCCCAGTCCCGCTGCCACACCTCCGCCGCCGGCGAGCTCGGCGCCGCGGCGTCGGGCGCCTCGCGGATCAGCCGTTCCCCGTCGGTGGAGATTTGGTTCACGCGCTCCTGGAGCGTCGGAGCCTGCGAGGGCGGAGGCACGACGCCCGCGGCCGCGGGTACGATGAGCGGCGGTTCGGGGAGACGAGGCGGCGTAGTCAATCCCAGGCGCGCGCGCCGCTCGCGAATGGCCCTCAGCAGGACCGCGGCCGCGCCGCCGCCCGGGGTCGCGAGCGGCACGGGAACGGGACCCAGGGCGTCGGTGATGCGTCCATGCAAAAGTTCGTGGTTGACCAGGCCGTTCGCTGGAAACGGAACGAGCGGCGTCGGGACCGCCACCGCGGGATACCTCCTGGGTTCCGCACCGGGAGGAGCCTCGACGGTATTTTGCGTCTCCTCGGCGCAGTCTTCGGCTTCGTGGTTTTCCCGGCAACGCTCTTCGCGGGACGGAGGCTGCGCCGGAGGCGGGGCCGGCGGCGGCTCGGTCGCCCCCCCCGCTGGACGGCATTGCTCCTCGCCGTTCGGGCAGGCTTCGCGGTTCGGAGGCTCAGCCCAAGCGGCGGCGAGAAACCCTGCGGTTTCCTGCCACGGCAACATGCAGGCGCAGACCAGCCCCGCGATGAACTTCTTCCCCCGTCTCGAATGACGCCGGCAAAATAGAGCTCCCATCTATAATAGAGTGCTGAGGACGGGAGGGCGCAAAGGAAAGGAATTCCGTAGATACTCCGAAGATTTCTACTAGGGGATGTTCCGGCGCGAGGATGTCCAGCCGGGGCTTAGATTGCCCGGGACGATTCCGTGGAAACGGCTAAGAAGAACGCGGGGCTCCGGCCGCATGACCAGAGCCCCGCGCGACGTCTACGGCATCACCGTCCCGAAGGGACCTCTTCGGCGTCTCCCTTTCCGTCGATCTGGATGGAGGCGTTGCCCTGCATGGCGCCCTCCTCCCGTCGGAAGAACTCGAGAGTCGTCTGCGTTTTCTCCTTTCCGCCGTCCAGGACGACGCCGGAGGAATCCTTCTTGATCCGGGCGTCCAAGGACTCGAGCTTCTTCAAGAACTCCTCGTCCGTCGGCACGGAGTCCAGCTTCTTGCGTATCGTCACGATCACGTCCTTGATGCAGGCCCAGTCGTCCTCGCCGGGCTTGCGCCACCATTCGATCTCGATGATGATCCTGAGCGGGTCGTTCGTCGGCACCGCCGACAGCTTTCCCGTTTCCGGATCGTACTCGAAGACCCGCTTTGGCACCTGGACCCAGCCGGAGATCCCGGCGCACGCGTCCTTTCCGTCCACCGGGGACTTCGGCTTGCCGACCGTCACTTTCTTCCCGCGAGGCGTCACGAGCGCGCCTTCCCGGGCTCTCAACCGCATCCCGAGCGGCTTGCCGTTGGCATCGCCGCCGTCCGCGAACGTCGCTTCAGCTCCGCTCGCTTGCGTACCGCCTGGCTGCTGCTGGCTCTGGTTCACGCCGACCTGGCCCGCCGCTCCGATAGCGAGCGACGCAACCATCGCCATCGCCCCCATCGTCCGTTCCTTGATCATGCGCTTCATCGATGTTTCTCTCCCGACGCTTTCGCGTCCCTGGGCCGTGCCGCCGGGCGACATCGGCCGCACCAGGACTTTATCGGCGAGGAACGACTTCGGTAAGGGCTATTGAGGGAAAAAGGCGGGGCGGACTATCGACCTGGCTGCGGGACCCTCAACGACCGGAGGCCGGTTTGCCCCCTGTCCCGGTTCCCGGAGGACCCGGGGTCTCTTGACCGCCTCCGTCCTGGGAACTAAGCTTCACCTTGAGGAACCTCTTGCGTCGACGCACCACGCCGAACGTCTGCAATCCTCCGAGCAAGACGGGAACGATGACCGCCTGCCCGGAGTCCACCTGCTCGCTCAACGTCCGCAGCATTTGACGACGCAGCTCCTTCAGTCGTTCTTGGCGTCGGCTCATAGGTCGGGAATTCTATCGCGCCACGGCTCCGGCGGACGTGCTCGTCCCTATGGGCGTCGTCATGGTCTGCGGCGTTTGCGGCTGGTTTCTGAGGTCGCCGTTCGTCGACCCATGCTTCGACAACTTTTCGTTACGACGGGCGGTCGTCTCCGAGGTCGTGGCCGGTCGAGCCAACTTCATGGGGCGGTCCCGATCGGGCTCCGGACCCGCCGGGGGCGCGACGCCCCGGCGGCCTGTCCTCTCCGGCTCCGAGGTAGAATCCGGTGCCGCCGGAGCGTCCGGAGAGAGAGACCCGTCCGAGGCATCGGCGGTGTCGGGTACGTCGGGCGCGCGCATGGAAACGGGGTAAGGGCCGAACGGAGACTTTGCTTGCCGCGGCACGGGCACCGCGACCCCCGAGCCGACCAAGGGCACCTTGGCGGCGGCGCGCTTGCCAAGATCGAACAGATTAGCTCCGTCCAAAGTCTCGCGCGACGGAACCAGATGGCGCTCGACGTCGCGTCCGCTCCGCGACCCTCCGCCAGCGGGCCAGGATGGATACTCCGGCTGCTCTTCTCCTATTAAAGGCCCCCTCGAGGCCCTCCGAAGAGGCCTCTCACCGGCCAGCTGGCCGTCGATTCTCAAATGGCGGCGGGAAGCGGACGGTTTGGCCGGCGGGCGGATCGAGGCGAATGCGGCGGATCCTGGTCGTTTGATCGCACGGCGCTCGGCCTGTCGCAATCCTTGCGCCCCCACTCCGTCCGATCGGACCGAGTCCCGAAGGCTTCCGGCCGCGGCGCGGGGCGCCTGGGCATAGATCGGGGAGGACTCGATCCTGGGAGCGGCCGGATCGAAGGCAGGCGCCTGTGCGTTTTCGATCGGATTGAAAGAGGCCCTTTCGGCGGTCCGAGTCAGTCCATCGGCGACGGTCGACCCGGCCGCGGGCGGACGGCGAGGAAACACGGAGCGTCCGAACCTGCGGGCCGGCTCCGGCGCCCGAGCGGCGAGACGCGCGTAGCGTACTTCCTGCATCGCGGCGATTTTCCACCAGGACGACACGCCCGGAGTCAGCCTGGCGATCATGTTGACGAGCGGCGTCTTGAACGCGAAGGCGCCGGCGGCCGCGACGGCAAGGGCCATCAAGGCGGCCGCGACGTAGTGCCGATCGTCCAATTCGTCCGGCTCGTCGTCCCAGTCCGGGTGTGGATTCATACCGGCAGGATAGCGGAGGCGACGGAAGTATCTCCTGTGCGCCGTCCGTTTGATTTCCGAACGAGGCATTTTCTCGGAACGGCAATCCTACGGAATTGCCACAGAGCAAGTTCATCGCGCTCGGCTATTGTGTCGGCGCAGCAGGCAACCAGGAGGAGAGATGAAAAAGAAGAGGATCGATCGGAAGGTCAGCGGTCCGGTGCGGAAAGTCTGGGGCGAAAAGTTGGCCACCGGCCAAGCCCCCATCATCCCGATCTGGATCCGCGGCTCGAAGACCTTGGCCGTGGTTCGAGGCACCCGAAGAACGCTGAAGGTCGGACTCCCTTATCGAAATCTCGTCAGGGCTAGCTCTTGACGGACCAATCAGGGCGTTTTCTTTTCGAAGGGTGTGTTTTGCACCTGCTTTTCCGGCACGGCCTTCTCGGTCACCACGCCAGCCGGCTCTCCCGACGACTTGGCGCTGTAAGACTTTGACAAGCTGCCCGGCTCCCCGGACGACTTGTAAGTCTTCGGCTCGCCGAGCGCATACGGGTACGTTTCGAGCGGAGCCTTTTTGAACAGCAGCAGATCCTTTTCCGTCGGCTGGATCTTCGACGGGGAAAACAGCTTGGGATTGGAGGCCGCAGCGGCCGCCAAGTCCGAAGACGTGATCTTTTCCTTGCCGGCGGTCGGTTGCGCATCGTTATCCGTGAGCGGCCTCGTGTCGCGACCGTTCGGGCCGACGTTCTGGTTGTCCAAGTCCTCCGGGTTTCCGAAGACCCGGTTCCCGGGAGAGCTTTCGACCATCCGTCGCGTCACGGCTATTCTAACCGCCGCCGGTATCTCCGGGACCGTTTCCTTCTCCGCGGAAGCCTTGGCAGGCTTGGGCAGGACCCCCGCGGCGTGGAATCGTTCAAAGCCGTCCTCGAGAGGCATCTCCGGCGCGCGTCGTATCCGCTCGCGCCGTCCGGTCCCTTCGACGTGCGCCGAACGCGGCAGTTCGTAACGCTCCTGCCGGCTGGCCGCGCGGCTCGAGGGGTCCCACTGCAGCGGAGACGCTCCGGCTCCCGCGGCCGCAATCGACGGCTGGGTCGCGCGATCGCGCGGCGCCGTCCGCCGCGCGGCCCTGTCGTAGCGGGTGGCGACGCTGGCGGGAGCGTCCATGCGGGCGGCAGTCGTCTGGGCGGTCATGATCGGAGGAGTGCGTACCGCCGAGGCGCGCGTAGTCATCGGGGATGGTTCCTCCCGCGGACTCTCGAACGCCGGCAGCGCTGCCGAAGCCGCAGGCTGCAGCGGGGAAAGGGAAGGCGCCGGAGGAGCAGGATATGCGGATGCGGCCGCCGTCCTCGCTTGGGCGGGCCATGGCGCGTTGCCCGCACGCGCGGGGGCGACCACGGGGGCATTCTCCTTCGAAACCGGGTTCAATCGGGCGTATCGCGCGACCTGGAGCGCCGGCTGCCGCCACCAGGCGGTCACCGACGGGGTCAGCCGGGACAACGCGCCTTCGATGCGATCCCTAAAGACGACGGCGGCGCAGGCGGGAATGGCGATCGCCAGCAGCAGGATGACGGAGTATCTCCGTTCTTCGCTGATCGACTGGTCTTCGCCGTCCTCAGACTCGAGAATGCGTTCCCCCAGAACGATGCGCCCCATACTATATAGTATGAGACGCCCCCGATAACAATCGGGTAACAAGGGCACGCGGCGATCGCCTGCGGCTACGGGCGGCGCACGGAAAACTCACAGGCGACCTTCCGCCCGGCCGGCTACTCTGGCGGCATGCACAGGAGGCCGATCATGAGAGCCGGCGCCCCGTCCCGAATCTTCCTCGTACTCGCCTCGATCCTATCCCTGCTAGTCTCGACGGCCGACGCCCGCAGCGGGGCTCGCCGCGCGAAGCCGTCTCCGGCCTCGATGCGCCGCATCCGGGTCGATACGCCGGCGCAGCTGGCCTTCAGAGCTCGGGAGCTCGAAAAGCTCCGCGACGCCGCCCGAAGCTCGAAGAAGACCGGCTGGAAACGGAAAGTCGAGCTCGCGCTCAAGACGGTAAATGCCCGCCTGAACCGGAGGATGGACGATATCTGCGGCGGCTCCTGCGCCTTGGTCGCGGCATGGCATCAGCCCAAATGGCGCAGCGGATGGCCCGAGACGTACGCGCAAGTCCTGAGCCGTACGGGCGACAACGTCTACCACGCGATCGCGGAGGACGGCAGCGTCCTCGTGTGGCAGCGCGCGGACGCCAAGGGCTACGAGCTCGTCAGCTATCCGTGGAACGAGAACGTGGCCGAGTTCATGCGCGCGGTCATGACGGAACGCGGCGCGCGGCCCCGCGGCAGCCCGGTGTCCCTCGCCTGCCTCAGCGCCGGGCCGGATTGCGCCGCCGTGGCCCAGCGGGAGATGGAGCGCCGCAGGATCGCGATCTTCCCCTCCGGCTCGCGGGACTGCGCAAGCCCCTGCTACCGCGTGGGCGAACGGCGGTACCCGATAGGCCTCGAGCTAACCGTCGTGCCGTACTCGGAGACTTCCCCGTTGAATCCATCGATGCCGATCGCCGAGTCCCAACGCAGCGGCGTCAGCGTCTACCTGCCGCTGTCGAGGTCCTGACATGAACGCGCGAATTTCCGTTCGACCCATCCTCCTGACCGCGGTGCTCGCCGCCACCGCCGCGGCGCTCGTGCCGTCGCAGGCTCGCGCGATCTCCAGCGACGATCCCTGCGCCCGCGAGGCGTACTTCAACGAACCGTCCTATGGCGCCTGCCGACGCGCGCACGCCGCGTGCCGCCGCGGCGGGACGGCTTGGATATGCCGCTCGAGCGCGGACCGCGTGACGAAGCGCCAATACGACAACGTCGAGCGTATGCTCGCCGCCGCGGAGCGTCCGGATTGCCGCGGCACCACGGTATGCCGCGAGCCCGGAGGAGCGCTCATCCTTCCCAGCTTCGAGCCGACGACCGACCCTTGGGTGGCCTTCGAACACCTCGGGCTTTGGACCGACCGCGGAGACCACGCCATGAGCCTCGCGCGCCTCTTCGGGACCGGAGGAGAGGGACCCGCGCGGTTGACGACAGGCGAAAGCGCGACGGCCCAAGCGGCCGGCATGGAGCGGTACACTCCGGGGGCCCCGGGCGAACTCTCCGCAAGAATCTCCAACGAGCCGGCCGCCGGCGCAGCGAACCCTCCACCCGCTCTTCCGGCGCCTCTTCGCGCGATCGACGCCGCGCTCGCCGGCTGGGGCTTCGGGGACCAGAACCGCCGCGCGGTCCTTCGCGCGGCCGCGGGGCTCGGCGTCGACGAAGCCGCCGGTCTCGCGAGGACGATCCTGAGCCTGCCGGGGCACCAGAGATATCTTTATCTGCTCTCCGTGCTGCGGGCGCGCGACGCGGCCTCGCTTCGCCGTCTGATCTCGAGCTCGGCGCGAGGGCCCCTCGCCGCTGCGCGGCCTGACGGGGAATAAAATGCTAAAATCGATTCAGTTCGGCGGCGTGGCGGAACTGGCAGACGCGACGGACTCAAAATCCGTTGGCCGCAAGGCCGTGTGGGTTCGATTCCCTCCGCCGCCAAATCTCTCCCTGTTTTCCTACCGTTGGACTGAATTCGTAAGGTCCCGCGTATGGTGGTCGTCGCGGAGCGGCTTTTCCCTCTTGATCGTCCCCGCCGTCGCCGGCTCGCTTTGCGCTTTGTCGCCTGAGAGATCCTTCTCTTTATCGACGTCCGCGGTATCGCCGACGTCGTCCGAGTCGTTTCGGACGGGCAAGCCCGACGCGGCGGCTTGCGCCGCGAGCTGCGCCCGCGTGAGGTTGACTTGGACCGGGTCCGGGACGCCGGGGACCTTCGCTCGGCCGAGCGCCGCCGCCGCGGCGGACTCTTCGATCGTCGGTGCCGCCCGCGTCGCCGCGCGCTCGATGGGCTCGCGGCTCACTCGGCGCCTTCCCGCGGCGCCCTCGACGTACGGTGCCAGGCCCGCATCCTGCAGCCTTGCCCGGAGGACGTCGTCTCCTGGCCTCGCCTGCGCGTCCCACCGAAGGCGGGGAGCGTGAGCATTCGCGCTTTGCGCAGGGCCAGGCGAGACGGGATCGGCGCGGGCGCCCTGACGCGACGAGGCCTGCTGGGCGGCCGGACCGTGGACGGGAGCGCCGGGACCGGCGAGCTCGGAGAGCGATCCCGGAAGAGCGGCGAAAGCGTAGGAGGCCGCGGGCGTCTCCCTGGCCGGAGAGCGGACCATCGTTTCCGGGCCATTCGAGGCGGAGGCGAACGCGAGGATGGCCTGCTGCGCCTTCTCGGCTTCCTCCCCGATCACCGGACGCGCCGCAGGCGTGCCATGTCCCTTCCCAGAAGCACCGCTCCGCCGTAACGGCTGCGGCGGCTCTTGCGAGCCCGAGAGCTTGCCGTAGCTCGCGGTGCGCAGCGACGGGAGCCGCCACCACGCGGAAACCGACGGCGCCAGGCGCGCCAACGCGACCTCGAGCGGGCCGCGGAACAGCCAGGCGCCGCCGAGGGCCATCGCCAGCAGGCCGGCGACGACGAACACCGCGCGCCGGTCGTCGGGTTCCGACGGCTGGACAGCGTCTTGCGGAATCTCTCGCATCGATCCCCTCCGGCAACAATATGGCGCCAAGCCGGTAACAGGCCGGCAACAGGGCGCTACGGAAGCCGCACGGGACTGCTACTCCCGCGCTTCCGCGTCTCCCGCTATCGTTGGAACATGGACGGCGGTTCGAAGCCCGGGAGGAAACCGACAATGAGCTCTGATAGATTCCATTGGCATGTCGTGCTGTTCGCGTCAGCCGCCTTCCTCGCGGCGGGGACCGCTGCGGCGAACCCGCGCCCGTCATACGGCCAGCAGCGGCGTCAACAGGCGAACTGCACGGGTCAACGGCAGTCTTGGATCTGCAGCGTCAGCGACCAGCGGCTGCGGACCCTAGGCCGCAGGACGTATCACCGGATCGACAGGCTTTTCCATGGCATCGACGCTCCGAACCGCAATTGCAGAATGTCGATCTGCAGGGGTCCGGAAGGCACCGGGTACAGAATTCCCGGCGGCCAGGAAACCGTCACGGACTCCTTCGAGGCCGCGCGCAGGTTTCAAGCCTGGGCGAACCGAGGCCGCAGATCCATGGCGAGATCTCGGGCATATACCAGGGTCAGACCCCGCTTCGCCGGAGCCGCTAACCGGAATCTACTTTCACCGGCCGCGCGTCTGAGAGCGGGATACATCCGCTCGATCCAAGGAATCGGTGGCCCCAATCCGAATCTCAGCGGACTCACGACGGCGGAACTCCGAAACCTCGCGACGTGGACGAACGGCGCGCGCGGCACTCACCTTAATATTTGGCGGGGCTATTTACGGGGGAGCCCCGACTTGGCGAGACTTCGCCTTCTGGCGAGCTCGGGCGACTGAGGCGCCTACTTCAGGCTGCCCAAGAAGCCGAGGACGGTCTCGTAGTACCGCGCCAGGGCGTCGGTCCCCTTGTAGCCGTGCCCCTGTCCCGGGAACTCGACGTAACGCACGTCCTTGCCAAGGCCTTTCGCCTTCTCGTACATGGCGCGGCTCTCCGCCACGGGCACGCGCCGGTCGGTCGAACCGTGCGTGAGGAGGAGCGGCGCGTCCAATAGGTCCGCATGCGCTTCGGGCGAGCGGTCCTTCCACTTGGGCGCGTCCTTGCGCGGGTCGCCGCCGGTGAGCGTCACGTACCATTGGGAGATGTTGCCCTGCTCGTAGGCGCGTATCACGTCGCTGATGCCGTAATCCGAGATGCCGAAGCCGAAGCGGAACGAATCCTTGACCCCGTTCACCTCTCCGGGAAACGTGAGCGCCCGCATCGCATCGTAACCGCCGCGGCTGCCGCCGAAGATGCCGATCTTCTTTTGCGGGAGGCTCAGCCTCTTCGAGAGATATCTGCCGGCGGCGAAATCGTCGAGCGTCTCCCCCCCGCCCCAGTCCCCGTTGCCCAGATTGAAAAACGTCGCCCCGAACTCGCTCGTCCCGCGCGGCGCCGGGCTCAAGACGTAATAGCCCGCCTCGCAAAGCACCTGGAACGTGGTCGAGTACGAGTTGCCTCCGCCGTAGAATGAGAGGATGAGCGCGCGCCGGTCCGCTCCATCCAAGGGCTTCTTCGGGGAGAGCAGATAGCCGTGCAGCGTACCTTTCTCGCCCGGCACCTCCGGCTTGTCGAACGTCTCGAAGCTCACCTTCTCCGGGACGCAGTTGACGATTTTGCCGAGCAGCGCATCGGGATAGCTCGTGCGCTCGAGCACGGAGGCCTTGCCGTCCGTGAGCGTGAGCTCGGACTGCGAGAACGGATTGCTCAACGAGGAGGCGTAGAACGCGAGCCGGTTATCGTGCGCGTCGTCGAAGCCGACGCGTCCGGGGAACTCCCTCTCGAAGAACGTCTTCCCGGTCGACGGGTCGAACACCCGAAGAGTGCTTTTCAGAGGATCCCCCACGATCGAGGCGACGCGGGGCGCCTTGCCGTCGTAGACAACGACGGCCCCCTTGACGTTCTCCCCCGTTCGGCTGATCAGCGTGGAGCCGCCCTTGAGAGAGCCCTTGTAGATACCGACGAAGTCCGCCTCGTCCGACGCGTAGAGGAACTCCTCGTCGTTGAGCCATTCGTTGAGCGGATAGAGCACCGCGCGCTTGACCGCGACGTCGGTGATCACCTTCGGCTCCTTGCCCTCTTGCAGGGGGACGTAGAGCAAGTTGTATTTTGCGCGAAGGCTCGACGCGAGGAACGGGACGAGCAGTCCCCTTCCATTGGGCTGCCACGACAACGCTCCCCAGGTCGCCTTGATCTCGACCGAGTCCTTGTAGACGATGCGCTCCTGGCCCGTCTTGAGATCCAGGACGCGCACGTCGCCGCGCGACGTCTCGTCCTTCGTCGCTCGCGACTCGTAGGCGACGTAGCGTCCGTCGCGACTCGTGCGTGAGCCATAGACGTAGCCGACGTTGGTCAGCCGCTTCTCGTCGCCCGTGTTGGGGTCTACTTCGTAAAAATTGATCACTTCGTCGTTGTTCTCATCGGCCTTGATCACGAGCTTTTCGGTCGCCGGGCTCCAGAAGGCGCCCCAGAAATTGCGCTTGGAAAAGTCCTTCGGCGAAATGATCTTGCCGGCCGCGAGGTCGACCTTGTCCGCCTTGGCGGGATCGAACGACTGCATCATCAGCCGCTCGACCGCGCCCTTTTTCTTATAGAAGAGCCTGCCGGCCTGCAGATCGACGATGGGCGCCGTGTAGGGAAAGCCCTCGAGGTGCGCCATCACGTCGATCCGCCGGCCTTTGTGCTCGACGATTCCGGAATCGGCGGCCGAGACGGCGGCGGGCGTGAGGCAGAGGACGACGAGAACGAAAAGGGATCGCATGCGTGCCTCCTAGAATTGGGACAGTATATTCCTCTCCCGTGGGGCGCGCAAGCGATCCGAATTCGTTCGGCGGGGGCTACTGGAAGAAGCAGCGGGCCGATAGGACCTGCCCGGGCTCCCGCCGGATGCCGCGCGGGGCCATGGGTCGTTCGGGAGCGGCGGGGGTAGGCTCTAATGCCCATAAAGAGGGGTGCTTTCGCCGAGGCCCGGTTCGGGTCTAGGCCTTCGAGCCCTTGCCGGTGCCGGGGCGCTCCGGTATACTTTCCGTCGATGACTCTGTCCGACCGCACCCGCTCGGCGCTCCATTTCTTCATTCTGGCGGTCCCCCTTTCCATCCTATCCGCCTGCGGCAGCCAAGGCTGCGGCCCTAACGGCGGCGGCACCGATACGCCGCCGCCCGACCTCACCGGCCCGTGCCAACCCGTCGATCTCGCCTGCAACACCAACGCAGATTGCTGCAACTCGGCCACCTGCAACGCGAATCACATCTGCTCCAACGGCTCCTGCCAGGGGCTCGGGACGCCCTGCACCCAGACGTCCGAATGCTGCGGCACCGCGACCTGCTCGGGTGGCGTCTGCATGGGAGACTCGCAGTGCGTGGCGGGCTGGGGCTACTGCAACTCGACAAGCCAGTGCTGCGGCGGCTACGAATGCATTTCCCATGCCTGCATCGACGCGCTCGCGTGTCATCCTCGCGGCACGCGCTGCGAGACAAGCGCCCAGTGCTGCGGGACGCTCACCTGCAACGGCTTCTGCCAATAGTCAGCGCGCGAGCGCCGACGCGAAGACGAACTCGAAACCTTCCTTCTGCAGCCTGGGGATCTCCTCGGCCACCCCTTCGTAGGTGCTCTTGTAGTAGTGGTGCCCGATCGCGATCGCGCTGCCGTGCTTCTTGGCATGGGCCGCGGCGACGCGGAGCATGCGCGCCACGAACTCTTTCGAGTAGTGCTTCGGCTCCTCGAGGAAGATGATGCCCCGGGCGGCCGGGATTGCGGCCTTTTTCGCCTCATCGTAGGCGACGGAGCGGGGCGAGACCCAGCTGTCGAGGAAGTAGACGTTGCGGGGCTTGAGCTCTCTCATGAACCACGCCATCAGCGGGCGGTTCTTCGTCGCGTTCAAGGACCGGTGGTTATTGAGCCCGACCGGGGCCGCGATCTGCTTGAACGCTTTGTCCATCAGGTCGCGGACCTTCTTCATGTCCCCCTCGGTCGCCTGCGTCTTGTCCAGGTCGAGCGTCAGGAACGGATCGAACGGGAAATGGATGATGAGCTCCTTGCCGGCCTCCTTCGTCTGGATCGCGGCCTTCTTCGTGCGTGGCGATTGGGGCATGACCGCGAACGTGAGCGGAAACGGCAGCTTCATCCAATCGTCGTCGGGCTGATTACGCGGGTACGTCAGTCCGAAATCGTCGATGACGACCGCGATCTTTGGCTTGGGAGCGGCGGCCGCCTTGTCCTGCGCCGCGCCCGCGCGGGGCAGCAGCACCAGCAGCGCGGCGATCCACGCGTAAGTCATCGATTATGCCTCCTCGTGCCGCTCGAGCGTCCGCCGGCCGATCGTCCACGGAACCAAGAACGCCGCAAGGCTCGCGGCCGCGAGCGCTCCCGCGCAATACGCGACGACCGGCCACCGCCACGCGTCGTGCTTCCCGAATCGGCTCTGGAAGTGCATCTGCACGGGCGCCGCTTCCAGCGCCACGGTGAGCCCTACGTAGAAGAGGCACGCCGCCATGTAGACGAAGCCTCCCGCCGAGGACTCGATCTGGTGGATGTTCGGGATGTTGAAGCGCGGGAAGACGGCGCCGAACCCGACCCCCATCCCGCACAAGGTGACGGTCATGAGGATGATCGTGCCGAAGGACAGCCAGCTGATGAACCAGTCCGCCTGCAGCAGGTGGTTCGAGACGAGGACGAGGATCGAGGAGAGCAGCAGCATGGGTATCACCGAGAAGAGGAACTTCTCGCGCATGAGCGTCCCCACGCTCACCGGGGCGGCGCGGAGCACCCAGAAGCTCTTCCCCTCCAGGCTGATCGCCGGGAAGGTGAAGCGAAGGCCGAGGCTCGAGAGCACGAATCCCGCGATCCCCAGATTGAGAAAGGAGACGAGGCTTTTCAAGTCGGGAGAGTCGAGCGGCAAGTGCCGGATGCTGAAGAGATAGACGCACATGAGGGCGGCGATGAGCACCATCTGCGACCAGTGCGTCACGTCCCGGAAGAAGCACTTCCGCTCCTTCCAGTAGAGCGACGGGATGCTCGACGTCGAGCGCATGCGCGCGAACAGCGCCTGCTCCCACGTCGGATCCACGGCGATGGGGCGGCGCCCCCGACGCCCTTCCTGCGCCCCGCTGTACGACGCTAGATAGACGCGCTGCGCGATCCACAGCAGAGCCGCGTAGACCGCGACCGCGCAGCCGGCGAGCATCGCCGCGTAGCGCGCCGCGACGGCGGTCTTGCCGCCGATCCACGCGGCCAGCGCCTGCGTCATCCACCACGACGGAAGGTAGGGAGCCGTCGGCGCCTGGAGGTAGCCGAGGTACTGGCTCACCAGCATCAGAGCGTCGGGCCTCACGAGCTTCTCGGGCTGGGACACGCGCACGAGGACGTACAGGAGCGCGACGGAGAAGCTCGACATCACCCAGATCACGTCGCGGGTCCGCGGCGACGGGAAGAGATACATGAGCAGCAGGGTGAACGCCATCCCGAGCGAGGTCGCGATGACCAAGAACGGCACCATCAGCGCGCAGAACAGCGCAAGAAATGGAAGCCCCGCCGACTTGACCGCTCCGAGCGCGAGCATGAACGGCAGCAGCGCGAGCGCGATCATCCACGAGGAGAAGAACGCGGCCTCGACGCTCTTGTCGATGAAGACGGTGCGCGCGGACAAGGGCGCACGGATGAGGAACGGCAGATCGTAGGAATAGTAGAACGTCGTGAGGGAGATGATCAGCGTCGAGAGGATGATCATCGAGAACGTCGTCATCAGCGCCATCGCCGTGAGCTTCCAGATGAGGAGCGGACCGACGAGCTGGACGGAATCGAGGTAGCGCAGAAGGCGATGGAAGCCGAAGTACAAGCCCGCGAGCATCCAAAAGCCCACCATGAGGAACGCGGCATTGCGCCCGAGTTCCCAGCCCGTCTGCGCGAGCACCGCGTTGCGAAACGAGACCAGCTTGCGCGCGAGAAGATGACGCAGCATGCGCTGAGTGTATCAAAATCCGCCCGGCGCCGACGCCGACCCGCTCGACCCCGGCGGCCGCGACCCGAACGGCCCGGATGAAAAATAGGTCTTTCGGCCCGTTAAATATGATAGCGTACGCGCGTCGCCATCCCATGTGGAGGTGTTGCGAATGAGAAGACTCTCTACCGCAGTGACCGCCCTCCTGCTCGCGCAATGGAGCGTCGCCGCTTCGGCCAATGTGCTCATGCCGGAGTTCGACGTGATCAAGCGCGGGCCCGGAGGAGGCGCTCCCCGCCCGTCCCCCGCCCCCAGGCCGCATCCGGCTCCGAGACCGCACCCGACGCCGAGACCGCATCCGACGCCGAGACCGCACCCGACGCCGAGACCGCACCCGACGCCGAGACCGCATCCGACGCCGAGACCTCACCCGGTGCCACACCCGAGGCCGCATCCGGTTCCGCACCCGCGGCCGCACCCGAGACCCCGGCCTCATCCGCGCCCGCACCCGAGGCCGCACCCGCATCCTCGCCCGTACCCTGTGCCGATCCCGATCCCGTGGCCCGACTCTCCGCCGCCGACCGAGGTCTTCATCAGCCCCGACGGCACGCGCGGCATCTGGGTGCGCGGGCACGCCCGCGACGCGTTCCTCTACGACCGCACGACGCCTCCCGCCTTCGAGCCCCGCTGGCTCGACTGGGACGTAGTGGACGTGCGCTGGCACATGCGCGAGGACGTGCTCGCCGAGATCGAGCTCCTGCGGTTCTTCGGCGACAGCTCCTGGTTCGACGCCGACGGCAATCCGAACCTGCCCGGCGAGACTATCCCGGGACCCGAAAATCCGGCCATGAAGCGCCACGACTTCGCCACGCCGCTCGGCAAGTCGCAGGCCTTCCAGTCGATGCAGATCGAAAAGGTCCGCTGGGAATAGCCTAGCGCGTCCTCGACGTCACGAACGGCCCGGGTCTTGCCCCTCGCGGGGCGGGCCCGGGCCTCTCGCTTTTCGCCCGATGTTAACAACGTGGGCTTTGCGGCCTAGAGAAGGATTCGCCCAACGACTCAGCGACCATCGCACTACGCCGCTTCTGCCCGTACTTCTCTAGTCGTGCGCGGCGGCGGGATGCATAATGATCCTCGACCGGGCGCATGGAGGGGCCCAAATTCGGTCCTCGCGCGTAGAGCATCGTGCGGACTTGTGTTCTTGGAGAAGTTCGGTCCAAGGAGAAAGTCCACATGAAAGACAGACTCGCCGAGTCCCTTCGGCGCTGGCTGGCGGCGTTCGCCGCGGCCGGCCTCGCAGGGGCTCCGTCATTGGCATCCGCGCAGGCGCGCGTGATTCAGCTCGCGCCGACGGAAGAGAGCGCCGGACTAGAAGCTAACGCCGGCGGCCTGCTGCATTGGATACGCGGAGGGCATACGGACCATCCGTCGCCGTCCCCGGTGCCTCATCCCTCGCCGTCGCCGTCGCCCGCTCCGTCTCCGCGCTGGGACCCTCCGGCGCCTTCGCCGTCTCCGCGCTGGGATCCCCCGTCGCCGCGTCCGGCGCCGGCCCCCGCGCCGAGGCCCGATCCGGCGCCTCGTCCGTCCCCCGCGCCAAGACCCGAGCCGGCACCCCGGCCGACGCCCGCGCCGAGGCCCGACCCGGCGCCTCGTCCGTCCCCCGCGCCGAGACCCGAGCCGGCACCCCGACCGACGCCCGCGCCGGCACCGTCCCCACGGCCGACCCCGGCTCCCGAGCCGCGGCCCAACCCGACGCCGCGCCCTCCGCAACCTCGGCCGCATCCCGCGCCGGTTCCGCATCCGACGCCTCATCCGCGGCCGCATCCAGTGCCTGTGCCGGTGCCGGATCCGTATCCCGATCCGGACCCCATCCCGGTCCCGGCTCCCGATCCCGATCCCGATCCGGATCCTGTGCCGCCCGTCCCGGAGCCTCAGCCCGTCCCGTCTCCGCGGCCGCCGATGCCTAACCCCGAGCCTCCGGCTCGGGAGATCATCAGCCCCGACGGCTCGCGCGTGATCCGCATCGTCGGCGGCGAGAGGAACGCGGTGCTGCTCGACAGGTCCGGTCGAATGATCAAGGAACTGGCGTCAAGAGTGCAGGACGCGCGGTTCACGACGTCCTCCGGAGAGCTGCAGATCGTCCTCACCGTGCGCCTCATGTCGAACGGGCGATGGGTCAACCGCACGCTGCGCTTCGACAAAGACGGCAGGAGCGTGGGCGCGAACACGCCGCCCCGCCAGCCGGAGACTCCGCCCTGGAATCCCTGGGGCAATCAGCCGGCGTCGTACAACTAGCCGGGATCAGACCCGAAGTAAAACCGCCTCCTCCCTCCGGGGAGGAGGCGGTTTCCTTTTCGAATCGAAAGTCAGGGAGCGAGGAAGCGGGCGACGGACTCGGGATCCGTGTCGCGATGACCGCCCTCGATCGGCACCCACGTCACGCTCGCGCCTTGGGCCTTGGCGGCCTTGGCGAACGTCTCGGCGCCCTCGTAGAAGCCGTAGTTGTCGGCCGTACCGGCGCTGACGTAGTACCGCGCCCCCTTCGGAACGCCTCGAAGGAGGCGCTGCAGAGGTCCGTTCTCGACCCATGCTTGAGCATTCGCGTACTCCGCTTTGAGGATGTTGATCAGAATGCGCACCTTCATCTTGCTGATGTGGCCCGCGTGGCGGGCGAAGTACGCCGAGACCTCCTCCTCGGAGTGGGGATTGGCCGCAAGGAGGGCCGGCGACAAGAGCGCGACGCGTTCGAAGAGGCGCGGAGACCGCAGCAAAGCCTGGATCGCATTGAAGCCGCCCATCGAGCGTCCCAAGAGCAAGCGGCGGCCCTTCACCCCGCCGATCCTCTGCTCGAGCATCGGCATGATCTTGTCGACGAAGAGCGGCGTCCGCCCGTTGGCGTCCGTGAAGAACCAGATCGAGCCGAAGGAGACCGTGATCACGGTCGGCTGAGGCGTGCCCTTCTTCTCCCACTCGGCGCGGATCGATTTGTTGGCGGCCTGGTTATACCAGGAGTTCTGATCCCGGAACACGGAGTGGAGGTAGTACAAGACGTCGCGGCTGGCCGGCCCGCTCGGACGATCGATGCACCATTGAAACCGGTGGCCGCCCAGGTTCGAGCTTCCGCATTCGTGGCTTGCGCCCGCGTCGCCCGCCAACTCGCCCGCGCCGCGCCGGAGCCTCTCGGCGCGCGCAGCGATCTCCAGGACCGCACCGTCGGCTCCCGCGGCGGCGCCGAGCTGAAGCAGCGCCGGCTCCTGGGCCGTCGCCGCCGAGCCCGCCGCCAGCCATGCCGCAACGAACAGTATCCTCATGCCCGCCTCCATGCTGCCGCTTCAGCGTATCGCGGTCGGTCAAACGCCGTCAGGGCCGTAAAGGCGGTCCGGGGGTAGGACGTTGCGCTCAGGAAAACCGATGCGGCTCGCCAAGGCCGCGGACGAAACGCCGTTTCCTCCGGGCGAGCGAGGTCTACAGGTTCTTGAGGAGCGCGGAGTACTCGCTGCCGCCGGTGAGGCTGAGGAAGACGTCCTCGAGGCCGCTCGTCGTGTCGTGCTCGGCCTTGGCCCGCAGGTCGTCGAGAGTGCCGAGGGCGTGGAGCCGGCCATGGAGCATGATCCCTATGCGGTGGCACAGGCGCTCGGCGATCTCGAGGATATGGGTGCACATGAACAGCGTGCAGCCGCGCTGGGAGAGCGTCTTGAAGATCTCCTTGACCAGCCGCACGCCCTTGGGGTCCAGGCCGACCATGGGCTCGTCGAGAAGCAGCACCTCGGGCTCGTGCAGGAGCGCGGCCGAGAGGACGAGCTTCTGGCGCATGCCGTGCGAGTAGGACTCCGCGAGCTCGCCGCCGAAGTCCTTGAGCTCGAACATTTCGAGAAGCTCGGGGATGCGCTTGCGCTGCGTCTCGGGCGAGACGCCGTAGAGGTCGCCGACGAATTTCAGGAATTCCGATCCGGTCAGCTTCGGATACACGAACGGCTCGTCGGGCACGAGTCCCATGCGGCGCTTCGCCTCCAGCTGCTGCGTCACGACGTCGAATCCCGCCACGCGGACGACGCCCGAGGTCGGCCGGAGAAGGCCGGTGAGAATCTTGACCGTCGTCGTCTTGCCGGCGCCGTTGGGGCCTAGCAGGCCGAAGATCTCCCCTTTCTCTACCTTTAGATCGATCCCGTCCACGGCGACGAGGTCGCCGTAGCGCTTGGTGAGTTTGGAGATCTCGATCAAGCCGCGATCAGGGATTCGCCGACGTCCAGGAGGTCGAGGAAGTCCTTGTAGCGATCCTGAGCCGCCGTCAGCTCGATGCGCTCGAGCATGCGCGTGCTGAAATCCTGGACCGTGAAGGAGGCCATGATCGAGCCGAAGAGCATCGCCCGCTTTACGCGGCGGATGTCGCGGAGGTCCCCCCCGGCGAGGTAGCCTAGGAAGCCGCCCGCGAACGTGTCGCCCGCGCCCGTCGGGTCCTTGACGTCCTCGACCGGATAGGCCGGGAACGCGTACAGGCGTCCGCCCGCGTACAGGAGCGCGCCGTGCTCGCCTTTCTTGATCACGACGACGGACGGGCCCCACTCGGAGAGCTTACGCGCCGCCCGCAGATTGCTCGACTCCCGCGTGAGCTTGCGCGCCTCTTCCTCGTTGACGAAGAACACGTCGACCTTGCTCAAGAGCTCCTTCAAGGCCGGCTTTTTGAGCGAGATCCAATAGTTCATCGTGTCGCAGGCGACCAGCTGAGGCTCCTCCATCTGAGAGAGCACCTCCCACTGGAGTTCGGGGTCGATGTTCGCGAGGAAGACGACCGAGGCCTGCTTGTGGGCCGTCGAGAGCTTCGGTTTGAAAGCTTCGAACACGTTAAGATGCGTGTTCAAGGTCTTGGCGGAATTGAAGTCCTTCTGGTAGCTTCCCTCCCAGCGGAACGTCTTGCCGCGCACGACCTCGAGGCCGGCCAAATCCACGCCGCGCGACTCGAGGAGCTCGCGATGCTCCTGAGGAAAGTCCGAGCCCACGACGCCGATCATCTGCACCGGGGCGAACAGCCGCGCCGCGAGAGAGAAGTAGACCGCCGAGCCGCCCAGGGCCTCCTTGCATTCGCCATCGGGAGTCTTCACCGAGTCGAGCGCGACCGAGCCCACCACCAAGATTGGATCCATTGTGCTATGCCCCCTGCTCTCGCTGATCCAGGAACGATTGTACCTGCACCTGGCTCGAGATTTGCTTTAGGAAGAAATTCATGGTGTCTAGCGCCCGGGCCTGATGCAGGCCCTCGGCGAACTTCTGCTTGTCCTTCTCGTAGCCCTTCGATTTCTTGTCCTGCGCCTGAAACTCGCGGTCGAGCTCCACGGGGCCGACCTTCACCGTCTGGAACAGCAAGCCCCGGAACTTCGCGCTGAGCATCGCGCGGCGCTGCTGCAGTTCGTACTCCTCCGGCGTGGTCCGCAAGCTGTAGCGGACCGCCTGGAAATAGAGCCCTTGATCGAATTGCCCCTCACGCTGGAACCGCGGCGAGTTGCGGATGGCGAAGGCCACCTCCATGTCGCTGACGCCGATGCCCATCTTCTCCGCCTGTTGGGCAAAGATCTCCTGGACGATCATGTCGCGGAGGATCCCGATCTTCACGTCCTTGATGGCCTCTTCCGGGATCTCCTTCTCCGCTTTGTTCTGCTGGCGCATCGCCTCGACGTACTGGTCGACCTGCGCACGGTAGCGGACGTACGGAATCTTCGTCCCGCCGACCATGGCGACGGCTTCCGTGCGGTCGGCGCCGACGAAATAGTAGCCGCCCAGACCGACGAAGGTGCCGATGAGGAAAATCGAGACCGTGCCGATGAAGAACGCGCGGTGATAACGACGAAGCTGGCTGATGATCATGACGTCTCCTTGCCGGCGATGACGGACGAGGCCGTCTCGGACATCGAGCATTGCCCTTCGAACCAGGCGCCTTCTTCGATGAGGATCTTGGGCGAGCGGACGTTGCCCATCACTTTGCCGCCCGCTTTGATCTCGAGCCGCACGAGGCAGGTCACGTCGCCGTGCACTTCGCCGCCGATCTCGACGGAATCGGCGCTGACGTTGCCGCGCACCTTTCCGGTCGTCCCGACCACGACCTCATGCGCCTCGGAGACGTTTCCCTCCATCTCGCCGTCGACGCGGACGGAACCTCGGACCGTGATGGAACCGTGAAAAAAGGCCTCCGGTCCGATGACGGTCAGGACGTCGCTGCCGATGTAATTGGTGACGGTCGTCTTCTTGAAAAGGGCCATAGAAGGAAAAAAACGCGCTCAGCGCGCTAGAGTGTCCTCGTCCGGCCTCTTCAGGAAAGAGTTCGGGTTGACGGCCTTGCCGTTGCGCCAGACTTCGTAGTGCACGTGCGTCCCGGTCGAGCGGCCGGTCGTGCCCATGTACGCGATCATCTGTCCCCGCCGGACCGCCTCGCCCTTGTGCACGAGCACCTTGGAGGTGTGCCCGTACAGCGTCGAGTAGCCCCACGCGTGCTCGATCAAGACCATCTTTCCGTAGCCGCCCGTCCATTCCGCCCGTCGGACGATGCCGTCGGCGGTGGCGAGGATCGGCGTGTCGGCGCTCGAGGCGATGTCGATGCCGGCGTGGAACTCCCCCGAGTCCTCGTCTCCGCGGCTGACCGGAGAGAAGCGGAAACCGAATCCCGAGGTGAGCCTGCCGTCCGCGGCGGGCCAGCCCTGCGGGGTGGCGCGAAACAGGCTCCGGCGGTTGGTGATGTACCAGGCGATCTCTTGGAAGCTGGCCATCCGCTGCTGGGACTCTTGGCGCATCGCCATGAGGCTCGAGCGCACGGTGGAGACGTTGAAGCGCATCGGATCGCGGAGGAATTCCTTGACCAGGCCGACGCGGTCGCCCGGCGCGGGGCCGCCGACGCCCTCCTCCTGCTCGATGATCGCCTTCTTCGAGCGCATGCCGAGGAGCACGCGCATCTGCTTGTCGGTGTCGCGCGCCTGATCGAGCTCCTTCATCGAACGCTGCATCTCGTTGACGAGATAGGAGACCTTCGTGCGCATCACCTGGTTGTCGGCCTTCGTGATCCAGTAGTCGACGTTGCGGCCGATGAGCAATCCCGCCCACATCGTCACCCCGCTCCACAGGGCCAGGCAGAAAAGGAAGAAATTGAACGTGAAGCGAAGCTTCCACGTGGGAAGATTCGTGTGCGGGATGATGAGTACGGTGACGTGCCGGCTAAGCGTGCGGTACAGGCGCGGCAGGAAGCCCAAAGCTCCTCCAATGCAACGCTAACTTTATAGCAGAACGCGTTCCCCCCGTCAATAAGCCCCCCTGTCAGCCCTCGTCAGGGTATCCGCGCGGGAATAGTGAATTTTCAACGGCCGGCGCCGGGCGTCTTCAACGCGAACAGCCGGTACTTCGAGTTCGAAAAGGCCATGGGAAACGGGAGCTTGGAATCCTGGTTTCCCAGATAGTAGGCCAGTCCGTAGCGCGCGGCGAGCACGCGCAGCTCCTGCGCCGTGAAGGAATGGAAGTTGCCGTAGACTTCCTTGTACGCTTCCACTCCGCGGCCCCGGATCGCGCGTCCGCGATTGCAGACGACCATTCGGCGGTGCCATTCGATCATATCCCCTTCGGACTGCGGCACCGACTTGAAGCTGACGAAGACGGCCCGCCGCGCGAAGACGTAGAACGTCTCGATGCCGGGGAAGATGAGGAAGACGTCGCCATTGTCGGTGTTTCGGGAGATCCATTCGAGCGCGTCGCGCTGCTGGGGCTCTATCTCCCACCCGCTCGCGATGACGCCGCGGCCCTCCGAGGACAGCGCTCTCACCGCATTGGGGCCGGCGACGCATACTCCCAGCGCCGCCGCGGCAAGCGCCGCCGCCGCCGAGGCCCGCGGGCGCTCCTTCAGCCAATCTCCGACGATCGCCGCGGCCAGCAGCACGCCGAGGAACGGGATGGAGCCGTCCGCGAAACGGAACCAGTAGTACTTGAGCGGCGCGATACGGCCCATGGTCCAGAGTGCGAGGCCGACGGCGAAGAGACCCGCGCCGCAGTAGAGGTACGCCGCGACCGCGCGGTACTTGAGATCGCGTTTCCAAAAGGCCGCCGCCGCGAGCAGCGCCAGGGCGCCCGCCAAGGCCCACGCCCACGCCCTTGCGGGCCACGCGGAGGGAAGAGCGTGGTGCGGCACGCGAAGGGTCACGTACATGACGGACGCCGCGGTTGAATCTGCGCCGCGGTTCGCCAGGAGCTGTCCCGCGCTCGTCCAAATCCCGACCGATCCCGTGAGAAGCAGCAGCGGGACGCAGCGCAGCATCCGCCGGACGTCCTCCCGGAAGTCCGTCGCGTTGAGCGCGGCGGCTCCCGCCAGGCAGATCAAGCCGTAGACTCCGACGAGCGCATGGAAGGACACGGCGATCCCCTGATAAAGGAATGCGCTCGCATACTTGCGGCGGATCAGGGCGAACAACGCTAGAAACGATGCGGCGTAGGCGAAGCATTTCGCCTCGAATAGGCGCCCGCCGAACAAGGTCTCGCCCGCGACGATCGACTGCCATCGCGACGCGACGATCGCCGCCGGCACGAGCACGGCCGGGCCCGCTCCGAACAGCGCCCCGAAGCTCTCGATCACGCACGCGAACAGCGCGATCACGAGGATCGAGCCCAGAAACGCGAGCCATTGGAACGACATCACGCGCGTCAACGGCCCGAACAGCGAGTAGAACGCGAGGCGGATCGAACGGTTGCCGATCGGGAGGTCGAGATACCAGTCGTTCTTGATCCACCCCGGCTCCGCGAATTGCCGCGCGCCGGGAAGGATGTCGTTCAAATTGCTCGCCGGCAGGGAGAACAAGCTCTGGAACGCCAGGACCGAGAATACCGCAAGGAAGACGCGGTGCTCGCTCGCGAGTCCCCTCGGCCCGGCCGGCGCGTCAGGCACCGACGCCGCGCGGGGCTGCGGCAGTTCCGTCATCGCCGAAGTATAACAAATCCCCCTTTTCGCGATGACCGCGTTGACTCGCGCCGGGAAATGTGACAGGATGCGCGCAAGTCCTAGTGCACGCATAGGACCCTTGGCCGTACGATCCGGAGGATGCTTATGCACCTGTGGAACGTCGTCGCCGCGGGACTTCTGACGTGGAGTGGACGCGCCGAAGCATTGACGGTCGATTTGACGGGATTCGGCATCAGGCCCGAGCCCCGGACGGCGTCGCTTGTCGCCGCGCCGGTCGACAAGGGACTCAAGGAACTGTTCGACAAGGCAGGCTCTCCGATCTCCTGCAGCGCCGGCATGGCGGTCGACACGGACGGCCCGGCCGACGGCAATCCGATCCCCGATCCCGACACGCACCAGGACGTGACCGCCGCCACCTACGACGACGGCGCCGGCACCTCGATCAGCGCCTTTCGGATCCCGTACGTCGTCAAGCCGCAAGGCTCAAGCCCCGGCAAGAAGCATTGCGCCAAGCCCCTCAACGCCGTCCGCCTTTGGGACCTCGTGCGCGTAAAATGCGCCGGCAAGTCCGTGATGGCCGTCGTCGCCGACTTGGGACCCGTCGGAAAGTTCGGCGAGGGCTCGGTGGCGCTCCATGACGCCTGCGGCAACACGCGCGCCCGCGAGAACGTCGGGATCGGCAGCGGCATCACCTATATCTTCTTCCCCGGGACCGGAGTGCGCGCCCGCAACGAGGCTCATCTAAAGGAGATAATCCTGCGCGGCGCCGACTTGGACGAGTCGATGATCGGGCCCAACCGCCCCGACCGGCCCCGCGCGGAAGACAGGCCCCGGTCCCGTCGGCGGGACCATCGCCGGAGACGGCGGTAACGAACCGTCAACAAAATAGACCGCGCCTCGAGTCCCATTCCGCGCTAGGCCTATCGACCCAGGAATTTAACATGCATTGTATTCAAAATGTAACAGCAACCGTTTATGCTTTACATCGTGAAGCGTCCCCTCGTGTTGCCCGCCCTGGTGCTCGTGGCGCTCTCGTCCGTGTTCACCAGCGCCCAAGCGCCCGTACTCGGTCGGCGCGAGCTGGTCCGCGCGGCCCCGATCCCCGGCGAAGGCAGATTTAAGATCCCCATCCGGGCCAAGAAATGGCACATCGCCCCCCTGGGCCGCTTCGGCGCGCGCCGCGGCTACGGCTGGCATGACGGCGTGGACTTCGCCGTGCCCCACCGCACCCCGATTTTCGCCGCGCGGGCCGGCAACGTCGAGCGGCTCGGGCACTTCGACAAGCTTCGCGACTACGGCCGCGGCTACGGCGGCTTCGTGGTCATCCGCCACGCCGACGGCTCGCGCTCGTGGTACGCTCATCTCGAGACGATCTACGTCGCCGTCGGCGACGCCGTGTCGACGAAGACGCGCCTCGGCCTCAGCGGCGGCCGCAATAACGGGCATTCGAGCGGGCCCCATCTCCATTTCGGCGTCATCCGCCCCAACGGCCAAGCCCTGAACCCCGAGATCGCTTTCGCCGGGTCCGGCGCCAAGAGCTGACGTCTCACACGCCCGACGACAGCCGCCGCGCCGCAAGCTCCAATCTGGGCCCAACGCTCTATCCCCGATTGGGTCGAAAGACGAAATCCTATTGCACTGCTGGACCCACAAGAGCGCGAGGGATTCGCGCTAAACTGCTGGCATGCGCGATCCTCTTATCGTACTCTCTCTCGTCAGTCTCATGGCAATCCCCGCACCCAGCCTGGCCGCCGGCGCCGCCCCCTTCCGGCTCCCGATGGAGTCGTTCACCCTCGATTCCAACGGACTTCAGGTGGTCGTCGTGCCGGACCATTCGAACCCGACCGTCACGGTCGCCGTCTCCTACAAGGTCGGCTCCCAGGACGAGAGCAAGGGTCTCGGCGGGTTCGCGCACCTGTTCGAGCACCTCATGTTCCAAGGCACGAGGAACATGGCGCCCGGCGATTTTTCCAATCTGATCAAATCCCACGGCGGCGCCTACAACGCCTACACGAGCAAGACGCACACCAACTATCACACGACGATCCCGCGAAACGCCCTCGAGATCGCGCTGTGGGCCGAAGCGGAACGCATGCTCTCCCTGAAGGTGGACGAGCGCGCCCTCGAGCAGGAAAAACGCGTCGTCCTCGAGGAGATGCGCTGGCGCTACACCAATACTGCTTATGTGCGCGGCATCTTCGGCGCCGTCGCCGAGCTGGCCTTCGACCATTGGGAGAACCAGCATCCGCCGATCGGCGACGAGGCGGACGTGCGCAACGCCAAGCTGTCCGACGTGATGGCGTTCCACGCGCGATTCTACGGCCCCAACAACGCGGTCATCACGCTCTCCGGCGACATCACGGCGGACGATGCAAAGCTCTTGGTCGTGAAGTATTTCAACGGCGCCCAGGCCCTGCCCGACATCGTCCGCCCGGTCGCGCCGGAGCGGCCGATCTCGGAGGACAGGCACCGCGTCGTGGAGGATCCCTTTGCGCGCCTGCCGCTCCTCGTCAACGCCTGGCGCCTGCCCGAACGAGGCACGCCCTCGTATTGGGCGACGCTCATGCTGATGAACATCCTCTCGGGGGACTCGGACAACCCGATGTACAAGGCCCTCGTCAAAGAGCAGCGCCTGGCCACGAGCGTCGGCTCGAAGGGCCCGTGGTTCGCCTCCCCGAACTCCGACAACAATCCCGAGCTCTTTGGATTCTACGCCATGCTCAATCCCGGGACCACCGCGGAGCAGGCGACCGCCGCGATGAACCAGGTGCTGCGCCGCTTCGCCGAGGAAGGCCCGACCGACGAGGAGCTCGAGATCGCCAAGACGCAGACCGAACTCGCCGCGATGAAGAGCATGCAGACGACGCAGCGCCAAGCCACGACGCTCGCGGCCTACGCCTCGGTCTTCGGAGACGCCGAGGGCTACTTCCAGGATTTGGAGCGCCTCATGGCGGTCACCCGCGAGGATATCCGCACCGCGGTGCGCGAGCACGTCTTCAACGCCCGGCGCGTCACGGTCGAGAACGTCCCGGTCCCTCCGCAGACGCCCGCGCCCGCGGCCGAGGAGCCGCCCTTACCGGAGGCCGAGCCCCGCCACGCGCAGCAGCAGGCGCCGCCGCTGGCGTCCGCGCCGCGCGAGGTGCCCGTCCCGCGTCTCGAACGCTTCACCCTCTCCAACGGGCTCGAGGTCACGGTGGTGCAGGACAACCGCCTCAAGCTGCTCGAAGCGCGCCTCAGCTTCCACCGCGGCGGCCGCGCCAACGAGACGGCCGACGAGGCGGGATTCGCGAAAGCCCATTCCGAGCTGATGCTCAAGGGGACGGCCGCTCAGAACGCGGAGCAGCTCACGCGCTCCTTCTCGCGCCTCGGCTACGCGCTCGGCGTCAAGGAAGACCACGATCACTCGGTCGTCAACGCCGCCGGGCTCTCCCGAAACGCGGAAAGGTTCTTCTCCCAGTTGAGCGAGGTGCTGACGGGGCCGAACTTCGCGGGCGATGAGGTAGAAGAGTGGAAGCGGAGCATCATCGCGCGCATGCGCCAGCAGCGCTCGAACCCGGACTTCCTCGCGGCGGAGCGCGTGAAGGCGGAGCTCTTGGCCGCGCATCCCTACGGCCGCCAGGCTCCCACCGACGCCCAGCTCTCCGCCGTGGACGCGGAGCGCCTGCGCGAGTACCATCGCCGCACCGCGACGCCCAACGGCTCGAGCCTCGTCCTGGTGGGCGACATAGATCCCGCGACGGCCCGCGAGATGCTCGAGCGAACGCTGGGCGGCTGGCAGGGCGCGGTGACCCGTGTTCCCGCGCCCGCCGTCCCCGGCAACGCGGCCTCACGCATGGCGCTCGTCGAGCGTCCGGGCTCGACGCAGGCGACGCTTCTCGTCTCGCAGACCGTGCCGCTCACGCCGCGCGACCCGGATTACCTGCCTCTGACGGTCGCCAACTACATCCTGGGCGGCGGCTCGACGTCGATGCTCTACCGGAACCTTCGCGAGCGCAACGCCTTCACCTACAGCGCGCATTCGGACCTCGACCCGCGCGAGGGCGGAGCGATCTGGACCGTCCAAGCGGCCGTGCGTCCCGCGGTGATCAAGGATTCCCTCATCGAGATCACCAAGGAGATCCGCGCCATCCGAGACAATGCCGTCACGGAGGAGGAACTCCAGAAGGCCAGGACCTACATCGGCGGCAATTTCGCCATGGTCCTCGCCGGCACCTCGTCGACGTCCGACTTCCTGATGCGGCTGCGCCAGCAGGGCCGCGACCCCGAGCAGGTCCTCGCGGGCTACCAGGCGCGGCTCCAGGCCCTCACGCCCGCCGACCTGCAGCGCGTCGCCCGCCAGTACATCGATCCGGACAAGATGGTCACCGTGGTCGTCGGGGACAGGTCTCACCTCGCTCCCCTCCTGCCTGCGAATTGACCGTATTTGCTAGAATCGCCTCGTGAGCCGTCTTCGCGAGGACTTCCTCAAGTACTTCGATAGGCGCGGACATCTCGTCTGCGCGTCGACGCCGATCGTGCCGCAAGGCGATCCCACGCTCCTGTTCACGTCGGCGGGGATGGTCCCCTTCAAGCCGTACTTCCTCGGCATCAAGTCCGGCCTCTCGCGCACGGCGTCCTGCCAGAAATGCTTCCGCACGACGGACATCGACCGCGTCGGCACGACCATCCGGCACCTCACCTTCTTCGAGATGCTCGGCAATTTCTCATTCGGCGACTACTTCAAGGCCGACGCGATCCACTGGGCGTGGGAGTTCCTGACCAAGGAGATGCAGCTCGATCCCAAGCGCCTCTACCCGACGGTCTTCAAGGACGACGACGAGGCGGTCGAGCTGTGGAAGAAGGAAGGGACTCCCAACCCCATCACGAAGCTGGGCGAGGACACCAATTTCTGGAACATGGGACCGACCGGGCCGTGCGGCCCGTGCTCCGAGATCTATATCGACCTCGGCAAGGAACTCTCCTGCGGCAAGCCCTCGTGCGGCGTCGGCTGCGACTGCGACCGCTACCTCGAGATCTGGAACCTCGTCTTCACGCAGTTCGACCGCCAGCCGGACGGCTCGCTGAAGGGCCTTCCCCAGAAGAACATCGATACCGGGATGGGTCTCGAGCGCCTCGCCCTCGCGGTGAGCGGCAAGCGGAGTCCCTTCGAGACCGAGCTCTTTTGGCCGATCATGGAGAGCGCGGCCGAGCTCCTGGGGACGATCCCCGGCAAGACGCCGCAGACGAAGCTCGCCTTCCGCATCATCGGCGACCACGCGCGCGCGGCGTCGGTCCTCGCGTCGGAGGGCATCATCCCCTCCAACGTGGAGCGCGGCTACGTGCTGCGGCGGCTCATCCGCCGCGCGGTGCGCTACGGGCAGCTGCTCGGGCGCAAGGAGCCTTTCCTTCATAAGCTCGTCCCGAGCGTGCTCGAGGTGCTCGGCGCCACCTATCCCGACCTCGCCAAGGCCAAGCCGCAGATCGAGCAGACGATCCTGGCCGAGGAGACACGCTTCATGGAGACCCTCGAGAAGGGCGAGCGCGAGCTCGAGACGATCCTCGCGGACAAGCCGACATCGCTGCCCGGCGAGGCGGCCTTCAAGCTCTACGACACGTTCGGATTTCCCTTCGAGCTCACGAAGGAGATCGCGCTCGGCCGCGGCATCGCGATCGACGAGGCGGGGTTCGCGGCCGCGCAGGAGAAGGCCTCCGAGGTCGCCCGCGCCGGCTGGAAGGGCTCGGGCGAGGTCTCGCAGTCCGAGTACGAGAAGGTGATCAAGGCCAACGCAGGACTGCACTGCGAGTTCACGGGCTACGGCGTGCTCGCCCAGGAGTCGCGCGTGGCGGCCGTGCTTCGCTTGACCAAGGGCGACGGAGGCCTCTCGATCAGCTTCGGCGCGACCGAGGAGCTCAAGCCCGGCGACGAGGGCGAGGTCGTGCTGTTCAAGACCTCCTTCTATCCCGAAGGCGGCGGCCAAGTCGGCGACAAGGGCGCGCTTTTCGACGACATCGGCAAGAAGATCGCCGACGTCCACGACACGCAGCGTCCGCATCCCGATCTGATCGTCCACCGCGTGACGGCCCTGCGCCTCATCCGGGCGGGATTCAAGGTCCGGGCCGAGGTGGACAAGGAGCGGCGCGAGACGATCCGCTACCACCACACCGCGACCCATCTCTTGAACGCCGCGCTGCGCGAGGTGCTCGGCGACACCGTCCGCCAGGCGGGCTCTTTGGTCGCCCCGGACAAGCTCCGCTTCGATTTCACCCACGCCAAGCCGATGACCCCGGACCAGATCAAGGCCGTCGAGGAATCGGTGAACAAGGCGATCAAGGCCGATATGCCCGTCGAACCGCAGGAGCGCCCGGCCAAGGACGTCGACTCGCTCGGAGCGGTCAAACTCCTCGGCGAATCCTACGGCGAGAAGCCGCGATTCCTCCTCATCGGCCCGAAAGGGTGGATCACCCCCATGGACCGCTACAGCCTGGAGTTGTGCGGCGGCACGCACGTCCACCATACGGGCGAGATCCAGCATTTGAAGATCGTGAAGGAGACCTCCGTCGCGGCCGGCATCCGCCGCATCGAGGCCGTGGCGGGACCCGCGCTCGAGGAGCACCAGCGCCAAGTCGAGGAAGGCCAGCGCACCGCGCTGCGCCAGTCGCTGATCACTTATCTGAAGATCACGGCCGAGATCATGGAGATCACGGGCAAGCCGCACAAGTCGCTCCCGTCCAAGATCGCCGATCCCGACGCCGCTCCGATCGAGGAAGTCCGCCGCTCGACCGAGGCGATGAAGGAGCTCGAGAAGATGCTGAAATCCGAGCTCGGCAATCTCCGCCAGCAGTCGCTCTCGCAGCAGGCGCAGCTCGGCAAGGTGCTGATGGACGTGGGGCGCATCAAGCTCTGCGTCCAGAAGTTCCGCCAAGCCGAGATCGCGACGCTGCGTCAGGTCGCGGACCAGGTCAAGCGCGAGATGGGCACGGGCGTCGTCTTCATGGGATCGTCCGACGACAACAAGCTTTCCTTCGTCGTCAGCGTGACGCAGGACTTGGTCGGCAAGGGCCTCGACGCCTCCGCCCTCGCCAAGACCGTCGCCGGCCGGATCAATGGCCGCGCCGGCGGCCGGGCCGACTTCGCCCAAGGCGGCGGCAACGATTACGATTGGAACGTGCTCGTGCAGACGGTCACGGACTCGCTGCGCCCGCTGTCCGACAAGGTGATCAAGAGCAACAACTAGTCGCCCTCACCCCGACCCTCTCCTGCGAAGCGGGAGAGGGCAAACCGAGGGCGCATAGGGTCCGTGCTTTCCATTCTATCCGTTATGGTACAATGCCCTTTCCGGAAGCGTAGAGGCCCTCGTCCTCATATGCGCCCTTGGTGAAATGGATATCACAGCAGCCTCCGAAGCTGCGGGTACAGGTTCGATTCCTGTAGGGCGCAAATCCCCTTGAAATCACCGCTCCGGCTGGACCGGAGCACGCTCTCGTATTTCGTTCTCTGCCTCGCCATGACGCGCATGGCGGGCGAGCTCCTCCGGCTTCCGCTGTTGGTCGAGATCGGCCTGGCTTCGGCGATCGCCCCGGCGCCGAAGGTGCTCTCGACGGTTCCCGAGGGAAAGGAACTCTTCCCGATGTCGAAGACGCTCGAATGGGCGGACGAGACCGGGGAGCACTCGACGTCGCTCGCCTTCCTCGCGCGCCTGCGCGGACCCTTCGGCCGGAGATGGGTCTACCACAACGCGCTCGGCCGCGGCCCCGCGATCACCGCGTCGGACCGCGATCAGGCGCTCCGCTACGCCTTGTGCGGCGCGGCTCCGGTCCTCACCGAAGCCGACTTGCCCCACGGCCGAGTGACGGGCGCGCGCGTACTCTACGCGGCGCCCAAGGGCCGGAGCCCAGCGGGGGTCGAGTCCATCGAGGTTCGCTGCCAGTGAACGGCTGGTCCGCCCGGCACTACGGCATCTTTCGCGCCGCGCTCGGCGCTTACGCCGCGTGGCAGCTCGCCTCCTTCATCCCATGGGGCGCGGAACTTTTCTCCCGAGAAGGCCTTCTGCCGATGCGCTCTCGCTTGACCTGGATGCTGCCGAATCCGCTCGGGGTATGGGATTCGCCGGCGGCCGTGACCCTCTTTCTGGCGCTGGGCGTCCTGCTCGCCGTCCTTTTCACGGCGGGAATACGCGACCGCGCCGCCGGGATCGGCCTTTGGTTCGTCTGGGCGTGCCTCGTCGGCCGAAATCCGCTGATCGGCAATCCGTCTCTGCCGTACGTGAGCTGGCTATTCGCGATGCATGCCCTCCAGCCGCCGATCGGCGCGAAGAAATGGTCGTTCTCCAAGGACGTCCTGCTCGCGACGTGGATCCTCATGTCCGTCGCCTACGCCTTCAGCGGCTACACGAAGCTGGTCAGCCCCTCCTGGCAGGACGGCGCGGTGATGCGGATCGCGTTGCTGCGCGCTTTCGCCCGGCCGGCTCCGCCCGCGTGGCTTCAAGCCGGAGCGACTTTGGTCCTCCTCAAGCTCGTCTGTTGGACAGTCATCGCGTCGCAGCTCGCGTTCGCCCCGCTCGCTCTGTCGCGCGCGCTCCGGCCGTGGGCTTGGCTCTCGATGCTCCTCATGCACGTCTTGATCGCGCCGCTCCTCGGTCTCGCCGACTTGAGCGCGGCAATGGTGCTTTTCCATATCTTCTCGTTCGATCCCGGCTGGATTCCCGCGTCTATTAAGGTGAAACGGGATTGGCGTTTCCTCGCCCAAGACGACACCCCCCCTTCTGTAGCCAAAGGCTGAGACGCGCCTGCCCCGTTCGGCACTGTGAGGAGCTCCTCCCCCTGGATATACTGATCTTGACCCTCTTATTTAGGAAGGAGAAACCATGAACCTCAGGATCGCCGCTCTTGTCGCCGCCGTGCTTCCGTCCGCCGCTTGGGCCGTGCTGCCGCGCACGGAAGCGCTCGTACTGCCTCGTGCGGAGAAAGTCACCGTCCAGCGGACGGCCGACGCCGGCGCGCCGCAGCCGTGGGACGCCTTCAAGATCGACTTCGACAAGGCCGCAGAGGCTCCGACGCGCGCGGACTTCATCGGACTGCGCTCCGGACGGCTCGTCCATCCCGACGACCGCGGCAACGTCTACCCCGCGATCATGTACGGAAAGGAGTTCGACGACACCGCCGCGCCGGGCGCCAAGTTTCTGAAGATTCTCGCCCACTTCGAAACCGACGGCGGGCCCGCGAGGTTCGACACCGTGACGGCCGCCGACCTGGCCGAGCTCATCGCGGGAGCCGCGGAGGCGTGGCCCTTGGTCGCCAAGGCGGATATCGGCGCCCGGGAAACGACCTATTCCTTCCAGGTGATGGGCGCGCCCGCGCAGGCGACGATCCGTAAGGCTGGTGAGACGCTTTACCTGCGGGTAGTCTTGCCGGGGACCGAGAGGCTGGAGGTGTACGCCAACTTCACCAAGCGTTTGACGACGAACTAGTCGACGGGACGCTTCGCGTCCGTCGGCGGAGCGCCGCGCTTCTCGAGACGCTGGATTCGGTCCTCAAGGACCGAGACCCGGCCCCGAAGCGCGGCGTTCTCTTTTTGCAGCGACTCGATCTCGGCTTGGCGCTTGCCGCGTCCCTCGGCCATTTCGGTGTGCAATTCTTGCACGGCGCCCGTCAAGAACGGCACGACGCGGACATAGTCCACGATCTTGAAAGAATCGAACGCGATTTCGTCGGCGCCATTTCCCGACTTGATGCTGCCGCCGGGCACGTCTTTGACGATCTCCGGAATCACCTTTTCCACTTCCTGCCCGATGAAGCCGAAGTCCTTTCCCTTCGCAGACGTGACGGCCTCGATTCCGGGTTTCCAGTGGAAACTCACCGGCCTCAGGGACAACACCTTGCCCAGCGATCCATTAATAGGTTCGATATGCTCCTTCAACCTGCGGTCGGATGCCGTGTTGATTCCCGCCGCGACAATGTACCCGTTGCCGTAGAGGGACCAATCAGGACCGGAGCGATATGCCAAATAGGAATAAGTACCGTTCGCGTTGCCATTAAACGAGCCGATGCCGCCCGCTCCCGTGCTGTAGAAATAGCCACCGTAGCCCTGATTCTCCGCGTAGCCGTAGACGCCGAACATGCCGGCGCCTCCCGCATGCCCATAAACTCCATAACCCGTCTGCGAAACGAAATAGCCGGCCCAGTGACCGGCTGCGCTCGAGTAGCCGTAGAAGCCGTGCCCATTGATGGACACGGCCTGTCCCGCCCATTGGCCGGCTTGACTTGTCTGCGCGTAGAGGCCTGGGCCGTTATCTGAACGGAAATACCCGGCCCACTCGTTCGCGGTGGCGGTATAGCCGTAGAAGCGGATGCCGGAGCTAAAGCTACCGACGCCCACTTGTCCCGTGTTCATGATGCGCATGCGCTCCGTGTTTGCCGTGGACAGTCCCAGGAATGCGTTATCCTGATTATTCAGGAAAAAATTGCCCACTGTGTCGTACCCGTGAAGGATCGTTCCCGACGTTCCAGCCTGCTTCACCCGTAGTTGGTTGAATCCAGAAGCCGCGGTCGGACTGACGATGGTGACGATCGAGTCCGTGCTCGGAGTCGCCGCTCCGACGACCACCCGTCCCGCCGTGCCGACGCCCACGGGTGTATTCGGTGGCGGCACCAGGATCGTGAAGCCGCCGTTGCGGTTCAGCACGGTATTGTTGTTTCCCGTGCCGTTGCCGGTCGTCACGATCGCGTTGTAGATACCCGCGGGAGACGGGAACGTCGTGGACATCGTCAGCGTTTCTGCGAACGCCGTCGTAGGTAACGACACGGCCAACACGGCCGCAGTCAACCGATGCCACCCTGCTTGCATCATGACGCCCTCCAAGGAAAATCGCCTCTATTCCCTCTCGGCTCCTAGCAATTCCTCGATCCTCTTATCCACCAAAACGGTCGGATCATCCTTGGCCCGTCGAAGCATATCCAACTTCTCCTGAAGTTTGGCCATTTGAGCTTCTTCCTTCTTCGTCCGGTCATCCCGCTGGTTCAGCACTCGGATTTTTGACTCCGTGTCCGTGATGGTCGCCGGAATGGATTGGAGTTCCGACTCCAACGAACGTTCGACGGGAGACCGTAAGAGCTCCCTGGCCTCGTCCCTCGTGATCTTTTTCGCTTTGTAATCGCCCACGATCTTCTGGATGGACTTGGATTTCTCCGCGCCTCCGAGGCGTCTGGCCATTCCTTCCTCGGCCATTTTCTTGACTTTCGGATCTAGCGGGATGAGCCCCGGCGGCTTGGCGAATTTGTTGATCTCTCCGTCCGCCGTCGCCTTCATGGGCTTCATACCTGACGGACCCGACGGATCCTCGGCGAAGGAAATCGATGCGACAAGCCACACGGCGGCAACGAGAGATGGTTTTATGCGCATATTTTGAAGTGTAAGGCATGTTCCAACCAGTGTCAAGCCGTGACACCATAGCGGGTCCTAGGTCCCACCCACGGTAAGGCGTATCGGCCCTGGCGGGGTGATCCTCTCGTGATTATTCTGGGAGCGCATGGTGTAGGGAAAGCCTCGGGCGAGGCTTCCCACGGAGGATGCTCATGACTCGACTGCTGCGCGTACTGCTTTCGCTCCTGCTGCTGCCTCAGTTCGCGGGAGCCCTGTCTCCCGCCCCGGCCCTTCAGAACATCGACGTCGTCGACATCCGCAGCGGCGCCTTGACCGGCGTCTCGCCGGCTCCGGCCCTCCCCCAGGGACAGATCGTCCCGATCGACTTTCGCGTGCGGCGCTCGGACAACCCGCCAACAAACGCGCGCCAGCTCACCGACGATCAGCTCAACACCTTCTCCCGGCGCATTTACGCCATCGACCGGCAGCTCAACGGCGGCACGCCCACGCTTAAGCGCGAGATCGGCAAGAACGATCCCTTGGTTGAGTGGGTCCGCCAGGTCCTCCGCGATTACGATCAGGTCTACAGCGACGTGAACCCGGACAACCACGGCCCGCGCTACATCACGACGGCCCAGTGGGATAGGATCCTCGACGCGATGGCCGCGAAGGCTGAGCTCGAGTACCCGAAGTCGCGCAACTGGCAAACGGCGTTCACCGAGATGCTTCGGCACCCGTTCAGGGAGCGCCTCATCGACGACCCCCATTCGGCGTACCACTCCCAGGCGGAGTATGCGCAGGTGCAGTCGCAAATGCGCGGCCAGAACGCCGGCATCGGCTGCCAGATCGAGTTGGACGTGATCCCGGCCGGCGCGGAAGACGACGAAGAGAAGGCTGAGCAGGAGGAAGCCGCGACGCCTCCGAAGGAGCCGACGATGACGCGCGGCGCGAAAGCCACGTGCTACCCCGGCAGCGGCGCCGAAGCGGCCGGCGTCCAGGACGACGACGTCCTCAGCGCGGTGTATCAGGTGAGGGACGGCGTCGAGACGCGCGTCCCGTTCGCCGGCAAGACCCTCACCTTCGTGAGCAGCAATCTCCTCGGAACGCCCGGAACGAAGGTCAAGGTCGAAATCGTCCGAAACGGCCGCGTCGTCAGCCCGGACCCCGTGATCACCCGGAGCGTCTTCAGCATCCCGACGGTGCTCGCCAAGATGCTGACCGGGACCAAGATCGCCTACGTGCATTTCACCGGCTTCGACCAGAACGCGGCGCGCTTGGTCAAGCAGGCGCTGCAGCGGATGATCTCGCAGGATAAGGCGGAAGCGATCATCGTCGACGTCCGCCGCAATCCGGGCGGCCTCGTCGACACGGCGGCGCAGCTCACGTCCGAGTTCCTGAAGAACGGACAGGACATCTTCTCCTACGCCCGACACGAAAGGCGAGAGAGCACCCACGTCACCGTGGGCGACGGCCCGTTCTCCGACATCCCGCTGGCGATCCTGATCAACGGCGGCTCCGCCTCGGCGAGCGAGATTCTGGCGCAGGCGATCCAGGACCATAAATGCGCCGGGCAGCCGGCCTGCAGCGTGATCATCGGCAGCAGCAACACCTTCGGCAAGGGCTCGCGCCAGAGCATCCACCCGTACCCGGAAGGCTTCATGGGCATCGGCGGCGGCCAGAACGGCGCCGCGCGCATCACCGAGGGCGAGTGGCGCGGGCCCAACTTCAGGAACGTCAACGCCAAGCGCGACGAGCGCGGCCGCGAGATCCCCGGCACGGGCGGCATCGCGCCGAACGTCCTGGTCCAAGTCGACAAGAAGCACGAGGCGCAGGTGATGCAGGCGCGCGGCAAGGAACTCCTGCTGCGCTCGCGCGACGCCTCGCGCAACGTGCCGCAGGCCTCCTCGGCCGTGAAGGACTACGAATCCCTGATCCACGACGCGGTGCTCGAGAGAGCGAAGGCGGTATTGAGCCCCAATCGCGGATAAGACGCCCCTAGGACGAGACCCCTCGCCCCTCCCGCGGGACCGGAGCAACCATCCGGTCCCGCGGCCATTTCCCTTTCGGCCCAGGCCGCCACGGCGCCCGTCGTCTACACTGATACGTGGAATGAAGGCCTATGCGCTGATTCTAGTCCTCGGCGTCGTCGCGGGTCAAAGCCGGGCCGCGCCGCTCGTTCCCCGGCTCGACCAGGTCACGAACGCCGTATTCGACGGCGCGCCGGAGCCCCCAACCGTCCAACTCGTGCAGCCGGTCGCCTGGGAGCGCACGTTCGGACCCGGCGCGATGCGGCCTCAGCGGCCGCCCGAGCTCCAGCAGGAGCAGTTGGGACGACTCATCCAGCGGATCATCGACATCGACCGCGCCGTCGGCGCGACCTTGACGTTCGGCAGGACGAGCGGGAGGCTCGACGATCCGCGGATCAACCGGCTCGTCATGGGGATCTTCGAGATGGGCGTCCACTCCGCATACGCGATCCCGACCCGGTCGGACGGCACCAACCGCGCGAGCTGGGACTCTCTCCTGCAGCGTCTCGGCGAGGTCGCCGACTCCGAATACCGACGCACGCGCAACTGGGACGCCGCGGTCGACAGGATGATGGCCGAGGGCTGCAAGGCGCTCGGCGATCCGCATTGCCGCTACTACACACCCGAGCAGTACTCGCAGCACCTTCAGCAGATGAGAAGCCAGCGCTCCCTGCTCGGCGTCGAATTCCGCGCGACGACTCAGGGCGCGGAGGTGGTCAGCATCGTGCCCGACAGCGGCGCGGCAAACGCGTCGCCGCGCCTGGAGCCGGGCGACATCCTGACCTTCGTCGCCACGAGCCGCGGCGAGATTCCCTTGGCGGGCCAAGGGCTCGAGGCGATCGCGGGGATTCTGCGCGACGGCTCATCCTCCGGCGCCGTGACGGTGCGCTTCCTCCGCCGCGGGCGGCCCATGACCACGTCGATCAACCGTTCCGACGTCAGGGTCGCGAACTGGCTGGCGAGGATGATCGAGGGGACGCGCATCGCCTATCTCTACCTCGCGAGCTTCAGCGACGAGCTCGATCCCGGGGACGAGAACCCGACCGACATGCAGCTCCCCCCGGCGACGCTCGACTTCTCCCGCCCGCACAACCTCCCCGTGGCGCGCGCGATCATCGCCAGGCTCTCCCAGCTCCACGCCCAAGGCGCGCAGGCGGTCGTCATCGACCTTCGCCAGAACCCCGGAGGCATGGTGGACATGGCGACGCTCCTCACCTCCGAATTCTTGCGCCGCGGGCAGAGCATCGTGCGCTTCTTCCACCAGGACATGCTCGAGCAGGAGTTCGTCGCGAAAGAGGACGGCAAATTCCTGCGCATGCGAGTCGCGATCCTCGTCGACGGCAGGTCGGCGTCCGCGAGCGAGATCCTGGCCTGCGCGCTCCAGGCGCACGACCGCGCGTTCCTCGTCGGCTCGCGCACCTATGGTAAGGACACCCAGCAGATCGTCCTGCCTCAGGTGCCCGACAACCAGAGGGCGATGGTCGTCACCGAAAACCGAAGCGTCTGCCCGAACGACCGCCCCGTCGGTCCGCTCACGCCCAATTTCCCGATGGCGGACTCCAACATCGCCCCGATCCTATCGGCCCTCGACGTGGAGATGCGGACCGGGACGAAGGTGTTCCCCCCGCCTCCCGATCCCGTCCTGCAGAAAGCCGTCGCCGAACTCTCGCGCTGAGCCTGTCGGACGCGTGTTTTGTATACTCTGGCCTGAGAATGCTCACTCTGGTCTTCTTCTACTTGGTGCTGCCGTTCATCTTCGCGGGCTTCGCGATCAAGTTCTTAAAGCGCCATCCCGCGCGCTGCCCTTCCCCGAAGCTGCTGGAGACTCTGTCGGCGGATCCGATCGAGAAGAAACACTTCCGCGCCGTCCGCGTGGAGGGGCCGCTCGAACAGGAGAATGCCGCGTTCAGCTCGCTCGGGGACTTCGAGGGCCAGATCGAGGCCGTCGACGCGATCTATCAGGCCCGCTCGAGCGATCGAAGGGCGGGCGCGAGCCGCACGTATCTCGTCTTGAACCATAAGGGCGAGATCCTCCAGCAGATCTGAGTCACCTTTCGTAGGCCTTCCTTCCCAACTCTGCGGGTCCGAAATCCCTCGTCCGACTGCCCCTCTTGGCCGATGGAGTCCCGTCGGCGGCCCGCCTATAATTCAGGTATGAACGCTTCCCGGACCCTCTCGTTCGCTTTTGCCGCGGTACTTTCCGCGCAGTCCTTCGGACCCGTCGCGCACGCTCAAGTAGCCGAGATTCCCGCGCGGGCCGCACACCCCGGCTTGGCCGCGGGCGCGTTCACGGGCGCGTCGGCTGCCGCGGCGCTCGGCGGCCCCTCCCTCCAATCGACATCGTTAGGCGGGGCGGAGTCCTTCGCATTGACCGCCTCGCTCGCGCTCGCCTCCGCGCAGCTCTCCCCGACGCAGCTCGGCGCGCCGACGATCGCGGCCGCCCCCTTGCGGACGCTGCCCGGCGTCGAGACGCAATCCCTTTCCATCGGCCGCTCCGCGGCGCTCTCGGCGTCGCCCGCCGCGAGGACGCAGCCAGGCGGCATCGCTTCCGCCGGAGCCGAGACGAGCCGCATCTCCGGAATGGTGTCGGCCGCGCTGTCCGCGGCGGGATCCATCCCCGGCGCGAGCGCCGCCGGCGCGTGGACGCTCGGCGGGAGCCTGCAGCGCTTCCTCAATGGCGAGCGCGGCGATGACGCCCCGCCGCCCGCGGGAGACGACGGCGGCAAGGGCCAGCCCTTGGACCAGGAGCTCATGCAGCGGGCGCTCACCCAGGTCTACGAGGTGTTCACCGGCCACTACGCGCCCGAGGAGTTCAAGCTCAAGGAGCGCGGCGTCGATTTTCGAAAGGAGTACCGGAAGGCGAAGCGGCGGGTGAAGAAGATCCCGGCCTCGCTCTCGCCCGTCGACAAGCTGCACGCCTTCCAGTCCGTGCTCGCGGATTTCGTGGCTTCCGCGCAAGACTACCATGCGACGATCGTGTTCTATTCCAGCGAGCAGGCGACCTTGCCCTTCATGGCGCTCGGCACGGGCGACGCCTACGTCATCGCCTACGTCGATCGCACCGCGCCCGGGATGGCCGAGGCCGACTTCCCCTTCCAGCCGGGCGACGAGATCGTCGAGTTCGACGGTAAAAGGACCGCCGACACGGTGAAGGCGTTGACGCGCGCCCCCAACATGGCCGCGACGGACGACTATCTGGGCTCCGTCCGCCTGACGAGCCGGCCGCGGCGCCTCGGCTTTGACGTCCCGCAGGGCGACCTGCGGCTCAAGATCAAGATGCGCGACGGCAAGACGCACGAGAAGACCCTCACGTGGAATTACACGCCCGAGCTCCCGCGAGCCCCCGTGCTCCACGGCAGAAGCACGTTGGTCGGGGTCAACACGGGCGGCGACTCGTCCTTCGGCGGGCCGATCGCCGACGCGGCCGTCGACTTGAAGCCCGCCGACCCCGCGCTCGCGCGGGCCCGGCAGCTCCTGCGCCAATTCGTCCCCTTGACCTGGGCGCACCCGAACCTACCCCTGTTCCAGGAGCAGGCGCAGCTGGCGTCGGACAACGGGCACATGCTCAGCGCGAAGAACTCCTTCGTCAAGATGCCGGGCGAGGTCGTCTTCGAGCTTCCGCCGGAGGCCGCCGAGAAGCTGCCCTTCGTCGTGCGCGTCCATCAGACGGCCGACGGCAAGAAGCTCGGCTACCTGCGGATGCCCGACTACCTGGCGGGCGGAGACGCCCGAGCCGCGTCCAAGATCCTCGAGGCCGTCATCAAGGAGTTCGAGAAGAATACCGACGCCCTCGTCATCGACCAGGTCAACAACGGCGGCGGGAACATGTTCTTCATGAACGAGCTCGCCTCGATGCTCGTGGACAAGCCGGTGCCGACGCTCAAGCACCGCGTCATCCTCGAGGGCGGCGACGCGGAGCTCGCGCGCATGATCCTCAAGGAAGCGGGCAACGCGGTGATGAAGGACGCCTTCGAAAAGGCCATGCTCGAGCTCTTCTCGGGACGGGGATCGAAGGCCGCGCCCGGCGTGGCCGGGCTCATCGAGTACGCCAAGCAGATCGTCGAGGAGATCACGGCGGGCCGCCAGCCGTCGAACCCGCTGCACCTCTTCGGTGTCAAGGAGGTCACGCCGCACGCCTCCGCGCGCTACACCAAGCCCGTCCTCCTCCTCGTCAATCCGGCCAACTTCTCGGCGGCCGACTTCTTCGCGGACTTGATGAAGCGCAGCGGCCGCGCGAGGATACTGGGCATCGGCCCAAAGATGGCCGACGGCAAGATCCGCACGGGCGGCGCCGGCGGCGCGGTCAAGGAGACCTCGTTCCTCAGCCAGTTCTACCTGAAGACCATCGCCTATACGTGGACGATCGCGGTGGGTCCGGGCCTCGAGAACCGGGCGGTCGAGGCGGACGCGGAGTACTACTGGACCGCGCAGGACTTCCGCGATGGCTTCCTGGGGCTCGCCGATCGCATCTCCGCGTGGGCGAGCGGAAAGGACGCCGTACCGCAGGGCTAGGCTAGCGCGCGATCGGCAGCGGCAGGCCCGCCTTGGGCTGCGCCTTGTTGTAGTCCTCGCCGACCAAGGCCGCGACGGTGGCCGCGATCTGCGACTGCGTGACGCGCTCGGCGTTCTTGCGCTCGCCCAAACCGGCGACGCCGGGGCCCATCGCGGCGATCCAGATGTTCTCCGCGCCGTCGATCTCGGCCCAATGCTCCGTCCACTTCGGGCCGTTGCCGCGCCCGTGGTCGGTCGAGACGATGAGCGTCGTCTTGCCCTTGTACTCCTTCATCGACTGGACCGTCTCCCACAGTTCCTTGAGGAAGCCGTCGACGCGGCGCGCGGCGAGGAGATAATCGCCGTACTTGTTCTCGTGGGCGAACTCGTCCGTCTCGCCGAACTGGATGTACAGCACGCGCGGCTTATGCCGCTTGAGGTAGGCGAGGGCGGAATGATGGGTGAAGCTGTCGAAGGGATTATCGCGCCAGATGAGCGCGGTGTCGCGCCTCAAGTCGTTGATCGCCTTCTCGCGCTCCGTCAGGTCCTTCTCCCGGATGGGCTCCTCGGCCGCCAGGATCGGGAGCTTGCTGCGCTCCCGATTCAGGATGAACGGCAGGACGTCCCACGTGCCGACCGCGGCGACTTTTCCCTGCAACCCGGGGCGGCCGTTCAGCCACTCGAGGACGCTCACGTTCGGATTGGGCTTCTTGTCGTTGGAGTCGATGGAGGCGTCGGGGAAGCCGGTCAACAGCTCCTGATAGCCGGGATAGGAGAATTTCTTGCCGTTGGTGACCTGCGCGACGCTGCCGGCCTTCTGGTTGCCCCAGAGCTGGCCCTGCTTGGCGACCACGTCCCATAGGAACGGCATCATCGCCCGCCGACGCTCCTCGGGAGTGTCGCGCCAGAAGCGCTCTTTGAGATAGGCGTCCTGGAGGTCCATGCGCTCGTCGTTGGCGCCGCCGAAGATCTCCTGCCAGCGCATGCCGTCCGTCGTCACGTACAGCACGTTCTCCGCGGGCCCCGCCGCGAACGCCGGCCCCGTCCACACCAGCGCCAAAATCAACAGTCGGTTCATGCGCGGCATCATAGCAGAATCGGCCGTTTTCACGATAGACGGCGCAGGGAACTAAAACGACCCAAGGTCGTATCTATCAGATGCCTCTCTCGCGTTTGGGCCGGCCGACGTTCCTCGCCCTACTCCTCTATATGTGCGCAATCGGCGTCTGGCGTGCAGCGGCGCCGCCGCCCGGGCCGCCGCCGGAATGCCCGGACGAGGGCCGATTGTACCAAGGGCGCGCGCGCGTCGAGTCGCCGGTGCGGCAAGGGACGCGGGCTTCGGTCGTAGTCGGCCTGGAGGGACGCGCCCGCGCGCCGCGGGCCTTGGCGTTCTTGCCGGACGCGGCGTCGGCCGAACGCCTGCGGGTCGGAGAGGAGATCGAGCTCCGGGGAGTGCTCCGCGCGCCCCGCCGCAAACGCAACCCGGGTGAGTTCGACGAGCGGCGCTGGCTCGAGGACCGCGGGGTGGCCTGCATCCTACGCGTCGACCGACTCGACGCGGCGGTCGGCTCGAAGCGGCGCTGGCGGGACCTTCCCCAGGCCTGGGCGGAGGAGGTCCGGCGGTCCATCCGGGAGATGCTGGTGCGCACCTATGGTCCGGTATCAGGCCCCCTCATCGCGGCGATCGCGCTCGGCAGCACGGAAGGCTTGAGCCCCGCGCTCGTCGAGGCGATCAAGGACGCGGGCGCCTTCCACCTCATCGTGCCCTCGGGCACGAACGTCGCTTTCGTGCTGGGCTTCTGTCTCTGGCTCGCGGCGGCGGCGGGGCTGCGCGGCGGCCTGCGCTTGGCGCCGCCCTTGGCCGCCGCGGCCTTTTACGGGCTGATCGTCGGAGCGGACCCGCCCTACCTTCGCGCGCTCCTGTGCGCCGCGGTCGCGGTCACGGCGAAGCTGCTCGACCGGCAATACGACCTTTTCCAGGCGCTGACGCTCTCGGCGGGGGCGCTGCTCCTCTATTGGCCTCGGATGCTGTTCCACATGGGATTTCAGATGAGCTACCTCGTCCTCTTTTCGTTCCTCCTGGCGGAGCCCGATCGCCTCGCGCCGGCCGCCTGGCCTCGCTGGGCGCGCCTTGGGGCCGGGCTCGTCGCCACGAACCTCGTCGCCCAGCTTTCCCTCCTTCCGCTGCTCGCCTCCATCGGCGGCACGTTCTCGGCCGGAGGGATCCTCGCCAACGTGCTCCTCGTGCCGCTCTCCGGCCTCCTGCTCGGCGCCGCCTTTGCGCTGTGGCTGCTTTCCTTCCTGCCGGTCCCCTCTCTTTTCTCCGCGGCCGCGGCGGCGGCGGGACTCGTCATCCGCGGCTTCGAGGGGACGTGCTTCGCCTGCGCCGCCCTCCCGGGCTCGGCGGTGCGCCTGGCGCCGATGGGCGCGGCCGCCGCCGCCGCCCATTACGAGATGTTCCTGGCCGCGTGCCTCTGGCGGCGGCGCGCCGAGGGCGCGTGGGTCCCACGAGCCGCGCGGGCTCTCGCGGTCTCGGGCCTTCTCCTCGCGCTCGTCTCCTGCGCGGCCGCGCGCGCCGGACGCCGCGAGCTGCGCGTCCTGTCGCTGCGCTACGACGGCGGAGGCGCCAGCCTGGTCCGATTCCCCGACGGTACGCGCTGGCTCGTGTACGCCTCCGGCCCGCCCGCGGCGGTCGCGCGCGCGCTGCGTGCGCGGGGCGTGAGACGGCTCGAGCGCATCGTCTTCCTGCTTCCCCGCCGGGGGTCTCCCGACGACTCCTGGGCCGCCCTCGCGTCGCTTCAGCTCGCCGAGGATTCCTCGGTCTGGGCCGGACCCGAGCCGCTCGTGATCGCGGACGGCCGCGTCCGCATGCGCTTCGACGCCGAGGGCCCGCGGCTCTTCGTCGACACCGCGGAAAGCGTCCCATTCGCGATGGCGCTCGCCGACGGCGCGGTCGAGGCAGCCATCGACGGCGAGAGCGCCCGCGTGCGCCCCGCCCGCTAGTTCAACCCGCGTTCAGAATCGCGGCAGGCGCTTTTCAGCCGCATCCGGCACCATGCACGGGATGGCTCACCCTCGGAGAGGAGACAGTCGATGACCGTTCAAGAGAAGATCGCGATCCTGGCCCTAGTCGTCGCGGCGAGCTCGGCAGCTCATGCCCAGGCGGCGCCGCAGCAAGGGGGGACGAAGCCGAGTCTTTCCTACTGCAAGCGCCTGCAGCAGCAGGGCTATAAGATAAGCTGTCCGGAAGACAAGCGACCGGGAGGCGATCCCAAGCCCAAGACCTACTGCGACGTCCGGAACTACAGTCCGAGGGCGTGCTCCAAGTTCGAGAAGGACACGCTCTCGTGCTCGCAGACCGACGAGAGGACCCTCCGCTTTTGCTACGTCCAGAGCGGCGCGGAAGCTCCGTCGTTTCGATTCCGCGGATGGGAGCATGATCCTTACACCGGCGCGAACACGCCTCGCACGTTCAACTCCGCCGAGGCAGCCGCGGCGGCGAGCCGAACGTTCGACGACTACCTAAAGCGGATCGGCGCCGTCCGCTGGAGGAGGGACCAGCGCCCTTCCGAGAGCGGCCTCAATCGCGGGATCGACGAGCTGATCCAGAGCGCCGTCGGCCGGCGCGGCCGTCAGCCCGGCGGCGGGATCGATTCCGTCCGGGTCGAGGACCCGGACAAGGCGCTCGAGTTCTGGACTCCTGAGCGCATGCGCGAGGCCGTCGACATCACGATCATCACCCGTCCCGTGAAATAGGGACGCGGTCGAGGGCGGGGCGACGCCTGGCGGCATCCAGCTCCTCCGTATATACTCATTGGCGATGCGAATCCGCACGCAGATGGCCCTCACGCTGACCGGGGTGGCGGCGCTTTGCTTTCTCGTCTCCTGGCTCGTCGGCCTGTTGTTCGCCCGCAATCTCGCCCTCGAGATGATCACGCAGGAGCACAAGAAGCAGATCAACGAACTGGCTTCCATCTCGGAGATGGCGCTCGATCCGGCGGTCAAGCCGTCGACCGTGCTCGCGGAGCACCTGCGCTCGATCCCGGAGGTCACGCCGAACGTCGACTACGCCTACATCGAGACCATGGATCGCAGGATCCTTCTGCATACCGACCCGCGGTTCGACGGCCGCACGGTCGCCGAGTTCAAGTCGGGGAGGCCGGCGGGCTTGGAGTACGTCGGGGCCATCCGCAGGGAGGGGCGCACCGTCGCGACGGCGCGGCTGGGCATCCGCGATGGGTTCGGCGCGACCGTGTTCAAGGACCTCGGCGGATACCTTCTGCCGACCATCGCGGCGCTGACGGTCTGCGGCGTCCTTCTGAGCCTGGCGCTCGGCTTTGGCCTGGCGTTCGTGCTCTCGCGTCCGATCACCCGCATCGCAGGAGCCGCGCGGGACGTCGGGCGCGGGAACTTGGACGTCTCGGTGCCCGTGGTCTCCTCGAGCGAGCTCGGGGAACTGGAGCGCGACTTCAACGGGATGGTGTCGCGCCTGCGCGAGCTCGACGACTTGAAGGACGAGTTCATCGCGAGCGTCTCCCACGACCTGAGAAGCCCGATGGCCGCGATCCACACCTGCCTCGAGTTCATGCTGCGCGACGACCCGGAGCGGGACAAGATCCTCCCCCGCCACCGCCGGATCCTGACGGCGCTCACCGAGAACGCCACGCGCCTGAGCGTGTTCGTCTCGAACGTCCTCGACGCGGCCAAGATGAAGGCCGGAAAAATGGAGTACCGCCTCGAACCGGTGGCCGTGTCTCCGGTCGTCGATAGCCTCGCCGAGCTCTACGGGTCCATCCTCAAGAACCGCGGACTCACGCTGTCGTGCGCGGTGCCCGGCACGCTCCAGCCGGTGCTCGCGGACCGGGCCCACCTGGAGCGCGTGCTGGCGAACCTCGTCTCCAACGCGATCAAGTTCACCCGCTCGGGCGGGAGGATCTCGATCGCAGCGCAGTCCCGCGCGGGCGCGATCGAGGTCACCGTCGCGGACACGGGCGTCGGCATCGAGCCGGAAGCGCTCGAGAAACTCTTCAAGCCGTTTCAGCAAGCGGACAGCGGCCGCGAGGCGAAGGACGCGCGCGGCACGGGACTGGGGCTTTTCTTGGTAAAGCGGACGATCGAATCCATGGGCGGCACGGTCGGCATCGGCTCGAAGCTGGGCGAGGGCACGCGCGTCTGGTTCTCGCTTCCCTCCGCGCAGGCCGCGGACTCCTCCCGGCGGTCCGCGCCCGCCGATCCATCCAGCCGCGGCGCGAAGATCCTGGTGATCGACGATAACGAGGCCTTCGCGGAGATGACCCGGCAGCTCCTCGAGGCGAAAGGCTACCGGGCTTCGATCACGATCGACGCGCGCACCGCCCGCCGGGACGCCGCCAGCGACTCCCCGGACCTTATCTTGATGGACATGGACCTGGGTGGAATGCGGGCCGAAAGCCTCATCCGGGACTTCAAGGCGGACGTGGCCACCGCGGCCATTCCGATCATCTTGTGCTCCGCGACCTCCGATTTGGCCGAGGTCCAGCGCACGTTGGAAAGCGGCGCGGCGTGCTTCCTGCCCAAACCGCTGCGCTCCGGCGAGCTCGATCTTCGCATCCGTGAAGTCCTCGGAGCACGGGAGACCGCATGACTGGAAAAGCCACGATTCTTCTCGTCGACGACGATCCCGCGATCACGGAGGTGCTCGAACCCGCCCTGACGGACGCCGGCTACACCGTGCGGACCGCGACGGACGCGAACCAAGCCTTCTCCGTCCTGGCCGAGGACATGGTCGACGTCATGGTGCTCGACATCCAGCTTCCGGGCATCTCTGGGCTCAAGCTCCTCAAGCTCATCAAGGAGGATCCCAAGACCGCCGGCGTCGCGGTGCTGATGCTGACGCTGCGCAAGTCCGAAAGCGACAAGGTGACGGGGCTCGACACGGGCGCCGACGACTACGTCGCCAAGCCCTTCTCGGTGAAGGAGGTGCTGGCCCGCGTCGGCGCCCTTATCCGGCGCTCGCGCCACGCGGGGCAGACGGCGCGCGTCCTCGAGGCGGCGGGCATCCGCATCGACTTCGACGCGTTCGAGGTGGTGGTCGGCAAGAGGAAGGCGGATCTGCGTCCCATGGAGTTCGCGCTCCTCGCGCGCCTGATGCAGCATGCCGGGCAAGTCCTCACGTACCGTATCCTCTCGGAGGCGCTGTCGGAGGGCTCGCGCATCATCACCTCGGAGACGCTCTACGCGCACGTCAAAAACCTCCGCCAGAAGCTCGGCTCGGCCGGCGACCGCATCGAGACGATCTACGGCATCGGCTACAAGTTCAAGGGCGATTAGGCCCTAAGTCCCACCAATACTAGGCCCTTTCGACCCAGGTTAAGTTGGGCACTTCGCGCCACACTGTGTCGATGCGGAACTGGAGGGGCCTGCTGTCGGCCGCCGCCTTGACGCTCTGGGGCGCCGCCGTCGCCGCGGCCGAGTGCGTCGAGACCGTCGATGAGACCGGCCGAAAACGCGTCGTCTGCCGTGACCCGGAGCAAAGCCTGTTCAACGCCGCCCTCGGCGCGGCCCAAAGCGTTCCCGCCTCCTCCGACAAGCTGCCGGATCTAGACGTAGCCGAGATTCGACGCAACGCGGTCCCGTTCGGCCGCCTCTCGGACAAGCCGGCCACTCTCACCGACAAGGACCGCGTCGGCATCGAGCCCGGCCTGCTCCGGCGCGCGCTCCGGCCCGCTCCCGGCGGCGGCGAGCGCAGCGACGGGATGCACGACGAATTCAGCGCCGCGCCCGTCGACACCGACCGAGGAAGCCCCGAGCGCTCGACCGCGGACCCCGAGACCGCGGCCGCGAAGCTGGGCGGCCGCCCCGAGCGGCTCTCGCGCCGGGAAAACCAAGCTCTAGAGCAGGCGAACCGGTTCAAAGCGTCGAAGGAGCTTCCGTCGGAAGACGCGGGCCGGTTCGTCGGCGAAGACCTCGCGATTCCCGCGAGCATCCCCGACGGCGCGCGCCGCCCGGCCTCGGCGACGTACCGATACGACGCGGACGCCGCCGTGACGTCCCAGCGCGCGTCCTCCGAGAACGCCAAGCGCTTGATCGCCGAGGCGGTGGCCCTGGGGCGACGGGACCTCCCCCGCGCCATCGCGCTCGCGACGCGGGCCGTTCGCGAGGACCCGAATCTGCCCGACGCCTTGAACCAGCGTGCCAGCCTGCTCGCCATGGCCTCGCGCTACGAGGAGGCGGTGAAGGACGCGACGCGCTCCTTGGAGTTGGCGCCCGAGCGGAACCAGCCGGCGCTGGACGCGCGCGCCTTCGCCTTGGCCAAGCTCGGCCGCGCGGACGCTGCCCGCGCCGACGCGGTGCGGGCGCTCAAGCTCAATGCGAAGGACGCCTATGCCCTGCTCAATCTGGCGCTCGTCGAGGAGCTCGTAGGGCGCTACGAGGAGATGGCGCGGCTCCTCAAGGCGGCAGTGCGGCTCAACGAGCGCTTCTACGCGATGTACGTCCGCAGGGCGCAGGCGCACGCTCTGCCCGTCGATCCCTTGGCGACGATCACCAATCCGGAACTCTATGCCGACCCCGCCGCGACGGCGGAACTTGCGGCGGCCGACGCCCGGCCGGCGGCGACGCCCACGGCGCGCCGCAAGGTCGCGCTCGCGGCGCTCCTGGGAGCGGTCTCCCTGCTTCTGATTGCGGGTCTCTACCGCGACGCGATGGAGAGCGCCGCGGCCGACGCGCGCCACCGGCCTAGGCGCGTCGTCATCGCCGCCGCGGCATCCGTGGCCGTCGCCGCCGGAGGACTCTTCGTGGCCGGCCCCAAGCTCCTCTCCGTCGCGAGCGGCCTCAAGCCCGACGTCTCGACGTGGTGGCAGGCGCAAAACGTGCGCCGGCACCGCGCCGGAAGCGCGCGCGCTCCCGCCGCCGCGCTCGCCCGCTGACGGCCGGCCGCTCCTACTTGCGCGTCTTCTTGTGGCGCTTCTTCTGGTCGACGTAGCCGCCGGCGGGGTCGTTCGGCTGGAAGGAGTTCTCTTCGTCGAGCCCGTCCGGGTAGGAGACCATGATGTTGTAGCGCTTGACCTGCTTGTTGAACTCCCCGCCTCGCTCGTTGTATTTCCTCACCAGCGCGTTGATGACGAAGACCCGTTTGTTGCGGGCGTCCTCGAGCGCCTCCACATCGGAGTCGGAAGGCCCGCCGAAGCCGGCGACGTTGGCGAGACGGATGCGCGCGTTCAGGCGGTCGAATTGCTTGTCCATCTTGTGCAGCGCGTCGCGTTCCTGGCGCAGGTCGCGGTCCATCGACGCGAGGGCCGATTTCTCCTGGCTGAGCCAGCTGCGGAGAAATCCCTTGTCCGATTCGGTCGCGAGGATCCCCTCGAAGGCCTTCTCGTCGAGCAGGCGCTGCAGCACCGTCTGGAAGGCCGGCCCGTGCTTCGTCCGGGTGTCGCCCGAGGCGTAGAGGTGCTCGTGGATCATCTCGTGGCAGAGGGTCCGGCGCAGGGCGTGCGCGTCGCTTTTTAGGACGGGATTGACCAGAATCTGAATCCGGCGGCCGCACTTGTGCCATAAGCCCTGCACGCGCAGGCCGGCGGGACCGGGATCGCTGCCTTCGCCTAACCGAGGCTCCCACCGGATCGGGATGGTCGGAAGCCGTCCGCCGAAGTGGCGCTCGTTGACGAGTGCGTATTCCTTCGCCAGCGCGGGATCGCTCGGCTTGTCGTAGACGTCCGAGTACCGGTCGTCGGAGCAGGCCCTAAACAGGCGCACCTTCGACACGACTCTCTTCGCCGCCGGGATGTCCTTCACCAGGAAGCGCGCGACGAACGTGCCGAAGAGGACGATGATGAGGAGCTGCAGAAGCCGGCTGTGGGCTGCCATCCGGCGCTATTCTAGGAAATACCGTGCCCGGGGCCCAAATTTGCCAATACAGCGCTTATCGCTCGACGAAGGACCCAAATTTGATGAGGTGCCGGAGCGGTCAAACGGACTGGTCTGTAAAACTCAACGACGTCAGGTACTCCTGTAATGAGCTATCGCGAGTAATAGCACTGTGTCGAGTAATACGTAACCGTACGCCCGCCGCTCCTGTCGGTTTTGGCGTCGGATACGCAAGGCCTCGACGGGCTGAACTTGAACTCGTTGATAAGACGCTGCTCCGCGTTCCTTCGAAATTCCGGAGCGTTGGAAGGAGAGGAGATGATATTCTCCGAAAAGGAAAATCGATCACCGCAATAGACGGATCCGACAAACGCGTCATCCCGATGCGTCCCATAAAACGTACTGACCCTGCAGTCATTGGCAGAAGTGGAGACGTTGAATGCTGGATCGAGAGTGCCCCTGTAACTCGCCAGGATGAGTTGTCCTTGATTTCCTTCGCCTAACATCACATCCCCTGAAAACCGTCGTTGTTGAGTCGCCATCCGGATGTTCTCGGCGCCGGCCTTAATTTCAGCGGAAAGAACGATTGTTTGTTCGAATTCGCCGACGACAGCAGCCAGCGAGGCTGTGGACGTCAACGCCGAGACGACGATTGCGATTAGAGTGCTTTTCATTGCGATCTCCATTTAGTCTTACGACTCACTATAGCCGTACCGGGGCGTCAAGAAGAATCCCTTAAGGTCCCAGGCAAACCTAGGAAATGGATCCAGAAACACCGTTTCCGCAGCTAATAGGCATCGGTCAATCACTGTTCTCGTGTAGTCGAGCCGAACTATAGACAAGGCTGGGCGGACCTGATTCACTGCGAGCATGGCTCGGCATGGTGGCACGCCGAGCTGCGCAAAGGATGCTCCTTTATGGCGATATCACGCTTGAGACGGAGGAAGAAGGTTGCGCAGGCGTTGCGCGCCCGTCGCATGACTCCCGCGCAGCGCGTCGATCTGGCCATGAATATGACGCGAACGGCACTCGCGCTCCGGCGCGCGGGCCTGACCCGTCTTGGCTTCACCGCGGCCGAGATCCGCAGCGTGGAAGGGTCCGGAGCCCTATCGCGACGGCCTCTCGCGCGCGGCTGTCGTCTCCATGGCGGGAACCAAAATTCCGGTCGTCAGCCCGGAGGACTAGATCGCCATGAAGCTTGAGGCCGGCGGCGGACAGGACGACGAGGACAGTCGCCGCCTGCTCGCCGTCTTGGCGAAGACGCTCGATGCGCGCAAACTCAGGCATGCCTGCTCACAGAGGAACGTGCTCGACCGCCTGCGCCTTTTCCAAAAATCAAGTCGCGAGTGACGCTCGGGCTTCAAGGGTACGTTGACGACGTTCATCTTGTTGGAGAATCCGGCCTTGTGACCCTGTCCCGGAAATCCGGACCATTTGACGGTTTAGGATATCGTTCGTTTGAAGTTTTGCGGAAGCCGAGCGATTTGCTAAACTAAGTGGCTCTTCCGACGACGGACCTGATTTCGGTGAGGTGGCAGAGCGGTCAAATGCACTGGTCTGTAAAACCAGCGGGCTACGCCCTACATAGGTTCAAATCCTATCCTCACCACCACTTTTCAAGTAAGAGCGCCTAGAGCTTGCGCGCGGCGTCGACCCAGTCGATGGCCTGGCGCCAGCGGGCCTGGATTCGCTCGCTGTTGTAGAGACCGATATGCCCCACGTCGTCGACGCGCTTGTACTGGAGCGCCTCGGGCGTCCGGACGACCTCGCCTAGGGCGAACGTCTGGCCGCGCGCCGTGATGTCGTCCTTGGCGCCCTCGAACATGACGATGGGTACCGTGATGCGGGAAAGGTCGACGCGGACAGTCTTGCCGTCGATCCCGAGTTCGAAGACGCCCCGGTAGAGCTGGTTCTCCTTGAAGAGCTTCTCCACCGCCTCGAGGTACCACAGGGAAAGGTTGTTCACCGCGTAGAACCACGTCGCGAAGCGCTCGGCGCGCGCGACGTGCTCCTTGTCGTCGATGTTTTGCATCAAGTCCTGCCAGAACCCGAAGCGCTTGGCGTGGCCGCCATCGGCGCCGATGTTGAGGAACCCCTCGAGCTGCGACTCGCCGTCGTACACACCATCGCGTCCCATCCCGTAGACCATCCAATTGTAGAACTCGATCGGGAGCCGGCCGGCCGCGCGCGTGACGTCGTTGTCGCCGCGCGTCGCGTCGATCGGGGCGCCGGCAAGATAGAGGGCCTCCACTTTCTCGGGATACAGGGCCGCGACGATGGCCGCGAGCCAGCCGCCTTGGCATAGACCGACGAGTTGGACTTTCCCCCCGACCGCGTCGATGCTCCGCACGACGTCCTGGACCATGTCGGCGATCATCTGCGGGTTGTCGGGCACGGCGCTCTTCCAGTCGAGCGAGAACGTGGCCCGCTTCGACGCGGCGAACGTCTGGACCACGCTCTTGCCGTCGTCGAAGTCCGCGATCGTGGAGAGATGCCCCGAGTTCGGCGGGATGATCATCGCGGGCGTCTTCTTGCGGTCGACGGGAAATCGCTTGTCCGCGGAGAAGTCCCGAAGCGCGAAGGAGGGCCGGTCCAGAACGATCCTGTTCTCGGTCGACCACTTCGGCTTGGCCGACTCGACCCGGTCGATGAAGTCGAGGACGAGCTTGAAGCGCCGCGCGTGGTCGCTCATCGGCGCCCACAGGGCGACCCACGGCTCGAGCGGCGTCCCCGCGGCCGCGGTCTTCCAGAACTCGTGCTGCGCGACCCACCCCTCGACCATGGGCCGCACGAACATCTGCCGGCCCAGGCGCTGGAGAGCTTTCTGCTCGGCGGTCCAATGGATGAAAAAGTTGGTCCACGGCGTACGCGGCGGAAAGAACCCGAGCGGACGCTTCGCCTTGGCATACGCGTCGCGGTCCAAGCGCAGCGCGTCGCCGTCGAACCGGCGGCGGCCGTCGTCGAAGGCGGAGAGAACGTCGGGCAGCGTCGCGGCGGGCGCGGGCGAGGCGAGGCTCTTGGCGGACCCCAAGGAGATCGCAGGACCGACGGCCGCCGACACAGACGCGGCGGCGGAGAGGCCGAAGGTGGGCGTCTGCGGGGCGGCGGCGGACAACGGTCGCGCGGCGAGCGAGAGCCCGGGCGCCGCCTGCAGGATCGTCGCCGGAGGCTGCGACAGCGAATGGGAGTCGAGGGACGGCGAGGGTCCCGCCAACGACGTGTTCGAGAGGCCCGCCGCTCCCTGATTTGCGCCTAGGGCCGCCGCGCCGGAGAAGGACCCGAGCAGAGGCGTCGTCAGGATCGGGACCCGGGCCACTTCCATCTGGCCCGAGGCGAGCGCCGCCCAGGACAGCGCCGCGGCGAGGGGTGCGAATCTGCGGAGCATCTTTCGCCATTATAGCCCCGAGGCCTCCACGCGTGATGGGTCCACGGGGCAAGCCCCCCGCCTCATTGCGCCCACTCCGCTTTGGGTCCTCCGGGAGCGCGTCGCGCGGCGGCGAAAACCGGCTATAATGGAGCCGTGCCGAGGCCCCTCGCGACGATGACGGCCGCCCTCCTGGCGTTCGCCCCCGCGTACGCGGCCTCGCCGTCGCCGTCCCCTCTTGAAGCCGCCCGCGCACTGGGCGTGCCGGCGGTGCAAGGCGCGCCCGTCGTACAAACGTCCGCCCAGAACTCCCGCTGGACGAACGGCTCCTTCGACAGTCCCGTCGACGGCAGCGCCATCCGTTACAAGAGGCTCGCCGCACCCGCCGGCTCGCGCGGCCCCTCCCGCATCTTCGTCGGCGGCCTCGCCCTGGCGGGGTTCGACTCGCTCTTCATGACCCAGCGACCGCCCGCGGCGGACCAGTACTTCATGTCGCTGCGCGGGCACCCGCCGAGCGCATGGAGCCGCGTCCAATCGCCGCTCGACTCCGACGCCCGGGAACTCGCGAGGATGATCACGGTCGCCGCGCGCACGGCCGGCAACGGCAGGATCGAGCTCGTCCTTCACTCCTTCGGCGCGATGATCGTCCAGCGCCTTGCTCAGATGCGGGAGGACGACGCCTTCCCCGAGACGCGCGACGCCCTCCGCCTTCTGCGGGGCGGACGCCTCGTCCTCCTCAACGCGACGACGCACTTCGAGGGTTCCGAGCGCATGGCCGGACGCGAGTTCGAGCAGATGGGCAAGGCGACCCGCGCTTTCGTCGACTGGCTCGACGTGATGGACGCCTCGGCGAGCATGATGCGCAGGATCGCGGAGACCCGCGCCGGGGATTCCCCCCAAGTACGACTCCTCGTCGCCCAGATGCGCGAGCAGCGCCGGCAAGCCGCCGAGTGGATCCGGCGGACCGACGCCTACTACGAGGCCTGGGGCCGCTTGGCCGAGATGAACCCGTTCCTCGCCCCGCAGGCGCGCGCCTTCCTCGCGATGTGGCGCTCGCAGCGCGACGAGGCCCTCGCCTGGATCGCGCGCGTCGACGCGGCGACCGACGAGTGGGAGCGCTCGGCCGAGATGAATCCCGTCCTCGCCGCGCAGCTGCGCGCGGCGCTCGCGGCGTGGTCCGTCCAGCGCGACGCAGCCCTCGCCCTCGGCGCGAAGCAGGCAGCGGAACTCATGCGCAAGGACCTGCAGGAAGCGTGGGACCCCGCGATCGATTCGGTCCGCCGCGGCTACCTCCGCGACCTCGACAAGAACGCAAAGGACCCGGGCTGGCAGGAGGCGCTCCTGCGGCGCACGAGCGACATGTTCCGTCTCGAATTCACCCGCGCCGACGCCGAGCATCTCCTAGGCCTCGGCCTCGAGATCGTCCTCGTCTACGCGACGAAGGACAAGCTGCTCAATTGGGAGAGCGGCAAGGCGCTGTTCGAACTCCTCGGCCTGCGCGCCCCGGCCGCCATGCCGCCGGCGGGGACCGTCCTGCGGGACCCCTCGGGCCGCGTGCGGGCCCACATCGTCGAAGGCGACCACTACTTCCCGTGGAAGAATCCCTCGGGACTCTCGAGGATCCTCGACCCGTGAGCGTCGTGCGCGTCTTCGGCATGCGCCTGGGCCCCGGCCCGCGTCCGCACGCGACGCGAGAGGACGTGGCGGACCTGACGACGCTCCCGCTCCGCGCCAAGGGAGAGGTGCCCCTCGACGCGCTCCTCATCGCGCCGCCCGTCGCCGCTTGGCCGAAGCTCGAGGCGCCCGTACCGGGCCTCCTCGTCCAGGGCACGCTGCCCGACGATGCCCAGGCGCGGCTCGTGCTGCGCGTTCCCAAGGAGTGGAACGGACGTCTCGTCGTCTCGGCCTCTCCCGGCGTCCTCGGTGAGCTCTGCTACGACGTGTATTGGTCCGATTTTCTCCTCCCCCGCGGCTACGCATTCGCCGCGATGGACAAGGGGCTGCACGCGGTGCTGGACGGCAGCACGCTGTTCGTGGCCCAGGGCCCCGAGACCAAGAAGCGTCTCTGGTACCCTAGATTTAAGAACCTCGCCGAGTTCGCCGCCGAGGAGTGCCGAGCCAAGCGCGGGCGCCGCCCGGAAGCGATCTACGCGGTCGGGGTTTCCAACGGGGGCTACCTCGCCCGGCGCGCGGCGGAGGAAGGCGCGCCGTTCCACGCCGCCATCGACGTCTCCGGCGTCTTCTGGAACGCGTCCCCCGGCAACCTTCTGGCGCAGCTCGCCGCCTGCTTGGCCGCGACCTCCGGGGCCGAGTGGGACCGCGGGGCGCTCGCGAGGGCCGGGCTGCCGGTCGACCCGGATTGGGACGACGTCCTGCGCTACTACCGCCAAGTCTACTGGGACGCGACATTTCGCCTGCTCTGCGGCGACCTGGACCCGGAGTTCTCCGGCCCCGCGGAGGCGTATCGCTGGAGCGAGCGGCCGCCCGCCGTCCACGCCGCGGCGCGGGAGATCGAGAACACGGGAGACTTGAAGGTCCCGCTCGTCTCCCTCGCGGGCGCCTTCGACTTTCTGATCCCGCCCGCGCGGAACGCCGAGGCGTACGCGGAGCTCGTGCGCTCCCGCGGCAAGGCGGCCCTCCACGAGCTGATCGTCGTGCCCCTCGCGACCCACGTCGACCGCGACGCGGACATGTTCCAGCGCGTCACGCCGATCATGCCCCGCGCCCACCAGGCCTTCGAGGACTTGGCCCGCCGCGTCGAAGGCGCCCTCGCCTCCCGTTGAATCCGACGCACGCTTGACACCCCCCGCGCATAGTTCTATTATGAACGTACGTTCGTTCATATGCCCATCACCGAAACCAACAAAGACGTCATCCTAAGCGCCGCGGCCGAGCTCTTCCTGCGCCGGGGATTCCACGGCACCTCGACGCGAGACATCGCGGAGAAGGCGGGCGTCTCCCTCGGGAACATCTACAACCACTTCAAGACCAAGGAGGAGGTCTTCGCGACCCTCCTCGCGCGCTACGAGGCGCAGTACTTCCAGCCCGGCCATCCCTTATATAGGGTACTGTCCGAGACGCCCTTCCCGGACAACATCGAGAAGATCGCCTCGGCGAGCCGCGAGTCGGTGGAGCGCTTCCGGGAGTACATTCTCCTCATCTACGTCGACGTCGTCGAGTTCGACGCCAAGCACATCGCCCGGCTCTTCGGGAGCATGCGGTCCCGCTACTCCGAGCTGCTCAGCCGAGGCAACGGGGGCAAGCCCCCCGCTCTCGCGCCGGGCGTGGATCCCTCCACGGCCCTCATGCTCGTCACCTGGAGCTTCTTCAACTACTTCATCATGGAGAAGCTCTTCGGCGTGCGCGGGCACTACGGGCTCGCGGACGACGATGTCGTCAAGCAGTTCGCCGCTATTTTCAGAAACGGAATACTGCCTTCGCCCCGCCCCTCTCCCGCAAGCGGGCGAGGGAAGGGTGCGGGCAATAGGAGAAAACGATGAACGTCAAAGACAAGGTCGTCATGATCACCGGAGCCGCGCGCGGCATCGGCCGCACCGCGGTCCAGCTCTTCCTCGCCGCCGGGGCGAAGGTCGCCATGTGCGACATCAACGAGGAGCAGCTCCAGGCGACGCGCGGCGACTTGGACCCCGAGGGCGCGCGCCCGCTGCTCGCCGTGCCGCTGAACGTGGCGGACCGCGCGTCGGTCGACGCGGCGGTGAAGACCGTGACCGCGGCCTGGGGACGCATCGACGTCCTCGTCAACAACGCCGGCATCACCCGGGACGCGATGCTCCACAAGCTCGCGGAAGAAGACTTCGATCGAGTCATCTCGGTGAACCTCAAAGGCGTCTTCAACTGCACTCAAGCGGTCGTCCCCGTCATGAGCGCCCAGAAGAGCGGGGCGATCATCAACACCTCCTCGATCGTCGGCGTCTACGGCAACGTCGGCCAGACGAACTACGCGGCCGCGAAGGCGGGGCTCATCGGCATGACGAAGACGTGGGCGAAAGAGCTCGGCCGCCACGGCATCACCGTCAACGCCGTCGCCCCGGGCTTCACGATGACGGAGATGCTCGCGACCGTCCCGGAGAAAGTCCTGGACGGCGTCAGGAACAACACGCCGCTCAAGCGTCTCGGCGCGCCCGAGGACATCGGCAACGCTTACCTTTTCCTCGGCTCGAAGGAAGCGTCCTTCATCACGGGGCAAGTGCTCGGCGTCGACGGCGGCCTCGTCCTCTAAAGGAGAACCCCATGCCCAAGATCGTTTCCACCGGAATCAGAGTGCCGGAAAAGCTCGTATCCAACGAGGACCTCTACGCCCGCTTCGGCCGCGAGACCCTCGAGTCCGTGTTTGCCCGCATCGGCCACGGGGCGAGGTACCATTCGGCCCCGGAAGAGTCCTCCGGCGACCATGCTGTGCGCGCGGCCGAGGACGCCCTCGCGGCGGCGGAAATGCGCCCCGAGGAGATCGACCTCCTCATCGTCGCGACCGACACCCCGGCCTTCCTCTCCCCCGCCACGGCGGCCTTCGTTCAGCATCGGCTCGGCGCCAAGAACGCCGCGGCGTTCGACGTCAACTGCGCGTGCGCGGCCTTCGTCACCGCGATGGACATCGCGGCGAAGTACCTCGGCGGGGACGCGCAGTACAAGACGGCGCTCGTGGTCGGCACGTACGCCATGTCCAAGTTTCTCGATCCAAAGGACGCCAACACGTACCCGCTCTTCGGCGACGGAGCGGGCGCGGTGATACTCCGCAAGGATCCGGGCGAGACCCATCTCCTCAGCTCCCGCCTCACGGCCGACGGCTCCTACTGGGACTACATGGGCATCTACGGCGGCGGCTCCGCCGCGGTGGCGAGCCCCGAGGTCGTCGCCGCGGGAACGCACAACGTGCGCATTCTCAAGAAGTTCCCCGCGACACTGAACAAGGACCAATGGCCGCCGCTCGTGCGCCGAACCCTGGAGAAGGGCAAGCTCGAGGTCCAGGACGTCGACCTTTTCATCTTTACGCAGATCCGGCGCTTCACGATCGAGCAGGTGATGGAGGAGTTCGGCCTCCCTATGGAGCGCACGCACTGCATCATGGACAAGTGGGGCTATACCGGCTCGGCCTGCATCCCGATGGCCCTTCACGACGCGATCGCGGCCGGAAAGCTACGGCGCGGCCAGCGCCTCGTGCTGTGCGCCTCGGGCGGAGGCTACGCGATGGCGTGCCTCGCCATCACCTACTGACCGTGCTCGCCGAGCTCGAAGCGGCCGCGACGCGCAGCCCGGAGAAGACCGCCCTCGTCGACGACAGCGCGGGGTGCTCCTACGACTACGCGGCTCTTCTCGCGCGCTCGCGCGAGCTCGGCCGACGCCTCCATGAGCTCGGCGTTGGCGCGGGGGACCGCGTCGCCGTGCTCGCGAACAACCGCGCGGAGACGATCTTCCTCCTCTTCGCCTGCGCCGAACGCGGCGCGATCCTGGCCCCGTTGAACCACCGCCTCGCCCTCCCGGAACTGGAGACGGTCCTCGCCGACTGCTCGCCCAAGCTCCTTCTCTATGGCCGCGAGTTCGCCGAGACCGCCGCCGCGCTCGCTATCCCCGGCCTAACGCCTCTTCCCATCGGCGGCCTGGCCGAATCGGGGTCAGACATGAAGTTGTGTAAGTATTCCGGGGACAACTTACATAACTTCATGTCTGACCCCGAAGTTCCCGTCTTGATACTTTACACCTCCGGCACGACGGGGGCGCCCAAGGGGGTCGTCTTGAGCCGCGGCATGATCCTCGCCAACGCCCGACAGACGCGCGAGGGCTGGGGGCTCAATCACGACGACGCGACCGTGACGTGCGCTCCGCTGTTTCACACGGGCGGCTGGAACGTGCTGACCTTGCCCCTCCTCCTGGCCGGCGGAACGGTCGATCTCCACGAGAGGTTCGACGCGCGCGCCGTCGCCGAGGCGGCCGCGCGCGGACGCGCCACGGTGCTCTTCGGCGTGCCGACGATGTACCAGATGCTCCTCGAGCACAAGGCCCTCCTCGCCTCGCCCTCGAGCCGCCTGCGCTTCGTGATCTCGGGAGGCGCGCCCTGCCCCAAGCCGGTCATCTCCGAGTACCTGGCGTCCGGGATCAACTTCCGCCAGGGGTTCGGCATGACGGAGGCCGGTCCCAATTGCTTTTGCTTTCCCCCCTCCGCCGTCGAGGAGAAGATGGGCTCGGTCGGCATGACGATGCCCGGCACGCGCATGCGCCTCATGGACGGCGAGCTGCAGATCGCGGGCCCGCACCTTTTCAGCGGCTACTGGAACCGGCCGACGGAGACGGGCGAGACGCTCGCGGACGGCTGGGTCCGGACCGGGGATTTGGCCGAGCGGGACGAGGACGGTTTCTGGTGGATCCTCGGCCGCCGCAAGGACATGTTCATTTCGGGTGGCGAGAACGTCTACCCGGCGGAGGTCGAGCAGGTCCTGGCCGCCCATCCGGCCGTCGCCGAGGCGGCGGTGATCGGCGTGGCCGACGCCCGCTGGCAGGAGGTCGGCATGGCCTTCGTCGTGCCGCGCCCCGGCCACGCGCTCGACGCGGAGCTCCTGCGGCGCTTTTGCGACGGCCGCCTCGCCCGCTACAAGCAGCCCAAGGCCTACGAGTTCCTCGACGCGCTGCCCAAGAACGAGGTCGGCAAGGTCCAGAAGCGCGAACTCGCTACGCGCGCGGCTTGTCGGCCGTGACGATCACGTAGTCCATCCGCGAGAAACCGAAGCTGTCGTCGAGGCTGGAGCGCCAGATCCGGCGGATCCACGGGTTCATCCGCCGCGCCACCTCGGGCGAATCGAGACGGCGCCTGGAGAACTCGACGAACGGACGGACCCTGTCGGCGATGGACCGCACGCGGACGCCGCGGAAGCCCGCCGCCTCGAGTTTTTCTCGATAAGCCGTCTGCCCGTACATGTTGACGGCCGGGATCTGCCAAAAGGAGCGGCTGAAGTAGTCGCCGAGCCGGCCGCTCAGGCCCGGCGACGGCAAGCCTTCCCGCGGGATGATGTCGGCCGTCGCCAGACGTCCGCCCGGGCGCAGCACCCGAAAGGCCTCCCGGAAGAACGCCTCGCGCGTGTCGTAGTGGAAAGCGGTTTCGAGCGCGAGGACCTTGTCGAACGTCGCCGCGTCGAAGGGCACCGCGGTGGCCGACGCGTGGCGAAGGTCGACGGTCGAGGCAAGCCCCCTCTCCGAGACGCGGCGCTTGGCCGTCTCGACCTGCGAGGCCGTGATGTTCAAGCCGACGATGCGCTTGGGGCGCAGCGCGCTCGCCCAATACATGTCCTGGTCCGCGAACCCGAAGCCGCAGTCGAGGACCTCGTCTCCCGCCCGGACCTCGGCCGCGTCGGACAGCACCTTGGCCAGCGCCTGGCAGGCGTCGTCGTACGTCGCCGCCCCGTCCCAATACCCGAGGTTCAAGTACAGCGAGTTCTCGCCCAGATTGTTGTTCGTCGACAGAAGATCGTAGACCCGCGACGCGCGGTTCTTGTTCGGCGCGGCCATGAGCCAAAGCAGTCGTAGCGTATCGAGCATGATGTCAGACATTAACTTATTTGTCTTTTCGTCGAAAAGACAAATAAGATAATGTCAGACACCCGAATGAACATCAACGAGAACTTCGACGTGTCGCCGGGGAAGGTGGCGGAGCTCAAGGCGCGCATCGAACGGCTCCGCGTCGATCTGCGGCTCGTCGAGGAGAGCTTCATCCGCGGCGGCGGCAAGGGCGGGCAGAAGATCAACAAGACCGCCAACTGCGTCCAGCTGCGCTATCCCCCGATGGACTTGGTCGTGCGCGTCCAGCGAGAGAGGAAACGAACCGTCAATCGCTTCCTCGCACTGCGCGAGCTCGTCGACCGCATCGAGATGAAGGTCTCGCCGGAGACCTCCGAGCGCCTGCAGGAGATCGAGCGGCTGCGGCGGCGCAAGGCCCGTCGCGGGGCGCGCGGGCGGGACAAGTATGCTCCGGCAGCCCCCTCCGACAACACGGGCCCTACGTCCTAGAGCGCGCGGCCCGAACCGACCTGGGCGACGTTTTGCGGAATCTGTATAGTCTATCTTGGATGCGCCGATCATCGGCCGCGCTGGCGCTGCTCGCGACGTGGGGGGCGTCTTCCGCCGTCGGCGCCCAGCGCCTCCTGCCGGAGCTCCAGAACCTCGCCCCCGCCGCCGTCTCGCAAGCCCCGCCACTCGGAGAGCTGGTCCCGGTCGCGGACCGCGGCCAGCGGGAAACGCTCTCGATCGAAGGCGCAGCCGACGAACGAGCCTTCCTCACTCGCGCTCTCGAGACGCTGCAGGCCCTGCCGGAGGGCCGGCGCATCCTGGACACCCTCGCCAAGGACTACGCGGTCCTCAAGCGCACCGCGCGCATCTCCCTCCTGCGCTTCCAGGGGACGGTCCTCGCGGTCCGCCACGGCGTCGAGGACATCGAGGGCTCCCACTACGGGCAGGCCGAGCCGCCGAAAGGCACGATCGAGCTGAGCCGGTCCATCATGGACTTCAAGGACGCCGAGCAGGGGCTGGCCTTCGCGACCGTCACCCTCGGCCACGAGATCGAGCACCTCGTGCGCAACGCGCGCATCGAGCGCACGATCGCCGAGCACGCGGACGCCTTCGACCACGACATCGCCGACGAGGAAGGCGCGCGCATCGCCCAATCCTTCATCGTCCTGGACCTGAGGCTCAAGAAGCCGACCGCCCACACCGAGGAGCTCCGCAAGTTCGCCAGGGACCCCGAGGCGTACATCTCCGAGATCAAGCACGACGACGAGGCCTATGCGGTCACGTTCGGCCTGACGGGACTGGGCGATCCCGTCGCGGCGTCCAAGCGCCGTCTGGAGCGCTTGAAGGAGATCAAGGCGACGAAAGAGGAGGAGCTCCGGAAACTCCCCCAACTGCTCCTCGCGCTCGCCCACATGCGCGAGGTCCACGGCCTGGCCGCGTCCACGCAGGACCTCTGGGACGCGGCGCAGGTGGAGCAGGCCACGCGGCAGCAGACGATCGAGGGCTACGAGAAGTCGATCAAGGCGGTCGCGGACCTGAGCGCGAAGCTCCGCTCGCGGCCGGGACGCAAGCTGCTCGCCCAGATGAAGGCCGCCGCGGCGGACAGGCGCTACCGGAAGATCCACGAGGACAACGCGGCGCGCCGGCGCCTCCTCATGGAGCGCGTGCGCCGGGAAGGACTTCCCGAGCTGAGCGACACGGGCCAGTTGGACGTGGACGCCCTCAATGCGCTCGTCGAGAAGGACAAACGCGAGAACCCCGCCCACTGGCGGTAGGCCGCGCTACCTCGTCGCGCCGGTCTTGAGACCGAACTCCTCGTAGCAGGCCAGGGTCTTCTTGAAGTTCTCGTCCCAGGTGTTTCCGCGCGCGGCGTCGAGGCCGATGGCGGCCCACGCGCGGCGCAGCCCGGAATCCAGGATGAGGGACTGCATCTTGGCGGAAAACGCCTTCTCCTCGGGCGCCTCGAGCAGGATCGAGCGCGCGGGTCCCGTCACGAGCTCCGACGCCCCGACGCGCGCGCTCGTCACGACCGCCACGCCGCAGGCCATCGCCTCCTGCACGCTTTGCCCGAACTCCTCGATGAGGGCCGGGAACGCGTAGACGTCAAGGGCGTGATAGTACGGCGCCACGTCCCGCTCCGGAGGCAGGAACTTGAGCCGTTCCCCGAGCCCCGTCTCCTGCGCGAGGCCCCGGTAGGAGCCAAGACGCGTCTCCTGCCCCACCACCAACGCGTGCGTGCGGCCCTTAGCGGCCGCCGACAGCCGCGCGAGCGCCTTGAGAAAGAGGCCGACGCCGCGCTTCTGGAAGTCGCCCGAGGTGACGAGCCCGACGAGCACCGCGCCCTCCGCGACGCCGAGCTTCTCGCGCAGGGCCCGCCCCAATCGCGGCCGGTCCTCGGCCTTAAATCGCGTCGGATCGTAGCCCGGATGGATCACGCGGATGCGCGCGGGCTCAATCCCCCAGCGACTCGCGACGTCGTCCGCCATGAGCCGCGAGTTCGCGACGAGGACCTTGAACGACTTCTCGCGAAGGACGTGCGCGTGCAGGCGCCCCACGGTCGAGTCCCCGGGCAGCGGCTTGCCGTGGATGAGCTCGTGAGCCAGATGGACGCAGTTGTGCAGGGCGAGGGAGTCCTGATGGAGGTTGTCCCCGTGACCGACGGTCCAATCGAAGCGCCCGCGCGCGAGGGCCCGGTCGGCCTGGCGCGCGAAGAACCGGCGCCGGAGCTTGCGCAGGAAGGGAAGGCGAAACAGCGTGTGCGCGCTCGCCCCCGCCTCGCGCACGCGCGGCTTGTCGAGCGTCTCCCCGATGAGGTGCACGTCCCAGCCCCGCGCGGCCATGCGTTTGGCGTGCTCGAGGATCCCCGTGGTCGTCCCGGTGACGCCCGAGATGGAGCGGCAGGCGACGCCGACCCTCAGGCGAGCCACCGGTCGTACCAGCGGCAGAGGTCGAAGACCATCCACAAGCGCGGGGCGTGGTCCACGCGGCCCGAGCGGTGCTGGGCGAGCATCGAGCGGAAGTACGCCCGGTCGAGCCAGCCGTCCGCGAACAGGCGCGACGTCGCGATCGATTTGTCGACGAACTCGCCCAAGTCCCCCCGCAGCCACTCCTTGAACGGGAAGGAGAACCCCATCTTCGGGCGCGTCAGGATGGGCTCGGGTAGATGGCGCGCGGCCAAGTCCTTGAGCAAGCCCTTGAGGCGTCCCCGCGGCGCCTTCCACTCGCCCGGGACGGCAAACGCCAGCTCGATCAAATCCTGGTCGAGGAACGGGGACCGCGCCTCGAGCGACTCGAGCATGGAGACGCGGTCGACGCGCTGGAGAAGGACCTCGACCATCTTCGTCTTGAACTCCACGTAGCAGACGCGGTTCGCGTCGTCGGAGGCGTCGGGCGCCAGCGCGTCATAGCGCCCGTGGAGGTCGGTCAGGAAGCGCAGCCCCGCCTGGGGATCGCCCTTGCCCTTCATGTTCGGGCCGATGATCTGGTGCCGCTGGGAACGCGGGAAGCCGATCGAGCTTCCCATGTACACGGGCCCGCCCTCCGCGACGCGGCGCAGGAGATCGTACTTACGGTGACCGCGCGAGACGCGCTTGTACACCGGCGCCAGGAGCGGCGCGCCGGCCTTGGCCGCGAGCCGCAGGGCCGGATTTCGGAAGCGCCGCATCTGCTTGAGCCCCTTGAGCATGACGTCGTAGCCGAAGAAGAGCTCGTCCGAACCCTCGCCCACCAATGCGACCTTAAATCCGTCGCGATGCGCCTTGCGGCTCAGGTGATAGAGCGGCACCCACACCCAATCGGAGACCGGCTCGTCGACCGCGCAGCGCTCGTCCTCGAGCGTCTCGATCGCGTCCTTGGCGGTCAGCGTCAGCTCCTCGTACCGGACGGGGAACTTATCGGCGACCATGCGCGAATACTCGAACTCGCTGTATCCCGGCAGATCGGAGTAGCCGATCGAATACGCGGCCATGTCGCGCACGCCCAAGCGGGAGACATACGCGGCGGTCAAGCTCGAGTCGACGCCGCCGCTCAGGAACAAGCAGACCGGCACGTCGCTGACAAGGCGGCGCTTGACCGCCGTCGTGAACGCGTCGTCCAGGCGCTCGATCGCGGCGGCGGGCGACGCCGGAGCCGGGGCGCCGCGCCAGGGCGTCCAATACTCGCGCACTTGGACCGCGCCGCCGTCGCGCGCCTCCAGCCAGCAGGCCGGCGGCAGGCTCTCGATTCCCTTGATCAGCGTCCGAGGCGGCGGGACGAATTTGAGCGCGAGGTAGGCGTCGAGGCCCTCGGGTGAAAGCTCGGGACGCTTCGGCAGGAGCTTAAAGAGGCCGCGCAGCTCGGAGGAGAACGCGAGGCCGCCGTCGGCCTCGGAGTAGAACAGCGGCTTCTTGCCCGCCCGGTCCCTCGCCAGGATGAGCGTCTTTCGGTTCGCGTCGTAGAGCCCGAAGGCGAACATGCCGGCGACCCGCTCGAGCAGCCTCTCGATGCCCCACAAGCGGTACCCCTCAAGCAGGACCTCGGTGTCGCTCTGGGTCCGGAAGACGCCGCCTTCGGACCGCAGTTCCTCGCGCAGCTCGCGGAAATTGTAGATCTCTCCGTTGAAGGTGATGAGAAGGGAACCGTCCTTGGAGCGCATCGGCTGGTTGGCGCGCTTGTCGAGGTCCAGGATGGCGAGGCGCCGGTGAGCGAAGGCGACGCCGTCTTTGGCGAGCGACTCGATCCCCGAAGCGTCCGGGCCGCGGTGGAGCAGGGCCTTCACCCCTTGGATCAGGCGCCTCTCCGCGTCGGCCGCGTCGAAGGCGCCGCCGGGACGGTAGAGCCCCAGGATTCCGCACATGACGGGATTGTAGCGCATCTGGTACACTTGCTTCATGCGCAAGATCGTCGTCTTGTTCGATCTGGACGGGACCTTGGTAAAGGCGGGCGGCTCCGGGCGCAAGGCGCTCAATCGCGCGGTCGTCCAGCTGCACGCCTTCGAGGAAGTGTGCTCCACTTTCTCCCTCGAGGGCCGCATGGACCGCCAGAACTTCCGCCTCGCCCTGACGAGCGCCATCGGCCGGGCCCCGACGCGCCGCGAGGTGCGCGCAGTCGAGGACGCCTATCTCAAGCTCCTTCCCAATGAGGTGCGCAAGGCGGTCAAGGCGGGGCGGTACCTCGAGATCCCGGGCGTCTCCAAGCTCCTGCGCGCGCTCGCCAAGCGCAAGAACGTCCTCCTGGGCCTCGGGACCGGGAACATCCGCGAAGGCGCCCACATCAAGCTGAAGCCCTCCGGATTCCTGCGCTATTTTACTTTCGGCGGCTACGGCCGGGACGGGCGCTCGCGGGCGCACATGCTGCGCCTGGCCGTGGGAAGGGCCGAGACACTGGCGGGACGGCGCGTCTCCCCGGCCGACGTGCGCGTCATCGGCGACACGGCGCGCGACGTCTTCGCGGGGCGCCGGTCCGGCTACAAGACTGGGATCGTGATCGACGGCTACGGCGACGTCGACGCGATCCGGCGCGCCAAGCCCGATCTGCTCGAGCCCGACTTCCGGGACACGCGGCGCTGGCTGGACTGGATCCTTAGGTAGAGAAGGACGTCCCGCAGGAGCAGGTGTCCTTCGCGTTGGGATTGTTGACGACGAAGCCCGACTTCATGAGCGACGACTTGTAGTCGATCTGCGAGCCGTAGAGGAAGAACTCGGACTTGGGATCGACGACGATCTTGGCGCCGTGGCCCTCGTAGCTCTTGTCGTCCTGGGCCGTCACGTCGGAGATTTCGAACTCGAGATTGAGTCCCGAGCAGCCGCCGGACGTAACGCGGATGCGGAGAAACCCCGTCGTCTTGCCTTCCTTCTGGCAAAGCGCCTGGATCTTGGTGGCCGCCGCCGGCGTCAGCGAGAGCATGGCACTCCCCGCGAGGCTATTAGAAGCTATTGGACTGTCCGCAGCCGCACGACTTCTTGACGTTCGGGTTGTGGATCTTGAAGCCCGCTCCACCCGCGTCCTCGGCGAAATCGATGGCCGAGCCCTTCAGGTACTGGGAGGAGTTTGCGTCCACGAGGACGGAGAAGCCGTCGCAGGCGATCTCGTTGTCGCCCTCCTTCTTCACGTCGAACCCGAAGGAGTACTGGTAGCCCGAGCAGCCGCCCGGCTCGAGGGACACGCGCAGGGACTTGCCCTTCGCGTCGGCTTCCGTGGCGAAGAACTCTTGGATTTTCTTGGTCGCCTTGTCCGACAGGGTCAATAAAGGGATCGTCGTCGTGGTTTCGCTCATAGCCATAGTATACACCAACTCCCGTCGAGAATCAAGAATCCGCATCAACTCATTTAAGATGTTACCGAACGAGCCTCGGTCGCCTCATTTAAAATGTTACCGAAATGGACGGTTTAAACCGTTTTTTCGGGAGCACTTAGATGAGTCCAGCCGCCAAACGAGAGTACATGAACTCAATAC
>JACQBA010000010.1 GCA_016194745.1 Elusimicrobiota bacterium
GCCTCACGGCTCGCTGAACGACCTAACACCGACGGAATTCGTACAACAGCACTACGCCCTGCCCAACGGCTCGACCGTCACGGCAACGGCATCTATCGAATGACTCAACCTAACAACGGCCCAGAGTTTGGGGGAACGTCGGCAGCATCAATCGTCGAAACGAGAATTGCTACTAGCACAATTTTCAATTGGACGGCAGTTCTCTTATTTTTCGACCAACTGTGTCGGATACCCATTTCATTAAGCATTAGCTATGCCCTCCAAGTTTTGTAACTTTAGTAATCTAATAACCCACTGTCAAGAATTGACGTGTTCTTGACAGAATTCGAAATCCAATGGCATCCATCCGGCGCGTTGACTCCCCCGACGGACAAGTCCTATAATAGGAGTTGTTCAAATATTGAACACTGACGCATGACGCCTTCGGCTAGCCCCTACAAGAAGCACAACAGCTTCGTCGAGATCCGGCAGAAGAAGCCGCTCTCCGACGCGCGCGCCCGCATCGAAAAAGTGCTGGCGGATGCGTCGGATATGGGCCTCGGCCAGGACGCCGCGGACCTGGTCCGCCAAGCTTGCCGCGAGCTGCTCGGCAAGGCGGCGGCGCCCAAGCCTTACCCCGCGTTCAAGCTCCACGCGAACGTGATCGAGGAGTTGGACCGCCTCGAGGACTCGGAGCTCCCGCGCTACCTCCATTATCGCTACCGCTACGAAGTTTTCCCCGACCGCAAGCTCCTCGACGCCTACCCGCCGTGCGTGCAGATCGAGCCGACCTCGGTCTGCAACTTCCGCTGCGTGTTCTGCTACCAGACGGACGCGGCGTTCACGACGAAAAAGAACGGCTTCATGGGCATGATGAGCTTGGACCTCTTCAAGCGCATCGTCGACCTGCTCGAGGGCCACGTCGAGGCGGTCAGCCTCGCCTCGCGCGGCGAGCCCTTCGTCTGTCCCGATATCGGCAAGATGCTCGCATACGCTTCAGGCAAGTTCCTCGCGCTCAAGCTCAACACGAACGCCTCGCTCCTCGATGAAGCGAAGTGCCACGCGATCCTGGAGTCCGGCGTCGCGACCCTCGTCTTCTCGGCGGACGCGGCGGAGGAACCCAAGTACAGCGAGCTCCGCGTCGGGGGCAGCCTCGAAAAGACTCTCAAGAACGTGCGCCTCTTTCACGACGTGAAGGAGAAGCATTACCCGGATTCCAAGCTCATCACGCGCGTCTCGGGCGTCAAGTTCCCCGGCTCGAGCGGCTTGGACGAGATGGAGAAGTTCTGGGGCGACTACGTCGACCAAGTGGCCTTCGTGAACTACAACCCGTGGGAAAACGCCTACGAGGCGCCGAAGAACGACATCGAGACGCCCTGCTCGGACCTGTGGCGCCGCCTGTTCGTCTGGTGGGACGGCTGCGCCAACCCGTGCGACGTCGATTTCAAGTCCACGCTCTCCGTCGGCTCGATCAAGGACACGGGCGTGAGCGACCTCTGGCGCTCGAAGGGCTACGAGAAGCTCCGCGAGGATCATTTGGCGAAGAAGCGCTCCGCTCATTCCCCCTGCAGCCAGTGCACGGTCGTATGAGGCGCCCGCGTGTCTGATTCGCTCGGCGGCAAGACCGCGCTCATCACCGGCGGCTCGGGGGGCATCGGTCGGGCCATCGCCCGCCTGTTCGCGACCGAGGCCTGCGACATCGCGCTCCACTACGCCTCGAACCGCGCGGCGGCTCTCGACGTCCAGGCGCGCATCCGGGCGTCGGGCGGAAACTGCGAGCTCTTCCGCGGCGACTTGCTCAAGCCCGGGGCCGCAGCGAGCCTCGTCAAAAGCGCGGTCCGGACCTTCGGCCGGCTCGACGTCCTCGTCAACAACGCCGGAGCCGTGATCGGGCACAGCGATTTTCTCACCGCCTCGGAGTCCGAGTGGGATAAGAACCTTCGGCTCAACGCGATGGCGCCTTTCTTTCTGAGCCGCGAAGCGTTCAAGCACATGCGCAGGAGCGGCGGGCGCATCATCAACGTGTCCTCGATCGCGGCCAAGTTCGGCGGCTCCTCGCACTCGATGCCCTACGGCGCGGCCAAGGCGGCCGTCGAGGCCATGACCGTCGCGATGGCCCGCGAGGGCGCGCGCCACGGCATCTTGGTCAACGCGATCCGTCCCGGCGTGATCGACACGCCCTTCCACGACGACACCTGGAAGGACATGACGCGGCGCATCTCGCTGATCCCGCTCAAGCGCATGGGCCGCCCCGAGGACGTCGCGCGGGCCGCGCTGCTCTTGGCCGGACGCGGCGGCGACTTCATCACGGGCCAGGTGTTCAACATCACCGGGGGCGAATGAGCGCGGAGATTCTCGTCTCGACCCGAAGCTTCGGCAAGGCGGACCCGGCGCCGCTCGAGCGGCTCAAGCTCTCCGGCCTCAAGGCGGAGTTCAACCCGTACGGCCGGCAGCTCGAGATCCCCGAGACGATCCAGCTTCTGAAAGGAAAGACCGGCCTCATCGCCGGCACGGAGACGCTCAACGACGAGGTGTTCGCAAAGGTCCCGGACCTGCGCGTCATTTCGCGCGTCGGGACCGGCATGAACAACGTCGACCAAGAGGCCGCCAAGCGCCGCGGCATCCAGGTCTTCAACACTCCCGATTCCCCCGCCCAAGCGGTCGGTGAGCTCGTGCTCGGACTGATCCTCGGACTTTTGCGGCGCATCCCGGAAGCCGACCGGCAGGTCCGTTCCGGGACGTGGGAACCCGTGCTCGGCCGCCTCCTCTCTGAGAAGACGGTCGGCATCGTCGGGCTCGGCCGCGTCGGCCGCCACCTGGCCGGTCTCTTGTCCCCCTTCCGCCCGAAATTGCTCGCGTACGATCCGGCGCCGGACGCCTCCTTTGCACGGGAGCGCGGCGTGCGCCTCGTCGAATTGGACGTCCTGCTCGCGGACGCCGACATCGTGACGCTCCACTCGCCGCTGACCCACCAGACGCGCGGGATGATCGGCCCGGCCCAGCTTTCGCGCATGCGCAAGGACGCCGTCTTGATCAACACGGCGCGCGGCGGGCTCGTGGACGAGGTCGCGCTCCACAGGGCGCTCGCGGAAAACCGTCTCGCCGGCGCGGCGCTCGACGTGTTCGAGGCCGAGCCCTATAAGGGCCCGCTCCGCGACCTGCCGAACGTGATCCTCTGCCCGCACATGGGATCGTCCGCCGCGGAGACGCGCGTCAAGATGGAGCTGGAATCCGTCGACAATCTACTGAAGGGTCTCAAGCTCATCAAGGAGGCCGCATGAAAGTCATCGTCTTCGGCGGGTCCGGGTTCCTCGGCAGCCACGTCGCCGACAGCCTGACCAAGGCCGGCCATCAAGTCACGATCTTCGACCAGAAGCCGTCGCTGCACATCCAACCGACGCAGAAGATGCTCATCGGGGACATCTTGGAGCCTCAGGAAGTGTCCGAGGCGATCAAGGGCTGCGACGTCGTCTACAATTTCGCGGGCCTGGCCGACATCGACGAGGCGCGCACCAAGCCGATCGAGACGGTCAAGTCGAACATCCTCGGCAACACGATCCTCCTGGACGCGGCCGCCAAGCATCGCGTGAAGCGCTTCCTCTTCGCGAGCACGGTCTACGTCTACAGCAGCTCGGGCTCCTTCTACAGCGCGAGCAAAAAGGCGTGCGAATCCTACATCGAGAACTACCAGCGGATCTACGGCTTGAACTACACGATCCTGCGCTACGGCTCTCTATACGGCAGCCGCGCCGGCTCGGGCAACGCCATCCATCGGTTGATCGCCCAGGCTCTGAAGGACAAGCGCATCACCTACTGGGGCGACGGAGACGAGATCCGCGAATTCATCCACGTCGAGGACGCCGCGCGCTGCAGCGTCGAGGCCCTGTCCCCCGAGTTCGAGAACGAGAATCTGATCATCACGGGGCACCAGGCGACCCGCGTGAAGGACCTCCTCGTCATGATCCAGGAGATGCTCGGCGGCAAGGTCGCGCTCGAGTTCAATCCGGACGACGGCCCGCTCTCCAAGGACACCCATTACAAGATCACTCCATACTCCTACGCGCCCAAGCTCGGGCGCAAGCTCATCAGCCACCACTACATCGACCTTGGCCAGGGGCTCCTCCGCTGCATGGAGGACATCCACCTCGAAATGGAGCACGAGGCGCGGCCCCGCCCGAAGCCCCAGAAGCCCGCCAAGAAGAAGTGAACGCGCCGTCGGCCTTCTTCTTCGATTTCGACGGCGTCATCGTGGAATCGGTCGACATCAAGACCGAGGCGTTCCGCGAGCTCTTCTCCTTCGACCCGAAGAACGTCGACGCTATGGTCGACTACCACGTCGCCAACACGGGCGTCTCCCGTTACGAGAAGTTCCGCCATTACTACGAGACGCTCCTGAACAAGCCGCTGCCCAACGGGGAGTCGGAGCGCCTGGACCGGGAATTCTCGCGCCTCGTGTTCGAGAAGGTCGTCGCCTGCCCCTTCGTGCCGGGCGCGTTGGAGTTTTTGGAGAACTACTCCTCGCGCCGGCCGTGCTTCGTCGTGTCGGCGACCCCGGAGTCCGAGCTCCAGAGGATCGTGGAGGCGCGCCGGCTGACGCGCCACTTCGTCGGAGTCTACGGCTCCCCCTTGGCCAAGCTCGAGAATGTGCGGGAGATAGTGTCCTCGCGACGGATCACGCCCGCCAACGCCCTCTTCGTCGGCGACGGAGCGGCGGACTACGAGGCCGCCTCCGCGGCAGGCATGCCCTTCGTGGCGCGCGTCGTCGACTCGACCCGCGAGTTCTGGACGCTCAAACGCGTCCCGATGGTCGAGGACTTGATCGGGCTCGAAGGGCTGATCCGCTGGAACGGCGGCCGATGATCCTCCTCCATCGCTCGAGCGGAAGGCGGCCCCTGGCGGCGATATCCGCCAGGGACCGCGCGAAGGGTCGTGCTCCCAGCGCGCGGCCCGCGGGCAAGACGTGGGCCTATCTCGGCCAGGAGCCGCGCGACCTCCTGCGCTGGCAGCGCGAGCTCGGGCCGGGCTGGACGCGCCTCGACGTCTCCGCCGAGGTCGCCGCTGCCGCCGAGGCCATGCGCCGGCCTTACGTCGAATGGATCGACGCGATGAGCGCCGCGCATGGAGGCGACATCGCCTGGTGGACGTCTTCCATCTCCGAAAAGAACGCCTACTCGAGTCCCCTGTTCTACGAGACCTGCGCGGCCCACGCGCTCGTGCGGCTCGCCAGGGCGAAGCGGCTGCCGGACGCGCTCGTCTGCGAGAGTTGGGGACTCAGGACGGTCGCCGCCGGGATCCTGCGCTCCACGTCCATACCGTTTGAGGCGCCCGGCGGATGGAGGAGTGCCGCCGCCTGCGCCGGCGAGAGGGCCAAGCTGGCCGCTCGCTCGCTGCAGTTCTTGGTGCGCGCCGCCAAAGGCCTTCTGCTCGGACGAGCGCCCCGACTCTCCGCGGGGACCAAGCCTCGCGCCGTCATCGCCACCTATGTGCACGCGGCGTCCCTCTCCGCCGACGGCGGCTTCAAGGACCGCTACTTTCCCGGCCTCGCGGAGACGCTGGAGCGCGCGGGTTTCGAAGTCTGGAATCTTCCGAAGACGCTTCTGCCGCAGATCTCGATCCGGGAGCAGCTGCGCCGGATGCGCGCGGGCAATTCGCGCTTCTTGATCCGCCAGGACTGGCTGCGCCTCTCCGATTACGCCGCGGCCCTGTCCGGCTCTTGGCGCGCGCTCCGTCTTCCCGAGGGTCCCCCGCCTCTGAGCGCCGAGTTCGACGCGGCGCCGCTTGTGGCCGAGGAGCGGCTGCGCCAGGCGCGCTCGCTCGAGTCCATGGAGGCGAGGCTCAGCTACCGCCTGACGCGGCGGCTCGCCGAGGGCGGATTCAAACCCGCGCTCGCCGTGACGTGGTTCGAGAACCAAAAGGACGACAAGGCGCTGTCCTTGGGGCTCCGGGAGGCGTTCCCCGGGCTCGACCAGGCCGGCTACTTCTCGTTTTTGCCCAGCCCCAACTATCTGACGCCGTTCCCGACGCCCGCCGAGCGCCGCGCCGGAGTCGTGGCCGACCGGATCATCTGCTGCGGCCGCTACCAGGCGTCCATCCTCGGGCGCGACGGCGGCACGGCCCGGACCTCCGTCGGCGCCGCGCTGCGCTACGACTATCTTTGGAAGGACGGCCGAGCCCGCGCGTCCGCCGGGACGACGTTTCCTCCGACCGCCCTGGCCCCCCTCCCGAGCCGCTTGAGCGAGTCGGCCGAGCTCTTGGACATCCTGCTTCGGACGATCCCGCTCGCGCCCGGGATCAAGCGCTGGCGGGTCAAGCCCCACCCCGACTACAAGATCGGGCAGCTCCTCGACTACCTCGGCCTAGAGGGCTGGCCGAAGGAGATCCAAATCGTCTCATCGTCCGTCGACGAACTACTCGCCGAGAGCACCGTCGTCTTGTCCGGCGGCTCGGGGACCTTGATCGAGGCCGCCTCGGCGGGCGTGCCGATCGTCATTTTGGGCCGCCTGACGGGGCTCGACTTCAACACGCTCGCCTGGTTCCCGGAGTTCGGCGCGCCCGAGACGGACCCCGCAGCGGTCGCCCGGCGCATCGAGCGCGCGGCCGCGCTGGCGCCGGAGGAGCGCGCGCGCCTGCGCGAGCGCGGCCGCGCGCTGCTCAAAGAATGCTACGAGCCCGTGACGGAGGAGAGCCTGCGCGCCTTCTTCGGAGACCCTTCCAAAAACCGTACAATGTCGCCTATCGGAGGACAATCGGCATGATCGCCATTTCAAAACCCAGCACCGGACCGGAGGAGATGCGCGCCGTGGAGAAGGTGTTCGAGACGGGCTGGCTCGGCCTCGGCTCGACGGTCTACGATTTCGAGGAGACGCTGAAGAAGTACCTGGGCGCCAAGAACGTCATCGCCGTCAACACCGGCACCTCCGCGATCCATATCGCTCTCGCCGGCCTCGGCGTCGGGCCGGGGGACGAAGTCATCCTGCCGTCGATCACCTTCGCCGCCTGCGTGCAGTCGATCCTGGCGCTCGGCGCGGTTCCGGTCTTCGCCGAGTCCCACGAGGAGAACCTGCTCCTCGACATCGACGACGTGAAGAAGCGCATCACGCCCAAGACCAAGGCCGTCATGCCCGTCCACTTCTGCGGCAATCCTTGCGACTTGGACGCGCTCAAGGCGCTGGCGACGAAGCACGGGTTCAAGATCGTCGAGGACGCGGCGCACGCGTTCGGCTCCGAGTACAAGGGCGCCAAGATCGGCACTCATGGGGACGCGGTGTGCTTCAGCTTCGATCCCATCAAGAACATCACGACGGGCGAGGGCGGCGCCGTGGCGCTCGCCGACGACAAGATCGCCGAGGACATCCGCCGGCTGCGCCTCCTCGGCATCGACAAGGATACCTGGCACCGCTACAAGAACGCGCGGACCTACATCTACGAGGTCGTTTCCCCGGGCTTCCGCTACCACATGCCGAACTTCTGCGCCGCCGTCGGGCTCGAGCAGATGAAGAAGCTGCCCAAGTTCATCGCGCGCCGCCGCGAGATCGCCAAGCGCTACGACGCCGCCTTCAAGAGCGTGCCCGGCGTGACGATCCTCGACGTGGATTACGCCACGGTCGCCCCGCACATCTACATGGTCCGCGTGCCGGCGGAGGATCGCGACGCGTTCATGGAGTCGCTCAAGGCCAAGGGCGTCGGGACCGGCCTCCACTACATCGCCAACCACATCCAGCCCTTCTTCAAGAAATACGTCCGCGGCCCGCTGCCGCGCGCCGAGAGGCTCTGGCAGGAGCTCGTCACGCTCCCGCTCCACTGCGAGCTCTCGGACATGGACGTCGAGACGGTGATCTCGGCGGTCACGGCGTTCCGCGGGGCGAAGACGGCGGCGTGAGTCGACGCCCTCACCCCAGCCTTCTCCCGCCTGCGGGAGAGGGGGCCCGATGAAAGTAAGCGTCAACCTCTGCTGCTACGATTCCGAGAAATATCTGGAGGAAACGCTCGCCTCGGTGTGGGCGCAGACGTTCACGGACTACGAGCTCGTCGTGATCAACGATGGGTCCAAGGACGGGACCGAGCGCATCATCCGCGCGCACATGGAGCAGGGCCGGCCGATCGTCTACCATCCCCAGGCCAACGCGGGGCTCGGTCGGGCGCGCAACAAGGCGCTCGAGCTCTCCAAGGGCGAGCTCATCGCGATCCTCGATCACGACGACGTCTGGGAGCCCGCCAAACTCGAGCAGCAGGCGGCGCTGTTCGACCGGGCGGAGGTAGGCTTCGCGGGCTCCGACGCCTGGATGATGGACGCGAAGGGCCGCCTTCTGACCCGCTACGCGGCGCGCAATCCGATGAAGCGCGGGCGCGTGCTTAAGGATCTCTTCCTCAACAATTTCATCCCCTGCGCCGCCGCGATGATGCGGCGCTCGATGATCGACAAAGCCGGCGGCTTCTTCCGGCCCGATTTCCACATCGCCGAAGAGTACGAGCTTTTTCTCAGGCTCGCCGAGCATTCCGAGTTCGACTACGTAGACGAGGCCCTGGTCCGCATCCGCGTCCACGCGGCGAGCGCCGGCTGGAACATCCCGGTCGAGCGCGGCGAGATGCGCATCGCCTACGACGAACTGCTCGCGCGCCATCCCGAACTCCTCCGGGAGCTCGGCGAGGACGTCGTGAGGATCAAGCGCGCCGGTTTCTGGATCGGGGAGCGAGACTCGAATCTGCGACGGACGGTCCTCTCCGCGGCCTCGCGCCTGCCGAATTCCATCGTGAACGCGGCGCTGTCCGCGAAGCGCTCCCTCTCTCGCCTCAAAAGCCGCTAGCGGCCGCCTACGCTCCGCAGGCCTGCGTCCGTCGTCGAAACCCTCCCCTAGATCGGCGTCCAAGAAGGTCCGGGCCGAAAATGGCCGATATGAGCCTTGGCAGGTCCCTCCCTTCGACTAAAGCGGCATGGACCTCAAAAAGGAACCAAACTAGCCACGCGGCGAGTTTGGACCAAATAGCGGGTCCACCGAGCCGTAGGGAACTTTTCTTGGCACTCATTCGTATATCTGGCGATGAGAATGTGTTGGGTCGTCGAAGACTATGAGCTCTTGGCTAGGCTGCTAGCCTCAGGGGCCGCGTGGAACGGCGAGGAGACCTCGGCGAATCCCGGCCGATTGGTGCTTCGCCTGCGGAGAGGCCTTCAACTCAGCCAGCGCCGCTTGTCGGAACTATCCGGCGTGCCGCGTTCGCTGATCATCCGGACCGAGGCGGGCAGGGACATCCAAATCAGCTCATTGCGCAGGCTCTTGAAGGGGATGGGCTGCGGACTCGCGGTGCTGCCAGTGTCGGAGGCACGGCTCAAGGAGTTCGAGGCTAAAGCAATGGAACGGCGCGATCTCGATCGAAAGATCAAGGCCATTACGAGTTCCTCAGCAAGGAGAATGACGGACTGAGTCGCGCCCCTGGAAGGACCCGATAGCGAGTCCAAACTCGCCGCGTGGCGAGTTTGGACCTCGATATAGGTCCATCTCTGCGGACGCTAGGAGCCCCCGGCCGGGGACGCGCGGACCCCCGCCTTCGCTTTGAGGGTCGTCCAGACGTCGCCCAGGGCGGTCGAATCTGCCCACCACGAGCGATAGACCTGGAACAGGATCGCCGACCAGGCGGCCGAGACGATCGCGACGCGCAGGCAGAGCGGGCCGAGCCAATCCTCCCGCGTCGCGAGGAGGGCCGGCGAGCCGTGCTGGAGCACGAGGTACACCGCGAGGGAAGCGACCGGCAGCGAGGCGAACCACGAGTAGAACCGGATCTTCTCGCGCGGCGCGGCCCCCGCGAACAGCGCGCCGTGGAGGAGCCTGTAGTGGAGGATCGATACGAAGATCTGAGAGATCACGCTGCTGACGGCCACTCCCTCGAGCCCCCAGCCCCAGGAGGTCATCAGCGCGCAGCCGGCGACGTTGACGACGAGACCGAGCACCTGGATCACGCAGCACATCTTCTGGCGGTTGAGCAGCGCGGACGTCAGCACGGTGGACGGGAGGATGGGCGCCGACAGGCAGACCAGATTGAAGGCGAGCACGTCGAAAGGGACGACGCTGGGCTGGAACTTGGGCAGGAAGCGTCCGATGATCGGCGCAAATCCCGCCTGCGCCAGGTTGGCCCCGATGCAGGTGAGCGCCGCCGTCAAGACTGCCAGGCGCGTGAGGAGAGGCGCGAGCGGCCTCAGGCTCCCCGTCTTGCCGAGCTCCGACAGGAGCTGGACCTGGAGCACGTTGTAGAAATCCGAACAGAGCTGCAGCCCCATGTCGATAAATCCCATCGCGAACACGAAATACCCCATCGCCTCGAGCGGGAACCAGGCCGCGACCATCGACCGGTCCGAGGTCCGAAATCCCCAGTAGAGCACCGCGATGAGCGTAAGCGGCAGACCTGAATGGAGGAGCTTTTTCGCCTGCGTCCAGTCCCACGTGAACGTGAACCCCGCGGGCGGCGCCGCGAGCCGATAGAAGACGTTCGTCGCCGCCGCCGTTCCTATCGGCGCCATGAGCAGCCCGAGGCCCCCGAGCTTGTAGGCGCCGAGCAGGCTGAGCCCCGGCCCGAGCAGCCTGTTGACGAGGCCGCCCTGGGCGATGAGCCCGAAGCGGTGCTTCGTCCACTGGATCGTCTCCTGATAGCGCACGAGGCTCTGAAAGAAGAACGTCCCGCCCGCCAGCAGCATGCCGACCTTGAGGAGCGGCTCCTGGTAGAACAGGCTGCCCGACATGAGCGCGAGGACGCTGACGATGAGAAGGGAACCCTCGTAGGTGAAGGCGACGTTCTGGACGTGCAGCGCCTTCGCCTCCTGACCCGCGCCCGTCAAATGGAGCACGTCGCGGAAACCCGCCGCGACGAAGCCCGGCCGCAGCAGTCCCGCGTAGAGCAGCCACAAGTTGACGAGCCCGACCGCGCCCAGAACCTGAGGCCCGACCTTCCGCGCTATGGCGAAATTGGCGAAGAACGCGACGAAGCCGCCCAGCACGTTGACGGCGGAGATGAGCGAGGAGCCCTTCAGGACTTGGCGGACGCCGATCATCGAAGGGCCGCTATCGCCCTTCTCTCAGAGGCGCCATCGACGCGTCGGTCGGCGTCAGGGGCTTGGGCGCCAGGTCCTGCATGATCTTGCGCAGCGACTTGTAGTCGACCGGGGGCGGCTCGCGCCGGAACTTGGCGGCGAAATGGTCCGCGACGTGCTCGATGAAAATCCCGAACGGGAGGCGGCGGTACTCCTGCCGCAGGATCCACATGAAGATGAGCAGGCTGCGGATCGGATACATATACCCGGAGATCAGGTGGTAATAGAAGCCGGTCTGGAGGTTGAAGTAGCTGCCCTTGGAGTAGTCGTTGCGCGTGTCCGCGTACGCCGTCTTGGCGCGCGCATACGCCTCGTAGTTGAACGATTTGACGAACAGCTCCCGCCAGATGACGTTCCAGCCCGGCGCCGGCATCTTGTTCTTGGCGCGGTAATGATGGACCGTCTCGAGCGTCATGTGCCGCCGCCACATCTGGACCGTCAAGTAATCGTACGGCGTGAAATTGAGGAACTTGGTCTCGTCGCCCGCGTTCACGTCGGAGATGTGGAGCAGGTATTTCTCCTCTTCCTGCAGCGACTTGCCGATGAGGCCGATGTGCCGGGCGTACTCGTAGACCGGCGTTCCCGGCAGCGCCTGGATGTAGTTGATGCTCATGCGGCCAACGGGCTGCTCGGACATGCGCTCCGACGAGACCTTCATGTACTCGGTCGTCTCGCGGATCGTCTGGTGCGTCTCGCCCGGCATGCCGAGGACGTACTGATAGATGGTGTAGAGCCCCGATTCGATCGTCCAGTTCGCCGCGTTGATGTTGTCCTCGAGGGTCGCCTTCTTCTCCATCATCTCGAGGATCGCGGGACTGCCGGTCTCGATCCCGTAGTAGATCGCGACGCAGCCGGAGTCTTTCAGCCTCTTCAAGAGATCGAGGTTCACCGTCCGCACCCGCACGCCGCCCAGGTTGTAGAGGATATCCTCCTTCTTGATCCACTCGATGAACTCGTTGACCTGGCGCCGGTCGGACCCGAAGTTCTCGTCGGAGAACTGGATGAAGCCGACGTTGTACTTCTCCTTAAGGAACCGCACGTGCTTGATGACCTCGGGCACGGGGATCGCGCGATATCCCTTGTCCCAGCGGTGGCAGAACGTGCAGCGGGCGACGCAGCCCTTCGCGCTGATCAAGGTGACCATGCGCTTGCCCTTGCGGTGCGGCTCGTGCGTGCGCGGATCCTGGGCGAAATCGGTCCGGGTCAGCGGGTCGTTGATGAAGTACTCGATCTTCGAGTAGTTCTCGATGATGCTGAAATCGGGCTGGAAGACCTCGTCGGCGGGGAGCGGCAGCTCGTAGCCGGTGAACGTCATCTCGCCGTCCGCCTTGAGATAGGTCAGCCCCTTGATCTGCGAGAGCGCCGCCTCGTCGCAAGCGGGCCTGGGATGCGCCTCGAGGTAGCGAAAGAGGTTGGCGCTGACGACCTCTCCCTCGCCGATCACGCAGAAGTCGATGCCCGCCAGGCGGTGCAGGATCTCTGCCGACGCCCCCAGATTGCCGCCCACCACGATCCACGCGTTCGGGCAGACGCGGCGGATCATGAGTGAGAGCTTCTTCGTATAGGCGTACGCCGTCGAAACCACCGCCGAGATGCCGACCACGTCCGGCTGGGTCTCCCTGAAGAACTTCTCGACGTCCTCGAACTTGGGCCGCAGGCAATCGATGTCGTAGAAATAGGGATCGTAGCCCTGCTTGCGCAGGGACTGGATCACCGCCAAGGAGCCGAAGGGCGGATAGACGGAAGGAACCGGGCGGATGGGCGTGGTACAGACGACCACGCGCAGACCGCGCTTGGTGTTCATATATTGAACATTATACGAAAATCGACGGGCCATTGTTATGGCTTAGGCGGCCGCGGGGCATCCTCGCTTCGCGGTTGCTATAATCGAGGAATCGAATGCCCTCCCGCTCACGTTCCCAGGCCGCCCTCTTCTCATTGGTCGCCGCCAGCCTGGCATACCTCCTCATCGAAGCCGCGGGCTACGCGTTCTTCGCGCTCCATTTCCGCTCGCTCCCGTACCGATTCGCCATGGCGCAGTTCTACCCGCCCGAGCACCATTATTTGACGGACCACCCCTATCTCCCATACTTGGCCAAGAAGGGGCGCGTCGGAAACCTGGTCTTTAATGCATTGGGGGACCGCGGAGATGAGCCCGAAAGCCCCAAGCGCCGCGTCCGCGTCGTCTGCTACGGCGGCTCTACGACTTTCGACGGAGGCCATTCGATCGAGCGCACCTGGCCGGGCTACCTTCAAGAGCTCCTCGGAAGGGACAAATACGAGGTGATCAACGCGGCCCAGAACGGCGCGACGACCGCCGACACCCTGGTCAATTTCGCGCTGATCCACGCGGACCTGCGGCCGGACTTCGTGCTCGCGATGGAAGGGATCAACGACCTCGAGGCCTCGTATTATCCGGGATTCAAATCCGACTACTCGCACCGCCGGCGAAAGATCGGCGAGATCCCTTACCCCGTTCTCTACCGTCTGCCGAAAGCGCTGAACCACTCGGCGCTCTATGTCGCTTTCCGCTGGAAGCTCGAAGGGCCGCGCGGCGATCTGCACGCGCTCTTCTCCCGCCCCGGCAAGGCTTACGACTTCAAGAACGGGCCCTTCGGCCTCGCCGCGTTCAAGCGCAATCTGGCGGCCCTGAGCGCGCTCGCCAAGCTCCACGGCGCCAAGATCGTCCTCGGGACGCCGCTCTATTCCAAGGCCAAGGCGGACGCGATGTTCGGGGCGGAATTCGCGGAGGGTTGGCAGCGCGGCCTCGATGCCGAAAACGCGATCCAGCGCGCGCTTCCGGCGGCGGACCCAAATATTTCGATCGCAGACATTAGCGCTAGACTACGTCCCACCGATGACATGATGATTGACTTCTGTCATCTCACTGAAGCGGGGAATCTTGCAGTCGCTCGTATGTTTCATGACGCCATCAAGAGAGTCGAAAAGTAGATAGAATATGGGCGCCCCATGAAGAAGGACTCCCGCATCTACGTCACCGGCCACACCGGGCTCGTCGGCTCCGCCCTGGTACGCCTCCTGGAGAAAAAGGGCTATCGGAACCTCGTCCTCAGGAGCCGCCGCCAACTCGATCTCCGCGACCGCCGGGCCGTCGACCGCCTCTTCGACTCGCGCCGCCCCGAGTACGTCTTCCACGCGGCCGCGCGCGTCGGCGGCATCGCGGCGAACTCGAGCCTCCCCGGCGACTTCATCTACGAGAACCTCGCGATGCAGACCAACGTCATCGACGCGTCCCGCCGGCGGGGCGTCAAGCGCCTGATCTTTTTCTCGAGTTCCTGCGTCTACCCGAAATTCGCCCCGCTGCCGATCCGAGAGGACAGCCTGCTGACCGGGCCGATCGAGCCGACGAACGAGCCGTACGGGATCGCCAAGATCGCCGGCCTCAAGATGTGCGAGTCCTACAACCGCCAGTTCGGGACCGACTTCCTGACGCTCGTGCCGGCCAACCTCTACGGGCCGGGCGACCATTTCGACGGCGGCGGCCATGTCATCTCAGGCCTCCTCCAGCGATTCCACGAGGCGAAGAAGGCCGGCGCGCCCGAGATCTCGATCTGGGGCTCCGGGAAGCCGTCTCGGGACTTCCTCTACGTCGACGATCTGGCCGAGGCGTGCCTCCTGGCGGCGGCAAGCCCGCGCCTGCCCTACGACGCGCTCAACATCGGCTCGGGCCGCGAGACGTCGATCAAGTCGCTCGCCCTCGCCATCAAAGGCGTCGTCGGCTACCGCGGCAAGGTCGTCTTCGACACCTCGCGTCCGGACGGGATGCTCCGCCGCTACCTCGACACACAGCGCGGCGACGCTCTCGGCTGGAAGCCCAAGGTCCCCCTCACCGTGGGTCTGCGCCGCACGTACGCGTGGTATCGAAAGACGCTCGCGCGTTGACCCGCTCGTCGTCCTAGTCAGCCCTTGACGAAGAATTCGACCGACTTGTACTTGTCGTAGACTTTCGCGACGTCGGCCGGATCCAGCGGAGACCGGTCGCCGGCTTCGGTGTTCTCGTCGACGTGGGCGGACGTCAGCATGCCCGGAATGACGGTCGAGACCTGCGGATAGGAGAGGCAGAAGCGCAGGGCGAACTGCGTCTGCGAATCCTCCGGGTGCTTCGCCATCACCTCGGCGAAGAATTCCTTGGATTGGTTCCAGCGCTCAATCTGGGCGGGCGACCAGCGCTTGCGCTGGTCGAACTCGCCGAAGGAGGTCGTCGGCGCGTAGCGGCCGGTCAGAAACCCTCCCACGAGCGGCGTGCGGACGACGATCCCGATCCCCTTCTCGGCGCAGCGGTCGAATAAACCGCTCTCCGACGCGCGCTGGTCCGCCAAATTGAAGTTCGCCTGCACGCACGCGACCGCATGCTTCTGGGCGACGATGAGCCCGTCCTCCGGCGATCGCAGCGAGACGCCGAACGCGCGGATCGTCCCCTTCGCCTTGAGCTCCTCCATGACGCGAAGCGGGCTCTCGGGCCCTTCGAGGATGTCCGACGGCGGATTATGCAGCAAGTAGAGGTCGATGTAGTCGGTCCGAAGCCGCTTTAGACTGGCCTCGACGGACTTGAGCATGTGACCTCGGGAGAAATCCTGCTTCTTGCCGCCTTCGATCATGCCGACCTTCGTCGCGATGACCACCTTCGAGCGCTCGCCCGAGAACGCTTCGCCGAGCAGCTCCTCGCTATGCCCGTAGCCGTAGAGATCGGAGGTGTCGTAAAAGGTGACTCCCCGCTCGAGTGCTCGGCGCAGCGCCTTCTTCGACTCGGCGTCGTCAGTCGGCCCGTACGCCACCGCACCCCCGGAATTCCCGCCGATGCCCCACGTGCCGAAGCCCACGGCCGAGACCTGCAGGCCGCTCTTGCCCAGCGGACGGTACTTCATGAGCGCGCCTCCGACTTCGCGGGCATGTTCCGACGGTACCAATCGAGCGTCTTCTCGATGCCCTCGTCTAAGCCGACGCGCGGCGCCCAGCCGAGCTCGGCCTTGATCTTCGAGCTGTCGAGGCAGAAGGTGGTCTTGAAGCTGGGTTTGGACAGGTCGTGCTCGACCTTCACGGAGCGTTTCGAATGCCGGATGATCCTGGCGACGATCTCTTTTACCGGCACGGCATGGCCGGCGCCCACGTTGTAGAGCTTGAAAGGGTCCTTCTGCTGCGTGAGCGCGAGGCGCACCGCCTCGACCAAGTCGGAAATGTAGACCAGGTCCCGCGCCTCCTCCCCTTCGCCCCAGACGACGATCTTTCCGTCCGCCGCCGTCATCACCTTGGTCACCGTCGCGCCGAAGACGTGGGAGCGCTGCAGGTCGTACTTGTCGTGCGGCCCGTAGATGTTCGAATGGCGCAGCACGGTGAAGCGCGTGCGGCCGAGCCGCGAATAGAACTCGCACATCTTCTCCATGTAGACCTTCGTCCAGCCCGCGGGAAAGTAGTTTCGAAACATCTCCCGGTTCGCGTCGAACTCGTCTTCCTTTAGCGGCGTCTCCGACGAGTGGTACATGACCGAGCAGCTGAAGAAGACGAGCTGCTTGACGCTCTGATCGTAGGCGGCCCGAAACAGCACGGAGTTCATGATCGCGTTGTCGGTGACGTGGATGTAGGGCCGCGTCGCGACGTCACCCGCGCCCGAGGTGGTCGCCGCGCACTGGATCACCGTGTCGATCCCCTCGAGCGCCGCCGCGGCGGCGGCCGAGTCGCGCAGGTCCGCCTGGATCCAGCGCACGCCGGGCAGCTCGTAAGAAGGGCGCGTATAGCGCAGCGCGACGACCTCGAAGGCGCCGTCTTCGGCGAACGCCTCGGTCAAGTTGCGCCCGATGAAACCCGTCGCGCCGCAGATCAGAACCCTTCGCTTCATGTCTTCCCCCGCTTATTGTACCACTCGGCCGTCTTCGCGACCGCGTCGCCAAGAGACGTGCGCTTGCGGCGCCCCAAGCGCCCCTCGAGCCGGCCGCCATCGAGCACGCGGTACGCGATCCCCGTCGGCTTGCCCGCATCGTAGCGAGGCGAGGCAGCGTAACCGCACGCCTTCAAGACGACGTCCACCGCCTCGCGCACCGTTGTCGCGACGCCGCTGCCGATGTTGACCGGCTCGCCCGCGGGGCCTTTCTCCATCCACGCCAGGAGGTCCTCGACGAAGTCGTCCACGTAGAGGAAATCGCGAACAGTCTTGCCGTCACCCCAGACGACGAAGGGATCTTCCTTGGCCAGCGCTCTGGCGATCAGCGCCGGAAGCACGTTGGCCGTCTCCGCGTCAAAATCGTCGTGCGGCCCGAAGACGTTGGGCGGACGGACGATCCACACCTTCATCGGATGAACCTGCATCTGGTGGAGGGCCAACTGCTCGACGTAGCGGTTGAGCCAGCCGACGCCCCGCATCGGCTCGTACATCGGCGCGTTGAGGTCGAGGTCGTCCTCCCGCAGCGGCTTCATCGAGTCTTGATAGACCGTCGAACTGCTGATGAGGGCGACTCGCGGGACGTTGTTCCGCTGGCACGCCTCGAGCAGGCCGGCTTGGATCTGCAGGTTAGGGAGCAGAAATTCGGTCGGATTCCTCCTCATCACCTTCCCGCCGAAGCGCCGCGCCGCCGCGAGGAACACGCAGTCCATTCCCTTCGTCGCCTCGAGGCAATCCTCGAAACGCGTCAGATCGAAGCGGATATAGCCCTCGCCTCCATCTGTCGGCTTGCGGGTATGGTAGCTGGCGGAAACGATCGCGCCATCGGCAGTGAGGCGCCGTACGAGGTTGGCGCCGATGAGACCCGCGCCGCCCGCGACGAAAACCTTCCGGCCCTTCATCCGCGACGCTTCCTCGAGCCCGCCGCTCCGAGTGCGAGCGGCGAGAGGATCAGTCCCAGGCCGGCGAGCAGGCCGAGGTGTACGCTCGCCAGATGCGGGTCGCGGTACTCCAGCACGACCCGGTGCTCGCCGGGCTCGAGAGCCACGGCCTGGAATGCGTGGTCCGCGCGCACGAGCGGCGCCGGCTTGCCGTCGACCTTCGCCCGCCAATGCTCGTGGAAATTGTTCGAGACGACGAAAAGCGCGGGCTTCACGGGACGCGCCATGTACACGATGTGGTCCGGCGCGTAACGTTCGATCTTAGGGTCTTCGCCCGCAGGCCCGGGGCTCTGCAGCCGTTCGAGCGCCCGCGTCTCGGGGCCGTCCGCGGCGGACACCAACGCGCTGCCGCGCAGATCGGAGATAGAGGCTGAGCCCAGCGACGACAAGACGGAGGCGTCGTCGGCGAGCACCCGCGCGCCGCCGACCAGGAACGCGCGCGGGAAGGCGCCCGGCACCGTGTAGCGAAAGACGTAATCCGATCTATGGAGCCGCTTCACGGCGCGGCCGAACGCGGGATGGATTCGCGCCGCGCGATTCCCCCATTTTTCGCAAAGCGTCGTGAGATCGCTCGGAAGCTTGGCGACCTCTTCGACCTGGCCGCGCAGGACCTCCAGGTCCTCCACCGAGAAGAGATACTTCGTGTTCGTGAGCGCGAGAAGCGCCATGTTGTAGCGCGGGGTCTGCGTCTGGCGGAGGTAAAGCGTGTACCAATACCAGTCGAAGCGCTGCTCGCGCCCCGGCTCGATGAACTGCGGCTTCACGATCAGCTTGAACAGGCTCTTCATCCGCCCGCTCATGATCGAGCCGCGCCCCTCGATCGTCTCCCAGCCGTAGCGGTTGAGCACCTCGGAGGTGAGATGGTCCCCGGACGATCCCGCCCGCACCGGCTCCGCCTGCGCCTTGGCGAGGTCGCCGAGCGCCTCGTAGCGCATCAGGCGGATGAACGGACGGTCCTCCGATTCGTCTCCCTGGAAGCGAAATAGGCGGACCGAGACCACGAGAACCAGAGCCGCCGCGGCAAAGACCAGGGCTCGGCGCTGCTCCACATCGCCCGCCGTGCTGCCCTCCGGCCAGCGCCGCCAGAGGACCCACGCGGCCAAGACCGCGGCGGCGTAGACGGGTATCGAATGCGGATGAGGCCGAAACAGCGGGATGAGCGCCCCGATGGCCACAGCCGCCGCGAGGCCCGCCCAACGGCGGCCTCCGGAACCGAGCGCGGAATCGCCTTGCGCGCCCGACTTGAGCGTCACGCCGATGATGAGGGCGGCGGCGAGGTCGACCAGGACCAGCGCCTTCGCGTCGCTTTCATTCCGCATGAACCAGACGGACGCCGCGAGCGCCGCGGCCGTCGCCCAGAGATATCGCCCTCGAAGCTCGCGGCGGCGGACGGCTTCCTCGTACGCCGCCGCCGCGACGAGCGCGGTCGCCGGCGGCAGGAGCCAGTAGAACTTGTTCAAGTCCATCTTCTGGAGCAGCGTGCCGTTGAAGAGCGCGTAGAGATCGGACCCGAAGAACCCGGAGCATGCCCACACCGCCCCCCAGACGAGGAAGCACCGCGCGAGCCAGGACCCGGGCCGGACGAACACGAGGCCTGCCAACGCCGGCGCCGCGACCAAGCTGCGCGCACCCGCCGAACCCCACACGCGGGCGAGGGCGTCGAGGAACGACGAGAACATCCCGACGCCGAACGTCTTCGGGGTCTCGAAGTGCCGCGCGGCTTGGGGCGCATATTCGAGGAGCGCGTAGAGGAGCGGCGCGTTCACGAGCACGTAGCCCAGCCACAAGACGCAGGACCACGCCGCCAAGGAAATGCGCTCTCGCATCCGCCCGTCGAGCTTCCGGTCCAAGGCGAGATAGCCGAAATGTAGAAGCGCAAAATGCGGAAGCGTGATGACGGGATAAGACAGGGCGATCAGGAGAAGCAGGCCGAGAAGCGGTCTGACGACGCGCGCCGAATGAGCTCGTCCTTCCCAAACGTCCGCCGCCCAGACGTAGAAAAGCGGCGACGCGAAGCTGAACACGCTCTCCGGCACCCCGTCGGGCTGGATCTGCGTGGAGAGCGCGTACACCGCCGCCCACGCGATTGCGTGCGCCTCGGGAAGCGCCATGCGCTCGCGCAGGAGCCGGTACATCCCCCACGCGGCCGCGGCCATGAAACCGATGATGAGGACCCCGTACATGAGCCAAAGAGGCAGGATCGCCGCCAGCGGGCAGAGGATGAAATAGGGCGGATGCTGCCAGACGTAGGACGGCATGCCTCCGACGTAATTGGGGAACCACTGATAGACGCCGTGTTTGAGCAGCAGCTTGCCGTACTCGCGATACCGGGAATAATCCGTATCGAAGACGTCGTGCACGCGGACCGCGGCGAAGGGTCCGAGGATCAGCTTGTCTACGTAGAAGAACAACGTCAGCGCGAGCAGGAGCGCGCCGGCCCGAAGGCCCTGCGCGGCGGCGGACTCGGCTCCCTTGGCTCCGCGGGCGCCGGCCTCCCGGGTCGGCGTCACGGCTTGGCTCCGAGCGCCCGGCGCGCCGCCTCGTAGCGGACGGGCGTGCCGATGTCGATGACGCGCGCGTCGACCGGAAATCCCCACGCCTGCCCCTGCCGCGCGAGTCCAGGCAGCACGTCCGTCTCGAGCGAGACCTTGCGGCCGGACGGAATGCCGTCCAGCACGCTCTTCGAAAAAATATAAATCCCGGCGTTGATCCGCTGCCCCGTCCCGGCGCCGGCCTTCTCGGCGAAGGTCGAGATCCTCCCGGAGGCGTCCATCGAGACGACGCCGTAATCCTTCTCCGACTCCGGCGGCGCCAAGACGACGCTCGCGGCTCCGCCGTGGCCCGCGTGGAAAGCCCAAAACGCCGAGAGGTCCGCCCGGCAGATGGAGTCGCCGTTGAGGACGAGGAACGCCGGGCTTTGGATCAGTTCCGCCCCGTGGCGCAGCGCCCCCGCCGTGCCCAAGGGCTCGGGCTCGCACGAGACGACGACGCTCGAGCCTTTCGGAGCCTCCTTCGCGTAACGCTCCCGGATCTGCTCGGCCTTGTAGCCGGCGCACAGCACGAAGCGGCGCAAGCCGTAGCCGGCGGCCCAGTCGAGCAGCAGATCTAGGAACGGTCGGCCTCCGATCTCGGCGAGGGGCTTGGGCCGGTCCGAAACGACCTCGCGCAGACGCTCGCCCTTGCCGCCGCAGAGGACGACCGCGTCGGCGGAGGCGAGGCCCGTCGCCTTAGGCATTGTACGAATCGGGGGGGCTGTGAAAGATGATGCGGCTGCCCATGCTCTCGAACTCGAACGGGACGTGGAGGAGCTTCTTGAGGCGGGCGCGGATCGCGGGCTGCACTTCCGGCTTGGCGAACAGGAGCACGAAGCCTCCGCCGCCGGCGCCGAGGATCTTGCCGCCGATGGCGCCGGCGCGCCTCGCCTCGGAATAGATGTCGTCGATGTGCGGGTTCGAGATCTTGCTCGTGAGGCTGCGCTTGATGAGCCAGTTCTCGTGCATGAGGCGGCCGAACTCCCGGAGATTGGCCCGGCTGTTTAAGATCTCGACGGCCTCGTCGGTCAGCTCGCACATCGTCTTGAGCTCGCGCGAGCGCGCGCGAGTCTTCGCCACCTGCTCCTTGGCAACTTCCGAGGAGAGGCGCGAGATGCCCGAGTAGAACATCATGAGGTGCGACTGCAGCGACTGGATGCGGTGCGGCGGCAGTGTGATCGGCTTGAGCTGGAGATGCCGCGCGCCGCCGAAGTAGACGAGGTTGAAGCCGCCGAAGGCGGCGAGCATCTGGTCCTGCGCGCCGACGTGCTCGTTGAGCACCTTCTGCTCGATGTGGATCGCGTTGAGGGCGAGCTGCCGCCGCGTCGGCATGATCCCCTTCAAGGCGTAGAGCGCATGAAGGAGGCCCACCGTGAACGCGGAGCTCGACCCGATGCCGGAGCGCGCCGGCATGTCGCCGTCGTGATGGACCTCGACGCCGTCCCGGATCTTCATGAACTGGAGGCACGCCCGCGCCGACGGGTGGTTGATGTTCGCGATCTTCCGCACCGATTCGATGTGCGAGTAGACGATGCGGTGCTTGTGCTCGAAGAAAGGCGGCAGATAACGGACCGAGAGATAGCAGTACTTGTTGATCGTCGTGGCCAGCACCTGGCCGTAGTTCGCCTCGTACCAGACGGGATAGTCCGTGCCGCCGCCGAAGAAGGAGATCCGGAACGGGGTGCGGCTGATGATCATGGGATGAGGGTCCTAGCGGGCGCTCGCCGCCTGCTGACGCTTGGCGTAGTTCACGCCGAGGCGGGACTTCGGCCACCGTATCTGCTCGGCGAAGACCTCGTAAAGGCTCGCCGCGCCCCAGCGGAACACTTGGAGCTTGCGGATGCCGCCGATGCGCTTGGGCTCGTCGCCCGGAATCTCCGAGTAGGGCAGCTTGCACTTGGCGACGCGCATCGTGAACAGCTGCTCGACGCCGATCGTGGTGTGCAGCATGCGCTCCTCGAAGCTGTAGGTCTCCTCGAGGTCGAGGTCCAGGCGGAAAAAGAGGTCCTTGCGCCAGGCGCGGAACATGACGAAGGGATCGGTGTACTTCGCGCGAAACATGATGTTGATGAGATGGCGGAACATCCAATTGCCGAAGCCGGTGATCGGATCGTCGTCGTAGCTCTTGGCGCCGTCGAGGTATCGGGACACGATGACCATCTCCCAGCCTTCCTTCATTTTCTCGACGAGAGCGGGAATGCGCTCCGGCAGCGAGTTGCCGTCGGGGCTGAAGGTGATGACGATGTCGCCTTTGACGCTGTGGATGCCCTCGATGTAGGCGAAGCGCAGGCCCTTCGTCTTCTGCTCGTAGACGTCGTAGCCCTGCTCGCGCGCGTACTCGACCGTTCCGTCGGTCGAGCCGCCGTCCACTACTAGAATCTGGTCGACCCATTTGCGGTCGATCTTCGGCATGACGGCTTTCATGCCGATGATCTCGTTCATCGTCGGAACGAGGAGCGTGAACTTGAGGTCCGGCTTTGTCATATTATGCTGGCATTATAACAACTATCCGCGGGCCGGTGATAGAGCGTCGACCGCCGCTCGTTGAATTGATCGGAGGACCAATTTTTTGTTATAATGTCAAGATAAATTGATGAGTCCGTCCGCCACAGGCCTCCCGAGAATCTCCCGCGTACGCCGCGAAAACCCCGCCGATCCGATCCGGGTGGGGCTCGTGCAGGTCAACAACAGTTTCTCCGGACAGAACTATTTCCCCTACTCGATCGGCATCCTTCAGGCGTACGCCGAACGCCACCTGAAGAACCTCGAGCGTTACGAGTTCATGCTCCCGGTCTATTCCCGCACGACCGTCCAGGACGCCTTCGAGAAGATCAAGGACGCGGACGTCGTGTTCTTCAGCACGTACGTGTGGAACATCCGATTCTCCCTGGAACTGGCGCGGCGGCTGAAATCGGCGCGCCCCGAAGTCCTCACGGTGTTCGGCGGTCCGCAGGTCCCCAATCACGTCGAGGATTTTCTCAGGAAGAACACGGTCGTCGACGTCGCCTGCCACGGCGAAGGCGAGCAGGTCTTCGTCGCGCTCCTCGATCGCGGGCTATACGGCGATTGGGAGAGCGTCCCGTCGATCAGCTATCTGACCGAGGACGGCTCGCTCGTGCAGCGCCCGCTCGTCGAGCGCTTGAAGGACATGGCCGCGGTGCCGTCGCCGTACCTCTCGGGCACGTTCGACGCCCTGATGAAGGCCTACCCTAAGGAGAACTGGATCGTCATGTGGGAGACGAACCGCGGCTGCCCGTTCTCCTGCACGTTCTGCGACTGGGGTTCGGCCGTCGCAAGCAAGGTGTTCCAGTTCGAACTCCCAAGGATCCTAAAAGAGATCGACTGGTTCGCCGACCACCGGATCGAATTCATCTTCTGCGCGGACGCGAATTTCGGCATGCTCCCCCGCGACTACGACATCGTGCACTACGCGGCCAAGACGAAGACGAGCCGGGGATATCCCCGCGCGCTCTCGGTCCAGAACACGAAGAACGCGACGGAGCGCGCCTACTCGGTGCAGAAGCTCCTCTCCGACGCCGGCTTGAACAAGGGCGTCACGATCGCGCTCCAGTCCGTCGACCCCGATACCCTCAAGAGCATCAAGCGCGCCAATATTTCGACCGAGTCGTTCCAAGAGCTCCAGCGACGCTTCACCCGCGACGGAGTCGAGACGTACTCCGACATCATCCTCGGGCTCCCGGGTGAGACGTACGAGTCCTTCGCCACCGGCACCTCCGACGTCATCGAGAACGGCCAGCACAACCGCATCCAGTTCAACAACCTCTCGATCCTCCCGAACGCGGAGATGGGCGACCCCGACTATCAGAAGAAGTACGGCATGGAGATCGTCGAGACGCGCGTCGTCAACATCCACGGCTCGATCGCCGACGACGCGAGCGCGGATGGGATCTACGAGACGCAGCATCTCGTCGTGGGCACGAGCTCGATGCCCAGGCCCGACTGGGTGCGCACGCGCGCCTTCAGCTGGATGACGGCGCTGCTCCATTTCGACAAGATCCTGCAGATCCCCCTCATCCTCGTCCACGAGCAGACTCGCGTCCGCTACCGCGACCTGATCGAGCTCTTCATGGAAGGCTCGCTCGAAGGCTACCCGGCGCTGTCCGAGATCCGAGACTTCTTCCTAGCCAAGGCGAAGGACATCCAGGACGGCGGCGCGGAGTACGTGCACTCGGAAAAGTGGCTGAACATCTGGTGGCCCGCCGACGAGCACGCCTTCATCAAGATGTCCGTCGAGGGGAAGCTCGAGCAGTTCTACGAGGAGGCTGAGCGGCGGCTCCAGTCCTATCTCGATGAACGCGGCTTGAAGCTCCCCCCGGGCCTGCTCCACGACGCGGTGGTCCTCAATCGCAGCTTGGTCAAGCAGCCCTTCCAGACCGCCGACGTCGACGTCACCCTTTCCTTCAACGTCTGGGAATTCTATCACTCCGTCCCGCGCGGCCTCGGCGTCGCTCTCGAGCGCAAGCCCCGCACCTACCGCGTGAACCGGACGAAGGCGTCCTGGTCGAGCTGGAACGACTGGTGCCGCGAGGTCGTCTGGTACGGCAACAAGAAGGGCGCCTACCTCTACTCGAACAGTCTAGTCGAGCCCGAACTGGCGGGACACTTCTAAGGACGTCAGACGACGGCTTCGAGCCCCGAGCCGGCCAGCTGGGAATCCGCGGCGGCGATCTTGATGCGGGTGCCTGACTCCTGCGACCAGCTGCTGCCCTTGTAATTGAGGTCCGGCGTGTCCCGCAGGCGCGGCCTGCGGCGCATCGCGGGATTGAGTAGATTCATGAAAGGCTCGGTCAACCACAGCGGCAGGGACGTAACCACCATGTTCACAAGGACGACGCTGATCGCCATTCGGGCCAGCTTGTATATCTCGACGGGCTTGAAGTACCAGCGCGGAGGCATCTGGTACCATCCGATCCCCTTCTTCCCGATGAGTAGCGGCAGCAGCGCCTTAGGCTGGAAATAGGTCTTCAGGTTGTATTTGACGATGTCGCGCTTCAGCTCGAACTCGCTGCAGGTGTCCGGAACGTAGGGAAGCGGCGTCTTGTCGAAGATGCTGCGCGTGACCGAGAGCGTGCTGTTGAAGTTGGACCAGCGCGGAGAGATATGGATGCGGTCGGTCTTGCGCGCGTCCTCGAAGAAGGGCGTCCCGGGATAGGGGATGAGATTGTTGTACTTCGACGCCACGGTTCCCATTTCCTGCACGACGCGGAAGGATGTCTCGCGGTCCGCCGCGGTCTCGGTCGGAAGACCGAAGATCATGAAAAGTGAGACGGAAAAACCGTGCTTACGAGCGAGTTCTACGGCCTTACGGTGCATCTCGACCGTCTCACCCTTGGCGATGATGGTCTCCAGCCGGTCGACACCCGTCTCCATCCCGAAGCCGACGTCGCGGAAGCCCGCCTCGGCGAGCAACGGGACGACGTCCGGATAGAAATTGTCGGCCCGAGTCTGGATGGAAAACGCGCAGCGCTTGTGCAAGCCGGCCGCGATAAGGGCGTCGCAAAACTCCTTCACGCGCCGTTTCTTGAAGGCGAAATTGTCGTCGTAGAAGAGCACCTGCTTCGCCCCGTACTTATCGACGAGCAGCGTGATCTCCTCGATGAGCCGGGCCGAGGACTTATAGCGGTACGTGAGGCCGTTCATCATCCGGATGCTGCAATAGTTGCACCGAAACGGACAGCCGCGCGACGACGTGACGACGCCCATGTCGTAGCGGTCCTTGTGCTCGTCGAAAAGGTGATAGGGAAACGGCGGGATCGCATCCAAATCGGGCATGAGCGGCGCGTCGGGATTATGGGCGATCTGTCCGTCGCGCCAGTAAGTGATGCCGAGCAGATTGGAGTAATTCGTGGCTCCGGCGCGGATCATGTTGTGAAGCTTTAGCAGCGTGTCCTCGCCCTCGCCCCGGACCACGAAATCCGCGCCTTCGAGCAACCCCTCGTCCGGCAGCGCGGTGGGATGGAGGCCCCCGAGGATGACCGTCGCGTCCGGATAGCGCGCCTTGATCATCTTGATCAGCGCGTAGCCCCGCACGACGTGGGCCGTCAGGCAGCTGATGCCGATGATGTATGGTTTCTCGAGCCCCTCGAGCTTTCGGTCGAGCACTTCCGGCGTGATGTCGACCATCTCCTCGTCCAGGATGCGGGACTCGATCTTGTGCTTGATCAGATAGCTGGCAAGCGTGCCGATGGCGATCGGGAGGCCCTTTCGCACGTAGGGGCTTAGGACTCCGCCGAATTTCTCTTCCGCCGGACTAATCAGCAGCATAAGTTGGGAACATGAATTATACCACGAAATCCTGAATTTTTGGCGCGACGGCTCGACGAGATTTGCGCCGAGCCTCGTCGGCAACAACGGCAAGCCCTATTATCAATAGCGTTCCCGCTGCCATGAGACGCCCAGCCGAAAACAACGCATCGTGGTGGAAGAAACGGATTCGATGACTCCCTTTCGGCACCGGCACCATCCGGAAGGCATGGTAAGCCGGAAAAACGCGCGCAGGGACACCGTCGACGCTCGCGCGCCACGTGTCGTGAAAGTTGTCCGTGAGGACGACCGCCCCATCGGACGGAAGCTCAGCCTCTAGGTCTACCGCATTGGCGCCGTAGTGCCGCACCACGACCTTCCCCTCAAGCGCAGACGAGGGCGACAGGGAGAAACCTCGGGCGTCGGCGGTGGAGATAGGTACGATCCGCCTCAGCACGTCGAGACTCTGGTTCTTCAAGAATTCGCCCACGGCGTCCTTGTCGGCGAGGACCTTGGTCTCGAAGACCGCGAAGGCGCGCGGAAGCGCCTTGGGATTCGACAAGACGGTCCACGCTTTACCTGAGACAGCCGCCGGAAATCGATCGTCGTGCTGTCCGGCGGGAGCGAGAACCCAACCGACGCCCGCGATGCTAAGGAGAGTCTCATTGAATCGCGACCCGAGCCCGAACACGTGCGTCGGCCATGTCTCAAACGTCCGAAAGTTAGCCGGGTTGCGCACACGGAGGTCGTCGATCGTCCATAGGTAATAGTCCCTCAAACGCGCCGGATAGATATTAGCGATGCCGTACAAAGTCGGAATGCGGTTCGCCATGAGCCGCACCTCGTCGTAGTTCACCTTTGGACCGGACAGGTCGACCGCGCGCGGGCCAGAGCCGTCCGCCGAGCCGCGAAGTTTGGCGAGCATCAGCGCCGCATGGGCTTCCGCTTCGTCAGGCACCGGATTCATCGTCGATTCGAAATACTGGTCATACGCCGAGGGCGACAAGTATCGGGCGGCGGAAAACCTCCCGCGGACCTTCACGAGATGAAGCTCCCACGCGTATGTCGTCCCAAGATCTTTCCAACCCGCGTACGCAAGGCCGGCCAGGAAAACTAGCGCGGCGGCCCTGCGTCCGATCGGTTTCAGATAGATCGCCGCGACGACGAATCCTCCCAGCACCAAACCCATCCTGACCGGGAACGGAGGCAAGGCAAATGCCACGGAAAGGACGATAGCCACTCCAGCCGCCGCACAGGCGACATGCCTCTTCCAGCGAAGCGGCTCGCCCGCGACCAAGCCGTCCGCCATGAGAGCCGCCAGGAATACGAGACAGAATGCGACCACGTAGGTGCTTCGATTTAGATCGAGGGCGATAACCAGCTTGCCGATCCAGGGGACCGTCCCCCAATAGCCCTGAGTGAACCAAAGCCCGATCTGTACAGCAGCGACAACTCCGGTCGCGAACAGCAGCGCCCGTATCCGGGCGTCGAGCTTAGGCCTGCCCGCCCACAAGACGATCCATGGAACTGCCAAGACGAAGAAGGGCCCGAAGTAATCCCGAAGACCCAACGCGGACCTCGACTGATCGATCACTCCCGAAAAGGAGAGAGAAGCGGCGACCGCGGCGAACGGCTTGAAAGACAGGCGCTGGCTCTGCGCGGCGTCCCGAACTTGCGGAAGAAGGGTATGCAGGCTCAGCAGCGCTCCGACGACCCAAATGACCGCCGACCCAAGAAGGTGCCTAGGCTCCCCTCGAAACGCCCGATACGTCGAGAGCAGGACGTGGAAAAGCCCCACGAACATGACGCCATGAACGATCCCGGTCGAGCAGACGATCCCGACGAAGAGGCATCCCGCCGCAAGGTAGACAAACCGTCTTTCCGCGGCATAAGCTTCCACGGCCAGCAGCACCGCCGGCGCCAGCGCCATGGGACAGCCCTCGGTGATCGGCACCTTTGCATACAGGTACGAGAATATCCCGGCCGCCGCGAGCGCGCCTTCGGAAGTCGCGCCGTATATCCGAAGCAGGCGCTGGAACGAGAACGCGCCGACGACCATGAACGCGTATTCGCTTAGAGCGACGGACAGGACCGGCGGAACGCCCGCCAGCGTCAAGAGTCGCGAGATGGAAAAGTAAAAGGGGACGTTCGTGATCGCGCTGACGCCGCAGAGGTGAAAAGGAAACCACCGAGGCAACTCCCCACTCGCCTTCCAAAGCTCGCGGTAAACGGTGTTGATAGCGAAGATGTAGCTTCGATAGTCCGGATGGAGCAGCATCTCAACGATCTGATGGTGACACAACGCTCCCGCAAACAGAGCGAGCGCCGCCGCGCAAGCCGCGGACCTTGACGAAGGGAGGATCTTAGTTGTTTGCGTACTGATTGCGCTTCAGGACTTGATAGCCCTTCACGAGCTCGCGGATTCCGTCGGGGAGCGAGGTCTGGGGCTTGTAGCCGGTCTTTTCGATCTTGTCGTTGCTGACGATGTAGTTGCGCTTGTCGGGGTCCTCGCCGACCTTCGCTTCCGTGAAATAGAAGTCCGGCACGTGCTTGCGGATCTGCTCGCAGAGCTCCCGCTTGCTGAGGTTCGCGTCGCTGAGTCCGACGTTGTACGCCTGGCCCTTCATCTTGTCGAAGTTCGCCATGGCGTGCGTGAAGGCGCGCGCGATGTCGCGGACGTGGATGTAGTTGCGCTTGAAGTCCGCCTCAAAGAGCACGACGAAGCGGTCGTTGACGGCGCGGTAAGTGAAATCATTGACGAGGAGATCGAGCCGCATGCGGGGGCTCACGCCGAAGGCCGTCGCGAGGCGGAAGGTGACCGCGTCGCCGGCCTTGAGCAGGATCGCCTCGGCCTCGCTCTTGAGCCGGCCGTACACCGAGATCGGGCGCAGCGGCGTGTCTTCCGTGCAGTGGATGCCGTCTTGCCCGATGCCGTAGCCGCTGTTCGTCGTCGGATAAAGGATGCGCTGGCCGGGCTTGCGGAGCTCGAGGATCAGCTTCACCGCGTCGACGATGATCCCCTGCGCCTCGGAAGGGTACTTGTCGCACAGCGGCGCGCCGGTCAAGCAGGCGAGCGGGATGATGTAATCCGCGCCCTTCATGTGCGTCTCGAGGAGCTTCCTCTCGCGCGTGTCGCCGCGGACGATGGTCAGCTTCGGGTGGTGGCAGCAGTCGAGGAGCGACGTCTGCCCGTACATGAAATTGTCCAAGACGACGACTTCGTGGCCCTGCTCGAGGAGCGTCGGAACGAGGACCGACCCGATGTAGCCGGCGCCGCCGGTGACGAGCACCTTCATCAGAGGATCTCCTTGACGGCCGCGATGATGTGCTTCGAATCGCGGAAGAACGCGGCCTCTAGCGTGAATCCGGCCGGCGTCGGGACGTCCGGCGACGCGACGCGGCGGATCGGCTTCTTCAAATACGAGAGGCCCTTCTCGGCCGCCAGCGCGCCGATCTCGGCGGTGAATCCGCCGGTGCGGTGGCCGGTGTCGCAGATGACGAGGCGTCCCGTCTTCTTCAGCGACTCGAGGATCGTGGCCTCATCCAGCGGATTTAGGGTCCGCGGATCGACGATCTCGGCCGAGATTCCTTCCTTCTTGAGCTCGTCGGCCGCCCGCAAGGCTTCGACGACCATCTGCGAGACCGCGACGATCGTGACGTCGTCCCCGTGTCGATGGACGCGCGCCTTGCCGAAGGGTACGCGGTACATGGCCTCCGGCACATGGCCCTTCGTCTTGTAGAGCCAGCGGTGCTCGAGGAAGAGAACCGGGTTGCCGTCGGCGATGCTGGACAGCAGAAGGCCCTTCGCGTCGTAGGCGGTCGCGGGCATCACGATCCGCAAGCCGGGGATGTTCATGAACACGCCGTGGACGGTCTGCGAGTGCTGGGCCGCCGAGCCCCAGCCGCGGCCCGTCGTCGCGCGCATGACGAGCGGCACGTTGGTCTTGCCGGCGAACATGTAGTTCCACTTCGCCGCGTGGTTGGCGACCTGGTCCATCGCCATGAAGAAGAAATCGGGGCGGTTGTGGACGTAGATCGGGCGCATGCCGGCCATCGCGCTGCCGATGGCGACGCCGGTCAAGGCGTTCTCCGAAAGGGGCGTGTCGAAGGAGCGCTTCGGGCCGAACTTCTTGTGGAGGTCGAGCGTGCTGCCGAAGCTCCCGCCCGCGTCGTCGACGCCCTGGCCCATGACGTAGACCCGCGGGTCGACCGCCATCGCCTGCTCGACGGCCTCCTTCAGGGCCTCGCCGTAGGAGAGCTTGCGGACGTCTTGGCCCTCGTGCTGGTCGTAATCCGGCGCTACCGTCTCAACGAGGACCTTGCTCCAGGGCATTATTTCGCCTCCGGCTCGAAGAATACGTGCTTGCCGAGGTCCTCGTTCTTCGGAAAGGGGCTTTGCTTGGCGAACGCGAACGCCTCGTCGATCTCGCGGGAAATCTCGGCGTCCATTTCGGCGATCGCCTTGGGCGCGAGGTCGCCGTCCGCGATCAGCTTCTTCTCCAGATCGCCGATGGGGCAGCGCTTCATCCACTCCTCGTGCTCTCCGGCCTTGCGGTACTTAGCCGCGCCCGCGTCGCCCGCGCCGGAATGCGCCCGCCAGCGGTACGTCTGGCACTCGAGGAAGGACGGCCCGTCGCCCGCCCGCGCCCGCTCGACGGCGGCCTTCGACTTCTCGTAGACGTCGAAGAGGTCCGAGCCGTCCACCTTGACCGACGGCAGGCCGAAACCCTTCACCTTCGGCGCGAGCTCGATCGTCGTCTGGCGCGCCTCGAGATGGGAATGGACGGAGTATAGATTGTTCTCGCAGACGAAGAGGACCGGCAGGTTCCAGAGGACCGCCGCGTTGATGCTCTCGAAGACGCCGCCTTCTTCCAGCGCCGCGTCGCCGAAGTAGGCGACGGCGACGCGTCCCTGACCGAGCCGCTGCGAGGCGAGCGCGGTGCCGACGGCGATCGAGACGCTCCCGCCGACGATGGCGGAGGAGCCGAGCATGCCGACCGACTTGTCGATCAAGTGCATCGAGCCGCCGCGGCCGCCGGAGCAGCCCGTTTCGCGGCAGTACAGCTCGGCCATCATGGCCTTGAGATCGCCGCCCTTGGCGAGGTAGTGGCCGTGGCTGCGGTGCCCCGTGAAGACGTAGTCGTCCTTGCGAAGGTTCGCCGACACGCCCACCCCGACCGCTTCCTGGCCGATATATAGGTGAACGGGCGTCTTCATCTCGTCCTTGGAATACTCCGACTCGATGCGCTCCTCGATCGCCCGGATGCGGCGCATCGAGCGAAGCATCTCGACGAGCGCTTCGGAGGGGATCGAGCGATTAGCTGCGGATTTGGGGGAAGTGTTCAAGGCGGGCATCTATACCAAGAGGATGTCACATTATAGCAAATCCCCAGAGTCTCCGTCGGAGAAGGTACGGATAGGTCCAGATAGGTAAGGACAGGTACGGATAGCAAAACCAACATCCGCGAAGCCTAATAGAGATTCAATGCCGTCGGTGTTACTGTCCGTGCCTATCAGTACCTATCCGTACCTCAATTAGGCCGGTATCGAATTCAAGAGGTCGCAGAGCGCGCGGATCTTTCGCTCTTCCAAACCGGGATAATTCCCGATGTAGTAGCCGTAAAAGTGGACGTGATCGGTTTGCGGGTATTTCCTGGGATCTTCCTTCACAACTCCCTTGAGATACGGCTGACGGAGTTGGTTGCCTCCGCCGGAGGTGCCGCGGCGGTACTCGACCTTGGCGCGGTCGAGCGCCTGGGTCACGCGGTCGCGCAGCTTGTCATCCGGCTTCTTCAAGATGAGCAGGAACGCGTAGTTGCACGAGCCCTCGGCCTCGAAGTCGGTGCGGTACTTCTCCGGGTCGAGGTTATCCAGAAAGATCTTGAAGTTCCGCCGCCGCGCCTCGTTGTTCGCGTCGAGGCGCTTGAGCTGACTGCGCCCCAGGACCGCGTTCAGCTCGGTGCTGCGGACGTTGTAGGCCGGGAAGGCGAAGATGAACTGAGGGTTCAGGTCCGGGTGCTCGGCCACGAACTTCTTCTTCCACTGATCGGAGGTCGCCTCGCGGACCATCCCGTGCGAGCGGAACATGCGCAACACTTGGTAGTAGTCCTCGTCGTCGGTCGAGATCATCCCGCCTTCGATCGTCGTCATGTGGTGCGCGTAGTAGAACGAGAAATTGGACATGAGACCGAAGGAGCCGAGCTTCTTTCCATTATGCGTCGCGCCGTGCGATTCGCAGACATCCTCGATGAGCGGGATCTTCCTCTCCTTCAGAAAGCCGAGGAGACTGTCGCTCAAGGCGTTGAGGCCGAGGATATGGGTGAGGAAGACGGCCTTCGTCTTCTTGGTGACTTTCTTTCGGATCTCCGCTTCCGCCATGCCCATCGTCCGCGGGTCGAGGTCGACGAAGACAGGCTTGAATCCGCATTGGATCACGGACGCGATGTCGGAGACCCACGTGAGCGTCGGGACGAGGACCTCCCCGTCGCCCGCGAGATATTTGAGCGCCGAAAGGCTCAGCAGATTTGCGGAACTGCCTGAGTTCACGAACACGCTCCGCTTCATCCCGAGCCACCGGGACCACTCCTCTTCGAAGGCGACGACGTTCTTCGACTGCGTCAAGATCGAGTCCGTCTTGAGGAACTCGATGAGCACGTCCAAATCCGTCCGCTCGATGTTGTTGGCCATCAGCGGGATGTTGAGTTCCATTTGAGCTGCCGTCGGCATGGGGCCTATTTTAGCACATGGCCACGACAAGGAGCATGGGCGTAGGGCCTCCGGAAAAGCTATAATCTCTCGTGGATTCCAATCGTCCTCCCGTCGGCCCCCCCGCGTCGGAAATCGCCGGTCTCGTGCGCCGCTACCTTTCCCGTTTCGAGACGCTGGGCTGGAACCGCTTCGAGGACTTCGCGTGGGACAAGATCGAGGGGGAGCGCCTGAGCGAGCCCCAGCTGGACGCGCTCAGGACCGCGATGCTCGTCGAAGACCATATCCCCGGCTACTCCAAGGCCTACTGCGATCTGTTCGCTCTCGACCCCTCCTTTTCAGAGAACGAGCTGGCGCTGCGGCGGCAGATGCTCCATTTCGTCGCGCGCTGGGTCTACGACGAGGATCGGCACGCGCATACGCTCGAGAACTACATGCGCGCGTGCGGCCGTTACGACGCGAGGAGTTTGGACGCAGAGATGCTCAAGACCGTCGCCGTGCCCTACGCGGCCCCCCATCCCGAAAACGCGATGCAGATGGCGGTCTACACGGTGATCCAAGAAAAGGCGACGCAGGTCTTCTATTCCTGCCTGCGGGACGCCGTGACCGAGCCGGTGCTCAAAGACGTCCTGAACCGCTTGAGCCAGGACGAGGCGCGGCATTGCGGCTTCTTCGTCGACCTCTTCAAGATCTATCTCGCGGTCCCGGGCGGAGTCGACTACGCGAAGGTAAAGGAAGCCGTCGTCGCTTTCAAGATGCCCCTGTACGGCACGCTGGACAACTACAAGCGCCGCTCGATCACGATGATGCGCGCCGCCGAGGGCTACCATTTCCGCGACGCCTTCGGCTTGATCGAGCAGGCGGTCACCCGATACGCGGACGCGGCCCCCGGATCCCGCAGTCATACGGTGGAAGACCTGCTCGCCACGTTGAGCGCGATCAGCGACCCGACGGCCGCGCGCCGGCGGGCCGCCGTCCCCGCGGCCGTCTGATCCCGGCGCTCGTCTCCGGCGCGAGGCGCGCAAACTGATAGAATCCCGCGTCATGAACGCCGATTTCCTTGTCGTGGGCGGCGGGATCGTCGGCATATCCATCGCTCGAGAATTCCGCAGGCGCCACCCGGACTGTTCGGTGGCTCTGATCGAGAAAGAGTCCGAGGTCGGCCGTCACGCGAGCGGGCGCAACAGCGGCGTGCTGCACGCGGGCTTTTACTACTCCGCCGACAGCTTGAAGGCGCGCTTCACCCGCCAGGGAAACCTCGCGCTGACGAAGTATTGCGAGGAGAAGCACCTCCCTCTGAACAAATGCGGCAAGCTCGTGGTCGCCCAAAGCGCCTCCGAGCTGCCCGCCCTTGACGAGCTCTTGCGCCGCGCCGCCGCCAACGGCGTTCCGCTCCAGGACATTACCGAAGCCGAGGCGCGCAGGATCGAGCCCCGCGTGCGCACGCACCAACGGGCGCTTTTTTCGCCGTCGACCTCCTCCGTCGATCCCGTTCGGGTCGTCCAGGCGATGAAGGACGACGCGACGCGCGAGGGCGTCGCCATCCATACCGGCGTCGCGTTCGTCGGCAAGACGAAGTCGGGCGTGCGCACGAGCGCGGGCGACTGGCAGGCGGGCTTCGTCGTCAACGCGGCGGGCCTCTACGCCGACCGCGTCGCGCGGGACTTCGGGTTCAGCGAGGAGTACCGCGTGCTCCCGTTCAAGGGTCTCTACCTATATTCCGACGAGCCCGCCGGCGCGCTCAAGACCAACGTGTACCCGGTCCCGGACCTGCGCAATCCGTTCCTCGGCGTCCACTTCACCGTGACCGCCGACGGGCGCGCGAAGATCGGGCCTACCGCCATCCCGGCCTTCTGGCGGGAGCAGTACCGTCTGCTCGAGAACTTCAAGGTCGGCGAGTTTTTCGAGATCGCGGCGCGCGACCTCGGCCTCCTCTTCTTCGCCGGCTTCGACTTCAAGCGCCTCGCGCTCACCGAACTCGCGAAGTACTCCAAGCGGAAGATGGTCTCGCTCGCCGGGGCGCTCGTGTCGGACGTAAATCTCGCGGACTACCGCCGCTGGGGAAAGGCCGGCATCCGCGCGCAGCTCTACGACATCAAGAAGAGGAAGCTCGAGATGGATTTCGTGCTGCAGGGCGACAAGCGCTCCATGCACGTGCTCAACGCGGTCTCGCCCGGGTTCACCTGCGCGCTCCCCTTCGCGGCCTACGTCTGCGAGGAGATCGAGAAAGCTTAGGACGCCTTCCGCCGCGCGAGCAGCGCGTCCTTCCACGTCGCGAGCCAGTTCGGCCGAATCCTTGAGTAGCGCTCGACGAGCTCCTCGCGGGCGGCGCGCACCGGCTTGGACGTCCACCACGGCATCGGATCGGCGGCGAGCTCGCGCGTCTTGCGGGCGGCCGACTCCGGATCGGGATGGACGATCCCCGCCCGGCGAAGCGCGTAGAAGCACGGGACCGCTTCGGAGCGCGCCTCCCAATGCGCCTCGTTCCAAAAATGGACGCTCGGCACGTCCAGCGCCATCAGCTCGAAGAACGGCGTCCCCGGATAGTCGGTGACGACGAGCCTCGCGCTCTCCACGCGCTTGGCTAGCGGCAGCCCCGTGCGGTCGAAGCGCAGGCCCGGGAACAAGTTGTCGAGCCGCGCCCGCCGTCCCCAGCCGTAGTCGTGCGGATACATGCGGACGGTCAAGTCCTTGGTCGTCTCGCCCAGGTGCCCGATGAAGCGCTCCATCCAGGAGAAATACTCCTGCCACTGCCAACCCATCGGGTGCGGGAAAAGATGATGCGCGTTCCTAACGTTCTCGACCGTGAGGAGCAGTATCTCCGCTCCCGTCCCGCGGCCCTTGCGCGCCCGTTTGGCGGCCTGGTCCGACAGCCGCGGGATCGGCAGATCGGCGAGTTTCGAGTCCGCGCTCGTCGAGGACCAGCCCCACGTGAAGTAGCGATCGCAGATCGTCCGCTCAAAGGATTCGGCGAGCGAGTACTTCGCGGTCCCGTATTGGCCGCCGTGCTGCAGGCCCCAGACTTTGGCGCCGCGTTCCGCCCACTCCGCCGCGGCCAGCTTGAAATAATCGTTGTAGTAGAAGCCCGTGCTCGCGAAAACGGCGCGGGGCACGGGGCCCCGCGTCGCGGGACCGCGGTGGCGCGCCTTGGCGAAGCCCTCGAGCGCCACGGCCGGCAGCGCGCGCGGCAAGGTCGCGATGACGAGGCGCCTGAACTCGTCCTTGCCTTGAAGGCGGGCGAGCCCCAGCCGGCGCTCGTCCATGACGGCCGACGCCTTGAGCGGATCGCCCAGCTTTCCGACCAGAGGCAAGGAGCGCCCGCGCGATTTGGCTACCCAGCGCCACAGGGACGATTGGCCGGCCGGATAGAGTTCGTCCGTCACGATCTCCGCCTTCACGCGCATCGCGCGGCGCGAGACGGACGCCAGGACGTCTCCGGCGAACCCCGCCGCGCGCCGGACCGCTCCCTCTCCACCCGCGCGCGGCGGGTCGTCGGGAACGTAGGCCGCGCGCCGCTCCGGGAAGCGCTTCCCCAGGAAGCGGAAGATCTCCGAGTAGAGCTGCAGGTTGTAATGGTCCGTGTGATAGAACGGAAGGAACTCCCCGGTCGTGCGCGCGACGTGGAAGTCGTCGTAATGGAGGGCGACGGAAACCGCGTCCGGGTGCTGACCAAACGCCTCGGAGACCTGCGTGTACCGGTCGAAAAGCTGGTGGCAGTAGTACAAGAGCCAGGCGCCAAGGAGGATGCGCCAATACCGCGGACTCAGGTTCGTGCCGTGCTGCGCGTTCAGATAGCCCGCCAGCTGCTCGAAGAGGTCCGCCTGGATGTCGTGGCAGTAGAGCGCGCCCTTCTCCAGCCGCTCGCGATCGTCCCATACGTTCGGCAGCATCCGGTGGCGGACGCCTTTGAGCCACGCCGGGTCGTCGAAGCGGACGCACCAGGGGCCGAGGATGAGGATCTCGTCCTCGAGGCTCCAGAAATCCTTGCGCGACGTGGTGGCGAGGAACATGGGCGAGGGCTAGACGTCCTTCTGCCGGACCTCGGCGTTGATCGCGACGAGCTCGGGCGTCTTGCGGACATAGGCCAGGATGTCGCGATACGGAAGGAATTTGCGCCCCAGATCGAGCGCGGCGTACAGGCGGCGCGCCAGCTCCAGGTCCTCGGGCGTATCGACGGTCCAGCGCAGGTCGGAGTTGTCCTCGATGTCGACCACGATGCGCGTCTTGAACAGCTCGGGATGTTCCTTGAGAAGGTAGTAGGTCACGTGCTCTCGCGCCGGAGGCGACTTCGCCTCGCGGTCCATCCGCTCGAGCGCCTGGCGCGTCATGGCCTCGGCGTCGAGTCCCCGCGGAAACGTCCGCTCGATCACGTTGGAGGCGTAATCGCAGGCACCCTTGGAATCCTCGAGCTCCCGCACGACGCGGTCGGTCTGCTCCGGGTCGATGAGCGGGCAATCGGAGGTGACGCGGACGATCAGATCCGCCTGCGCCTGCCGCGCCGCGCCGGCGTAGCGCGACAGCACGTCGTTCTCGCTGCCCCGAAAGCAGGACACCCCTTCGGCCGCGGCGAGCGCGCGGATGGCCTCGTCGGCCGCGTTCTCGGTCGCCGCGACCACGATCTCGTCCACCGACTTGCAGCGCTTGAGCCGGCGCAGCTGCTGGGTAAGCATCGGAGCGCCCGCCAAGTCCATCAACACCTTCCCCGGGAGGCGGGTCGACGTCATGCGCGCCTGGACGATGAGCACCCGCTTCATCGGATCGTCTTCTCGAAGCGGTAAACGGACTCGCCGCCGCAGCGGACGAAGCGCGCGAACCGGAACCCCGCCTTGACGAACGCGACGACGGAGGCGACGTTGTCCGGCTTGACGCGCGCGACGATCGTCGACAGGCGCGCGCCGTTCATGCGATGAGGCAGGTGAGAAAGCATCCACGTGCCGACGCCCTTGCCCCTCGCGGCCGGCGAGACGGTGATGCTGATCTCGGCCGCGCGGCCTCTCCGCTCGAGACGGATTTGCCCGAGCGCCTTGCCGCCGCCGCGGGCGACCAGAAGCAGGCACTTCTGATCGGCAAGCCGCCCGCGGAACCACTTCATATGGTGCGCAAGGCCGATCTTCCCCGTATTATGTGAGTTGCGCCGAGTCTCCGGATCGTTCCGCCAGCGCCAGATCTCGGGGCCGTCCGATTCGACGGCGGCCGTCCATCGGAAAGGGCTAATCGATGACATCCTGCATCCTCAGCAGCCGGTGCGGATCGAGGGCGCGCTTCGCCCGCCTCGAGAGAAGCCACGAAAAATGCTCCGGCCGCAGATCGGTCTCGGGTTTTCCGCCGCGCCGGAGCACGGCGACGTTCTCGCGCGAGAACTTCGCGCCCTGCGGGATGGGCGAGATGGAGAAGACGCCGCGGCGGTACTCCCGGAGGTCTGCCTCGACCGGGTGAGGCGCCTTTCGCCCGTCACCCAGCATAGCCTCCGCAGAGCGCACCGCGCGCACGAGCCGCTTGAGCTCCTCAGGCTCGATCGCGTAGGAATGGTCCGGTCCTTTGAGCCGCCGTGAAAGGGTGAAGTGTTTCTCCAAGAGGTTCGAGCCGAGCGCCGTCGCCGAGACCGGCGCCGTGTTCGAGTCGAGGCTGTGGTCAGAAAGCCCGACCGGGACGCCGTAGCGCCGCTTCATCGCCGGGATCGTGAGCAGGTTCATCGCGTCGTCCGGAGCCGGATAGCGCGCGGTGCACTGCATGAGGCATAGCGGCGCGCCCTTGAGCCGGCGCACGACGCGGTCGATCTCGCCCAAGTCCGCACCGCCTGTCGAGAGGATGATCGGCTTGCGGCGGCGCGCGATGTGCTCCAGGAGCGGTATGTGCGTCATCTCGTAGGAGGCGATCTTGTAGGCCGGCATGAACCGGTCGAGCTTGTCGGCGCACTCCTCGTCGAAGGGAGTCGCGAGGAACAGGATGCCGCGCTTTCGGCAGTGCGCGTGGAGCTTCGGGATCCACTCGAAGGGCATCTCCATGTCCTCGATGACGCGGTAGATCGTCTTCTTGACGCCGAGGCGGCGAAGGTAGGCGGGACGGACCTCGGTGTTCGGATACAAGGTCCGCGCGCGGAAGACTTGGAATTTCACCGCGTCCGCGCCCGCGTCCGCCGCGACGTCGATGAGCTTGAGCGCGCGCGGCAGCTTGCCGTCGTGATTGGAGCCGGCCTCCGCGATGATGAAGCAGGGATTGCCGTCCCCGACGCGGCGCGGGCCGATGCGAAGGCTCTTCATCGCTCGGATCCCTTCGCGTCCGCAAAGAGCTGGGCCGCTACGCGAAACGCCCCCCGCCCGTCGACGAGGCCGCGTCCGTTCATGGAAATTTTTCTCCGCAGATCCGCGCTCGAGCCGAGCGTTCGCAGCCCGCGGCGAAGCCGGGCGGCGAAGCCCGCGCCGCGCGGAGCGCCCGCGACGAGCGCCGCGCCCGTCTCCAAAGCCCCGGCCAGATTCCCCCGCTGGTTGGCGCCAAGCTCGAGGAGGATCGAGGGAACTCCGGCGAAGATCGCCTCATACATCGTCTGCCCGCCGGCGCACACGCAGATGTCGGCGTCCTCGAGCAGCGGCCGCAGCGTCGGCAGCGCCCGATGCGTCCGGACGTTGCCCGGGGCGCCGATACCCGCGCGCTTCGTCCATGGTCCCGCCACGACGTCGACAAGCGCGTCCGGCAGAGACTCCTGGACGGCGCGCACGACGGTCGACATCAACGCCAAAGGCGCCGAGCCGCCCAGCGTCACCAAGACGCGCCGCGCGCGCGGGCCGAAGACGCGCGCGCGCGCGGGCTTCCAGTAGTCGCGGCGCATCAGCAGGAACTTCGGGCCGAGGAGAAATCCGGTGCCGCCCTTCGCGCGGAACCTCATCGAATGCGCGTTCAAGTGCGGGTTCAAGATCCAATCGCAGGCTCCCGCGAAGTCGCCCGTGTCGTCGACGGCCAGGAGTATCTTGGAGGACTCGCGCAGCCGCCGCAAGTCGCGGGAGGTAAAGCGATAGGAGTCGGCGACGAGGATGTCCCAGCGCCCGCGCGAGGACGCGATCCTACCGCCGCTTTCCTCGAGCCAGCCCTGCGCGTCGCGGGGGACGTTGGCGAAGACGGGGCGCTCGCCCGACTCTTCAAGGGCTTGCGCCAGGGCGAGACAGCGCCCCAGATGCCCCAGACCGACACCGGCGCCTCCGTCAGCCTCGATGCCGATGCGGAGGCTCATGCGGCGATCGGGCTCTCGCCTCCCTGAGGCTCGCCGATCATGGAGCGGAGCTCGGCGGGCGTCAGCCACCAGTCGTTGGTGTCGCTGGCGTATCGGAAATCGGCGGGAACCGGCGTCCCCTCGGGCTTCGCCTGCTTCCCCCACCACGGGAAATTCGGCTGGATAAGGAAAAGCCCGCCCATGTCGATGGCGCGCACGGACTCATCCTCGGTCAGCAGAACCTCGTGCAGCTTTTCGCCGGGGCGGATGCCGACCACCTTGATCTTGCATTCGGGCGCGATGGCCTTCGTGAGGTCCGTCATGCGCATGCTCGGGATCTTCGGCACGAACGTCTCGCCGCCCTGCATGAGCTCGAGCGCCTGCAGCACCAGCCAGATGCCTTGGTCGAGCGTCAGCCAGAAGCGGGTCATGCGCTCGTCGGTGATCGGGAGCACGCCGTCCTTGCGGCACTTGAGGAAGAGCGGGATCACGCTGCCGCGGCTCCCGATGACGTTGCCGTAGCGCGCGACGGAGAAGCGCGTGTCCATCGCCGCGGCGTAGGAGTTGCCCGCGATGAAGAGCTTCTCCGCGCAAAGCTTGGTCGCGCCGTAGAGGTTGATCGGGTTGACCGCCTTGTCCGTCGAGAGCGCGACGACCTTCTTCACGTTCTGGTCGATCGCCGCGTTGATGATGTTCTCGGCGCCGACGATGTTGGTGAGCACGGCCTCGAAGGGGTTGTACTCGAGCGTCGGGACCTGCTTGAGCGCGGCCGCGTGGACCACGTAATCGACGCCGTGGAACGCGCGCTGCAGGCGCTGCAGGTCGCGCACGTCGCCGATGAAAAAGCGAAGGCGCTGGTCCTTGACCCTAGCCGCCATCTCGGACTGCTTGAGCTCGTCGCGGCTAAAGACGATGAGCTTCTTGACCTTGGATTGGGAGAGCAGGACGTCCACGAACCGCTTACCGAAGGACCCCGTGCCGCCCGTGACCAGGACCGACTTCCCATTAAGGAAGGACACGTGGTCCGGAGTGATCGTGAGGGGGATGCGCTTGCTTCCGTTGGTCGACGCCTTGCTGTTTTTCATGAAATCGGAACCGTTTTCCCGACGAGCGCGCGGGACGCGCGTTCAATCTTTGAACATTTTATTGCTTTCGGCGGGCCGAGTCAACGACCCTTCAAATATCTGTTATAATATAGCGTTATTCATGAAAGTCCTCCTCGTATATCCCAACATGATGGGCATGAACATGCTCCCGCCCGCCATGGGGATCTTCTCGAGCCTTCTCCAGTCGAAGGGCCATAAAGTCGGCCTCTTCGACACCACCAACTATCCCCAATTGGAGGGCGGGTTCGACTCGGACAAGATCAAGTCCCAGAACCTCAACGCCCGCCCGTTCGACGACTCGCTCCTGCGCCGCTACGACAAGGAGTCGATGCCCCAGGAAGATTTCGTCAGGAAAGTCCGCGATTTTCAGCCCGACCTGATCGCGGTGTCGGCGACCGAGGACATGTACCCGATCGGCCTCCATCTGCTCGAGGGCCTGCCTAAGGACAGGCCGCGCGTCGTCTTGGGCGGCGTCTTCGCGACGTTCGCCCCGGAGCTCGCGCTGCGCAAGTCGGAGGGCCTAGTCGACTTCGTAATCAAGGGAGAGGGCGAGAATTCCCTCCTCGAGCTCTGCCGCCGTCTCGAGCAGCATGAAGACCCGGCGGGCATCGAGGGCCTGTGGATGTACCGCAAGGACGGCTCGCTCGTCCAAAGCAACCTCCCGGCGACCGTCGACGGCAACGAACTGCCGCTCGCCGACTACGATCTTTTCGAGGAGAGCCGCTACTACCGCCCGATGCAGGGAAAGCTCTGGCGGATGTTCCCCATCGAGACGTTCCGCGGCTGTCCCTACACCTGCGCCTACTGCAACTCGCCGTCGCAGATGAACGCCTACAAAGCGGAAGGCAAGAAGTACTTCCGCATGAAGCGCATGGACAAGGTGAAGGAGGAGATCCAGCACCTCGTCGGCAAGTACAAGGCGGACTCCCTGTACTTCTGGGCCGACACCTTCCTCTCCTACCACGACGACGAGTTCGACGAGTTCTGCGACATGTACTCGGAATTCAAGCTTCCGTTCTGGATCCAGACGCGGCCCGAGACGATCACGGAATACAAGCTCAAGCGCCTCCAGGACGTCGGCCTCCTGCGCATCTCCTTCGGCATCGAGCACGGCAACGAGGCGTTCCGCGAGAAGTACCTGCTGCGCAAGGTCCCGAACCAGCGCTTGATCGAGCGGCTCAAGATCCCCTATCAGCTCGGCATCCCCTTCAGCGTCAACAATATCATGGGATTCCCCAACGAGACGCGCGATCTCGTCTTCGACACGATCGAGCTCAACCGCCAGCTGCACTCCGACGGGATCAACGCGTACTCCTTCACGCCCTTCAAGGGCACCCCGCTGCGCGTCCTGGCCGAGGCGCTCGGACTCATCGACCCCGACTACATCGTCCGCTCGATCACGAAGCCGACCTTGCTCAACATGCCGCAGTTCACGCCCGAAGCCATCGAGGGCGTGCGCCGCTGCTTCGTCCTGTACGTGAAGATGCCCAAGGAACGCTGGCCGATGATCGAGAAAGCCGAGAAGCTTACCCCCGAAGGCGAGAAGCTTTGGAAGGAGCTCAAGCAGGAGTGCTTGACCAAGTACATGAACTACGGCGGCTACGCGAAGGAAGAGGACATCGGGACCGTCGACTTGGTCAATCAGCAAGTCAACGCGGTCGACGTGCCGCACGTCGGCACCGCCTAGCCCGCGCATGAACTGGAAGAACGCGCGGGTCCTCGTCACCGGCGCCGGCGGCTTCATCGGCAGCCACCTGAGCGAGGAGCTCGCGCGGCGAGGCGCCCGCGTGCGCGCCCTCGTGCGCTACAATTCGCGCGGGGACTGGGGATTCCTCGAGAAGACCGCCCCGGCGCTGCTGAAGCGGATCGAGGTGCGGCTCGGCGACGTGTCGGACCCTTACTGCGTCCGCGAGATGGTCGGGGGCCAAGAGGCGGTGTTCCATCTGGCGGCGCTCATCGGCATCCCTTACTCCTATCTCGCGCCGGAGCAGTACGTGTCGACGAACGTCCAGGGCACGCTCAACGTGCTCGAGTCCTGCCGCCGGCAGGGTGTGCGCCGCATGATCCACACCTCGACGTCCGAAGTGTACGGCACCGCCCGCTACGCGCCGATCGACGAGGCGCACCCGCTCCAAGGACAGTCGCCGTACTCCGCGAGCAAGATCGCGGCGGACGCGCTGGTCGACAGCTTCCACCGCTCCTTCGGCCTTCCCGCGACGATCGTTCGGCCCTTCAACACCTACGGCCCGCGGCAGTCGGCGCGCGCGATCCTGCCGACGATCATCAGCCAGTTGCTCAAGGGCGCGAAGGCGCTGGACCTCGGCTCTCTGACGCCGGTGCGCGACTTCAACTACGTCGGCGACACCGTCGAGGGCTTCCTGGCCGCGGCGGCCTCGCCCAAAGCCGTCGGGCAGACGATCAACATCGGCTCGGGACGCGCTCGGAGCGTCGGCGACGCGGTCAAGGACATTCAGAAGCTGCTCGGCACGAACGTCCCCGTCCGCACCGACAAGGCCCGCGTGCGCCCCGCCAAGAGCGAGGTCTTCAAGCTCATCTGCGACAACCGAAAGGCGCGCAAGCTCACGGGCTGGCGGCCTAGGTACAGTTTCGAAGAGGGCCTCGTGAACACGATCGCCGCCATCCGCTCCGATCTCGGGCGCTACAAGGCAGGGTACGCCGTCTGATGCAAGCGGTCATCCTGGCGGGCGGCAAAGGGACTCGCCTTCGGCCGTACACCGCGTCCTTGCCCAAGCCGCTCGTTCCCGTCGGCGACTTTCCCATCATCGAGATCATACTGCGGCAGCTCCGTCATCAGGGGTTCCGCGACGTGATCATCTCGACCGGACACCTCGCGGGGCTCATCGAGGCGTACTGCGGCGGCGGCGCCCGCTGGAAACTTAAGATTCGCTACGTCCGCGAGGAGAAGCCCCTCTCGACCGCCGGCGCGCTCAAGCTCATTCGCGGCCTCGCCCCGGATTTTCTCGCGATCAACGGCGACATCCTGACGACGCTGGATTACGCCCGCATGTTCGAGCGCCACAAGAAGTCCGGCGCGATGGCGACGATCGGCGTCTGCGAGCGCAAGACCTTCGTCGATTTCGGCGTCATCGACGTCGACCGCGCGGGCCTCGTGACGCGCTACACCGAGAAGCCCGCCTACCAATACCTCGTCAGCATGGGCGTCAACGCCTTCGACCGCAAGGCGCTCGGCCACATCCGCACGGGCGAGGCCCTCGGCATCCCGGACTTGATCGAGCGCATCCGCGACGCCGGCCAGCCGGTGTACGGCTTCCGGAACTCCGCGCAGTGGCTCGACATCGGACGTCCCGAGGACTATCAGACGGCGCAGGACATCTTTTCGGACCCGAAAGCGCGGCGCCTCTACGTCAAATGACGCAGCGCGTGCTCGTCACGGGCGGCCGCGGCTTCCTGGCGGGAGCGTTGATCTCGGCGTTGAAGCGCGCGTCGCCCCGTCCGCGGCTCTTCCTCACCCGGCGGGATGAGGGACCCGGCGCCGTCGCCTGCGATCTCCTGGACCCGGGCGCCGTCCGCGACCTGCTCGCGCGGGTCCGCCCGGACGTGATCTTCCATCTCGCCGGCACGACGAAGGTCGACAGCGAAGCGCGATCGTGGGAAGGAAACGTGGAGACCACGCGCAATGTCCTCGAAGCGACGCGCGGACTGTCCGATCCGAGTTCGGTCCGGATCGTCATCGCCGCCTCTTCGGCGGAGTACGGCGCGCCGGCGGGGCGGCCCGGTCCCGTGTCCGAGGACGCGCCGTGCCGTCCCGTCTCCATGTACGGGCGGGTCAAGTTCTGCCAGACGCTTCTCGCTCGATCCTACCTCCATGCGGGCCTGCAGGTGATCGTGGCGCGCATCTTCAACGTCGTCGGCCCCGGAATGCCGGCCCATCTGTCGCTCGGCTCCTTCGCGTCGCAGATCACCCGGATCATCCGCGGCCAGCACGCGCCTGAGATCCGAGTGGGCAATCTGACGCCGAAGCGCGACTACGTCGACGTCCGCGACGCGGCCGACGCGTTGATCCGCATCGCGCGAAAGGGAGCCGCGGGCGAGATCTACAACGTCTGCTCCGGACGCTCCCATCCGATGGGCGATCTCCTGGAACGGTTGATCCGGCTCTCCAGCGCCAAGATCGAGATCGTCCAGGACGCCTCCCGCCGGAAGGCAGCCGACGTCCCCGACATCTTCGGGAGCTTCCGCAAACTGTCCTCGACCACTGGCTGGCGGCCGACGACGCCTTTGGAGCGCAGCCTGTCCGACACACTCACGTGGCACCTTCGAAAGTAGACCCCGGCGTCGCCGAGCACCGCGCCTCCGAGTTCGAGCGGGCGCAGATCGTCGTCTTGAGCAGCATCGAGTGGGACTCCGCCTGGCAGCGCCATCAGATCTTCGCGTCGCAGTTCGCGGAGGCAGGCCACGAGGTGTTCTTCGTGGAGAACACGGGCTTCCGCAACCCGGCACCCCGCGACCTCTCCCGCATCGCGCGCAAGATCCGCGGACTCTTCGCCAAGAGCCAAAGCGGGATCAACGGGAGCCTCCCGCGCGGCCTGCGCGTCGTCAATCCCGTCGTGCTGCCTCCCACGTTCCGGAACTTCCGGCGCGCGAATGCGTCCTGGCTGATCCCGAACCTCCTCCTGCGGCTGCAAAAGGGAGGTCTCAGGCCCAACCCGATCGTGGTGGCGTACCTCCCCACGGCGACGACGCTCGAGATCATCCGGCACCTCTCGCCCTCGTCCGTGGTCTACGATTGCGCATCCAACTTCAGCGAGCATCCGGACTCGCCGAAGGACTTCGAGGCGCTCGAGACGGAGCTTCTGCAGATCTCCAATCTCGTCGTGACCGACTCGGACTTCCTCTTCGACCGGATGAAGGCCCGGCACCGGCACGTGAAGCAGATCCACCAGGGAGTCTCGGAGGAATTTTTCTCCACCCCCCCCGGCGACCATCCGCCCAAGCGCTTCTGCTACTATGGGACCTGGGGCCCCAACCTCGGCACCGAGTTCCTGGCCGCTCTGGCGGACGCGGGGTTCGACGTAACCCTCAGCGCGTTCATCAAGGCAGCCTCCGCCCGCTTCCCGGCGAACATCCGGCGCTTGGAGCCGGTGCGCCGCGAGAAGCTAGTGGAGAGGCTCGGCACGTTCGACGCGTTCCTCTTCCCGTATCAGATCACGCGCTTCCATCTGGGCGTCGTCCCCGCGAAGCTCTACGAATGCCTCGCGATGGGACGGCCCGTCATCGCAACTCCATTGCCGTCGTTGGAGCCGCTCCGCCACCTCATCTACGTCGCGGACTCCCCCGAAGATTGGGTCGAGATCGCGCGGAAGCTGGGCCAGACGGAGTCTCCGGAGAAGCGCGCGGAACGCATCCGCTTGGCGCGCGAGCACACCTACCCCCGCGAGTTCGCCCGATTCAGCGGGGCCATCAAGGAGGCCTGGGAGCGGCGCGAGCGCTCACAGGCGAGCGCACATCTTGCGAGGCTCAAGCCGCACGCCTACCGCCAGTTCCGCGCCTTCGCGGAAGGCATCTCCTGGATCAGCGCGCTCTACACCCTGGCCAAAGCGTCGATCGTCTTCTCCACGATCCTCGCGGGCCGCTGGCTCGGGCCCCAAGAGTACGGCCGCGCCAACATCGTCATCGCGCTGGCCGCCTTCATCTCGATCGTATTCACGCTCGGGTTTCCGATCGCCATGACCAAGTTCGTCTCCGAGGAGAAGGAGCCTTCCGTCCGCGACGAGCTGATCTCGACGACGCTTGTCGGCTTCGGGCTCTTCGCGGCGCTGGGGCTGACGATCCTCCTGCTGCTGCGGCCCGCGTTGTCGCGCATGCTGCACGTCAGCGGCGATCTGCTCGGCTGGGCCATCGCCTACGGCTTTCTGAACGCCGTGCACAGCGTGACCGCGAGCCCGCTTCTCGGACTCACCCGCTTCGCGCAGCGCGGCGCGGCGGAGGTCGCCTACGGCGTCACCGTACCGCTCTTCCTGTGCCTACTCCTGTGGACGGGACGCTCCACGTACGACGCGCTTGTCATCAGCATGTCGGCGAGCTTTTTCGTGGGCGCGCTTTGCTCGATGTGGCTCCTGCGAACGCACGTCACCCTGACGTTCCGTCCTGCCGCCTTCAAGCGCATCGGCCGCTACGCGCTGGTCGCGACCTTGCTCCTCCTCAGCAACGCGTTCGTCCTCGGCCCCGGAAGACTGGTGCTGCACAAGCACTTCTCCGTCCACTACGTGGGAATCTTCAGCGCCTACTTCAACTCCACGGCACAGATCAGCCTCTCGATCCTCTACATGCTCGTGTCGGTGCTCATCCCGCTCGCCAGCAACCCGCAGACGGGCTGGACGTCCTGGATCTACGCGCGGCGCCTGTGGGTCGGAGTGCTCGCGATCAGCTGGCCGGCGTTCGCCCTGATCGCGGTCGCCGGACTCAGGCTCTTCGGCGGCGACTACCCGTTCGATTGGACGTGGATCCTGTCGTTCTCCGGCGCGGCCGCTCTCATCCTGCTCCATGGGATCATCGCCTCGCTATTTAGCGCTCGAGACTTCGAGGGGTTGTGCATCGCCGCGGCCGGCTGGATGGCGACCGGCATGGGAAATCTAGCGTTGAATCTCGTGCTCACGCCTCACATCGGTATCACAGGCGCCGGCATTTCGCTCATGACTTCGACGTTATTCGGCATTCTGATCTACGCGGCCTTCTGGCCGAAGCATGGACGCAAGGTGCCTCAATCATGACCTTCCGCAGAAAATTGCTCTTGATCGCTGCCGTTGCATGCGCCTTGCGGGCTGGCTGCGCGCTGCTGACCCGCTCACACCCGATCTTTCCTGCGTACTACTACGGCGACGCTCGCCTTATCGAGGAGACGGCTTGGAATTTTGCAGACAATTGGGGTAAGGGCAATACGTATGAGCTCTCCCTTGTCCCGTCCCAGAGGTTATACGCCTTCGTCATCGCCTCGTTTTACCATGTCGCCGGCAGACGGGACTTGGTGGTCCAACTGTGCCATGTCGCCGCCTCTTCAGTTGGAGTCCTCCTTCTAGCACTCGCGATCAGCTCCGCGTTCGGCGAAGCGATGGCTCTTGCCACCGCCCTGATCATCGCGCTATGGCCGTCCCACATCTTCTATTCCTCACAAATTTTCAAGGACGGGTTAGTCATGTTCTTTGCTTATGGCACGCTGGGAGCGTGGATACCATTACTTGAACGCGAGAGACCGTCGCGCGCAGACGCGGCGCTCCTGGCGCTGGGGGCGTTGGCACTCCTCGTTTTGGGATCGATGCGTGCTCACGTACTGATCGTTCTATCCGCCGCGTTACTCGCCGCTAGTTTCGCACGACTGGCGGCGGCGGCCCAAAGACGTACTTTCGACGTACTCGCCGCAGCAATAGTCGGTATCGTGATTCTCGTCTTGTTTAACCACGGCATCATCGCCGATCATACGCCGACCTGGACCGTAAGGAAGACCGATTCGCCGGCTCCGGTCCCACAGCCGCTCCTACCACAAGTTCAAACAGAGCTTGGAAAGAACGGCTACATGCGCCCGCTGTCGCCCGCGGGGCTGACGGAATTCCGGCGCGTGAGCTTGCGTTCGGACCGGCTCTATGCGGAAGGCGCGATGAACAGAAAAATTGGCACACAGCTATTTCCCAATGAACGGTTCGACAGCTTGTGGGACGTCGCCAAGTTCATCCCGAAAAACTCGTTTTTTGTCCTATTCATGCCTCTACCGGGCCTCTATCCTATGGAGGGCAAGCTCGGGCGCTGGCTCTCTGCGTTCGAGAACACAGTGCTGCTGATTCTGTTCGCCGCCGCCGTGGTCGGCGCCTCTCGCATGAGGTGGACGCCCTCAAGGTCCGTGTTCTTGCTTACGTTCCTCGCCATGGCCGTGGGCTCCTCCCTGCTGGAGTTCGACCTAGGCAGCGCCAACCGCCATAAGGCGTTCTATCTGCCCCTAGTCTTTCCTTTTATAGCGGCGATTCGAAAGTCCCAGTCCCAAGCCGCCGCGGCACCCGTCCTGGGCGCCGCCGTCAATTCTTGAACCCCTAGAGGGCAATTGATAGACTACAAACAGAGCGCATCTTCCTTATTTATCCATGAAAAATAGAGCGTCGAACGTCAAAGTCGTCATCCTCGCCGGCGGACTCGGCAGCCGCCTGTCGGAGGAGACGACCGTGCGGCCGAAGCCGATGGTGGAGATCGGCGGAAAACCCATCCTTTGGCATATCCTCAATCTATACGCCCTCCACGGCCATCGCGACTTCATCATCGCCTGCGGCTACAAGGGCGAGGTCATCAAGGAGTACTTCCACAATTTCTTCGTCCATAACAGCGATTTCACGGTCCAACTGAAGAGCGGGACGCGCCGCCTCCTCGATTCTCACGCGCCCGATTGGAGCGTGAGCGTCGTCGATACGGGACTCTCGACGATGACCGGCGGACGCTTGTCTCGGCTCAAGGCCCACCTCGGCTCCACCTTCATGGTCACCTACGGCGACGGCGTCGGGAGCGTGGACATCGGGGCGCTGCTCAAGTTCCACCGGGCGCAGGGCAAGCTCGCCACGGTCACCGCGGTGCGTCCTCCGGCGCGATTCGGAGGGCTCGAACTCTCGGGGACGCTCGTGCGGCGCTTCACCGAAAAACCGCAGACCGGAGAGGGCTGGATCAACGGCGGATTCTTCGTGTTCGAGCCGGGAGCTCTCAAGTACATGGCGAGCGACGCGAGCGTGCTCGAGCGGGAGCCCTTGGAGCGCCTCGCCCGCGACGGCGAGCTCGCCGCGTTCCGGCACGAGGGCTTCTGGCAGCCCATGGACACGCTCCGCGACAAGCAGCTTCTCGAGCAGCTGTGGACCTCGGGCAAGGCCCCGTGGAAGGCGCGGTGACGGACCCGCTCGCGGCGGCGTTCCACGGCAAGAAGGTCCTGGTCACCGGCCACACGGGATTTAAAGGCGGGTGGCTGTGCACCTGGCTCAAGCGCCTCGGCGCCGAGACGGTCGGCTATTCGCTGGCGCCCGAGCCGGGACGGCCCAGCCTGTTCGAGGAGGCCGACGTCGCGCCGGGAATGGTCTCCCTCACGGGCGACGTTCGGGACGCGGAGTCCCTTCGGGCCGTCTTCGAGAACCATCGTCCCGAGGTCGTCTTCCATTTGGCCGCGCAAGCGCTCGTGCGGCGCGCCCATAAAGATCCCGTCGGCACGTTCGCGACCAACGTCCAAGGGACGGTCAATCTCCTCGAGTCCGTCCGCGCGACGCCGTCGGTGCGGGCCGTCGTCATCGTCACGAGCGACAAATGCTACGAGAACCCGGGTGCCCAGCGTCCGTTTCGCGAGACGGACCCGCTCGGCGGGCACGAACCGTACGGGGCGAGCAAAGCCGCGGCCGAGCTCGTCGCGGCCGCCTATCGCGGCGCCTACTTCGGACCGCGCCCGTCCAACGGAAACGGCTCCGCGCGCGCGCCCGCGGGGGTCGCGACCGCGCGCGCGGGCAACGTGATCGGCGGCGGCGACTGGGCCGAGGACCGCATCCTTCCGGACTGCGTCCGGGCCCTCTCCGACGACAAGGCCGTGGTCCTGCGCCATCCCGAGTCGACCCGGCCGTGGCAGCACGTCCTGGACCCGACCGCGGGATATCTTTGGCTCGCCGCTCGCCTCCTGCAGGACCCCGCCCGTCATGCCGGTCCATGGAACTTCGGCCCATCGAGCCGCAACGCGGTGACCGTACTCGAAGTCGCCCGGATGGCGGCGCGCGCGTGGGCGTCGGCCGACGTCGAGCCGGTGGTGCGGCGCGAGAAGGGAGCGCCGCGCGAGGCCTCCGTCCTGGCCCTCGACTCCTCGAAGGCCAAGCGCCAGCTCGGCTGGCGCGCGGTCTATTCCTGCTCCGAGGCGGTCGAGGAGGCGGTCAGCTGGTATCGCCGCCGGCTCGTCGGCAAGGAGGACGGCCGCGCTCTCACGGAGTCGCAGCTCGAGGCGTATTGCGCGCGCGCGAAGTCGACCGGCCTGTCCTGGGCGGGGCGCGCGTCCGCCTCCGCCGCGAAGAGGAAGGCCAAGTCATGACGCGCCCCGGCGCCAATCCCGCCAAGAGCGCGCCGAGCGAAGCGCAGCTCAGGCATCAGATCTTGGAACTCGTGGGACTCTATGCCGAGCTTCACCACGGCGACAAGCCGTTCATCGCCGGACAGAGCCCGGTCAAGGCCTCCGGCCGCGTCTATGGCCCGGAGGAGATGGAATCCCTCGTCGACTCGGCGCTAGACTTCTGGCTGACGACGGGCCGCTTCAACGACGCCTTCGAGTCGAAACTCTCCGAATTCCTCGGCGCGCGCCACGTGCTCACGGCGAACTCGGGCTCCTCGGCCAACCTCCTTGCCGCCGCCGCGCTGACGTCCCCCATGCTCAAGGACCGGGCGCTCAAGCCGGGCGACGAAGTGATCGGCGTCGCGGCCGCCTTCCCGACCACCGTCAACCCGCTGTTGCTCTACGGCCTCGTCCCCGTTTTCGTCGACATCAAGATCCCGACCTACAACATCGACGCGAGCCGCCTCGAGGCCGCCGTCACCCCCAAGACGAAGGCGATCATGCTCGCGCATACTCTCGGCAACCCTTTCGATCTCGGCGCGGTCATGAAGGTCGCCCAGAAGCACCAGCTCTGGGTCGTCGAGGACTGCTGCGACGCGCTGGGCGCGACGTATCAAGGGAAGAAGGTCGGCACCTTCGGCGACATCGGCACGCTGAGTTTTTATCCGGCCCACCACATCACGATGGGCGAGGGCGGCGCGGTGTTCACGAAGGACGCGTCCTTCAAGAAGATCCTCGAATCGCTGAGGGATTGGGGACGCGACTGCTGGTGCGATCCCGGAAAGGAGAACACCTGCGGCAAGCGCTTCGGGTGGCAGCTCGGCTCCTTGCCCCAAGGCTACGATCACAAGTACATCTACTCTCACCTCGGCTACAATTTGAAGATCACCGACATGCAGGCGGCCGTGGGACTGGCCCAGCTCGACCGGCTGCCCGAGTTCGTCGAGAAACGCAAAGCGAACTTCCAGTTCCTGAAGAAGCGCCTGGCCACGCTCGAGGACGTCTTCATCCTCCCCGAGGCGACGCCTGGGTCCGATCCCTCCTGGTTCGGATTTCCGATCACGATCCGCGAGAAGACTCCGATCCGGCGGGCCGAGCTCATGCATCACCTGGACGAGAAGAAGATCGGCTCGCGACTCCTCTTCGCCGGAAACATCACCCGCCAGCCGTACTTCGCGGGACGGCCGCACCGCGTCGCCGGCGAGCTCAAGAACACCGACGCGGTGATGGAGCGCACCTTTTGGATCGGCGTCTATCCGGGCTTGGGCAAGCCGCAATTGGAATACGCGGCGGAGATCCTGGAAGCGTACGTGCGCGCGCGGATGAAAGAGGCGTGAGAAAGCGCGGACAGGAACGCGTGCTCCTTACCGGAGCGACGGGCTTCATCGGCCGCCGCCTCGCGGAGACGCTGCTCGAGGCGGAGTGCAACGTGCACCTGCTCGTACGTCCGTCGTCCGACAAGAAGCCGCTATACGCGCTCGCCGGCGAACCCGTGCTGCACGAGCACGACGGGACGATGCAGGGGATGATGAAGCTCTTCCGCGCGGCGGAGCCGGACACGGTGATCCATCTGGCCGGCGTCACGCTGCCCGACCACTCGGTCGAGGACGTCGACGCGATGCTCCAGGCGAACGTCGTTTTGGGCACTCAGATTTTGGACGCGTGCCTGCGCTTCAAGACGAAGCGATTCATCAACACGGGGACCTACTGGCAGCATTTCAATCACGACGCCTACAACCCGGTCTGCCTCTACGCCGCGACGAAGCAGGCGCTCGAGGACATCCTGCGGTACTACACCGAGACGTCGACGCTGCGCGCGCTCACGTTGGTCCTCTACGACGTATACGGGCCGGGCGATCCGCGCGACAAGCTGCTGTCCCAGCTCGAACGAGCCCGGCGCGACGGCGGCGAGCTCAAGCTCACCCCCGGCCGCCAACTAGTGGACTTCGTGCACGTCGACGACGTGGCCTCGGCCTACGTGCACGCGCTCAAGCTCCTCTCCGAGAGGGCGAGCGACGTCCACGGACGCTCCTTTTCCGTACGGACCGGCAAGCCGGTATCGGTCAAGGAATTCATCGAGACCTACCTCCGCCTCACCCAGGCGAACGTCCCGGTCGAATTCGGCGCCAAGCCCTATAGGCCGCGCGTCGTCATGTCCCCGTGGGAAGGTCCGCTCCTGCCCGGCTGGAAGGCGCGCATCGGCCTCGAGGACGGACTGCGGCGAACGATCGACTGCTGGTCGCCCAAGTCGAAGGCGAAAGCGGCCCATGGATAAAAAGGCGCTCATTTCCTTCGTCGTCCCCGTATTCAATGAGGAAGACAACGTCGGCCCGCTGCGCGAGGCCGTCGAACGGGCTATGAAGTCCCTGCCGAAGTACGACTACGAGATCATCTTCACCGACAATCACAGCACCGACCGCACCTTCGAGCGCCTCGCCGAGGCGGCCAAATCCGATGCGCGCGTCCGCGCGCTGCGCTTCTCGCGTAATTTCGGCTACCAGCGCTCCATCCTGACCGGCTACACCCGCGCCCGCGGAAGCGCCGCCATCCAACTCGACTGCGACCTGCAGGACCCGCCGTCCTTGATCCCCGAATTCATCCGCTTGTGGGAAGAGGGCCACCACGTGGTCTACGGCGTGCGCCGCAGCCGCAAGGAAGGCTGGTGCATCAACATCGTCCGCTCCGTCTTCTATCGCCTGATCGACAAGCTGAGCGAGGACCCCCTGCCGCGCGACGCCGGCGACTTCCGCCTCGTCGACCGGCGGGTCATCGAGGAACTGAAGAAAGTCGAGGACTCGCAGCCGTACCTGCGCGGGACGCTCGCGACGCTGGGATTCAACCAGATCGGCGTCCCGTACGACCGGGACCTTCGCTCGCGCGGCGAGAGCAAATTCTCCCTGGGCGACATGATCAGCCTGGCGTTGGACGGCATCTTGAACCATTCGGTGCTTCCGCTGCGCGCGGCGACCTACGTCGGGCTGTTCGTGGCCGTCGCGACGTTCTTGATGCTCCTCGGCTACCTCGCTTCCCGCCTCCTCTTCGGCCAGCATTGGCCCGCGGGCTTCGCGACCACGACGATCCTCCTCCTCTTGTCCATCAGCTTGAACGCGATGTTCCTCGGCGTGATCGGCGAGTACCTCGGGCGCATCTACCGACAAATCAAACGCCGACCATTGACCATAGTCGAGCGGGAACTTAACTTCTAGGAAAACGTATATTTTCGGGTCCTGTCGCGATGGGGCCCATCGGCGGCAGGACCCGTCAGAAAGATCTGCCGCTTATCATGGAAAGTCCTCCTCTAGGCTGTTACAATAAGAGCATACGATGGCCCGCATCCTCCTGATCCGTCCCCCGTCCGTGTTCTCCGCCTCGAGCTACAGCTCTCCGGTGACGATGCCGCTCGCGCTCGCGTACCTGAGCGCGAACCTGCTCAAGCACGGGCATTCGGTCGAGAACATCGACGCGCTCGGCGAGGACATCAACCACATCGACGTCTCCTACAGCCCGCGCGTGCGCTATCGCGGCCTGTCCACGCCGGCCATCCTGGGGCGGATCAAGTCGCGCCCGGACGGGATCGGCGTCTCGGTCATGTTCTCGCAGGATTGGCCGCACGTCGAGGACATGATCAACGCGATCCACCAGCGCTACCCAGACGTGCCGATCATCTTGGGCGGCGAGCACGCCACGGCGGCGAGCGAGTACGTGCTGCGCAGCTGTCCGGCCGTCAACTTCATCTCGCTCGGCGAGGGCGAGGAGACGATCGTGGACTGGGCGGATTGGCTGGACGGCAAGAAGCCCGTCGAGCAGATCGCCGGCATCCAGTTCCTGTCCAAGGACAAGAGCCTGCAGATCAACCCGCCCCGTCCTCGGCTGCGCACGCCGGACGACCTTCCTTTGCCGGCGTGGCAGCTGTTCAATCTCGAGCCCTATTTCCAAGTCGGCGAGGGCCACGGCGTCGAGCGCGGCCGGAGCATGCCTCTCGTCGCGACGCGCGGCTGCCCCTACCAGTGCACGTTCTGCTCGAGCCCGTTCATGTGGACGACGCGCTACGTCATGCGCCAGGTCCCCAAGGTCGTCGACGAGATCGAGCACTACATCGAGCGCTACAAGGCCGACAACATCGACTTCTTCGACCTCACGGCGATCGTCAAGAAGGATTGGACGCTCGAGTTCTGCCGCGAGATCAAGCGCCGCGGCCTCAAGTTCACCTGGCAGCTGCCGAGCGGAACGCGCTCGGAGGCCATGGACGCCGACGTGCTCAAGGAGATGGCCGAGGCGGGCTGCATGAACGTGACGTACGCGCCGGAAAGCGGCTCGAACCGGACGCTCAAGGAGATCAAGAAGAAGGTCGTCCTCCCGCGGATGTTCGATTCGATTCGCCAAGCGAAGAGGAACGGCATCTTCGTCAAATGCAACCTGATCATCGGATTTCCCCGCGAGACGCGCCTCGACATGTGGAAGACGCTGTGGTGCGCGATCCGCTTCGCGATCATCGGCGTCGACGACACCGGCGTCTATCCCTATTCTCCATATCCCGGCTCCGAGCTCTATCACTACCTGCGCGACACCGGCGCCATCAAGGAGATGGACCGCTCCTATTTCGAGTCTTTGATGACGTTCATGGACCTGCGACAGTCCTCGAACTACTGCGAGAACGTCGGCTCTCGCGAGATCGCCTTCTACCGCTTCGTCGGCATGTCCGCGTTCTACGGGCTGAGCTTCCTCCTGCACCCGAGCCGCGTCGCGCGGAGCCTGCGCAATTACAAGGAACACAAGTCCGACACGGTGTTCGAGGAGCGTCTGTTCGCGTACCTGCGCCGCCGCAAGCTCGAGAAGGGGTCCGCGGCCGCCCAGGGCCGGGAGCTTCCGGCCGAACCCGCGCACTCCGGACGCTGATCCCTAAATGAACCGACAGTCCCCCCGGCGCGCGCTCGCGGGGGCGACTTTCGTCGCGGCGGCGGCCGCCGCGGCGCATCTCTGGTACATTCGCGCCGACGCGTTCACGCCGTCGTGGGACGACGCGTGGTATCTCGAGGAAAGCCTCCGTCTCCACGACGCGTTCCTCCAGGGGCCGAAGGCATTCGTCGACGCCTACGTCCACATGTTCCGCTTCAAGGCGCCTCTCTTGTCGGTCCTGGCCGCGCCCTTCTTCGCGTTCGGCCGCTCCGCCGCCGCGGCGCTGGCCGTCAATACGGTGATGGTGGCCGCCGCGGGGATCTACGCCTTCCTCCTCGCGAGCAGCCTCTTCGGAGCCGGCGCGGGGCTCTTGGCCTGCGTCATCGTGGAGACGATGCCTCTGCTCTACGGGCTTTCGCGCCAATTCATGGTCGAGTGCGCGCTGACGACGGCGGTCCTCGCGTGGGTCTTCCATCTCGTGGCGTCGGACGGCTTGCGCAAGCGCCCGCACGCGACGGCGCTCGGGATACTCCTCGGAGCGGGCCTGCTGCTGAAGGTCCTCTTTCCGCTCTTCATCGCGGCGCCGACGGCCTATTGGCTATGGCAAAGACTTCGGGGCGCGAGCTCCCGGGAGCGAGCGAAGTCCCGGAGCGGCGCCATGCGGGTCGTCGTCATCGGCGCGCCGATCGCGCTCAGCTGGTACGCCTTCAACTGGCCGTACGTGCTCGCCTTCGCGTACTCCGCCGGGTTTGGAGCGGTCGCGTCGCATTACGCGGGCGGCGGATGGTCTTTCCTCTCGTCACTCACTTACCTCCGGGCCCTCGCGTCGGAAGGCGTCGGCGCCTATTATGCCGTCGCAGCGCTGTTCGCGGGAGCCGCGCTGCTGCGGACGATCGGCACGCGCAGCATTTTGGAGAGGGCGGCCGAGAGCGAGCGAACCATGCTGCTCGCCGCGTGGCTCCTGCCGCTCGCGGTCTTCGTCTTCGGCCGCAACAAGGAGCTGCGGTTCGTGGCGCCCCTATTGCCCGCCGTCGCCGTCGCCCTGGCCGCCGCGCTCGACCGCCTGCACCTGCGCCCGTGGAAACCCGCGCTTCTCGCCGCGTTCTTCGCCTATCCCGCGGACGCCTTCGTCCGCGCGACGTTCGGCGCGTCGGTCCTGCCCCATAGGCCGCTCGCCTACGCCCTCCCGCCCCGCGCCGACGAGGACTGGAAGCAGCGCGAGCTCGTCGACTGGGCGGCCGCCGGCATGCCCGGAGGCGGCGACCTCCCGGTCATCGCGGTCGCGCTCGAACACCCGAAGCTCAACGCGAACAACCTCTCCTATTTCAGCGCCCTGCGCGGCCGCCAGACGCGCTACGTGAACCTGGGCCACGCGCAGGACTCGGTCCAAGCGGCGCTGATCAGGGTGCGGGAGAAGGGGGCCGACGCGGTGCTTGTCGTCTCCGGCGTCCCCCCCGAGTCCTTGCCCGCGGATTTCAACCGGGTGAACGACGAGTTGATGCGCCTGCTCGACGGCGGCGGCCTCGAGTTCACACGCGCGCGGGCGATCGAGCTGGGCGGCGGACGCAGCGCGGTCCTTTACGCGCGCCCCCAAAATTGAAACACTGACGTCCCCGATGAGACCGGTCAAGGTGATGCAGGTCCTGGAGTGCGGCGGACCCGGCGGAACGGGCGAGCAAGTCGCCGCCCTGTGCACGGGACTTCGGCCGCCCGAATTCGAGACGACGCTCGTCTACGCGGTCCGGCCGGGCGCCTCCGCCGAGGAATACGCCGCTCGCGTCGGCGGAGCCGTCAAGACCGTGCATATCCCGGAGATGGTGCGGGAAATCTCGCCCATCCGCGACGTGAAGGCGCTGTTCAGCCTCTATCGGCTATTCAAGAATGAGAAGCCGGACGTCGTCCACGCGCATTCCTCCAAAGCCGGCTTCCTCGCCCGCTGGGCGGCATTGCTCGCCCGCGTCCCCCGCATCTACTACTCGCCGCGCGGCTACAGCTTCCAGATGAGCGACCGCAACGGGATCAGCCGCGCGCTCTACAAGATTCTCGAGTGGTCGGTGTCCTGGATCGGAGAGATCGTCGCGGTCTCCTCCTCCGAGGCGGTCCTGGCCGTGCCCCTCGCGCGCCCGAAGCACGTCCACGTGGTGCAGGATCCATATCTAGGCAAACTGCCCGCCCTCGCCGCGCGCGGCGAGAACGGCAAGGACGGGATCAAGATCGGCGCGTGCGGGCGGCTGACCTACGCCCGCAACCCGGTCGCGTTCGTCAAGCTCGCTCAGCGCGTGACGGACTCGCGCAACGGCGTCCGCCTCGAGTGGATCGGCGACGGCGAGCTCGCGGGGGCGGCGAAGGAGATGATCCGCGACATGAATCTCGCCAACCGCCTCGAGGTCACGGGCTGGCTCGACCGGGCGGACGTCGAGAAGCGGCTGCTCGGGATGGACATCTTCGTGCACTACTCGCGCTGGGAGGGCCTGCCGGGCGCCGTGCTCGAGGCCATGGCCGCGGGGCTTCCCGTCGTCGCCTCGGACATCCCGGGTAACCGCGACGCGGTCGTCCATCTGGAGACCGGATTCCTGGCGCGCTCCGAGGTCGAGGCGCTCGAGTTCGTCCTCAAGCTCATCGACGACCCGGACATCCGCCGCCGCATGGGCGAGGCCGGCCGCCGCCGCGTCGAAAAGGACTTCACGGTCGACGCGACCCTCTCCTCTCTCAAGCGCCTTTACAAGATCGGCCGCGTCTAGCGGACGTCCCTGAGCTCTCGGCATAGCCGCACCGACAGATACGCGAACGCGCCCAGGACGATCATGCCGATCCCGGCGCGGACGAACGGGTTCAAGCCGCCGAGACCCCCCCGAGCCGTGAACATGTTCGAGATCGGATGCAGGGACCACCACCACACTTGCTCCGCCTGGGTCGTGAGCGCGTAGCTGCCCGGCCAGTTGAGGAAACCGCCCAGCGCGTGGATCAAGACGGACCCGGCGACGGCGCCGCACCAGAGCCGCAGCGTCGGGTCGCTCGAGCGGACATCCCGTTCCAAGTCCGCGCACAGGTACGTCAGCACCAGCGCCGCCGTCGCGAAGTAGCGCGGGCCGAACGTCTGGCCGCCGGTCCAGTTGACGTAGAAGGACATGAAGACCGCGGTGGCGACGCAGGGCGCGAGAAGCCAAAGGCCGTCGTCGCGCCGCCGCTTCCATGCGCCCCACGCGCCGAAGGCCGCGGCCGGGAAAAAGAAAAACAGGCCCCGGGTCGGGCTCGCCCAAAGCGCCAGGAACGCGGACGGCTGGAATCCGGCGAAGATCGTGCTCTGGAATTCCGACTCCGGCGGACGCAGCCGCCCCGTGTAGTAGAGCCAATACGACCCGAGCAGGATCGCCGGCACCGCGGCTCCGGCCGCGAAACCGGGCACGCGACGAGTCCGGCGGAACAGCACGTACACTCCCGCGGCGGCGGCGTAGAAGATCGTGTCCGGCCGCCCGGCGACCGCGAGACCGAAGCCGAAACCCGCGAGGGCGTCCATCCAAAAGCCCGCTCCCGCCAGACCGAGCAGGCCGAGCGACGTCCCGAGAAGTCCCGGCGCGTGCTGCCACAGCGCCTGGCTGCTCACGCTGAACGTCCACGAGCCGAGCCCATACAGAAGCGCCAGGCAAAGAGCCCACTCAGGCGACGCGCGTCCCCGGATCGCGGCGAACAGCGCCGCCGCGGACGCGGCCGTGATGACGGAGCCCGAGATCTTCGACAGATTGTGGAGGAACTGCTCGCTCGGCACGACCCCCGCGAGGACGGGCACGACGTACAGCGGCAGCGCCAGGATGCCGCCGGCGATCGCATACACCGACAGCGTATTGGGACCGAACACGACGGTAAAATCGTTCGCCTTCCCGGTCAACCAGGGATCGAGCACCGGGTTGAGCGCGAGCGTCCCGTGGCGCAGGACGCAGAACGGAATCAGGCTGTTCGTCACGTCGTCACCGCCGTGCCAGCGGAACGTGGCGAGGTAGCAGGCGAGGCAGGCCCAGAAGACGGCCCACGGGGAGTCCTTCCACTCGGCGCCGCCGTTGAGGCGCAGGTACGCGAGCGCCGCGACGGCGAGGAGAAACGCCGGGACCCACGGGACGCCTCCGCGGGCCAATTCCAGCAGGACGGCGAACGAGAAGACCGAGACCGCGCGGAAGGACTTGAAGTTCTTCGCGGTGATCACGGAAGGGCCGCCTCGCGACGGTCGATCCGACGCCACGGCGCGTCCCCGTCGACGGCGTAAAGCGTGATCTCGGCGGCCGCCGGGCGGCCGGGCCCTTTCGCCTGGAGGTACCACGTCTCACGGAACGCGCGGCCGGCGCTCCACGACGAGGGCGGCCTTTCGTCGTCGAACAGCGGCCAAAGCGCCGCGTGCGACCGGCCCTCGGGATGCTGCTCGGCGTACACGCCGTCCGTGACGATGCCGCCGCTCGAGTCCTTGAGCACGACCGCGGCCGCGAAATCGACGGTCCCCTTAGGCGCGGTCCACGTCAGCGTCAGCTTCCACCCTTTCTCGACCGGCGCCGCCGAGGGTCCCCGCAGCACGACGCCGTTCGAGAATGAGGCAGCCGGCGCGCCCGCGGGAACCGCCGATTCATCGGAGGAAACGAGCCAGACGGGGACTTCGATCTTGAGGGTCTCCGCGCAGGACGGCCTCTCGCTCAAGCGGATGGAGCGCGCGGGGATCGCGGCGTCCGCGGTTCTCAGCTCCAAGGTCCCGGCGCAGCCGAACTCACCGCTCCCCTTGTAAAACATCAAGTTCATCCCTGGATAGCCGTGCCGCCGCACGGCGTCCCGGCCGAGGAAATCCACCTGATTGTCGAAGAAAACGCCGCGCCTGCCGAACGCCGGAGACTGGCCTCCGACGACGCTTCTCCGGGACAGTTGCGAGAAAAGCGACGGGCCCTCGCCGGGAGCGCGAAACGCCGGCGCCCCGCCGATGGACAGCGGCGCCCCCCAGACGAAAAGGTTTCCGGCATCGTGGGGCACGAGCGCCCACGCCTGCCTCTGAAAGGACTCGAGCAGCGCGGCGGACCGGCGCCAGGATTCTCCGGCCGCGAACCCCTCCGCCGCGGCGAGGCCAAACGCCAAAAAACCGACCGCCGCGGCGACGCGACGCGTCGCCCGCGCATCCGCCTCCGGAGGCGCCAAGCTCATGACGATCGCGACGACGGCCAGGAGGAATCCGAAGCTGGGCAGATAATTGTGGCGAGCGCTCACGTACCAAAAGAGGTTCGGCGCGTACGCTAGGCCGAACCACGCGGCTCCGAAGACGACGAGCTCGAGAGGCGTCCTGCGGCGGACGCCGCCGCGATCCGAAGACAGGCTCACGGCCGCCAGCCACATCCCGCTCAGCGCCGCCGCGAGCCCCACGGTCGCCCAAGGACCGCCGGCCCAGCTATGCAGCAGCTTCCACGACGGCAGCTTGTGCATCGGCACGAGCGTATTCTCCAAGGCGTTTCGAGCCGCGCTCAGCGCGACGCCCGGCGTGGGGACCGGACGGCCTCCGGAGGATACTGGCGAAAAGACGCGCAGCAGCGCGTGCGCGAGATTTAGCGTCAGGCAGGCGCTCGCGAACCACAGGACCTTCATCCGCTCTTTGAGTCCCGAGGACCCGGGCCACAGGCGCCAGACCAGGAGCGGCCACAAGAAGAACACCTGGTCATAATCGAAGAACGCGAGGAAGTACAGCACGAACGCGAGGGCGGAGCGCACGCCGAACCCGAGCCGCTTCGTCCCGGCGGCGAGCAGCGCCGCGAGCACGAACGTCGTCGAGAGCAGGTTCATCGCGACGGCGGACGTCCAGAAGTGCGTCTCCGCGTGGTTCGGATAGACAAGGAACAACCCCGCGAACGCAAGGCCCCACGCCCGGTCAAGCTCGAACTGCCGGGCGAACGCGTAGGCTAGGAGCGAATTCAAGATGTCGAGGATCAGGCCGAAGAGGTGGAGCCCGATGGGCGCGGGCCCCAGAACCTTGTATATCGCCCCGTAGTAGAGGATGTAGAGATTGCGCCCCGGGACGTACGAGAGGAAGTCCCGCCAGATCGCCGCCCAGTCGCCGTTCGACAGCCGCTCATGGAACCCGTGATCATCGAGATGAAGGCCCGCGAAGGGCGCCGTGCCCCCGAAGAGAGCCAGGCCGATCACGCACAGGGCGAGCGGCGGAAGGAGCGATCCTCCCCGCAGCCGATCCAGGAACCCTCTCATCGCGACGCCTCGCGTTCCGACAACCATCGGCGCAGCCAAACCGCGAGCCCCGCGAAGGCCAAGACGATTGCCGACGCCGACGCAGCGCGCGCCGCGGCGGGAAAATTCGCGAAGCCGCCGCGCGCCGAGTACAGATGCGCGAAAGGATGGTAGTCCCAGCGCCATATCTCGGCCCGCTGGGCCAGGTGCTCGTAGCTGCCCGGCCAGATGAAATAGCCTCCGGACGCGTGGATCAGGATCGACGCCGCGACCGCGGCGCACCAAAGAGAGAGCAGCCTCCCGTTTCCGCGGATCTCCGCCTCGAGATCGGCGCACAGATAGGTGAACACCAAGGCGGCCGTCGCGAAATACCGAGTACCGAACGTCTGCCCGCCGCTCCAACCCGAATAGAAGCAAAGGAATATGATCGTTCCGACGCAGGAGGCGAGCAGCCACCTTCCGTCTTCGGACCCCCTCCGCAAAGCGCCCCAGATCCCGAAGGCCGCGGCCGGAAAGAAGAAGAACAGCCCCCGGGTCGGCGACGCAAGCAGCCACAGGGCGACCTTAGGCTCGAAGCGCCCGAGCATCTTTCCTTGTACGACGCTCTCCGGCGGCCGCAAGCGTCCCGTGTAATAGAGCCAATACGCCGCGAGCAGCAGCGCAGGGACGAGAGCGCCCGCCGCGAACGCCGCCGCTCGCGCCCGGTTCTTGAGCAAGGCGTAAATCCCGAGCGCCACCGAGTAGAATACGTTGTCGGGCCGCGCCGCCGTGGCGAGACCCGCGCCGAGGCCCGCGATCGCCAAGTCTCCCGCGCCGCCGGCGCCGAGTCCGAATAAGGCGAGCGCGACGCCGAGCTGCGCAGGCCCGTGCTGCCACAGCGCCTGGCTGCTCACGCTGAAGGACCAACTCCCGAGCCCGTAGAGCCCCGCGAGGCACAGCGCCCATCGTCTCGAGCACCGGCGCGCCACGGTCAAAAACAGCACGGCGGCGGACGCGGCCACGATCGTCGACGCCGAGAGCTTCGACATGTTGTGGAGGAACCGCTCGTCAGCCACTACGCCCGCCGCCGCGGGGATGACGTAGAAAGGCAAGGCGAGAATGGCGGGCGCGACCGGAAAGATGGAGAGCGCGTTCGCGCCGGCCTTCACAGTGAAGTCGTCGGTCTTTCCCAAGAACCACGGGTCCAGCACCGGGTTCAAAGCGAACGTGCCGGAGCGCAGGATGCAGAAGGGAAGCAGGCTGTTGGGCGCGTCGTCGCCGCCGTGCCAGCGGAACGTCGAGAGGTAGAACGCGAGACAGCTCCAGAAGACGAGCCACGCCGTGCCGCCGGTCGACTCTGCGGCGCCTCGCTCCCGTAGCATCCACAGCGCGGCAAGCGCCAGAACGAAGGCGGGCGTCCAGGGGACTCCGCCCCGGCCAAGCTCGACGACCAGCCAAGCGCCGGATCCCGCCGCCGCGACGCGCGCCATTGCCTGCCTCATCTTCGGGCAAGGAGTATATAACATGACGCCGGACCGCTACATCCCTGTCGCAACTTCCATTTTTGATACAATGACAATTCGTCGATGAAAGGCAGCGCGCGCGTCATCAAGGACATCCGCAACGTCATCGCCCTCGAGGCCAAGGCCCTCGTGCGCCTTGAGTCCGCCGTGGACGGACACTACGCCCGCGCGGTCGAATGGGCGCTCAAGTGCAAGGGCAAGGTCATCTTGACCGGCGTCGGCAAGTCGGGGCTGATCGCCCAGAAGATCGCCGCGACGCTATCTTCGACCGGAACGCCCGCGCTCTACCTCGATCCGACCGACGCGCTTCACGGCAGCCTCGGCCTGATCCAGCGCCCCGATCTCGTCCTCGCCATCGGCAAGTCGGGCGAATCGGACGAGTTGAGCGGCCTCTTGCCGAACATCCGGATGATCGGCGCCAAGCTCATCGCGATCACCGCCAATTCCAAGTCGACGCTAGCGCGCGCGGCCGATCTCGTGCTGCTGACTCCGATCGAGGACGAGGCCTGCCCGCTCAATCTCGCGCCGACGTGCAGCACCACGGCCGCCCTCGCGGCCGGCGACGCGTTGGCGGTCGCGCTGATGAAGGTGCGGAATTTCCAGGCGGAGCATTTCGCGCGCAATCACCCGGGAGGCCGCCTGGGCAAGCGGCTCAACCTCACGGTCTCCGACATCATGCGCGGCGGCGAGGACCATCCCGTGGTGCGCGTCGACGCGACCGTGAGCACGATGCTCGTCGAGATCACTCGAAAGCGGGCGGGCGCCGTCAACGTGGTCGATAGGAGCGGCCGGCTCGTCGGCCTTGTCACGGACTTCGACATCCGGCGCGCGCTCGAGAAAGGCAAGAACGTCGCGCACATGAGCATCCGCCAGATCATGAACGCGCGCCCGACGGCCGCCCGCGAGACGGACAAAGCGGGGCGGGCCATCGACCTCATGGAAAAGCGAAGCAACCCCTTCAACGTCCTACCCGTCGTCGACCGGCGAGGCCGGGCCGTCGGCATGATCCAGGTCCACGACCTTAGGGCGCGCGGCCTGTGAAGCTCAGCATCCTCATTCCGGTCTACAACGAAGCGAGGACCGTGGAAACGTTGGTCCAGAGCGTCCTGCGCGTGAAGCTGCCCTGCGAGCGCGAACTCGTCGCCGTCGACGACGCGTCGACCGACGGCTCGTGGAAGATCCTGGAGCGCCTCCAGGCCGCGGGCCAGCTTAAGGCGGTCCGCCACGAGCGCAACCAAGGCAAGGGCGCGGCCATCCGCACCGCGTTGGCGTCGGCGACGGGCGACGTGATCCTCATTCAGGACGCGGACCTGGAATACGACCCCCAGGACTATCCCGTCCTGCTCGCGCCGATCATCGACGACCGCGCGGACGTGGTCTACGGCTCGCGCTTCCTCGGCGGCCCGCACCGAGTCCTCCTCTTTTGGCACTACCTCGGGAACGTTCTTTTCACGCTGCTCACCAACGTCCTCTACAACGTGAACCTGACCGACATGGGCGTCGGCTATAAGGTCTTCCGGGCCAGCGTGCTGAAATCGTTCTCGCTCAAGAGCGACCGGTTCGGCTTCGAGCCCGAGGTGACGGCGAAGGTCTGCAAGAAGCACCTTCGGCTCTACGAGGTCCCCATCTCCTACAGCGGACGCACCTACGCCGAGGGCAAGAAGATCACGTGGCGCGACGGCTTCACCTACGGCTGGTGCCTCCTGAAATTCCGGCTGTGCGATTGACCCTCCGATGACGCAGAAGGCCTTCGACGGCGCCCTCGTCCTGCTCTGCTTCTTCCTCGCGGTATCGATCGCCGGGATCAACATCTCCCTGGCGGTACTCACCGTGCTCGCGATCGCCGTCGCGTCGGGCCTTCCTCTTTCGATCGACCGATTGCGGACGCCGATCTTGTACGCGCTGCTGGGATATCTGGCGGTCGGGATGATCTCCGCCCTTTTCGGCGCGGCGCCCTCGGAGAGCGTGCGGCCGCTCATCAAGGACGCCCACAAGGTCTGGGCCTTCTGCCTCCTCGCGCTCGTCCTCGGGGCCAGGCCGTCTCCGCAGGGATTTCGCCCCCTCGCCGCCGGTTTCAGCCTCATCGCGGTCTTCGGAATCGTCCAGGCGATCGTCAATCAGCTCCGCGACATGGACTACGCGAGCCGACGGGCGCACGCCTTCGTCCACCCCGTGACCTACGGCGAGCTGATGTGTTTCGCCGTGCTCGGCAGCGTCTGCTTTTTCAATCGCGAGGAGGCCGGCACGCACGGGAAGGGCATGAAAGCCGTCGGAGCGGCGTTCGGAGCGTTGGTGGGACTCGCCCTGATTCTCAACCAGACTCGCGGAGCGCTGGCCGGCTTGGCGGCGGGAGCCGCGGCCTTGATGTGGCTGGATAAGCGCGCGCGGCGTCTGGCGATCCCCGCAATCGTCGCCCTAATCCTGGCGGTGCTGTCTTGGCGAGTCGTGCCAACCCGGGATAGCGAGACGATCAGGATGATATTCAAAGGCCATGTGGGCGCCGTGATCTCGAAGCAGTTCGCGGACCGAAAGACGTTTTGGCGCGTCGGCTGGAAGGCGTTCTTGGATCATCCGTTCACGGGAGTGGGCCCGGGCAACTACCGCACCGTCTTCCCGCGATACTTCACCGGCATCATCGAGGGCCAGTCCGTCTGGGGCTCCGCGCATAATCTCTACATCCATCAGCTGGCCGAGCGGGGAGCGCTCGGCGCGTTCGCCCTGCTTGCCCTCCTGGGCGCTTTGACCGCGCGCGCTTATCAAAGAGCTCAGCGCGTCCCGAACCCCTGGAACCTGTGGGCGTTCGGTGCCGTCGTCTCGTTCCTGGTGATGAACGTCACCGAGGTCGCCTTCCAGAACGAGCAGATCGCGACCGTACTGATATTCATATGGTGCTGGGCGGAAGCCAACGATGAAACGGCTCCCGCAGACGCCGTCCGCGCGTAATGATATAATGCTCCTTCAATGCCAACGTCGGCATCCAGGGTGTCCGAAAAGCGCCTCGATCCCAGCGCCGTCCCGTCCGCTCCTTCCGCGCTAGTCCCGCGCTGGTTCCGGCATCTTCTGCGCGGCGTTCTCCAGGTAGCCGCCGACGCCGGCGCCGTGGCCTTGTCGTATCGCATGGCCTACGAGATTCGCTTTCATTGGGACTTCTGGACGGTCCGCTTCCCGTTCGCCGGACATGATCCGGGCTGGGACACCTACAGCCGCCTGCTTCTCGCCTTGATCCCGCTGTGGATCGGCGTGTTTTGGTATTCCTCGCAGCTCTACACCAAACCGTGGCGCGCCGCCGAGGACCGGTTCCTCTTCATCGTGAAGGGCGCGATCCTCGGCTCCTTCGCCATCCTGAGCGGCACCTTCATCTACGGACGCATGGAATACTCGCGGCACCTGCTCATCCTCGCCATCCCCCTGGTCGCCGCTTCCGTCGCGATCTCGGAGACCTTGGTCCTGTGGCTCGACCGGTGGGTGGCGCGCTTCGAGTCCACCTCCCCGATCTTCCTCATCGGAAGCGGCCGCGTCAGCGAGGTGATCCGCGAGAGCTTGAGCGAGAGGCATCCGGGCATCCGCATCCATGAGCGCGCCCAGATCGGCGACGTCTCGGCCCTCATCACGGAAGCCAAGACGAAGGGCATCTCGGAGATGCTCCTCGCGCAGTCGAACGCCGGCGAGCACGAGAAGATCCTCGCGCTCGCGGAGGCCTGCGAGTCGGCCGACATCCAGTTCAAGATGATCCCCGATCTCCTCGAGCTGCGGCTCGGCGAGATCCAGATGGACGACACGTTGGGGCTGCCGGCCTACCGCATCCAGCACACCTCGCTCTCGCGCTCGCACTACATCGTCAAGCGCGTCTTCGACCTCGCCGTGAGCCTGGCCGTCCTCGCGGTCGCGGGCGTCCCCTGCGCCGTCATCGCGCTCCTGATCAAGCTCGACTCCAAGGGCCCGATCCTGTATCGTCAAAAGCGCCTCGGGCTCCGCGGGCGCGTCTTCGAGGCCTTCAAGTTCCGGACGATGATCGTCGACGCGGAGAAGCGACTGGAGAAGGTGAAGGCGACCGCGAACGATCAGAAAGGCGGCTTCTTCAAGGCGAAGGAGGACCCGCGCATCACCGCCGTCGGCCGCAGGCTGCGGCGCTACTCGCTCGACGAGTTCCCGCAGTTCATCAACGTGTTCCTGGGCGAGATGAGCGTGGTGGGCCCGCGACCGCTCGCGGTCTCGACCGGGGAGATGGAGGAGCTCGTGCGCGAGTTCGGCCCGACGGCGAAGAAGCGCTTGAACATCCTGCCCGGCATCACCGGCCTCTGGCAGGTCTCCGGCCGCTCCGACGTCAGCGCGGCGCAGCGCTTCTCCCTCGACCTCTTCTACATCGAGCATTGGTCGCTCGGCCTCGATTTTCAGATCATCCTAAAGACCGTGCCGGCGATGCTGTCGGGCAAGGGGGCGTATTGAAGACCATCTCGAGGGCCAAGGCGAAGACAGCACCGAAGGCGGCGCGAATCCCGCTCTTCGACCTGCAGCGCACGTACCTGCCGCTGCGCAAGGAGATCGTGGCCGCCGCGACCCGCGTGCTCGACAGCGGCGCGTTCATCCTCGGGCCGGACGTCTCCGCCTTCGAAGCCGAGTTCGCGCGCGCGATCGGCGCGACGCACTGCACCGGCGTCTGCTCCGGCACGCAGGCCCTCCAGGTCGCGCTCGAGGCCGTGGGCGTCGGCCGCGGCGACGAAGTCATCGTCCCCGCGCACACGTTCGTCGCCACGGCGACCGCGGTGAGCGCGGCGGGCGCGACGCCGGTGTTCGTCGACGTCGACCCCACGACGCTGACTCTCGACCCAGTGAAAGCCGCCGAGAAGATCACCCCGCGCACGAAGGCGCTCCTGCCCGTCCACATCTACGGCTACCCCGCGGACATGGACGCCGTCATGGCTCTGGCGCGCAAACGAGGCCTCAAGGTCGTCGAAGACTGCGCGCAGGCCCACCTCACGCGCTACAAGGGCCGCGTCGTCGGCGGGATCGGCGATATGGGCTGCTTCTCGTTCTATCCCAGCAAGAACCTCGGCGCGGCGGGAGACGCCGGCGCGGTGGCGACGAACGACCAGTCGTTCCACGACGCTGCAAAAGCGATTTCCAACTGCGGCCGCTCCGATCCCGACGACCGGTACCGCCACGACCGGATGGGGCAGAACTTCCGTCTCGATACTCTCCAGGCCGCGATCCTGCGCGTGAAGCTCAAGCGCCTCGCGGCGTGGACCGAGGAGCGCCGCCGCGGCGCCGCCCGCTACCGCAAGGGACTGGCGGGACTGCCGATCACCCTCCCGCCGGACGGGGAGAACGGCACCCAGCACTCCTACCATCTCTTCGTGATACGGTCCGAACGGCGGGACGCGCTGGCGAAGCACCTGTCGGCCGCGAACATCGACAACGGCGTCTACTACCCGATCCCGCTGCACCTGCAGCCCCTGTACGCGGACTTGGGGCACAAGACGGGCGACTTCCCGGCGACCGAGCAGGCCGTGCGCGACGTGCTCGCCCTGCCTCTGTATCCCGGCCTCAAGGACGCCGAGATCGACCGCGTCTGCGAAGAGATCCGCCGCTTCCATCGATAAGGTGACCCGGATCCTCTACGTCAGCACGTCGACGACCGTCGGCGGCGCGGAGAAGACGCTCTACACCCTCGCCACGCTGATCGACCCGCGAAAGTTCCAGGTGGCCGGCATCGTCAGCCTCAAGCCGAAGGGATTCTACGCGCAACGGCTCGAGGAAGCGGGACAGCGCGTCTTCTCGCTGGATCTGCAGGGGTCGCCGGGATTCAAGACGATCCGAAAGCTCGCGGAGATCGTGCTGGAGACCAAGCCCGCGCTCGTCCACGCGGTGATGTACCAGGCCATCCAGCTCTCGCGCGCCGTCAAGACGCTGGGCTACGGCGACTACAAGCTGGTCAGCTCGCCGCGCGTGCATTACCGGACCCGGACCCCGACCTCCCTGTGGATCGACAAGTTCCTCCGCTCCGCCGACAACCTCCTCATCTCCGAGTCGGAGGCGAGCCGCGACTACCTCGAGAAGGAGCTCAAGTACCCGGCCGCCAAGCTCAGCACCATCTACAACGGCGTCGACGTCGCGAGCTGGCCCGTCTCCAAGATCGAGCGCAAGCGCGTCCGCGACGAGCTCAAGGTCGGCGAGAAGGACGTCCTCATCGGCGCGATGGGACGCCTCGACACGCAGAAGGGCCACGCGTATCTCATCGACGCGATCGCCAAGCTCAAGGCGACGCAGCCGGTGCGCCTGGTGATCGTCGGGGATGGAGGCCTCCGCAAGAAGTTGGAGGAGCAGATCCAAAAGCTCCGGGCCGGCGACTACATCACCTTGGCCGGCGAGCAGACGGACGTGCCCGCCTGGATGAGCGCGATCGACGTCTTCGTCCTGCCGTCGCTTTGGGAAGGACTGCCCAACGCGCTCCTCGAAGCCATGGGGATGGGTCTGCCGGTCATCGCCACGCGCGTAGACGGCGTTCCCGAGGTCGTCAAGCACGACGAAACCGGCATATTGTGCGAGCCCAAGAACGCGCAGGGGCTTTTCGTCGCGATGCAGGACCTGATCCAGGACGCGTCCTACCGCGCCAGGCTTGGAAAGGCGGCGCAAGCCGCGGTCGACGCGAAGTTCAAGATCCGCGACATGCTCGCCTCCTACGAGGCGGCGTACGGGAAAGTCCTCGGGTCATGACCCGGAGAGCGCAGCCCTCCGCCGATGAGGCGGCGCCCGGCCGGACGCACGCCTGCCTGCTCTGCGGCGGCGCGTACTTCGACTACGAGTTCGAAGCGCGCGGAGTGCCCAAGGACTCGCCCTTCCGCTTGCTCCGCTGCCGGGCCTGCGGCACGGGCGTCATCGATCCGTTCGTGCCGGACGACGAGATCGGAGCTTGGTATCCGGCGTCCTACTACGGCAAGGAGAACGTCCGCTTCAATCCTCTATTCGAGACGATGGTGCGCTTGTTCCGCCGGCGGCGCGCGCGCGTGATCGCGCGGCACGCGAAGCCCGGTCCCGTGCTCGACGTCGGCTGCGGGCGCGGGTTCCTGCTCGCCAATCTTAGGGGCCTCGGATTTTCCCCCCGCGGCGTCGAGCTCAACGAGTCCGCCGCCTGGCACGCGCGTCACCGGCTCGACATCCCGGTCCACGTCGGCCGGTTCGAGGACGCCGATCTTCGGGACGGCACGTACCATGCCGTGATCTTCTGGCACTCGCTGGAGCACTTCAGCCGGCCGCTCGAGGCCCTGCAGCGCGCGCATCGGCTGCTCAAGCCGGGCGGTCTGCTCGTGGTGGCCGTGCCGAACTCGGAAAGCCTGCAGGCGCGGTGGCTAGGCGCCGATTGGTTCCACCTCGACATCCCGAGACACTACTTCCATTTCGGCGCGAGCGGACTCGACCGCCTGCTCGCGCGGCTCGGATTCGCCGTCGTCCAGAGCGACCACTTCTCCTTCGAGCAGAATCCCTACGGCTGGCTTCAGAGCCTCTACAACGCGATCGGTCTCGAGTTCAATTTCTTCTACAACTTCCTGAAGAACCGGACGTCTCGCGCGACGCCGCTCAAGCGCCACCCGGCGCAGGCTCTGGTCATCCTCGCGCTCCTGCCCGTCCTCCTGCCGCTATCGCTCGCCCTCACCGTCCTCGAGGCGGCGCTGCGCCGGGGCGGCACCGTCGAGGTGTACGCGACGAAGCGATGACGCGGACCGCGAGGCTGGGCGTCATCCTCGCGGTCTCGCTCGCGTCGCATCTCCCGGGGCTCCTGTCGCCTCCGCTCGATTACCATTATCAGCGCCAGACCGAGACGGCCGCCGTGGCGCGCAACATGCGGGCCGACGGGCTTCCCCTGCTGCATCCGCGGATCGACTGGAGCGGCGCCGAGTCCCGCCGCGCGTCCACGGAGCTGCCTCTCTATTCATGGCTGCTCGGTCTCTGTTGGGGGTTCCTGGGCTGGACGCACACCTGGGGGCGCGTGCTGTCGGCGGCAAGCTCCGCCGGCACCGCGCTCCTCCTTTTCTGCCTGCTCCGCCGCGAGGAGGACGGCGTCGGCTTCGTCGATGAGGAAACGGCGTTCTGGGGGGCGGTCTTCTTCTCCGTGCTCCCCGTCGAGGTCTATTTCGGGCGGACGATCCAGCCGGACGCGACGGCGCTTCTCTTTTCCTTGTCGTCGGCGTTCGCGCTCGATCGCTACCTCGCCGCCGAGCGGCGAGACGCCAAGGCGCTCGCATGGTGGCTCGCGTCGGCGGCGAGCCTGACGCTGACGGTAGGGCTCAAGCTCCCGTACCTGTATTTCGCCGGAGTCTTGGCCGCCTTGATGTGGCACCGGCGCGGCTTGGGAGCGCTGCGCGACCCGCTCCTGTGGGCGCTGTTCCCGGCCGGGCTCGCCCCCGCGCTCCTCTGGTATTGGTACTCCAACCGATCCCAAGCCTCGGGAAAGCTCACCCCCTCCTCCCCGGGACAGCTTCTGCATATCCTGGGCTACGTCGACTCGCCGCAGCGCTTCCTCCACGACGCCTTCTTCCTCGTACGCTCGCGCTTCCCGGAGCTGACGACGACCTACGCGGGCCTCGTATTCGCGTTCGCCGGGATCGGGGCGGCGTGGAGAGATGCCTCGGCGCGGTTTCTCGTCGGGTGGTGGGGTCTCGTGTGGTTTTACAGCTTCAGCGGAGGCGCCTACGTTTTCCTGCACGAGTACACGGCCCTGCCGTTCGCCCCGGTGAACGCGGCGCTGCTCGGCGTCGGCTTCACCCGCCTTTGGAACGCCGCCTCGAGCTCCAAGTCCCGGGCTCTCACGCGCGCCGCGCTGGGCCTCCTCGTCGCGAGCATGCCGATCCACGCCGCGCTGCGGATCAAGCATTGGTACGCCCTCGAATTCACGCACCTGCTCGCTTTAGGGCCCGTGGTCGACGGCCTATCGAAACCCGACGACTTGTTCCTTTGCAACGAGACGGCGCGCTCCGTCCCCCTCTACTTCATCCACCGCCGCGGGTGGTCGTGGGGGATGAGCGCCATGACCGCGGCGGACCTCGCCCAGATCGACGACGCCCTCGCCTCCGGAGCGAAGTTCTTCCTGACCGAACGCAAGGGACTGTTCGCGGCCCCGAGCGATCCCCGGCTCGCCGCCTTCAACGCCCGCTTCGAGCCTGTATTCGACGACGGCAAGACGGCGATCTACCGCCGCCGCGGATAGACAAGTTCTCCGGCAATAATCAGTCGATTTTGATAGAATCCCTGCCTTAAACGAGGCATTTTGGCGAAACAGCGCAAGGCGTTGATCACCGGCATCACGGGGCAGGACGGCTCCTACCTCTGCGAGCTCCTTCTTTCCAAGAATTACGAGATATACGGCATGGTCCGGCGCGCGAGCCACGTGCCGTTCGAGCGCATCAAAGGGATCGTCGACCGCATCCATATTCTGGACGCCGACTTGACCGACCAAACGTCGATCGACGACATCGTCTCGTCGGTGAAGCCCGATGAGATCTACAACCTCGCCGCGCAGTCGTTCGTGCCCACCTCGTGGAATCAGCCCCTCTTAACCGGCGAGGTGACGGCTCTCGGAGTCACCCGGCTCCTCAATGCGATGCGGCGGCACGCGCCCAAGTCCCGATTCTACCAAGCGTCGTCGTCGGAGATGTTCGGCAAGGTCCTCGAGGTGCCGCAGAAGGAGACGACCCCGTTTTATCCGCGCAGCCCGTACGGGGTCTCGAAGGTCTACGGGCATTACATCACGATCAACTACCGAGAGTCCTACGGGCTCTACGCCGTCAGCGGCATCTGCTTCAATCACGAGTCTCCACGCCGCGGCCTGGAGTTCGTGACGAGGAAGGTCACGCACGGGACCGCCCGCATCAAGCTCGGGCTGGCGGACGAGCTGCCGATGGGAAATCTCAAGGCGAAGCGGGACTGGGGCTTTGCGGGCGACTACGTCGAGGCGATGTGGCTCATGCTCCAGCAGAAGGAGCCCGACGATTACGTCCTGGCGACGGGCGAGATCCACACCGTCGAGGAGCTCCTCAAGACTTCCTTCGCCGCCGTCGACTTGGACTGGCGCAAGTACGTGCGCGTCGACAAGCGCTTCCTGCGGCCCGCGGAGGTCGACCTCCTGTGCGGCGATCCGACCAAGGCGAAGCGCAAGCTCGGCTGGAAGCCGAAAGTGAATTTCAAGCAGCTCATCGACATGATGGTCGAATCGGACCTCGAGCAGCTCAGAAAGGGATGAGAGCCCTCATCCTCATCGGCGGGCAGGGGACGCGGCTGCGCCCGTTCACGCTCGAAACGCCGAAGCCGCTCCTCCCCGTGGTCAACCGGCCGTTCCTCCACTATCAGCTCGAGATCCTGCGGCGCCACGGCGTCAAGGAGGCCGTGCTCTGCACCGCCTACCGCCCGGACGCCTTCAAGAAGGCGCTCGGGTCGAGCTCGGACGGCGTCCGGCTGCAGTACGTGCAGGAAAAGATCCCTCTCGGCACGGGCGGCGCCGTCCGCAACGCGGAGAAGTTCATCGACGACACGGTCCTCATCCTCAACGGGGACATCCTCAACACCTTCGACATCACCGAGTTCCTGAAGTCGCACCGAAAGGCGAAGGCCGACGTCTCCATCGCGTTGACGCGGGTGAAGGACCCGACGCTCTACGGCCTCGTCGAGACCGCCCAGGACGGACGCATCCGGCGCTTCCTCGAGAAGCCGTCGTGGGACGAGATCAACTGCAACACCGTCAACGCGGGCGCCTATCTGTTCGAGCCCACGGTCATCCAATTCATCCCCCCGGCGGTGTCCTACTCGCTCGAGCGCGGGCTCTTCCCGCAGCTCCTGCTCGACGACTACCGGCTCAACGGTTTCGTGACGGGCGGCTACTGGATGGACATCGGCACGGTCGACAAGTACCTCCAGGTCCATCTCGACATCCTGGGCGGCGCGACGCCGTTTCGGGCCGGCAAGAAGTCGGACTCCAAGCGCGTCCACGCCGGCGCCGGCGTCTCCATCGGCCGCGACGTCAGCCACGAAGGCGCCGGCGAGGTCATCTTAGGCGCCAAGACGAAGATCGGGCCCTACGCGCGCTTCGTCGGCTCCGTTTGCGTGGGCGCCGATTGCCGCGTCGGACAAGGAGCGGTGCTCGAGGACTGCGTGGTCCTGAGCGGAACGCACATCGGCGACGGCGCCCAGCTTCGGCGCTGCGTCGTGGGCCACGAGTGCCGCATCGGCGCGAGCTCGACGCTCGGCGCCGGGCGCGCGCTCGGGGACCGCTCGGTCGTGCAGAGGTTCAGCCAGCTATGACCGCCGGCACGACGAAGCCCAAGCTCGTCAAGAAGCCCTGGGGCCACGAGGTCTGGTGGGCGCAGTCCAAGAAATACGCCGGCAAGCTCCTCGTGATCGAGAAGGGGCACCGCCTCAGCCTCCAGTACCACAAGATCAAGCACGAGACGGTCTACACGCTGAAGGGCCGCTGGCGCCTGCGCTTCGGCCGCGCAAGCCGCGACGTCGGCCCCGGCGCCGTCGTGTCGATCCCGCCGAGGACCATCCACCGATTTGAAGCGCCGTACGGGCGAGTGACCCTCATCGAGGTGTCTACCCCCGAACTCTGGGACGTGGTGAGGCTACAAGATGACTACAAGAGAAGCGGCGAATAAGGATCTGTCCTTGGACATCAAGTTCGGCACCGACGGGTGGCGCGGCGTCATGGCGCGCGACTTCACTTTCGAGAACGTCCGCAGGGTCTCCCAGGCGATCGCCGAGTACATCAAGAACCTGCCTCCGAAGGCCCGCGGCCTCGGGAAGGTCATCGTCGGCTACGACCGCCGGTTCCAATCCGACGCCTTCGCCAACGAGGTCGCACGCGTGATGCAGGGCAACGGGCTAAAGCCGGTCCTCCTCGAAGAGACCCTGCCGACGCCGGCCGTCAGCTGGCTCACCTCGAAAGAGAAGGCCTTCGGCATCATGGTGACCGCGTCCCACAATCCGGCCGCCTTCAACGGCATCAAGATCAAGCTGGACGGCCGCGCCGCGACGGACGAGGTCACCAAATCCGTCGAATCCTACATCGACAAATCCCCGGCCGCCCGCAACGGCCCCGTAGAAAAGAAATCCTACCGCAAGCCTTACCTCGAGTGGCTCAAGTCCCGCGTCGCCACGGGCCCGATCTCGAACCTCAAGCGTCCGGTGGTCGTGGATTACCTCTACGGCGCCGCCACGGGGTTGATGGAGGAGCTGATCAAGAACAAGAAGCTCATCACGATCCACTCCGCCGTCGATCCGCTGTTCGGCGGACTCAACCCGGAGCCGATCGAGAAGAACCTGGGCGAGCTCATCGCGAAGGTCAAGGAAGAGAAGGCGCTCATCGGCATCGCGCTCGACGGCGACGCCGACCGCATCGGCATCATCGACGACCAGGGCCACTACTTGTCGCCCTGTCAGGTATTCCCGATCATCACGGAGTATCTGATCACGACCAAAGGCATCAAGGGAAAGGTCGTACAGTCGGTCTCGATGGGATACTTGGCCGGACGGATCGCCAAGGCCCACAACCTCCCGTTCGAGGAACTCCCCGTCGGCTTCAAGCACGTCGGCGAGCAGATCGCCAAGGGCCAGGCCGTCATCGGCGGCGAGGAGTCCGGCGGCTACGCGTGGAAGGGCGCGCAGCCCGAGCGCGACGGTCTGATGACGGCGCTCCTCATGCTCGAGATCTGCCACAAGCTCAAGAAGACGCCCTCCCAGCTTCTCGCCGACATCGAGAAGAAGTACGGCAAGTCCTGCTTCACGCGCATCGACTTCCATCTCAACAAGGCCGTCCCCGACAAGCACGTTTGGGTGGAAAAGATCAAAAAGCGCCTGCCGAAGAAAGTGCTCGACACCGAGATCAAGCAGCTGCTCGATATCGACGGCCTGAAAGTCATCCTGGCGGACGACAATTGGGTGCTGATGCGCCCGTCGGGGACCGAGCCGCTCCTGCGGACCTACGCCGAGTCCGAGTCGCCGAAGAAGACGCAGGCTTTGCTCGAGCTTGCCAAGAAGTGGGCGCATGCGTAGAGGCGCGGCCGTCCGACCCCCGATCCCCGATCCCCGCGCCCAATCATGAACTCCGTGAGAGCGATGATTCTGGCGGCGGGGGCGGGCACCCGGCTTAGGCCGATCACCCTCGAGACGCCGAAGCCGATGGTGCCGGTGGTCAACCGGCCGGTGCTGCATCACGTGCTCGACAACCTGGCCCGCCACGACATTCGAGACGTGGTGATGAACCTTCACGCCCAACCCGAGCAGATCAAGAGCTACTGCGGCGACGGCTCCCGCTGGTCCCTCCAAATCCGATATTCGTACGAACCGAAGCTGATGGGAACCGCCGGCGCGGTGAAGAAGGCGGAAAAGATGCTCAAGGGCGGACCTATCCTGATCATGTCCGGCGACGGCCTGAGCGACGTGGACCTGACGGCGCTGATCAAGTTCCACCGCGAGAAGAAGTCCGTCGCGACCATGGTGACGAAGGCGCTGGACGTCCGCTTCGAATACGGCGTCACGCTGTCGAACGCATCCGGGCGCATCACGGGATTTCGCGAGAAGCCCTCGTGGGGCGACGTCTTCTCCAACAAGGTCAACACCGGCATCTACCTCATCGAGCCCGAGGTCCTGCACCTCGTCCCGAAGGGACGATCCTTCGACTTCGGCCACGAACTCTGGCCCAAGCTCCTCAAGCTCAAGAAGCCGATTTTCGCGTGGGAATGGAAGGGCTACTGGTGCGACGTCGGCAATCTCGCGGAATATAGGAAGGCGCAGCTCGACTGCCTGAACGGCAATGTCCGCATCCACATGCCGGGACGAGAGCTTCGGCCCGGCGTCTGGGTGGAGGAAGGGAGCCGAGTCCATCCCAGCACGACCCTCACGGCGCCCTGCCTCGTGGGCCGGGACGTCATCGTGGACGAAGGATGCCAGATCGGGCCCAACACCGTCGTCGGAGACGGGGCCAAAATCTCCCCCAACGCGGTTTTGAAAAATTGTATACTCTTCAACGGCGTTTTCGTTAGCCGCAACGTCCATCTCTCCAATTGCATCATCGGCGCGAAGGGCAGCGTCAACGAGAACATCACGGTCTACGAGGCCGCGGTTTTGAACATCCGGCAGTAGGCCGACATCCATAAGCGCGGAGGACACGCACACATGCAGCGGAAAGGACGATTCTATTTCACTTCCGAGTCGGTCACCGAGGGACATCCGGACAAGGTCTGCGACCAAATTTCCGACGCGGTCCTCGACGCGGTACTGACGGACGATCCTACCGGCCGCGTGGCCTGCGAGACCTTCGTCACCCGCGGGATGGTCATCGTCGGCGGCGAGATCACGACGAAGACCTTCGTCGACGTCGACAAGCTGGTCCGCACCGTGGTCGACGAGATCGGCTACAACCACCCCAAGTTCGGCTTCGACTCCCATTCCTGCGCGGTCTTGAACGCCATCGGCCGCCAGTCCCCCGACATCGCCCAGGGCGTCGACACGGGCGGAGCCGGAGACCAGGGCATCATGTTCGGCTACGCGACGCAGGAGACGCCGGAGCTCATGCCGCTCCCGATCGTCCTCGCGCACAAGCTGACGCGGCGCCTCGCCGAGATCCGACGCTCCAACGAGTTGCCCTACCTCGGCCCGGACGGCAAGAGCCAGGTCACCGTCGAGTACTTGGACGGCCGGCCGCTGCGCGCCGACACCGTCGTCATCTCGACCCAGCACACCGAGGACATCCTCGATAAGACGGGCGACCAGATCACCGAGAAGTCCCGCCAGGAGATCATCGACACGATCATCCGGCCGGTCCTGGGCAAGCGCCTGATCGACGAGAAGACCAAGTTCCTCATCAACCCGACCGGCAAGTTCGTGGTCGGCGGTCCCGCGTCCGACACGGGCGTGACGGGGCGCAAGATCATCGTCGACACCTACGGCGGACGCGCGCCCCACGGCGGCGGCGCCTTCTCGGGCAAGGATCCGACGAAGGTCGACCGCTCGGCCTGCTACATGGCGCGCTACATCGCCAAGAACGTGGTGGCGGCCGGCCTCGCCCAGGAATGCACGGTCCAGCTCGCGTACGCGATCGGCGTCGCGGAGCCGGTCGGCGTCTACTTCGACACCCACGGCACGGGCGTCGTCGACGAGGCCAAGATCGAGGCCGTCGTCCGCAAGCACTTCCAGCTGACGCCCAAGGGCATCATCCAGAGCTTGAAGCTCCGCCGACCCATCTACCGCCAAACCGCCGCCTACGGCCACTTCGGCCGCAACGAGAGCGGCTTCGAGTGGGAGAAGACGGACAAGGCCGAGGCGTTCAAGGAACTGCTCGGCGGCCACAAGAAGTCCGCGAAGCGCTCGCTCGCGCTCGCCTAACCTTATCACTGGAGAGACCATGACCAAGACCCTAACGGCGCCGCGGGCGAAGGCCGAAGGCTCCCGCAATTACGACATCAAAGACATCTCCCTGGCCGAGGCCGGCAAGCTCAAGATCGAGTGGGCCGAGCGCGAGATGCCGGTGCTGCGGCTCGTCAAGGAGCGTTTCGCGAAGGAGAAGCCCCTCGAGGGCATCAACATCGCGGCCTGCCTCCACGTGACCGCGGAAACGGCGAACCTGATGCTCACCCTCAAGGCGGGCGGCGCGAAGATCCACCTCTGCGCCTCCAACCCGCTCTCGACGCAGGACGAGGTCGCCGCGTCGCTCGTCAAGCACGCCGGCATTCCGACCTACGCGATCAAGGGCGAAGACAGGAAGACCTACTTCAGCCACATCGTCCAGGCGCTCGCGATCCAGCCGAACGTCACGATGGACGACGGCGCGGACTTGGTCAGCCACATCCATACCCACTGGTCGGCCGGCTACTCCAAGGTCATCGGTTCGACGGAAGAGACGACGACCGGCGTCATCCGCCTGCGCGCGATGGAGAAGGACGGCGCGCTGCGCTTCCCCGTCATCGCGGTCAACGACGCGCTGACGAAGCACTTCTTCGACAACCGGTACGGCACGGGCCAGTCGACGCTCGACGGCATCCTGCGCTGCACGAACCTGCTCCTCGCGGGCAAGGTCGTCGTGATCGCCGGCTACGGCTGGTGCGGCCGCGGCGTCGCGACCCGGGCGAAGGGCATGGGCGCGCACGTCGTCGTGACCGAGGTCAATCCGCTGCGCGCGATCGAGGCGGCGATGGACGGCTTCGAGGTCATGCCGATGAAGGAGGCCGCGAAGAAGGGTGACCTCTTCATCACGCTGACCGGCGACTTGAACGTGATCGACACCGAGCACTTCAAGGTCATGAAGGACGGCGCGATCGTCTGCAACTCGGGCCATTTCAACGACGAGATCAATCTCCCGGCGCTCAAGAGCCTCTCGAAGAAGATCCGGACCGTCCGGCCCTTCGTCGAGGAGTACTCGCTCAAGGACGGCCGGCTCGTCCACGTGCTCGCGGAAGGACGCCTCATCAACCTCTCCGCGGCCGAAGGCCACCCGGCCTCCGTCATGGACATGTCCTTCGCGAACCAGTCGCTCGGGTCCGAGTACCTGGTCAAGAACGCGCGGGAGCTCGAGCGGAAGGTGTACGCCGTCCCTCAGCCGATCGACGAAGAGATCGCCCGGCTCAAGCTCAAGGCGATGGGCATCGCGATCGACACGCTCACGCCCGAGCAGGTCAAGTACCTCAACTCCTGGGAGCAGGGGACCTAACCTGCGCGCCTGGTAGGGCGCGCACGCCGTACGTCGTTGGTTTTCTCATGAATACGAACAACCGGCCACGACACGACAACGGCAGCGAGGAACGCGCAACGCGCGTTCCTCGCTAGTTTATGGACCGGATCGAGCCGACCCGCGCGCTCGCGCTGAAGGTAGGGTGGGCCTTCTTCTGGAGGGCCGGTGTCAGCTGGCTGCTCCTGACGTTCCTGACGGGCGTCCTCTTCGGCGTCCTGCGGCGTCTCGTCGACGTGGGCGAGATGTTCTACATGGCGCTGTCCATGATTCTGACGCTCTCGATCGCCTTCGCCGTCACGATCGAGGTGATGTTCCGCATCCTGCAGAAGCGCTTCGACGAGTTCGACATCGCGCTGCTGCCTCCCGGGGGCAACGAATGATCACGAAGACCGTTAAAGACGCGAAGGCCGCGCTTCACGACGTATTCGACGGAGCCACGATCCTCATCGGCGGCTTCGGCCTGAGCGGGCTGCCGGAGAACCTCCTAGGGGCCTTGATCGAGAAGGGGACCAAGAACCTGACGCTCGTCTCCAACAACGCCGGGACCGACGGGCACGGGATCGGACTTCTGCTCAAGAACGGGCAGGTGAAAAAGATCATGATGTCCTACGGCGGCGAGTGCAAGATCTTCGAGGAGATGTGCATCGCCGGCAAGCTCGAGGTCGAGTGGAACCCGCAGGGGACTCTCGCCGAGCGCATGCGCGCCGGCGGCGCCGGCATCGGCGGCTTCTTCACGCCGACCGGCTACGGCACCGTCGTCGCCGAGGGGAAGGAGACCCGGCAGATCGACGGGCGCTGGTACGTCCTCGAGCGTCCGATCAAGGCGGACTTCGCCTTCGTCAAGGCGCATAAGGGCGACGCCTTCGGCAATCTGACGTACCGCAAGACCGCCCGGAATTTCAACCAGGTCATGGCGACCGCCGCGAAGACCACGATCGCCGAGGTCGAGCAGCTCGTCGAGGTCGGAGAGCTCGATCCGGAGTCGGTGCACACGCCCGGCGTCTTCGTCAAGCGCATCTTCCAGGGCGCGAAGTACGTCAAGCCGATCGAGAAGCGGACCGTCCGGCCCCGGCAGGCCGTCAAGGCGTAGGAGGAGACCATGAGCAACGTGCTATCCGACACCGACACGCGGGTCATCATCGCCAAGCGCGCCGCCAAGGAGATCAAGAACGGCGACTACGTGAACTTGGGGATCGGCATCCCCACGCTCATCCCGAATTTCCTCCCGGCCGGCGTCGAGGTCATCCTCCACACCGAGAACGGGATGCTCGGCTACGGGCCCTACCCCTACGAGGGCGAGGAAGATCCCGATTTGATCAACGCCGGCAAGGAGACCGTGACGGAGCTTCCGGGGTGCGCGTACTTCGGCTCCCACGACTCCTTTGCGATGGTGCGCGGCGGCCACCTCGACGCGACCGTCCTCGGCAGCATGGAAGTCTCGGAGACCGGCGACCTCGCCAACTGGATGATCCCGGGCAAGAAGGTCCGCGGCATGGGCGGCGCCATGGACATGGTCGCCGGCACGAAGAAGGTCATCGTCGCGATGGAGCACTCGACCAAGGAAGGCAAGCCGAAGATCTTGAAGACTTGCACCTTGCCGCTCACGGGCAAGGGGGTCGTCCACGTCATCGTGACCGAGCACGCCACCTTCGACGTCACGCCTAAAGGCCTCGTCCTGCGGGAAAAGGAGCCGGGGATTTCGCTCGACGAACTGAAGAAGATCACCGAGCCCGCGTTTACGACGCGCTAAGCGCGCGGGCTAGTGCCCGAGGTCCTTCTCCGTAAAGCGGCCGGTGGCGTTCTGCACCGTCTTCGTGCAGGTGTACAGCAGTGCGCCGCCATTGAAACCGCCGCGCTTGGTCGGCGGCAAATCGGCGGAGCCGTCGTAAGCGCCGGTGCAGGAGAAGCCCTGACAGCAGGGCATCGCGCTTCCCTCGGGACTGCAGGCCGACTTCTCCCCGCCGCAGGACGGCGCCGAACCGCCCCCGCCCTGGTTCCGGCTCGACGGCGGATTGACGGGGACGCTGTTTCCGACCGACGGCGGCCTCGACAGTTCTGAAACGGTGCGGTCCCTGCAGTTCAGCCCGCAGTCGGCGTCGGTGACGTGCCGGGTCGCCACGATGGACGCCCCGTCCGCGCCCGTGGAGGTGGTCGAGGCAGTCCCCGGGGCCATCGAGATCCCCGAGGTCGCCTTGCTGCCCGTCGTCATCTGGGAGTGCATGATCAGCGTGGAGAATTCGGGGCGCCTCGAGCTGCCGGACTTCGGCCGTTTCGGTAGCGCGGAGACCGTCTGCGCCTTCGCCGGAAACACGCTCGTCTGGGGTTTCCCCTCCGCCTTCGCGTCCGCGGGCTTGGCCGCGGCGGCTCCGGCGGCCGAGCCGCGCATGGTCGTGGAGCCTCCGAGCGCGGCGGGCTGGAGCGAGACTCCGCCGCCGCCGTCTCGGGCATAGGCCTTCGGCCCGGCCCCGTCCGTCTCGCCCAACGCCTCGCCCCGCGCCATGTCGGGATCGGTCGTGGCCGCGGTCTCTTGCGCCTGCGGCGCCGCATGCGGCTCGACGGAACCCGCGGGCTTGCTTACGGGAGCGGGCGGATCGATCATGGAGCGCACCGCGGGAGTCTTGGACGCCCGCGCGTCGAGCGAGCGCGCCTGCGCGCGCGCGCCGTCGGAGAAAAGGCTCGGCGGACGCGGCATGGAGGCCCGCAGATCGTCGCCGTCCGCCCGGTTCGAGCGGAGACTAAGCAGCGCCACGCCGGTCAACGCGACGCCGAGGCACGCCAGTCCGATGGCGTACTGCTTGTTCGATGTCCAGGACGATGTCGCATTGTCCATCATGGTCGACGGCCGCGCAACAACAGAGTAGCGGCAATACGGTAACAACCCGGTAACAGCCGGCCGGGGGTCCTAGGAGAACGAATCGCCCGTCTTTCGATGGAGAAAGAGCGCCGCCGAGCCGAAGATAAGGTTGGCCGCCCACGCGGAAATCGCGGGATGGAGGATCCCCGAGCTCCCGACGGCCTGACCGAGCTCGGTGACCCAAAGGTAGGCGAAGCTCACCGCCAGCGCCAGGGCGAAACTGATCGCCTTGCGGGAGCGCCCCAACTTCAATGCGATCGGGATCCCGAGGGCGCAAAGGATGATGTTGGCGACGGGGAAGGCGAGCTTGGAGTGCAGCGCCGCGCGCGCGGACCGGATGGAGCCGCCCTGGTGGCGTATCTGCCGGAGGTACTGCAGCGTCTCGCGGATGCTCATCTCATCGGCGCTCTTGCGCTGCGGCGCCAGTTCGCGCGGCGGGACGTCGAGGTCCGTGACGAGGCGGTCGAAGGACGCCTCGGTCGTCGCGCGCCCCTTCCAGACCCGGCGATCCGCCCCGTGCTCGAACACCCAGCGGCGAATGGAGTCGTCCCACACCCCCCGCTCGGCCGCGATCTGGCGGACCACGCTGCCCTTCTCGTAGTAATCCATGACCGGAGCCTCGATGAGCCCCTTGCCGACCCAGAAGATGCGCGTCGTCACGAACTGCCCCGGACGCCCGATGAGAATCGCGTCGTTGTGCTGGTCGTACTCCCACTCCGGATTGATCTTGTCCCGCATCAGCCGCTGCGCGTGCGCGAAGCAGACGGGCAGGACCGTTTCCTGCGCGGCGAAGCTGAGGAGGGTCACGACCGCCGCCATCGCGAGGATCGGCCTAAAGAACGCGCGCGTCTCGAAGCCCGACGCCTGGACCGCGATCCACTCCCCGGTCTGCACGAAGCCCGTCACCGCGAACAGCGTCGCGAGGAGCGTCGCCATCGGGATGACGCGGATCGTCCAATACGGGACCTCGAGCCAGAGATACTGCAGGATGATCCAGAGGTTCGCCGGGCTTCTCAAAAGCCGCGGCATCTTGTCGAAGATGTCGACGAGGAAGATCAGCGCCGCGAACAGCCCGAGGCCGAACAGGAAGGGCTTCAGGAACCGCATCGCCATGTAGCGGTCGAAGATCTTGAGCATGTCGTTAGACGCGGAGGTAGCGCCTCCACAGGTACGCCGCGGCGCACAAGCCGGCGGCGACGGGCAGCCACGGCGCGATCAGCGACAGGGACAAGTGGCGGCGTCCGAGGCCGATGCCCACGGCCATGAGGCCGTAATACACCAGCAGCACGCCCAGGCTCAGCGCGAACCCGCGCGCCCGCGCGTGCTTCTCGAGGATGAGGCCGAGCGGGCAGACGAGCCAGAAGAAAACGAACGGCGTGAGCGCGCCCGCCGCCCGGACCGCGATCTCCGTCAAGTATTCCGACCGGTGCGACGCCGCCGTCTTCTCGTCTCGCGACCGTTCGAGAAGGCGCAGCGAGTTCATCTCCTGGATGTCCAAGGGCCGGTTCGGATACACGTACTGCGTGAGCGGCACCATCATGCGGAACTCGTCGAAGGTGGCCGACAGCAGCTTGGTGGGATCGGTCTGGGGAAAATAGAGCGAGCCCCGCTTGAGCGCGAGCCGGAAGCCCGCGCCCTTCTCGAGGCGCACGGAACCCTCCGGGGCCTCGATCCGGATGCCCTTGCGCTCCCCCCGCCGCCGCACGAGGTAAACGTCCTCCAGTCGCCCCGATTCCTCGTCGACGCGCTTGGGGTATAGGCTCCAGTCCCCGAGCGCGGCGAAGGCCCCCGGCTCGATGTCGAGGCGCGAGAGCTGCGACAGCGCCCCGTCGAGGGACTTCCGGAAAGAGTGATAGCCCTCCGGGCCGGCCTTATGGTTGAGATAGAAGAGCAGAAGGCTCAGGCCGACGGCCAGGTAAAAAAACGGCTGCAGGACCTCGCGGAAGGAGAAGCCGGATGCGCGCAGCGCCATGACCTCTCCGCTCTCCGACAGCGCCCCCAACGTCAGCAGGAGCGCGACGAGGAACGCGATCGGCACGGCCATGCTCAGGATGTTCGGCAACAGCCTCGCGAAGCACGCGAGGATCCACAGCGGGGAGATGCCTTTGGCGACCGCGAGATTGAACAGGCGGATGAACTCCTTCATCACCATCACGCCCGCGCAAACGGCGATGCACAGTCCGAAGGCAGGCAGATAGAGGCGGTAGAGGTATTTCGGCAGGATCGGCACGACGTCATTATCCCAAATCCGGGACGCCGCCCCAAGGCGGGAAAAAGCCGATATTTCGCGAAATTGAGCCGTGCTTGACAGCTATATATACCCCTGTTATATAGTGACCGTTCGCGCACGCGTTCGATGTCCTGGGGCGCAAGCGCGACGCCGAGTACGCACGGTATCGACACCGTAGAACCACGCATCCTCTTGGCGAAACGATCCACTAGAGCGGGCCTGTCGGCCCTGTTGTTCGCGGCGCTATTATGCGCGCCCGCGCGCGAAGGAGCGCGCGCGCAGTTCACGTTCCCCTACGATCCCGATTTCCCGACGGAGCCGAAGAAGAAGACCGAGGAGCCGGCCAAGACCGACCTCCCCGTCAAGCCGCTCGAGCCCGGCGCGACGACCGGCGAGCCCAAGCCGCTTCCGGAGGGCCAGCAGCCCGTCATCCTCCTCCCCCCGTCGGCGGGGCGCTTCCAGCTCCAGGACCGCGTCGAAGCGGACCGCTTCCTGTACCGCCCGCCGGAGAAGCCGTCGACGGACCTCCACGAGTTCCTGAAGGACTTCCGTCCCTTCACGCTCAACAACTCCCGCTGGAACAAGATGCGCTCGGACCTCGAGAGGGGCGTGCTGCCGACCGAGGAGATCCTCACGCCGATCGAGCCGATCCCGGTCGAGGAACTCATCGCCTCCACTGAGACGCCCAAGCCGGCGCCGCCCGAGGTCGAGCTTCCGGGTTACGGCACGAGCCTGTCCGTCACCGGCCGCAAGGTGATCGGCTTCAACTACAGCCAAAAGAGCTTCTTCCGGGACCAGAAGACGACGGGCCGGCCGAAGAGCACCAACCTCATCGACATCAGCCAGCAGCTGCAATTGCGCATGCAGGGCAAGGTCGGCCCGAAGATCACGGTCAACGTCGACTACGACGACACCAAGACGAACAAGCAGGACATCTCGGTCGTCTATACCGGCGACCCGAACGAAGTCGTGCAGAACGCCTCCTTCGGCGACATCGATCTATCCCTCCCGTCGACGGAGTTCGTCAGCTACAACAAGCAGCTCTTCGGCATCCGAGCGGACATCAAGTACAAGGGCTTCAACGCCTCGTTCATCGGCAGCCGGACGAAGGGTACGACGAAGGCGAAGCAGTTCATCGGCAACACCCAGTTCGCCTCCGCGGACATCCCCGATGTCGCCTACGTCCGCCGCCAGTACTACGACCTCTCCTTCGGCAACGCGGCGCGCCTGCCGATCAAGCCGGGCAGCGAGCGCCTCTTCCTAGCCCAGCAGAACCCGCAGGCGGTGAACGCGAACTCCTTCACCACCACGGCGGACGACCTCGCGGTGCAGACGTCGAGCTTCACCGGCATCTTCAACCAGCTCCTCGCCGGCCAGGATTACACCGTGGACTACGTCAAAGGCATCGTGACGTTCCGAACGCCGCTGCAGCCCCAGTTCGTGGTGGCCGTGGACTACATCGACGCGACGAACAGCCACATCGTAAACCAGACGACCTCGAGCTTCACGGGCGGCACGGGCAACTTCAAGCTGATCAAGACGAGCGCGGACCTCGCGATCAGCCAGTCGACGACCACCGCGGCGACGGAGGTCGGCTTCAACCGGGAGCTCAAGACCGTCTACAACGTCGGCGCGACGCAGATCGTGCGCGACGACGGGCGCGGCAACTTCATCCTGCGCATCATCGACCCCCAGACGCGCGCCGAGGTCGGCAACACGCTCAATCCGGTCCAGCGCTATCCCGACACGATCAACGTCGACTTCGAGAACGGCCTGTTCCGGCTGCTGCAGCCCTTCGGCACGAGCGTGTCGAGTTCCACGCCCGACCCGGACATCTACGCCCCGACCCCGATCTCGAGGCGCCTCCTCCACGTCGAATACAAGTTCCGCTTGAAGACCTTTTTCCTCGAGCCGAACCTGGTGCTCCAGTCCGAGACCGTGCTCGTCGACGGCATCAAGCTGGTCCGCAACGTCGACTACTTCATCGACTACGACTCGGGCTTCATAACCTTCTTCAACCCGGACCGCATCGGCACCCACTCCGAGGTCAACATGATCTACGAGGTCGCTCCCTTCGCGGGAGTCACCTCCGAGAGCATCCTCGGCACGCGCGTCTCGCACTCCTGGAAGAAGTTCTCCATCGGCTCGACCTTGCTCTACGAGGCGGGCACGAAGTCGCCGACGACGCCCACGGTCGACCAGCTGGCCAAAAGCCTGCTCGTCTACGACTTCGACAGCCAGTTGCGCGACATCAGCATCGGCAAGTCCTTCAAGATCAAGCTGCTCGGCGGCGAGTTCGCCCAGAGCCACCAGGATCCCAACCTGAACGGCCGCGCGCTCATCGACAACATGGAGGGCATCAAGCAGGAGGTCCAAGCGGGCCTTCTCGCCTCGCAGTGGCAGATCGCGGCGAACCCCCAGTCGACCTCGCCGGACCCTCAGTCCCTCTCGATCGGGAACGCCGATATCCCGACGTTGGCGATCAATCCGCACGCCCAGGCCCGCGCGAACGACACCCAGAAGGTCCTGACCATGACGTACAACTTCGGGGTGAACGGCACGACCGAGACGTCGATGGCCTACACGTTCTCCCCCACCGGCTTCGACTTCTCCCAGAAGTCCATCCTCGAAGTCACCATGTTCGGCGACGGCTCCGGGAACCAAATCAACTTCACGCTGGGCCAGCTCAACGAGGACGTCGACGGCAACGGCGGCATGACGCTCAACTGCGCCGACGGCCGGACGCTCTTCAACGCCCCGAAGACCGAGGACCTCAACTGCGACGGCATTCTGCAGCCCTCGGAGGACGTCGGCTGGCTGTACTCGCCCGCGGGCAAGAACTTCGCGCGCATCGGGGCGGGCAACGGCCGCCTCGACAACATCGACTACAACCAGAACAACCGGCTGGATCCGGCCAACCTCAACGCCGGGGACAACTTCGGCTACAACTTCTCCACCGGCACCGCCAACAACCAGCTCTTCGACGCCTCGACCGGCTCGACCTTCACCGCGGTCAACTTCGCCGGCTGGCACGAGTTCCAGATCCCCCTCAACATCTCGACCGCGACGGCGTCCCGCTGGACGAACATCGTCTCCGTGCGCGTGTCCGTCCGCCAGACCGTCGGACCCGCGAGCGGCACCCTCATGTTCGCCAAGATCGCCGCCGCCGGCAATTCCTGGCTGGCCGGCCAGTCCGGCGATCCGAAGGACGGCTCGGGGCCCAAGGCGTTCGAGAAGGTGACGGTCAACGCCGTCAACAACGTGGACAACCCCACCTACATCCCGATCTTCAACGCGGCCGGCGAGGCCCAGACCGTCTACAACGACCTCTACGGCAGCGTCGGCCAGCAGCAGCAGCAAAGCAACTCGAAGAACCTCTCGGAGCAGGCACTCCAGATCAACTGGGAGGGCCTCACGGCGGGCACCACGATCTACACCAAGCGCCAGTTCCTCAAGCCCCTCGACATCAGCCAGCACAAGCGCTTCAACTTCCTGGTCTACGGCAACGCCGACGCGAACCACGTCAGCAACTCCACCGACACGGTGTTCTTCCTGAGGGCGGGATCGGACCAGAGCTATTTCGAGATGGACATCCCTCTCAATTTCACCGGCTGGCGTCTGTTCATCGCGGAGCAGTTCGACCCGGGCGGAGGCCAGATCCCGAACTCCTGGAAGCTCGTGCAGGGCGTGCCGGGCACCGTCGTATTCTCGACGGGCTCGCCCACGCTCCAGCAGATCCCGCAACTCGTCGCGGGCGTCTACGCCAAGGGCGGCACGGTCGCGCCGCAGGAGGCGGTGTGGCTCAACGAGATCTACCTCTCCGACCCGCTGACGCGCAGCGGCTTCGCCGAGAAGATCCAAGCGGACTTCGAGGTCCTGCGCTGGGCGACGTTCGGCATGAAGTTCCGCTTCGTCGACCGGAACTACCAGACGCCCACGACGACCGTGTCCAACCAGGACAACCGCCAGGACACGGCCTACTTGAACCTCACGCGCCTGCAGTTCTTCCCGATGGCGTTCAACATCTCGCGCATCATCACCGATACGCCGAACACCAACGCGGTCGGCAACAACGCCAACGTCGTCAACCTCCTGCAGACGGGGAAGGTGACCAACTGGAACGGCAGCGCCTCCGGGAACTTCGCCTACGGCGCCTACCCGCGCGTGCAGCTCGGCTACGTCCGCGCCCGTACGGAATACCAGCTGCTCACCCGGCTCGACGACCGCAACACGTACAACACGGCCATGACGTACGCGATACCGCTCAACTACCGCATGGTGCCCAAGACGGTCGACATCTCGGGCAGCTACAGCAAGTACTCCGTCTCCTTTGAATCCCTCGCGAGCCGCCAAACGCCGGGCAACTTCAACACGGACGAGCTCACGAAGACGGTGTCGCTCCGGACGACCTTCGTGCCGTGGACGGGCTCCTCCTTCAATCCGAACTACAGCCTATCGACCGTCGACGAAAAGCGCAGCGACTTCACGAGCGGCGCCGAGATCAACTCGCGCTATCCGAAGTCCCAGAACCAGACGATCGGCTTCTCCTCCAACTTCCGCCTGAGGAGCTGGCTCAACCCGGCAGTCAGCTACACCGACACCAACATCGAAAACAACATCTTGAACGTCTCGACGTTCGTCGTCCGGGGCTCCACCTACGTCTTCAATGTCGGCGACATCAAGACGGTCAACCGCTCCGCCAACGGCTCGATCACGCTGCCGATCAGCATCGCCGACATCGTTAAGGGCACGAAGCTCTTCCGGTCGTTCTCGCTCGCCAACAGCTACCAGCTCCAGGACGGCGACACCTGGAACAACGTCGAGAAGGAACTCGGCACGAAGATGGCGCTGTGGCTGAGGACGCCCCTGCGCACCTCGGGACCGGCGGCCCAGCTGGTCAACCAGACGCTGCGAGACACCTACAGTTCGACGCAGCGCTGGTCCCCGATCGAAGCCTACGCTCTGACGGGACGCAAGTCGGCGTTCAAGACGCTGTCCTTGTCGAACAACTACGTCCAGAGCATCCAGCGGACGAACACGACCGGCACGCTCTCCAAGACGATCTCGACGACGCTGCCCGACCTCGTCGCGTCGCTCGGACAAGTGGAGAAGCTCGTCTGGGCGGACAGATGGATGAGCAACGGGCAGGTCAACCTCAAGTACGCCGCCCACCAGACGAAGACGGTCGGCGTGAGCCTCAATACCGACGACGCGATCGGAACGGACATCCGCGCCATGATCAAGAAGAAGTTCGACACCGCGATCAGCTACAACGTGCGGAACTCCGCGCAGCGCGACCTCAACCTGGACGTGCTCGTCCAGACGTCGAACCACCAGGACGCGACCGTGCAGACGACGTTCGACATCAGGAAGTTCCGCTTCACGCCGAAGGTCGACTACGCCAACGATCTCGCCAAGCAGGGCACCGGGGTCGTGACGCAGAACCTGACGGTCGTGACCCCGTCCCTCCTCGCGCGCGCGGACCTGGCCCTGCCGCGGGGCCTCCTCCTTCCCTTCTCGAAGACGCCCATCCTCTTCTCGAACCGCATCATCTGGACGAATACCGTGTCCATGGCGTTCCGCTCGTCGCCGGTCACGGTGGCGGACAACTCTAAGCTGCTCTCCTTCAACACGAGCGGCGACTACGAGCTCGCGAAAAATCTGCGCATGACCCTCAACGGCGCGTTCTCGCGCATGTGGCACAATTTCCTGAAGGAAGAGGAGTTCATGTCGTACCAGTTCGGCACGACGCTGACCTTCCAGTTTTAGGCGGCCGCCAGAGGTAGGCGCCGCTCCTGCCTTCGATCGCGCCCGACGGCCTGCGCTTTCCGGCCCAGGAAAAGCACCCGCCGCGGCCCGGAGGCTTCACGGCCTTGCGGATCCCCATAGCTGGTAATACGAGCGACCCCCGCTCGGAGTTCCCTTCATAAAGGAGGGAACCAACCGGCGGGCTGGATCGTATATTAGTCCATGGCGACGCTCTCGTCGTGGACGTCACGCCTTCTGGACCTTCTCCTGCCCCGCCTATGCGGCGGCTGCCGGAGGGAGTTGGCGCATGACCGGCCAGATCCCCTATGCGGAGAGTGCCTGCGCCGTCTGCGTCCCGCGGCGGCGCCGCTGCGGCGGTGCGGCAATCTGCCCGTCTGGGGCGTCTACGTCTACGAACCGCCCCTGTCGGAGCTCATACACGCCTTCAAATACGACGGGCGGCAGGGCATCGGCGGGACGCTCGGCGCGTGGATGGCGGGTTTCATGCCGCTCTTGGGCCTCGAGACGATGGACGCGGTGGTGCCCGTCCCTCTGCACCCGGCTCGCCTGCAGGAGCGCGGCTTCAATCAATCGGCGATCCTCGCCTCGGCCGTCGCGGCCTCGGCCGGCGTCCCGATGCTGGACCTGCTGGAGCGCCACCGGCGGACCAAGCCCCAGTGGCGGCTGGGCAGGCAAGAGCGTGCCGACAACGTACGCGGGGCGTTCCGTCCGGCTCTCCGCGCGGGCGCGGGCGACGCCCGCGGCCTGCGTCTGACCCTCGTCGACGACGTCTGCACGACGGGCGGGACGCTGGTCGAGTGCGCCGAGGCGCTGCGGTCCGCGGGAGCCGCGTCCGTGCAGGGCTTCGTCCTGGCGCTGGACTAGAGGTTAGAGGCGGATCACTTCAAGCCGAGCAGACGCTTCCACCAAGGCCGCCGTACGAGCGTCTTGACCACCGCGACCGTCTCTTCTCCCTTGGCGACGTTGATCGGCAGAGTGAAGTGGAACGTCGCGCCCTTGCCCACCTCGCTGTCGACCCACATCGCGCCGCCTTGAAGGTGGATCAGGGCCTTGGAGATGGCGAGGCCGAGGCCGGTGCCGCCCACGTGCTTCTCGCCGGAGGCGATCTGCACGAACTTCTCGAAGATCTTCGCCTGGTCGGCCTTCGCGATGCCGGGCCCGGTATCGGACACGGAGACCTGCACGAACTTCTCGAATTTGCCCATCCCGGGCGCGACCCGGACCGCGATGTTCCCGCCTTGCGGCGTGAACTTGATGGCGTTCGAGAGAAGGTTCACGCAGACCTGCACGGTGCGCTGGGGGTCCGACATGACATGCGGAATCTTGGACTCCGCGGTAAACGTCAGGTTGATGCCCTTCTTCTGGCACCACGGCCGCAGGCTGTCGACGCTCTCTTTGGCGATCTGCTCCGCTTCGGCCGGGCGCGGGTGCACCGTCATCTGCCCGGACTCGAGCTTGGAGAAATCCAGGATCTGCCGGATCAAGTCCTCGAGGCGATCGGCGTTGCGCAGCGCCGTACCGAAGATCCTCTCGTCGTCCGACGCGAGCTTGCCCGTGAGCTGGCCCTGCAGGATCTCGAGGGAGGCGCGGATCGACGACAGCGGAGCGCGAAGCTCGTGGGTCACGTGCGCGACGAAGTCGCGCTCCATCCGCTGCAGCTCCTTGTGCTTGGTGACGTCGGTCAGCACGGACACCATGCCGACGGGTTTTCCGGACTCGTTCTGCACGATCGCCGTCGAGCCGCGGACCGTGCGCCGCGTGTCGTCCGTGCTGAGCACGTCGACCTTCGACTCCGACGGAACTTCCTTGACCTCGCCCATCTCGGTCGCCAAAGTCATCAGGTGCTCTTCCTTCACCCGGTCGGACAGGGGCTTTCCCGCGACGTCGACGAGCTTGACGCCGTAGAGCTCCTCGGCGGCGGGGTTCATCATTAGGATGTTCCCATGGTCGTCCACGACGACGACGCCTTCGGCCATGTTGGACAAGACGGTCGTCGTGCGGACCTGCTCGTTCTCGACTTTCGTCTTTTCTTTGCGCAGGCTCTCGGTGGCCTTCTTGATCTTCTGTTCGAGGTCCGCTTGGAGCTGCTGGAGCACCGTGTCGTAGACCGCGGCCTGGTCCTTCGGGTCTTTGACGGCTTCCTTGACCAAGGCGTCGATCGACTCCTCGATGGGGAGCGGCGCGATCTTCTCCGCGATCGTGGGACCGGCGGGCGCCGGAACCGGCGCGGGAGCGGGCGTCTCGGCGGGCGCCGTGCCCGCGGCCGGAGGAGCCGCCGCCCCTGTCGGCTCGGCCGCGGGCACGGACACCGGCACCGGCTGCGGCGTCTCCCAGCCCTTCTCCACCTTGGCGTAGATGGCCGCGTTGAACTGGATGGATTGGACGCCTCGTTCCTTCAGAAACGCCGCGGCGTCCATGGTCTTCGCCGCCTCAGGCCGCAGGCCCGCCAGCTCGCACAAGGCCGTCAGCTCGGAGGTCTGAAGGCCTGCCTTGAAGGTGATGCTGTGGAGGTGGTAGCGCTTGAACACCGACAAGATCGAGTTGGGCAAAAGCGCGGCGGAGGCGATGACTCTCCCGTTGGCCAGCAGCTTGTCGCCGTCGATGGCGTACGTCAGCTCGGCCGCGCGCGAGCTCTCCAGGACCTGTCCCAGGAGCCGGTGGGACTCCTGGAGCGTCGCCGCGACAGCCGGATGCCCGACGCGATAGAGGGTCATCTGCCCCAGCGTCTTGCCGATCGCCTTCAGGGCATCGAGGGCAAGAGCGTCCGTGGCCTGCGCGGATTCCGCCATCGCTATAGCCTGAACAGCTTGGGATCGGGGCCGTGCGGGATCGCGTTGCGCGCGTCGAAGACGGCTCGCGAGTGCTTCAGCACCCATGCATAGTCGACGATCCGGTGGCCCGTCATGACCGCAACGAGGTCCTGCCGCCGCAGGGCCGCGGCCGACAGCGGTACCGACGCGTAGCGCTTTTCCTGGACGTGGGCGCGCGGCACGTGGGGGTCATGGTAGGAAACCACGGCGCCCCGCTCCTCCAGCAGATGGATCACGTCGAGCGCCGGCGATTCCCGGACGTCCGAGACGTTCGGCTTGTAGGCGACGCCCAAGACGAGGATACGGCTGCCGCGCAGGGCTTTCCTACGCAAGTTCAGCACGTCCGCCATGCGCGCGACGACGTACTGCGGCATGGACGAGTTGATCACGCCGGCCAGCTCGATGAACCGGGGCTCGAAGTTGAGGGACTTCATCTTCCACGCCAAGTACTGCGGGTCGAGCGGGATGCAGTGGCCGCCGATGCCCGGTCCCGGCTGGAACGGCATGAAGCCGAACGGCTTGGTCGCGGCCGCGCCGATGATCTCCCACACGTCGAGCCCGAGCTTGTGGCACATCATGGCGATCTCGTTGACCAGGCCGATGTTCACCGCGCGGAAGGTGTTCTCGAGCAGCTTCACCATCTCCGCGGCCTCCGCGGAGGAGACCGGCACCACGGTCTCCACGATCTGTCCGTAGAGCTCCGCGGCGAGGCGGATCGAGTCAGGCGAGATCCCTCCGACGACCTTCGGCGTGTTGGCGATCCGGTAGGTCTTGTTTCCAGGATCGACCCGCTCCGGCGAGAACGCGAGATGGAAGTCCCGACCGGCCTTCAGGCCGCCTTCCTCCAGCATCGGCTGGACGAGCTCCCGCGTCGTCCCGGGATAGGTCGTGCTCTCCAGGATGATGAGCTGGCCCTTCTTCAGCCGATGGAAGATCTGGCTCGCGGCCGTGACGATGTAGCTCACGTCCGGCTCCTTGCTCTTGCGCAGAGGCGTCGGGACGCAGATGATGATGGCGTCCTGGCCGCTCAGTTCGTCGAAACGGTTGGACGGATGGAAGCGCTTGGTGCGCAGCACCTCGCGGAGGACCTGCGCCGGGATGTCGGAGACGTGAGAGCGGCCGCGGCGCAGCGCGTCGACGACTTCCTTATTTACGTCGAAGCCGGTGACGGCGAACCCTTTCCGGGCGAATTCGACGCACAACGGGAGCCCAACGTATCCGAGGCCGAGCACCCCGATCTTCGCCGTTCTTTCGTGAATCGCGTCCCGAAGGTGAGCCGTCGCGGAGTTCATGGAAGATTCTCGATTCTATAATCTGTGAGCATGGACCACAACCCGCAGTTTGTCAACCCCGCGTCCTTGATAGCCCGGCGCGAAAGTCATAAGATGGCGTTTCGCCCATGAAATCGCACGACATTTGCGTAATAGGAAGCGGCTACGTAGGGCTGGTCACCGGCGCCTGCCTGGCCGAGATCGGGCACCGCGTCGCCTGCGTCGATTCCGACAAGAAAAAAGTCGCCGCGCTCCGCGCCGGACGCGTGCCGATCCACGAGCCCGGCCTCGACGAGCTCGTGAAGCGCCACCACAAGTCCGGACGGCTGATCTTCGTCGACACGATCACGGCCGGCATGCACTCGAAGGGCCGCGCGGCCGAGGTGGTCTTCATCGCGGTCGGCACCCCGCCCCGGCAGGATGGCTCGGCCGATCTCTCGAGCGTCGAGGCCGTCGCGCAGGAAGTCGCCCGCAACCTCAAGCGCTACGCGGTCATCGTCGACAAGTCGACCGTCCCGGTCGAGACGGGTGAATGGGTGACCAAGACGGTGCAGAAGTTCAACAAGGAGAACGTCCCCTACGACGTGGCGTCGAACCCCGAGTTCCTGGCCGAGGGCTCGGCGGTCAAGGACTTCCTCCATCCCGATCGCATCGTGCTGGGCGTGCCGTCCAAGCGGGCGGAAACGCTGCTGTGCTCGGTCTACGCGCCGATCAAGGGCGCGGAGGTGCTGGTCACCGACGTGAAGAGCGCCGAGCTGATCAAGCACGCCTCCAACTCGTTCTTGGCCACCAAGATCTCCTTCGCCAACGCCATCAGCGTCCTGTGCGAGAAGGTCGGGGCCGACGTCACCTTGGTCACCAAAGGCATGGGCCTCGACAAGCGCATCGGGCCGGCCTTCCTGCGGGCGGGCATCGGCTTCGGCGGCTTTTGCTTCCCGAAGGACCTCGAGGCCTTCCACTGGATCGCGAAACAGAAGGGCTACGATTTCGCCCTGCTGCGGGCCGTCAAGGAGATCAACGAGTTCCAGAAGGATTGGGTGCTGCGAAAGCTCGAAGAGGAGCTCTGGAACGCGGAGGGCAAGAGCGTCGCGATCCTCGGGCTGTCCTTCAAGCCCGACACGGACGATCTGCGCTTCGCTCCCAGCCTCGACATCATCGCCAGACTGCTCGAGCGCCACGTGCACGTCGCGGCGTACGACCCGGTCGCGATGCCGAAGGCGAAGGCGCAGCTCAAGGGCGTGCGCTTCGCCAAGGACCCCTACGACGCGGCCAAGGGCGTCGACTGCCTCGCCGTCGTGACCGAATGGAAGGAGTTCAAGGACCTCGACCTCGCGCGGCTGAAGAAGACGATGCGCAACCCGCTCATCCTCGACGGCCGAAACCTCCTCGATCCCGCCGTCGTCCGCGCCGCGGGCTTCACCTACCGGAGCGTCGGCCGCCCATGACGTCCAAGCGCATGCTCATCACGGGCGGCGCGGGATTCATCGGCAGCCACCTCTGCGACCATTTCCTCTCGAAAGGCTACGCCGTGGTCGCGATGGACAACCTCATCACGGGCGAGATCGCCAACATCGAGCACCTGTTCAAGAACGACCGTTTTACGTTCATCAAGCAGGACGTGACCAACTTCATCCACGTCGCCGGGCCTCTCGACTTCGTCCTCCACTTCGCGAGCCCGGCGAGCCCGGTGGACTACGCGCACTTCCCGATCCCGACGCTGAAGGTCGGCGCGCTGGGGACGCACAAGGCGCTCGGACTAGCCAAAGAGAAGGGCGCGACGTTCATGCTCGCCTCGACGTCGGAGGTCTACGGAGACCCCGAGGTGAACCCGCAGCCCGAGTCCTACTGGGGCCACGTCAACCCGATAGGTCCCCGGGGCGTCTACGACGAAGCGAAGCGCTTCGCCGAGGCCATGACCATGGCCTACCATCGCTATCACAAGATGCAGGTCCGGATCGTGCGGATCTTCAACACCTACGGCGAACGCATGCGCAGGGAGGACGGGCGCGCGGTGCCGAACTTCATCACGCAGGCGCTGCGCGGCAAGCCGATCACGGTGTACGGAAACGGCTCCCAGACGCGGAGCCTGTGCTACGTGTCCGACCTGGTGGACGGGCTCGACAAGCTCCTCCATTCGAACCTGAACACTCCCATCAACATCGGCAATCCGCATGAGGTGACGATACGCCAGCTGGCGGAGACGATCCGAAGGCTCACCAAGTCCGGATCGAAGATCGTCTCCAAGCCGCTTCCGGTCGACGACCCGAGGCAGCGGCGGCCCGACGAGACCGTGGCGCGCACGAAGCTCCGCTGGACGCCCCGCGTCCCCCTTGAGACGGGACTCAAGCGTACGATCTCCTACTTCAAGAAGACGTCATGACCGGACGTCTCGTCCCACGCCTCGCGGCCGCGGTATTCGCGCTCTCGTGCGCGTCCGCCGACGCGCTGCTCATCGAAGGGACCGTGACGCAATCCCGCACTCATACCTGCAACATCGGCTTCCTCGGGCTCGAAGAGCACTACGATTATCCGGCCCTGTGCGCCGGCGTCATCGAGGTGAAGGCGCCGGGCGAGCAGTACGGCAAGCAGCTCACCGTCTCCCTGCGCGTGCCCACCTATGATCCCGAGGGGAAGGTCCACACTCTCCCGACCTACGGCATGGGCGTTCGCGCGGACTACGATCCCGTCGACGGGCTCAACATGGCGCGCAGCGTGCAGATCACGGATCTCAACTCCTCGCAGGAACCGGTCGCGCAGCCCGGGCCGGAAACGTGGCCCGACGACAAGCTCGTGAAGTACGTCGAGGACGATTACCTCAAGGACTACGCGCGCCACATGAAGCTGCTCCTCGACCGCGGCAACTCGAACGTCCTGCGCAAGCGCCTCGCCTCCGAGAGCGCCAACGAGCGCTACACGGGGTTTTGGGCGATCAACGATTTGCGCACCCCCGGCTTCGAGCCGGAGGCCGTCGCCGCGGCGTCGGACCCGGACCGCGCGGTGCGGCACGAAGCCATCTACTATCTGGGCGATCAGAAACTCTACGGCCACGCCGATCTCGTCGCCGAATCCCTATCGCATGCGAACGCCTCGATCCGCCGCGAGGCGGCGTGGTACCTCGGCGAGGCGAAGGCCGTCAAATACAAGGAACGACTCGCCAAGCTCCTGAAGACGGAGAAGGACGAGGCCGCCCGAAAAGCGGAGTCCGACGCACTCGAGAAGCTGAAATAGGCCGAGGATCCGGAATCGACATGGCTCAACACCGCCCCGACCCTCTCGAGCGCGAGATCGCGCGGCTGGAGGAAAAGTTCCGCGAGGCCACCGACGAACTGCGGCATCTGCGCGAGAACTTCAAGCTGTCGCGGGCGGCGCACGCGGCCGAGAAGGAGATCAAGGCCGAGATCGCCGAGATCAAGGACGAGTGGGAGGCGGTGCACTACCGCTGGTGGATCATCGTGCTCGCGGGCGTGCTGACCTTCTTCGTCGTGGCGTATTTCTACTACACGCAGATCGGTTGGTACGCGGATCACCGGCGCCTGCCCCCCAGCTCCGACTGGCTCCTCAACCATCTCCCCGTGCCGAAGTGGGACCTGCTGCCCATCCTATCCTGGGGCTGGCTCGCGCTGCACCTCTACGCGGCCGCGATCTGCATCCTCTATTACCCGCGCCAGCTTCCTTTCATCTTGTTCACGCTGGCCTTGTTCATCCTCGTGCGCTCGACGTTCATCTTCCTGTCGCCGATCGGCGCGCCGCACGGCATGATGGACATGTCGAAGCTGGATTACTTCTTCCGGCGCGCCATGGGCTGGGTGACGTTCAACAACGAGTTCGTCTTCTCCGGACACACGTCGGTGCCGTTCCTCTTCTATCTCTTCTTCGAAACGCCGTGGCAGAGGCGGTTCTTTCTCACGGGCTCGATCCTCATGGCGGCGACCGTGCTGCTCACGCGGAACCACTACTCGGTCGACGTGATGGGCGCCTACCTGATAACGTATTCCATCTTCGTGCTCAGCCGCCGCCTCTACTTCGACTACATCCGGCCGCTCTTCCTGCTGGAACACCGCTGACCGCCGCACGTTAGGACCCCGGCCCGAATACTCGGCGTCGGTCCCCCGGCCTGCTCCTTCGCTCCTCGCGGTCAGTTATTGAAAACGTAACATCCGCCTACTAAATTATAGGCGTCGGTCCCGCCGAGCACGCCGCCTGCCAAGGGTACGGCCGAGCAGGCATGGAGCTCCGTTCATGGAAAGCGAATACTACGATCCTTCAGCCGTCACCGATCTCGAGACCGCGCGCCTGGCGCTGCGGTGGGCGCTCGAGCGCATCCGGACCCTCCAGGACGAGTCCTCCAAGACCAAGGAGACCGCGCAGAGCGCCGTCGACAAGGTCCGCCTGCTGAGCGAACAGATCTCCCAGAAGGATCAAGCGATCCAGCGCTGGCAGACCACGATGCGCGCGTGGGAGTCCAACTTCAAGGACCAGAAGGCGCTCGAGGAGGAGCTGACCGACAAGCTCCGCAAGGAGATGGTGTACGAGGAAGACTCCGCACGGCGCGAGGAGCGCGTCCAGCTCCAGCGCCAGCTCGACGCCCTGCGGCGCGAGCTGTCCGACAAGGAGACGGTCATCGGGAGCCTGCGCAAGGAAATCCTCGACGCGGTGAAGGACGCCAAGGTCGAGAAGGAGCGCGAGATCCAGGACCTCCTCGCCTACCAGCAGAAATCCCTCGACGACACCAAGGCGTCCCTCCTCGAGCGCTTCCGCATCCAAGCCGAAGGCTTGCGAGTCAAAGAGCGCGACCTCGAGGAGCAGCAGCGGCTGCTCGAGGATCGCGTCAAGGCGAAGGAGCTCGAGCTGCAGCGCAAGTTCCAACGCATCGAGGAGCAGAGCTCGGTCCAGATGCGCGACACCCTGTCCCGCGAAGAGCAGGCCATCGCGGCCCGCTATCAGGAAAAGGTAAACCACCTCGAGGAGCTCATCCGGCAGAAAGAGGCCAACCTCGACGAGCTGCGCCGCCGGCACGAGGCGGCGTTCGCGCAGCGCTCCGCGGAGCTGGACACGGCTTTCAATCTTCGCGTCGACAAGCAGCAGGGCGAATTCGCCAAGCACGCCGAGGAGGCCGAAACGGCCTTTCGCCGGCGCCAGGAGGAGCTCGAGGCCCGGCACCGCGCGCGGCTCGAGGAGCTCGACGGGTCCTTCCAGAAGCGCCACGACGAGCTCGAAAGCGCCCATCGCAGCAGGACCGAGAACGAGTGGAGCCACCTCCAGTCCCGCCTCGACGCGGAACGGCGGCTGCTCGAAGAGCACTTTCAGATGAAGGAGAAGCAGCTCGACGAGGAAATCCTGCGCCGGCATCAGGACCTCCAGCGCCATTACGAGCAGACCGAAAAGGAGCTCCACGAGCGGCACCAGTCCCAGTCCTGGCAGCTCATGACCAAGGAGCGCGAGCTCTGGAAGACCCACCAGACCCGCATCGACGAGGCCATCGCGAAGAGCCGCGCCGAGCTCTCCGCCGAGCACGCGAGGATGCAAGACGAGTTCCGCGCGAAGGAGGAGGAGCTCTCCGGAAGGCAGGCGCAGCTCGAGGAAGCGCTCCGTCAGCGCGAGGATACCCTGCAGCAGAAGCACGCGCAGACGCAGGAAGAGTTCGAGGCGAAAGAGGCCGCGATCTTCCAGCGCCAGATCGAGCTCCAAGAGCAGTTCCGCGTCAAGGAAGAGGAGATGGTGCGCAAATACCAGGCGATGCAGGACGCCTGGTCGGAAAAGGAGAAGGCCGGCTGGGAAGCCCAGCGCAAGGCGCTCAACGAGAATTTGGTGAAGCACCGCCAGCAGCTGGAGATGGAGCGGGAGGCGCTGGAGGAGCAGTACCGCAAGAAAGAGGAAGACCTCTACCAGCGCATGCACTCCGGCGAGACCGCGCTCCAGAAGCTCCGCGAGGAGCTGGAGGAGCGGGCGCAGGTGCGCGGACGGGAGCTCGAGGCGAAGGCCGCGGAGCAGGACGCCGCCGCCCAGCGCCGCGTCCGCGAGGCGCAAGCGCGCGCGGCCGAGCAGGAGCTCGAGGCGCAGCGCCGCGTCCGCGAAATCGAGGAAGCCCTGTCGCGGCAATGGGAAGAGAAAGAGAAGCATCTCCGTCAGGAGCACGCCGGAGCCATGAAGGAGGAGCGCGCCAAGATCAGCGCCCTGCTCGAGTCGGAGCGCAAGCAGCTCGAGTTCCTCCACAACCAGCGCGAGGAAGAGCTCACGCGCTCGTTCGTCTCCAAGGACATGGAGCTCCGCCGCACCCTCCAAGAGGAACAGGCGCGCTGGCTCACCGCGCAGGAAGCCGCGTTCGAAAATCTAAGGAAGGAGCTCGTCGACAAGAACCTGAAGGAGTCCGCGGCGCTGCGCCTGCAGTACGACCAGCGGATGGCCGTGCTCGACTCCGAGAACCGCCAGAAGCTGACCGAGGAACGCAAGCAGATGGAGACGCACGCCCGCCGCAACGAGGCGGAGCTCAACGAGCGCCTGCGCACGCAGTACGCCCAGCTCGAGGAGGACGTCAAGGCGCGCTACGAGGCCGCCCGCGCGGAGCTCGACGCGCAAAGCAAGAAGCTCCGCAACGACATGGAAGGCGCCTACGCCCAGAAGGAGAAGACGGTCCGCGAGGAGTTCCTGCTCCGCGAGACGCAGCTGCGCGCCGAGCTCGGCAAGCGGGAGGAGGCCAATCGCCTGGCGTACGAGGCGTCCCTCGCCCGCGAACGAAAGGCCCTCGAGACCCACACCGCGGCCATCGAGCGCGAGCTCCGGGAGCGCTTCGCGGCCCGCGAGCAGGATGCCCAGACCGCGTGGACCCGCCGGGAAGCCGAATGGCTGGCCCAACGCGACGCGATCTTGAACCAAGAGCACGAGCGCCTGGAAGCCGCCTTCAAGCAGAAGGAGGCGGCGCTGCACGGACTCCGCAGCCAGCTCGAGGAGCAGGCGGCGGGGAAGGCCCGCGACCAGGAGCGCGCGGCGGCGGTCCGCGCCAAGCAGCTGGAGGAGGATTTCGAGAAGCGGCAGGAGGAGCTCGAGGAAGCCCGCGGCCAGATCGCCGTCGAGCTCCGCAGCCGCCAGTCCCAGCTCGAGGAGCAGTTCAAGCAGAAGGAAGCGGAGCTCCGGCGCGTCCTGGACGAGCGGAAGGCCGAGCTCAGCGCCAAGGAGGCGCAGTTCCAGTCCGCGTGGATTCAGCGGGAGGCGCAGCTGATGGAGGCCCTCTCGGCGCGGGAAGCCATGTGGCTCAAGACCCAGCGCGACGCCTTGGACAAGGAGCGCAAGGAATGGGAGCTCGTCAAGGAGCGCGAATGGGCCGCGCGCCGTCAGGAGCTAGACCTGAACCACAAGCAGAAGGAGGCCGCGCAGGAGGAGTCGGTGCGCTCGCGGCAGAAGGAGGTCGAGGCGTACCTCGCGCAGCGCGAGAAGGAGCTCATCCAGACTTACGACAACCAGATGTTCAAGGCGCGCGCGGAGTTCGACACCCATTACCGCGGCCGCGAGGAGTCCTTGGAGCTCAAGTACTTGGAGCTCGAGAAGAAGCTCACGGCGACCTGGGTCAGCAAGGAGAACGCCTGGAACCTCCAGAAGGCGGAGATGGTGGAGCGCGAACTGCAGGCCCTTCGCGACGATTTCGCCGCCAAGGAAGGTTCCATGGCCGCCAAGGAGGAGGCGCGCCAGAAGGACTGGGCGCAGCGCTTGGGCGATCTCGAGGCTCAATTCGAGCGCCGCAAGGCCGAGCTGGCGCTGTCCGTCAACCAGGAGCGCGACCAGCTCCGCGCGATGGCGGAGAAGCGGTCGAAGGAGATCGAGGAGATGTACCAGACCAAGTTCGCGGCCCTCGAGGCGGAGCGCGGCCGAATGAACAACACCGTGCTGCAGCGCGAGGAGGAACTGGTCCAGGAATACAACAAGCGGGAGGTCGAGCTGCGCAACCAGTGGAATATGAACAAGCTCGAGCTCACGACCCAATTCGAGGACAAGTCGCGCCGCCTCAACGACGAGCGCGTGTCGCTGCAGAAAAACTACGAGCAGAAGCTCCGCGAGCTCGAGCTGCGCGAGCGCCGGCAAGGACCCACGACCTCCGACGAGTGAAACGGGCGATGGCCCAAAGGGCCTATATTTCACTAGGCCCCTAGACTCAGTTTGTTTTCGGCCGTTTCCCCTATCCTCCCCCTTATGGGGACGGCGACGGCAATTCTACTCTTCGCGCTGTTCCCGCTCATTTTCCCCTGCCGCGCCGAGCCCGACGAACCGGAAACGGCCGTCGAGGAGCGCGCGCCGGAAAAAGTCAAGAACCCCGCCCTCGAAGAAAAGCGCCAGGCCGCCGCGAAAAAACTGGCCGAATCGAAGTGGCTCCTGGCGCATCAGCGCCTGCCCGCCGTGTCCGCCCGCTACAAGCAGCTCGAGGAATCGATCGCCGGAGCCGAGGACGAGACGGCGCTGCGCGGGATCGAGCGCGACCTGGCGCCGTTCCGGACCCAGGCCGTGGCCGGAGCCGGGCTTGGCGGCGTGGACGCCAAGACGATGGAAAAAATCCGCGTCAGCCAGGAAGCGGCGGTGGCCAGGATGGAGGCCCGCAGGCTGGCCGTACAGATCGCCGTTCAAGAGCACAAGGACTTCGTCAAGGACCGCGGATCGGCCCAGACGATCCCCGCCGCCGCGTTCGCGACCGAGTTCACACCCGAGGTGCAGCGCGAGCTCGCGAGACACGAGCCCCCAGCCCCCATCATCTCTCCGCACGGCGATACCGATAACAGCGTCCCCATGCCGTTCGCCACCGCGACGCAGGTGATGAAGACCTTGGGAGGCCTATTCATCGCGCCCGTGCAGGAATTCGGGAAGATCACGGAGAACCATGGTTGGCGCAGACACCCAATCCTGGGCGGAAAGCAGAATCATCCGGCGCTAGATCTGACGGGCGACGGCGTCATCGCGTCGCGGGCTGGCAAGGTGGTCAAGGCAGGTTGGAACGCAGGCTACGGCAAGCACATCGAGATCGAGCACGGCGACGGGTCGACGACCACCTATTCCCACCTGAGCGATATTCCCTTTTACCTCAGCCGGGCGGCAAGCAACCCGGTCATGGTCGAGCAAGGGCAATTTATCGGCGAGGTGGGCAGCACCGGGCTCTCCACGGCGAAGCACCTGCACTTCTCTCTCTGCCTGCGGCTCGGCGGCTGCAGCTCGCCCGATCACTTCACTGACCCTCGGGTTTACATCAGTCTGCCCGAGTGCCCGCCCGAACACTGCAAGCCCATTCCGACGCCCTCGTCCGTCATCGCCCAACATTCCCGACGACGGCGCCCCCGCTGAGGTTGAAGGCCCGCGCGTCAACGTGTTATACTAGGGGTGCATGGCCACCAAGACGGTCGTGGAGTTGGGCGTCGGCGACGCCGCCCCCGAATTCGACGCGCAGGACGACCAGGGAATCTCGCATACCCTCAAGCAGTACCGCGGCAAGACGGTCGTACTCTACTTCTATCCCAAAGACAACACGCCCGGCTGCACGACGGAGGCCTGCGGATTCCGCGACTCCTTCGCCCAGTACAAGAAGAAGGGCGCCGTGATCTTCGGCGTCAGCCCGGACAGCGGCAAGTCGCACCATAATTTCAAGCAGAAGTTCGAGCTGCCCTTCCCCCTCCTCGTGGATCAGGACAAGACCCTCTGCCAAGCCTACGGAGTCTGGAAGGAAAAGTCGATGTACGGCCGCAAATACATGGGCGTCGAGCGCTCGACCTTCGTCGTCGGCCCCGACGGGAAGATCAAGGCGGCCTGGCGCAAGGTCAGCGTCGCCGGGCACGTCGACGAGGTCCTCCAGGCGATCTGACCATGCCCCTCCCACAGAACGACGCACGGCGCGCGGCCCTCGTCAAAGGCGCCTCCAAGGCTAAGATCAAGGCGCTCGTAAACCTGTCTGCCTGCACCGGCTGCGAAGTCTGCATCGCCGTATGCCCGGTCCCGAACTGCATCGAGAAGTTCGGCGAGGATCCGACCTCTTTCGGCGTCTACGTGAATTACGATATCTGCATCGGCTGCATGCTCTGCGCCAAGGACTGTCCGTGGGACACGATCCGGATGGTGCCCACGCCGACGGTCGCCGGCCATCAGACGTCGCTCGACTCGCAGATCGTCCACGAGCACGCCGTATATGAAAAACCAGAGCTCGTTCCCGAAGAGATCCGCACCTTCGTCGACAAGCAGCCGGTCTCCGATCCCATCGTGGTCAATCTCTTCCGCAAGCAGAATCCCCAAGTCCCGGGGATGATGGGCCCGAAATAAGGCCCACGGCGTTGTCATATACCGCACACACCAGCGTCACACAACCTTCGTCGTCACTTCCGATCGCTTTTAATATAGTCGCTTTGGTGTAGTCGCGGCGCCTTCATGGATACCGGAACCGTAGAACTCCTCGTCGTCGAGGACGATCCTCAGGACGTCGACCTCATCCAGCAGGCGATGAAGGCCGCCATGCTGACGATCACGCTGAAGGCCGTGCCCGACGGGCGGCAGGCGCTGGCGTACCTGCGCCGCGAGGGCCCTTACTCAGCATGCCGGCGCCCCGACGCGGTCCTCTTGGATCTCAACTTGCCCGGGCCGAGCGGACGCGAGATCCTCGCGACCATAAAGCAGGACGCCGCGATCAAGGAGATTCCCGTTCTGATCCTGACGACCTCGGACGCCGAGTCGGACGTCGCGACCAGCTACCGCCTGGGCGCCAATTGCTATTTGACCAAGCCGTCGCATTTTACCGGGTACATTCAGCTGGTGAAGCAGATCGAGGAATTTTGGTTCACCATCGTGCGGTTGCCGACCTGGAAGCCGTAGGCGGGCGACGATCGATCATGGTAGGATAGGAGATTCAATGAGGACATCAAGCGTTTGGCGCAAGACGGCGGCGGCCGCCCTGCTGGCGGCGCTGCCCGTGGCGGCCTCGGCAAAGATCGTGTTCACCGGCTATGGCGATCTTCGCTACAACACCGGCCTCCGACAAGAGGTGACCGCGGCGCCGGCGACCGCGGCGGCGATCGGCGCGCAGACGGGCTCGCTGATTTCGCGAGGATTCAGCGCGGACGCGATCGGCCTCTTCGCGGCGACCGAGGTGCAGGAAAACCTCCAGTTCCTGACCGACATCACCTTCCGCAGGATCGGCACCCAAGTGAACCAACTCAGCCTCCAATACGCCTACCTGCATTGGACGCCTCTCGCCAATACGGCGTTCAATGCGGGAAAGCTGACGCTGCCGTTCGGATACTACAACGAAAACCGCTTCTATTCCTTCCAACGCACCACGATCATCGCTCCCGTGTTCGCGAGCGGGATCCTGGGGCTGCCCATCGCCGACTGGGGCGTGTCCGGATCCCAGCAGCTTCCATTGAAAGGAGTCACGCCCGAGCTCACCGCCTATGTCGTCAACGGCTACGGCTCGGTGCCGGGAACCAAGACGAGCATGCGTTCGGCCGCCCTGCCCGGCGGGCTGGCGCTAGCCAACAACATCGGCGCCACCGACAACAACAATAAACCGTCCGTCGGGACGCGGCTGCGTCTCAAGGAAATAGGAGGAGCGCCGGTGGAAGTCGGCGCGTCCTACTACTACGGGCTCTGGGACTCGAGCGCGCTCGAGCCGATGACGATGGTCGGCTCGCACGCGCACGCGAGCGCCTACAAATTCGACGTGATCGCGGAGATTCTGCACCTCAACGTCCGCGGCGATCAGGGCTTCGTGCGGAGCATCGGCGACACGAGCTGGTCGTCGACCGGCGGCTTCGTCGTCCTCGCCTATCAGGCCCCCCCGGTGCTCGGCAAGGCGATCACCCCCTACTTACAAGGGGAGTACTTCCGGTCCAAGCCGAACAACGGCGACGCCGAACGGGAGACCATGAGGACGCTGACGGGAGGCGCGATGGTGCGCCTCTCGAATCAGGTTCAGCTCAAGGGCGAGTACCTCCATCTCATTTATGAGATCCCGGACCGAGCCAACGCCGGATTCCTCCGCCTCGACGCGGACGGTGCGTTCCTTTCCTTGGTGGTGACTTTCTGAGATGACGCGCGCGATCGGACCGCTATTTCGCGTCTGCCTCCTTCTGTTCCTGGCCTGCCGTGCGCAGGCGGCCGGGACGCCGACCGTCGTGGTTTTCTTGGAACAAGACGACGAGCGCAGCCAGCGAATCGGCGGCATCGTCCAGAGCCGCCTCAAGGAAAAGGCCGACGTCCGCTGGTTTCCCTATTCGACCGAGAATATGAGCAACCCGATCTATCGCGGCCGGCTTATCGCGTCCCTGAGCCACGCCCAGCTCGTGGTCGCGATCGGCGACAACCCGACCGGACTCGTTCTCGGAGAGCTGGACGAAACGCCCGTCTATTTCATCGGGGTCTCCCTGATCTCCGGCACACTCATGCAATCGCCCCGCATCTCGGGGCTCATGAATTACAGCGCCGACGATGTCTTCGCCAACATGCCGAAGGCGTGGTCCCGGGGATTTGGAATTCTCTACACACCCGGATACGAGCCCGTCGTGGACTCGATCAAGGCCGCGGCACGGCTCGCGGGCGTCACCATCCATGAGCGGCGCGTCGCCCAGCGCGGCGCGCTCCCCCAGTCCGCCGAGTCCCTAATGGAGGATTCTCCGGCCATATGGGTCTTGGGAGATCCGCTCTTGGTCCGCGAGGCGAGCTTCGAATTCCTCATCGAACGCTCCCTTGCCGAGAGAGTGCCGCTTGTTTCCCCCTCCGCGTCCGCGACGCGTCAAGGCGCCGTGTTCCACTCGCAGGCGAAAGCCGAAGATTTGGCCGCCCGGGCGTCCAAGAACATCCTGGCGCTTCTCAAGACCGGAACGACGGACCCGCGGCCGCGCATCGATCTTCCGCCCTCGGGCGGCCTGCTGTTGTACCATCAGGCCGCCGCCCAGCGGTTCGGCCTCGCGCCGAAGCCGCCGACATGGGTGAAGCTGCAGTGAGCGAGGAGAAGGACGGCGCCGGAGCCGAGCCGACCCGCAAGTGGCGCGTCTTTTCGGCCGCGACCGTGTCGGTACTGGGACTGTCGATCTTGGCGGTCCTCGCCGCGGTCGTGTTCTTCGCATCGGAAAAGATGGGGAACTTCGCGAGGATGGAGCACCGCCGCAAGGCTGAGGACCTCTCTCGATTCATCGCCCGGATCGCCTTCGTCCCCATGAGCTTAGAGAACGTCCCTTTGCTCGAGCGCATCGCGGACGCCTACGTCGCGGACCCGGACGTCGTGCGGATCGAGCTCACGGACGCCTCCGGAAAGAACCTGGTCGCGCGGACGATCCGAGCCCTTCCGGAAGCCCGCCTGCTCGTCGAAGCCTCCCAGCCGATCGTGCCGACGGAAGGACTCCGGAAGACGACGAAATCGCAGGAGCCGATCGGAAGGGTCACGGTGACCATGAGCGCCGATCGCATCCACAAGGTCGTCAGCAACTTCATCCGCTCGATCGCCGCCATTAGCGCCATCCTGCTGGCCGCTTCGGTGCTCACCGACCTGGCGCTCATCTCCTGGATGACGCATCGCCTCAAGAAACTCGTCGGCGAAGCCCGCCTCAACGAGGAGCTGCGCCGCTCCAACAAGGAGCTCAACGAGTTCGCCTACGTCGCGTCACACGACCTGCAGGAGCCCCTCCGGAAGATCACGAACTTCGTCCAGCTCCTTCAACGAAAGCAAGCGGGCCGTCTCGACGCCGACTCGGAACGCTTCATGGGTTACATCGTCGACGCGACGACCCGGATGACGGCCCTCATCCGCGACCTGCTCGATTACTCGCGCATCGGCCAGGCGGAACTGGTGATGGGGCCCACGGACATGAACGAGGTCCTACAGCAGGTGCTGTCGGATATCGAGATGGCCTTGGACTCCGCCAAAGCCGAGGTCGTCCAGGATCCGCTGCCGGTGATCACCGCGAACCGCGCGCAGATGGGCAGGCTTCTGCAGAATTTGATCAGCAACGCGGTCAAGTTCAGGCGGGATGAGCCTCCGAAAGTGAAAATCTCGGCCACCCGCGCCGGGCACAACTGGGAGTTCCACGTCGCCGACAACGGGATCGGCATCGAAGCGCAGTACGGCGACCGGATATTCGGTATTTTCCAACGACTCCACACGCGCACGGAATATGCGGGCACGGGGATCGGGCTTGCGGTCTGCAAGAAGATCGTCGAGCGCCACAAGGGGACGATCTGGATGGACTCCACGGTCGGCAAAGGCACGACGTTCCACTTCAACATCCCGTCATGACCCCGAATCCGAAACGCTACGAGGTGCTCCTCATCGAGGACGACGCCGGAGACGCGGAGCTGATCCGCGAGGCATGGACCCAAAGCGGCGCGTCGGTGGAGCTCCGCGTCGTGGACGACGGCAGAAAAGCTCTCGCTTACCTGCATCGAGAAAGCCCCTACGAGGGCTCCGGACGGCCCGACCTGGTGATGCTCGACCTCGCCGTCCCGATCAACAAGGGGATAGACGTCCTCAAGGAGATGCGACAGGACGCCGCCCTGCAACCCGTGCCCGTCGTGATCATGAGCTCCTCAAATGACCCTTCCGACGTGCGGCAGTCCTACGGCCTCGGGGCAAACTGCTTCATCGCCAAGCCGGTCGGGCTGGACAGCTTTCTTCGCATCGTCCTGCGCATCGGGGAGTTCTGGTTCGGGATCGCCCGGCTGCCCGCGAGGGAATGGTGAACAGGACTGCGATCCGGGTGCTCCTCATCGAGGACGACCCCGAGGACATCGAACTACTGCAGCGGTATCTCCGTGACGACGCCAGGCATGAGTACGCGATCGGGACGGCGGAGCGATTGGAAGAGGGCCTCGCGCGCCTCGATTCGTTCAAAGCGGACGTACTCCTTCTGGACATCTCGCTTCCCGACAGCCACGGCATCTCCACGTTCCATAAAGCATTCTCGCGCGCTCCGGACGTCCCGATCGTGCTGCTCACCGGCATGGAGGACGAGAAGCTCGCCCTGGAGGCCGTCAAGAGCGGCGCCCAAGACTATCTCAACAAGAGAGAGGTGAGCTCCCGCGTGATCTCGCGCGCGATCTCGTACGCGATTTGGCGGAAAAAAGCGGAGGATCTGCTCAAGCGGGAAGCTCTGCATCGGGAGTTCATCGCGAACGCGTCGCACGAGCTGCGCACGCCCATCGCCGCGATCAAGGCCTCCGCGGAGACGCTCGGGCGGAGTCTCACCGCACCCAATCCCGACCGCGAGCTCGTCCGCATCATCGAATCGCAAGCGGAACGGCTGCGGGGACTTGTGGAGTACCTCCTCGATCTCTCGATGCTCGAGTCGGGCCAACGTCCGGCGCTTCCCGAATCGATCTCCCTCCAGGCTTTCCTCCCGGAGTTCGTCGCCGGGTTCGGATTGTTGGCCAAAAAGAAGAAGGTCAAGATCGATTGGAAGGCGCCTCCCGGCTTCAAGGTCTGGATCGACCGCAGCCATCTGGACCGCATCCTTCAGAACCTGGTCGACAACGCGATCAAGTTCAGCCCGGCCGGAGGAGAGATCCACATCGAAGGAAAACCCTCTGGAGAGGTCGGCCTCATTTCGGTCCGAGACAGCGGCGTAGGGATGCCGAAGGATCAAATCCCCCTCCTGTTCCAAGAGTTCGCCGACAAGGCGGCGCGCAGGACGAAGGGCCGAGGCACGGGCCTAGGCCTGCTTCTGGTGAAGGGCTTGCTCGGAGCCAACGGCGGAAGGATCGAGGCGGCGTCCTCCCCGGGCAAGGGGATGACGTTCACCTTTACGGTGCCTCTGGGACGATAGCGGCGTCCCGGCGTCGATTGCGGCCCCGCCGATAAATTCATAGACTCGCGCGTCCCCATGTTCGAAAATGCGGAACTCGGCAGTTCGTTGACGAAACCCGAATACAAGAAGGCGGTCGGGCGTCTCCGCGTCGAGCTGCTCGAGGCGCAGCACCGTCTCGCGGCGTCCGATCGGTCTCTGGTCGTGATCATCGGAGGAGTCGAAGGCGGAGGAAAGAGCGAGTTTGCCAACGCCCTGCTCGCCTGGCTCGACGCCCGCGGCATCGAGACGCACGCCCTGGGCGAGCCGACGGACGAGGAGCGCGACCACCCCTATTTTTGGCGTTTCTGGAGACGCCTCCCCGCCTCCCGACGCGCCGGCATCTTCCTGACCTCCTGGTACACGAGGCCCATCGTAGACCGCGTCTTCAAGGACACGGACGAAGCGGAGTTCGATCAGGACCTCGACCGCATCGTGGAATTCGAGCGCATGCTCTGCCAGGAGAAGACCGTCCTCGTCAAGCTCTGGCTCCACATCTCGAAGAAAGAGCAGGCCAAGCGGCTCAAGGCTCTCGAAAAAGACGAGGACACGAGCTGGCGCGTGACGAAGCTCGACTGGAAGTATCACAAGAAATACGCCCGATTCCGTAAAGTGTCGGAGCACGCGCTGATCAAGACGTCGACGGGCGAGGCCCCCTGGAGAGTGATCGATTCGCAGGACCACCGCTACCGGGACGTCACCGCGGCGCGGGTCATCCTGGAGGCGCTCACCTCCGGCCTCGACGAGGCGAAGAAGGCGTCGGGGGATCGCAAGCCGGACCGCCCCAAGCCCGCGGCCAAGAACGTTATCCGGGCGCTCGACATGTCCCTGTCCCTCTCCGAGGACAAGTTCGAGTCCCGCTACGAGGACCTCCGCAACCGTCTCGGATTCCTGACGCGCGAGCTTCGGCGCAAGCGCCGCTCGCTGATCCTGGCGTTCGAAGGGCCGGACGCGGCGGGCAAGGGAGGCGCGATCCGCCGTCTGACCAAGTCCATGGACGCGCGGCTCTACCGCGTGAACTCCGTCGCCGCGCCGTCCGACGAGGAGCGGGCTCATCCGTACCTGTGGCGCTTCTGGCGCGCCCTGCCTCGCCTCGGGACCGTCACGATCTACGACCGGACGTGGTACGGGCGAGTCCTCGTCGAGCGCATCGAGGGCTTCGCCACGGCGCCGGAATGGAAGCGGGCGTTCGCCGAGATCAACGCCTTCGAAAAGCAGCTTTCCGACTACGGCACGACGCTGCTCAAGTTCTGGATCGCCATCAGCGCGGACGAGCAACTGCGCCGCTTCAAGAGCCGCCAAACGACCCCGTACAAGCAGTACAAGATCACCGAGGAAGACTGGCGCAACCGCGAGAAGTGGAACGCCTACGAGGCCGCCGCCTGCGAGATGGTGGAAAAGACGAGCACCGACCACGCGCCCTGGGTCCTGATCGAGGGCAACGACAAGCGCTGGGCCCGCATCAGGATCATGGAAACGGTCGTCGAGCGCCTCGAAAAAGAGCTCGCGTAACGTCCGGGCGCCATGGCCGACCGATGGAAGCTGGGGATCGACCTCGGCGGCACGAAGACGGAAGGGGTCGTGCTCGACCCGCGCGGCCGCGAGACGTTCCGCAAGCGCATCCCCACCCGGCAGGACCTCGGCTATCGCCAAGTCCTCGCCGGCATCGGCTCCCTCTACGTCGAGATGAAGTCCGCCGCGAAGGGACGCGCGCACACCCTCGGCATCGGAACCCCCGGCTCGATCTCCCGGCGAACGGGAGACCTGCGCAATGCGAACACCCTCTGCCTCAACGGAAAGCCGTTTAAGCGCGACGTCGCCAAACTGCTCGGCCGCGTCCCGGCGCTCCACAACGACGCGAACTGCTTCGCCTTGGCCGAGGCCCGTCTCGGCGCCGGCCGCGGGAGGCGGGTCGTCTTCGGCGTCATCCTGGGGACCGGCTGCGGCGGCGGCATCGTCATCGACGGTCGCGTCCATGACGGGCTCCAAGGACTCGCGGGGGAATGGGGCCATACCTCGATCGACCCACACGGGACCAAATGCTACTGCGGGCGGCGCGGCTGCGTCGAGACGTACATCAGCGGCGGCGGTCTCGAGACGCGCTATCGCAAGCGATTCAGGTCGCGCCTTCGCTTGGAAGCAGTCGTGGACGCCTACCGCGGCGGAGACCGGCGCGCGGCGGGCCTCATGAAGGAATTCTTCGAGGCCTACGGGCGCGCGCTGGCGAACCTTATCAACGTGCTGGACCCCGACGTCGTCGTGCTCGGCGGCGGGCTCTCCAATATCGAGGAGCTGTATGCCGCGGGCGCCGCGGCGGTCCGCCGGCACGTCTTCACGAAGGACCTCGAGACGCCGATCGTCCGCAACGCGCTCGGCGACTCGGCGGGTGTGCTCGGGGCGGCGCTGCTCGGCGTCTAGCGCCCCCGGCCGCCGTCGGCCGATTTGCTATCATCGGCGCGTGGATCCGCGGGGAAGACGGGCGCTCGTCACCGGAGGCGCCAGCGGCATCGGCAAGGCCGTCGCGCTGCGCCTCCTCCGCTCGGGAGCCGCGGTCGCCCTTTGGGACCTGCCGGGAGACGCGCTCGACGCGGCGGCGCGGGAGCTGTCGGCCTCCGGTCACGTCCGCGCCTTCCCGGTCGACTTGATCGACCCGGCGCAAATCCACGCCGCCGCGGCCAGGACGCTGGCCGAGTTCGGCGAGATCGACATCCTCGACAACAACGCCGGCGTCGTCCGCGGCGCCCCGTTCCTCGAGACCCAGGACGCCGACGACGTGCGCACGATCCAGGTGAACCTCCAGGCCGTGACGCGCGTGACGCGGGCGTTTTTGCCGGGAATGGCCAAGCGGAACTCCGGCCATTTGGTGATGATGGCGTCGGCCGCGGGGCTTCTCGGCATCCCGGGGATGGCCGTCTACGCGGCGTCCAAGCACGCGGTCATCGGCTTCGCGGAGTCGCTGCGCCTCGAGCTGCGCAAGAGCGGCCTGACCGGGGTGCGCGTCACCATCGTCTGCCCGAGCTTCGTCAATACCGGCATGTTCGCGGGAGCCGCGCCGCCTCGGCTCGCGCCCTGGCTCGATCCCGAACGCCTCGCCGACAAGATCATCGCGGCGATCCGAAAGGACCGCCTCTACGTCCGCGAGCCGTTCATCGTCAAGTGGATTCCCTTCCTCAAGGGGATGACGTGCACCCCCCTCCTCGACCTCGTCGGCGACATGCTCGGGATGCACTCCGCGATGGATACGTGGAAGGGCCGCGGGCCGAAAGCGTAGTTCAGCGTCCGTCGACCGAAAACGCCAAGAGCACGTTGCCGGGCATCCCGCCCCACAGGAAATAGCCCGATTCCGCGAAAACCATCCCGCCGGCGACCGCAACGCCGCCCGCGTCGAAGGAGCCGCCCTTGGCCGCGATTCCATTGACGGTCTCGAACGGGCGGACCGCGTCGAAATCCCAGAGGACGGCGCCGTCGGCCGCGGAGTAGGCGCGCAGATGGCCGTCCATCGAGCCGGAGAAGACGACACCCGGAACCGCGCTGACGGCCGACGACTGCGCGGGGCTGCAGGAACGCCTCTTCCCGCAGGGACCGGGGGGCGCGCTCCAAGCGACCGCGCCGCTCGCGACGCTCACGGCGAACAGTCCTCCGCCGCGGGATGGATCCAACGCCTGCTCCCCGTCCTCTCCGGCGGACCACGCCGCGTCCGACACCGCGGCGTACACCTTCGCCCCGTCGGCGGCCATGCCCCACTGGATGCCCCCGATGCGACCGCCCTTGCCCACGCGCCTCTGCCACACGACGGCGCCGCCGGCGTCCGGGTCGAGCGCGGTCACGACGCCGGACTTCTGCCCGGCGAGCAGCACGCTCCGGCTCGCGCCTTCCACGAGGATAGGCGACGCGCCGAAATCAAGATCCTCCCCGACGGGCTTCGTGCAATGGCGGCCCTCGTCCATCGCGCACGACAAGTTGAAGACGTCGCTCGACGTCACCTGCCGATGCCAAACGATCCTTCCCGACTCTAGCTCCAGCGCCAGGATCGCGTCGCTCGTCGCCGCGGCGGGATCGGAGTAGCTGTTTCCGGTCGCGACGTACAGCCGCCCGCGTTTGGGATCGACGGTCGGCGCCGACCAGATCGCGGCGCCCGAAGGCCCACGGAGCTGCGTGCCCTTTTCGTTCTTCCGCACGGGGCCCGGCGCCTCTGTGATCGCATGGCTTTTCCACACCTGCGTGCCGTCCCGCGCGTCCAGCGCGACGACGGAGCCGCGGAACGTGCAGCACTCGTACGCGAGGTCCTGCGCGGCTGCTTCCTCGGTGGACGACACCGGAACGTAGAGCCGGCCGCCGTGGAGGCGAAGACTCCCCGTCAGCTTCGCGAAGGGATGCGCCTCGACCCGCCGGTGCCACAGGCGCTCTCCCGTCGCGGCGTCGACGGCGTAGACGGTGCCGCGCACGTCGCCGAAGAAGGCGGCCGGACGCTTCCTTCCCCCGGCGTCGATCTCCCCGATGTTGACGGCGCCGCGGACGCCGGCGTCCGCCTTGAACGTCCAATGCACGCAGCCGGACTTGGCGTCGAGCGCGTAGACGGTCCCGTCCGCGCTCCCGGTCAACACGCGCCCCCCGACGACGGTCGGCTGCGCCCACGCCTCGCTGGCCTTGGGAAACCCGAACGCCCACTTGAGCTTGAGCCGCTTCGTCTTGTCCGCGTCCAGCGCCGCGGCCGCGGCGGCCTGGAACCTGGAATTGGAGGAATCAGGACTCCAGCCGTTCCACGATGGACCCGCGAGAGTCCACCGCGGAACGCTCGCGCAACGCCCTATCGGCGCGTCCGAAGCGGACGCGTTTCCGGCGATCGCCAAGACGAGAAGCAGTAGACTTGCGTTCACGAGAACGCGATTCTAGCAATAACCCGTCAAGAGGCGTAGACGCTGCGGGTCTTCGGATGCCGCTCGTAGATTCCTTGGCGATACAGCAGGAGGGACGCCGCGGCCAGCGCCGCGAGGGCGCCCCATTGCGAGGGCGACAGAAGGTCCGACAAGATCGCTCCGCGATCGTCCCCGCGGAAGCACTCCCCCGCGAAGCGCAGGACCGCGTAGAGGATGATGTAGCCGTAGAACGCGGTCCCGTACGTGTACTTGCCGCCGCGGATCCTCGGCAGGACGTAGCGCCACAGGAACAGGAAGATCGCGACCTCGCCAACGGCCTCGTAGAGCTGCGTCGGGTGGACCTTGACGCCGAGCAGCTCCGGGGCGATCTGCGCCTGCGGGTCCGTGAAGCGTACCCCCCACGGCATCTCGGTCGGCCGGCCGTGGCAGCACCCGTTCAAGAAGCAGCCCACGCGGCCCAGCCAATGCCCCAGCGGCAAGGCGCTCATCCCGTAATCGGCGAGCGGCAGGAAGGCGCGGGGCCGAGGGTGAGTCCGGTTGTAGATGAGCAGGTCGATCCAGCCGGCGACCAGAGTCCCGGCGAGGCCGCCCCAGAACACCCAGCCCGTCTTCCAAAAGCCGATGATGGCCCAGGGACGGGAGACGAACAGGCGCCAATCGACGAGATAAAACGCCAGACGCGCTCCGATCACCCACCCGAAGAAAAGCATGTAGGCGAGCATCCAAAAGTCGCCGGGCGTCTCGCTCGGCACCTTCAAGCGCTCGCGCCACGACCAGCACCAGAGCACGCCCAGCGTGAATCCCGCCGTGACGCAAAGGCCGTAGACGCTGACTTGCCCGCCGAAGAGGCTTAGATATGGATACATCCGGGACTTTTAGGATATCAGCGGCGCTCTCGTCGTGCAAGTCCCGCAAATCCGGTATAATTTTCACGGGATGACGATGGAGCTCAAGGCGCCCGACGCGGACAAGACCGCCGCGACCGAGTCGGCCATCGATTGGCCGACCTCGATCGACGACTCCGCCTGGCATTTCGACCCCGAGTACCTTCATCTCTACGACACCTCCGCCTGGCACGCGATGTCGGAGTCCGAGCGCCGCACCTACAGCCGTCACGAGGCCGCGTCGGGGTACCGCTGGGGCATCTGGATCGAGAACGTGTTGGTCCGGTGCCTGATGGACCAACTCTACGAGCTGCCGGCCCAGGATCCGGCCCACAAGTTCCTCTACCTCGAGACCGCGGAGGAGTGCCGGCACAGCGCCATGTTCGCCGAGTTCATCAAGCGCGCGGGGACGCCCGATTACACGCCGACGGGCCGCATCCGTTTCATGGGGATGCTCTTGGAATGGACCGGCATCCGCATCGTGCATTACCTCTCGATTCTCGCCGGGGAGGAGATCGCGGACGCCTACGACCGCGCCAATAGCCGCAGCCCTCGGACCCACCCGGTCTCCAAGCGCATGGCGACGCTGCACGTCATCGACGAGGCCGCGCACATGGCCTTCGCGCGCGAGACCATCGCGAAGATCTGGACGACCCAAGACCCCGTCCGCCGCTGGCTGACGCGCTGGTACTTGCCGATCGTCGTCTACACCTTGATCGACGGGATCGTGCATCCCTCCGTCTACGAGACTCTGAGGATCCGGGACGGCTACCGCCTCGCCTGGGACAACGCGCATCGCCGCGAGCGCTTCATCCGCGATCTCAAGCCGTACACCGAGTTCCTGATCCAGATCGGGGTGATCACCCCGTTCTACCGCCGAGTCTGGCGCGCCGCCGGGCTATTGGCCTAGGCCTATTTCTCGCTGAGGTACTGCTTCAGGATGCTCCATTTGCCGTCGATCGGCGAGGCGAAGGTCAGGAACAGATGCCAGGCGCGCTCGATCGTGGGCGTGATCATGTGGCGCGTCTGCGGCAAGGTGTCGAGATAGCGCCGGTACCAGTGCCGGAGCGTCTTCCCGTAGTGACCGTAGCGGAAGTAGACCTCTTTGATTTTGAAGCCCGCTTCTTCGAGCATCCGCACGTGGATGTGCGCGGGAAATTGATAATGATCGGGGAAAACGTACTTCTGGCTGAACGTCCCGGAGATCGTGTTGTAGTTGTTGAGGCCGGCGGGATCGGCCGGCGGGCTGATCATGTGAGTCCAGATCTTTCCGCCCTTCTTCAGCAGCCCGTAGAGCTGCTTGTAATACTGCCGGATCTCGGCCTTGTTCAAGTGCGAGATCATGCCGCAAGTGTAAATCTTGTCGAACTGCCCTCGCGGCTCCAGCTCCATGTAGTGCTGCAGCTTGAGATTGCGCGAGTACCCCGTGTCGACCTGGTTCTGAGACAGCGTGATGCCTAGAGTATCCTTGAGGCCGAATTCCGACTCCGCCATGTGCACCATGTAGCCGTAGCCGCAGCCGATGTCCAGGAACTTGTCTCCGGGCTGTAGCTGCAGCCGTTCCGCGGCGAAGCGATGCTTGAAGTACTGCGCGTCCTCGAGCGTCTGATCGTAGGGCTCCGCGATATTGGTCGGGTCTTTCCAGATAGCGCAGGAATAGGCCCGGGTCTTCTTGTCGAGGTACGACTCGATGAACTCGTTCGGCAGATCGTAGTGCGAGCTCACCGCGATGAGCTTTCGGCGGATCGAGGTCGGAAACAGGCGCGCGTACCAGTAGCGAAGGCGATGGCGGAGATGGACTCGCCACAACGAGTTCTCCCGCACGAACAGGCGCACGCCGACGAATCCATAAATATCCCCGTGGATGTCGACGTCCCCGACGACGTATGCGTCGAGGAAGTCGGACATGTCCTTGCGCGCGAGGCATCGAAGCGCCTCTTCCGTCTTGCATTCCACGTGGAACGACTCCGGCCCGCTGCCGATCGTACGGCTCTGCCCGCGGTACACGATGCGCGCGCTGTAGGGCAACGTCGGGAACATCCAGTTCATCTCGGACGCGGCCTTATCCAGTAGCGCGGGCATGATCTTTAGGGCTTCACGCTCAGGTATTGCTTCAGGATGCTGTGCGGCCCGTCCAAGATCGAGGCGTACGTGAGGTACAAGTGCCACGCGCGCTCGATCGTGGGCGTGATCATGTGCCGCGTCTTCGGCAGATTCTCGACGTAGCGCTTGTACCAGTGCCGCAGCGTCTTGGCATAGTGCCCGTAGCGGAAGTAGACCTCCTTGATGCGGAAGCCCGTCTCCTCGAGCATGCGGATGTGGACATGCGCCGGGAATTGATAGTGGTCCGGGAAGACGTACTTCTGGCTGAACGTCCCCGAGATCGTGTTGTAGTTCGTCAGTCCGGCCGTGCTGCACGGCGGACTGATCATATGAGTCCAGATCTTGCCGCCGCTCTTCAGCAAGCCGTACAGCTTCTGGTAGTACCGCCGGATCTCCGACTTGTCCAAATGCGAGATCATGCCGCAGGTGTAGATCTTGTCGAACTGGCCCTCGGACGGAAGCTCCAGGTAATGCATGCGCTTCAAGTTCTTCGAGTAGCCGGTCTCGATCTGGTTCTGCGAGAGCGTGATGCCGAGCGCGTCCTTGCAGCCGAACTCGGACTCCACCTTATGCACCATGTAGCCGTAGCCGCAGCCGACGTCCAAGAACTTGTCGCCGGGCTGGACCTGCAGGCGCTCGGCCGCGAACGTGTGCTTGAAGTCTTGCGAGTCCTCCAGCGTCTGGTCGTACGGCTCCGCGATGTTCGCCGGATCCTTCCAAATGGCGCAAGAGTAGGCGCGCGTCTTCGTATCCAAGTAGGACTCGATGAATTCGTTCGGAAGATCGTAATGGGAGCTCACCGCGACGAGCTTGCGCCGGACCGTGGACGGAAAGAGATAGGTCGACCAGTAGCGCAGTCGGTGGCGGATCGCCACTTTCCACAGCTGATCGTCGCGCAGGAAGTTGCGCGATTCCATCATGGCGTAGATGTCTCCTTCGAATTCGACCTCGCCCATCACGTAAAAGTCGAAGAAATCGGAAAGGTCCCTCCGTGCAAGGGCGCCGATCGCGCGATCGCTTTTGCAAAGCGCGTGGAATCGTTCCGGACCGCTGCCGTAGCTTCGACTCTGGTCCTTGTACGTTAGACGTATGGAATACGGCAACCTGGAGAACATCCAACTCATTTGGTCGGCTGCCTTGTCGAGTATCATGGCCATATACTCTATTTATAGAAAATGACGCGTACGCCCACAAGGCCGCGCCGGAGGAATATGTTATCCTTTGCCCGATGAACCCTCGAGTTCCGTGGGCCTGGGCCGTCGTGCTGGCCGCCTTCGTCGGCTGCGTCGCCGTCGGCCTCGCGCGGCGCGGCAAGGCCTCGACGATCGCCAAGGGCAAGCGGCCGCTCATCGGATTTTCCGTCGACACCCTCAAGGAGGAGCGCTGGCAGCACGACCGAGACTTCTTCGTGGGGCGCGCCAATGAGCTGGGCGCCGACGTCCTCGTACAAGCCGCCAACAGCGACGACACCCGGCAGCTGCGCGACGTGGAATCGATGATCACGGCCAAGATCGAGGCGCTCGTCATCGTCCCGCACGACGGAGCGGCCATGGCAAAGGCAGTCCGCGTCGCCCACGAGGCGGACGTCCCCGTCATCGCCTACGACCGCATCGTCAACGACTCGGACCTGGACCTCTACATCGCCTTCGACGCCGTCCGGATCGGCGAGATGCAGGCCAAGTTCCTGGTGGACAAACTCAAGCCGGGATCGAAGATGAGGATCGTACGGATCAACGGGGCCAAGACCGACAACAACTCCTTCCTGCTGCGGCGCGGGCAGGACGCGGTGCTCAAGCCGCACCTCGCGCGGGGCGCCATGGAGATCGTCCACGACGACTGGGCCCAGGAGTGGAAGCCCGAGAACGCCAAGAAGATCGTCAACGCGGCGATCACCCGCTTGGGGAACAAGTTCGACGCCGTGCTGGCCGCCAACGACGGGACGGCGGGCGGAGCGATCCAGGCGCTCCTCGAGGACGGACTGGCGGGCAAGATCCTGGTGACGGGCGGAGACGCGGAACTCGCCGCCTGCCAGCGCGTCGTGGCCGGGACGCAGTCGATGACGGTCTACATGCCCATCCGCGACTTGGCGCGCCGGGCCGCCGAGATCGCCTTGCGCCTGGCGGCCAAGCGGCACGTGGTCGCCACGAGCGTCGAGGATAACGGCAAGGTCAAGGTCCCATCGATCGCGATCGACTCCGTGACGCTGACGAAGGAAAACATGGATGTCGTGGTGAAGGCCGGCTATCTGAAGTACGACGAGATCTACCGGGACGTGCCGGCCGCCCAGCGCCCGCCGAGGCCGTGAAGAAGCGGCGTCCCGCGAACGCGGACGTCCAAGACTCCCGGCCGGGCTTTCGCGTCCTTCGCTCACTCGCCGCCGTGCTTCTCGTGCTGGCGGCGATCGAAGGCCTCGCCCGCTGGCGCTTTCGTAAGAACCTAGATAGCCTGAAGTTCACCGAGTCGGACCTCTACTATTACTACGATCCTTCCGGCCATCGGCACAATCTGCCGGGAAAAAAGGGATACGAGCGCCTATGGAACGACCAGGGGCGAGCGGAGTTCCGGATCAACTCCCATGGGTTCCGGGGTCCCGAGCTCGGGCCCAAACTCGAGAGCGACTTCCGGATCCTGTTCCTCGGCGACTCGATCACTTTGGGTGGGCGGCTCCCCGAGGACGCGACGTACGCGGCGCACGTCGGCCGCGCTCTGGCGCCGATCAGCCGCCGGCGCTTCGAGGTGATCAACGCGGGCGTCGGCGACGTCGGTCTGGTGGAGGAAGAGGAGACGCTCAAGACGGAGGGGCTCGCCGTCAAGCCCGAGTTGGTCGTTCTATTTTGGTATTTGAACGACGCGCGCCCGCCGGTCGGCTTCCCGGAAGAGAAGGTCTACGCGGACCCGTTCATCCGCTGGCTGCACGACCGGACGTGGCTCCGCCGAAGCTACGCGGCCGGCGCGGTCTATCAGGCCCGCCGGAGCGCCCTGGTCAGCCGCGGCCTCGAGTCCCTCCAGACTCGCCGCTTCGAGTGGATCGATGCCTATCTCAAGAACAAGTGGTACACCGACGCAGACGAATTCTCGAAGCTGATCGAGCTGGCGCGCTTCGACTGGGGAGACGGCTGGAGGGACGAGAGCCTGCGCTGGACGGCGACGAAAGTCTCCGAGCTCAGCGCCCTGGCAAAGCGCCGGGGAGCGCGGTTCGCCGTCGTGCTCCTGCCTCTGCACGCGCAGGTCTACGCCGAGTTCAAGGCGCCGCTCCTGGATAAGCCTCAGCGCGAGCTCGGCGCCGCCTTGACCGCGGCGGGCATCCCGCACCTCGACCTGCTGCCTCGCTTGCGCTCGGCGGCGCGCGCGAAGCCGGAAGCGCGCCTTTTCTTCGACCACTGCCACTACACGCCGGAAGGCAACGCCGCCGTGGGGCGGCTCGTCCTCGAGTTTCTCCAGACGAAGGGACTTCTCTAACCGAAGAAGGGCAGGCACCCGCAAAAAAAGGCCCCCGCTCCGGTCAGTCTCCCGGAAACGGGGGCCTCTGGCGTGAAGTGGGACCGGGCTTAGAGCTTTACGACGTTCGCGGCCTTGGGACCTTTTTCGGTCTGCATGATCTCGAACTCGACGGTCTGATTCTCGGAAAGAGTGCGAAAGCCCTCTCCCTTGATGGTCGTGTGGTGGACGAACACGTCCGGGGAGCCGTCATCGGGAGTGATGAAGCCGTAGCCCTTCTGATCGTTGAACCACTTCACTTTACCTCGGATTGCCATTGTCTGGATTACCTCTTGCGATTCGATCCCTTCCCTAAGAAAGGGGTCCCTTGCGGAACTCGCGCATTATATCATTTACCCTATCCAACACAAGCGGAGGGGCTAGACGGCTTCGTCGAGAGCTTCGAGGACTTTGCCGGCCAGCGTATCGTCCAGAAGGATGATCATCGAGCAGTCGGTGGACAAGGCTTCCGAGGTCATGTGGACGTAGCTGCTGACCGCCAAGTTCTCGTTCGCCGCGGGAAATCTCTTTAGAATCTCAGCATAAAGCGCCTTTCTTGTGCCTCTGGACATATCCGGCGCCGAGAGCAGAAACCCGATCTTGCAGGTGTCCGCGAACTCCCCCGCCACCGCGTTCACCAGCACGTTGGCGATCTCGGCGATCACCTCGCGATCCAAGTTCGGGATGTTCTGCATGCGCTGGGCGCTCGATCCCAAGTAAGCGCTGACGACTTTCTTCCCGCTGGTGTCGGAAATGACGACCAGGATGAAGCCGCCCGGCATGGTGAAGAACGCGCCGTAGTGCTGGATGACGTCGTCCTTGAGCACGGTCTGCAGCCGCTCTCCCGGCCCGGCGTTGACCGCGACGGTCTGCATCGACCACTTGGTGCGCGACATCTTCGCGAGCTTCTCGGCGCTGTTCTCTACGCCCTTTTCGATGACGCGCGACAGGGCTTGGTTGGCGGATTCGGAGAGGTTCATTTCGGGGTCAATCCCGCGAGCGCGGAGTCCAGATCGGCGAGGGAGAACGGCTTGACGATGATCCCGGCCGCGCCGGACTCCAGGACCTTGTCCCGGATTCCCTTCTGCACGTTGCCGGAGATCACGAGGATCTTCGCCGCCCGGTCGATCTTTTTCAATTCCTTGATGACGTTGAGTCCGCTGTCTTGTCCCAGGGACAAGTCGAGAGTGACCAGATCGGGCCTATGCTTCGCGAAAGCGGCGAGCGCGTCTTGCATCGTCTCCGCTTCCGCTACCGTCTCGTGGCCGCGCAACGAGAGCATCTCGATAAGCATCACGCGGGCGATCGGGCTGTCCTCCACGACTAAAATGCGCACTCGTCCTCCGTTCGCTCCCTTCGGTTGTCAAGAGTATCAAATTGACGCAGCGCTAGGCGAGTCGCGCCCCGATGAAGGCTTGGTTCTGAAATTGGTATTCTTTCGAGATGCGTCGCGCAATCTTCCCATTCCTCGCGGCCTGCGCCGTCTTCGGCGCGGCTCGCGCGCAGGATCCGGCTCCGGCCGCGTCGACATCGACAGCGTCCGTCGCCGTCTCGACGGCGGCCGCAGCTCCCGTCGAGCACGCGACCGCGGCGGCCACGGCCCCGTCTCTGGTCCGAGAGTCGACGACATCCACCGCCGCGGTCTCGATCGTGTTCCCTCCCGGCTACAGGCAGCTGCGCGGCGTCCATCTCAGCGCCTGGGCCGCCGGGAACACCGGCATGCGCCGCAGGTTCCTCGCCCACGTGCAGGGAACGTTCCTGAACGCGATCATCGTCCCGCTCAAGGAGATCGACGGCCGGGTGTATGTTCCCGGGGTCGCGAAGGCCAAGGAATACGGAACCCAGCAATTGGCGATCCCGGATCCCGAGGGGATGCTGGCCGACTTCAGGAAGCAGAACCTCTACACCATCGCCCGCATCGCGGTGTTCAAGGACGATACGCTCCCGCGAAAGATGCCGCAGTGGGCCGTCCATCGCCCGGACGGCTCCGTGTGGACGAATGACAAGGGCGTCTCCTGGGTCGACCCCTACCGCAAGGAGATCTGGCGCTATACCCTCGACGTCGCCGAGCGCGCGGCGGCGCTCGGCTTCGACGAGATCCAGTTCGACTACATCCGCTTCCCGTCCGACGGCCCGACCGCCCAGTGCCGCTACTCGCGAGCGGACCATGACAGCCGCACCGCGGTTCGCAATCTCAAGGACTTCCTGACGTACGCCCGCGAGACGCTCAAGCCGACGGGAGTGAAGGTCTCGGCCGCGCTGTTCGGGATGACCACGACCGCAAAGGACGACATGGGCATCGGCCAGGACCTGCGGAGCATGTCGGCGCCGCTGGACTATGTAAGCCCGATGATGTATCCCTCCCACTACGGGCGCGGCGAGTACGGCCTCAAGAACCCCAACCGCGAGCCGTACAAGATCATCCATCGCGGACTGCGCGACGCGAAAGCCCGTTTGAAGAACGATTCCTACAAGCTGAGGCCCTATCTCCAGGACTTTTCGCTGGGATATCACTACGGGCCGGCCCAAGTCCGCGCGGAGATCATGGCCGCGCAATACGAGGGAATCAACAGCTGGCTGCTCTGGAACCCGTCCAACGTCTACAACTGGAGCGCTCTCAAACTGAGCCCCTCCTCCCCGATCCAATACCCCGCGCCGTGAGCCTCGACCTTCTTCGGCGCTACTGGTCCATCGGCGCGATGGCTCTTTGGCTGGCTGCGTTCGGAGCGGAAGCCGTAAGGCTCGCGCGCTGGACGACGGATTTTTGGCGAGTCGCGGGGCGCCTCGAGACCGCGGCCGCCGCGCTGCGGCAGAACGCGCGCGACGTCGTCGAGCTGGCGAACCGGAACAAGAGCCAATCGCTGGAAGTCGAATTTCTCAACGCTCTGCCGAACGTCCTCCCGCAGGAGCGCGGCTACCTCCGCACGCAGCGGGTCATCGGCGAGGAGACCGAGGTCCTGCGGCGGAAAGTCGGCGGCAGGCTGAAAGGGGCTCTCCACATCCTCGTCGATTCCAAGGCCAACAAGCTGTACTTGAAGAAGGGGATGAAGCTCTTGTGGCAGGCGGACTGCTCCGTGGGCCGGGGAGGAACGCTCGTCAGCGCCGCCACGGGACGCCGCTGGGAGTTCGTGACGCCGCGCGGCGAGTTCCGCGTCGTCTGGAAAGACGCGAACCCCGTCTGGACGAAGCCGGACTGGGCGTTCGTGGAGCAGAAGCAGCCGGTCCCCCCGCCGGACGATCCCGGCCGCAAGGTCCCGGGAGAGCTCGGCGCCTACGTCCTCAGCCTCGGCGACGGATACCTCATCCACGGGACCAAGGACGAGAAGTCGCTCGGACGCCCGGTGTCGCACGGCTGCGTGAGGCTCGGCGCGGCGGACCTTCAGAAGGTCTTTGAGACGGTGCCGATCGGAACGAAGGTGTACATCTACTAACATGACGCTCGAATCCGCTCTCCGCCGATTGTCCCGCCAGGCCTCTCCTTGGGCTGTCGCCGTCTCGGGAGCGGCGATCCTCGTCGGAATGCATCTCGCCGGCACCGTACTCCGCGACCATACCAACGAACGGCTGGCCGTCTGGCGCCAGCTCGCAACCGCGCGTGATCGCGCCGTCGCCTCCGCGGGCGAACTCCAGGTCTTGAACGAGCTCAAGGCGCGGGACGTCCGCCGGCTAAAGGACGCCCTCACGCAGACGGCGCAGTCGAAGCGCACGCTCTACGAGGCGGGACTCGCACTGCAGGAGGAGAAGCGCCTCCTGGAAAAGCAGTGGGAGATCATGATCACCTATCTCATGGTCGACCCGACGGCGCAGCGCCTGAGCGTGATGCGCGGCGAGCAGGCGCTCGAATCGTTCGCCGTCGCGTACGCGTCCGCGGCGTTCGGCGCGGAATCGAGGCCCTTGCCGCAAGTCTCCGCCATCGCATCCAAGGAGCGCTTCGCCCATCCGGAGCGCGGGCATTCGGAGGAGCAGAACGGCCAGCTCGTCTGGATCCCGCCCCAGGTGGGAACGTCGGTACGCGCCAACGCGCTCGGGGAATCGGTCATGTTCTTCAAGAACGGGCCGATCCTGCATGGGCCCCCGAAGCGGCGGGAGGATCACTACGCCTACCCGCACTGGTGCGTCGGGCTGTCGGCCGCCGCCGCGCGCAAGTTATATCAGCATAGCTTTATAGGCACGAAAATAGTATTCAGAAGGAAATAAGAGGCCATGCCCGTCCTCCGCATCCGCTCCATCGACCTCGATAAGCAGCCCAAAGACCCGGGAAGGGGCAATATCGGCGTCCGAGTCGCCTTGGAACAGGGCCGCATCTGCCGGTTTTCCGTCGCGACGATCGGCATGCCGCTCGAGTGGGTCGCAGACGCGGATTTCGCCTTCAGCTCCCCCGTCCTTTTCGTCAAGGACCTTCGCAAGAGCAGCATCGAGGAGGCGATCGGCGCGATGGCCGCCGAGATGAGCGGCTACTGGCTGCGCTACTACAACACCCAGAACGGCCCTGACTTCGCCCAGGGCCGGGGCATCTCGAAGCTGCCGAAGAGCTCGCGGCTGGCCACGGTCGACTTGGTCGACCTGGATGCGCCCGTGCACGCCCAGACCGGCGTCGTGGAGATCCGGCTCAAGGACAGCCGTCTCTTTTCGGTGCTGACGGCGACCGCCTTCGAATTCGTCGAGACCTTTCAGCAGATGGGCCTGAAATTCTACTTCGGCTCCCAGGTGCTGTTCCTGCGCGAGATCAGCCATGAGGCCGCGTTCGCCGCCGCCGAAGCCATGGCGAAAAAAGGCGACCGCTGGCTTTGCATCTTCGACACGCCGCGCACCGCACTCCCCCGCATCCTCTCCGAGTTCAAGTCGAAGCACGCATAGACTACTTCTGCAGCATGTTCCCCGCGAACATGCCCAGGGCGGCGCCGAGCACGGCCGCCAGGACGATGCCCACGATGGGAAGCGCGAACGCCAGCGCGATGCCGACGCCCACGAGCGCGCCGAGGAGCGGTCCGGCCACGTTGACCGCCGCGTGCTCCGCCATGAGCCGGGGCGTGCTGCGTCCGGTGCCGCTGAGATCCGAAGGCGGAGTCGGGGGCTCGACTCGGGGGCGCGGCCCGGGCGCGTCCCGCACCTCCGTTTCCGGAGGGACGACGGGAACGACCGTGTTTTCGGCGTGAGCGGGAATGACCACTCCTTCCGCGGGAGCGCTGCCGGAGGGGATCGTGTCCGCCGCCCGGTGCGCGCGTTCCGGATCCAAGACCCTCGCGGCATTCGCGTTCGCCGCCGCCAGCTGCGCCTGCTCGAACGCGGTAGGCGCGCGCGGTTGAGCCGCGGCCAGCATCGGCGTGTGCGCGATCGGGCGCGCGGCGGGCTGGCGCCTTACGTCCGCCAGGACGGGAGCCTGCGGCTGCACCCGCGGCGGCGCGACGGCCGCCTGTTCGAGCTGTTCCTCCGGCGCCGCCGCGACGACGACCGGTTCCCGGTACTGCCGCGCGGCTACGACCAAGTCCGATTGAATGTACCCGGCGATATCCTCGCTTTCGCTGCGGCGCGCATTGCGCACGTGGTCCTCGACGGTCGGCCGGGCGATCCCGAGAAAATCCATGCTCAGGTGCCCGTTGCCGAGCTTGATGCGGTCGGCGACCTCCGCCTCTTTTTCCGGAAAGCGCATCTTCACGCGAAGCGTGGTCATCGCGCGCTCCCGGCGCGACACCATCGTCTCCACGGTAGGAGCGCCGGAACGTATCTCGCTCGTCAACTCCCCGTGGTAGGACTGGGCGGTCGAGGCGATCTCGCGCCGCCAGCGCATCTGAAACGACGTCCTTTCCTGCTGGCTTCCGGTCAACACCTGCTGAGCCTCGGAGGCGAAGCGCTGGCGCAGCGCCGGGTTCTGCCGAAACATGAATTCGAGAAGCCAAGGCTCCTCCGGGTGGGTGAAAAGGGTCCGGACCGCCTGCGCGGACGGAGGCGGCGCGGCGCGGACGGCCTCGGGCGAGGCAGCCAGACATAGACACACGAGCAAACCGGCCGCCAGGGCCGGCAACCGCTTCATCATCCCCTCCCTACCTCTTCAGTATAGCGACGCGGCCGTCGAACGGTTGAGCATTCCGGGCACGTCTCGGGGGACCATTGGACCTACGGGGGTCAATTAAAAAGCGCTTTATTTATATGCATTTATTCAATTGCTGCAACACCTCGCGACGCGGACTCGGCAAGACCCCGATCGAGGAGGGGCTACTATCCTAGGCCCAAAGCCGGGGTACACCTTGGGCCCTTTCTACCTTGTATGAAAACCGGGATAGGAGTAACCTACCAGGTATGGCCCCCAAAACCCTAGCCATGCGTCTTCTCGCCGTGGGTCTCATCGCCGCCGCCGTGTCCCGGCCCGTCGCCGTCCGGGCCGACGAATGGTCCAGCTTTAACGATCACGAACGCTGCATCCTCAACGCCATCCTATCCGATCCCGCGAAAAGCGCGGAATGGACCCGGGACGTCGCCGCCTCCAAGGCGAATGCGACCGCCAAGCGCGAATTCGAGCAGAAATGGCACGTGCGCGCGTTCAAATGGGCCGACACGTACCAGAAGACGGAGCACCGATTCAACGTGGAGGAAGCGCGGCGCCGGGGCGACGCGGCCTTTATCGGCGAGCCCGGAGAGCGCGAGTACCTCCAGCTCCTCATGCGCACCCGCTTTCCCGACAACGCGGACGGCTCGCCCAGCACCGTCCGCCGGCTCGTCGAAGCGGAACTGAAGAAGGCGACCGAGGCTCTGCTCGCCGGAGACACGCAGAAAGCCCTCGAGATCGCTCAAAAGGCCCGCAATTACATCAAAGAAGACCTCGACAAGTACGCGCAGACCCAGGAGTACGCTAGAGCCAGGGCGGCCGTCCCCGAGGTGGATCGCCGCGAGCGCGAGCGTCCGACGCAGCCTCCCGTCGGCCCCGTCGGTCCTCAGCCGGGCACGGTGCAACCCAGGCCGCCGGCCGAGCAGCCGCCGACGACGCAGCCGCCGGACGGACCCAGAGGTCCCGTCGCGCCCGCCGATACGGCGCGCGAGATCGCCGAGCGCTGGGCGCGCTGCCGCGACGGGCTCGGAGCGAACCCGACGCCCGAGGCCGTCGCGCAGGCCTGCGGACAAGAGCCCGACAATCAACGAGGTCCTGATACGCCGCCCGTTTCCACGACTCCCGTGACGCCGCGCCAACCCGACGTCACCGCGCAGCCGATCCCGGTTCAGCCTCCGAGCCCGACCACCACCGTCCCGGTGCCGGTCCAGCCGCGCACCGGCGGCGGGTCGATGATGAGCAAGATCTTGGATAACCTCCCGCTCGCCGGCGCGGTCGCCGGCGCCGTGCTCGGCGGGCTGGGCGCCGCCGCGGCCATGCTGTTCGGCGCCGGTTTGCTCGGCATCCTCGCGGGCGTGGTCGTCGGAGCCGTCGTCGGCTACCTCGCGATGACGTACCTGCCGAAGATGATGAGCAGCTGACGCCCACGCAAACGGGGTCAGACATGAAGTTCGTTAAGTAGTCGAACAACTTAACGAACTTAATGTCTGACCCTGTCGTGCGGACGCAATAGTCCTGAAACAATATTCAGGCTACACTGCCGCTACATGCGCTCCACGTTCCTGACTCTGCTTACAGGCTGGTTGATCTCGACGTGGGTGCAGGTCCCGTCGCCCCTGCAGGAAAAGCTCAAGTCCGCGGCCGACTGGATCAAGACGGTGATCGAGGAGCGGCTCAACGATCCGTCGCCTCGGGATGGAAAGGACGCGCCGCCGTCCGTCGAAAAATCAGTGAAGCCCGAAGAGCCGGCGAAACCAACCGACAACGCCCCGCGCATGAAGCGGACAATATTCAGCCGGCTCCGTTCCCGCTAGAAACACTTCCTCGCGCCGCACGGGACAACCCGCCCCCGCCCTAAGACCCGACAACGGATCGATCTTCTCCCGGACGAGTCCACCCTGAGGCGGAACGAACTCCTCCTTCGTCAGCGGGGCCTCCTCGCGCATGAACGCGAGCCACAATGGCAAGGCGTCCTTCGCCCCGGTCGCGCCGACGGACTTGTGGGAGTCCTCGCCGGCCCATACGCCGACCAAGATCCGCGGCGTGTATCCGATGAACCACGCGTCGCGCCCGTCGTTCGTCGTCCCGGTCTTTCCGGCCGATGGGGAATCCCACTTGTAGGCGAGGGCGACCGGTTTGGCCGTCCCCTCCTGGAATACGCTTTCCAACAGCGACGTCACCAGATACGCCAGGGCCGGATCGATGGCCGGCGAGCGCCCGGCTCCCGAGAACTCCATCACGTTGCCCTCGGCGTCCGAAACCGCGGTGATGAACGCGGGAGCGACGCGAAATCCCCCGTTGACGAACGGGGCGTAGGCGGTCGATAACTCCAGCAGGCCGACCTCGGAGGCGCCTAGGGCGAGCGCCAAGCTGTCCTCGAGCGGGCTCGATATCCCGAGCCGGCGGGCGAAATCGACGACCTTCGGCATGCCGACGCGCTGGGCGAGATCGAGGGTCGCCCCGTTCAAGGAGCGCGCCAGCGCGACGCGCACGGTCACGGTCCCGAGGTACACGCCGTCGTAGTTGGCCGGATGCCATGAACCCGAATTGCCGCGGAGGCTCTTCGGGAACTTGCGCGGCTCGTCGCGGAGCAAGGTCGCGGGCGTCACCCCCGATTCGAGCGCCGCGCCGTAGACGATCGGCTTGAACGCGCTGCCCGGCTGCCGGCGCGCCTGCGTCGCGCGATCGAACTGGGATTTCGCGTAGTCCTTGCCGCCGACCAGCGCGAGGACGCGGCCGCTCGCGGGGTCCACGGCGACAAGCGCCGCCTGATGGCGGGCCGGCCGCAGCGCGCGGACGGCCGACGCCTGCAGGAGCGGATCGACCGTGGTATGAATGGACAGCCCGAACCGGAAGATTTCGTCCTCCGGATAGCGGCGCACCAGCCGGCGGACGACCTCCGCGGTGAAGTAACCGAACTCGTCGCGGCCAAGCTCCGGCGCCGCGCGGCGCGTCACGACCGGCGAGCGCCGCGCGGCGCGCATGCGGGCGGTGTCGATCATCCGCTCCTGCTTCATCCGGGACAAGACGAAGTCCCGGCGCGCCGTCGCCGCGTCGGGAAAGCGGAGCGGATTGTAGAGATACGGCGACCGGATCAGCCCCGCGAGCATCGCGCACTCTCCGAGATCCAATTCCGAAAGCCGCTTGTTGAAGAAGAAGCGCGCCGCCGCCTTCATGCCCGCGACCGCCACGGTCCCGTCCTGCCCCAGATAGATGTGGTTGAGGTACAACGTCAGGATGCCGCGCTTCGAGTAGCGCAGCTCGAGATAGATCGAGAGCGCCGCCTCCATCAGCTTGCGGCGCAGCGTGCGGCGCGGCGTGAGGAAGAGGTTCTTGGCGAGCTGCTGCGTGATCGTGCTGCCGCCGTAGACGCCGCGCCGCGTGACGTCGTACCAGGCCGACCTCGCCATGGCGCGCAAGTCGATCCCCCAATGACCAAAGAACCTCTTATCCTCGACGGCGACGACCGCGTTTTTCAAATCGTCCGGCAGCTCCTCGAAAATGGCGGGGTCGCGGCGGACCTTCTCTTGGCCGGAGAGCTCCGCGACGAGCTCGGGCTCGATGAGGACCCGCGCGGCGGCGGAGCCGCTGGAGGACTCGACGCTCCATTGGTCCCCGTTCTTGACCGTCAGACGGAAGGAGCCGGGCAGCTGACGCGCCACGGGCGAGGCGAAGCCGCGCAGGTAGATCTCCAGCACCGGGTCGGACCATCGATACTCGCCGGGGACGCCCGCGCGATCCTTCGCGGCGTAGCGCAGGCGCCGCAGGCGCTCCAGCAGGAGCTTCGGCGTCTGGCGGGTCGTCTCGTCTACGGCGAAGGGCGCGCTGTACATCCGCGTCGAGAACCCGACCCCGAGACCGCCGACGACGAGCGACGAGAGCTTCCTCTCCGCGAAGACCACGAGGAAGATGACGAGCGCGAGCGCCCCGGCGGCGAACGCGGGCCAGCTCTTAAGGAGCTTCTTGCGATCGATCCTCATCCGTTGGCGAGCTTCCATAAGAGCAGCGCGGTGATGACGGCGAGCATGGGCGTCAAGATGCGGTCCGCGTGGGACAAGGCGAGCCTCGCTCCGACCACCGCTCCCGCACCGAGCGAGACGCCGAGCACCGCTCCCAGGCTCCAATTCACGTTTCCTTGGTACGCGTAGGTCGCCACCGCGAGGAACGCCGAGGCAAAATTCGCGATCTTGGCCGCGGCCATGGCGCCGACCAATCCGATGGGCGCGACGTAGAGCAGCGCGAGGAACATGAAGGTCCCCCCGCCCGGCCCCCAAGCGCCGTCGTAGAAGCCGCATAGAAGCCCCAGGCCGACGGCCGTAGGCGTGAGCGCCCACTCGCGCTCGTGGCGCGCGGCCTCGGCGGCCTTGATGATCCGCTTGCGCGCGAACATCGTCGCCAAGACGAGACACGTGCCGATCACGAGCATGACGCTGTAGAAGGGCGCCACGACGCGGGAGAGGGACGCTCCCGCGACCGAGCCGATGCCGACCCAAACCGCGAACTTGAGGGCGATCGCCCACGGCACGCGCCGCCCTAGCCCGTACACCGCGAGCGCGGCGAAGGTCGAGCAGACGCCCCCGATCTTGTTCGTCCCGATCGCGACGGGATGGATCCCCAGCTTGAGCATCGCCAACGGCAGCGCGATGAGCCCGCCGCCGCCGATGATCGAGTCGATGAATCCCGCGGCCAAACCGCCGCCGATGAGGAGTAGCATTCTCCTTTCATTGTAGCAATCCTCAAAACCTCCCACCCCGCCCTCGCCCGAACCCTGCCCCGCCGCGCGGGAGAGGGGATATAAGGAAGCCCGCAAGTCATTGAAATATCCTGCATACCCTGCTAAATAGGGGGGATGCCGGACCAAGCCTCGAGTACCCCCTCCCCGCGGAAAGGCCGCATCCGATCGACCGGGTTCCTCGCCTTCTTGTCCGCCCAGGCGCTGGGCGCGTTCAACGACAACGCGTTCAAGACGTTCGTGGCGCTCCTGGCCATCGCCACGATGCCGGCGGATAAGAGCAGCCAACTCATCGCCATCGCGGGAGGGCTATTCATCGCCCCGTTCATCCTGTTCTCCACGTTGGCCGGCGACATGGCGGATCGCTGGAGCAAGAAGAAGCTGATCGTCCTGTTCAAGGTGGTCGAAGTCGTCTTGCTCGCCCTGAGCTTTTTCGCCCTGTACGCCGGAAGCATCCCGGCGCTTTGCGCGCTGCTGTTCCTCATGGGCACGCACAGCGCGTTCTTCGGACCGGTCAAGCTCGCGATCATCCCGGAGCTCGTCGGCGACGAGGACCTCTCCAAGGGCAACGGCCTCATGCAGATGACGACGTTCCTCGGCATCATCCTCGGCACGGTGACCGCGACGCTCCTCCTCGGCTACGTCCGCGGCGCGCCGCACCTCGCGTCCCTCCTCTTCGTTGCGGCCGCGGTCGCGGGGCTGGTGAGCAGCTTGCTCCTTCCCGACCTGCCTGCGGTGGGCTCCAAAGAGCCGCTCCGGTTCAACGTCGTCGCGCGCACCTACGAGAACTTCCTGGAGCTCCACAAGCACTACAGCATCCACCTCGCGACGGTCGGCGCCGCGTACTTCTGGTTCGTCGGGGCGATCTTCCAGATGAACCTCCTCGTCTACGGCAAAGAGCTGATGGGAGTCAGCGAGACCGCGGCCGGCAACTTCCAGATCGTCGTGGCGCTCGGGATCGGCGCGGGGAGCTACGTGGCGGGCGTCATGTCGCGCGGGCAAGTCGAGCTCGGGCTAGTCCCGGTCGGCGCCCTCGGCCTCGTCGTCTTCGGCGTCGACCTGGCCTTCGCCTACCGCTCGACCCCGAGGACCTTGATCGATCTGGCCTTGGCCGGCGCGAGCGCGGGCGCCTTCGTCGTGCCGCTCCAGTCCTTCATCCAGCAGCGCGCGCCCTCGGCGGAGCGCGGCCGCATCATCGCGACGGGCAACATCATCTCGTTCTTCGCCATCCTCGTCGCCTCGGGCTGCCTGTGGGCGTTCAGCGAGTTCTTCCGCCTGCACCCCGGGCAGATTTTCATCGTCACCTCCGCGATGACCTTGGTCGTGGCCGCGTACATCATCAAGATGCTTCCGGACTTCTTCATCCGGATGCTTCTCTATCCCTTCGCGAACCTGATTTACCGCCTTCGCGTCGAGGGCCGCGAGCACGTGCCGTTGACCGGCGCGGCGCTTTTGGTCTCCAACCACGTCTCCTTCATCGACGCGATCTTGATCGCCATGGCCAACCAGCGCATGGTGCGCTTCCTCATGTTCCGCACTTACTACGACCTGCCGGTCGCGCACTGGTTCTTCAAGGCGATGGGCTGCATCCCGATCTCCGACCGCGACGGCGCGAAGGCCGTGATCAAGTCCTTCCAGGACGCCCGCGCGGCGCTCGAGCAGGGCGACCTCGTCTGCATCTTCGCGGAGGGCGAGATCTCGCGCCACGGGCAGACCCAGAAGTTCAAGAAGGGATTCGAGCGCATCGTGAAGGACCTGCCGGTGCCGGTCATCCCCGTGTTCCTCGACCGCGTCTGGGGCTCCATCTTCAGCTTCGAGGGCGGCAAGGCTCTTTTCAAATGGCCCCGGCGCGTGCCCTACCCCGTGACCGTGGGCTTCGGGACTCCGATGCCGTCGTCCGCCTCGGCCTTCGAGGTCCGGCAAGCCATGCTCGACTTGGGCTCCGACGCCTTCAAGCACCGCCTCGCCGAGAAGTCGCCCCTGGCGCTCTCCTTCCTGCAGGAGGCGAAGCGCCACTGGTTCCGCTTCGCGATGGCGGACTCGACGGGCGCGGAACTATCCTACGGCGGCGCGCTCTGCCGCGCTTGGCTGCTCGGGCGCGCCCTGGACGCGGCTCTGCCCGCGGGAGACCACGTGGCGGTCCTCTTGCCGCCGTCGGTGGGCGGGGCGCTGGCCAACCTCGGCCTCTCGATGAGGGGCCGCGTGCCCATCAACCTCAACTACACCGCCTCGCGCGAGATCGTGCTGCACTGCGCCGAGCGCGCCTCCTGCGCCAAGATCCTCACCTCGCGCAAGTTCTACGAGAAGCTCGGGTGGCCGGAGGACCCGCGCCTCGTCTACCTCGAGGACGTCGCCGCGGCGATCTCGAAGCCCTTCGCGGCCGCGGTCTCGGCGACGTTCTTCCTGCTGCCGGCGTTCGCTGTCCGGGGATTGGCGCTGCGGGCGCCCGCCGGCAACGGGCCCGAACTCGAGCGCCTGGCGACAGTCATCTTCACGAGCGGCTCGACCGGCGTCCCGAAAGGCGTCATGCTCACGCACTCCAATCTGCTCTCGAACATCGAAGGCCTGTGCCAGCTTTATCCGGTCGGCAAGGAGGACCGCATCCTCGGCATCCTGCCCTTCTTCCATTCTTTCGGATTTTTGGGGACGCTGTGGTTCCCCCTCGTGACCGGCTTCGGCGTGGTCTATCATTACAATCCTCTCGAGGCGAAGCGCATCGGGGACCTCGTCGAAAAGTACAAGGTCTCGTTCCTCCTCGCCACGCCCACGTTCTTGACGGCCTATCTCCGCCGAGTGGAGCCCGAGAAGTTCAGGAGCCTCCGCTTCGTCGTGGCCGGCGCGGAGAAGCTTCGGGACGAGATAGGCCAAGCTTTCGAGGAAAAATACGGGATGCCCGTGCTGGAGGGCTACGGCGCGACGGAGCTCTCCCCCGCCGCCGCGGTCAATATCCCGGACGTCGATTTGAGCGGCATCAAGCAGACCGGACACAAGACCGGCTCGATCGGCCAGCCGCTGCCGGGCGTCTTGATGAAGGTCGTCGATCCGGCCACGGAAGCCGCGCTTCCCGCGGGGACGCCGGGCCTCCTGCTCGTCAAGGGACCGAACGTGATGAAGGGCTACCTGGGCGACCCGCAGAAGACCGCCGAGGTGATGCGCGACGGCTTCTACGTGACGGGCGACATCGCGACGATCAGCGAGGACGGCTTCGTCCAGATCACGGACCGCTTGAGCCGGTTCAGCAAGATCGGCGGCGAGATGGTGCCCCACATCAAGATCGAGGAGAAGCTCCAGGACCTGGCCGGGGCGATCGAGCAGACCTTCATCGTCACGGGCGTGCCCGATCCCAAGCGCGGCGAGCGCCTCATCGTGCTCTACAAGGGCGAGCCGGACATCGACGGGCTCCTGAAAAAGCTCCAGGACAGCGAGTTGCCCAAGCTCTGGCTGCCCGATCGCGGCGCGTTCCACCAGGTACAGGAGTTCCCCCTCCTCGGCTCGGGAAAGCTCGACATCCAGAAACTCAAAGCGACGGCCAAGGACTTGGAGAAAGTCGCATGACCGGGCTCACCGACGTGCACGTCCATCTCGCGGCCCTTCCCACGAAGTCGAACGGCTGCCTCGTCTCGAAAAAGACGCTGAACGGGCCGCTCGGCCGCTTCATCGCCTGGAAACTCGGGCTCCCGGTCGACAAACCGGAGGAGGCCAACCGGATCTATCTTGACAAGCTGGACGCCGAGCTCGGACGCTCGACCTTCGTCACGAAGAGCGTCCTCCTCGGCATGGACGGCGTCTACGACTCTGGAGGCCGCCTGGATGAGGCGCGCACGCACTTCCTCATGTCGAACGACGCGGTGCTCCAGGCGGTCAAGACGCGGCCGCGCCTATTGGCCGGCGTCTCGATCAATCCCGCGCGCCGGGACGCGTTGGACGAGCTCGAGCGCTGCGCGGAGGCGGGCGCGGCCTTGGTCAAGGTGCTGCCGAACGCGCAGGTGTTCGATCCGGCCGACAAGAGGTTCGTCCCGTTTTACCGCGCTTTGGCCAAGCACAAGATCCCGCTCCTCTCGCACACCGGCTACGAGTTCAGCCTGATGGGCCAGGACCAGTCGGTGGGCGACCCCGCGCGGCTCGTGGTTCCACTCGAGGAAGGCGCGACCGTGATCGCGGCGCACGCGTGCAGCTACGGCATCTACCTCTACGAGCCCTTCTTCCCGACCTTCCTGCACTTGGTCGAGAAGTACAAGAACTTCTACGTCGACGCTTCGGCGCTCACCTTGCCGAACCGCGCCGGCGCCATGCTCAAGATCCGCAAGCACCCGGAGCTCTTCGAACGCATCCTTTTCGGGACGGACTACCCGCTCCCCGTGTTCTCCTTCCCGTGTCTCGGCATCGCGGCCGTCGGCTCGTGGCTCCGCGCACGATCCGCCGACAACCGCTTCGACCGCCAATGGCGAGTCCTCGAGGCCATGGGGATCCCCGTGCTGCAGGACCTGTCGAAAGTCTCGCCGCGGCTCGCGGGCAACCAATAAGCGTTCTGCCAGTCTAGTCGCATTCTATGGCTGGGAGACTTGAATTCAAGCTATGTAATTTTCATAATTGCCGGAAATATGATGTGAATCATGTTCGTCTCTCCTTGATCTTGGACAAACTCGTGCGAAACAGGGAGCGCCAACAAATGAAAGAAAAACACCCGGATTCGAAATCAAATTGTCGTGAGTCACATCGTGACGCGAAGTCGACCGACATTCAACTGACACGCTCTAGGATAGCTGTCAACCGGCCGTCACGTTTTGGAGATCAGAGCGAGATGACGAGAAAGGGATGGTGGCCGGAGCGCTTTGATGTCGAGAAGACAGCGCGTCACTAAGCCGTCACGTGCTCAGAGCATTTTAGGAGAAAAGGTGAGATGAAAACGGGTTGGTTGGCGGGCGTTGTTGCGGTGGTCGCAGTCGTTTCGGTGGTCGCTCCCACCGTCAGGGAGCGATGATTAGGGAATCCCTTTGTCTAGGCGCCGAGCAAGCACGCGGGTCCGGGAAAGCCGGATCGTAAGCTCGGGGACTGCATTAGGATAGAAGTTGTAAGATCGCTCCGTGACGGGAGCGTGAACGAGATGAGAACACGATTCGCCTGGTTGTCCACCGTTGTAGCCGTGGCCGCGGTCGTTTCCGTGGCCGTGCCTGCCGTTGCCGCTGAGCGGTCCGCCACGCCGTCCAAAGAGGGCACGATGGTTCGCCCTGCTCCTGAGGATCTTCGGGTTGAGGACATGACGGACGCGGACTTGCAACAGCGCCTGGGTGAGTGGGCGGCCGGCAAGCGGGACGACAGGGACGGGTATATTCTGCTCAACCAGCTCTGGTTTAACCATCGCCGGCACAAGACGGCTGGCACGGCAGCCGCCCAGCAGGTGAAGAAGCAGAAGGAAGCGGTTCTCGCGAAACATCCAGAGTTCGGTCGCCTTAAAGATTTTCGCCTCAGTGACCGCATCAAGTTCCAGGGGAAGCTCGCGGAAATGCAAAAGGCCGCGGCTCAGGCAGCAAAGCAGTGGGTTCCGGCCGACAAAACAGTTCGCCGGATCATCGGCCATGATAAGAAGGCCGTGGCTGTCTACCAGTTCCGCTTGGAGTTCCTCCGCCTGCCTGCCGACGTCGAACTGCGTCCTGAACCGACCGCCAAAACTGTTTTGAAGCTATTCCGGAACGATGCGCAGATTTCAGCATCTGAGATCTCGCCGTGGAAGACTATCAGCTATAGAAACCGCTTCGAGGTAGTTCCGCGGTATCCGGACCAAGTCACGAATAACTTCCTCGTGTGCTCGGATCTGATACACCCGGAATACCATGCCATGACTCAAGAAGAGCGCGAGACCATGCAGGCTCGCGGATTCAGCCGGGTGATGCCTTGGACCAACGCAAAGGGAGGTGTTGAGCAGGCTTGTGAGGTCCTGTCGTTAGACGGCGATCGAGTTTTTTCATTCCCGATTACACAGCAGGAGCCGACGCAGTTGGCAGCACCTCTGGGCATGACCGCGGACGGGACCAAGGCTGCCATCATGATCGGTGAGAAAGCGCAGCAGGCTTCCCCTTACGGCAAGGCTGTTATCATCAGCAAGCCTCGTGAGGTCCTGGTGTGGACGCAGGCATCGGGTCTCAAGCGGGTTAAAGTCGCCAATAAGTCGGCGACCTGGAACGATTTGATTATGCAGTTCGAGCAGGGGAAGTTCTAGCCAAAAGATGGTTGTCGAGCGACGCTGGGTGTGGCGGCTCGTTCTTAGCCTGACGGCACAGGTCGGGCTGGGACATTTGTCTGCTGCTGCGGCGTCCTACTACATCAACTGCGGAGGTCAGCACGTCTCGCACAGCATCACTTCCGTTTTGGGCGAGATACGAACGCAGACTTCGACGACTACCGTCCCGACGCGGTACCATGCGGGCGTCGATGTATCGGACTACTGCACGGATGGAGTGCAGGTACTGGCCATCGAGGCCGGGCGGGTGTCCACGCCGGTCACTCCAGGCTGCGTGACGACCTACTGCCGCCGCGTGACGTCGTCCAGCGGGCTTCATGCCTTCGAGTACGTGGACATCCAGTCGACTTTGGCCGATGGAGCGACCGTTCAGATCGGCGACGTCATCGGAACGATCGCGAACGTCGCAGAAGGTCCGCATCTCCATCTGAACGAAATCCAGGGGCTTGGACTGGTGAACTGCGAGAACGGCGGCACGAACTGCTTCCGGATCAATCCGCAGCGGGAAAACGCGATGATCTTCGTTGATAACGACATCCCAACCTTCCAGACCTTCACTGTTGGCGACGTTGCGGACCAGGAGATCATTCTGGTTCGCTACTCCGGCACGGGTCCCAAAGGCGGTCAAACGCCCACGGCCTATACCTTCATGGACGACACATTCTTCGTGAAGGATTACGTCGATGTCCTGACCGCGGTGCACAATGTCGGAACGGAGTTCCGGAAGGGGGTTTATCTAGTCGACGAAGCTCCGATCGGTGCGAACCAGTCCTGCAACGCCCTGAACATCAATCCTCGCCCGAACATCTACTTCAACACGCTGTTCGATCAAGCCACCGATCCACAGGACATCCTTACGACGTACTTCAAGCAGTTCTCAAACGCGAACGGGGTGATCGCTACTGACTGGCAGATCAACAACAACAGCCGCCAGCAGACCCAGCCGAGCAACTGGAACACGAATACGTACCCCGAAGGAGCGCGCCAGATCTGCGTCTCGGCAACCAGTTATCCCCGTGGACAAACCCGCAGCCTTGGGGTCAACGTCGTCATTGATCGCACGCCGCCGACCATCACCTTCACCGACATCAACGACGTCCCATTCTCCTACGCCACGTCGTCGACCACGATCAAGGTCGTCGGCACCGATACCGTGGCGGATTCAGGCATCTACACCATCACCCTCTCCAGTTCAGGAGGCACCCCGCAAACATCCACCAACACCTCCGTAACCCAGTCCTACACCGCAACCTTCTCCGGCTTGACGGACGGCCAGTACACGGCCACCGTGGTCGATCTCGCCGGCAACAGCGCGCAGGCCAGTTTTCAGGTGATTTCACAAGGCTTGTCCGAGCCCGACCTCAAAGACGCCCTTGGCAATTCCGTCAGCAACTCAACCGTCCAGTCCGTCGCGCCCGTCGTCATCAGCACCGGAGTCTGTATCACGAGCATGACCGTTACGAATTCCCTCGGGGCTACCGTAGGAGCCGCTTCTTATTCCTGCTCGACCAACGCCGCGTTCGGCCCATTCGCGAATCTTGCTGTCGACACGTATACCTTCATTGTTCAGGACGTCGTTGGACATACGGCATCAAGAGACCTCGTTGTCAATTCGACGATCCCGGTCATCTCTCTCGCCGGCAATAGCCAGTATTCCCAAACCAACTCCTTCAATATGACTGATTTGCCATTCGCCCAGATCAAGGCGTGGGGCACCGCCAGCGTGGATTGCAACAAGCTGACGTTTACGGCCAACGGAGTCGCCGGGACGTGCTCTGGGTCGGATTGCCCGCCCGGAATTGGCCAATGCATGCTCGTAGCGTTTCCCCCTCCCCCGGCCAAGATCGACATTACGCTCACATACAACGACGCCTCGACGATGACGATGCCGACGGGCGGGAACATCTACATCGGCTACAACACCCCGGGAAACTTCGGAACTCTTGCGTGGACGCTACAAATCGGCAAAGACCCGTTTTCCGGCGGGACATCGCTGACGGGGGTAGCCACCATTCCGCAGATGGCCTTACAGCAGACAGCCGCTGGAAGCTGTCAGGCCTTCGGTGTGACGGTTCCGATCAGCGGTACATCCTTCGGCTGCTGGATTCTTACGAGAATCCAAGAGCTAGCCTTGAAGGTATACGCAGGCGCCATCAAGGTAGTCGCGGCGACGCCGATCAACATCACGCACTCTGATGCCGTGTTCAAATCGACCGGCACAGTTACCTTCACGTTCCCGAGCACTCAGGGCCCGGTCTCGGTCGACACCACGACGCTCTCGATCTACGGTTGGACTGGAACGACCTGGTCCAGCGCGTCGGTCACCGGACAGTCCATTTCAATATCAGGAAGCTCAATCACGATTAGAGGCTGGATCACGGCTACGGGCGTGTACGCGCCGCTCTTCGATGCGCACGACTCGTCCGCGCCGGCGACGACATACTACGTCCAGGGATCCACATCAGTCTTCGATGGAACAGTGTATGTCTCGACGAGCGCCTACGCGGTCTTGAGCGCCACTGATCCCGTGGTGAACAACATCAACGCGGAGGTCGCAACCACCTACTACCGCCTCGACGCGACGACTTCGAGCGCCGCGTACAGCGTCTACACGAGCTCCGTCCCGCTCGCAATCGGGCCGCACATCCTCCAGTGGTATTCGGTCGATTGGCAGGGCAATCAGGAGGTGGTCAAAACCTCGACGTTCGTCGTGACAGCAGGGACCGGATTCAAGACTAGCCAAAGTCTTTCGGCCTCCGGAAGATTCTTGGCCGGCTTCTTGGACAGCGGCTATCGCGCGGAGATCGAGTCCCGCGCGGAAAACAGCTACACGCTTCTCGCTTCGAGTCCCAATCTCGGCAACTTGCTGAACGTCACCAACATCGGCACGATCGGGCTCGCCGGCGTCCAGAACCCGCAGGCCATCCTCGACATCCAAGGGCAAGCCGCGAGCGGCGAGATCGCGCTCCAGTTACGGAGCGGGAACTCCGCCACGACTCTTACGAGCAGTCAACTCGCTTTCGGATACAACGGCGACGCGAGCATGAGCCATGCGATCAAGACGGGGCATGACGTCTCGTACCCGGGAAATCGGATGGACTTCTTCGTCTGGAACCCAGGCGCGGGGTCGACGACGACCGTGGCGAATCTGGATGTCGCATCCCTTCAGGTAAGCACCGCGTCGGCGAGCGGTGGATCGCTGCACATCCATCCAGCGATCGAGATCGCGGACGCCGAAGTCGAGGTCTCCAACGGGGTCGGGATGGGTCAGGGCACGGTGATCCGCGCAAACTCGGTCATCGGTTCTTCTCTCGAGACAAAATCCGACGTGAATTATTTCAATGAAGAAGCCGAGAGACAAGCTCTCCGCGACGTCCTGGCTCTCAAGCCCGCCCGCTTCCGCTATAAGAGGAAAGATTCCGGCGGCCGACTCATCGAGGACCCCAAGGCGCCGCAGATCTCGGGGCTAATCTTGGAAGATTCGCCTGAGAGCATTCGCAGCGGAAGCGCCGTCGCCCTGACCGAGCGCATCACGAATCTCGAGATGGCGCTCAAGCAGGCGATAAAGAAGACGGCCTCGTTGAAGAAGCGGCTCAGAGAACTGGAGGCGCAGCCATGATGCGCTTCCTTTTACTGTCGACACTTCTGGCTCAGGAGGCCGCCTTCGCCCAGACGGTTGTCATCGGAGACGCCTGGGTAGCGGGCCAAGTCGCCGTCGGAACGAATACCTATTCGGGCCGCTTCAATGTCGTGGGGAGCTCTCTCACGTCGACGATCTTCCAAGTCTCAGGAGTCGACGAGACGCCGTTCTTGGCCGTGACGAGCAGCGGGGCTGTCGGAATGGGCATGACGCCTCTCGCCCGGCTCGACGTCAACGGCTCCGGCGACAATGGGATCGCGGCGCTGGAACTGAGAAACGGCAATAGGCTCGGCTCGACCGGAGCGTATCAGATGACCCTTAGCTACGACGGCTCGGCCAACTTGCGCCATGCCGTGCGCACAATCCACTCCTCCACCCAGGCAGCCGGCAATGGAATGGATTTCCTTCTCTGGACGCCGGCTGTCGCGACCACCTCCGTAGGAGGTCTCCGGGTGATGTCGCTCGTGGCCTTGAGCACGGGCGCCTCGGTCCACGTCATGCCCATCGGCACGCCTCTCTACCAGATGGTGATCTCGAACGGCGTGACGAACGGCGCCGGGACGCTGCATCGCATGAGCGAAGGGACGGTCTCTTCCCGCGCGTTGAAGAGCGACATCGCCTATCTTGGGCTGGACGAGGAGACCAAGGCTTACGAGGAGGTATCTGCGCTCAAGCATGCGGCCTTTCGCTATAAATCTTGGCGGAATGGCAAGCTGGTAAGGGATCGCCGACAACCCGTGCGTCGAGGCTTGATTTACGAGGATGCCCCCGAGAGTATCCGTTCCCCCGGCAAGACGCTGGTCGTGGACGAAAGGGTGGTGAATCTCGAGTTGACCGTGAAGGAACTGATTCGCCGTCTCGAAGCAGCGGATTTCGACGCGACCCGGCTCGGAGGAGCGCGATGATCGGGCGTACTGCCGTAATGGTCACGCTATTTTTTCTGAGCATGCCGGCCTTTGCGGACACGACGATTCCGAACGATCTTCAGGTGACCGGGCAAATTGGAGCCGGGACGACGGTCCCGCAAGCTCGCTTTGAGATTCGAATGAGCTCGACCGATGCCTACGCCCTCAAGGTCTCGAGTCCCAATGGGACCGGGCTTCTCACTTTGGACAAAGCGGGGCGCCTTGGCATTGGCCTTGAAGGTTCGCAGGCCGCGTTGGAACTGACCGGGAGCGGCAATGCCGGCCTGACGGACTTGGAACTCCGGTCAGGCAACTCGTCGTCGACATATTCGAGCAGCCAGATCGTCTTCGCGTCGACCAGCGGAGCATATGCCCATAGCCTTCGCACCCGGGCGATCGACAGCCAGAACCTTGGCAATTCGCTGGACTTTTTTCTTTGGAACTCGACCTTGACTCCGACCACTCTTGGAGATCTCCGCGCCCTTAGCCTCGAAGCCGTTCCTTACGGGAGCACGGCCTCCTTCCACGTCATGGCGGTCAGCACTCCGACCGCCGAGTTGGTCGTTTCAGACGGCCTCAGCATGGGAGGCGGTACCCTTGAGTACGGCTCCTCCGCCGTCCATTCCTCCCGAGCGCTGAAAGGCGATATCGCCTACTTTAGTCCGCAAGAGATTCAAAAGGCGCTCGATGAAGTGCGGGAACTCAGACACGCTCGCTTCCGGTACAAACGCGCCGCCCAGACTCCACAGGGCCGGACCGTTTTGATGCGCGACGAATCGCGGCCGGTGATGCGCGGCTTGATCTACGAGGAGGCTCCTGAGAGCATTCGCGGGCCGAACAACGTGATCGTCCTCGATAGCCGCGTGCTGAATCTCGAAATGGCCCTCCAGGCGGCCCATCAAAAAATCGCAGATCTGGAGACGAAAATCTTGGCGTTGGAAAGCCGCAAGATAAGGGGAAGGAATCGGGAGGAGAGATGAGAGTACTTCACGCAATCAGTCTTGCCATAGGTCTCACGCTTTTCTGTCTCCCCTGCGCGAAGGCGGATGTCAGCGATCCGGGCAACCTGACGATCGGCGGCCAAGCCATCATCCAATCGACCCTGACGGTTCAGGGGCAGGATTCCAGCGGCTACAGTCTAAAAGTCTCTTCGAGCATCCAGGCTCTCTGCATCAACCTCCAGGGCGGACAACTTTGCGGCCCGGGCGGCAGCGGCAATTCGGTCCTGAGCGCGACACAGACGTTTACCGGGAGCAACACCTTCGACAACGTGGGATCGACCACGACCTTCAACGGCTTCGTCAACTTCACGGCCGCCTATTCCACTCAATCCTTCATCGCGCAAGGAACGACTCAAAACAACACCGTGACCGTATGCGTGGCGACGGCTACTTGGACAGCGCATTCAAACACTCTGAGCTTCGGCTTGGTCGGCGCCTTCAGCAACGGCACGTTGAACACGATAAACAGGATCAACTACTTCGTTAACGGAGCGTTCCAGTTTCCTTACAGCAACTCGAACGCGGCGAACATCTGCCAAGTCTATACAGGCGGGTACACGTGCAATGCGACCAGCGGGCCTTACTGGCTGACCACTACTCCCGGGACGAAATACAACATTTGTTTCGGGGCGTTCGAGATTTCGGGCACCACGCTCAAATGGGGCGACAACTCGTTCGGCACCGGAAAGAACCAGCCGTTCATCTGGATCAAGGAAGGCCGTTGATCCGCCGCAAAGTAGACAAGAAAGCCTCATTTTCTTATCATGTCGGGATGAAATTTCTGGCGTCCCTCGTTCTGCTCGCCTGCGTCTCGACCTCCGCGTCCGCGAAGGACCCCGGCGCCGAGCTCGGCAAGCAGTATTTCGACGGATTCGGGTGCAACCGCTGCCATATCGTCGGCGGCAAGGGCGGCAATTACGGTCCCGATCTCACGTTCATCGGCTACCGCAAGAAGAAAGAGTGGCTGGACCTCTGGCTCAAGGACCCGCACGCGTGGAAGGCCAACACGCCCATGCCCAATTTCCACATGTCGGAAAACGTGCGAGAGGCGCTCGTCGCCTACCTCGTGACGCTCAAGGGCGAGAGCTACCAGACCGCGCGCCCGTGGAACCACCCGGACTACGCCTCGGACTCCGTTAAAAAGGGCGCCAAGATCTTCCAGATGGCGGGCTGCATCGGCTGCCACGGCCGCAACGGCGTGGGCGGATTTCCGAACAACAACGTGCAGGGCGGGCGCATCCCCACGCTGACTAAGACCGCCGAGGGCTACTCGAAGGACGAGCTCAAGACCAAGATCGCCAACGGGGTCCCTAAGCCCGAGAAGGCCGACTCCGCCGGCGCCGATCCCATGATCCACATGCCCGCGTGGAAGGAAGTCCTAAAGGACGACGAGATCGACGCCTTGGCCGACTACCTGATTTCCCTCAAGCCCAAGGGCGCGGCCGGCGACGCCTGGTAGTCAGCGTTCCTTCGGCACCATACTGCGGTTGACCTCCGGCGGCATCTCGCACGCGATCACGTCGCCCCGATCCAATATACCGAACAGCTCCATCCCGATCTTGTTGGGATTGATCAAGAGCTCCTTGCCGAGATACTCTCGGATCGCCTGCGCCCGATCGAGCGCGAGCCGCGATTCCGGCGACTTGTGGTATAGAAAGAGCTTATAGGGCTTGCGGCCCGGCCTGAACTGCCGGAGACGGTTCGCCATCTCCTGCAGATAGGGAAAGCCGCTCTCGCGGAACGCCGCCGTCCCTGCCTCGAACACGACCGCGTTGGCCACCTCCATGCGCATGCCGCCGAGATCCTCGCGATAATACATCGAGGTCATCTCGAGGGGCTGGCTCGCGACCGTCATCTCGTCGGTCCCCTCCTGGATGCCGGTGAAGCGGAAGCTGTAGGGCATCCCGACGCGGGCGCTATAGCGTCCAGCGCCGTTGGTCCCGTCCCACTCGAGCTTGTCGGTCAGTTTCCCCGTCCCTTCCGTCGTCCAGACCGTCTCGTTGGTCGTGAACACCTCGAAGCGCCAGCGCTGATACGGATACTTGAACGTCGCCGGCGAAAACACGAGGAACGGCGGCTCCGGATAAAGCCGGGCGAATTGCTTCGGCTGACCCTTCACCAACATCTTCGGCGTGTTGGTCTTGTGCTCTCTCTTATAGATCGAAAGAGAGCGGATGACCTCGTCGATAAGGGGCTTTTCGGGACGCACGGGAGGCGCGGCCACGGCCGGGCCGGGGAGCTTCTTGCCGCGGATCGTGATGTCCTCGGAGACGACCGTCTCTTGGGACTCCTCCTGAGCGCCCGCCGGCAGGGCCGACAGGAGGACGGCCAACGCGACCGCGCCGATCATTTGGGTGTATAGATGCCCAAGGCCGTCTTGCGCGCTCCGGCCTCTTTGGCGGCCGCCATGAGCTTGGCGACCATCCGGTACGGCACCGCTTTGTCGACGCGGAGCATCACGGTTGTGTCTTTGTCCTTCTCGAGCTGCTTCTTGAGTCCCGGCACGAGCGCGGGCCAATCGATGAGCTCGCTCGCCAGCGCGAGCTGTCCCTTGGCCGTGTAGGTGATCGCGACGAAGTTCTCCTGGCTCTGCGGCACCATCGCGCTCGGCAGCTCGATCGGCAGATTGGGATACGACAAGAGCGGCGCGCTGATGAACAGGATCACGAGCAGCACCAGCGAGATGTCGATGACCGGGATGACGTTCACCTCGGTGACCGGCTCGGGCTCCGGAAGGCTCGCCCGCAATCGCAGGAGGCCGTACTTACGGGCCACGGGGCGGCTCCTGCTTCCCCGGCTGGATCGGCATCGGGACTGCTTGGACCGCGGGCAGCTGTCCCGGCGTCGGCGAGGGCGGCGTCTGCCCGGGCGCCGGAGTCGAGAGCGCCTCCTGAATCTGGACCAAAGAGACCGACGAGGCGCCGCACGCCTTGAGCGTCTCGAGCATCACGACGACCTGCCCGGTCGCCACCTCGCCCGAGGGCGACAGGAACACCTTCTTGTCCGTGCGCGTGCTCAGGGCGTCGCGCATGTGCGCCACGAAGCTGCTCGGCTCCTTGAAGATGCGCTCGCCGACCGTGATGACCCCGGGCTGAAGGCCCACGACCAAGACGAGCTCCGGCGGAGGCGGCGGCGTGGGATCGCGCTGGGAGATCGGCGGCGCCGAGGATTCCGCCGCGGCCGAGACGCGGAGCATCGACTGCGCCATCATCGGAGAAAGCACGAGGAGCATGATGAGGAGCACCAAGGAGACGTCGGCCAACGGCACGACGTTCACCTCCGCGATCTCCCGCATCTCGACCTCGTGGCGGAACGGCCCGCTCATGAGGTCCTTTGCGGAGGAGCCGGGGCGGGCGACGGCGCCTGCTGCATCGGCGCGGGAGCGGGAGTCGGGACGCCGGCCACGGACGAGGCCGGCGCGTTCTCGAGGACCTCCGCCAACTCGAAGATCCAGAGGTCGACCGTGCTCAGCCGCGTGCGGACCGTCAGCGTGAAATAGTTGTAGAGGACCGCCGCCATCACGGCGACGGCTATGCCCGCGGCGGTCGTGACGAGCGCCTCCGAGATGCCGGCCGCGACGACGGACGGCCCGCCCGCTCCCGCCGCCGCGAGGTCGTGGAAGGCGCGGATGATGCCGAGGACGGTGCCCATGAGGCCGATCAAGGGCGCGATGAAGCTGACGGTGCCGAAGAACCCGACGCGCCGGGACAGGTCGATCTGGAGACGCTGCCGGTAGAGCTGGAAGGCCTCGACCAAGCTCTCCATGTTCGTGTTCTTTAGGCTAAGAAGCCGCGTCAGCGCCTCGCCCATGACGCCTTCCATCTGCCGGCAGATCGCGAGCGCGGCCGTGCGGTCCCCCTTTTCGAGCTTCGCGCGCACGCGCTCCCAGGTCTTCTCCGGAAGTCTCTCCGCGAACCACAACTGCCACAGCCTTTCGATGGCCAAGGCGACGACCAAAATGGATAGGAATAGAAGGACCGGCATGACGATGCTGGTCCGCATGATCTGCGCAAAAGTCATTGTTTCCATAGATAAATTTCCCTGCCCGGCGCTCGAGAAGTATAAAGGCCGTGCCCGTTAAAATCAATACCCTACGTGGGGCGGGGGTCGGGGATCGGGGGTCGGGGATCGAACGGCTCAATGCAACTTCATGAGGGGCCGTCGGTCGTCCGATCCCCGATCCCCGCTATCTTTACGAGTAATTGGTACAATACCCTCGACGGAAGTCCAAAACGTGCCCACCGACAAGATCTTCCCTACCTTCGCCCCATTCGAGGTCAATCTCGGCAAGCCGCCGAAGATGCCGGCGCCCGCGTCCACGGAGATGAGTCCGGAAGACCGTCTGCTCAACCGGGACTTGAGCTGGCTTGCCTTCAACGAACGCGTGCTGAGCGAGGCGGCGGACCCCACGGTGCCTCCTCTCGAGCGGCTCCGCTTCGCGTGCATCGTCAGTTCCAACCTGGACGAGTTCTTCATGGTACGGGTGGCCGAAATCGCCCGGATCGGACGCCGCCAGCCCAATTTCGCGTTCCCCGACGGCATGCGGGCGGCCCAGCTGCTCGGGCAGATTCGAGAGCATGCCCTCCAGCAGAAGGCGCGGCAGGCGACGGTGCTCGCCGACATCCTCGACGCGCTGCGCCGCGAGGGCATCCACATCCATGCCGACTTCGAGACGGACCGCAGCCTGGACCTCGAGATCCAAGAGCGTCTGCCCAAGATGAACCTCTGCCTTCGGCGGGCGCGGGACCCGATGCCGTCGTTGTGGAGCGAGCGCATCCATGTCTTCGTGCGATTCCCGGGCGAGTACGCCGTCATCACCATCGAGGATCGGGAGGCCCGGCTCATCGAGCTTCCCGCCTCCGGCAACGCCCGCCACTTCGCGCTGGCGGAACGCTGGCTCAGCGCCCGCGCGCCCGAGATATTCCCCAATCGCGAGGTCATCGAGGCCTTCCCGTTCAAGATCATCCGGGAGGCGGACCTCCGCTACCGGCCCGAAGACGAAGAAACGCTGGAGGAACAGATCGTCTCCGCCGTCGCCCAGCGCAAACGTGCGAAGACGATCCGCCTCGAGGTGGACGCTCCCTCCTATTCCGAAGGCTCGTTGTTCCTATCGACGCTCCTCGGACTCGACTCGGCCTCGCTCTATCGTTTCGACCTGCCGCTCGATCTTCGGGCGCTGGCCCGGGCCTATGTGGAGAAGGGGCTCGAAGCGCTGCGCTACCCGCCGATCCAGCCGCAGATCCCGCCGCCGTTCCGCAAGACGCGCAGCGTCTTCGACACGGTGAAGAAGAGCGACATCCTTCTCCACCATCCCTACGACTCTTTCGACATCGTGGTGAAATTCCTCGAGGCGGCGGCCGCGGACCCGAACGTGAAGAGCATCAGCCACACGATGTACCGCACCAGCCGCGAGTCGCCCGTCATGGCCGCCCTGCAGGAAGCCGCGCGCAAGGGCAAGAAAGTGAAGGCCTACGTCGAGATCAAGGCGCGGTTCGACGAGCTCAACAACGTCCGCTGGGCCGAGGAGCTGCGGAAGTCCGGCGTCAAAGTGTTCCGTCCTCTCGGCCGCTTCAAGGTCCACAGCAAGCTCACGCAGGTCGTCCGGACCGAGGACGGCGAGGACGTCTCGTACCTCCACCTCGGGACCGGCAACTACCACCCCGTGACCGCGCGGCAGTACACGGACCTCGGATTGCTCACGTGCGACAAGACGCTGGGCGAGGAAGTCACCTCCTACTTTTCCGCGATCGAGCGCGGGCGCACGCCGTCGGGGTTCACGGAGCTGCTCGTGGCGCCCGGAGACCTTCACGCGCGCTGCCTAAAGCTCATCCACGAGGAGACGCAGATTCAGCGCCAAGGCGGCCGCGGGCATATCATCGCGAAGATGAACTCGCTCGTCGACCCGCACCTCATCAACGCCCTCTACGAAGCCTCCGCCGCCGGCGTGACGGTCGAGCTCCTGGTGCGAGGCATCTGCTGCGTCGTGCCCGGCATCAAGGGACTCAGCGAGAACATCCGCGTCGTCAGCGTCGTCGACCGGTTTCTCGAGCACAGCCGGATCTACTACTTCCGAGCCAACGGCCTGGACAAGCTCTACGTCTCGAGCGCGGACTGGATGTCGCGCAATTTCTTCACCCGCTACGAGATCGCCTTCCCGGTGAAGGACGCCTCGCTCAAGCGCTACGTCCGGGACGTCATCCTCGGCACCGGACTCGCCGACAACGTGAAGGCCTGGGCCCTCAAGCCCGACGGCACCTACATTCGCAGCGTTCCGGCAGACGGAGCCAAGGAAATCCGCTCCCAGTTCCAATTCGAAGCGCTGGCCAAGGTCGACTACAGAGACACGGCGCTCGCCAACCGCTGACCCGTCACGGCTGGATCGTGGAGTGCCGCGCGTCGGCCAACTGGCTGCCGGGAGTGACCGTCTCCTGCTCCCAGGGAAACGTCGAGTGCCCCAGCTTCTTGAAATGCGCCTCGAACGTCTTGAACAACTGTTCCTTCCCGGCGCCGCGATACTCCGCGTGGATCTTCCGGAACGTCTGCACGCGCCCGACCTCGAGTCCGACGCTTTGGAAGGCCAGGTAGACGAACTTCGAGCAGAACAGCGAGCCGCGGGCCCTTAAGTTGAACGCGTAGTCGTACGGCAACTCCAGGTTCGAGGCGCGACCGACGTACGCCTTGAGCCCGGCCACCTTTCCGGCGTCGAGTCCCCGCACCCGCTTCAACGCCACGCGGCCGTGGCTTCCCTGGACGAAGCCGCACAGGGTATTGGAGCGGCCCTTCGGCGCGGTGCTCTCGTAGACGCGCCACTCGCCTCGCGCGTTCTTGAGCGCTATGCCGACGTGACCGGCCCACGAGTTCGACGCCTTGGCGACGGCGCCAAAGAAGCCGTCATTGCGCTCGAGGACGACGACGTCGCCTTCCGCGACCTGCCGCTCGGCGCGCGCGCACGCGTCCGCGCCCCGCGCGGCCACCGGTATCGCGGTATAGGCGGGAACGGAGAGCCGGCCCGCCTCCCGGATCGCGACGGCCGGCGTCAGTTCCGGCGCCGGCGCGGCCCAGGAGAATACCGCCAGCGCGAGTACTGCCAGACTTCCGAACATTTTCTTGGTCATGGGATCACCTCTTCATCGCAGAATTGCGCGAAGAGAGCCTTTGAGGCAGAGGCGTTTTGCCCGCGCGGCGCTGGGCCCTAGGATTGGGAAATGTGATTTACCGTTTGGCGCGCCGTCGGCGCGGGAGGAAGAACGAGGCGCAGCGGTGGTATTTGTCGAGCGGCTCGGGCCGCAGGTCGAACTTCTCGGCAAGCTCGTCGTTGAACTCGACCAGATCGTCGATGTGGTCGAGCTTCGCGTCCAGGTTGCCGCCCGGAGCCTTGACCTCGTTCTCGTACTCGCAGAAGGTAGACAGAGGATGGAGCCCGCCGCTGGCGATATGAAAGGCGAACACGCGGTCCAAGGACGGCTCGAGGAACGCCGAGCCCGTCTCGACGAGGAATTTCTCCTTCTGGTACATGCAGAGGATCGGGCACTCCGTGATGCGGCTGATGACGCCCGCGCCCAGGTGCCGCGTCATCGCCCTGATCATCGCCGGCTCCGCGTGATTGGCCAGGATCTTTCGCACCGACGTGTTGGCGAAATGCACGATGTCGTGATGGCTCTCTTCCATGGTGACGCCTTGAAGCCTTTCCGTCGAGAACTCGGAGCGGAAGAGCAGCCCCTTCATCTTGAACCCGGGGCCCTTGTACTGAAGATAGACGTTCGTCCCGTTGCGGCGGTAGCGCAGGCGCAGGCTCGCCCCCTTCCGGAAGACCTCCATGCGCGGCGTGTCGAGGAATTGATCGAAGAAGAAGACTCCCTTCTGGTGGATGACTTTCTTGCGCTTCAGGAGGTACTTCTCGACGTCCTTGGCGTCCTCGGGAAGGACGCGCTTCTTGGCTTCTATCTCGACGAAGCGGTGATCGTCGATCTCAAGGCGCCGGCAGATGGATTCGATGAGGGCGTCGTCGCCGTTTCCCATGGCTCGCGGTGAAAAGATACCATATTTCCGTGAAGCTCCTGATCGCGCGCCACGCGCACGCCGGCGACGAGGCGTTCAAGACGAAGTGGAAGAGCTCCGGGCGCCCGGACAACGAGCGGCCGCTCACCGGGAAAGGCCGGCGGACGATGCGCAAGGCCGCGAAGGGCCTCCGGTCCTTGGTGCCCGAGATCGGCCTCCTCGCTCCGAGCCCGCTCGCCCGCGCCGTCCAAACGGCAGACGTCCTGGAGAGGATCTACGGGCGAGTCCCTCGCAGCGTCATGAAGGAGCTCTCTCCGGGGGGGTCGCCGCAGAATCTCCTCAAGAGTCTCCGCGAGCCGCGCGAGACGACGATCGCGATCGTGGGCCATGAGCCGGACTTGAGCCGCTTCTTGGGATTCGTCCTCACCGGGAAGCCCGTCTCGTTCGCGCGGCTCAAGAAAGGGCAAGTCTGCCTCGTGGAGTTCGACGGAAAGCCCTCGGCCGGCGGCGGAACGCTCGCTTGGTCGCTCACGCCCAAGCAGCTGCGCGCGCTCGCGCGCTGAGTCCGGTCAGCGGACCGTCGCGCGGAGGATCTTGTCGCCCGGTTCGATCCGGTCGACGACCTCGAGTCCCGACACGACGCGTCCGAACGCGGTGTAGCGCCCGTCCAAGTGCGGCGCGGGCGAAAGCATGATGAAGATCTGGACGCTGCCCGTGTCCTTGCCGGCCTTCGGCATGCCCACGACGCCGCGCTCGAAGGGCGTGCGATTGACCTCGTCGCGCAGCGAATAGTCGGCGCCTCCCCAGCCCGACCCGCGCGGATCGCCGCCCTGGATCACGAAGTCCGATACGACGCGGTGCCATTCCGTGCCGTCGTACTTGCCCTTGCGCGCCCACGCGGCGACGCTCGCGGCATGGACGGGAGCGCCCGCGGCGTCCAAGAGGATCGTGAGGGTCCCCTTGTCCGTCTCCAAGATGAGCTGCACCGGAGCCGGCGCCGCCTCGAGGAACGGCGATTCTTTGATCCGGGCGTGGTCCGGGACGGGCCGCTTGAGCGCGGCTGCGGCCTTCGCGCGCACCGCCGGCGACGGGTCGGACAAGAGCGTCTCGCGGAAAGCGCGAACGGCTTGATCGAGAGGGAAGGACTCGGCCAGCGCCGAGGCGGCGCCGACGATCTCCTCGCGGACCTCCTCGAACTCGTCCCCCTTGAGCCGCCGGTATGCGGATTCGAGCGGCTTGAGGAGCGAGAGCGCCTTCCTCTCGCCGACGGCCGACACCGCGGTTCCGACCACCTCGAGCGGCGCGCTGGGATCCAGAAGCGCTTCAACGACGAACGCCTCCGCGAGCTCCCCCGGGCGCTTACCGAGGCCCTCGAGCGCCGCGGCCCGCACACGCAGGTCGCGGTCCCGCATGCCCGACTCGAGCAGCGCGAAACCCTCCTTCGGCAGCTTCTCGGCCGCGGCCATCGCGCGGGAACGGACCCACCAGCTCGCGTCGGTCAAGGCGCGCTTGACCTCCGGCGCGGCCGCGTCGCCGCGGACCTCCGCCGCGCCGACGAGCGCCTGGGCGCGGACCATCGGGGAGGCGTCCGACAAGAGACCCGACAGGAGCGCGGCGTCCCCGTTGCCCTGCGCTAGCGCCGCGGCCGCGGCCGCGCGCACGTGCGCCGAGGGAAATCGCGCGGCGGACGACGGCACCATGTCTCCTCTTTTTGCGGCCGCCAAGACGCCGAGCGCCTCCACGCGGACCTGCTCGCTCGGGTCCTCGGCGCCGCGCGCCGCGGCCTTGAGAGGCGAGTCCGCGACCGGCGCCTTCGCCCATGCGGCGACGGTCTCGCCCGGCGCGTCCTTGGCGATCTTGGCCAGGGACCGGAACGCGAAGAGGCGCAGCAGATCGTCGGCCTCCAGCGACGCGCGAATGAGCGCGGCGGCGGCCCGCGGCTCGGGCGCCCGGCTGAAGGCCGCCGCCGCGCGCCAACGGACCTCGGCGTCCGGGTCGCGCAGCGACGCGCTCAGCCCCTTGACCGTATCGGTCGAGAATTCCGGGACGCGCTTGAGCAGCTTCAAGCGGAAGAGACCGCCGACCGCCTGGCGGCGCATCATGGGATCGCGGTCCGAAAGCAGCCCGACGAGCTCCGCCTCGACGCCCTCGCCCCCGGTCTTGCCGAGCGCTTCCGCGGCCGAAGCCCGGACGCCCGCGTCCGTGTCGGCGAGAGCGGACCTGAGCGCCGCGCTCATCCCTGCCGGCGCCGCCGACGTCTCGTCCATCCGGAGCTGCCCGATCGCGAAGGCGCTCGCGCTTCGGACCGTTGGAGCGGAGTCCCGAAGCGCGGCGAGGAGCGGCGAGGCGTACTCCGGGGACTGGACGCGCCCCATGGCGACGGCGGCGGCCGCCCGCAGCTCCGGCGACGGGTCCTTCAAAGCGCGCGTCAGCAGGAAGCTCCCGGAGTCCCGGGAGTCCTCGGCCCGCTTGATCGAGACGAGATTCGCAGCGGCGCAGCCGGCCGCCAGCGGCAAGAGGAAGGGAAGGATGCGTCCCGCGCGCACCATGATGCGTCACTGTAGCTAATTTTTTCGAGACGAAGGGCGGCCGCGGGACTAATGTAGAAAGGTGACCGATTCCTCGGAGGGCTGCGCCGCGGGCCGCTGGCGGGCGGGCCGGACGGGAGGTCGATCCGCGTTGCGGCGCGGCGCGGGGCGCGGCTGCTCCTCGTCGGCGTCGGAGGAATCCGCGGAGGGAGGTCTGAGTGAGCTCGGCTCCACGTCTTCCGCCGCCGCGCGGCGAGGCGAGCGGCTCTCTTGCGACGGGCCTCGAGGCCTCATCGGCTGGACGGAGCGCAAGGCGACCGGAGTCTCGGCTTGGGCCGTCTCCAGATCGGCGGGGCCCTCTTCGTCGGTCGGCGGCGCCGCGGCGCGGGACGTGAGCCCCAGGCGCTTGCGCGCCACGTTCGTCAAGGCGGGGTCCGCGCTCAACGCGAGCACGTCCTGGTAAAGTCCCTTGGCGCGGCGATCCGACGAGAGCTCATACAGGAGCGCGAGGCGAAGCATCCCCTTCAGCCGGAAGGGATTTTCCTCGGGCCGCATCTTCACGAGCTGCTCGTAAGCCTTGAGCGCCTGCGGCCGCTGCTTGAGCTTCTCCCGGCACCACGCGATGCTGTAGACGGCCTGGATGCGCTCGGAACCCGTCACGCGCGCGTACGCCTGCGCGGCGGCCGAATATTTGCCCTCGGCCTGCCGCGTCGAGCCGATCTGCATCCAGATCCAAGACGCCCGCGGGTACTTCGGGAATTTTCCGAGCAGCGCCTCGTAGCCCGCGATGGCCTCCGATTTCCGCCCGGACTTGTCCAAGGCGAGCGCCCGGTTGAACAGCGCGTCCGCCGCGAGCGGATCCTTGGCGCCCGGCTTGAACTTGCGGTAGGCTTCGGCCGAGCCCTCGTAGTCCCCGGCCTGCATCAGCGCCAAGCCGAGCTTGAACGGGACCTCGCGCGCGTACTGGCTCTTGGGAAAGTTGTTCATGAGCTGGCGATAGGCCGACGCGGCGCCCGCGTAGTTCTGCATCTGCGCGAGGCACTCGGCCTGGTAGTACAAGCTCCCTGGCACGTACGTCGACTTCGGGAAATCGGCGATGATCCCGCGGAAATGCGCTTCGGCGGCCGCGTAGTTTCGGGACTTGTAAATTCGCGCGCCGAGCGCCCATCGGATATGGGCGACCAAGGGATGGTTCGGATACGCCTCGACCGCGCGAGACAGCCCCGGATGATCCCGCGCGCCCAGCCAATAGGAGCTGAGCAGGAGGTCCTGCACCTCGAAAGCGCGCGAGTCGTCCGGCCAATCCTGCAGGAAGCGTTCGTAGATGGGGATCGCCTGCGAGAATTCCTTCCGGTTGTAATGGACCTTCGCGATGAGCAGTGTCGCGTCCTTGTCCGAGCCCCCCCCCTGCGTCCCCATCTGGCGGAACGCCGCGATGGCCTTCTCCGGCGCTCCCTGCTCCGTGTAGATCTGCCCGAGCTGGAGGTAAGCGTCCTGAGCCTTCGGCGAGTCCGGGTACTTTTTCGCGAGCCGCAGGAACGCGTCGCCGGCCAGCTGCAGGTTCTTCGCCCGCTTCCACGCCATCGCGGTCTGATAGGCGGCCTCCGGCGCGTCCGGGCTCGAAGGATAGGCCGTTTCAAATTCCGCGTACGCCTTCGCGGCCTCGGCGTAGCGCCGTTGCCCGACGAACATGTGACCGAGCGTCAGCAGCGCGTATTCCCCGAGCGCCCCCAGCCCCTGCTGCTTCGCCTCGCGGCTCGCCTCCCGCATGAGGGTCGACGCCTCGCGGTTCTTGCGATGGCTCTCGGCTGCGGCGAGACCGGCCAACGCGTACGCCTGCACGGGAGAATTGAAGCGGGACTTGAGGGAGCGCTTGAGCATCGACTGGCCCTCCGCCCATTGGCCGGATTGAGCGGCCGCGAGCCCGCGCCACACGAGGGCCATCGCGGCCCACCGGTCCCCGGCCGGCGCTTTCTCCGGGATCGTCTTCAAGACCGACGCCTTGTCGCCTTCGGCCAGATAGGCGAGGCCCAAGAGATACCGCGCTTTCGAGACGAGGGCCGGGTCGCCCTTCTCCTGCGCGACGTGCTCGAGGAGCGGCTGGGCGCTCGCGGCGTCCCCCGCGCCCAGCATGAGGGCCGCCTGCGTCAGGCGCACCTCCGGCGCGAACGGATGCCCGGAATACTTGCCGAGGAACGTCCGGCAGATCTCCATCGCCTCCGGGTTCTTTCCCTCGCGCAGCGCCGCCTGCAGGCGCTTGAGGAACATCTCCGGCTGCATCGGATCGGGGCCCGTGGGCGAGACCTCCTCCGTCTCGACGATCTTGATATCGGCGGGCAGAGTCTTGAGGAGCGCCTCGCCGCGCTGCGCCCACGTGGTGTCCCCGTAGCGGTTGATCAGGATCTCGAGGTGGTAGCGCGCCTTCGGCAGGTTCCCCTCTTTGATCTCGATCTGCGCGCTGCGGTAGAGGTCCATCGCCATGATCCGCGCCTGCGGCGTGCGGATGCGGGTGCTGGTGCCGAGCGAGTCGCTGAACATCTCCTTGGCCGCGCGATGCTCGTTGTTCTGGTACAGGAACTCGCCGAGGATGGACGTCGCCTCCATCGTGGTCGAGTCCCAGTTCTCGCGCGACGGGTGCTCGTCGCTGACGGGCTGGCAGGTCGCGGCAGCGACCGAAAGCGCGGCGACTGCGGCGATCGCCAGGCGCCTCATCTCAGCCCGCCACGAAGTGGAGCTTCACGACGCCCCAAATCTCCGGGACCTTCTCGCCGGGCTTGGGGTGATAGGGATCGAAGCGCCATTTCCTCAGAGCGTCGATCGCCAGCTTGTCGAGATCGGGAAATCCGGAGGTGCGCTGGACGAGGATGCCGTCCTTGACGCTCCCGTCGTCGAGCACGCGGAACCGGAGCTGCACCTTGAGATCGAGGCCGCGCTGCGAGACCCAATCGGGACAAGGAGGGATCACGCGCTTCAAGACGCGGCGGCTACCCGCCGGGCCGGAGATCGACCAGCCGACCGGGCCGCCGTTGGGGTCGCCGAAGCCGCCGCCCGCGGGCTTGGCGTTCTCCGCGTCCGAGCCCTCGCGGCCGCCGGCGTCATAGACCGCGTCCTCCGACTCCGGGAGGTCCGAGCCGCTTCCCGAACCCTTGCGTCCCTTCGCCGCCTGCGCCGAGGACGCCGTATCGGCCGAGGAAATCGCGTCGTCCGGATTTTCCATGGCGGCGAGCTGGCCCTCGAGCTCCGCGCGCCGCTGCGCCTTGACCCGGCGCTGCTCCTCGAGGAAAGCCCGCCGGCGCGCGAGCTCTTCTTGCCGGCGCAGGTCCGCCTCGCGCTTCTTGGCGAGCTGTTCCTGGCGGAGGATCTCCGCCTCCCGCCTCCGCTCCTCGGCGCGCGCCGCCCGCTCCGCCGCGGCGAGTTCCTTGGCGAGCCGCTTCTCCTCCGCGCGCCGGCGCGCCTGCTCGCGCTCCGCCTGAGTCGGGACCTTCTTCGGCCGATGCACCTTCTGCTTCTTGGCGGGAGTCGGGCTGCCCTTCTTGAATTTCTCCGGCTCGACCGGGCCCGGGCCGTGGGCGGCCGGCAGGTCGTTTCCGTTGCCGCCCGCCATCGGCGCGATGAAGGGCGATATCTGGGGGATCTGGGTGACGAACTCGACGGGCACGGCCGCCTCCGCCTTCGGGACTTCGCCCCCGAAGCGCAGGCCCGTGTTGAGCGTGAGCACCACCGCGTGCACGGCGCACGCGATGATAAAACAGGGCAAGTCTCTCGCCAGGCCTTTCTGAGGTCCGAGATTCATGGATTGGGGACGCGCCCGGTCCCGTAATAGAGTATTTCCCCTATATGTTACAGAGTCAAGGCTTCAAACCGGCAACGTCCAAGGGGTCCTTTTCGGGAACAAAACGGCTCTGTTAGTGTCCAATCCTCGACGCCGAAATACGGTCCAGGAGGCCACAACGATGAGTTCGATAAAGGGACGGATCGCCGGATGCGCCCTCGCGGTCGCGGTCGTGTCGATCGGCTGGAGGGCGGCGTCGCGCCGCTCGGCGCAGCCGCTATTGAGCCCGGATCTCTATCAAGCCGCGTCGGCGCAGATCCAAAGCACGGCGCTGTCGCTCTCGGATAGCTCGCGCGGGGACATGGCCGCGGGATTCGCCGGCTCCAACATCGCCCCCATATCGCCTGTTCCACCCGGATCTCCGACGCCCGGCTCGCGGAGCCTGGGTCAAGTCGAGCGCAAGATCGTCAAGAACGCCTCGGTCTCCATCGAGGTCAGGAACTACGCGGCCGAGCGGAAAAGCCTCCTCGCCATCGCGCGGCGCATGGGAGCGGAGGTCCAATCCGACTCGACGTCGCGCGGCGCCGAGAATGCCTACGGCGTCATCGTCCTCGAGGCGCCTCCCGAAAAGCTCGACGCGCTGCTCGATTCATTGGAGGGCCTGGGCCGCGTCCTCGAGCGCTCGCTGTCCGAGACCAACATGACGGCGGAGTACGTGGACATCAAGTCCCGCATGGCGAACCTCCGGCGCGTCGAGAAGCGCCTGCACGAGCTCCTGGCGTCCAAGACCTATACCCTCGGCGACGTGCTCCAGCTCGAGCAGCAGCTCGAACGCATCGGTGGGGAGATCGAGCAGGCCGAGGGCCGGATGAAGTACATCGACCGCCTCGCGGCGAACTCGATCGTGACGGTCCGCCTGAGCCAGCCGGCGCGGGAGCCCATCCGCACTCACGGCGCGACCTACGGCGTCGCCAATATCTTCGTGCGCGCCGGCAACGCCTTCGTGGCCACGGGTCTCCTCCTGCTCAACGCGGTCGCGCTGGGCCTGGCGATCGGCGTCTGGATCGTCCCCCTGGCCGCGATCGCGTACGCAATAAAGCTCGCGGCGGACGCGTATTATGGCAAGAACTGACGCCCTGCGTTTGACTCGTCGGGGGGGTCGTGATACGATAGTATGGACATGGATGACGCCGGGATTTACAAGCTGCTCCAGGCGACGAAGCTCGTCGTGGCGCCGAAGCGGATCCTCTCCGCCTACGGCAGCACGCGCCTGAACTACAATCTCGTCTCGCCGGTGGACGACATGACGGACCGCACCCGCGTGCGCGAAGGCTCGGTCCTTTCGGAGAGGCCGCTCATCCTGACGGCGGAGTCCCTGCGCGAGCGCTTCGAGGGATTCGGCGACGACGCGGCCGGGTTCGCGCGCTGGCTCGGTGAGGAGTATCGCGACCTCCTCAGGGCGCTAGAATATAAGTTCAAGAATCAGGACTTCCGCGCCCACGTCCTTCGCGACGAGCCGAGGGCCGTCTCCGGGCGCATCCGGGACGACTTGACGACCCGCTCCGTGCAGGACACGGCGTTGATCGAGTGCCCCGACGCGGCGTGGTCCCTGGCGGTGATGAAGCTCACTCTCGATGAGACCCGGCGCGCGTTCCCGTCCCACGTCCGCACGTACGAGGAGCACGGGCTGTTCGATCCCGGCTCCAACGCCCAGCGCCGCCTGCGGCGCGAGATCGAATCGCTCTTCTCCGCCGCGGCGTCCGACCCGGCGGCCCGCGCCTCCCTCGGCAAGAAGCTCAAGGAGTACGGACTATTCGCCGAATACGAAGATCGGTTCCTCGCCCTGTTCCGATAGGCCGTCGCAACACTACCGGTCGTCCGGGTAAGCGGGCGTAGGGCCAAAGTCCTCGCGGATTCTCCCCGACCGGGCCCCAGCGGCGCCTCCAGGACGCGTATACTTGGATCGTCGGGCGCAGACGTTACGCTCGCGCATTTCCGGAGGGGGTCATGCGCAGTTCCATCCCGTTCGTCCTGTTGGTCGCCGCCGTCCACTCGGCCGCGGCTCAATCCGTCTCGATCCAACCGTCGCTTTCGGCAGGCGCCGAGCGAATCGCCGCCGCGCTGACGGGCTCGCCCGCGAGCGCGGCGGGCGTTCCGACTCCAGTTCAAGCCGTTCCCGCAGCGCCTTCGCGCGACCTAACGAACGCCTTCCTGGCGCTCCATCACGGCGTCAAGTCCAAGTCCCGCCTCGGGTCGCTCGAAAAAGCACAATCGTACCGGTATCTCCTCGTCCCGGGGTTTCTCGGCAACCATATCGAGGACTATTTAGGCGAGACGAAGAAACGGCTGAGCGCGCTCGGTCTCGACGCGCGCATCCTGTCGATCGACACCGACGGCGACGGCGCGGGCAACCTCCTCAAGATAGGCCGTGCCGTCGAGGAGTCTCCGACGCCCGTCGTCCTCATCGGCCACAGCCGCGGCGGCATGCACTCGCACGACTGGTATCGCGCCGCCTCGCCCGCGCTCAAGGCGAAAGTAGTCAAGCTGGCGCTGGTGCAGGCGCCGCTTCAAGGATCCCCCATCGCCGACATCAAGATCGACGGCCGATTCGCGCAGATCAAGCGCTGGAAGGTCGCGAAAATCAGCACGTGGCTCGGCTGGGGCGACGTGCCGGGCGCGCTGGAGGAGCTGACGTCCCGCCGCCGCGCGGCCGTCATGGCGAGCCTCCCTCCGCTTACCGCTGACGACCTCGCGAAGACGTACACCGTGACGACGACGTTCGATCCCGTGCGCGAGCCGCTCAAAGCGTGGCGCTACCATCGCGACATGAAGCCGCTGTGGCTGATCATCAAGGCCGCCACCGGAGAGAAGAGCGACGGCCTCGTCGCGGAAAGTTCCTCCAAGGTGCCTGGCGCGCGCTCGATCCAGCTCGACGACCTCGATCACGAGGACACGGTGCTGCAAAATCCCGCGGGCCTCAAGAAGACGGGCGGCAGCGCGCCGCATCCCGGCTTCCACGTAGGAGACGTTACGGAAGCCCTGGTGCGGACGCTCCTCCTCCCGTAGCGCCCGCAACAACACGTCTCCCAAAGGACCTAATCTCAATATAGGCCTATCGGCCCATATTTATGCTATGCTCGGCGGGTCGCGCCGGAGCAGGGGTGCTCCAGACGCGCGCGCCGGGACGGGTGGCCTGGCGACAACCTGCGGAGGTGGTCCATGTCCAGATCCAGGTCGTTGTTGGCGGCACTTGTCCTAGCCGTCGCCGGAGCGGCGCTTCCAGCGTCCGCCGGCTCGCCGGCTCAGCCCGTCCTTCGCATCGTGACGTTCGCGGAGGGCGTCGACGCGTCGAAGCAGGTCGGGTTCGTCAAGGAACTCGGCGGGCGCATCATCCACGATCTCAAGATCATCAACGCCGTCTCCATCGAGCTGCCGGCCGACCGCGCCGGCTTCGCGGACGACGGCCTCAAGGCCCTGCCCGGCGTGATCCGCGTTTCCGAGGACCACGAGCGCAACTGGCTCCGACGGACCGCCGCGCCGACCGCGGACTTCGAGTTGCCGGCCCCGTCCGCCGTCGTGCGGCCGTTCAAGGCCGAGCGCGTGCGCGCCGGCTCGGACAAGGCCGACAACATCCCGTGGGGCATCGCGAAGGTCAATGCGCCGACCGCGTGGGCCAAGACGATGGGCGCCGGGGTCAAGGTCGCGGTGGTCGACACCGGCATTGACATGAACCACCCGCGGCTCAAGGACAACGTCCGCGGCGGCTTCAACGCGAAGAACTCGGCGCAGCCCACGAACTTCAACGACGACAACGGGCACGGCACGCACGTCGCCGGCACGATCGCGGCGGTCAAGGACGGCAACGGGATCGTCGGCGTCGCCCCCAAGGCCACGCTCTACGGGATCAAGGTGCTCGACGCGGGCGGCAACGGCACGTCGGCGGATCTCGTCGCCGGCATCGACTGGGCGGTCCGCAACGGCATCGACATCGCGAACATGAGCTTGGGCGGAGGAGAGGAGGACAACACTCCCGAGCTCCGCGCGGCCGTGGCGAACGCGACGGCGGCGGGGCTGACGATCATCGCGGCCGCCGGAAACGATGGCCCCGGCAACAACACCGTGGGATATCCGGCGCGCTACGCCGAGGTCATCGCGGTCGCCGCGATCACGTCCTCGGAGCGGACCGCGATGTTCTCGAGCCGCGGGCCGCAAGTGGCCATCACGGCGCCGGGCCAGGGCATCCTCTCGACCTTCCCGACGAACCGGGGCGGCCAGGCGACGCAGTCCGGCACGTCCATGGCCTGCCCTCACGCGGCGGGCGTCGCGGCCCTCGCGGTCGCGGCCAAGGGCATCCGGGGCTCCGCCGCGATCCGCGCGGCGCTGACCGGCACGGCGCGCAAGCTGCCGGGCGCCGGGCCCAACGAGCAGGGCGCGGGTCTCGTGGACGCCGCGAAGATCGTCCAGTAAATCGGGTCTACACACGGGAAGCCCGGCCTGCGCACCGGCCGGGCTTCCTCTTTTTCTGACGACGGCAAGACTGCTATCATGACGGCATGCCCGTCCTAGACAGCCAGGCGGCCGCCGACGTTTTCCTCGATTGGGTCCGCCAGGAAAAGGCGTCTCTCGGGTTCACTCCCCGTCTCGCCGCGATCCTCAACAGGCCGACCGCCGACGCCGCGAGCATCGAGTATCGGGACCTCATCCTCAAGGACGCCGCGCGCCTCGGCCTCGAGGCGGAGGCTCTCGAGTCCTCGGACGAGGGCGAGCTCTTCGAGCTCATCCGCAGGGCGAACGGCGACTCGGGCATCCACGGCATCATCGTCCTCTACCCCCTGCGCTGCAAGATCAGCGACGAGGACGTCATGGACCTGGTCTCCCCGTACAAGGACCCGGAAGGGCTCCATTCGATCAATCTCGGCTACCTGATCAAGTTCAAGCAGTACCTCGACGAGAAGCGCCAGGTCAAGTGCGTCGTGCCCGCGACGCCGAAGGCGGTGGTGAAGGCGCTGCAGCGCTATCCGGAGATCAAGATCGACGGGGCGTTCGTCACGATCGTCAACAACTCGATGCGCGTGGGCAAGCCGCTCGGGCTCATGCTCGAGAACCTCGGAGCGACGGTGGTCAAGTGCTACCACAAGACGAGGCCCGCCGACCTCGAGGCCTGCGTGCGCCGGGCGGACATTCTCGTGACCGCGGTGCCCGATCCGAAGTTCCGCATCGACGCGTCCTGGGTGAAGCCGGGCGCGGCGGTCCTGGACGTGTCTTATGAGGGCAATATCGGACCCGCAGGGCTCTCGGAACGCGCGGGACTGTGGACGGTGCCGGAGAACAGGCTCGGCAAGGTGACCCGGGCCATGATGTTCGTCAACCTCGTTTACTGCGCAAGGTATAAAGGCGTCTTCTACGACTAAGCGGACGGTCCTCCTGGCGGCGATGGCCGCGCTGTGCTGCGCGAGCCTGCGGCTGGCGTCGGTGATCGGCGCGGACGCGATCGTCGACGAGGCCGTGTACGCGGCAGACGCGGGCGTCCTCTACGCCGACTACCTTCGTCGCGGCGAGCTCGGCCTGCTCATCCGCAGCCGCGAGAACTACGAGCATCCGCCGCTCGTCAAGCTGATCTACGGCGCCGTGATCGCGGCGACCGGCAACTCGCAGAACCCGGAGGGCGCGCTCCGCGCCTCGCGGTGGGTCTCGGCGGTCCTCACGTCCGCGCAAGCCGCTCTCCTGTGCCTGCTCTCCCCCATCGCGGCCGTCCTCTTCTGCGTCCACACGCAGCAGATCCTGTACTCGTCAAAAGCCTACCTCGACGGCCCGAGCAGCTTTTTCGCGCTCGCCGCCGCATTCCTCTTCCTTCGGGCGAAACGGGCGCCCGGCGGAGGTCTCGTCTGGGGCCGGCCGATGGCGCTCTCCGCGGTGTTTCTCGGCGCCGCCATGGCGTCGAAATACATCAACGCCGTGGTCGCGGCGCCGATCGCGCTCCTGCTGCTCCAGGGCGCCCGTCGCAAGCCGAAGACGGTCGCGCTCTACGGCGCCGTCTCGGCCGCGGCGTTCGTGCTTTTCGATCCCGCGATCTGGTCCAATCCCGTCGGACACCTCCTGCAGTCGCTCCGATTCCACGACTCGATCGGCGACACCGTCCGCTACCGGATGTACGTGGACTTCATGGGACGCGAGCCGAGAATTCTCGACCACTTCAATTGGCTGCTGCGAAACCGGGAGTTCCCGTTCCTCCTCCCGCTGCCGCAGGGCACCGACGCGCTGGTGCTGATCTTGAGCTTCGGCGGCCTGCCGTATCTGTTCCGGCGGAGCGCGCTCCTCGGCTGGTGGTACGTCGCGGGCGCGGCGTTTCTCCTCTTGTACCGCATCAAATTCCCGCACTATACGCTGGTATTCATCCCGCCGATGGCGCTGGCCGCCGCGGAGATGCTCGATCCCCTCACGCCTCTCATCCTGCGGGCGAGGGGCCGCTCTCCCTCCGCATGGACGTGGCCCGCCGCGGACGCCGCCGCGGCCGTCGCGTTCGCGGGGCTGAGCGCCTACGGCCTTGCCTACGCCTGGACGCGCCCACCCGAGAAGACGGACATGCTCGAGGCGGAAATCTGCTACGGCCTCGCGCAGCTGCAGCTCGGACGAAGGGACGAAGCGGAACGCTATTTTCGAAAAACGCTCGACCGACCCGCAGGGCGCGCGCGGCCGACCGCGCACATGGCGTTGTCGAGCATCTTTCAGGACCTGGGGTACCTGCCCGAAGCGGAAGCGGAGGCCCGGCAAGCCTACCGGGAGCGGCCGAACCACTATTCGACGCACATGCGTCTGGGCGACGTGCTCCTCGTCCAAGGCAAGTCCAAGGAGGCTCTCGTCGAATATCTCGCGGCCGATCACTCGACCATCGTCGACCCCCGCCATCGAGCCGTCCTGTTCATGGACCGGGCGCGCGCGTATCTGGCTCTCAAAGACTTCGCGGGCGCCCAAGGCGCCCTGACGACTGCGGCCGCGCTCAATCCGGAGAACGAGACGATCCGGCGCCACCAAGAGATCGTGGCGGAGAGGCTCGCTCAGGGCCGGCGTTCGAACAAGTAGAGACGGTCCGGCGCCCCCCATTCCGGAAGCGCTCCGCCCTTCTCTCCCGCGCTCCAGAACGCGGCCCGGCTGGCGTCGCCGCGGATCCAGACGGTCCCCGACCATTCGTAGCCGCGCGTGAGCCACGCGATGACGCCGGCGCGGAACGCCTCGCCGAGTTTCGACGCGACGAGGGTCGACGCGGGAGAGGTCGCGAACACGACGAATTTGGGCTTCGCCTCCGCCAGGTCCTTCAGCTCCTTGAACACGGTCTGCGCCCGGTCGGGAAACAGCGTCAGCGGATAGACGAAGACGTGGCGGGTCGCGCATCGCCGGTCCGCGGCGACGTAGATCTGCGGCTCGGAGCCGAACACGTACACGGTATCGTCCGCCCCGGAGTGCTCGCGGATGTAGTCCGCGATCGCCTCCGCCTCATAGAGCGGATTGGGGAAGAGGAGCTCGCGGGCGACCGCGTCGGGCGGTTCCAGGAAGTAGAGCCGCGCGCGAACGATCCCGGGATAGAGCGCGAGGGCGGCGGCAAGCCACGCGGCCTTCACGCGCGGATAGTCTTGAGCCAGCCTTCGGCACCCGAGCGCGCACGCGAGTGCCAGAGGCGCGACGACCGGGACGAGGTAATGCGGGAACAAGAAGAGCCCCGTCGCCGCGCCGACGAGCGAGGCGCCGAGCCACACCGTCGCGACGAGCTCGATCGTGAGCGCCGCGCGCGCGCGCGCGCTCGAGAGTCCGTACAGGGCGAGACCGGCGGCGGGCCAGGCTCCCATGAGAAACGGAGCGGCGACGGATCTCATGAACCACGCGAGCTGCCCGCGCGCCGCCCCCGAGGCCAACACGAGCGAAGCGTAGTCCAGGTTTCGCCGCCAGACCTGCTCGATAAGGTCGCCCAAGCCGCCTCGCGCGGCGAAATACGCCGCGAGGACGGCGGGCACGAGCGCGCAGCCGGCGGCGTACCAAAGACCGGACGCCCAAGGACGGGGACCCTGGCCCGAGGCCGGGCGCGCGGCGACGGCCATGACGCCGAAGGCGGCAAGCGGCCACAAGGCCGTCTGCTTCGTGGATAAGGCCGCGCCGGCCGCCGCGCCGGCAAGGAGAAGCCACGGGCCGGCGCGGGCGCCTCCCTGGGATTTCAGCAGAGCCCACGCCGCGAGCGCTAGAAAGCCGGTCATGAAGATCTCTGTGTTGGCGGCGAAGCCGAGATCCCCGAGCGGGTACGTACTTAAGGAGCCGAAGACTCCGGCGGCGGCCAGGCGGGGTCCGACCCCCCACGCCGCGGGAACGCTTAGAAAGAGGAGCGCCATCGCGGCCAAGGAAAAGCCGACGGCCAGGCGTCGCGGGGCCTCGGGCGTCCGCCCGGCCGCGCGATAGAGGAAGAATACGAGAGGCGGCTTCTGGTTGAACGCGTCGCGGTACGGCAGGCCGCCCCGGTCCAATACCTGGGCCTCGTAGGCGTATTCCCCCTCGTCGCTGATCCGCGGCAGATGGAGGCCGTGGCGCCGAAGCGCAAGATGCCAAACGCCGAGCGCCGCCAGAGCCGCCGCGGCGACGAATCGGGAGCGTTGCGGGTGCATGGCGGATTCTATAATATCAATCCGGAATTTGCTTTAATCGACAGCGCTCCCCCATGGCCAAACCTCCCTCGAAAAACGAGTTCCGGCGCCTGTGGACCGGGGTCGGCTTGATCGCCGCCTGCGTCCTTGCGGTCGCGGTCGGCCGGGCGACCCAGAAACCGTGGATGCCGGACGCCCCCGCCTACCGGCAGAAGGGGCCGGCGGACGCCAAGGCCGTGCTGGCCGAGTTCGGCGACTTCCAATGCCCCCCCTGCGGCCGCGCGGTCGGCGTCGTACGGAACATCGAACACATGTACGGCTCGAAGCTGCGAGTCGTGTTCAAGCACTGCCCCTGGACGCATTCCCACCCGTGGGCCATGACGGCGGCCATCGCCTCCGAGTGCGCGGGCAAGCAGGGAAAGTTCTGGGAGATGTTCGACAAGCTCTACGACAACCAGCCCGAGTGGACGCAGACCGACAAGGCCGCGGACGTCATCAACGGCTACGCGTACGCGGCGAAGGTGGATCGCGCCGCCTACGACCAGTGCGTGAAGGGCGGAGAGGGCGAGAGGCTCGTCAAAGAGGACATGAAGGACGTGAGCTTGCATTTCATCAACTCGACCCCGACATTCTTCATCAACGGCAAGCGTTTCGGCGGCGCCGGCCAGCTTTCCCGCGAGGGCGTCAACGACATCGACAGGATCCTCGGCAAATGAAGATCGCCCTCGGGATGGCGGGCCGCGTGGTGGTCGGCGCGGCGTTCATCTACTCCGGTTACGGCAAGGCGGTGGGTCCCGTGCAGGAGTTCGTCTCGGTCCTCGAGAGCTACTATCTTCTTCCCGAAGCGTGGCTCGTCCCCGCCGCGACCGTGCTGCCGTGGGCGCAGCTCATCTTGGGCGTATTCCTGATCTCCGGCTACCTGACGCGGCTGAGCGCGGCGGCGCTGGGCGCCCTGCTCCTCGCCTTCATCGGCGCCATCGGCTACACGAAGGCGATCGGCAACCCGCTGGACAACTGCGGCTGCTTCGGCGACCTTCATTTCACCCCGACGCAAATCCTGATCCTCGATCCGATCCTCATCGCCTTGGCCGTCTCGGCGTTCCTGTACGGCAAAAAGACTTGGAGCCTAGACGGATGGATTGAAGGGAAACCCTAATGGCCAAACATAAGATCCTCGCCATCGACGACGAGATCTCCGTCTGCGATCTCTACGAGAAAGGGCTGACCGCTCTCGGCTACGAGGTCACCTGCGCCCCGAGCGCGAGGCGGGCCCGCGAATTTCTCGCCAAGACGAAGCCGGACCTGATCCTCATGGACATCATGATGCCGGACCAGGACGGGATCAGCCTCACCCGCGAGCTCCGCGAGCAGGCCGACACCTCCAGCATTCCGATCATGGTGGTCAGCGGGCTCTCCGACGCGGCGACGCTCAACGATGCGCTCCTTTTCGGCGCGGTGGATTACCTCGTCAAGCCGTTCGAGATCGAGGTCCTGAAGTCCAAGATCGAGCGCGCCCTCTCGATGGCCGAGAAGCGCCGCAAGTCTTAGCCCTGATGCGGTGGGTCTCGGCCCTCTCTCTCAAGACGAACGCCGAGGAAGCCGTCCGCGAATGCGCCTCGGCGATCCGCGACCAGACCGACGCCGCGCCTGATTTGGCGTTCCTCTTCGTATCGCCGCATTTCGCCCGCGAGTACGCGGATATCCCCAAGCCCCTCCAGCGGCTGCTCCGCCCCAAGCATCTCCTCGGCTGCTCGGCCGGCGGCGTCATCGCCGGCGGCAAGGAAGCGGAGGACCGCGCGGCCTTGGGGCTCATGGCGGGCTACCTGCCGGGCGCGACGCTCACGCCGTTCCACGTCGAGGCGAACGGCCTTCCCGACATGGATGCGCCGCCGAAGGCGTGGGCCGAGCTCGTGGGCGTGACCGACCGGTCCCTCAAGCCGAGCTTCGTCCTGCTGGGCGACCCGTTCTCGTTCAATCCCGAATCGCTGACGGTGGGGCTCGACTACGCGTTCCCCGGCAGCGTGAAGATAGGCGGCCTGGCGAGCGGGGCCGCGCGCCCCGGCGGCAACGTCCTCTATCTCGACGGCGAGGCGCACCGTTCCGGGGCGGCCGGCATCGCCCTCACGGGCAACGTCACGATCGATCCCATCGTCGCCCAAGGCTGCAGGCCCGTAGGCAAGCCCCTCAAGATCACCGCCTGCGAGGACAATCAGCTGCTCGAATTGGACGACAAGACGGCGCTTGAAGCCGTCGAGGCGCTCCTCGAGACCCTGCCGGAGAAAGACCAGGAACTCGCTCGCACCTCGCTCTTCCTCGGCGTACGGGCGACCCCTCTCGGCGGAGAGGAGGCGTGCGACTACCTCATCCGCAACATCATCGGCCTGGACCCGCACCGGGGCACCCTCTCGATCGGCGCGATGCTTCGCCTCGGCCAGTTCGTCCAATTCCACCTGCGCGACAAGAGGACCTCCGCGGAGGACCTGCGGCAAAGGCTCGAACAATACGCCGGGTCCAAGCCGCTCACGCAGCCGCGGGGCGCGCTGCTGTTCTCCTGTCTCGGGCGAGGAGAGCACCTCTACGGGGTCGCCAACCACGACACGGACGCGTTCTTGAAGTCGGTGGGGCAGCTTCCGATCAGCGGTTTCTTCTCCAACGGCGAGATCGGGCCCGTCGGGGGCGCGACCTATCTGCACGGCTACACGTCCTGCTTCGGGATCCTGCGGCCGGTGACGGCCTAGCCGCGCGCGCCGGCGCGGGACCCGCCGTCCTGCACCGATCCGCGCGCTCCCGGACCCGCCGCCACCTCGGTCCCCGGCTCGGCGAACTCGGATTTCATCATGGCGAGCGCGACCGCGCGCCCTGAGCCTAGCCTCTGGACGCTCGACACTTTGCCGGCCTCGGCCCCGCGCACCGTGACCGCCGCCCCGGGTTCCGCCGGCGCCTCCAGTCCGAGGACCGCGAGCCGGCGATTCACGTGCCCGAGGTTCTTGATGCGGGAGGTGATCTCCTGGCCCATGTAGCAGCCCTTGTCGTAGCTGATGGCGGAGTCCAGGTTGGCCTCTGCCGGGAACGCGTCCGCGTCCGTATCCACGCCGACGATGGGGATGCCTGCGTCGATGCGGAGGGCCTCGAACTCGGACGACGAAAGACGCGCGAGCGCCCCCCGGGACTCGGCGGCGCGCAAGGCGCCGTCGACCCGAGCGCGCTGGGCCTCGGGCCAGAGGAGAAGCCATGCGGGCTCGCGAAATCTAGGGTAGGTCAGGACCGTATAGGAAGCGCCGTCGCAGGCGGCGTCCGCGCATCGCCAAGAGCCCGCGGCCGGCCCGTTCTCGCCGGGCAGAGCCCCGTCCAGCATTCCCGAAAGCGCCTCCGCGGCCCCGGCGCCGGTGAAAAGCGTGAGCCCGAACGCGCGCGACGCGTCCTCCATCGTCGTCGCGGAGAGGATGATGCTCCTGCCGAGCGCGGCCCGCACCGCGTCGCCGAGCGGCGCAAACGCGAGCGCCACAAGGTCCTCGCCCCGGTCGTAGAGCGCGAGATCGCCCACGAGCTTGCCCTTCGCGGTCAGCACGCAATCGAGCTGCCCTTCGCCGGGCCGCAATCCGAGGACGTCGTTGGTGAGGAGCCCGTGCAGGAACTTCTTGCGGTCGGGTCCGGTGAAGCGGAGCTTAGCCCAAGCGCTCAGGTCCGCGACGGCCGCAGGCACGGAGCTTACGGCTCCGAGAGCATCTCGCGCAGCACGCGTTCGACGTCGGGCCGCTGCGGCGTCGTGGCGTATTCGAGGTTCGGGGACAGTCCGATGCCGGGCGCCGCCTTCGCCGCGAGGAGCCGCGGCCTGGCCTTCAGCTCGTAGAACAGCTCGTCGACGACCCGGCGGATCAGGTGCTCTCCGAAGTTCGTGATCTCGGTCTCCTCGTTGATGAAAATGACGCGCCCGGTCTTCCTGATCGATCCGGTGATCGTGTCCCAATCGTACGGGATGAGCGTGCGAAGATCGATCACCTCGACCTCGCCCGCGCCCTCGGTCGACAGCTGCCGCGCGACCTCGAGCGTGATCGGCGCCATCCGCCCATGCGTCACCGCGGTGACTCCTGTCCCGGGCTTGGACACCTTCGCCTTGCCGAGCGGGATCTCGAACTCCTGGAGGTCCGGCCATCGGGGCTTCCACTGCGAGCGGTCGCCGATGGGGGCGTCGATCATGTCCCGGAGCTGCCGCTCGTCCGACGGCTCGCCCGGGATGAGCCCCTCGCCCTTCGTGCGGAGCAGCGCCTTGGGCTTCAAGTACAAGACGGGATTGTCGTCCTTGATCGCGGAGATCATGAGGCCGTAGGCGTCCAAGGGCGTCGAGGGACACACGACCTTCATGCCGTGCAGCTTCGTGGCGATCGAATCGAAGGAATGCGAGTGATATATCGATCCATGAATCCCGGACCCGGTCGGCGTCATGACGACCATCGGCGTCTTGAACGTGCCGCCCGAGGACCACGAGCCCACGGCCGCGATCTTGAGGAGATCGATGGCGTTGAAGATGTAGTCCACGAATTGGACCTCGGCCACGGGCCGCTGTCCAGCCCACGCGAGCCCGATGGCCGCGCCGATGATTCCCCGCTCGTCGAGAGGCGAATTCCACGCGGTCTTGAGGCCCTGGGTCGCGGTGAACACGCCGCCCAGCGGAGGCCCCACGTCCTCGCCGAAGATCTCCTTCACGCCCAGCTTTTCCTCTCCGTAGTGAAGGGCCATGCGGATGGCCTGCGCCATATTCGCCATCAGCTTCCCCCTTTGCGCGGATAGGACGGGGAGATCTTCTCCGCGAACACGTGCTCCCAGATGTCGTCGGCCTTCGGGAACGGCTCCTGCTTGACGATCTGGTGCGCCTTGTCGACCTCGTCTTGATTGGTGTGCCACGCCATCTCGAGGCGCTCGCGCTTGGCGAGGCCGAGGGAAGTCAGCTTCTCCTCGAATGCCTTGATGCAGTCGGGCTCGGGGACGCGGTTGGCGCCGGACGACGACGAGTGCCCGTAGAGGCGGCTCGTGACCGCCTCAAGGAGATAGGGCTTCCTCTCCTTGCGCACGTACGTCATCGCCTCCTGTATCGCCCGGTAGGAGGCCATGGGGTCGTTGCCGTCGATCGTGCGACCGGGCATGTTGGGGAAGGTTTTCGCCCAATCGGAGATGTTGCGCTCGCCGTGCTGGTCCCGCATCGGCGTCGAGATGCCGTAGCCGTTGTTCACCACGATGATGAGGATCGGCAGGGGCAGGATCGGCCGGTTCGCCCAGACGAGGCAGCTGTGGAAGTCGCCTTCGGCCGTGCCGGCGTCGCCGCCGTTGACGATCGTGATGCCCTGGCCTCCCGCGCGCGCCTGCGCGATGCCGGTGCCGATCGCGGTCGCGTACTGCGTCTCGATCGTCGGGTAGACCGGCAGCACGTTCCACGCGGGGATGGACGGATGATTCACGAAATTGCGGCCCTTCGAGTATGGGTCGGTCGCCACGGCGCGCATCTGCCGGATCGTGTCGATCACCGGCGCGCCCATGCCGAGAATGATGCCGCTCGAGCGGTAGTGGAGGTGCAGATAGTCGTTCTCGAGTCCCGCGCCCTTCTTGATCGACAGGCCGAGGGGGACGTTGAAGGCCTCCTCTCCCGGGCCCCCGATCCAGAAGTAGCCCTCGCCGCTCTTCGACATCTTAATCAGGCGCTCCTCGAGGCAGCGCGTGCGGACCATGATGTCGTGGACGAGCAGCCAGAATTGGGGATCGACCGAGTCCGCCATGCTAGGTTCCCTTCGCTCCTGCAGCTGCATTCTTGAGCCTCCTAGTGACCTCGTACAAGAGGATGCTCGCCGCGCACGAGGCGTTCAGGCTTTCCACGCCCTGCGCCGACTGCGGGACGCCGACGAGCTCGTCGCAGCGCTCGGCGACCATGCGGCGCATGCCGAAACCCTCCGACCCGATCACGAGCACCATGGGAAAATTGAACTGGACGTCCCATGCCGCCTTTCCCGTCCCATCCGCGCCGTAGATCCAAAAACCGTCGTCCTTGAGCTGGGTCAGCGTCTGCGCGAGGTTGCCGACGGTGAACACGGGAATCTTCTCGATCGCCCCAGCCGATGACGCCACGGCCGCCGGCGTGACGGGCGCCGCGCGGCGGTCCGGCACGATCAACGCCCGCGATCCGAGGCAGACCGCCGAGCGCGCGATGGCGCCGAGATTGTGCGGGTCCTGGATCTGGTCGAGCGCGGTCAGGATGAGCGTCTTGCGGTCCTCGCTGTTGAGATTGCCGAGAAACCCCGCGAACCCGTCTCCCGCGCGCTCCTCGACCATGAGCGCGAGACCTTGGTGCGCCGCGCTCGAGGTCATCCGGTCGAGCTCCTTTCGCTGCACCCAGCGGACCTTCGCGCCGAGCTCGCGCGCCACCTTCACGAGCTCGGAGACGCGTTCGTCCTTCATCTCGTGCAGGATCCAAAACTCGCGGATCTTCCGCGACTGGCTGAGGAGAGCCTCCTCGACCGAGTGCCGGCCCCACAGCCAGCGCCACTTCTCCCGCGATCCGGTCATTTCCGCTTCCAGCGCTGCCCGTCTTTGGTGTCCTCGATGAGGATTCCCTTGTCGGCCAACATCTTCCGCAGCGCGTCGGCGGCGGCGAAATCCTTGTTCTTGCGGGCGCTCAGCCGCTCGTTGAGCAGCTTCACGACTTCGGGTGCGAGCTCCTGCGCGCCCTCGGGGATGAGCCTTAGGCCGAGGACCTTGTCCGCCTCGAGCAGGAACGCGTGCTGCCCCTCGGCGGGCAGCTTCTTGACCGCCTCCGAGACCACCGAGAGCGCCTGGGGCATGTTCAGGTCGTCCGAGATCGCCTCCTTGAAGCGATCGAGCAGGGCCTCGACGTCCTTGGTGCGCGCGGGCTTGGACTCGCGCGCGATGAGCTGGGCGCGGTCGCGGAGGCTTTTCAGCCCGCTCTTGGCGGCGTCGAGGGCCGCGAGCGAGAAATCGAGCTGCTTGCGATAATGGGCTTGGAAGCAGAGATAGCGGTAGTCGAGCGGGTCATAGCCCTTCTCTTGGAGGTCTTGAAGCCTGATGAAGCCTCCCGCCGACTTCGCCATCTTGGCGTTGTTCATGAGCAGGAACTCGCCGTGCATCCACCACTTCGCGAACGGCTTGCCCGTCGCGCCTTCCGTTTGCGCGATCTCGTTGGTGTGATGGATCGGGATGTGGTCCACGCCGCCGCAATGGATGTCGAAAGTCTCCCCGAGGTACTTCATCGCCATGGCGGAGCACTCGATGTGCCACCCCGGGAAGCCGACGCCCCAGGGCGACGGCCATTCCATCTGGCGCTTTGTTCCCTTCGGAGAGAACTTCCACAGCGCGAAATCGGTCGGATTGCGTTTCTCCGGATTGACTTCGACGCGCGCGCCGGCCTTGAGCCCGCCCACGAACGAGATGAACGTGTGCTCCGAACTCACGAGCTTGCCGTACGCCGGGAACTTGGAAGTGTCGAAATAGACCCCGTCCGAGGTGGAATAGGTGAAGCCTTTCGCCTCGAGCCGCTTGACGAGATCAATCTGCTCCGGCACGTGGTCGGTAGCCTTGCAGAGCACCTTCGGCGGGATAAGGTTGAGCAGCTTGGAGTCCTCGACGAAAGTCTTGGTATAGAAATCGGCGATCTCCCACGCGGTCTTTCCCTCCCGCGCCGCGCCGACTTCCATCTTGTCCTCGCCTTCGTCGGCTTGGCTCGTGAGATGCCCGACGTCCGTGATGTTCATCACGTGCAGGACATCGAAGCCGAGGAACTCGAGCGTGCGGCGAAGGACGTCCTCGAAGACGTAGGTGCGATAGTTCCCGACGTGGAGATAGTTGTAGACGGTCGGCCCGCAGGTGTAGAGCCCGACCTTCGGGGGGGCGATCGGCTTGAAGGGATCCTTCGACCGCGTCAGGGTGTTGAAAAGCGCGAGTTCCATGCCGACATTCCTCAAGTCTTCCGACGAGGAAAGTCTAACAAATTTATTCCCAATTGCGGGGTCTTAGGAAAGTGACGGCCGTCTGCGATTCCAGGGATCGTCCGCAAGAAATCCGATACCTTGAGCGGATGAATTTCCAGGTCTTAGGCGGCGCCGACGAGGACGACGGTCGCGACGGCGTAGCAGGCGATGGCCTCGCCGCGGCCGATCTCGCCCATGCCCTCGTGGCTCTTGGCCTTGAGACTGACGCGGGCGGGCTCGAGCTTGAATGCGTCCGCGAGAGACGCGCGCAGGGCGTCGTAATGCGGACGGATCTTCGGCTCCTCGGCGATGAGCGTCACGTCCAAATTGGCGAGGATGGCGCCGCGCTCCGAGAGCTTCTTGGCGACCTCGGCCACGATGAGGCGGCTGGCGATGCCCTTGATCTCCTTCTTCTCGGGCGGGAACATCATCCCGATCTCGCCGAGACCGGCCGCGCCCAAGGCCGCGTCGCTCGCGGCGTGCAGGACAACGTCTCCGTCGGAATGACCCAGCAACCCTTTCGTGTGCTCGAGCTTCATGCCCGCGAGCCAGAGCTCGCGTCCCGCCACGAGCCTGTGGATGTCGAAGCCGAATCCCGTGCGGATCTCGGGGCGAAGACCGGGGTGGCGTTTGGCCAGGAAGGCCTCCGCGACCGTCAGATCCTCCGGCGTCGTAATCTTGATGTTCTCGTAGCTTGAGGGCACGATCTTCACCTGGTGCCCCGCGCGCTCGACGAGCTGAGACTCGTCGGTCGCCTTCTTCTCGTCGGCGAACTTCACCAATGCCTCCTCCAAGATCTCGCGGCGGTAGCACTGCGGCGTTTGGGCAAGCCAAAAGGAGGAGCGCGTCGGCGTCGTGGAGATCCACAACTCCTTGTTCGTGACCTTCTTGAGCGTGTCCTTAACCGCGACTCCGGGGATCGCCGCTCCGGATTCGAAGGCCTCGTCCAACACGGCCAAGATCACCTCGCGGGAGATCAGCGGACGCGCGCCGTCGTGGATGGCGACGAGCTCGACGTCCTTGGACAACGCCGCAAATCCGTTGCGCACCGAATCCATCCGTTCGGCGCCGCCCTCGACGACCTTGACCCGGGCCGAGGCGAAGCGGGACCCATGCTCCTTGACGTTGTCCGGCGTCATGACGAGCACCACCTCGGTGACGTCGGGAATGTCGAGGAACGCGTTGACCGACCACTCGACGACGGGCTTCCCCAGAAGCGCCATGAACTGCTTCGGCTGCCCCATGCGCTTGCCGGAGCCCGCGGCGACGATGATGGCGCCGGCGTTCATCGGGTCAACGCGCCTTCGTGAAGATCATCCGTCCGGCCGAGCTTTGCAGGATCGAGGTGACGGCCACCTCGATGCGCTTGCCGATGTGGCGCTTGCCGTCCTCGATGACGACCATCGTGCCGTCGTCGAGGTAGCCCACGCCCTGCTCGCGTTCCTTGCCCTCTTTCATGACGAAGATGCTCATGCCCTCGCCGGGCAGCACGACCGGCTTGAGGGAATTCGCGAGGTCGTTGATGTTGAGGCACTGGATGCCTTCCAGCGCCGCGACCTTGTTCAAATTGAAGTCCGTCGTGAGCACCTTGCCGCCGAGTTCCTTGGCGAGACGTACGACCTTCGCGTCGACCTCCTGCAGGTCGGGCAGATCGCGATCGATGATCTTGAGCGGAATCTCCTGGTTCTCCTTGAGCCGCGACAGGATGTCGAGCCCGCGGCGGCCCCGGGCGCGCTTCAAGGAATCGGCCGAGTCCGCGAGCCGCTGCAGCTCGTTGAGGACAAAGCGCGGCACGATGAGATACCCGGATAAGAACCGCGTCTCGCAGATGTCGATGATCCGCCCGTCGATGATCGCGCTTGTGTCGACGACCTTCATCTCGGCCCCGCGCCGCTTGCCCATGGCGAGGACGTCCTTGTCCAAGCTGTCGAGCTCCGGAAATTTTCGGATCGCGAGGATCGTCCCGAGCATGGCGAGAGCGAAGTGCCTCAATAGGGCGTAGCGGTCCCAGACCTGGTAGAGCTGGTCGTTGCCGATCTGGAAGACGGTGAAATCGAGAAGCTTGGAGAGGAAGATGCCGCCCGCGGCTCCCATGATGCCGAAGACCATCGAGAGCAGGTTGATCGACTCGAGAGCCATCTCGAGCACGACGAGCAGCATCCCGACGCCCAGGCCGACCAAGAGTCCCTGCCGGTTATGGGTGATCTGCGTATAGACGAGAAGCGGACAACCGAGCAACACGAGGCTGCGGTAGACCCAAATGATCACGTCGCCTCCTTCTCGTAACGGTCGTCGTCGTCGCGGGCCGACGGCTCGGGCAAGCCCGCCGCGCACGCGGAGACGCTGTCGAAGCCTTCGAGGACGAGGCCGCTCGCCTTGCCCAGGTCCTTGAGCGAGCGCTGCGGGACCGCGGCGCGCTTGAAGCCGAGCTTGGCCGCCTCCTTGAGGCGCTGCGGGAGGAACGCCACGCGGCTGATCTGCCCGAGCAGGCCGACTTCGCCGAGGAATACCTGATCCGGCGGCAGCGGGATATCCCGCGCCGAACTGACCAACGCGACGCACACCGCGAGATCCATCGCGGGGTCCTTTTGCTTCATCCCGCCCGCGAGGCTGAGAAAGACGTCGTAGTTCTCGAGACGCAGGCGCAGGTGCTTCTCGAGCGCCGCGATCAAGACGAGCATCCGGTTGAGCTCGAGTCCCGTCGCCATGCGCCGGGGCAACGGGTAGCGCGTCGGTGTCACTAGAGCCTGCACTTCGACGAGCATCGGGCGGCTCCCCTCGAGGGCGACCGACACCGCGCGTCCGGGCAGCGGCCGCCCCTCGCGCCCGGAGATGAAGAACGCGGAGGCGTCGGCGACGTCGACGAGACCCTTCTCCCCCATCTCAAAGAGGCCGATCTCGGCGGACGGCCCGAAGCGGTTCTTCTCGACGCGGAGGACCCGCAGGAGCTGGTGGCTTTCCGTGTCGAAATAGAGGACGGTGTCCACGATGTGCTCGAGCACCTTGGGGCCGGCGAGCGCGCCTTCCTTCGTGATGTGTCCGAGGAGGAAGGTCACGATGTCCCTGCTCTTCGCCGCCCGCAGGATCGCCGCGGAGCACTCGCGCACTTGGCCGACGGAGCCCGGGCTGCCGGAAAGATCCGGATGATACACGGTCTGCACGGAGTCGAGGATCAAGGCGTCGGGCTGGATCTGCTCCATCGTCTCGAGCACCTTGGTGAGGCTCGTCTCGGAAAGGAGGTAGACCTCCTCCGACTTGATGCCGAGCCGCTTGGCGCGCCCCGAGACCTGGCCGAGGCTCTCCTCGCCGCTGATGTAGAGGACCTTAAACCCCTTCTGGCCCTTGGCCGCCGGCTTGGCGAGCTTGGCGGCGACTTGAAGCATCAGCGTCGACTTGCCGATGCCGGGAGGCCCCGCGAGCAGGACGACTTGGCCGGGCACGAGGCCGTCGCCCAAGAGGCGGTCGAGCTCGCCGATATTCGTCGCCACCCGAGGTCGCTCGACCGTCGTCGCCTCCGCCAACCGCACGACCTCGGAACTGAAGGAGGTGAGTCCGGCCGTGGTCTTGGCGCCGCCGGCCGCGGCTGCGGTGGCCATCTCGATGACTTCCTCCGCGAGCGTATTCCACGCGGAACAGTCCGGACATTGCCCGACCCACTTCGGGCTCGAGTGACCGCACTCCTGGCAGCGATAGACGGCCTTCAAGCGGGGCATGCTATTTGCTCTTGCTCCGCCCCTTCGTGCCCGCGACGCCGAAGGTCGTCATGCCGAAAAGGTAAGCGATGTCCTTGTCTTCGAAGCTAACGTTCACCCACGTCTGGTAGCGCGGAATTTCCTGCACGTCCTCGACGCGCGCGCCGATGCCGATGAGGCGATGCGCCCGGAACATGCCGCCGAAATCGTACTGCGGCTTCGAGAACCGCCGGCTCTCGACGACGCGGTTGCGGCCGAAGTCGTGGCCCTGCGCCATGAGGCTCAGGCGGTCCAAGACGGGCACGTCCTTGAACGGCGTCACCGTCACGCGGGCGCCGCCGCCGGATTGGATCACGCCCACGCCCAAGTCCGCATAGGGCCAGACGAAGCCGAGCAAGGCGTCGATCGTGTTCTTGCGGGCGTAGTCGGTGCCGTGCGTATTTGAGTCGTTGACGTTGGCGAGGTTCGAGCCGCCGAGATAGTAGTAGCGCTCGTCCCGCGGGTAAATCTTGAGCCCGATGTCGCCGCGCGAGGTGCGGATCGCGTGCTCGTAGCGCCAGTCATAGTTCCAGTACACGCGGAATTGGTTGATGCGCCCGAGCACGTCCTTGGCGGTACCCGCGACGTCCTTGAGCGAGGAGACCGTCTCCTTCACGTCGTTCTTCATCTTCTCGTCGTGGAGAAGCGCGCCGACGGGCCCCTTCTGCTGATTGATGGCCGCCATCATCTGGTCGGTCTTGGCGAGGATGGAATCGAGTTTGGCGGTGATCGAGTCCATGCGGTCCATCGCGTGCGTGACGTTCGGCTTGACGTCGGCGAGCATCTCGTTCAAATTGGCCGTAAGCTCGCGCACGTTGGCCACCGTGGCGTTGAGATTCTTCGTCATCGGGGTCTGCTTGGACTCGTCCCCGTTCAGCCCCGCCAGGAGGTCCTGCAGGCTGTTGAAGGCTTTGGTCAGGGACTTCTCGATCGAGTCGGCTTCCTTGCCCTGGACGGCCTCGCCGGGCTGCAGCACTCCCGACTCCGCCTTTCCTTGGTCGATCTGGAGGTACTTGGAGCCGATGATGCCGGTCGATCCGATCTGGAAGAGCGAGTTCTTGTAGATCGGAACGCCCTCGCGGATGCGCGCCTCGGCCCGTACCTTGCCGGATTGAAAGGAAATCTTCTTGACCTTTCCCACGTCGACGCCCGACAAGCGGACGGGCGAATCCTCGGAAAGGCCCGAGACGTCGGTGAAGTCGACGTAGATCGGATAACGGCGCTGGAACGTGAAATCCCCAAGCAGGAAGATCGCAATGCCTAGAAGGGCCAGGCCCGCGAGGACGAATGCGCCGACTTTGCTCTCAATCGACATTATAAATAGTGATTGACGGCCTCGGCGGGAAGCTGCCCGTCAATTTTGGACGTATTATATTGCATTTTTATTGCTCTCGCCCGTCTAATCGAAGTCCCGGATCTTCATCTGGATGGGCCCGTGGCTCAAGCCCTCGACGAACTGGTGCACGTACGCATCCTTGCTGCTTTTGATCTCGTCGGGCGCGGCGACGGCTTTCATCTTGCCCTCGAACAACATCGCGATCTTGCTCGCGATCTTGTAGGCCGATTTCATGTCGTGGGTAACGACCATGGACGTCACGCCGAGCTGCTTCTTCAAGTCGACGATCATGTCGCTGATAATCTCCGACATGATGGGATCGAGACCCGTCGTCGGCTCGTCGTAGAGCACGTACTTGGGCTCCGCCGCGATGGCCCGGGCGAGCGAGACGCGCTTTTTCATGCCGCCCGAAAGCTGGGCCGGCTTCATGTCCTCGATGTCCTTGAGCCCTACGAGCGCGAGCTTCTCTCGCGCGATCTTGCGGTACTTCGTTTCCGGGATGTCCGTCAAATAGCGCAGGCCGAAGGTGACGTTCTCCCAGATGGTCATCGAGTCGAACAGGGCGCCTTCCTGGAAGCAGTAGCCGAACTTTCTTCGGTATTCGGCGACGTCCTGATCGCCGCGCAGCTTCGTGATGTCGACGCCGTCCACCGAGATCGAACCCTCATCGGGGCGCACGAGGCCGATCACGCACTTCATGATCGTGCTCTTGCCGCTGCCGGAGCCGCCGATGATGACCATCGTCTCATTGTCGTCGACGGTCAAGTCGACGCCCTTCAAGATATGCCGGTCCCCGAACGACTTCACCACGCCCCGCACTTCTATCATGGAGCCCTCACCAATCCGAGGTGCGGGGATGGGAAGTCGGGGTTCGGGGGTCGAACGACAAACGACTCGGAAACGATGGATGAATCGGTCAACGGCGACTGATAGAAACGGCGATTGCGTCGGAGAAGACCGGACAACAGCTGACCGACATCTTCCATCAGAGGGTAAATTGAATCCAGCGATTCAACACTGAGATACCCGAAGATCCTTGCCAACTCGACGAAGGTGTCCAGCTCCGTTACGGAACCCTTGGCGATGTGCAGGAAGCGAACGAACTCCCGTTTTGATTCTCTGGCTGCGCCCTCAGCGATGTTCGCCGGAACACTGACAGCGCATCTGCGCATCTGACTTACAAGTCCATATTGTTCCATTTGGGGAAATTTCGCCGTTTCGCGATAAATGATCTCAGTAAGACGTATCCCCTTTTTCCAAGCATCCACTCGCCTATGAGGCGCCGTCCGCCCCCCGATCCCCGACCTTCGATCCCCGCAGTTCGTCATGTGAGCCCCAGGGAGACGAGGACCGCGGTCAGGAAATAGTCGACGATGAGGACCGCGGCCATGCTCTCGACGACGGCGGCGGTGGTGGCCTTGCCGACGCCTTCGGCGCCGCCGCGAGTCGAAAGGCCCTTCTGGCAGGAGATGAAGGCGATGCACAGCGCGAACACGATCGTCTTGATCAAGCCGTGGAAGAGCTGCTTGTTCTCCATGTGGTCGAAGATGTCGTGCCAGTACACGACGACGGGGATCTCGTATTTGTAGTGCGCCACGAACCCGCCCCCGATCACGCCGGCGAAGTCCGCGAAGACCGTGAGCAGGGGCAGCACGATGATGAAGGCGACCACGCGCGGGATGACGAGGAAGCGGATCGGGTCGGTCCCGAGCGTGTACAAGGCGTCGATCTGCTCGGTGACCTTCATCGTGCCGAGCTCGGCCGCGATCGCCGCGCCCGCGCGGCCCGCGACGACGACGGCCGTCATGACCGGACCGAGCTCCTTGATGATCGCGAAGGCGACGATCGTGCCCGTGAAGAGGGGTTCGTTGAACAGGTCCTTGAAGGACGAGCTCGTCTCGAGGGCGAGCACCATCCCCGTAAACAGCGCCGTCGCCGTCGAGACACCGACGGACTCGACGCCGATGCGCACCATTTGGGTCAGGATCTGCTTCCACTCGATGGAGGAGCGGAACATCCAGACGACCGTCGAGCGGACGAGGAAGGCGAGCTGACCCGCCGACTCCGAAAGCTCGAGGAAAAGGCCTCCGATGGACTCCGAGATCGATTGGACCATGGGTTATATACGAGCGACAGGCGTCTTTTTATCCATTGACGACCACTCGCGGCACCCGCGCGGAGATCTGCGTCGTGATCTCGTACGGGATCGTCCCGGCCGCCTTGGCCAGGTCTCGTGCGTCGACCGACTCCCGGCCCGAGGCGCCCATGAGCACCGCCTCGTCCCCGACCCGGGCGTCCGCGACCTTCGTCACGTCCACCATCGTCATATCCATCGTGACCGCGCCGACGACGGGGCACGGCACGCCGTGCACCAGGACCCGCGCCTTGTTCGAAAGCGACCGCGGATACCCGTCGGCGTAGCCGATCGGCAGGGTAGCGATCCGGGACGAGCGCTTGGTGCGGAAGCTCGCCCCGTAGCTGATCGGGGTACCCGTCGTCACATTCTTGATAAACACGACCCGCGATTTCAAGCTGAGAATGGGCTCGAACCCCGCGCCGTAGAGGCCGTAGAGGGCCAGGCCCGGACGGACCATGTCGAAGCGGCTCTCGGGACGGCGGAGGGCGGCGGCGGAATTGGCGGCGTGAGCGTAACCCGGCTTGACCCCGAGCGCCCGGATGTCCATGAGCGCCGCCTTGAATCGCTTGAGCTGCCCCGCCGTGAAGGCGTCGCCCGTCTCCGCGCACGCGAGGTGGGTGTAGACTCCCTCCAGCTCGAGCCGCGGCTCTCGGCGGATGAAGTCAATCGCGCGCAGGCCCGCAGGCCAGCTCATGCCGATGCGGCCCATCCCCGTATCCAATTTCACATGGCACTTCACGCGGACGGCGGCGTCCATCGTGCGCGCGACCTCGGCCAGACGCTGCGCGGCGGCGAGGCTCGCCACGGTCGGCGTAAGGCCGTAGCGGACCGCGGCCAGGAAGCTCTCGAACGGATAGAGGGAGCCGAGGACCAGGATCGGCGCCCGAAGGCCCGCGTCGCGAAGCGTCATTCCCTCCTCGACGGAGGAGACCCCGAGCCACGACGCGCCCCCCTTCTCCGCGGCTTGCGCGACGGGCACCGCGCCGTGTCCGTAGGCGTTTCCCTTGACGACGACGCAGACCTTGACCTTCGGCCCCATCTTGGCGCGGAAGCGCTTGAGGTTGCCGCGGAATCTCGAGAGGTCGACCTCGGCCCACGTCGGCCGGAAGAACCGCTGCGGGTACGGAGGGACGACCGAAGCCGTCACGTGTCGAGGAAGGAGGGTTCTTCGAATGCCTGCTCCTCGACGGGACCGGCGTCGCCGGTCGTATCGAGGTTGTCGAACAGGCTGAACTGTCTGTAGAAGGCGCAGTCGACGCTGCCCGTCGGGCCGTTCCTCTGCTTGGCGATGATGATCTCGGCCTTATTTTCGAGGGTCGGGTCCTGCGGCTTGTATTGGCCCTCCCGGTAGATGAGGGCGACCAGGTCGGCGTCCTGCTCGATCGCGCCGGACTCGCGGAGGTCGGAAAGCTGGGGCTTGCCGTCCGGGCGCCCCTTGTCTTCCGTGCGCCGGTTGAGCTGAGACAGGGCGATGACGGGCACGTCGAGGTCCCTGGAGAGGAACTTGAGGCCCCGCGAGATGTCCGCCACGGCTTGCTGGCGGCTCTCGGATTTAGGCGGCCCGGCCATGAGCTGGAGATAGTCGACGATGATGAGGTCGAGACTCTTGCCCTTCGCGCGCAGGTGGGACGCGAGGCGCCGGGCGATGGCCCGCAGCGACATCACCGTGAGGTAGCCCGTATCGACGACGAAGAGCGGGGCGTCATGGAGCTGCGCGGCCGCGTTCGTGATGTGCGTCCACTTGTCCTTCGGGAAGTAGCCCGTGCGCAGCTCGTGGAGGTTCACGCGCGCCTTGCTCGCGATGATGCGGTTGACGAGCTCCTTTCCGGACATCTCGAGCGAGAAAAAGGCTACGGACTTGGGCGATTCCGCGTTTAGTACCGCGTTGGCTGCGATATTCAAGGCGAGGGCGGATTTGCCTTGGCCGGGGCGGGCCGCGATGACGATGAGATTCCCCTTCTGCAGACCGGCCGTCAGCTTGTCGAACTTGGAGATGCCGGTCGCGATCCCCGTGACGGCCGCCTTCCGCTTGACGAACATCTCGATGTCTTCGACGGCCTTGGACGCGAGCTCGCGGGCGCTGACGTACTCCACGGTCGTCTGCTTCTGGGCGACGTTGAGTATCTGGGCCTGCGCCTCGTCGAGCAGAGCCCCGGGCTCCTTCTCCTCCGCGTAGCAGCTCTGGACGACCTTCGTCGCCGTGTGGATGAGCTCCCGCAGGATCGCCTTGTCCTTGACCAGGCGCGCGTAGTACTCGGCGTGCGCGGCCGTCGAGACGGCGTTGCTCAATTCGAGGAGGTACGTGGGTCCGCCCACCTCGCCCAGCCAATTCAGGCGCCGCAGCTCGTCCGTTAGCGTGAGGACGTCCACGCCCATGTTCCGCTCGTAAAGGTTCACCGCGGCGCGGAATATCTTTTGGTGGGAGTCCGCGTAGAAGTTCTTCTCGTCGAGCTGCTCGACGCCCGTCTCCACCGCCGCCCGCTCGATGAGCATCGAGCCGAGCACGGCCTTTTCGGCCTCCAAGGCTTGCGGTGGGACCTGGATGGTTTCTGGCATGGCAGAACTCCGGGGACAGAGTCCCCGGTTCGCGGCGTCGTGCGGCTGGTTACGAGTTCCGGGCGAGGACGGAGACTTTGATCTTGGTGGAGACTTCCGGCTGCAGCTTGATCTCCACCTCGAACTCGCCGGCTTCCTTGAGGGCGGATTCGAGGATCACCGCGTTCTTATCGACGGTAAAGCCGGAGGCCTTGAGGCTCTTGACGATGTCGGATTTGCCGACCGAGCCGAAGAGCTTGCCTTCCGCGCCGGCGGCGCGGTTGAACGAGAGCGTGACGCCCGTCATCTTCGACGCGACGTCCCGCGACTTGGCGGTGTTCGTGTCGCGGATCTTCAGGCGCTTCTCGTTGCCCTTCTCGGACCAGCGGATGGCCGCGGGCGTGGCTTCCATCGCCAAGCGTCGCGGGAACAGGAAGTTGCGGGCGAAGCCGTCGGCCACGGACTTGATATCCCCGGACCGGCCCAGCTTCTCAACGTCAGATCTCAAAATAACCTTCATAGAAACCCTCGCGGTGCGTCTGTAACGAATTAGTTGGAAACGAAGGGCAGTAGGGCCAAATGCCGCGCGCGCATGATCGCGCGCGAGAGCTGGCGCTGGTGCGTGGCGCAAGTTCCGGTGACACGGCTCGACAGGATCTTGCCCCGCTCCGTCGTGAACGTCCTCAGGAGCTGGAACTGCTTCCAATCGACGTCACGGATCTGCTCCGCGCAGAACCGGCAGACCTTCCGCCGGGGCGCGAACGCTCCGCGGCGCTTAGGACCCGCTCCCGCCGAATGCGAGGGAGCGACCGCCGCGGGAGCCGGAGCTGCTGTCGGCGTCGCGGACGGCATGGGGGATTGTGCTTCTTCTTGGGCTGGCATCTAGAACGGAACCTCCTCGAATTGATCCGGCTGTTCGGCGGCGGGTGCGGCCTCTTCGGCGGTCTTCCCGCCGCGGGACTCTCCGCCCTCGGTGGCGCCCGACACGGGCGCCAAGAACTGGACACGGCGCGCTTCCACTTCGATGATCGTGCGCTTCTGGCCCGACTTGTCCTCGAACTCGCGGGAACGAAGGCGGCCTTCCACGAACACCGGGCTTCCCTTCTTGAGCTTCTCCTTGCAGCGCTCGGCCTGCTCGCGCCACACGACGATCGGCATGTAGAACACGTCGTCCTTCCATTCGTTCGTCTTGGAGTCCTTCATGCGGCGGTTGACCGCGATGCTGAAGCTGCACTTAGCGATGCCGCCCGAGGTGAAAAACGATTCGGGGTCGCGGGTGAGGCGGCCGTTCAGCAATACGTAGTTGAGTTCCGGCAGGCGGATCCCGACGCTCATGCAACCTTCGGCTTCTTAACCTTCTTCGTGATCGGGCGGCGGACTTCCTGGCGCACCGTGAGCGTGCGGATGATCGGCTCCTGCACTTTAAAGTGGCTGTCCAAGCGGATGGGGGCGGACGGTCCCGCGCTGTACTTCAGGTACACGTAGAATCCTTCCCGGTTATGCTTGATCTGGTACGCCAGCTTGCGGCGGCCCCACTTGTCCTCGTTGAGGATCTCGCCGCCCTCGTTGGAGATGATCTTCTTCGTCTTCTCCACGACGGTCGCGATCTCCGCGTCGGACAATTGGGGTTTTACGACAACGACGGTTTCATAAATCGCCATAGAGGGGAATGATAGCAAATTGCCCGGCGCAATACTACAGCTTCTTAGACGGAGAAATTACCGCTGCGGGGGCTTGAACAACGACATCTCGGTGTCTTCCGGGCGGGTGATTAGGCGCTCCCGTAGCCACTGGTCCACCAACGGCTTGGAAAAACGATACTGGCGGCCGATGCGGGACGCGGGGATCCTCTTCTGGCGGATGAGATTGTAGATCTTGGATCGTCCCATCCCTAGGTATTGGGCGAGCGTCTTGATGTCCATCACCTCGGGAGGAGGACCCATCAAAGGCTTGCGCGCGACCTTTCTCTTTTTCTTCATTCGAGCTGCCGGACCTGCCTTAAAGTTGTCGTTTTCCGAGACGCCAATTCGTCCGTCGAACCTTGTTACTGTATGCGATTTGCCATCTTTTGTCAAGTTTTGTTCATGCGCGCGTCACGCGCCGGTCGCTCGCGGTTCTCCGACGGGGCTCCGTCGACCGTCGGTACCGACGGTCGACGAGCCCGTCGAGAAAGAACTTGCGTTTCGCAAAGTCATTGTGGTATTGTATCGACGAGCGAACGGCACATTTCGCTAAATTACCGACGGAGGATACTACACCCATGGCAGAGAAAGTGGCGAAGGCTGGCGTCCAGCGGCAAGAGGGGTTCCTTTATTACATCGATAAGCAGGGCGATGTCTCCCGCGCGAAGATGGCCCGGGGCGGAAAGAAGGGCGGCAAGCCTGAGAAGGTCTCCAAGCTCGGAATCAAGAAAGAGTCCGGCTACCTCTATTACCTGGACAAGAAGGGCGATGTCAGCCGCGCGAAGATGGTCAACGCCTAATCTGACCTGATTCAAGCGTAAGAATCCCTCCCCGGTCCGCCGGGGAGGGATTTTCTTTGGCCACCTCTAATTGATAGAGTGCCCGCGATGCCACTGACGAAGACATCCGTCGCGGTGATCGGCCCGGGCGCCATGGGCTTGCTCGTCGCCGAGCGACTCGGCCGCGCCGGAGCGCGGGTGCTGCTGGTCGGCCGCGATCGCGCGTGGCTGTCCCGCGCGCGCCGCGGTCTCCGGCTGGAGGAGCGCCTGCCCTCCGGCAAATCGAGACGTCTTCGGGTGAAGGCACAGCCTGCCGCGGCTCCACGCGGCCCCGTCTGCGACTGCGTATTGCTGTGCGTGAAGTCCTCCGCGGTCCGAGACGCCCTCCGCGCCGCCAAGCCTCTGGTCGGGCCAAACACGAGCGTCGTGTCCCTGCAGAACGGGCTGCTTCATCGCCCGGCGGTCCTCAAGGCCTTCGGACGCGGCCGGAGCGTCTTCGGCGTCAGCTACGCCGCGGCGGAACGGCTGGCGGACAGGGTCGTCCATCACGGCGGGGACCGCATCGATCTCGCGGCGACGGAACACAACGAGAAGGCCGCGTCGCGAGCCCAGGCCATTCTCAAGGCGGCGGGTTTTCGCGTCGAACTGGCCCGCGACGAAGACGGCCTCCTGTGGACCAAGGCCGCCTTCAACGCCGCGACGAATCCGATCGGCGCGCTGACGGGCCGCACCAACGGCGAGCTCGTCACGATCCCGGCGCTCAAGGACCTCGTCTTCCGCGCGGCGGGCGAGGCCGCCCGCGCCGCGCGGGCCGACGGCCATCGCCTCCTCTGCGCCAACCTCGAGGCGACGCTGATCAAGGGTCTTCTCTCGATGCCCGCGCAATCGAACTCGATGCTGCAGGACCTTCGGGCCGGCCGCGCGACGGAGCGCGACACGATCGTCGGCCCCATCCTCTCCGCGGCCCGCAGGCGCAAAGTGAAGACACCGGTTCTCGAGAGCCTCGACCGCCTGGTCCGACGCGTCGAACGGGAGCTCGCCGCGTGAGCGCGACGCTCCTGGACGGCGACTCGCTCGCCAAGCGCTTGATCAATCAGCTCGCGCCTCGCATCGCGGCGGTGACGGGCGAGCGCGGCGCGGCTCCCCTCCTCTCCATTATCTCCATCGGCGACGACGGCGCCTCGGCCCTGTACATGCGCAAGAAGCTCGACGCCTGCCGCGAAGCCGGGATAGAGACGAGCGTACAGGTCCTTCCCGCCTCCGCGACCGAAAGCGAGGTCCACAAGCTCATCGCCGAGCTCGCGCAGGAATCCGGAGTCGACGCCATCATCGTGGACGCGCCGCTGCCGAAGCAGCTCTCCCTGCCGCGGATACTGGAGAAGGTCCCCGTGGCCAAGGACGTGGAGGCCGTGTCGCCCCGCAGCTTCGGCCGCCTCTTCGAGGCGAAGTCTCTCGCGCAGTTGGAGGCCGTAGACGCGCTGCTCCCCCCGACGCCCCACGCCGTGCTGCAGCTTCTGGCCGCGTCCCAGACGACGGACCGCCAGGCCCCCATCGACGCGGCGTCCACGGCCAAACTCCTGGCCAAGTGCGACGGGATGGACGCGGTCGTGGTCGGCCGCTCGAGCATCGTCGGCCGGCCGGTCGCGCACCTCCTCTCCTGCGTGAACGCGACGGTGACCCTCTGTCATTCGCGCACCCGCGACTTGCGGACTCACCTCAAGCGCGCCGACATCGTGGTGAGCGCGGTCGGCAAGACGAAGTTCATCAAGGGCGCGGATCTCAAGCCCGGCTGCATCGCGCTCGACGCGGGGATCGGCTACGAAGGCGGGAAGGTCGTGGGCGATATCGAGCTCGACAGCGCCAAGGACGTCGCGAGCGCCATCAGTCCGGTCCCCGGCGGTGTGGGCCCGGTCACCGTGGCGATGCTGCTCGCGAACATCGTCGCCACGGCGGAACGCCGGATGCGCTCGGGCGACGCCTAGTACGCGACGGACGCGATCGTCTCCGTCGAGCCGTCCGTCCACTCGACCGTCTCGCCGGGACGCTTGCCGATCAACCGCCCGGCCTCCGGCGAATCCCACGAGACGAGTTCACCGCCCGGCCCCGCCTCGTCCTGGCCGACGATCCGCACGCGCTTGCCGCCGCTCAACTCGACCGTCGCGCCGAAGCGGACGTCCGGCGGCGGCTTCCTCGAGTTGTCGACCAGGATGGCCGAACCGAGGCGCGCCTGCCAGTAGCGCAGGTCCCGCTTGGCTTCGCCGGCATCCGACCCGGCCGCCTGCAACTCCAGCACCCGCTTGCGGAGCTGATCGAGCCCGGACGGCGTCACGTAGTTCTGGCCTAGTGGTAGAGGCTTGTCCGGCAATTCGTCGTCGCCGGCGTCTTCCTTTATAAAGGCTCGGCTCACTTTAGGTAGGGCGCGAAAAGATGGAGGAGCGCCTCGACGCGCTCGGGCGTGGGCATCTTGATGGCCGCGGCGAACATGTCGAGCGCCACGATCGAATTGAGTACCGCGTCTTCCTTCGCCGCGTCCTGCATGCGCTTGCAGACGCTCTGGTTGACCTTGCTGATCTCCTCGTACATCTGATGCAGCCCCTTGAGCTCCCAGTCCGGCGCGAGCCCACGCTGCATCCGCAGGTACTGAGCCGTGACGTACATCGTGATCACCCGATAGACGGTCTCGTCGATACCCGCGAAGGGCTGATGAAAGCGGACGAGCGGCTTGAGCTTGGCGAGCGTCGGGCATTCGCTGCAGACCATGTAGATTCCGGCAAGCGACGAGAGGGCGTCCTGCGCCGACATGTGCTTGAAGACCGTGCGCTGCGCCGTCTCCACCATGACGTCGCATTCTTGGTAGGACAAGATCGGGCCGAAGGGCTCGACCAAGGAGGACAGGTTGACCGCGACAGGGCAGTGCTGATGCTTGGCCTTGTCGAGCGCGCAGTTGTCGCACGCCTTGTACGCGAGCGACGCCCATTCCGGCGGAGGCTTGTCCTGCGCGGGGTCGCGCACGAGGTTGAGGGTGTTCGGATCGAGCTTCAGCTCGAACACCACCTTCTTCCCGGTGTCGAGCGTGATCGTGTACCGAATCCAGATGTTCTCCGCCATGGCCTGTGAGTTTATCGGGCCAACCGCATACTGTCAATACCGCGTATGGCGGCGCCAGGTTCTCTCCGATATACTTCCGGCATGATCCGCGCGGCGCTCCTGTCGGTCCTCCTGCCGTCGACCGCCGCGCTCGCGGACACCCTCTACCTCAAGAACGGCAACGAGATGGAGGGCGCGATCTCGGCGGAGCGGCCCGGGGAGGTCGACATCGACATCGGCTATGGGACGGTGACGATCCCTCGGGAGAACATCGAGCGAATCAAGCGGGAGCGGAAGGGCGCGGGTAGGGGCTCCCTGGCCTCGCGGCGCTTCGAGGCGGGGCGGGACGTGCCGGAGAGCGCGGCCGCGACCGACGCCGCGTACCGCGAGGTCCGTCGGCTGCGCGACAAGGCGCTCGAATCGCGGCGGGAGGCGAGCGAGTCGCAGGAAGCCGCCACGGAGGCGCACGACGACGTCTCGGCGCTGAAGCAGCGCTACCACGAGGCGTCGGAGCGCTTAAGCCGGCTGGACGCGAACGTGGATCCTGCGGCCTATAACGCCGCCATCGCCGACATGAACCGCGCGTCTTCCCAGATTCAAGGCACCTCGTTCAAGCTGGACGAGGCGCAGGAGAAGACGAAGGAGACGAACGCCGCGCTCATGGAGTACATGAGCGCGTACCGCGAGCTGGAACGCCGTCTCAAGGGCAAGGCGCCGAAGGACGCCGTGGAGTACTGGACCTGGCTCAAACGCGAGACGGCCTCGATGGCCAAGGACTTCACGAAGGACTCGGTGGCGGCCGAGCGAGAGCGGCACGGCGGCGTCTTCGTGCGCGCGACGGTCAACGGAAAAGCCACTTTCAAGCTCATGGTAGACACCGGCGCCTCCGTCACCGTCCTCTATCAGAATGCGATCGGAGCGCTCGGGCTCGAAGGCAAGGAGCCGCTCGCCACCGCGCAGCTCACCGTCGCGAACGGGAACAAGGTGACGGGCCGCGTCTTCCGCGCGGACTCGATCCGGATCGGCAAGTCCGTCGTCCGCAACACTCCCTTCGTCGTCGTGCCGGGTCCGCCCCCGACCGGCGACGGCCTCCTCGGCATGACCTTCTTGAGCCACTTCTCCGTGCGGGTCGACGGCGCCTCAGGGCGCCTCGTCCTCGAGGGCCTGAAGTAGCCCCTCAGCGGAGAGTCGCGAAAAAGAAATGGAGGATCACGAGCGCGAGCCGCTTCATGCCCGCGCCGTCTCCCGAAGCGACTCGGCCAGCGCGCCGATCAAGCGCCGCGCGACGGCGCCGCCTTGGTCCTTCTGCGGCATGAACTCCGCGAGTTCCAGGAGGACGACCCGGGGGTCGGCGAGGATGGGACGAAGCAGCGCAACGAGCTCGACGTACGACAGCCCCGCGTCGCGCGGCGCGTAGGCGGCGGGCATGTCGGAGGCCCTCAGCACGTCGACGTCCAGGTGCACCAAGAGGCGCTTGGACGTCGGCACGTCCGCCAGCGCGTCGCGCGCGGCCTCGGCCGGCCCCTTGACTCTCAAGGTGTCCAGCAGCACGCACGGGATGCCGACGTCGGTCGTCGGGGACCTCTTCGCCCCCAGGACGGTCACGTGGGCGGGCGAAAGCCTCGCCCCGCTCCAATACGGGGACGGCTGCGTCAGGAGCCACAATCCCATCCCCGCGCTTCCCGAGCACGTCTTCGGATCCGGCGCGATGGAATCGACGTCCCCGTCGATGTAAAGGACGTGAAGCTCCCCCGGCTCGAATCGGCGCAGGAGTCCTCCCGCGGTGCCGACGATGATGCTGCAGTCGCCTCCGAGACAGAAAGGAAGACCGTTCGAGAGATCCAGGGTCGACACGAAGTCCGCCGTCCTCTCCCAGACGGTCCTGGGCGATGGGAAATTGCGGATGGGAGGCTCATTGTGGCGCGGCAGGGGAGGCAGCGAGACGTCGCCGAGGTCCCGCACGTCGAAGCCCGAGTCGGACAGCCGATCGACGAGACCGTACTTTCGGAGGTGACCGGGAATCAGTTCGGTGCCCGAGTCCAGGCACCCGGCGCTGGACGGAACGCCGAAGAGGGACAGGGGCCGCCGGGTCATCCGATCCGGCTCAACGCTTCGGCTCCGGGCCTTCGGCCAACTCGAACATGCGGTCGATCGAGCGGCGGGCGCGGATAGCGACGTCGGCGGAGACCTCGATGAGCTGATCCCGAGACGGCGATTCCAGGGTCTTCAGGATATGCTCGAGCCCGGTCGCCTTCATATACGGACAGAGCCGGCACATCGGGATGAAGGACTTGTCGGGGAACTCGGTCCTGGCGAGGTCGCCCAAGCCGCACTCGGTCACCAGCATGAAATGCCTCGCCTTGGAGTCCTTCACGTACTTCATCATATCGCCCGTGCCGCCGACGAAATCGACGGACTGGACCAGCGCCGGGCTGCATTCGGCGTGCGCCAGGATCTTCACGCCGGGATAGCGCTTGCGGTAGAGCGGCACCGACGAGGCGTCGAAGTTCTCGTGCACGATGCATTTTCCTTCCCAGACGACGATCTCGGAGCCGACCTTCTTGCCGAGTTCGCGCGCGAGGTTGCGGCCCATCCACTCGTCCGGCAGGAAGATGAGGCGCGGGTGCCGTTCGAACATGAGGCGCAGGATCTTGGACGCGTTGGCGCTCGTCACGATCACGTCGGACTCCGCTTTCACGTCGGCGGTCGTGTTGATGTAGCTGACGACCGGGAGTCCGGGATGCTTCGCCTTGAGCTTCCTGACGTCGTCGCCCGTAATCGAGTCGGCGAGCGAGCAGCCCGCCTCGATCGCGGGCAGGTACACCGTCTTGTCGGGGTTGAGGATCTTCGCCGTCTCGGCCATGAAGCGGACGCCGCAGAACACGATCCGGTCGGCCTTCGTGTCGACGCAGAGCTTGGCCAGCTTGTAGGAGTCGCCGATGAAATCCGCGACGCCGTGCACGATCTCGACCCGCTGGTAGACGTGCGCGGGGATGACCGCGTTCATCTTCTTCTTCAGCCGGTTGATGCGCAGCGTGAGGCGCGCGCAGCGCTCGAGTTCCGCGTCCGAGTAGCCGAGGGCGTCCAACCCGGCCGCCGAAAGCCGGTCGATCTCCCGGTCCAGATCGGCGCCGCTGGGCTCGTCCTTTGTCTTCAGAGTCATCGCTTCGAAAGCACGTCGGGAAAATTGGTGAACACCGCGTCCACGCCCATCTCCTCGAGGCGACGACAGTCCGCCGCTTCATTGACAGTGTACACAAAAACCCTGAGATTCGCCGCATGGCACGCCTCGACCCAGGTTCGGTCGGCGCGCCCGAGGCTCAGGTGCAGGCTCTCGCAGCCGAGGGCTGAGGCGTCCTTGATGGCGGACGCGCGCCGCTCCATGCTGCCGGCGAGATACCCGATCCGCGCGGAGGCGGACAGGGAGCGGAGGCGCTTGAGAGCCGCATGGTCGAAGCTCGAATAGACCACCCGGCCCGAGAGGCTCGGCCGAGCGGACACGAGGTCCAGCGCGCGCTTCTCTATCCCCGCGTACGGCGTTCTCCCGTTCTTGATCTCGAGCTGCAGCTCCGCCCCCGAACCGCGGGATTCCACGAGATCAAAGAGCTGCTCGAGCAGCGGCACTCGCTCTCCTAGGTACTGGCGCCCGAACCAACGGCCGACGTCCAGGCCCGAGAGTTCCGCGTACGGGTACGTCCGCAGCGCGCGGCGGACGCCCGCCAAACGCTTCAAATTGAGGTCGTGCACGATGACGAGGCGATGGTCGGACGTCTGTTGGACGTCGAACTCGATGGACGAGGCGCCCATGTCGAGGCACTTGCGGAAGGAGGCCAGGGTATTCTCGGGAGCGTAGCCCGATGCGCCGCGGTGGGCGATGAGCCGAAGCCCCGCGCCGGCCGGGGTCACAACCGCTCCGCCAGCTGTTCGAAAAGGCCGTCCTCCACCTCGAAGGTGCCGATGCGGTCCCGCCCCGTCCCGGGACCGTGGAAATCCGAGCCGACGGTCGGCTGCAGGCTCTGCTCCCGCGCGAGCTGGAGGAGATTCTGAGTATTCTCGAAGGAATGCGTGGGGTAATAGGCCTCGACGCCCTCGAGGCCGAATCCCTTGAGCCGCTTGAGCCGCCCCCCGTGCTCATGCGAGCCCGGGTGGGCCAAGCTCGCCCATCCGCCCGCCGTCTTGATCGCCTCGATGGCCTCCTGAGCGGTAGGGCCCATCGGCGGCACGTAGCCAGGCTTGCCGCGGACGAGATATCGGTCGAAGGCTTCCTTGCGCGAGCGGACGATGCCTTTGCGCGTCATCGCATCGGCGACGTGCGGCCGTCCGAGCGCCTCCAGCGAGACGCCGCGGATGTCCTCGAACGTGATGTCGATGCCGGCCGCCTGCAGCTTCTCGACGATCTTCAGGATGCGGCTGTTGCGGCGCCTGCGGAACTCCTCGAGCCTCGCCGCGAGGGCGGAGGAGCCGGGATCGATATGGTACCCGAGGATGTGCAGGTGGTCGTCCTCGCAGGTGTTGATCTCGACGCCGCAACGGAGCGTGATCCCGGCCTCCTTCGCCGCGTCGCTGGCCTCGGCGTAGCCGCCGATCGTGTCGTGGTCGGACAGCACCATGACGGCCACACCGGCCGCGCGCGCCCGGCGGACGACTTCCGCAGGAGTCGCGGTGCCGTCCGAGTAGCGGGAGTGGGTGTGGAGGTCGAGCCGCCTCAAACGGCGACGACTTCCTTGATCTCGGGGACTTCGGCCCGGATCATCCGCTCGACGCCACCCTTGAGGGTGGCCGTGGAGCTGGGGCAGGTGCCGCAAGCGCCGTGCAGCGCGACCTTGACGATGCCGGCCTGCTCGTCGATGTCCACGAGCGAGATGTCCCCCCCGTCCGACTGGATGTAGGGGCGGATCTTTTCGAGAACCTTGACGACCTTGTCTCTGACCATGTGATGCCTCCGAAATCTATGCTTTGTGCGCGGCTCTCGAGATCGCCTTCGGCTCGTGCAGAAGATCGTCGATCGTCACCTTGTCCAAAAATCCTTCGACGAGGGTCGTCAGCCGCTGCCACACCGGCTTGATGTCGCAGCCGCCGGCGTGCGAGCACTGCAGCTCGCCCGAAGCGTAGCGCCCGCAGACGTCCTCGAAGATGTGCCCCTCGACGGCGCGCATCATCATGCCGATGGAGATCTCCTTGGCGGATTTGGCCAGCGCGTAGCCGCCGTGCGGTCCGCGCACGCTCTGGACGAGACCCGCGTGGCGCAGGCGCTGAAAAATCTGGTCGACGTAGGCGCGCGGGATGTTCTCCAAGGTCGAGAGCTTCTCGGCGCTGAGCGAACCGCCCTGCTCCAAGCGGGCGAGCTGGACCATCATGCGCGCGGCGTATTCGGCGGAGGCCGAGATCTTCATCAGTAGATCCCCAGAGTGTCCTTGCACTCTTCGCTCGCGTACGTCCGCGGGTCCCACAACGGCGAGAACGTGAGGTCTACATTGACGTCGCGCACGCCCGGCAGCTTGGCCATCGCGCCGTGCACCATCGCGAGCAGCATCGGCCCGTACGGGCACGTGGGCGAGGTGAGGCTCATCTGTACCGAGATGCGCCAGCCCTTGCCGTCCGGATCCTCCGCCTTCGCGCCGTAGACGAGGCCGAGTTCCGTGATGCTGATGTGGATCTCGGGGTCCTGCACGGGCTTGAGCGCGTCGCCGATCGCCTTGAACGTCAACTGTCCGGTCGCTTGGGTCATGTTAGCGCTCCGATTCCTTGTACTCCGCCGTCTCCGCCTTGCGCGGTCCCTGATCCAAACCGAGCTTCATCGTGTTCCATGCGAGGAGCGCGCACTTGATGCGCACGGGGAACTTGCGGACTCCCTCGAGCGCCTTGGCCTCCTCGAGTTCCTCGGGAAGACCCGAGATCGGCGCGTTGCGCAGCAGCATGTCGCGAAAATTCTCGATCAGGACCTTGGCGCGCCCGAACTCGGCGCCCTCGAGGGCCTCGGCCATCATGACGGTCGACGCCTGGCTGATTACGCAGCCGTGGCCCGCGTAGCGCACCTGGCCGATCTTCTCTCCGTCCTTGGTCATCGTCAGCTCGACCTCGTCGCCGCACAGCGGATTGACGCCGTGGCTGTGGAAATCGGGGGTCTCCAGCTTGCCCTTGTGCGACGGGCTTCGGTAATAGTCGATCAGGACGTCCCGGTAGAGGTCCGCCAGCTCCGCGTCGCCCTCAGGCATGGGATTTCACCTTGAAGAACTCCTTCACCTTCTTGAGCGCCCGTCCGAACGCCTCGACTTCCTCGAGCGTATTGTAGACGTAGAAGCTGGCGCGCGCCGTGCCGGCCACGCGGAACTTGCGCATGAGCGGCTGGCAGCAGTGATGGCCGACGCGGACGGCAACGCCCTCGGCGTCGAAGATCTGTCCGACGTCGTGCGCGTGGATATCCGCCACGTTGAAGGAGACGATGCCGCCGCGCTTCTCCAAGTCCTCGGGGCCGTAGAGCGTGATCTCGCCCTCGTTGCGGAGGATCTCGATCGTCCGCCTCGTCAGCTCGAGCTCGTGGCGGCGCAGCTCGGCGAAGTCCAGCGCCGAAAGATAATCGATCGCCGCGCCGAAAGCCACGACGTCGGCGATGTTCGGCGTGCCCGCTTCGAACTTGTACGGGAGGACGTTGTACGTGGAGCGCTCGAGCCACACTTCCTGGATCATGTCGCCGCCGCCGAGGAACGGATTCATTTCCTCGAGGACGGACTCGCGGCCCCACAGGACGCCGATGCCGGTCGGGCCGAGCATCTTGTGCGAGGAGAACGCGAGGAAGTCGGCGTTCCAGGCCTGCACGTCGGTCTTGAAATGCGGCACCCACTGCGCGCCGTCGATCAGCGCGAGCGCGCCGTTCTCATGCGCCAAGTCGACGAGCTCCCGGACGGGCGAGAGAGCGCCGGTCGCGTTGGAGGCGGCGGTGAAGGCGAAGAGCTTGGTCTTGGGCGTGATCGTCCGCCGGGCGGTCTCCACGCTGACCGAGCCGTCCGCCTCGACCGGGACGAAACGCAGGCGCGCGCCTTTCTCTTGGGCCAGGATCTGCCACGGCACGAGGTTCGAGTGGTGCTCGACCTCGGTGAGCAGGATCTCGTCGCGCGGGGTCAGGAACTTGCGGCCCCAGGCGTACGCCACGAGGTTGATCGCCTCGGTCGCATTGCGGGTGAAGATCACGGTCTCCGACTTGGGCGCGTTGATGAACTTGGCGACCTTGTCGCGCGCCGCGTCGACCATCTGGGTCGACTCGGTCGAAAGCGTGTGCACGCCGCGGTGGATGTTCGCGTTGTGCCTCTGGTAGTACGTCCGCAGGGACTCGAGCACTTGGTTCGGCTTCTGCGTCGTCGCCGCGTTGTCCAGGTAGACGAGCGGCTTTCCGCGGATCGTGCGGCTCAGGATCGGAAAGTCCTTCCGGATGCGCTCCGAATCAATCGCCATGGCCAACCTCGACATAGATCGAATCTCCTTCCACGCGGACCGGAAACGTCCGGACCGGCATGATCGCCGGCATGCGGGTCGCCTGGCCGGACTTCACGTCGAACCGCGCGCCGTGGCGCGGGCACTCCGCCTGCCCGTCGACGAGCTGGCCTTCTCCGAGCGGACCGTCGTCGTGGGTGCAGACGTCCTCGATCGCGTAAATCTTGCCGTCGACGTTGCACAGGGCGACGCGGAGGCCGTCGACCTCCACCGGGCGCATCTTGCCCGGAGGGATGTCCGAGACCTTCGCGACGGCCGCGGCGGTCATCACGCGAGCCTCCGCTCGATCTCGGCGACGACGCGCTCGGGCACGGGCGTCTGCCCGAGGACATGGTCGAAGAGGCCCATGAGCAGGACCTTCGTCGCCTCCTCGGGCGAAAGGCCCCGGCTTTCGAGATAGAAGCGCTCGTCCGCGCTGAGAGGGCCGACCGTCGCGCCGTGCTTGCAGCGCACATCGTCGGTCAGGATCTCGAGCACCGGCGTCGAGTCCGCGCGCGCGGCGTTGGAAAGGAGGACGTTGTTGTTCTGCTGGTAGGCCTCGGTCCCCTTCGCGTCCTTCTCGACGCGGATGAGCCCCGTGAAGATGGCCCGCGCCTTGTCCTTCAAGGCGGTGCGGTAGAGGAGATCGCTCGAGGTCTTCGGCGCGCGGTGGTCCTGGTTCGTGTGCGGGTCGAACGCCTGGCTCTTCTCGCCGAAAACCACGCCCTTGAGCTCGCTGCGCGCGCCCGGCGCCGAGAGACGAACGTCCAGCTCGCTCTTATGCACGGAGCCGCCCAGGATCGCGCTGTAGTGCTGCAGGAGCGCGTCCTGCCCGACCTCCGCGCGCTGATGCCAGAAGTGAGACGCGTCGCCGGGCAAGGTCTGCTGGTAGAACCAGCGCGCCTTCGCGCCGCGGCCGAGCGTGACGTGGGAAAACGCGACGGAGGAGACCTTCGCGGACGCGCCGTCCTGGAAATGCTCCTCGACGATCGACGCCTCGGCGCCGTCCTCGATCACCGCGAAAAGGCGCGGGAACTCGTAGGCGTCGCGATGGGCGAACGAGATCCGCACGGGCTTCTCCAACCGGGCGCCCTTCGGGATATAGAGGAAAGCGCCGCCGCGGAACTGGGAGAGATTGGCCGCCTCGAGCTTACGGAAGTCCGGCGATGCGATCCACGACGAGAGATGAGCTCTGATCACTTCGGAAAAGCGGGCCGGAGCCTCGTCGATCGACGACAGGATCACGCCCAGCTTCGCCGCTTCGGGATCGAGAGCCGCCTTGAACCCCGAGGACGATTGGCCGTCCGTCAGCGCGTCCATGCGCCACGCGGAGAACGAGACGCGCCGCCAGGTCTCGACCGTTCGCGCGGGCTCGAGCGTCTGTTGGAAGGTCTTCCAGGCGCCGCGGCGGGCTTCCCGGCTCGACAGTTCCTGCGTCGCGGTCATCCCACCGCTCCTTCCATCTCGAGCTGGATCAAGCGGTTGAGCTCGACGGCGTATTCGAGCGGAAGCTCCTTTGTGAACGCCTCGAAGAAACCGTTGACGATCATGGTCGTCGCCTCGGACTCGGAGAGGCCCCGGCTCTGCAGGTAGAAGAGCTGCTCCTCGCCGATCTTGTAGACGGAAGCCTCGTGGCCGATGTTGACGCGCTCGGAGTTGATCTCCATCGTCGGGTAGGTGTCCGAGCGGGACTTCTCGTCCAAGAGCAGCGCGTCGCAGCGGACGTTGACCTTCACGTCGGTCGCGTTCGGGTACACCTTGACGAGGCCCCGGTAGCTCGCGCGACCGCCGTCCTTCGAGATCGACTTGGACACGATCGTGCCCGAGGTGTTCGGCGCGGCGAAGACCAGCTTCGCGCCCGTATCCTGGTGCTGGCCCTTTCCCGCGAACGCGCAGGAGAGGATTTCCGCCCGCGCGCCGCGGCCGGCCAAGACGACGCCCGGGAACTTCATCGTGATCTTCGAGCCCAGGTTGCCGTCCACCCACTCGACGAAGGCGTCCTCGTGGGCGACGGCGCGCTTCGTCACGAGATTGTAGACGTTGTTCGCCCAGTTCTGGATCGTGGTGTAGCGGATATGGGCGCTCTTCTTGGCGATCAGCTCGACGACGGCCGAGTGCAGGGCGTCGGCGCTCCACGTCGGCGCGGTGCAGCCCTCGATGTAGTGCACGCTCGAGCCCTCGTCGGCGATGATGAGCGTGCGCTCGAACTGGCCGGCCTTCTCGGCGTTGATGCGGAAGTAGGCCTGGAGGGGCAGCGCGACTTTCGCGTTCTTCGGCACGTAGACGAAGGAGCCGCCGGACCACACGGCCGAGTTGAGCGCGGCGAACTTGTTGTCCATCGCCGGGATCACGGTCCCGAAGTACTCGCGCACCAGGTCCGGGAACTCGCGCAGGCCCGCGTCCATATCGAGGAAGATGACGCCCTGCTTCTCGAGCTCCTTGTTGATCTGGTGGTACACGGCCTCGGAGTCGTACTGGGCGGTCACGCCGGCCAGGAACTTCTGCTCCGCCTGCGGGATGCCGAGCTTCGTGAAGGTGTTCTTGATGTCGGTCGGGACCTGGTCCCAGTTGTCGGCGGTGTTCTTCGAGGGCTTCAGGTAGTAATAGATGTCGTCGAAGTTGATGGCGTTGAGCAACTGGGTGTTGCCCCACGTGGGCATCGGCTTGGAAAGGTAGATATCGTATGCCTTGAGCCGGAAATCCAGCATCCACTGCGGCTCGCTCTTGCGCTTCGAGATGTCGATGACGACGTCCCGGGTGAGGCCCTTGTCGGCTTTGAAAAGATACTTTTCGGGATCGTGGAAGCCGTACTTGGTCTGGTAGTCGTCCTTGTCGATGAGAGGTTTAGTCGTCATGGCAGTATCCTTAAGCAGCGACCGCCTTTTCTTCTTCCTTCAGCCAGTCGTAGCCCTTCTTCTCGAGTTCCTGCGCCATCTCGGCTCCGCCTGAGTGCACGATCTGTCCGCTCATGAGGACGTGGACGAAGTGCGGCTTCACGTACGACAGGATGCGCTGATAGTGGGTGATCACGAGGATGCCCGTGTTCGGTCCGGCGATCTTATTGATGCCGGTCGAGACGATGCGCAGCGCGTCGATGTCGAGACCGGAATCCGTCTCGTCGAGGACCGCGAGAGTGGGCTCGAGGAGCGCCATCTGAAGAGTCTCGAGGCGCTTTTTCTCGCCGCCCGAAAATCCGTCGTTGACGTAGCGCGTCGCGAACGTCTCCGGCATCTCGAGAAGCGCCATTTTCTCGCGCAGCGTCTTGCGGAACGTCTTCACCGCGCCCTCGTCGCCGCGGACGGCCTTGAGCGAGGTGCGGAGAAAATTGGCCACGGTCACGCCCGGGATCGCCATGGGATACTGGAACGCAAGAAAGATGCCCCTGCGCGCTCGGAGGTGGGTCTTTTCGGCGGTGATGTCCTCGCCGTTATAAAGGATGCGGCCCTTGGTCACCGTGTACTTAGGATGACCCATCAGGACGTTGGAAAGAGTGCTCTTACCCGAGCCGTTGGGTCCCATCAGCGCGTGGATTTCTCCTTTCTCGACGCGCAGGTTGACGCCCTTCAAAATGGGTTTTCCGTCGACGTCGACGTGCAAATCCTGGATTTCAAGCAACGATGCCATGCAGCCTCCGTTTGAGTACACGACTAGTATAGTATACCTGACCTATTTAGTCAAGATTAGCCCCGGCCGCCGGTCCTTGCGCCGGCCCTGTTACCGAATCGAAATTCCGATCGATAATAATGATCCTGGGCGCATATACCGTCATTGGACCTTCATGCACCACTGGGCGATATTGAGACTATTGCTGGCTTGCACGATCTGCGGAGCGCTCGACTACGAGCAGCCCGTCGACCGGTCGATCATCGACTACCAGGTCGAGGGACACCTGGCGCGCCCTCAGCATCTCTTTCCGCTGCACGCGACTGTGCTCTACGGAAGCTCGACCCTGCATGGCTGGGGTTCGGCGGACAAGGACTTAGGCACCCCCGTCATCAACTTGAGCCTCTGGGGAGGACAGACCAGCCATCTCGCGACCCACGCCGACGCGCTCTTCCAGCGGCTGCGGGGCGCGCAGGTGGAGCGCTTCATTCTCTACGCGGGCGACAACGATCTCGCGCAGGGGCGGCGCAGCCCCGAGGAGATCGTATCCTCCTATCGTGAACTTCTAGGAAAGATCCGGAACTCGGTGGGCAACGTGCCCATCACCCTCCTATCCGTCAAGCCGAGTCCACAGCGGGAGCAGTTCCTTCCCTTGATCCTCGAGACCAACCGCCTCCTTCGCGAGTTCGCCCAGCAGAACGGGATCGCGTTCGCCGACGTCGCCAGCCGCATGCTCAAAGACGGCAAGGTGAACCCGGAGTACTACGTCCGAGGCGCCGGCGAGCCTCCCGACCCGCTCCACATGAACAGCGCCGGATACGCGGTGATGATCGAGGAGATCAACAAGGCCGCACGGAGCTGACGAATCGATCACGCGCCCGCCACAGCGCGCGCGCCCGAAAAAGTAATATAGTCCTCCGCATATCAGGATCGGAGGATACATGAACAAGACCATCGTCGTCGCCGTCGCCGCAGTCGCATTCGCCGGGAGCCGCGCGTTCGCCGAATCCGGCGTCGCCGCCGTCCGGGGCACCGCCGCGGATTCGAAGATCGCCGGGACCGTTAATTTCGAGGATACGAAGGACGGATTGAAGGTGACCGCGAAGCTGAGCGGGCTTCCCGCCGGCGAGCACGGCTTCCATATCCACGAGTTCGGCAGCTGCGACGACGCCGCCAAAGCGGCGGGCAGCCACTACAATCCGATGAACTCCAAGCACGGCTACCTTCCCAAAGACGGGTCGAAGTCTGCCCACGGCGGGGACATGGGCAACCTGAAGGCCTCCGAGGACGGCGCCGCGACCGTCGAGGTCACGCTTCCAGGCGTCAGCCTCTCGGGCGGCAAGCATAACGCGGCCGGCCGCGCGATCGTGATCCACGAGAAGGCGGACGATTTCGGACAACCGACGGGCAACGCCGGCAATCGCATCGGCTGCGGCGCGATCGTCGTCACCGGCAAGTAAGACAAAGACTCGCGAGACGCCGCGATGCCCTTCGGGGTCGACGCACGCCGCCTGCTGCCGCGCTCCGCGCGCGGCCGGGCGGCGTGCGTCGTCGCGGCGTTCGCCGTCCTATCTACGTCCATGGCCTTCCGCATCGGCCCCGGCAACGCGCCCGACGAGCGCGCGCACGTCGAGTACATGCTCTCGCTGAGCCGAAACATGATGCCGGTCTGGAACTGGCCGGCCGAGCCCTACAGCTACGAGGCGATCCAGCCTCCTCTATACTACCTGCCGGGCAGCCTCGTGCTCCGCGTCACGCCGTCGTGGTCCCCCCGCGCGCGGCTGCGCGCGCTGCGGCTGATCTCGGCGGCCCTGCACGTCGGCGTCCTGCTGCTCCTATGGCTCATGAGTCTCCGCCTGTACAAGGACCCCTACGCCGCGCTCGCGCCGGTCTGCGCGCTCGCGTGCCTGCCGATGTTCTCCTTCATCGGCGCGACCGTGACGAACGACGCGGCGGCCAATCTGGCGGGTGCAGGCCTCCTCGCCTTCACGGTGACTCGGGACGCCGAGCATCCGACCGTCCCCTGGCGCTTCGGCCTTCTCGTCGGCGCGGCCCTCCTCTGCAAGTTCACCGTCGAAGGCGTGGCGCTCGCGTGCGCCGCGTCGCTCTGGCTCGAGAAAAAGGTCTCGACTAAGGGCCTCCTCGCGGCGGCCGGAGTCGCGCTCGTCGCCTGTGGCTGGTTGTACGCGCGTAATTACCGTATCTACGGAGACCCGATCGGATTCAGCCGCATGGACCGCTTCGATCCGAACCGCTACCCGTGGTCCCAAACGGGACGGTGGGCGCTCTTGTACTTCCAAAGCTTCTGGGGCCGCTTCGGCCAGATGACGCAGCCGATGCCGCCGGCCGCCTACGGCGCGGCGATGGCGGTCAGCTTCATCGCGGCGTTCGGCTGGCTGCGAAATTGGCGCGAGCTCGTCGTCCTGCCGCACCGGCCGATGCTGCTTGCCGCCTACGGCATCGCGCTCGCCCAAAACGTCTACCACGGGTTCTTCCTCTCATACCAGCCGCAGGCGCGCTACTCGTTCGTCGCGCTGGCCGCGTGGTCGGTGCTCCTATGGGACGGCCTGTCCGCCTGGAAGAGGGAGTTCGCCCCCCGAAAGGCCGGCGCCGCGCGCTGGAGCCTCGCGGTCCCCGCCGGCATCCTCGTCGTCTGCGGCTGGTTCAGCGTCTAATTTCCCTCGGGTGATTTACTTGCTAGAATTTCGTTCCTAATTCTATGAGCCACGAACGCGGCAAGTATATCGTCATCCGGATCGAGAGGAAGATCGGCTTGGCGATCTGCGCCCTGCTGGTAGTCGCGACGGCGGTCGGTCTCCTCAATTCGGAGACTATGACCATGACGACCTACTACCCGTCTCCGTCGGGAATCTACAAGCGTCTGGTGAGCACCAGCGATTCTGTCTTCGCCCGGGATTCCGGCAACGTGGGCATCGGCGCGGCTTCTCCCGCGGCCAAGCTCCATGTCATCGGCAACTCCCAGGTCGTCGGAAGGCTCGACGTGACCGGCAACTTGGCCGTCGGCAAGATCGGCGCGGCGGTCGGGTTGGACGCCTCCGCGAAGACGGATGCTCTTCGCCTGCCGTCCGGAACGACGCCGCAGCGACCCATCCTGCCCGTCAACGGCGACCTCAGGTTCAATTCGACTACCAATCAGATCGAAGCGTATGTCAACGGAGTCTGGACCAATCTCGGCGGCGGAACCGCGTCATCGCCTCCCGGCACTCTCTGCGGACTCAACGGGAGCGGTTTCGCGTCCGGCGGCGTCAACTGCCTCGGCCACTCTCCGCCGTCTTGCCCTACGGGCTATACGGCGCATACGATCGACATGAATGTACCTGACGAGACCCGGGAAAGCAGCACGTCCCACGGAGGCGGCATCAGTTTTTGCATCAAGAATTGACGAGAAGACGTTCGCCGGGAATGCATCGAGGCGTGTCGATCCGCATTTGACTTAGAGGCTGATACTTAGGTATCCTGTGTCGTCGTAGTTCTGATTTCCCCATACTCGGCCCTGCGAAGGGCCGTTGTTATTGAGGAAAGCAGCGCGGGCGTAGTTCAATGGTAGAACACGAGCCTTCCAAGCTCGTTACGTGGGTTCGATTCCCATCGCCCGCTCCGCGCTGGGGTAGCTCAGTGGCAGAGCATCTCCATGGTAAGGAGAAGGTCGAGGGTTCAATCCCCTTCCCCAGCTGATTTTCTGACTGGGCCCGAATATAGTACAATGCCTGGCTTTCGCGAGGCACATCTTCGGGAAGACATCTAGGGAGGAGTAAAGACATTATGGCAAAAGCGAAATTTGAACGGACCAAGCCCCACGTGAACATCGGCACGATCGGTCACGTGGACCACGGCAAGACGACCTTGACCGCGGCGATCACGCACGTTCTGTCGAAGAAGGGCATGGCGCAGGCCAAGCGCTACCGACTGTCCCGGCCACGCGGACTACATCAAGAACATGATCACGGGCGCGGCGCAGATGGACGGCGCGATCCTGGTGGTCTCGGCGGCGGACGGACCGATGCCGCAGACGCGCGAGCACGTTTTGCTGGCGCGGCAGGTCGGCGTGCCGCACATCGTGGTTTTCTTGAACAAGATCGACGTGGCGGACAAGGACTTGGTCGAGCTCGTGGAGCTCGAGGTGCGGGAGCTGCTGACGAAGTACGAGTTCCCGGGCGACAAGATCACGGTGGTGCGCGGCTCGGCGCTCAAGGCGCTGGAGGGCGATACCAGCGAGATCGGCGAGCAGGCGATCATGAAGCTGATGGACGCTTTGGACAAGGACATCCCGGAGCCCAAGCGCGAGACGGACAAGCCGTTCCTGATGGCGGTCGAGGACGTGTTCTCGATCACGGGCCGCGGGACGGTGGCGACGGGCCGCGTGGAGAAGGGCAAGATCAAGGTGGGCGACAACGTGGAGATCGTCGGGATCAAGCCGACGGGCAAGTCGGTGGCGACGGGTCTCGAGATGTTCCGCAAGCTCTTGGACGAGTCGCAGGCGGGAGACAACGTCGGCATCCTGCTGCGCGGCATCGAGAAGGCGCAGATCGAGCGGGGCCAGGTCATCGCGGCGCCCGGGTCGATCAAGCCGTACGCCAAGTTCAAGGCGAGGATTTACGTACTGACGAAGGAAGAAGGCGGACGGCACACCCCGTTCTTCAAGGGGTACCGGCCGCAGTTCTACTTCCGGACGACGGACGTGACGGGGACGATCCAGCTGCCGGCGGGCGTCGAGATGGTGATGCCCGGCGACAACATCGACATGGAAGTCGAGCTGATCGCTCCGATCGCGATGGACCAGGGGCTTCGCTTCGCGGTTCGCGAAGGCGGCCACACGGTCGGCGCGGGCGTCGTCGCGGAAATCAAGGGTTAA
>JACQBA010000008.1 GCA_016194745.1 Elusimicrobiota bacterium
CTGTGCCCGTCGGCTTTACCGCCTCTCGACAAATTGCTAAACTACCTCCGAAACACCATATTCCGGGGTAGCTCAATGGTGGAGCTGGCCGCTGTTAACGGCAAGGTTACAGGTTCGAGTCCTGTCCCCGGAGCCACTTTGCATCTGAGGGAGCGGATTCGAAAAGAACCGTTCCCTCTTGCATTTCTTGATTCTTTACCCGCTAGGTACTTCTCAGACCCGAGAAGGAACTAGCGGGTAAATTCCAGAGGAGCTTCTATTTCCGGCGAGAAAGACGAAAGCTGTCGATTGAGAGGAAGTTTCGGCTCCCATACTCGGTTACCCGCCCTCTGACCCAGATGTCATGACTTTCAGCACAGCGTCCGATGGACTTCTCTAGTTTCGCGAGATTTTTGTTTGGAAGAAGGCTGAGCACCTGCCGTGTTTGCGGACCGATGTCTCTGAAGATAGCCACGTGACAAGGTCTCCCGAGCTTGAAGCGGCACCATCCACAGGCCGTCTTGCCCGCCACCGATAATTTGGAGCCTTCCGTGATCAGTTGTATATCGATCTTCATGAAGGCGTTCCTGAGGCCGCGGCTTCCCTACGAATTGCCACGTTTGGCACCGGCTTTCGAACCGGCTCACCAAGTTCGATGAGGATGCCTTGAGCGCCCCTCGGGTGGACAAACCACGTTGTCTGATGCGGCTCGGGAATCGGCTCCTCAGGCGTCAAGCGAAAGCCAGCCTCGCGGATTGAAGCGCCGATGGAGCGCAAGTCTGCGACCTCGAACATGATGTGGTGGAGGCCTGGGCCGTGCTTGGCGATATAACGGGCGAATGGGCCGTCTCCGGACGGAGCTTTGATGCTGATGCTCGGTGCCGTTCTTACTCCGGCGTGGTTGCAGCCGAACACCGGCGTATCCTCGGAAGCCGCGGTGACCTCGGAACCGAGAAGCGCGAAAAACGAGCGAGCTCCTTCCATGTCCCGAACCGCCCAACTGAGGTGGTCGAGTTTCGGCTCGCCGGGTCGCGATCGGCGGGGGCCGGTTCGATCCCAGCTCTCCGCCAATTCAATCAATGCTCCATGCGCCTGGTCAGGATCGATAAAGGCTTGTCGCCGGCGCGGAAGTTCCTTGGTCCCACCGAGGAAGCGCACGCCTCGCCTTTTGAGCGAATCGACGGCTGACGGTAGATCCTCGACATCGAACATGACGTGATGAAGTCCCGGCCTGCCCCGGCGCTTGATCCATCGCGCCATCGGGCTATCACCGCCGCAAGGACGCCATAGATATAAGGACGCCGGTCCGCACTCTACTTCAACTATCTCTGCATCCAATTCGCGGACATACTCAGGCAGCGAAATACTAATTCCAAGAACGGAGAACAGCTTCTTCATTGAGATGAAATCTTCTACTGCGGCACCTACATGGTGAAACAGGAGCCCCGGGGCCGGCGGAGCATTCGACGGATACGGTTCTGAGCGTTGTGAATCAGTCATGGTGCGCCAGCTTCCAGCCGCAAGCTAGGTGACATGCGGATTCTCTCACTTTCGAATTCACGGCGCAACGCAGAATTTGGCGCGTTGGTCTCTAGAGAGAAAGACCAGGTAGAATAGCTCGTTACGAAAATAGGCCTGCCGTTCCGGTTGGGTAAGAGAGGTGAGAAATGCCTGGGCTCCACTCCGGAGATGGCCAATCCAGCCTAACAGTAATATTCACGGGGCACTGCGCTGGTGAAGTTCAAGATAGCATACAGAGCTCTAGACTGGATTTAGACAAACTGCACTTTGAGCTTCTTGTGGAAAACTTCGGCGATTCTCTCCAAAACCTTGAAGGAATATCCGGCGTAATTCAATGATTCCAACCGGGCGATAGCCTGCTGCGAAGTGCGTAGCTTTCGGGCCAATTGAGCCTGAGTCAAATGATGTTGTTCCCTGAGGCGAATCAATTGGCAGGCAATCTCGACCGCAGGGTCTTCCTCGGCTTCCGCCAAGGCCTTTTTCACTTCGGGGTCCTTTAGCGCCTTCTTGCGCCATTGTCGATAATCAACAAGTTTCTGTTTCATAGCGTGACCTCTCCTCGTCGAAGCCTGCTTTCAAAATCGATCTTGCAGCGTACAGCACGATCTATTTCTCCCGGAGGAACTTTATCCTCGTTCTTAAGTATGCCATGAGTGATCACGATATGCTTGCCTACGATGAAGAAATATAAGGCCCGATATTGATTGCTTCCAAGCCGTACGCGAAGCTCACGGATGCCATCCCTAAGGACATCGGCATAGGGCCTCTTAAGGTTCGGCCCCTGCGAAGCAAGGAGGTCAAGAAACTTCATGAACTTGGCCTTAACCTTAGGCTGCGCCCCATCCAGGAAAGTCTCGAATGGACAATCCCCCTGCGCCGTCGAGTAGAACTTGATGGTGTACAGAGGTGACCTCCTTACCCTAAATATACATCAACTTTGATGTTTTCGTCAAGGGCCCGCCGGCAAGTCCAAATATGGACTCCACGATGAGCAGCCGCGCCAACAGCCACCAATTCCAAACCCTCTTGTCTTCAGCCTGGCCCGCAGTCATAGAAACTGGTCGCACTCTCCATTCAGATTGAAGGCCTTTTTCAGCCTCTCTACTATTACGTATTGGGGTCTCGAATGGTTCCGTTCATTGCGGCAGATGCTAACCTTCGACACACCAAGAATCCTCGCCAATTCGACCTGCCGGAGCCCCTTCTTCACCCTGAAATTGCGAAGCCAGGAGCCGAAGTCGGAAATCGGCACCAGTTGGTCGGCGGCATCCAGGCCATCCGGGTAGGCCTCCCGTAGATCCCGTCCGAAGTAGGCTAGGAGTTTGCCAACGGCCGCGACATTCACCGCCCGGCTGTCGCGCTCAAGCCGGGAGATGGTACCATGGCTAATTCCGGTACGCCGTTCGAGGTCCGGGATGGTCAGGCCCTGGCGCTTCCAAAGGAAGCGAATCCGGGCCCCGATGGGTGTCTTTTGGAGATCGGGGACGACAACCAAGCGATTTCTGATTGTTTTTCGACGGATAATTTTTTACCCTCTAGGTACTTCTGGGGGAGCCAATTTGTTGAGGATAAACAAGAAGGCGTTTCTTTTCCAAGAGAAACGCCTTTTCGTTTTTAAGGGAGTTCGTGTTTCTTAATTGTTCATAATGATCCTCCCCTATCATGGGGAGCAACAGACCGGTCAGTCCGTCCGTTCGCCGACGCTCCTACCGACGTATCGGCTTCGCCCAGGCGACCGTCCGCCAATCGAATCTGCCGGTCTGCTGCCGCTGCAAAACCGGAATCGTGGGTGACCATCAATACGGTCGTGCCGTCCCGCTGGTTGATCCGCCGCAGGATGCCGACCACGAGTTCTCCGTTGGCGGTGTCCAGCGAGCCTGTCGGTTCGTCGGCGAACAGATATTTGGGCCGCATGATGAGCGAACGGGCGATCGCCAGGCGCTGCAACTCGCCTCCGGAGAGTTCCCGCGGCAGGCGGTCGCTCTTGCCGGCGAGGCCGAACTCTTCAAGCAGGTTGAACGCATACGCGCGCCTCGTTTCCTCCTCACCTGCCTTGCGCGCCGGCATGAGAACGTTCTCGATCGCGCTCAACTCGGAAAGCAAGTAGTGGAATTGGAACACGAATCCGACCTGCCGGTTCCTGAAGAAGCAGAGCTCCTCGGGCGACATGGCGCCCAGATCTTGGCCGTCGATCTCGACTGCGCCTGAGGAAACCGTGTCAAGGCTGCTGAGTAGATATAGAAGCGTGCTCTTGCCGGAGCCGGATCGGCCCGTGATCGAGAGGAACTCCCGATCGCGGACCTCCATGGAAACGCCGGACAGGATATCGCTCGGAGGCTCGCCGAGGCGCTTTCCGATGGACCGCGCGATGATTGCCATGACTCACTCCGCCCCAGCACGGATGATCTCGATGGGCGGCAGCCTGCCCGCGGCTCTCGCCGGAAGTATGCTGGCGATCGACGCCGCCGCGAACGCCAGCGCGGCGGCTTGAAGATATATCGAGGGATCGCGGGACACGAGGATATGCGCGATGCCGGATTCGATGGGTCCGGCATTGAGACGGATCGTCTCGAGATAGAAGGAGATAACGTAGCCGGCCAGCAAGCCCAGCGAAGTGCCGGAAAGACCGAGAAGGAGGCCTTGCGATAGGAATAGGACGACGATATCGCGGGTCGAGTAGCCCATGGAGCGAAGGATCGCTATATCCCGGCGCTTTTGCATGACGGTCATGGCCAGCACGTTGTAGATGCCGAAGGCCGCGACGATCATCACCGCGCCGATGCTGGAGTAGCGCACGGTGTCCTGGATCTTGAACACGTCGAAGATGTAGGCGTTCCTCTGGTCCCAGCTTTCGACTTTCTCGGGACTCAGCGCCGCCCATGTCGTCGCGACTTGCGCCGAGAGGGCGTGATCGGCCAGCCGAACGACGATCTCATTCACCTGGTTGGGGGTGCCGTTGACCTTCTGGACATCCGCGAGGGCTCCGTAGGACAGCTCGTCTAAAAGCCTATTGCCGGTGGTAAACACCGCCGCGACCCTAAATGGGACGACACCTCCCGCGGGTCCCAGCGAAACCCTCACGTCCTGGCCGACATTGACGCCGAGTTTCCTTCTCAACTCCTCGCCGAGCGCGAGTCGCCCTCCCCCGGCGGCGACGTCCTGGAATCGGCCAGCGGTCACGTAGTCCCCGATCGTCGTGACCCGGACCTGCTGCTCGGGATCGCACCCGATAAGCGTGGCGGTCGCCGTCGCCTTTCCCTTGCTGAACAGGACGCCGGCCGTAAGCTGCGGAGAGAAGGCGACGACGCGCGGGTCGGCTTTGAGCCGCTGGTACCAGGCCTGCGGCTGCTCGATCATCGCGCTGTCCTTGCGCCCCGACGGCGGGACTCGCCAGAAGACTCGCGCCAAGGGGCCGTAGAACGACGCGTCCAGCGAATGATCGGTAAGGAATTCCTCGCGCGCCGCGATGTGGATGTGTCCGCTTGTGTTGATGAGCTGGTTGACGAGGTAACCGCGGAAGCCCAGCATGACGCCAGAGATCAGCACGAACGCCGCCGATCCAAAGAAGACTCCGAGCAGCATGAGCAGCGTCTGCCGCCGGCGCGCCACCAGGTAGCGCACGGCTAGAAAGATCATGGCGACGCCTTCCGCGGAACGACCAAGCGGTCGCCTTCTCGGACGTCGCCCGAAAGGACTTCGGCGCGGGCTCCATCGACGACGCCGGTCTTGATCGCCGCGACGAACGGCGCGGCGCTTCCGCGGCGAACGCGCACATTGCCTTCGGCGATCGCCGCGACGGGGATTGCGATCGCCCGACGGTTCTCCCCGACGCCGATGGCCACGTCGGCCGTCATGCCGGGAAGAATCTGCGGCGGAAGCCCGGGGCTGTCGATGCGGACCAAGAAGTTCCCCTCGTTCGAATAGGAGGCGGCGACCGTCCCGTCGTACGATTCTCCCCGCATCGTCTCGAAGCTGAGGCGCGCCCGCTGCCCGCGGCGCGTCCGCATCGCCGCCCGCTGCTCTAGGGAGACCACAACATAACGGTCGGATAGGTCGACGATGCCCAGAATCGGTACCCCGGGGAAAACGTTCTCCCCGGTCTTGTGGGGAAGGGAAGTAACCGTCCCTGGGAAAGGGGCCCGAATGACGACTCCGCCTAAGCGTAGCAGTCTGGAGCCCTTAAATACGGAGTCTCCTTCCTGAACATAGATGTCCTCGATCGTATTGGCCACGCCGACTTTGACCTGGTAGCTTCGATTAGCCATGACGGTGCCGATGCCGTAGACGGATTCGACGATTTGCTCGCGCCGCAACGGCTCTGAGAGATCGCCGCCCGCAAGCCGGTTCCGCCGGGCGAACAGCAGCAGCGTAGCGGCGATGATTATCGCGACGACGGCGGCAGCGAGAAGAAATGGTCGGCTTTTCCGAGTGGGACGGCCGATCTTTTGGCTCGCGGAGCGGCGAATCAGCGAAGCCCGAACCTCGGCGGGCGCAGGAATCGTCTTTATTCCTTCCAGCATAGAACCTCCTCTATCGACGACGCGCCGGTGGAGTCTCTGGGACCGACAGATTCGGGAGCTCCGCATGACGCAGCGTCCTTTCAACGCTCGAACCGGCGAAGGTATTCACCCAGAAACCTCGCCGGTGCGCCGAAAGGACAAGCAGGTCGTATTCGCCTTTGCGCGCAACCTCAATAATCGCCGACCGTGGATGTCCTTGTCTGATTTCAACCTTTATCGATCGGGCCCTCTTGCTTCCAATAACCGCATCAAGGTGATTGCGCAGCGTCGGCGTGGCGAAATCTCCGTGCGGATCGCCTTTGGGGGGCACGTAGAGCACGGACAATTGGGCGCGGAGATCGTCGGCCACCGCCGCCGCATAGGCTAACCCTTGATTCGCGTAGGGAGTCAGGTTGCAGGGGACCATGATTCTCAAGGGCCTCCGATTAGGGGAGCCTTCCCTCACCGCAAGGACCGGAACCTTGGCGTTGCGCATGACGGCTTCCGCCACGGAGCCCAATAGAGCTCTGGCGATTCCCGAATACCCATGAGTCCCCATGACGATCATGTCCGCGCTTCCTCTTGCCACAATTCTCGCGATCTCTTCCGACGGCCAGCCCGATATCGTCCGCACCTCGGTTCGCGTGCGCGGAAAGCCGGCGACCGCCTTCCGAAGCCTTTTTCGTTCTCGACTTATCTCGCCCTCATTCGAAGGAATCGGAGCGTACGCGGACATGCCGTATGGACCGATCGCCGTGAGCTGCGTCGGGCGGAGTTCAATGAAGATGACATCGAGCGTGGAGCCCCACCGCCGCGCCAGGGTCATCGCGACCCGCAAGGCCGAATAGGCGGGCTTGGAATAGTCCATCGGAACGAAGATGCGCTTGGGCGGAAAGCACGGGCACGGCAGTTTCGAAGGCATGGATGGACTCCTCAATTCGAAATTAGCGGCTTGAAACCTCGACAGGCCTTCCGTCGAATGTTGGAATCCGATACGGTTTTCCTATGCCCGCGTCGGATGCAGCGGAATACGATCCGCCCGCTGCCGAGAGCCTTAGGCTCCAGCAACCGGCAGTCGAAGCACTCGTCCGTCCTTCTATCGCGTTTCATAGTTCCTCTCACGTTTGAGATGGTCAATGCGGCTCCCCGCGCAAGATGATCGGCTGAGGGCCTTCTTGCATCTTTCGCAGGCGTTCCTCCATCAGCGGAGTGAAGCGCCGCTTCAGCTCGTCGGTGAGCTCGTCGAACTCGCTGCGGTGCTCAAGCTTACGGACCCGCCCGTCGTACTCGAGGAATTCGAGGATGTCCTCGCGCTCCATCTTGGTCAACTCCACGTTCCTTCTCAGAAACGCGTGGAAGCGCATGCTGGTGATGTAAAACTCCCAAAAGGCGCGGCTGGCGGTCGGCGCGTTGATTGACCGGGCTAGAGTATGGCACTGCGCGCAGGCGCGCGAGTAGACCGCGTATTTGTAGCGCTGTCGAGGAGGATATCCGGACACGTCGATAGCGTCCGGCCCGAGGTCACTGTAATAGACCGCCTCCTTCTGAGCGGAAGTTAATTCTCTCGGCAAGTAGTCCTGAGGCCGTCGGCGCGCGGGCCGCGTCGAGGAGTCAACCGAGAATTCCGCGGGAACGGCCGGGTGCTTCTCCTTCATGCCGTCGGACGGCTGCCGATAGCCGGTTAGCTGGACTCCGGCGCAGCCCAAAGCGATGATCGTCATCCCCAGAAGTGGCAGCGAACGTATCGAGCGTCTAAGGCTGACTGGTTCTAAGTTGTTCATAGCCGCCATATTGGTCCGCAACAATCCTGCCTGCGTGGCGGATCCGTTGCGTTAGATTCAAGATGCATATCTACGAAATCCCTCTGCCATTTTCTGGAGAGTCGTCTTTCTCTACGCCTAGGATCACATAGTAGTCCTTGAATTCCATTTGGGCCTCGCCCTGAATCTACATTGGGGCAACACAGAGGTCACGCGCGGACAGGCCCGTCCAGGCCCGATCGTTGCGTTTTCTTTAGACGAGAGCTGCTGATTCGAGGCTGATCGGCACCTTTAGACTATTGGAGATGATGCAATGCTTCTTCGCGACTTGCAGAAGGGCCTCGGCGCGCTCAGGCTCCGGAGAGCGAAGTTCGACGCGCACGGAGATTCGCGTGAACGAAAAGGTGCTTTCGGTCCGATCGAGAGTCCCCTCCGTCCGAGAGCGGTATTCCTCGATCTTGATCTTCGCTCGCTCTGCAAGCGCAAGGTAAGTGAGCATGAGACAAAGGCTCGCCGAGGAGAGAAGCAAGTGTTCCGGGCTCCAAGCTTGGTCGGTTCCATCGAACTGAGACGGCGGAGCCCCGATAATCTCCGGACGCGGAGGCGCCTGCAGAAGCGCCTGCCGATTCCCGATCCAATGCAGGTCCGTTTGATAGCGATGCGGGAATGGAGCAGTCATAAGCACCTCTCGATCATCACAGGTACAACGAATCAGCCATTTTCTTAGAATGAAGCGAGTACGGAGGAGATATGAGTCCGATCCGACACATCACGTCTAGAGAGCTTGAAACGAGGGAGCCGAAGGCGGTGCTGATCGATGTCCGAGAGCCCGGCGAGTTTTCCGGCGAACGAATGCCGGGAAGCGTGAACCTTCCTCTGTCGCGACTGGAGACGGATGCCGTGAGACTGCCCCGCGAGCGACCGATCATCGTCCTGTGTCGGAGCGGCCGCCGGTCTGAGGACGCGGCCAAGCGGCTGGCGGCGCTTGGGTTTACGGATATCCAAGTAGTCGAGGGCGGACTGCAAAACTGCGCCGGTGCCACGGAACAGGGGCCCGGAGGCGTTTGGGCGATGGAGCGGCAGGTGAGGATGGCGGCGGGCGCTTTGGTTCTCTTGGGTTCGACGCTCGGATGGCTGGTTCACCCGGCGTTCTGGCTTGTCGCCGCGGGAGTCGGCGCCGGCCTTGTCTATTCTGCGGCTACCGACACGTGCGGCATGGCCATGCTGCTGGCAAAGATGCCCTGGAACCGAGGGAAAGGGTGTTAGGCGCCACCAGGGTCTGGTTGGTACTGCGCGGCTAGATCAAATACCGACAGTCTATCAACGGGAGGCTGATCATGAGGACCCTCGGACATGGGCCGTTTCAGGGACCGAAACTCTTCTCCCCGAGCCGAGATCCCGTTACGTCGCCCGGGTTAGGTCAAAAGAAACGGAAGCGCTGAGGCCCTCGGCGGTGGGTCCTTTGCCCGTCGCTCTCGAGTCCTTTCGGCCGTTCCCGAGACGCCGGAAGTCCGCTACTCTTCTCCCATGCGAAAGCGCGCCGGGCTGATTCTCGCGATCCTGGCAGTCGCGCAGACCTGGTCCGAGGCGCAGATACGCTGGGACGACGGCCTCTGCGGCCGGCACATGGAGTTTCTTCAGGACCGGTTCAAGAACCGAATCTCGGTGGACCAGCTTGCGAGCGAGGCGGCGAGAAGCGGAGCCTTGGCGATCCTGATCGGCGAGACGCATTTCGAGAAGGACAACCGATACTATCCCTTCCTCTTCCGAAAGCTGAAAACGGCCCTGCCCGATCTCGATTGCGTCACGTTCGAGTCGAACCCGGATTCCGCTCCGGACGCCTACGGCCACGCGAATTGGAAAATGCTGGCGGACGAAGCGGCGGGAGCCGGCGCCCGCACGCTCAAGATCGACCGCTGCGACCTGGACAGCGATGTCTTCCGGGACATCCTCTGCGTCGACGGGCGGAACAAGACGATGGCCGAGGCGATCGCCGCGGAGTTCGGAGCCGGACGCTGCCGCCGCGTGCTACACCTGAGCGGCGCCGCGCACCTGCAGACGCTCCGCCCCGGCGGCGGGCCCGACCTCGGCGCGCGCCTGCGTGCCCACGGCGTCGCAGTCTACACGGTCCGCCTCATCGACATCGCGGCCGAGGCCGTGACGCCCGGCAAAGCCTATTTCAGGGACATGGACGCCTGGGTCTGGGGCAAGCTCCAATTCGATGAGCGAGTCTGCGAGCAATACCCCGGCGTCGTGGGCGAGAACTTCGCCTTCACCGCCGCCGGGGCCGCGCTGGCATCCCGGGTCCCGGTGATCTACTGGAATTACCCGCAGATGAGATCGGGACCCTGGTCCGATTACGACGCCGCGCTCGTGCTCGGCTGCCCGGCGCAGGAGGCGGACGCTTGTCCAACTCCCGCCATCCCGGGCTACCTCGTTCCCTAGCGCCTACTCCGTCGGATATCCCGCGACAACCCAGGCTCGAAATCCTCCATCGACGCTGAGGATATTCGAGTACCCCATCCGCTGAAGACTGTCCGCCGCGAGCGCGGACCGGGAGCCGGTGTTGCAGTATACGATGATCTCCTGCCCCGTATCGGGCGCGAGCGCCTCGATGAAGCGTTCCAACACGCCCTTGCTGATATGGAAGGCGCCGGGAACATGCCCTTGCGTCCATTCCGAGTCCTCGCGCACGTCGATGACGAAATAGACGTCTTTGCGCTCCATCCGCTCGTGGAGCCACGGAACGGACACTTGGCGAACCCGCGTCTTCGTCTGGCCGACGTAGGCATCGAAGCGAGGCGACGGCGCGGTCGACATCGCTCCGGGCGGGGTAAATCCCGGCGTCTGCAACGGCCATTGCGGCATCTGCGCTCCGGCGATTCCGGAGGACAACAGGAGCATCCCAAGTAGTTTCATCCTCTCCTCCCTTGCGCGTCTAGGCGCCTCCGTCACACGCAACGATGCGTCCAGCGTCTGCGAGACGGTTCGGGAAGGAGGCTAGGTCCGGGAAACGGCGTCTTGCCAGCGCCGCAATTTGGCCTTTCTGGAGGCGGCGGACATCTTGGGCTCGAAGACCCGGTCTTCTTTCCAGACGCGGCGCACCTCGTCGGCCGAACTCCACAGGCCGGCGCCCAGGCCGGCCATGAAGGCGGCGCCCGCGGAGGTCGTCTCGATCACGCTCGGCCGCACGCAGCGCACGCCGAGGTAGTCCGCTTGCAATTGCATCAAGAGATCGTTCGCCGCGGCGCCGCCGTCCACCTTTAGAGAGCGTATGCGCCGGCCGAGGTCGCGCTCCATGGCCGAGAGGAGATCGACGTTCTGCATCGCCATCCCTTCGAGCGCGGCGCGCGCGAGATGCGCCTTCGTGGAGCCGCGCGTCAGGCCGACGATGGCGCCCCGGGCGTCGGGCCTCCAATACGGCGCGCCGAGGCCGCTCAGCGCGGGCACGAACTGCACCTCGCCCGCGTCCGGCACCTGCTTGGCCAGCGCTTCCACTTCCGAACTCGACGCGATGACGCCGAGCCCGTCGCGCAGCCACTGAACCGCCGCGCCGCAGATGAAGGCCGAGCCCTCGAGGGCGTAGGTCGTCTTCCCGTTCCACTGCCATGCGACGGTCGTCACGCAGCCCGAACGGCTCGGCACGGGTTTGGCTCCCGTGTTGAGGAGCGCGAAGCTCCCCGTCCCGAAGGTGCACTTGGCCTCGCCAACCTCGAAACAGGCCTGGCCGAACAGCGCCGCCTGCTGGTCGCCCGCAACGCCCGTGATCGGGATCCCGTCCGGAAGGCACGGCACCCCTTTCGTGCGCCCGAACTCGCCGATGCTGGGGCGGATCCGGGGCAGGATCTGCGTGGGCACGCCGAGCAGCGCGCACAATTTCGGGTCCCATTGGAGCGTCTTAAGGTCCATCAGCAGCGTTCGCGACGCGTTCGAGACGTCGGTCGCGTGTACTGCTCCTCCCGTCAGACGCGAGAGCAGGAAAGCGTCGACGGTGCCGAAGGCGACCTCGTCGCGGCGTGCTCTTTCCCGAAGGCCGGGGACATGGTCGAGCAGCCAGCGGATCTTGGTGCCGGAAAAGTAAGGATCGAGGACCAGGCCCGTCTTGCGGCGGACCAGAGCCTCGTAGCCCCCCTTCTTGAGCTTGGCGCAGACGTCCGCCGTGCGCCGGTCCTGCCAGACGATCGCGTTGTGCGCGGGAGCGCCGCCGGCGCGGTCCCACAGCAGCGTGGTCTCGCGCTGGTTGGTGATGCCAATGGCGGCGATATCGGAGGCGAGGACGCCGGCTGTGATGACGGCCTCCGACACGGCCTCCAGGACGGTGCGCCAGATGTCCTCGGGATCGTGCTCGACCCACCCGGGACGAGGGAAGATCTGACGAAACTCCCGTTTGGTCTTGGAAAGGACGCCGCCTTTCGCGTCCATGACCGCCGCCGCGCTGCCGGTCGTGCCTTGATCGATGGCGAGGATGTAGGACGGCATCCGGCGATCATACAAGAAATTCGAGGCGCGTCTACAGCGCTGCGCCCGGCACGATGGCGCGTTCGTTGCGACGCAAAGCATGGTCCTGCCGGCATCTGTGTCGATAGGCCGATGGTCCCTGGTTTATTTCACACGCCCTTCGTCGGCATTGCGCATTGCCGGAACCAAGCAGGAATCGTAGAATGAACCTGAGATCGGGGGGAATTCGCAACCAAGCGAGGACCAAGACATGAGCGGCATCGCACAAAGCATCGGAATGACGGGACTGGACGCGGACACGCGGAAGATGGTCCTAGAGACGATCCGGGACTACGCCCGCAAAAAGCTGTCACATGCCGTCCTCATCGAGCTGGACAAAGAGAACAAATTTCCGACGGACATCATGAAGGAGCTCTACGACCCCAACCAGGTCGCGGTGAACCTCGTCCTCATCCCCGTCAAATACGGAGGACTCGGCGGGAACTCCTTCGACATCTACCGCGCTTGCGAGGAGCTCTCCCGCATCGACCTCGGCATCTGCACCTCCGTCTTCGCCACCTTTCTCGGCATGGACCCGATCTTCGTGGGCGGCACCGAGGCCCAGAAGGAGAAGTGGATCAAGAAGATCGCCGACACGGGTTGCCTCGTGGCTTACGGGGCGACAGAGGCCGCCGCGGGCAGCGACCTGCTGCACTTGAAGACCAAGGCCGAGCGCGTGATGGACGGCGACAAGATCAAGGGCTACAAGCTCAACGGCGGCAAGATGTGGATCACCAACGGCGGCGTGGCCGGCGTCTACACGATCCTCGCCCGCGCGCCCAAGGGCGTCTCGTGGTTCGTGGTCGAACGAGGAACGCCCGGCCTCAGCGCCGACAAGCACGAGGACAAGCACGGCATCCGCCTGAGCGACACGACCCCGGTGAACTTAAAGGACGTTTACGTTCCGGCAGAGAACCTGATCGGGGAGATCGAAGGGAAGGGCTTGCGGCAAGCGCAGGCCGTCTTCGGCTACACCCGCCTCATGGTAGCCGCGATGGGTCTCGGCGCGGGCTGGCAGGCCATCGAGCACGCCATCCGCTACAGCCAGCAGCGCACGGTGGCCGGCCAGCCGCTCTGCACCAAGCAAGGCTTCATGCACAAGCTCCTCGTCCCGTACGCGGCGCGCCTCGAAGCCTGCCGCGCCTACATCGAGGAGATCTCGCGCCGCATCGACACCGGCGCGGAAGGCCTCCAGACCGAGGGCGCGATCTCGAAGCTCCTGACAACCGAGACCGCGAACAAGGCGGCCGACAACGCCATCCAAGCCTTCGGCGGCAACGGCTACGTCCGCGAGTTCCCGGTTGAAAAAATCAAACGGGACGTGAAGATCACCTGCATCTACGAAGGGACGAGCGAGATTCTCGAGCTGACCACCTTCCGCCAGCGGTGGCAGGACAACATCAACGCCGACGGCCGCTATTACGACAAGATCGCCGAGGAGATGGAGGCCCTGCACGCGAAAGGGCCCGAGGTCGGCGCGGGCTCGGCCGCGCTCGCGCTGCGCGCGCTGTCGAAAATCCTGCAATCCTGCTACGACCAGAAACTCACTAATAACCAAATCGTCCACATGAAGCTCGGGGAACTGATGGCCTACGCGGAAGTCGCGGCCGCCTTCTGCCGCGAGTCCGCACGGGAGACGCTGTCCGAGGCGGTCTTCGTCGATAAGGACACGTGGCGCGCGATGAGCCGCGTCCACGCCGCGCATTCGGCCGCCTGGATATCGAGCGAGGGCCTCAGCCTCGTCGCCGGCTGCTCCGACATCGACACGGTCGGCTTAGTCGACGGCCTCAATCTCAAGGCGATCGCGAAAGCGCAGAAAGGAAAGGTCGCCGACATGGACTTGATCGGCAATAAGCTCGTGGAAGTATTCAAAGTAGAACCTCTTAAGGGCTGACCCGTCTAGTCAAGAAGCGCCGCGGCCCTCTCTCGCGAGGGGGCCGCGGCGCTTTTGGATCGACAGTACTTAGGGACGCCTCGACAAGAGCGACTGAGGCGCCACGTTGCGGAAGAACACGTCCTCGTAGCCTCCGGTCGATCCGTCGTCACGCACGAAGACGGCCCCCTCGCGCCGGGCGACCAAGTCCCCCCGTCCGTCGAAGTTCTCTGTGCGAACGGAAGTCGCACCGGAAAGCCTGATCTCGCGTACTCCGGCGGCCTCCAGCGTGATCGTCGCGCCTTGGATGCCGCCGACCCTAAGGCCCAGTCCGTACGCCCGGCCCAAGGCGGCCAATTCCTCTTTTCCGAGCCGCGCCTTCGCGGCCGTTCCCGGGGAGAGAACCCCTTCCTGCTCGGCCCTCCGCACGAAGGCCTCCAGCGCTTCGAATCCGTCCTTGAAGCCCTCCGAACGCCCGCCCCGCAGCGACGTCCGGTCTCCGAAGAGTTCCCTGCCGTCGCGTCCCGAGACGCCGTCTCGATCCGCGTCGAAGGCGAGCACGCCGAGATCGGCCGCCACGTCGTGGAGGCGGTACGGCCGCCCGTCTCCTGCAAGATCGTAGGCGACCTGTCCCGCCGTCGTCCGGATGCCGCGTCCCTTGAGGTCGAAGACGAGGGGGCTGCACGCGACGTAGGTGTCGTGCTCCTGGACATGGATCGGCGTGAAATAGAACGCCGATTCGGGCACGGGCGAGGCGCGCCGCACGTTTCCGGGGATTACCTCGCACGGGCGCCCGTTGGAAGCCTCGAATACCTTCACGTGATCGAGACCGTCGAGCCAAGGCTGGAAAATCTCTGCGGCGGCGGCGGTCTGAGGATCGATGGGAGCCTTCTCCTGCGGGACCCACGGCGGACGGCACTTCGCCATTCCGGTCAGAGTCGGGCACGCGAATTCGGGCTGGGCCATCTTCCTCGGCGGCGTGAAGGTCTTTTGATCAACAGGCGGGGCCTTCGCCGGATTGAAATCGCCGATCAGCTTCTTGATCTGGTCCGGACCCATGGACTTGCTGTTCAAGATGGTGTTGGAGAGCACCTTGTCGCTGAAGAGTCCCGCTTGGGCGTTCGCTCCCGGGGCCGGTCCGGCCGCGTATACCGCCTGGGGCGCCATGGCCTGGGGCTTTACCGCCTGGCCTGTCGGCCCGGCCTGCGCGTTGCCGATCAAGGCTCCCATAAGAATCGCGGCCCCGGCGCCCGCCAGCGCGGAGGACTCCTTGCGCGGAGCCACGGGGTCGAACGCCTTGGACGTGGCACCGGGCCCCGTCTGCGAATTTTTGGCCATCTGCGGATGGGCGATCTCCGGATCGGGCTGGACCGAGCGCGGCTTTGCCTCGGGCACCACGCGCCTTTCGGCTTCCGGGGAAGAGATCGGCCCCCCGGAGTTGTCCGAGACCATTGAGGGCTCGGCGACGAGCCGGGATCTCAAGGCCCGGATGCGAGCCAGGACGTCCGGGTTGACGCCCGGTTTCGCGGCGTCCGGGGTCGCCGGAGCGACCGCCGGCACGACGGACCGGAACACCATGAACCCGAGAGCGATCGCGCCGGCCGCGGCTCCCGCGAGAAACGCGATTCTCCGGGACAAAAGGGGCGTCGCCGCCGCTACGGCCTGGGTCTTCGGTTCTTCGAGCGCCGGCAGGAGTTCAAGTTCGGGCTGGGCTTCGACGACGGGCGCCAGCACTACGAGCGCTACGTCGGCCTTCGGCGCCGAGGCCGGTTTTTCTTTTCCACCCGATTGAGGGTCCCGCTCGATAGTGGATTTCATATAAAAAGGATAAGCCGAGGCAGTAACAGCGCGACAACGGCCCGCTCGGAATTGCTAGAATCCAGCCAGACGCATGCCCCGCCTCCTGATCATCGACGACGACGCAAACCTCTGCCGACTGCTTTCCGAGAATTTCACCGATCTCAAGTACGAGGTAGTCACGGCGAACAACGGGGCGGAGGGGCTGGAGACCGCGCGCACCTCCCCCCCGGACGCCGTGATCCTGGACATCGACATGCCCGGACTCAACGGCTACGAGGTTTGCGCCCGACTCAGAGCCAAGCCGGAGACGAAAAAAGTGCCCATCCTGATGCTGACGGGCACGACCAACCTGTCCAGCGCGATGAAGGGCCTGGCGGCGGGCGCCAACGACTTTCTCACGAAACCGTTCGACGTCGACGAAGTCGCCGCCCGCCTGAGCGTACTGCTGTCCAGCGCCGGCTAGGCGAGAAAGCGACCCGCCGGCGCGGCAGCCGCGGCGACGACGGATCGGACCGCTTCGAACCGCTCCCGCTCCTCCTCCGAGAGCACGCGATACAGGGGATTCCTTCGAAGGGCTTCCAAGAACACCGGGGTCTCCGCGAGGACTTGGGCGTCGCTCGGCCCGTGCGGATGCCCCCCGGCGCGTTTGCGCGTCCGAAGTTCGCGGGCCAACCCGGAAAGCCTCCGGAGCGCCTCCTCCTCCGAGCCGATATAGGACGCCACTCGATCCAAGAAAGCGATGAGCCTGCCCCACCCCAGCCCACGCGCATCGTCGCAGAACGCGGTCGCGGCGGCGAGCTCGGCGCGGAATTCGATGATCTCCTGCTCGCGGGCCTCGCCGCTGTAATCGGTCGCGAGGATCAGCGCCTTCACCTGGTCGGTGGTGAACTCGAACTGCCGGCAGAAGGCTCCGAGAAGCCTCCTCGCTTCCGTGTTGTCGTCGAGATAGGACAAGGTCGCCGCGACGCGCGCCGGGGTGTCCGGCACCCGCTCCGGATCGAGGTCGTGAAGGGCCGCGGAGACGATGACGAGCGCCTTCTCCCCCGCCGACATGTCGTCGCGTCTTCGGACCACGGCCGCGGCAAGGGACGCCACCTCTTCCGTGTGCACGAGACTATGATACAGACGAGCCTGGTCGCCGGGATGGCGCTGCGCCAGGAAGGCTCGCAGGGCGGCCGCCAACGCCTCCGAGGCGCCGAGCCGGACGAGCTCCGCGGCGTAGGACGGAACGCCGGGGGCCGCGCCTTGGCGGGGCGTCTCCAGAAACGCCGTATGATATCGTCGGAAGTTTGTCGAGCGCGCGTCGGGGTAGCGGACGGATCGCATGGGCTCCTCCTCTATGCGTCGGCCCAAGATAGCACCCCGTCGTCAGCGCGCGCCTAAATCGGCGTCAATTCTCCGTCAAATCGCGGAAACAGCCTCACGCCTCGTAGCGATAGCCGAGGCCGGGCAAGGCGACGATGCGGCGGCCGATCTTGGCGCCGACCTTCTTTCGCAGCGTGGAGACGTGCACGCCGACCGTATGGGGGTCGCTGTAATCGGAGGGATCGTAGCCCCAGACAGTCTCGAGGAGAAACGGGATCGAGAGGACCTTGCCGGGGCGGCTCAGAAAGGTCGTCAGCAGATCGAACTCCTTTCGGGTGAGGCCGACGCGCTTTCCCGAGACGTCGACCGTCCGGGCGGCCACGTCGAGGCGCAGGTTCTCGGACTTGAGGATGTCCCTCAACTCCTTCGCGGCTCCGGCGCGACGCAGCACGGCGGCGACCTTGGCGCGAAGAAGCATCGGCGGCACCGGCTTGGGAAGATAGTCGTCGGCGCCCGATTCCAGGCCGTCCGCTTGCTGCTCCGCGTCGGTGCGCACGCCGGACATGAGGATGACGGGCACTCCCTTCGTCGTCCTTTCGGCGCGCAGTCTCGCCAGCAACGAAAGCCCGTCCCCCCCGGACATCGCCACGTCCGACAAGACCAGGTCGGGAGGCGAATCGACCGCCAAGCCGAACGCCTCGTCGCCCGACGACGCCAAGCGCACGACGTAGCCTTCCGCCTTGAGAAGGTCGCCGAAGACGCAACGGTTGTCCGCCTCGTCGTCGACGACCAGGATCCTGGCCCTTAGCGCCATGACCGAATTATATCAATTCGGCCCGCGGCGCTCCGCTGCCGCGAGGAGCGAAAGCCGACTAGGTGTCCTTGGGAGTGACGCGGAAGACTTCCGCGAGCGTCGTGCGGCCCTTGAGGACTTCGATGAGGCCGGCGGTGCGCAGTGAGCGCAGGCCGGTCGACTTGGCCGCGTTCATCATGTCCAAGATCGGGGTCTTGTTCAGGATCATCGCTCGCATCTCGTCGTTGACCTCGAGCAGCTCGTACAAGCCGATGCGGCCGGAATAGCCGCGGCCGCCGCACGCCTTGCAGCCCTGCGGACGATAGAGCGTGGGCACCAGCGACAGCACGACCTCGCGCGGGAGGCTCTTGGCGAGGCGCTCCATGGTGCGGCCCGGAGGCTCGTAGCGCACCCGGCACTCGCTGCATAATCGCCGCACGAGACGCTGCGATAGGACGGCCTGCAAGGCGCCCGAGATCAGGAAGGGGTGGACGTCCATGTCGAGCAGCCGCGTGATCGTGGAGGGCGCGTCGTTGGTGTGGAGAGTGCTGAGCACCAAGCGGCCAGTGAGCGCCGCCGAGAAGGCGATCTCCGCGGTCTCAAGGTCGCGGATCTCGCCGACGAACATGATGTCCGGGTCCAAGCGCAGCGCCGCGCGAAGGCCCATGGCGAAGGTCATGCTGATCTTCGGATTGACCTGAATCTGCGTGATGCCGCCTTCCTGCTGCTTGTCGCCTTCCAGGATGGGATACTCGATCGGGTCTTCCAGCGTGATGATCTTCAGCGTGGGGCTGCGGATCGTCTGCAAGAACGCGTACAGCGTGGTCGTCTTGCCGGATCCGGTCGGGCCGGTGACGAGCAGCATCCCCGTATTCTGCATGCCGAGCTCTTTGAGCCGCGCTTGCACGTAGTCCGGGATTCCGAGGTCGTTCATCCCGAACTTGATGTTCTTGGTGTCTAGAAGCCGGATGACGATGTTCTCGCCGAAATTCGTCAAGATCGTGGCGATCCGCATGTCCACGTTCCGCCCGTTGATCTTGATGGTCAGGCGGCCGTCCTGCGGCTTGCGGGTCTCGGTGATGTCGAGACTCGCCATGATCTTGAGCGCGGAGATGATTTGGTTCTGGCTCGAATTCGGTATCCGATACGCGGTGCGTAGGAGGCCGTCGATCCGGTAGCGCAGGAGCAGGATCGTCTCCTGCGGCTCGATGTGGATGTCCGAGACGCGGTGGGTAATGGCGTCGGCCACCATCGTGCGGATGAATTTCTGGACCGCGCTCTCCGAGTTCTCGAGGACGGTCATGCCCTTGTCGATGCCGTCCCTCTGTCCGCTGCTGACGTCGCGGATGACGTCCTTGAGGTTCAACGCCTCGGCCTTATGGGCGACCTGCCCCTCCAAATACTCGTCGAACTGGAACTCGAGGATGCCGATCGGGTTGACTTCGTAGCCCGTCAAGAAGCTGACGTCGTCCTGCGCCTCGACGTCCCGCGGGTTGATCATCCCCAGCGTGATGCCGCGTCCTTCCAGGCTGATCGGAATGACCTTGTGCTTCACGACGAGGCTGCGCGGGACGAGGTGCGCGGCGGAGTTCAGGTTTCCGGGCAGAGGGATGTACGGCGTGTTGTAGTACTGCGTGAGGCGCGTGCAGATCTCGTCGACGGTGGCCAACTTCTCCACGAGGAGAACGTCCTCCAAGGTGCGATTGCGCTCCTCCGAAAGCGCGATGCCTTTCTCGAGCTTCTCCTTGGAGAATCCGGTCTTTTCGAGAGCCTCTTGGAGGGAAGGCTTTGCGCTGACGCGGGCCATGTTATGCGGGAATCTTCAGCAGCCGCTGGATCGTCTTCAGGACGTCCTGCAGGATCGGCGGCTTGGTCAGATGAGCGTCCGCCTGCGACTCGTATGAGCGGATCTCGTCGAGCTCGGCGGATTTGCAGGTCAGCATGATGACGGGGAGCCGCTTCGGCGCGAAGCGCGCCTTGAGCTTCTGGCAAAGCTCCCAACCCTGCATCACGGGCATGATCACGTCGCAAACCACGAGGTCCGGATCCTTCTCCTCCGCCAGGGCGAGGGCCTGGTGGCAGGTCGTGGCCTCGTAAACCTTGAAGCCGTGCCCCTCCAAGTAGACGCGCAGGAGGCACGTGATCTCCGGGAGATCATCGATCACGAGAATGACCGGCTTTTTTTCCTGATCGGCCATTCTACGGTTCTTTTACTGGAGATTCGGCCGGAGCGCCCGCGCTCGTGCTGGTACCGCTGTACTTGTCGGAAGACAGCAGGCGCTCGATCATCCCGAAAAGCTCCTCGAGGTTGATCGGCTTCGGGATGAACTCGTCCGCGCCGGCCTCGAAGGCCTGCAGGACATCGTGGGCCGTGTCCTTGGACGTCATGATGATGATCGGCACCTGCTTGGTCAGCGCCGCGCGCCGGATCCGCATGCACGTGTCCCAGCCGTTCATCTCCGGCATCATCACGTCCAGCAATATGAAGTCCGGGGTCTTCTCGATCACTTGGCGAAGGCCGACCTCGCCGTTCTCGGATACCCGCACGGAATAGCCCTTCTTCTCCAGCGCGTCCTGGAGGATTTTTCGGTTCAGCGCCGAATCATCGACTACCAAAACAGTCTTACGGTCTGATTCTGTCATAGTTTCCCCAATGGTTGTTTATTCCTGTGCATCGATGGGAGACGACTTCAAGGCCGCGCCCCAGACCAACGGAATGCCGTCCCTGCTTTCCTCAGATTGGCCGCCGCCGATGGGCGTCTCCTTTTCTTCCGTCCGCATGGCCGCCGTCGGCGTGGGCGCGGGCGTCGGCGCGGGAGCCGGAGCGGGCGCGGGCTCGGGCGCGCGCGGCGCGTAGACGGGCGCCGGAGCCGGCCTCGACGCCTGAGTCATGATGCGGGTGCGCTCCTCCTCCAACCGCTGCCGCTCTTTATTGAGGTTCTCCTGGGCGAGTCGGAGCCGCTCCTCCTCGAGCCGCGCACGGTCGGCGTGGACGCGCTCGGCCTCGAGCTGAAGCCGCTCGTGCCGAAGCTCGTCTTGTTCCTTCTGCAGCGTGGTGCGGGCGCGCTCCGTCTCCTCGAGCTTCAAGCGGAGCTTCCGATTCTCTTCGTCGATCCTCTGGCGTTCCTCGGCCAAACCGGTCTGCGCCTGCTTGAGCGCCGCGGATTTCGCGGAGATGCCTTCGTATTGGGACTGCAGCTTGAGGCGTTCCTCCTCCAGCTTGCGGCGCTCTTCTTGGAGCGCGCGGACAGCGTCAAGCTCCGCCGCGGATGGGCCCGCGACGGGCGCCGGCGCGACGGCGGGATTGGGTACGGCGGCGGGAGCGGGCGCGGCGATCGGCGCCGGAGGCCGCGCGGCCAGGGGCTGCGGCGTTTCCAGTTGTGAAATTCGCTCGACGGGGGAGGCGACCTCCGGCCGGGGTCGCGGAGCCGGCGCTAGGACCTCGGGCTTGGCGACCTGGACCTGCTTGAGGGAGGCTATCTGGGCGGACAAGGCTTCGATCGCCTGCCGCATCGCATCCGCGGGCACCGGCTCGGGCTGAAGGCGCTTGACGTCCGCGGTCGCGGAGAGCTTGGCCACTTGGGCGGCCAGCTCCTCCATCCGGAGCGCGATCGCATTGCGGTCGTCGACGAGCTGGAGCACGGCTTCCTCCAGCCGCGCCAGACGAGCGCTCAACGCGTCTTGTCCTTCAGGCAATACCATAATTTCTCAAACCCCGCTAAGTATATAGGGAGGACTGCGGATTTTCAATAGCAAAATTGTCACAGGATGCACCCCCCTGACCGAGCCTCCCGCGGCAGGGTCCATGACAGGACCTGACCCCGCCTGACCACTTTCGCATTGCGCCATCCGCCTCGAGCCGCTATGCTAGGTCGGATGACGCTAGCATTCCCCTCCCCGGAGCGGCGCCTCTACCTGCTCTCCATCGCCAGCGGAGCGCTCCTGACGCTTTCGTTTCCGCCGTTCTTTCTGTGGCCGCTCGCGTGGATCGCTCTGGTGCCCCTGTATCTCGCGATCCAGCGGTGCGACAACCTCCGGCAGGCGGCCAACGTCGGCGGAGTCGCCGGTCTCGTCTTCTATTCCTCGTCCTTGTGGTGGCTGATACGGCTTTTCGGGCCCCTGGCCGCCGCATTCTGGTGCTTGTTCGCTCTGTGGCTCGCGCTGCATGCCGTCATCTTGTGGACGTGCGTGGAGACGCGGACGAGGACGGTCGCGAGCCCCGCCCTCTGGATCGGCCTGGCCGCGGCGACGACGGTCGGCATCGAATATTTTCGGGCCGAAGTCTGGTGGCTGCACTGCTCGTGGATGTCGCTCGGCTACAGCCAAGCCACGGCGCTGCCGATCTTCCAATCGTGCGCGCTCTGGGGGCTATACGGTCTCTCGGGCGCGATCGCCGCCGTCAACGCCTCCGCCGCCCTGCTGCCGTCGGCGCCCAAGCCGGCCGGGGCCGCGCTCGCATTCATGTTCGCCGTCGCCGCCTGGGGAGGCAGCCGCGTCGCGGCGTTCCGAGACGACGGAGACAAGGTCCCATCGGCCGCGCTGCAGAACGAGGACGCGAGCATGGAAGCGCTGGTGCGCCTGAGCCTCACGCCGGAGGCGCGCTCGAGCCGCCTGATAGTGTGGCCCGAGTATGGGTTCGACGTGCTCCCCGGGCAGCACGACGCCTTTCGCGGCCTCTTGGCCGATCGGCTCAGGACCTTGCGCTCGGTTGTGGTAGCCGCGGCCGTCGTGCTACCCGACGATTCGGGGCGCGGCAAGATGCAGAACTTCGCGTGGGTGCTCTCCCCCGACAAACGGCTGCTCGGCCGCTACGACAAGCTCCACCCGATCCCGTTCGTGGAGAGCCACCAACTGCCCCCCAATCCCACGCCGCGCGTCGTCGAGACGCCGGTGGGCGCCATCGGGGTTCAGATCTGCTACGACCTGGACTTTCAAGATGGGACGCGAAAAATGGTGCGCCAAGGCGCGAAGCTTCTCGCCGTCCCCAACATGGACCCGACGTCGTGGCCGCGCTGGCAGCACGTGCAGCACTCGTGGATGTCGCCCGCGCGCGCGGTCGAATCCGGGCTCTGGATCGTGCGCGCGGCCTCCTCCGGCTTTTCCCAGATCGTCGATCCCGTGGGCCGCATCCGCGCGTCGATGCCTCCCGAGAAAACCGGGGTCCTCGCAGGAGACGCATATGCGCGCCCGGGGGGGACCGTCTTCTCCTCGGGAGGCTGGCTGATCGGGCCGCTTTGCCTGCTGCTCGGCGCCGTCGGCGCCGTCATTCAGTTCGTCAAGAAAAGAGCCGGCCCCTAGCGTTGCTGGCCTTGGCGGCGACGGCCGCCGCTATTCGGATTTCTTGCGCTTGGGCATTCCCTGGGACTTGCCTTTCCAGGTTTCCTTGCACGGGGCGGAAAGCTGGTCGGCATGGCTCTTCAAGCAGTCGACGATGCGGCCGCCGCCGGGCTCGATGCCTTTGCAGAATTTGTCCACGTCGCTCTTGCAGGCTTCCATGCTGCGCTGAACCTTGCCCTTGAACTCGGAGGCCTTCGCCTTGCAGCCCGCGGACAGCTCCTCGCGATGCTCGCCGAGACACTTGATGATCCGTCCCTCGCCGGGCTTGATGTCCTTGCAGAACTTCTCGGCGTCGGCGCGGCAGGCGTCCTCTCCGCCCGCGGCGGCCATCTTCTTCTCGATCGCTCCCTTGCAGCCGGCGGACAACTCCTCCTTGTGGGACTTCATGCACTCGGAGATGCGGCCGCCGCCCGCTTCCACGCCCTTGCACAACCGCTCCATGTCCGCCCGGCACGCCTCGAAGGGACCGCCTTTGTCCATCTCGCCGGACGCCGGGATTGCGCCGAGGACGCAAGCGGCCAGGACGCTGAGGAACGCTGTACGGGAAATCACCATGATATGCCTCCGCCGATTTGGAATGGCCGTACGATATCGGTTTTTGCCCGAGACTGTCAATGCGGCGACAGGCAGTTCAGTAGAGGCCGACGTCGAAGACGTGCTCGGTCGGCGCGGCTGGCGGCGCAGCGGGCGCGGCGGGCGCAGCATTCGCCGGCGGCGCGACGGGCGCCTTGGGGAAGCGCAGCACCTTCACGCGAACGGTGTCTCCGGGAGCCTTGGAGCGGATGACGCGCCAGAAGCGGCGCCGGGCGTCATCGTCCGCCTCGTCCTCGGAGGAAAGCGGAATCTCGTCCACCGAGACGATGACGTCCTTGACCTTGATGCCGCTCGACGACGCCGGGGTATCGGGCTGGATGTCCTCGATCTCGAGGCCCTGCGTCGTTTCTTCGGTCGTAAGGCCGATCCCCGCCAAGTGGCTGCGGGGGCCGGCGAGAAAACGCTTCATCATCGCCTTCACCTTGTAGCCCGGAATCGAGAACCCCACGCCGACGTCGGCGGTGAGACCGGACGTGTTGACGCCGATGACGCGCCCCCGCTTGTTGATAAGGGGACCACCCGAGTTGCCGGGGTTGATCATAGCCTGCGTCTGGATCATGTCCCGGTTGTCGGGATCAACCTCGCGATGGATCCCGCTGATCATTCCGAAGACGACCGAATTGTTCAGGTCCGAATCGATCGGAGCGCCGACCGTCATCGCCCACTGGCCCACCTTGACGTCCTTGGCGTCGTCGATCCGAAGCGCGCGCAACCGGCGCTTCTTCGGAGCTTCGATCTTGATCAGCGCCAGGTCCCCCCAGGCTTCGAAATGCACCATCTTGCCCTCGACCTGCGTCTTGTCGTCGAGGACGACGGCGAGACGCGACTTGAGCACGTACGCGGTCCGCCGCTTGCCGGTCTTGGGGTCCTTATACATGTACTTATCGTTGCGGCCGACAAGCTCGACCACATGCGCGTTGGTCACGATGAGGCCCTTGGCGGCGTCGACGATGAAGCCGGAGCCGTGAGTGCTCCCCTCTTCGCCCTCGTCGGGCGCGTCCTTGGAGGGCTTCTTGTCCGAGAGAGTGGCCGTGACGAGGATCGCGACGACGCCCCGCTTCGCCTCGCCGGCGAGGCGGGTCTGCTCGCGCTCCAGGGCATCGAGATGGGGCGTGGGGCTGCGGCGCCCCGCGGTGAACTCGAGCGTCGCGCCGTGCGTCTCGTCCCAGACGCCCTGGATGACGCTCCCGAAATCGGTTGCGGCCCGCGCCGGCAGGGCGGCGATCGCGAAGGAAAGGAGGGCGGAGAGGAGTTTCATGGAATCGACGATATCACAGAGGCGCGCGTTGGTTATGAGCCGAAGGGGTTGCCGGGACGCACGCAAGAGTCCTAGCGGGCGGAGGCTTAAAGTCCTAAGGCGATCAGAGAAGTTCGCTGGCGAGCGCGGCGAGATGGGAACGGACGATCTTGTCGAATCGGACCGTCCCGAACAGGGGCTGGCCCTTGAAGCGGTCGACGAGGTTGGAAAGCCCGTTGGAGGAAGCGTCCAGATACGGGTTGTCGATCTGGTACGGATCGCCCGTCATCACGACCTTCGTCCCCTCTCCGGCGCGCGAAATGATCGTCTTGATCTCGTGCGGCGTGAGGTTCTGCGCGTCGTCGATGATGAAGTAGAGCCCCGGCAGCGAGCGGCCGCGCAGGAAGGACACCGCCTCGATCTCGATCTTCTCGGACTCGAGGATGTCCGTCGCCTTCGCCATCGTGTCCTCGGCCGAGTTCGGGCCGGAGGAGTCGCACAGGAACTCGATGTTGTCGCGGATCGCCCCGATCCACGAGGAGAGCTTCTCTTCCTTGGAGCCGGGCAAGAACCCGATGTCGCGCCCAACGGGAACGACCGGGCGGGAGATGAGGAGCCGCCGGAACTCCCCCGTCTCGAAGACCTGTTCGAGGCCCGCGGCCAAGGACAGCATCGTCTTGCCCGAGCCCGGCACGCCGACGAGGCAAACCAGGCGCACCTCCGGATCGAGCAGCAGATCGAGGGCGAAGCGCTGGTGGACGTTCAAAGGCTTGATGCCCCACGGCTTGCGCTGGGAGAATTGGAGCGGCACGAGGCCCACGTTCGGCTTGTAGCGCGCCAGAGCGCTCTGGGACTTCCCTTCTCCGGCCTTGAGAATAACGAACTCGTTGGCGTAGAGGTCCGCGACCTTGAGATCGGTGAGCTTATGCTCCTTATAGAACTTGTCGATGACGTCCTGGCCCACGGAAAGCTCGCGATGGCCCCGGTAGAGCTCGGTGATCGGAGCCTTCTCCCGCTCATAGTCCGCCGCCTCGATTCCCAGCACCTCCGCCTTGATGCGGAGGTTCATGTCCTTTGAGATAAGGACGACATGCTCGCCTTGCTGATGGAGGAAAAGAGCGGTCGCGAGAATCTCGTTGTCCTTCGTGCCGTGGCTGCCGTTGAGCTTGATCGGGAGCTGCTCGGCCTTTCGATGCTCGATGACGAGCTGGCCGCCGTGGTCGAGCGCGATGCCCTGGGAGAGCTTTCCTTTTTCGCGCAGCCGGTTGAGCCAGCGCATGACCTGGCGGACGCTGTAGCCGCGGTCGTCGTTGAGTCGCTTGAACGAATCCAGCTCCTCGATGACGGTCAGCGGGAGGACGGTGCGGCTGTGCTCGAAGTGGAACAGGGCGCCGGGATCGTGGATCAGGACGTTGGTGTCAAGAACGAAGGTTTTTTGGCCTTTCGTTGCGGGGGCTTGCGCCGGTTCGGTGGCGGGACGGACCGTAGGCATGTTCTAGCTTAAGCGATTGAATCATATACGACGGGAGCGGTCAAGGAGGCGAGACAGGGCCGAGCGGCGAGCGCGCGACGTACGGATGGGAGAGCCGGTTCTTTACCCACGCGTAATATCCGAAGAGGTCGGGATAGTTGTAGATTTCCTTGTAGTGCGCCTTGGCCTGCGCGGCGTGACCGAGAGCGTCCTCGACCTCCCCCCAGCGCATGCGCGCCCACAGCGCCCAGCGGTTCGGCGCGGCCTTGTTGGCGCCGACCATCCCGGCGGCCGTCTCGAACTCCTTGGCGGCTTGGACGAGGTCGTTCTTCGCGAACGCGATCGTGCCGTAGAAAAGGTGCATCCGCGGGAGATCGATCTCCAAGAAGTTGGGCGACTTGGTGATGATCCTCCGGACATACTCGTCGGTAAGGTGTCGGCAGGCCTCGTGCTCGCCCGCCTCGTAGAGGCTGACTTGTTCGATCTGCGCGAAGATGGGGCTGTCGGGATAATCCTTCCTCACCTCGCGGATCATCTTGACCGCCCGCGCGGGGTCGCGAAAGCCGTAGGGATCCTCGAGGCTCATCTCGATCAGGAGAAGGCGCGCCGCCATATGGACGAAGCGGCCCTTCTCCGCCGCGAACTGGATGTGCTCGATCCCCTTCTGCCGATTGCCTCCGAGCAGAAGCCGCCCGAGCGACTTGACCATGCGCGGGAAGACGTCCGAGTAGTATTCCCACATCCCGATGCCGAGGTAGACGTCGGCGAGATTGGGGTCCGCCTTCTGCGCGTCGCGCGTCGCCTTAATGGCGCGGCGGCCGTCGAGGACCGCGCGGAACCAGCGGTGATGGACGAGGGAAAGGCGCGACCGGAGCCCGTAGGAGCCGCCGAGGGCCAAGAGCGCGTACGCGTCGCGCGGGTGCTTCTTGATCCATGCGCTCGACTTCTGGATCGACGTCTCGACGTCCTTTTCGAACGCCGCCTCCATCGCGGGATCGTTCCGGCCCGAGCCGTAGACGAATCTGACCCAGCTCGCCGCGGCAGGGCCGTAGAAGGCGAACGGCTGCTCCGGGTCCTCCGCGAGGATCTTCTGAAACTCGCGGCCGGCTCCCTCGAAATCCATCGAGTAAATGCGGACGATGCCGGTCTGCGCCGCCGCCGCGATCGTCGGGGAGAGTCCGGCCGTCGCGGCGGAAGGGCTCGCGGCCTGAGCCTCGGTCGCGTGAGAGGACGCGGGCGCGCAGCACGCGAGGCAGGCCATCAAGAGCTTGATCACGGGTGTAGCTTAGCTCCTGTTAGAGAAAATTTCAACTCCGCTCAAGGTGCTATAATCGGCCCCCATGAGGCCTACGGCAAGGGAGATCGTCTCTCGGCTCAAACTCAAGCCCCACCCGGAAGGCGGCTTCTATAGGGAAACGTACCGCGCCAAGGGCGTCATCCCGAAAGCGGCTCTCGGCGCGGGCTTCGGCGGCGAGCGGGCGCATTCGACCGCGATCTACTGCCTCTTTCCGAAGGGCGCGGTCTCCCGATTCCACCGCATCCGCTCGGATGAGCTTTGGCATTTCTACATCGGAGGGCCGCTGACGATCGTGGAACTCCGCCGCTCGGGTCCCCCCAAGAAGACCGTCCTCGGCCCGGACCTGAAGGCGGGACAGAGGCCGCAGCACGCCGTTCCCGCCGGAGTGTGGTTCGGCGCCTATCCGAACGACGGAACGCCCTATTGCCTCGCGGGCTGTACCGTCGCGCCGGGGTTCGACTTCTCGGAGTTCGAATTGGGAAGCCGACGCGAGCTTCTGCGCGTGTTTCCGCGGGCGCGGCGCGAGGTCTTGCGCCTGACCTGAATTGCTAGAATGAGCCTACCATGACCACCGAAGCGCTTTCCATCTCGGCCGAGATTCCCGAGGCCATCCGCATCTTCCAAGAGCTGACCGTCGTCCCGACCGCGCCGTTCTACGAGGCCTCCGTCACCGAAAGGGCCCTCTCGTGGCTCCGCAAGAACCTCGGACGCTCCGTCCGCGTGTCGACGCATCGCGGCGGAGTCCTCGTGCGCTACGTCGGCGCCGGCAAAGCCCCCGCGCTGGCGCTGGCGGCGCACCTGGATCATCCGGGCTTTCACTTGAGCGCCGTGACCGCCAAAGGCGCGAAGGCGTCGCTGCAGGGCGGGCTTCGTCCCGAGCTTCTGCCTGGGGCGGCCATCGAGGCCTTCGCCGCAAGGCCCGCGGACAACAGGCCGGCGGCCAGCGGCGTGCTCGGCCGGCCGGTCGGAGACGTCTACCCGGTGACGTGGACTCAGGCGCCCGCGCTCAAGACGAAGCCGGTCTTCGCGATCCTCTCGCTGACTCCGTGCACGGTCGCCGACGGCTGGTGCCAATCCCGCTCCATCGACGATCTGATGGGAGTCGCCATCTCGCTCGAGACCCTACGGCGCGTCGCAGCTCAACAGCTCAAGACGAACGTGACCGTGCTGCTCCACCGCGCGGAAGAGGTCGGCTTCATCGGCGCGCTCGAGCTCATCCGCGCGCGACAGATAAGCCCCGACGATTCCATCCTCTCCATCGAGACGTCCAAGGCGCTGCCCGACGCGGTGCCCGGCCAAGGCCCGGTGATCCGCACGGGGGACAAGTCGTGCGCCTTCGACGCGAACCTCCTGGCATTGCTCGACGCCTCCGCCGACCGTCTCCGGCAGAAGGGCGCGAGCGTGCAGCGCACCCGTCTCACCGGCGGCAGCTGCGAGGGCACGGCGTACCTCGCGTTCGGCTACGAGGCAGCCGGCGTCGCCATCCCCTTGGTCAATTACCACAACGGCGGCGACGGAAAAGTCGAGCCGGAGATGGTCCGCCTCAGCGACGCGGAGGGCGCGGTCCAGCTGCTCGTCGACGCGGCGAGGGCTTTCCCCGAGGCGACGCTGCGCGGGCGCATCCACGCCCGGCTCGTCGACCGTCACAAGAAGCTGGCGCCGCTACTGCGCTGACGCCACGGCGGCGTCGGCCGCGGAGGGGGCGCAGTTGCCCGGAAAGTTCTCGATCAACTCCCGCATCGCGTCCGTCGACTCGGCGCGGCAGATGCGAGCGCGGAATTCGGCGGCACCGGGGATTCCGCTCATGTACCAGCAGCCGATGCGGCGCATCCTGAGAAGGGCGAGGCGCTCGCCCTCGTGCTCGATCTCGAGCTCCATGTGGCGCAAAAGCGTGCGCCGGCGCTCCTCGCAGGTCGGCTCGTAGGCCGATCCTTCCGAGATCGCCCGGTAGATCCACGGGTTTCCGAGCCCGCCTCGGCCGATCATGACCGCGTCGCAGCCGCTCGTCTCGCGCAGCCGCCGGGCGTCCGCGGCGGAACGGACGTCCCCGTTGCCGATCACGGGGATTCCAACAGCCGCCTTCACGCGGCCGATCGCGCTGTAATCCGCCTTTCCGGAGTACTGCTGCGCGCGCGTGCGCCCGTGCACGGCGACGGCGGAGATGCCGGAGTCCTCCGCCCGCCGCGCGATATCCGCCGCCTCGGCGCCGCTCGAATCCTCGTAGCCGAGACGCATCTTGGCGGTGACGGGGATGCGCTTGACGCTGCCCACGATCGCGCGAAAAATCGCTTCGGCCTTTTCCGGCTGGCGCAGGAGCGCCGACCCGGCGCCATCCCCGCCCCCCGTGATCTTGGGGACAGGACAGCCGAGGTTGATGTCGAGAAGATCGAATCCCATCTCCTCGATCATCGCGGCCGCCTCCCCCATCGCGCCGGGATCGCAGCCGACGAGCTGCGCGCCGAGAGGGCGGTCCTCGGGAACGGTCTTCATCAGCCCCAAGGTCTTCTCGTTCTTTTGGAGCAGCGCGTGCGCCGACACCATCTCTAGGAACGCGAACTCCATCCCCTTCTCCCGAGCGATGAGCCGGAACGCGAGATCGGAGCACGCCGCCATGGGAGACTGGATGACTCCCGAGGAGAGGGTTAGGGTTTTCAGAATTAGCGCCATGGAAGTGCTCGGTGCTGGGTGCTGAGTGCTGAGAAACGGCAAGGGGCCTTCATGTAGGCGCCGTTCCTCGGCACTCAGCTCTCAGGACTCAGCACTACATTATACACTGCCGCACTTGAAAAATTCCGTTTCCCGGGCTAGGCTTAACGCGTGGCGGGAAACCTCGGCGCGCTGCTCACCGAAATCGTCAATCGCGGAGCGTCGGACCTCCATTTGGTCCACGGCAGCCCGCCGTGCATCCGACACGCGACGGCGATCCAGCCGCTGGGCCAAACGAACGTCGACTCCTCCACGATCCTCGGATTGGTGACGCCGTTCTTGATGGAGCATCAGCTTAAGGAATTCCAGGTCAACGGCCGCCTCAACGTCTCCTTCACTCTCTCGAACGTGGGCCGCTTCCGCATGAACCTCTGCAAGGCCCAAGGAACGATCTCGGCCTCCATCCGCGCCATCACGAGCAAGATGTATCCGCTCAGTTCGCTCGGCCTGCCCAACATCGTCGCGCAGCTGACCGAGAAGACGCGGGGAATCATCTTCGTGACCGGCGCCACGGGCTCCGGCAAGAGCACCACCATGGCCGCCATGATCGATCACATCAACCGGTCCGGGCGACCCGGCAAGGTCATCACGATCGAGGACCCGATCGAAGTGCTGTTCAAACCCGAGAAGTGCATCTTCGTCCAACGCGAGGTCGGCACCGACGTCCCGACCTTCGAGCTCGGCATTCAGGACTCCCTCCGGCAGGACCCCGACATCCTCGTCGTCGGCGAGATGCGCACCGCCGACTCGATGCGCGGCGCGCTGACGGCGGCCGAAACGGGGCATCTGGTCATCACCACGCTTCACACGCCCGATGCCGCCAAGACGGCGCAGCGCGTGACGAGCGCGATGGCGCAGGAGGACCAAGAGATCATCCGCGACCAGCTGTGCAATTCGCTCGAGGCGGTGATCTCCCAGGAACTCCTGCCTAGGTCCGACGGCAAGGGGATGGTCCTGAGCGTCGAGATCCTTCTGGCCACACCGGCGGTGCGGCGATTGATCAAGGAAGGAAAACTGGAAGCGATCTACGACATCCTGCAAACGGGCACGGCGCAGGGAATGATCTCGAAGGACGCGTCAATAAAAGCGCTGTACCAACGCAAAGCGATCACGCGGGAAACCGCGCTGGCGCACATGCGCAACCCGGAACTCCTCGGCCCCGGGGCCTGACGGATGAGGGACGGACTTAGCGCTTGCGGACGTTCGTCGCGCGAGGCCCCTTGTCCGACTGCTCCACGTCGTATTCGACGGCCTGGTTCTCGCTGAGAGACTTGAAGCCTTCGCCCTGGATCGCGCTGAAATGAACGAAAAGGTCCTTGGAACCGTCGTCGGGCGTGATGAACCCGTAACCCTTCTCGTCATTGAACCACTTCACTTTTCCCGTAGGCATTTTCCCCTTCTCCTTATATCCGGCTCTCGGCGTGACTCCTCGAGCCGTAGAGCGATTTCTGGCGCTACTATAGCAATTCGCGCCAAAATTGCAAAGCAAAAATCATGTATCGCGCTTATGACGATTTTAACGTCCGCCGCGCTGCTTCCCGGCCTCGCGAACGCCGAGATCGTGGACTGCCCGAAAGGCAGCGAACTCGCCCAGACGGACGACGAGCGCCGGCCGTGGGTCTGCGTCACCACCTCCAAGAGCCGCGACACGGGACTTTCGACCGAGAAATGCCCCAAGGAAACGACCAAGGTCATCACGACCAATACGTACGGTCCGTTCCGGTGCGCCCTGGACGGCATCGACCCCTCTCCTCCCGGCACGATGCGCTTTACGACGAACCGCGCGCCGGGTCGATCGGGTCCGGTGGCGGAGCCGGGTTCGGGCAACATCCCTCATCGCGGTCCTCCCCGCCCCCCCAAGAAGCGCGCTCCGCCAAAGCCCCCTCCGAAGGGAGACTTCCCTCCGATCGAACGCGGCCGCCGCATCGAGAAGCGCGCCCCCGATCCCGGAGCCTTGCCGCCCGGAGAGAAGGATTACTTCACGTTCCACGCCCCGGGCCGCGTCCGGTTCGATCTTCCCAAGAAGTGGCAGATCGTCGATCGCTGGACGGCGTCGCCCCCGACCGTGTCGGCCTTGGTGGACCTGCCGAGAGACGGCCGGCAGATCATAGTCCGCGTCACCTTCTGCCGCAAGGATCCGAAGGATTGCCAGGAGTACGACACCGCCGTATATACGGAATCGAAGGCGACGCCCCCCCGTAGGGAGAGCCGCGCGTCGTTCGACGGCGCGGCGGCGCGCGTCTTCGCCGTCCCGGGAGAGAGCCGCATCGCCTACGTCAAGGTTCCCGACGGCTACTTCATGCTCTCCTACGCGGCCACCGCGGAACTCTACACCCGCTACAGTCCCGTCTTCGAGCGCCTGCTCAGGTCATTCAAAACCAAATAGCGTTTCCCACCGAAAAGCATCGGCCCCCGCCCGGGGGAGCGGGGGCCGTCGCGGACGATGCGGCTGCGGCTGTTAGGAGTGAACGAGCTCCTTATGATGGTGGTTGCGGCCTTTGAGCGCTTCCCTGCCGGCCCGGATCGCCGCCATGAACTGCTCCTTCTTCGCGGGGATCCTTTCCTTTAAGTTCGCGAGGACTTCGCGGCTTTTCTGACGGTTCTTTTTCACCCAAGTCTTGATATCGCTGCGAAGCTCCTTACCCGGCTTGCGGGCGAACAAGAGCCCTGCCACGGCGCCTACGGCCACGCCTACCAGCAAGAACGGCCACCTTTTCTTCTGCTCCACCGCTTCCATGGATGCCTCCGCTCGGCGTTCGATGTGAGTCTCAGCCGGCTCCGAGATTGGCGCACCCAGTCGTCGCTCGCGGCCCGGCACGATTTTCTATATACGCCCGGAGACTTGCGTTGTCAAGACCCAGGGGAGGGCCAAGTTAGGCCGCGGGGTTGGGAGGGTTGTCCCGCTGTGGCCGCCGCGACTCGAGGGCGCGAAGGCGAGCCTCCAGAGCTTCCCGCTTCTGGCGATATTCCGTCTCGAGCTCCTCCATGCGGCGCATCGAGCGCTCCTCCAATATCTCCGCCTCGTGCTCCAGGGCGACGCGCTGGCGTTCCATCCACGAGTTCTTTTCCGCGTCCAGTTCGGCGAGCGCCTTCTTGCGCCACTCGGCCATGGCGCGCTCGTGGTCGGCTTCGACGCGCTTGATCTGCGCGGCGTGAGCCTCGCGCAGCGCGCCCATATCGTCTTGGGCGCGCTGCAGGGCGGCCGCGTGCTCCTGGGCCTGGCGCTCGAGCACCGCGCGGTGCCGGGCGAGATGCTCCTCTTCGCGCTTCGGCCAAGACGCCTGTAGCGCGCGCTCCATCTCCAGGAAGCGCTCCTCACGGCGCTGCTCCGCCTCGCGCTGCATCGTCTCGAACTCCTGGCGGTCCGTCTCGAATTTCTTGTCGCGGTCCCAATGCTCCTGCCGCAGGCGCTCCTTGTCCGCTTCGAGCTTGGAGACTTTGTCCGTAAGCGCCATGATCTTGGCGTCCTTCTCGAGGGTCTGACGCTCCGACGCGGCGATCTCCGAATGGAGCTTCTCCTTGGCGCGCGCGAGCTCGTCCTTCCACTCCCCTTCCTTGCGGACGAGGTCCGCCCGGAATCGCTCCGCGTCCTTTTCGGCGGCGGACCGGGAGCGCTCGCGCTCCTCCGCCATCGCGCGCTCCAGGCGGTCGCGCTGGACGCCGTCGCGCATCGCCCATTCCTGCCGGAGTTCTCCCTCCAAATGGTCGTACTTCTGGCGGGCCGCCTCGATGCGAGACTGGACGTCGGCCTCGTCGCGCCGGCGCGCCTCGTCGTAGGTGTCGCGCACCTTGGCGAGCTCCTCGGCCGCGCCGCGCCGGGTCTGTTCGATGGCGACGTCGTATTTCGCCGCGATTTCGCGCTCGCGCGCCATCCATTGCCGGTCTAGGGCCTTTTCCTTCTGCAGCGTCTCCTCGACGACGCCGGCGCGCCAAGCGCGGAACTGCTCCTCCATCACCTTGTGCGTCGCGTCGAGCTCGGCGACGCGGGCCCGGTAGGACTCCTCGATGCGGCGCGTCTCGGCGTCTGCCTGGGCCTTGAGGCTGGACTTCTCGGCCGCCGCCGCCTTCTCCTGCTCCTCGAGCAGGACTTTCTGGCGCCGCGTCCACTCCTCGCGCAGCTCGTTCTCCTTGCGCAGGAGACTCTCCTGAAGCTCGATCTCCTTCGCCTGAAATTCCTTCTCGAGGGCCGCCTGGCGCCCGCTCCACGACAGGCGCAGCAGCGCCTCCTTCTCCTGAAAATCCCCTTCGAGCTTCCGGCGCGCCTCGTCGATCTGAGCCTTAAGCTCGGCCTCGCCCCGCTCTACCTTCGACAGGCGCTCCCGATGCTCCTGCTCCTGCTGTCTCGATCGTTCCGCCGCCTCGAGCGCCAGGCGCTCCTTCTCTTTCGCCAACTCGTCCTCGAATCTCTTCAGAAGGTCCTGCTCGCGCCGGCTCGAACTGGCCTGGAGGCGCCGCTCCTTCTCGGCGTAGGCGGTCTCGAGCTCCGACGCGCGCCGCTGGACGTCGTCGTCGAGTTCCTGTTTGCGCTTCAGGAGGATCGCCTCGATCTCCTTGCCGCGGTCGGCCAAAGCCTTCGCGCGCTCGGCGAATTGGCCCTGAGCGACCTGGTCGAGCTTCTCGCGCGCCGCCTTGGCGCGGTCCCACAGCCCGTTCTCGAGCTCGGCCCAGCGCGCCTGGAGCTCCGCGTCGCGCTTCAGAAATTTTTCTTCGAGAGCCTGCTCGCGGCCCTTGTACTCGCGGATCAGCGCTTCCTCGCGCTCCTGGAGACGCAGCTCGACCTCCTGGGACTGGGCCGACAGGACGCGCGCGAATTCCGCGTTCTTGCGCCGCAGGTCGTCGGTCTCGCGGTCCCGCGACTCGATCTCGCCCTCCAGACGCCGCAGCGTGGCCGCGACCTCCTCGTCGCGGCGCTGGCGCATCTTGGCGACCATGTCCGCGTCCTGATGAAAGCGGTTCGAAAGCTCGATCTTCTCGCGCTGCATGGCGAGGAGGTCGGTCTCCCGGGTCTCGAGCAGGCGGCGGAGCTCGAGGAGGTCCTCGTCCTTCTGCTTCTGAACCTTGCGCATCTCCTCGACGGAGGCCGTCAGCCGCGCGAGGCTCTCCTCGGTCTGCTGGCTCTCCGCGGCGAGGCGAGCCTTCTCCTCCTCGCGAATCTGCAGGCGGACGCGGTCGCGCAGGCGCGCCTCGCGCTCGGCCTCGGTCTTGCGCTCCTCGTCCCACTTGCGCGCCTCTTCCTCCCAGCGGCCGATCTGCAGCTTGAGCTCGGCGGCATTCTGCTGGAGGAGCTTCTCCTTGTTGCCCGCCTCCTGGAGATTGCCCTTGAGGCGGACATTCATGTCCTGGAGGTCTCGGATCGTCGAAAGGGCGCCCCGCAGCGCCAGGCGCGCGGCCTCGACGTCGGTGACCTCGCCGAACTGTTCTTCGTCCCAAGGATTCATGCTTGAGAAGGGTAGCGTCGACTCGGGGAAAATTCAATGACGGGATTGTTACGGAATCCGCTGGCGGAGCCGTCCTTTTTTCTAGAATGTCCCGCCATGTCCAGACCGCTCCTCGCCGCCTGCCTCGCCGCGCCGCTCGCGCTAACCGCCTGCGGCGGCAAGGACGCGTGGCAGTCCCATTTCATACCCAGCCCGCAGCTGGGGTGGGATCTCAAGCCCGGGTCCGCCGGCGTCGACGACCGCGGCATGTTCCACAGCCCGGCGGTCCGGTTCTTCGACACGGTCCTTGTCGTCGGCGATTCGTACGTCGAGAGCCGGGGCCTCATGGAAAAGCTCAACGGCGCCTATGTCGAGGAATCGAGACTCGGCGGCATGCGCGTTCTCCTCGGCGGAATGACCGGCTACGGACCCGATCAGGAACTCCTCTGGTATAAGAAATACGGCGACGCGGCAGTGGCGTCCTCCGTCATGCTTCTATGGTTCGCCGGCAACGATCTCGCCGACATCGCGCGCGTCAAGAACAACGGCGGCTATCAGAAACCATACTTCCTTCTCGACGGGGGACGCCTGACGCTCCACAACAGCCCCGTTCCGGAGCCCGCGCGCCGCTTCTCCGAGGAGGAGTTCTCGCCGCTCGTCCAGCACGAGTGGCTGGAGCTCTCCGGCGCCAAGAAGGCGCTCGCGGACAAGACGTCGCTCGGCGGCGGAGGAGGGTCCCATTCACGGCTGTACTCGATGCATCACTACCTCTACTCGCGCCTTTGGCCCTATCGGAAGGCGAAAGACTCGCTGGTGAACACGTGGGCGGCGCTCAGCCTCAAGAAACGCGAGGAGCAGCTCGCGCTGGGCGACTCCTGGTACCTGCGCAACCGCGGCTACGCGTTCTTCACCGAAGGTCGAGACCTGGAGGCGGCGTGGGGGCTCAATGAGGCGATCTTGAAGGAGTTCCGCGACGAGGCGGCCCGGAGAAAGACGCGGCTGACGATCTGCCTCGTGCCCCATCTGTGGCAAGTCGATCCGGAGTCCGGAAAGCGCTTCCTCGCGGTCGCCGCGAAGGCCGGCTACAAAGTGTCTCTCGACGCGCCGAACGCTCGGCTCAAAGCGTCCTGCGCGAGGCTCGGCATTCGCTTTCACGACCTGACGCCGCCGTTGCGCGACGCGCACCGGACCACCTTCACGTACGATTCGAGATACTCCGCGGCGCATTGGAGCGACTCAGGGCTCGAAGTCGTCGTCCGGGCGATCGCCAAGGACCTGGCGGCGTCCGCGCCCCATTGACACGCGCCGAGTCGAGCCCTACCCTATCGCGCGATGAGCCCTAGGGCCCTTCCCGCGGCGGCGCTGCTGCTCTTCCTCGGCTGCGCCTACCGGACGCCCGGCTTCGTTCGACACTATCCGAGTTTCTTCGCCAAGGAGTACGCCTACGACGCCGCCAGCCAGAAGACGTACTTCCTCGAAGGGGAGTACCCGAAGAAGACCTACCTCGGAGAGATGGACGCGACCGGGCGCGTCCAGTATCGGCGCTACCGCGGCTTCGTTCTGCAATCGAAGCTGGTGGACGGACGCGCCGGCCGGGCGTTCATCCAGGCCAAGCAGGTCGACGACGAATCCGAGGCGCCGAGGCTGCTCATCGTCCGGCTGTCCGACGGAGAGCTGCAGTCGACCGTGTCTCTCCCTCAAAGCGCCGGCATCCTCGCCTGGAGGCGCCCCAGCTGGACGGAGGACCTCGTCCTTCTGCTCTCTGACTCAAGCGGACAACTGACGCTGAAGACCATCACGCCCTCGACCGGCGCCGAATCGGCGCCTAAGATCCTGAAGATCCGCAGGCCGCGAGGCCTTCAGCTTCTCGACGACGAGCCGATCGCGGCGTTCGAGATGCCGGCGGACAACCGCTCGGAGCTGGCGTTCTACGACCTCGCGACGGACTCGGTCCGGCAGACGTATGCTCTGCCCGCGCCGCCCGCCGGGATTCGATCGCTCGGGCCGCACGCGGTCGCCGTGCTCTATCAGCTTCCCGGGGAGGACCGGGCCGTCGTCGAGTCCCTCGACACGGTGGCGCAATCGCGCAAAACGCTCGCGACCGTGGACGGCATCGCCGAGTCCCTCGCGACCGCCGGCGGCCGCGCGTACGCCGTCGTCCGCGACGTCAAGCGCCGGAAGGAAGGCACCAAGCGCTGGTTCCAGCCGCGCAACCTCGTCGTCGCCGAAGAGACCTCGGCGCCGAGCGTGCACAAGTGGTCGGAGCGCAAGGGCCGGCTCGTCGAGGCGACCAATCCCGACCTTCGGCTTTACTTTTCGATCGAGGACGGAGACGCGCCGGCCCTGTGGGCCATCCAGGCGGATCAAGGGGTCCTCTCCCGTGCGGCCGCGATTTTGGACTACAAGCCATGGCCCTACGCGGGTTCGCTATGGCCGGCCGCCGCCGCGGCAATCCTCCTCGTCTTCGCTCTCCTGGTCCTTTTCTTCGAGTGGGACGAGCTGATGCTTGCGCTCGAGCGTCGTCGCCGCTGATGCCGGGGAGCTCCGCCTACAGGCCCATCGACGGGAGCCCCCTTCCCCTCTCGACGAGAAAAGGGTAAAATCTCCGGCCCATGAAGACCAAGACGAAGCCGACGTCCAAGACCAAGCCGACGAACGGAGACGCGCACAAGGCGCCTCCCGCGGCTGCGGCGAAGCCCGCCAAGACGCCCAAGCCCGGGCTCAACGCCGATCAGATGGGCAAGCAGCAGCGCGAGATCTCCGTCTCCGAGTTTTTCACGAAGAACCGCCATCTGCTCGGCTTCGACAATCCTCGCAAGGCGCTCCTCACCGCGGTCAAGGAAGCCGTCGACAACGCGCTCGACGCCTCCGAGGAAGCGGGCATCCTCCCGGAGGTCACGGTCAAGCTCGAGGCGGTCGGCGAAGGCGACGCGCCTCCCCCGGCAGTCTCCCAGGCCACGCGCTTTCGCGTGACCGTCGTCGACCACGGGCCCGGCATCGTGCGCGAGCAGATTCCTCGAGTGTTCGCGAAGCTCCTGTACGGCTCGAAATTCCATCGTCTCCGCATGAGCCGCGGCCAGCAGGGCATCGGCATCTCGGCGGCCGGCATGTACGGTCAGCTGACCACCGGCAAGCCGGTCAAGATCATTTCTCGCACCGGACAGAACAAGCCGGCCCACTATTTCGAAGTGCAGATCGACACGAAGAAGAACGAGCCGATCATCCTCGAAAAGAAGGAGATCGAGTGGGAGAAGCACCGCGGGACGCAGGTCACCATCGAGCTGGAGGGACGTTACCAAAAGGGCCGCGCCTCGGTGGACGAGTACATGGAGCTCTCCTCCATCGCCAACCCGCACGCCCAGTTCACCTACATCACGCCCGAGGGCGAGACGAAGGTGTACACGCGGGCGATCCATCAGCTGCCCGATCCGCCGAAGGAGATCAAGCCCCACCCTTACGGCATCGAGCTCGGCATGCTGCTCAAGATGCTCCAGGACACGAAGAGCCACTGGGTGTCGGGCTTCCTTTCCACAGACTTCAGCCGCGTCTCGCCTCAAACCGCCGAAGAGATCTGCAAGGCGGCCAACCTCAATGCGCACAAGCGCCCGAAGGACGTCGTCGGACCGGAAGCCGAGGCGCTGTATAAATCGATCCAGACGACAAAGCTCATGGCGCCGCCGACGAACTGCCTCTCGCCCATCGGAGAGCGCGCGGTCCTGGCGGGGCTCTATCGCCAGATCAAGGGAGACTTCTACACCGCGGTGAGCCGTCCGCCCGCCGTCTATCGCGGCAACCCGTTCATCATCGAAGCGGGACTCGCGTACGGGAAAGGCCCCGAGGCGATCGCCGCTCCCGAAAAGAAAGTCCCCCTCGCCGAGGGCGAGGCCAAGGCCAACGAGGACAACGAGCTCGCCCGCGTCATCCGCTTCGCCAACCGCGTACCGCTCGTCTACCAGCAGTCCGCGTGCGCCACGTTCAAGGCCGTCCTCGACACCACGTGGAAGAACTACGGCATCTCGCAATCGCGCGGCGCGCCGCCTGCCGGCCCGATGGTCGTCTTCGTCCACATGGCCTCGGTCTGGGTCCCGTTCACGAGCGAGTCGAAGGAAGCCATCGCCGATTACGACGAGATCCATAAGGAGATCACGCTCGCCATGCGCGAGTGCGGACGGCGGCTCGGCGTCTTCATCAAGCGGCGCGAACGCGCGCACCATGAGAGCAAGCGCCGCGACCTCTTCGAGCTCTATATCGACGAGGTGGTTGAGGCTTGCAAGCGGCTCAAGGGCGGAAAGCTCGCGACCGCGGAGTTAAAAGCGAGGCTCACCGAGATAGCGAAGAAGCGCACCGGCGGCCAGAAGACGGACGAGGTCCTCGGCCCGACCGGCCCCACGGGCCTTCCCAACTCGATCATCGTCACCGCCGAGGGCGTCGAGGGAGATATCCCGGTCGACACCGCTGCCCCCGAGACGATCTCTTTGGAGGCTCCCATTCCCGCCGCTCCCATGGCGGTCGAGCCGGCCGCAACGCCCGAGACGCGCGCCAAGGGGCCCGCGGCGAAAGGGCGCGTCAAGCCCGCCGCTAAAAAGAAGGCCTCTACACCGAAGGCGAAGGTCAAATCCGCGAAGAAGGCGGCTAGGCCCAAGCGGAAGAAATAGGGAACGACCATGTCCAAGAATAAGAACGCCATCGTCGAGAAGAAGCTCGTCGGCCTCGCGGACATCGTCATCGACGCGGCCAAGCGCAAGAAGGACCCGACGATCGAGATTCCCGTCCGCTCCCTCTCCAACGTCAAGTTCAACGAAAAGAAGGGAATCATCGAGATGGGAGAGAACACCCAGGAGCGCACCTTCTTCAACGTGGCGATGGCGAAGAAGTTCATGCAGACGATCCTGGTCGGCGACGCCTTGGCCGAGCTCCAGCGGGCGAACCTGACGACCAGCCTCCGCGAAATCTACTACCGCACCAAGCACACGATCGGCGACTCCCACGAGAACACCTTCGACGGCCAGGACGAGTCGGACCCCGTCATCGAGGACCTGGAAGTCGGGCTCGAGGCCCTGCGCGAGGAGCTCCACGTCCGCGCCGACAACGGCGGCACCATCATCGGCCCGCTCGTGCTCGAAGACGACGGCGACCGCATCGACTGCTCCAGGCTCGGCAAGGGCGGCTACTCCGTCCCGTCTATCGTCGAGGACGACTTCGTTTCGATCAAGAAATGCACCGCCGATTTCGTGCTGCTCGTTGAGAAGGGCACGCAGTGGAACCGCCTCGCGGAGGATCGCTTCTGGAAGAAGTACAACTGCATCCTCCTCACGGGCAACGGCCAGCCCCCGCGCGGCGTGCGGCGCCTGGCGCGGCGGCTCAACGAGGAGAAGAAACTCCCGGTCTACGTCCTCGTCGACAACGACCCGTGGGGCTATTACATCTACTCGGTCATCAAGCAGGGCTCGATCAACCTCGCCTTCGAGTCCAAGCGCATGGCCATCCCGCAGGCGAAGTTCGTCGGCCTCTCGAGCGCCGACCCGGAGAAGTACGGCCTGCCCCGCAACGTCGGAATCAAGCTCAACGAGAAAGACATCGCACGCGCCAAGGAGCTCCAAAACTACCCTTGGTTCCAAAAGAAGGAATGGCAACTGGAGCTCAAGCGGATGCTCTCGAGCGGCCTCAAGTTCGAATTGGACGCCCTGGCCAACAAGGACTTTCAGTACCTAACCAAGAAGTATCTGCCCAAGAAGCTGGCGGACAAGGACTGGCTAGACTAGACGGCCGCGCCTAGGAAACCTTGTCCTCGACTTGGAAATAGTATCGTCCCTCCGAGAGAGCGCCGCCGCTGTCCCCGAGGTTTCTCTTCGAGAGGTCCAAGATATGGCCTTTGAGATCGTCCGCGGAGACGTTCGGGGCCACGACCACGGTAATTGGGACGCCGTTAATCGAGACACCGACCCCGTGACCGAGACCTCCCCACTACGGCTCCACGTCCAACCGACCGTTGAAGACGACGCCGGCCGCGTTCAGTTGTTTATCCTGCGAAAGACGCGTCACCATCTGCGATACGCGTAGCCGCTCCTCGCGCGAGGCTCTGTCCGCCTCCGACGTGGCGCGAGCGGGCGCCAATCCCGCGCTCAGGAGCACCGCCGCGACTAGCGCGCGCAGCGTGATCGTGCGTCTCGCGATCCCTCGATTCGAGTCGGTCATTGGTGCCCTCCACCCTTCGGACAGAATACGGGGAAGCAATGCAAACAACCTGGGTCTATAGTCCTAGATATTAGTGCCCCATTGGACCTATATCCCGCCGGGGCTTGTATCTTTGGCAAAACCCAATTTTATTGGGTTTTGGGGTGCGTCCCATGTCCCCACTAGGACGACTTCTTGGCGGACGGGGGAAGGCTCGGTCATGAGAAGTAGATTTTCCTATTCCTTGGGGCCAACGAAAAGAATCGGCATTGGCGGATACCGAATTGATCTTCTTGGAAGCGAGATGGCTTCAATCGCAATATTATTCGCTCGGACCGTATTAATGAAGTTCTTCAAGCTCGGTGTTTCCAATTCTGGGTTATGGATGATGATTTTCAGACTCTTATATCGGAGATCGCAATCTAACTCCCAAATGGCTATTTTCCAGCCCTTAATAGCTTCTCGAATGTCTTTGGTATATTTCGTTACTTCATCCCCATTATCACTTTGGCAGAGAATTAGTTCTGTTTGTGGAAACTTGGCCAATGAATCCTGGATTGCTTTTATCTGTTTTTCGGAAAGTCTCCTTGGTCTCTTAATGTTCTCTAATTCGATTTGTAGACCAAGATTCTCATTGCGTAATTTCTCGACCTGCATATATAAGTTAGCGACCTTGTCTGCCTGGTCGCTCTCTATTTTTTTGTGGATCTTATTGAGTTGGAGCTCTTTCCTAAGTGCGCATGAGCCGAAACAGAACTCTAATGCAACGCCACCAATGACCAATATTGGGCCGAACTCCTTCTTGAACAGCGTCCAAGCCCCTTTCAGCAGTCTCCGGCTTCTGGCGGCCAATGCAGTGCGGAATTGCTGGCTTAGGGGCCTTAGCTTCCCTTCATATTCAAGGTATAGTCCGACGACGACAGCCGCAGTAGCGACATGCACAAGGACTAGTAAGACCTTGATGCACGATTCGAGTTTATCTATCTCGGAAGGGGCCATGACTTTGCGGCGAATTGATGAAATTCTGGAAATGTCTCATCGGTGGGCAGCAAATCGCATCTATACGGCCATTGCCGCATTGACTCTTATTGTTCTATTTGACTGGTATTGTAGCAAAGGATCGGAAAAATAGCCCTTGACAAGACTATAACTTAATGTTATAGTAGAGTTATGAAAACGATCAAGAAGATGCCCGGCATACCCTCCGTCGCGATGAGCGAGGATCAGGCGAGAGCCCACATAGAGGCTACGCTGTGGCCCAACGGCCCGGTATGCCCGCATTGCAAGGGACAGAATGTCTACCGGATGGCCGCAAAAGAGGGCTCTAAGAAGCCCGGCCGCGCTGGACTTCTTCGGTGCCGTGATTGCAAAAAGCAATTCACCGTCACTGTTGGCACGATATTCGAGGGCTCCCATATCCCGCTGAATAAATGGCTCATGGCCTTGCATTTGATGACGGCCAGCAAGAAGGGAATTTCCGCGCACCAGCTCCACCGGATGCTCGGCGTGACGTACAAGGCCGCTTGGTTCATGTGCCATCGGCTACGCCACACCATGAGCCACGATGCCGTGAAAAGCAAGATGAGCGGGACGGTCGAAGTGGATGAAACCTATGTGGGCGGGAAGCATGAAAATCGCCACGTTAGCATCCGGTTCCGTCAGAGCCCGCCGCGCAAGACGCCCGTTATCGCGCTTGTGAAGCGTAACGGCGATGTCCGCGCCTTTCCAATCAAGTCGGCTAACGCAAAGACCCTGCGGTCTGCGATCCTTGGTAATGTGGAGAAGCGGGCGCGGATCATGACGGACAGATGGCACGCCTATACGGGGATCGGTAAGGAGTTCGGGGGCGGGCACCATACCGTTAATCACTCGGAGTTTCAGTATGTTCGGCCCGGCAACATCCACACGAACACCGTGGAATCGTACTTCTCGCTCTTGAAGCGTGGCATCATGGGCACGTTCCATCACATCAGCAAGGAGCATCTAGAGAAATACTGCCATGAATTTTCGTTCCGTTGGAATCATCGTGAGTCGTCGGACGTTGAGAGAGCGAATGCCGCACTGCTTGGTACAATTGGAAAGCGGCTAGTCTACAGCGAGTTGCAAGCACAGGGGGCCTTTTGAAGGGAAAGCCTAAAAAACGAAAGAAAGACGAGCCCATATCGTTCGCACCGCTTACGTTCCAAGAAGCGTTGGAAGCGGTACTTAAAGTCCCGCCGCCTAGAAAGAAAAAGCGGAGGAAAAAATGAAAAGGAGGAAGAAGTCTAAGCCGCAGGCCCCGCCGCAAGTTACGCTTGGGGGAGAGATTGGGTTGATTGTCTTTAAGCGTTACGTCCTCCCGCTGCTCAAGAATAAGGAGCTTTCCACCTGGACAATTGCGGAAATGCTCGGAGTCTCAGCGATGACGGTATCTAGGTGGAGGAGGGCTTACGCATGAGCGACCACGAGCCAGAAGGAATTGGCGGCGCGATTGCCGTGCTTTTTCAGGCCGCCAGCTTATTGATCGCTCTATTTCTTATCGTGAAGTTCATAAAGTGGGCCTGGAGCTTTTAAGTGGATTTTGCCAAAGGGATAGTCCCCATCCCGCCGACAGCGACCTGGCACGTTACCGGATTTTCATCTACCCTCATTACAATTGAGGAAGCCCGAATGAATATGCCGCCTGCCTCGGCTCGTTCGATCGGTATCCTCCGCGAGAAGAGGGTGTTTTTGGCCGCCCTCGCGGCAGGAGCCCTTGTCGCCGGCACGGGCGCGGCGTACCACAAAGAACTGCTGTTGTTGTCCTCGCGCTTCAATCCGGGTGTTTCGGCGTGGTTCGGCGCACCCGGCGGAATCGCCTCCATGATGACGCGCATGCGCAACGCGGTCTACGGATTCGATAGCAGGTCGATGCATCGATCGCGACTAACTTCGAAATCACCTCAGACGCCTCCGCCGTCGGCGTTCGCACGACGGGCCGACCGATTTGCGACGCCCCAGTCTCGGGCCGTTTTCTCCGCCTCTGACGAATCCGAGTCCGCGCGACTCGAGGCGCTCGAGCCGGGGCGAAAGCGCTCCCTCGATTCGCTCGCCGTGCCGCTCCCCGGTCGGGAACCCGCATCCAAGACGCGCGCCGAGATCGTGCGCGTTCGCGTCCAGGACGCAGGATTCGGCGAGGCCCCCGCGATCCGAACGACGCGCCGAAGTTCCGGCACGGCCTTCCGGGCCTTCGGCTCGAGCGCACATTCGGCGGCGGCCGCCCCGATGCACGATTCCGTCGTGGCCACGGTGGAAGGTTCCCGCGTGCACCTCGCGGGTAAATCAAAGCCGGCGCCGCTGACGAAGATCCGCCAAGAGGAAGACCTGCCGCCGCTGCTGCAGGACACCCGGGCGGAGGAACTCAGCTACGTCAAGGCCAAGAGATTTGCGGTCAAGGCTCAGGAATACGATTCCGCGCGGCGCAATCCGAACAAAAACGACGGCGACACGGATTCCAAAGACTCAGACAGCATGCCCAAGGTGGGCCGGGCGCAGGCCGCGGCGAGCGGTCCGGATGGCGCGCACGTCGCGTCCGCACGAGAGCGCCCGCCGAGCGACGTGCGGTCCCTCCAACCCGATCCGCAGGAGAGAGACAGAGAACCGTTCGCCGCACCCACTCGAGGCTTTCCGCGGCCCGATCAGCCGGAAGACCGGAGAGGAGGCCCCACCATCGTACGGCCTGATTCGAGCGACCGGCCGACGCCTCGGCATCTTGACGCGTCAGGGATCCCCATTGACCCCATGGATGGCGGACGCGGCGGCGCCGCCCTGCATTCCCTGGTCGAAAATTACTGACGCGCGGGGCCTTTCCCCGTCTGGCGCGCGAAACCTTCCCGGCCTTGCGCGAATTGGATTTATAGACTACAATCAGTTTAATGGCGACCGGAATGAAGCCCGAATCGGCGACGTCGAAGCTCGACCCCAACGAGATCGCGCCTGGGCTTTGGAAGATAAAAGTCCCCGCGAGCGCGAAGGCCCAGCTCAAGATCGACGTCGAGAAGAAGCACGGGGCCGCCAATTCCCTTTACCTCGAGCTCAACGGGTCGCGCAAGTTCGAGATCGGCAACGACTGCGACACCTGCTACTTCTGGTTCAAATGCGTGTCGACGCCCCGCCTCTCGGCGCAGAAGAAGCTCGCCAACCTTCCCAAGACGATCGCGCTGCCGCGGCCGCTGGATCTCGAGACGATCCACGAGCTGCAGCCGATGCTCGAGATCCTAGAGAAAGGCGACTACTACCTCTTCTCGACCTCGATCCGCCTCTCCGGCCCGTACGCCCCAGATGACGAGTCCTCGTACTTCTACAACAACGAGTTTCTCGAGATATGGGACATCGAGGACCCGGCGCAGGAAGGCCTCCTCTCCGATTGGGAGCACTTTGAGGGCGCCAAGCCCCGCTTGTACCGCCACAACTCCATCATGGAGAAACAGTACGATTTCGTCGTTCCCCTCGTTCCTCGCCGCCAGCTCAAGGACGAGTACATCAAGCTCTACCAGCAAATGATCACCGCCGGCGACCGCCCGCGGGTGCTCGCGCTCGGCATGCTGCAGCGCGCGATCCCCGACACCGTCACCAGCAAGGACGCGAAGGCGCTCCACTCTTTCTTCGCCAGCTTCATCCTCGACGGCCACCACAAGCTGGCCGCCTATCGCCGCGCGGACGTCGCGGCGCCGCTGCTCGTCATCCTCTCGCAGAAGGCGAGCAAGTACGCGCTCCTGAAGGAAGAGGGCGCCAACGCGCGGCAGAAGTTCGAGGAGCGGCTGGCCGCCCTTGCCAGCTAGCCTCTTCAAGCGTCATCCCGTCGCGCTTTCGGCAACCGCCGTCCTGATCGTCGCGCGCCTTTTTCCCCTCTCTCCGATCGTCGACGCGCTGACGGGCGGAGCGCCCGCGGGCCTGGTGCTCGAGCACCCATCCGTCTACCTGATCTTGCAGCCGCTCTCGGCGCTCGCCGATCTCGCGACGCTGAGCGGCAAGCGGCAGGCGATCGCGCTCCTCGCGTGGATCGTCGCCGCCTATTGGCTCTGGCGCGCCGCCCGCAGGGCCTCGCTCCTTTCGATGCTCGCTGGATTCGCCGGCTATCTTGGAGCGGTGGTCGCCTTCCTCGCCTGGACGATCGTCCTGCCGAGGCCGGCCGCGCGCCTCGTCGCCGTCGACGCGGACGTGCTCATCGTCGACTTCCACTCGCACACGAGCGCTTCCCGGGACGCGCGCCGCGGGTTCTCCCACGCGGCGAACCGCGATTGGCACGTCAAGATGGGATTCGACGCCGCGTTCATCACCGACCATAATACGACCTCCGCGGCGAAGGCCGCCAAGGAAGAGTCGCGGCGTGCGTGGGCGGCGCGCGGCGTCGAGGACCGCCCCTTCCGCGCGCTCGAGGGAGAGGAGATCAGCCTCCAGGACGCCCACATCGTGGTGCTCGGCAACCGCGCGGAGATCGACAACAAGCCCTACGACGGCAGCGCCGAGGGCGTGACGCGCTTCCTGCGGGAGGCTCCCGCGCGCTTCGGAGGCGTGAGCGTGCTGAGCCTCCCCGAGTACGTCAAACATCATCCGAGGGACCGCTGGCGGGACTTCGCGCGCGCGGGCGCGGCGGGCCTGGAACTCTCCAACGCGTCGCCCAAGAGCCTGGACGTACAATGGGACGCGCGCGCGGACGCCTTGGCGCTCGCGGGCTCCTCCGGCCTTTTCGTCACGGCCGTCTCGGACAGCCACGGCTGGGGTTCCGCGGCGCCGGCATGGAGCGTGATGCGCCTTCCCGGGCACGTCGCCATGGAACCCGACCGCCTCGAACGGGAGGTCTTGGGCGCCCTCAAGGCGTCGCCCTCTTCCGCCGTACGCGTCATCGAGCGCACCGTAGCTGCCCCCGCGGCAGGCCTCCCTATCTTCCTGGACCCCCCCGCGCGCCTGTGGCGCCTGCTCCGCACATTCAACTGGCTCCAGACGCTCTCTTGCCTGGCGTGGCTTTGGCTCGCCGCCCTCGCGGGGCGCCGATTTTCGACTGGGACCTAGGACCCGGGGGCCCGGGGGCCATCCGACTCTCCCGTATATAGGCCTATTAAGTAATACTGGGCCTAATGGCAAGGGAGGGCCCTGCATTTCTCGCCTTTCTATTGATCGCCGTCGCTCATCCCGCGAGCGCACAGCGTTTCGCCGTATCTCCCGAATCGCAGTTCCAGTCCGCCCTCGGCGAGAGCATCCGTCGGGAGCTCCAGAGCATCCTCGATAAGATCGAGACCGTCGAGCCCGGGCCCGCCTTGGACGACCTCCAGCGCCGTTATATGGAAGTCATCGCGGTCAAGAACTCGATGCCGCCGGGCGACCAGGAGAAGCTGCAGGCGCTCGTCCAGTCGATCGACACGCGGAGCCAGGCGCGCAATCTCCAAGCCGTCTCCCCGGTCTACGCCGCCTCCATAGAGGCCCTGCGGGCCAAGATGGAGTCCCACCATGATCCCCGGCGGCGAGAGGAGTTCCGCCGCGTCGTCTCCCAGGTCGGCGAGGCCGCTGGAGACCCGCAGATGCGCGCGCGCGCGTTCGACAACATGCGCGCGCTCTTCGGCGACGATCCTGCCGCGCAGGCGCAGGTGGACGCCGCCCAGGCCTCTTTGCGCGCGCGCGCGTCCGGCCCCGATCCGGTGATCCGCGTCGACGCCAGCGGCCGGCCCTGCATCGGCGACGCCTGCCGAGGCCTGCGGACCACCGCGGTCCCCTCGCTCGACGCCTCCGCGCTCGGGGCCGACGATTCGGACGCGGTGTTCGCCATGTCCGGCGAGCCGTTCAACGGACTTGATCTTCGCTCTCGCCGGGCCAAGTTCGACGAAGAACGGGCCCGCAAGCTGATCATGCTGGCCTCGGACGGAGCGCGGGCGCTCGAGCGCGCCGGGGAGAGCCCCGCGCAGTACTTGACCCCCGCGAGCCGCGACGCCAGGCTCCAGCAGCTCTATCGGCGCCTTCTCACGGAGCACGGCCACACGGGCGATCCGAAGGACGAGGCGGACCGGCAGAAGCGTTTCGAGCTGATCATCGAGCGGCATCCGCATCTCGCGCGCTACCTGGCGCATCTGGGCCTCTATCAACTGTACGTCCAGGCGGCGATCCACGCCGACGCGCCCTCGCCCGAGGCGCGGTTCGACGCGTGGGAACTCGCGGCCGATCCCGCCAAGCTCTCGCGGGCGTCCTACGTCGAGCTCAGCGAGCGTGGCCGGCTCTTCCGGGGGCTCCTGCTCCTCGCGCACGACGGCAGCTCCCATTTCGAAGGCCGGGCGGAGAACGGGGAGACGGCGAGGATCGACCGCGACACCGGCACCGGGCGCACGATGGCGTCGATCGAGTCGCGCAACGCGCAGGGACAGGTCCTCCGAAGGCACACGACCGTTGTCGACACGGCGACCGGAAAGAAGATCGTCGACAACCTCTTGGATACGGCGCGGAAGTTGACCGTCATCACCGAATTCACGGACGGGGAGCCGACGCAGGTCACCGAGATCGATGATGGCAATCGGCGACGCACTGTCCGGAACCTGAAGTCCAACCAGCTGATCGTGATCGAGGCCGGCGGCGATGTCCGCGTGTCCCAGATCCATGGAGAAGGCCCGGTGCAGCACGGAGTCGTCGAAAACGAGAACGTGCGGATTCAGCGCGTGAACATGACGAACGGCGACGTGGTGCACGTGCTCGCCGGCACTCCCGACATCGTGAAGGTGGAGGAGCGGGGCCCGGCCGGGACGGCGCCGCGCGTCTACCATGACGTGCGCCTCCAAAAGCTCCTCTCGGGGCTCGACGGCGCCGCGCTCGACGCCGAAGCGCAGAGCCTGGCCACCCAGATCCTTAAGGTCCTGAACTCCCGCGACGCCGAACGCGGCGTCCCGGCCGTGGCCGCCTGGCTCAAGGAGGTCGCGCGCGGCGCCCGACGCTATAAGACGGTCGCGCTGCGGATCAACCCGGACGGAGAGCTCTTATTGTCGCAGGTCGACGAGGCCGGAGAGATCAGAGTCGACCGCGCTTTTCTCGGCGCGTCCTCGACCATGCTCGGCCAGAGCCAAGCCGCCCTCGTGCTCAGGGCTCCGTACTTCTACACGGCCGAGCGCATCTTGCACGCGGTGGGCGTCGATCGCGACGGAAAGCCCCTCGAGCTCGTCGAGGTCAAGCAGCCGCAGGGAAGCGCGCCCGGCATGAAGAGCGCGCCGCAGATCGATCCGCAGAACCGGTTCCAAGAGTTCTTGGCCGACGGCTCGATGCAGCGATGGCTGGTCTGGGACCACAAGATCCCCTACGGCCACGACGACGACGGCCAGGCGTACGGACGCTACAACCCGCTCTTCTACTGGCGCGAGAACCGCACGATCCGCCACGTCTCCCTCGCCCATTATTCCGCCGCCGACGGCGGCGCCTGGACGAAGCTCAAGGAGCAGGAAGACCTCAAGCAGAAGGTCACCAATCCCGAGGCCTACACCTCCTGGCTCGGCTGGACCGCCAACGGGATCTGGAACTTGCCGCTCATCGGCAAATGGGGCGTCAGCGGAGCCGCTAGCGGCATCCTGTCCGCGGGAGAATGGGTGGGCGGAAACATCTTCGTCGGCGGCACGACAGCCTTTTCTCACGCCACCGACACCTTGAGTCAGACCATCGTGACGGCCCTCGGCATCCAAGGAGATCAGAAGTGGAAGGATGAGCAGGCGCTCGAGATCGCCGGGGGTTATTACCGGACTCCCTTGCTGCGCCTCTTCCGCAACGAGCAGAGATACTTCGAGCAGCTCGACCCCGCGGTGAAGCGCCAGCTGGAGGCGGAGGCCCTGGTCCAGCGGAGGAAGGACCTCCGCAAGGTTCTCAACGACGACGAGGAGATCAACCGGCGGATGCGGGAGCCCGTCACGCGCGACGAGCTCGCGAGGGCGCTCAGCGGACACGGCGTCGGCACGATGGGCGACCAGCTCCTCCGAAAAGCCGACGATCTGGCGGACGATTACAAGGTCCTGGGCCTCGTTCCAAAAAGCTATTTGATGTACGGGGCGGGCTATACCGTCAAAGGCATCGAGCTGATCGGGGAGACCGTCACCAATCCGGTCGTGATCGGCACAATGTACCTCGGCAGCGCGGTCACGACGCTCAACGCGGTGACGGCGGGCTTGAGGACCGCGCCCCGCTGGGTCGCCATCGGCAGCCGGCTCACGTTCGGCACCGAACGCCTAGCGAGCCTGACGAAAGGCGCCCACTGGGCGGCGTCGCGCACCCTCTACGGCAGCTTCGCTTTCGGCGCCGCGGACAGCTCCTTCAAGCTCGCCGACGCCTTTCTCGAGAGACCTGGCGAGGCATGGAGCCACGCCGCGAGCGTCACGGTCGACGCGGGATTTCTCCTCCTCATGGCGAGGTCCGCGGGAGCCCGGACGCGCTCGCTGGAAAGGCCCGAGCCCCCCAGGCGAGCGCCGGTCGAGCAGGCTCCGTCGCGCGGCGTCGAAACGCAGACGCTCGAGCAGCGCGCGCCCGTCACGCCGGCCGTGACGGAGGCCCGCTCCAACACGGGCGCTCGCTCCGAGACCGCCCGCGAGACACCCGCGGAGAGCCCGGCGGAGACTCCAACCGTCTCCGCCGAGCAGGTGACGGCGAGGTCCCGCTTCATGGCGCGGCTGCGCTCGGCGAGCGATCTTGTCGCGAGCGTGATGCGGCCGAAGCCGGCCTCGGTCGCCCCGGCGGCGGATGCCGTGGGCGCGGGCACGCCAAATGCGAACGCCACAGCTTCCGCGCAGCCGGCCGCCCAGCAAGCGCCGACCAATGGCGCCGTGCAGCCGGCCAATGGTGCGGCGCAGCCGACGACCGGAGGAGCGCCCACCGGGGGACAGACCGGGCAGACCGTCACCAACGTCCAAGCCGACACCGGCACCGGCCAGCGGCAGCGCGCGGTAGATCCGGACGCGCGCGTCCCCAACGCGCCGCAATCGGCGAACCTGGCCTCGCCGTCCGGCCTTTGGTCCGCTATCGATTCGATCCGCACGGGCGCTTCGACGTTCGCCGGGAGAGTGTTTCGGATCAGCCCCGCCGAAGCGGCGCCCGGGCCGTTCGAGATGAGAGGGCGCACCCTCTCGGTGGAGATGCCGGGCGAGACTCGCCCAATCATAGAGAACAGCGCGTCCACCGGAGAGCCCGCGCGCCTAAGAGCTCCGCAAACCGAGATCACCGGCGGAGCGCAGCCGGTACGCCTGGCGCAGGCTGCGCCGCTGCTGGAGCCCGGAGGCAGGCCGTCCGTCGGCTTCCTCGGATCCTTCTTCCGGCGTCCCGTCCGACGAGTCGCCGAGCGGCCTGCCGCGGAGGCCGAGCCTTCGGACGCGCGCCGCGGCGAGCAAGAACGCCCCGCGAGTCCGGAGCCCGCCGACGCGCGCCGCGGCGCGCGTCCCGAGGAGACCCGAGACGCGGACCGCGTGGCGGAGAGACGTCCGCCCGCCGTCGAGGAACGAGCCGCGCGCCCCGAGGAGACGGCGAACCGCGAGAGAGCGCCGCAAGTCCGCGCGACGCCCGAGCGAGACGCTCGGCCGAGAGCCCGCCTCGACACGCGCCCGGTCAAGTCCGAGCGCAATCACCAATACGCGCCGGCCGGATCGTCCCAGGATGCGCGCGCCATTCCCGATCTGGACATGGGCCCTGAGAAAGAGGAACCCGCCGCGCGTGAGCAGCCGCAGAGTCCGGCGCCAGCGCAGCGGCAGCCGCCGCCGGCCTCGCCGCCGCTCGAGCCCGTGACCTCGGAATCTCCTCCGCCCCAGGACCCGCCCGCCGACCCGCCCGCGACGTCGCCGCCGGCCGGGCGCAAGCCGCCCACGATCCCCGGCTTCGATCTCAAACGCACGTTCTCCGGCGACGGCATCTCGGCCGCCGGCAGCGGAAGCGGAGGCGGAGGAGGCGGTGGCGGAGGAGGCGGCGGGGGAGGCAAGGGCGGCGGCAACGACGGGGGCGGAGGAGGCGGCTCGCCGCGAGACACAGCGTCGGCGTCCCATGGCGGCGGCGGCGAAGGGCCGCACGCGGCGCAACAGCAGCCCGCCCGCGCTCCCGGCGCTCCGGCAAGCGCCGACGCGGACAGCCCCCGCAAGAAGCCCTTCGATACCGCGAATTCCGGAAGCGGTCCGGACGTTCGGGCCGGCGTCGCGTCGGCCCCGCGAACCCCGGAAGCACCCGCGGCCCAACCGGCCTACGCGATGAACATTCTCGGGCCCTCCTACGGGCCGGGAATTCCCGAGCTGTGGCCGTTCAATCCGCACGCGCCGAGCGCGAGCGCGTCGGCCGCGATCCCCCGCGAGACGCGCAGGCCCCTGTCCGACGCGCCGCGCCTCAAGACCGCGACGACCAGCCACGCCGCGAGACCCGCTCCGGCCGAGGAGGAGGCGCCCCTCATGCTCCTTCCTCCGTCCCAGCACTTGCTGACGGGACGCTTGGGCCCGCTTGAGCGCAGCGATCCGCAAGCCAAGGATTCGATGCGCCAGGCGCTGCTCGCGCTCGTCGTGGCTTCGCTCGTCTTCCTCCTCTATTTTTCGCCGCTGCCGTACATCATCACGGGCCGCCGCGGCCGTCTCGGCTAGAGCCGGCTCCCCGCGTCGCGCAAGCAAGGTATAATACGCGCCGTGCGGAGCCTCTTGATCGTCGCGATGGATTACCCGCCGATGCCCTACGGCATCGCGGTGTACAGCTCGCGACTCGCGAAGGCGATCGCCGAGACGGGCGTCGAGGTGACGGTCCTTGCCCTCGGCGCGAAGGATGCCCGGGCCTTCGACGCGCGGCAGCCGTTTCGGACGGTGCGCACGCCCTCGTTGCCGGTCTTGCGTTACGCGCTCGTGCCACCCGCATTCGCGTGGCTGGTCCTGAGGAATCGCTATGAGGCCGTCTGGCATACGGTGTGGACCTCGGCTCTCCTCAGTTGGCTCGTTTCCCCTATCCTGCCGTCGCCGTTTTACGTCAGCGCTCACGCCTCGGAGATCCTCGACGATACGCTCACCTGGCGCCGCCGGCTCAAGTCCTGGCTCAAGCCCGCGAAAATCCGCGCCCTGCGCGGGGCCGCGGGCCTCTTCGCGCTCAGCCGCTACAGCGCGGAGTGCCTGCGCGGGATGGGACTCGCGGGCGAGCGCGTGCGCGTCGTGACGGGCGGCGTGGATCCCGGACGATTCACTCCCAGGGACGGCGCGCCGAGGACGGGCCCCCCGCGGCTCGTCACTCTCGCGCGGCTCGACCTGCACAAAGGGCACGACCGCGTCCTGGAGGCGATGGCTCTGCTCGCCGCGCGCGGCAGGACGCTGCGCTACGCGATCTGCGGGGAAGGCGACGAGCACGCGAGGCTCGAAGAGATGGCGAAGCGCCTTGGCCTCACCGGGGTCGAATTCCTGGGCTGGCAGCCGGACGAACGCCTGCCCGCGCTCCTGCGGGAAAGCGACATCTTCATCATGACCAGCCGCGAGATGCCCGGCCGCCTCGACCTCATAGAGGGCCTCGGCATCTCGTTCCTCGAAGCCAGCGCCGCGGGACTCCCCGTCATCGGCGGGCGCTCCGGCGGCGTGCCGGACGCCGTCTTGGACGGCCGGACGGGGCTTCTAGTCGATCCGGACGACCCTCGGGCGATCGCGGCCGCCGTCGAGCGGATTTTGGACGAGCCGGGACTGGCCGCCCGTCTGGGACGGGAAGGCCGCCGGTTCGCGGAGGAGGAAGTAGCGTGGCCCCGCGTCGCCCGCAAAGTGCTCGACGCCATGTCCCACGCGCCATCTCACCCTCGGCGTTGACAGCCGCCGGGGCCGAGGCTATACTTTTTTTACGCGGGAAAGATGAACGGTCCCACTGCCTCTCCTCTCGTCTACGCCGTCCTGATCGCGGTATTGGTATCGGCGGGCGCCACCAAGCTGCAGCGCGCCTTCCTCTATCATCCCGACAGGACGATAGCGGCCGCGCCGAAGGATCTTGGTCTCAGCCACCGCAGCGTTTGGTTCTCCACCGTCGACCGCGTCCGCATCCACGCCTGGCTGATCGAGGGAGAGGAGGGCAAGCCGATCATCCTCTTTTTCCACGACAAGGGGACCAATATCTCCAAGCGGCTGGCGAAAGCCGGCGAGCTTAGTCGCATGGGATATTCCGTATTCCTCTTCGACTACCGGGGATTCGGGCTAAGCCAGGGCAATCCCTACGAGCGAGGCACCTACCGCGACGCAGAGGCGGCCTATTTCCATCTGCATCATACGTGGGAGTACGATCCGAGCAGGATTCTCTTTTACGGGGAGGGTCTCGGCTGCGGCGTGGCGACCGAAATGGCGCTGCGGCACGGGCCCAGCGCTTTGATCCTCGAAGGCCCATTCACGTCCGTGGCGGACCTGGCTTCCCGCCGCTTCCCTCGGCTGCCTGCGGCGTCCTTCCTAGTCGACCGGTACGCCAACTTGAGGAAGATTCGGCACATCCGATCGCCGCTCTTGGTGCTCCATAGCCGCGAGGACGAGGACGTCCCATTCGAGATGGGGCGCCGCATCTTCGAGGCCGCGCCCGAGCCGAAGCGCTTCGTCGAGCTCACGGGGACTCACGAGATGGCGTTCCGCGCGTCGCAAGAGACATATCGCCGAGCGCTCGGACCTTTCCTCTCCATGTCGTCCGCGCGCGCTCTCAATCGCCCATGAAGTGCCCGAAGTGCAGCTTCGATATACCCGCCACGAGCAAGGAATGCGTGCTCTGCCGCGAGCCGCTCGCTTCCGTGCCGGCCGCGCCGGAGCCCGAGTCCGCGGCTCCGCCGACGTTCACGCCGATCCCCGGCGAGGGAGAAGGGTCCGACGTCCCGCGGATGTCCACGCTCGAGGACTTGAAGTCGCCGGGGACCAACAAGGCTCCTCCGGTGCCCGCCTTCATGCAGTCCACGCCGCCGCCGCAGAACCTGGATATCCAGGATCCCCGCGCAGGATTTCAAGCGGCGACGCCGCCCCCGCACTTCGATATGAATGCCCCGGTCGCCACGCCTCTGCCAAGGCCCGTCGCGGAGCTGCAGACGCCGTCGGCGCTCCCCCCGACCACGGCGCGCTCTTCGGCGATGCGCGGCATCCTCACCGCGCTGGTGCTGGCCGCGCTCTTATGCGTCGGCTACATGCAGTTTGGGAAGGGGATCCCCGAGTGGCTTCCCGTCGCCGCGAGTCCCGCGCCGGCCATCCAGCTGAAGCCCGGCGGCGGCGCTCTCCCGGCTGCGCCGCGCGATCCGCAAACGCCACTTCCGTCCGAACCCGCGCCGAAGCCGGCCATCCTCGCGCCGGCTCCGCAGACGGCGGCGCAGGAACCGGCACCCGCTCCTCTGGTTGCGGCGCCCGAGCCCGCCAAGACGGAGCCCGCGGACGACGAAGGCTCGACTCCGGCGGCTGCGCCCGCGCCGAAGCGCAAGGCGGCCCCGCGCGCGTGGACCTTCGAGGGAAAGATCTACGACCTGATGACTCTTCGCGCTGTGGCCTACGCGGAACTCTACTTCGTGGCGGAAGGCGGGGAGACGATCCGCGCCACGAGCGGAGGCTCCGGGCGCTACCGGGTCCGCCTGCCTCCCGAGCCCGGCGGCTACTCCCTGCAGCTCACGCATCCCGACTACCGCGACGGTTACTTCGACGAGATAACCCCTCCGTACAGCACGTTGGAGCGCGAGGAGCGCTTGGCGCTGCAAGAAGCGGTCTCTTCCACCCACGCGCCGTGGCGCGGCGACCTCAAGACTAGCGTCCGGCGGGACCTCGTCGTCGCGCCGATGATCACGACGCGCTCCTCCGACGGCGCCGCCTCCCCCTGATTGCTCCTCGCTTGCCAGCCGAACTTCGAAAGTGTATACTCGCACAACTTGACGGACCCGATTTAGGAAAGCCACCGCCCCACGAACCATACGACAACATGCAGGTGGCTTTCTGCTTTTCCGGCCACTCCACTTGATCGGCTGAAAGTCCCACCTCAGGCGGGGCCAAAGACCACGACGCACACGGGTCGATCACCGCACCTCCTTCGACGCGGGCATGACGTACAATGGCGGCGCATGAAGAGACTCCTTCTCCCGATGGCCGCGCTAGCCTCGCTGAGCGCATCCGCCCAGCGCGTGCCGGAGATCCGCCTTCAACTCTTGCCCGTGGGTTTGGCCGCGCCGATGGCTCTGGCAACTCCGCTCGGCACGGCTCCTCTATCGGGCCTGTCGACTCTGGAACTCGGCCGGATCGACGCCATAGCCTCTGTGCGCGGCCTCGCCGGCGCGGGGGCGACCCTTGAGGCGCGGCCGCTCGCTGCCGGCCCAGTTGCGCATGCGGGAATCCGGTCCCGTTACGGGGACGAGAAACCCTCGGGCGCCCAGATCATCGTGCTCGCCGATTGGGTCCGCGCGCGCACGCTGGCGCTGAGGGCCAAGCGTCCCGCCGGCACGGCCGGCTCTCCCCGGCGAGAGGTCCGCTTCGATGGCGAGGAAAGTCTGCGGCTTCCTCCGGCATATGACGGCATTTTTTGGGACGACGGCCCCTCCGACAAGCCCCACTGGCCCCGCGGCCCGCATCGCCCCGCCTCCAAGTAGCCGCGCCGGGCGCCCGGCCGGGCTTGCGCCCTTGAATTGATATAATCCGCCGCGTGAAAGGCTTCGGGTCGGGACAGATCATGTTCTACCGCTCGATGGCGAACGCGGCGGAATCAGGGCTCCACCCCGGCCGTGCTCTAGAGATCCTCGTGTCCGGAAGCCCCCAGATTTCCAAGGACGATCTGCGCGGCATGCTCGATCGCGTCAACTCGGGGCAACCCGTGTCCGAAGCGATCCGCGCCTATCCCGGGACTTTCGAGGCGTGGCAGTCCGACATCCTGGCCGTGGGCGAGGAGACCGGCCGCGTCGACGCGATGTTTAAGCTCATCGCGGACCTGCTAGAGCAGAGGCGGACCCTCATTCGAGGCGTGCTCTCCGGTTTGGCGTACCCGCTGTTCATCTTGCACGTAGCGCCCCTCCTCGTCTTCGCCTTCAAAGCCCTGACCGACGGCGCGCTCGCGTACGCCGCGGCGGTCCTCGGCTTTCTGCTGTGGTTCTACATCCCGGCCGCCGTTCTCGTGCAAGCGGTGCGTCTGGACTTGATCTCCCTCGCATCGCTGCCGGTGTTCTCGTCGTTTCCGAAAGCGCAGTTCTGCATGTTCCTTTCCATGCTGATTCGCGCGGGCGTCTCCATCCACCGCGCCCTGCCGCTCGCCGCGCGCGCCTCCGGAATTCCCATGCCGATCGACATGCTCATCGAGCGCGGCTTGACGACGACCCTGCGCAGCTTCGGCGTGTTCTCCGAGGAGGAACTGGGCATCATCCAGGTGGCCGAGGCGTCGGGCAAGCTGGACGATAGCCTTTCCCGCATTTCGGTGCAGCGAACGGAGAAATGGCAGGGAGCGATCCGCTCGGCGACGACGCTCGCGCCCCCGGTGATCTTCCTGGTAGTCGCGCTCGTGATCGGGATGAAGATCGCGTCGTTCTGGAAGGGCTACTTCAACACCCTCAATCAGTTCATGCGCTAAGGCGCCCGACGCGCGATCAGCGGTATTGGCGGACTAGGCCGATGACCTTGCCTACGACCTGGAAGTCCACGGTGATCGGCGAGTATCGCGGATTGGCCGATTCGAGTTGGAAGGCGCGACCGAAGCGGCGCAGCCGTTTGACCACTCCCTCCTCGCCCACCAGCGCCACGACGATGTCGCCGTCGTTCGCCGTCGGCTGGCGGCGGACCTGGACGAGGTCCCCCTCCATGATCCCTTCCTCGATCATGCTGTCGCCCTTGACGCGCAGGAGGAAGTCGGTGCCGAGCACGAACGATTTGTAGTTCAGCGTCCCCTCGACGGCGTCCTGCGCGATCATCCCGCTTCCGGCGCCCACTCGTCCCAAGATCGGGAGTTCGGAAGGGTCCTGGGTGAGCTCGATGCCCCGGTGCCGCCGGTCGGCGCGCCGGATTTTCCCCTGAGCGGTGAGGACTCGTAGGTGATAATCCACGGAACTCGAGTTGGCGATGCCGCACGCCTTGCCGATCTCGCTCAAGGTCGGGGGATAGCCGTGCTCCGACACGAAGCCGGAGGCGAATCGGAGTATCTCCTCTTGGAGCGGCGTGATCTCGGATTCGGGCTCCTTCCCCTCCGCCGCCGGCTGTTTTCGTTTTGCCATGGTCTCTCTCCCGCGAACTGGAAGAATCTCCAGTGCCGCAAAGTTTAATGGAGATTTATCCAGTTGTCAAGGCCCCGAATCATGCCGCATTGACAAATGCAGGGGCCGCCCCTATACTATCCTCGACGGGCGACCGGCCAAGGAAGGAGCCTATGAGACGCCGGATTTTTTATTTTCTGGGACTGCTGGCGTGCGCCGCGCCTGGGACGGCGCTGGCGGACGATCCTCCCCTCATCACCGCGGCCAAGAACGGAAATTACGAGTCTCTCAAGTCGCTCTTGGCGTCCGGAGCCGACGTCGCCGCGAAGGACTCCTATGGATATACCGCCGCGATGTGGGCCGCCTCCCGTGGGACGAGCCCGATGCTCAAGGCCCTGCTCGACAAAGGAGCAATCCTCCCCCCGGACAGCCCGTCCTATTCTGCGATGATCGAGGCGGCCAAGAACGGCCGCGCGGACGTGCTCAACTTGCTCCTATCGCGCGGCGCCAATGCGAACGTCCGGGATTCTCTCGGCAACACGCCTCTCATCCTCTCCGCCGGGGCCGGCAAGGCCGACTGCGTGCGCGTGCTTCTATCCGGGAAGGCGGACGCCAATCTCCAGAACGGCCGAGGCCAGACGGCGCTGATCATGGCGGCCCAGCGCGGCTTCGAGCTCGTAGCGACCGCGCTGCTGGACGCGGGCGCCAAGCCCGATGTGCAGGATTCCTTCGGCTACACGGCGCTCCATTGGGCCTCCCGCAACAACAAGCTCGGTGCGGCGAAGCTCCTCGTGACGCGGGGATCGAACGCGACGGTCAAGGCGAAGGACGGGTCCTCGGCGGAGACCATCGCCGGCCAACGCGGGAACAGCGCCGTCGTCGAACTGCTCAAAGCGTCGCGCTGAGGCGGCGTTAAGCGTCCAAGAGCTCGGTCAAAATCCGATACGTCAGTCCCCAGACCGTATAGGGACCCACCAGAAACGCGTCGACGCACAGCATTCTTCCCGCCAGGGAGACCTCGGTCTTCGAGCGGCAAGCCGCGAGTTCGGCGACGGGGACCCATACTTCCGCGGCGACCTCGACCGAGGGCTTGACCGCCGGCTTTGAGGCCAGCTCGAACACGAAAGGGCTCACCACGACCTTCACGTCGCCGCCCCGCGGACGCAGTTCCTCGAGCGCGCCGAGACAATTCTTGCGCCGCAGGCGGATGGCGGTCTCCTCGCGGGTCTCGCGGATCGCCGTCTCCATCGCGTCGGCGTCTCCCGGCTCTGCCCGGCCGCCGGGAAGCCCCATCTGTCCGGACCACGGATCGTTTGGATGCTCGGAGCGCCGGATCAGCAGGAGATCCTTGCCTTTGGCTCCGGGCGCCAGGATCACCGCCACCGACGCGCGCCAGCCCCCCTGGCCCGGTTCCCGGCTCGGCGCAATCGTCCGGCCGGCCAAACGAAGTCGCAATCGGTCGATATCCACGGAACGGTGCCGGCGAAACGGCCGGATCGGCGCTAGAACGCGCCGATGTACTGCGCGACCTTCGCCTTGAAGCGAGGGACGTTGATCGGCTTCGGGAGATAATCGTTGGCGCCGACGGTCAGGCTTTTTTCCACGTCGGCCATCTTGTCGCGCGCGGTGCACATGATGATCGGGATCGCCTGGACCTTGGGATCGGCCCGGATCGCCTGCGTTGCGTCGAAGCCAGACATCACCGGCATCATGACGTCCATAATGATGAGGTCCGGCATGTGCTGCTGGGCCGCCTCGACCCCGGCCTGGCCGTTCTCGGCCTCTATCAGCTCGCAGCCGGCGTCGGCGAGGATCATGCCGATCATTCCGCGGATCGCGGGATCGTCCTCGACGACAAGGACTTTCTTCTTTTTCTTGGCGCCGAAGAAATCGAATAGGGGCATATTGGTCTCGGACTTTAGTCTATTTTCCCGGAACGGTCAAGGAAGTATTGCGAATAAATCGATTTTTCGCCAGCCCCCTAGGGGCGCTTTTTTGGCTTGAGGCGTTTGAGCCAATACATCCCCGCGACGAAGCCCCCGATGTGGGCCCACCAGGCGATGCCGCCGAAATTGGCTCCCAGCCCGAAGAGGCCGCTGTACAGCTGGGACCAGAACCACAGGAGGAGGAAAATGAACGCGGAGACGTCGACCACGAGCGGGAGGAAGAACACCGGCACGACCGTCGAAATCTTGGCCTTGGGGAACAGCAGGAAATAGCCTCCCATGATTCCGGCGATCGCGCCGCTGGCGCCGATGGTCGGGACCGGGGAGCCGAGATGCGTCGCCAGTTGGACGAGCCCTGCGAAGACGCCGGCCATCAAGTAGAAGAGAAGGTAGCGCAGATGCCCCATCGCGTCCTCGACGCTGTTCCCAAACAGGTACAAGCACCACATATTCGAGAGGATGTGCATCCAGCCGCCGTGCAGGAACATCGAGGTGACGAGCTGCGAAAGGGCGTCCGGCGCCGAAGCCGCGAAGGCGCGGCTCGTCCAGGCGGCCGGAACGAGCCCGTAGTGCGTCACAAAGGCCGTGAGCCGCTTGCCTTGGCCGAGCTCCACCGCGAAGACGTAGGCGTTGATGCCGATGAGGGCGATGTTGACGAACGGGATCGTCCGCCGTTGGACGTTATCGCGGAGAGGAAACATGCGAGGAGGGGTCGGCCAGCCATGCGGCGGTCTTCTCCAGCACGGCCGTCTCCCGGAACATCTGCGCCCCGTGCCCGTCTTTCGCCTCGATCCACTCGACGGGAAGGCGGAGGCTCTCGCGAAAGCGCCGCAGCTCCTCGCACGTGGCGCGGGCGTATGCGTCCCGCTGGGAGGCCGCCACGAGAAGGGGCCGGGGCCCGTAGTCCCGCACGGCGTCGGCCAGATGGATGCCCTGGTAGTCCAAGCCCGGAGAGAGCAGGGCGACGAAAGCCAGCGCCGGTTCGCGCGCGGCGGCCTTCATGACCACGTTGGCGCCGAGGCTCGCGCCGGCCGCGCCGAGACTGCGATGGCCCTTGCCCGCGAGGTACCGCGCCGCGGCGACCACGTCGTTGTGCATGCGCGCCCATTCCCCGTCGGGGCCCCGGTCCGAGAACTCCCGGAAGGACACCTTCTTCCCGCGCAGGGCGCTTTCCGAGTGTCCTCTAAGATCAATGGCGAGGGTCGACACGCCGCGCTTGGCGAGCGCCTCCGCGAGCGGCTTCCATTCGTCCTTTCCGGCCGCGAGACCGTGCGCGAGGACGACCGCCGTTCCGGAGCCCGCCCGCCGATAGACGGCGGGGATCGTCCACCCGTCGGAGGTCTCGAGGCGCACGGATTGCCCAGCGCCCGCGCCGCCCGCCGCCCAGGCCGCCGACGCCAGCGCCGCCGACAGGATCGCGCCGTTCACTTCCGCTTCTTCTCGATCACGAGCTGGCCGCAGGCGCCCTGGATGTCCTGGCCCAGATTTTTGCGGATCGTCGCCGAGATGCCCGCCCGGTCCAGCACGTCGATGAACTTTCGCGCGGCGTCGCTCGTGCTCGGCACGTGGCGGGTACGGGTGGGGTTCCAGACGATCAGGTTCACGTGGAGGAGATGCTTAGAGCCCACGTCCTTGATGAACTCGACCAAGGCGTCGGCGTCCGCCCGCCGATCGTTCTCCCCCGCCAAAAGGACGTACTCGAGGAACACCTTGCGGTTGTTGGACCGGAAGTACTCTTGGAGAGCCCTCTTGAGCCTGTGCAGCGGATAGGCCTTGTTGATCGGCACGAGACTCGTGCGGAGCTCCGGGATCGCCGAGTGAAGCGAGAGGGCCAAATTGACCTGCGGGAAATTGCGCCCGAAGCGCTCCATCCCCGGCGCGATGCCTGCCGTCGATACCGCGATGTGCCGCTGGCCGATGCCGAACTCCGCCGGATCGCTCAGGCGCCTGAGGCTCTCGAAGACGTTCTCCAAGTTCAGCATCGGCTCGCCCATCCCCATGTACACCACGTTCGATAGGCGGGCGTCCTTGGGCACGGCGCCTCCCGTTTCCGACGCCATGTACTGCCTCCAGAAAAGAACTTGATCGGTGATCTCCTCGGGCGTGAGGTTCCGGTCGAAGCCCATGAGGCCGGTCGCGCAGAACGTGCAGCGGAGCGCGCACCCGACCTGCGAGGAGATGCACGTCGTCCAGTGGTCGGGCTTGGGGCTCATCAGTACGGTCTCGATGCGCTTTCCGTCCTTGAGCCGCATGACGGCCTTGTGCGCGTCCCCGGAGGCGGAGACCCGCACCGTCTCCGGCGTCATGGACAGGATCGGCTCGTCCTTGAGCGACTGCCGCAGGGCCGCGGGAAGCTCCGTGATTTCCGCGAAGGAGGAGGCGCCGCGCTCGAAGATCGCTCGCGCCGCCTGCTTGATGCGGTAGGCAGGCTCGGAGGCCAGGAGTTCTCGAAGTCGCTCGGGCGTCATGTCGCGCGGCCGGCCGTCGCGGGCTCCGGCCCTATTTGAAGGAGCGGAGCTCTCCGAGCGACGGCCGCGGAATCAGGCTCTTCGTCACGCTGCTGATGCCGTTCTGCAGGTAGAACGCCGTCACGATGACGACGCCCGCCATGACGATGGCGACCGCGGAGTTGCCCGCCTTGAGTTCCTTCTCCTCGTCGAGGTCGTCGACGTCGCTCAATTTTTCAAAGGTCCGCAGGGCGAGCTCGATAGACCCGATGGAGAGCAGAAACCCCAGGATCAAGTGCCCAATGCTGTAGGCCACGACCCGCCAGATGCTCACTCCCGCCTCGCCGTTCGTCTGCATGTAGAGGGTGACGATGCTGATGACGGGGTAGACGCTCTGCTGCATGAGCATCGACGTCGCGACCATCATCGAGGTCAAGACGATCGCCACCGCCGTGTTCTGCTTCTTGAGCTCCTCGATCACGTCGTAGCCCTCGGTGAAGGCGGCGAAGCTCTTGTAGCTCCAGAACACCACGAAGATGGCGAGGGCGCCGGATAGGAAGAATTCGACGACGCTCACGATGAGGCGGCTCCAGAACATGGTTTCTCCTAGAAGGGTTGTATCCCGAACACCTTTCCCGAGGACAGGTGCGCCTCGGTGTACTCGCCGACTTTGCCGGGCGGCAGCCAGGCGGGGCCCGCCGCTTCGATCATCACGTACTTCAGCCCTTCGTGCTCCACGAACATGTCGCCGCGCCCGGGAGCGCGGTATACCGCCATCAAATAATGCTCGGGGATCGCTAGGCCGACCATCTTGATGTTCGGCCAGTTAAAGAGGATGCTGCCGATGAGCGCGGACTTCGAGTCGCAGTCCGCGGCGCCCTGCACCATCGTGAGCGGGGGCACGACCGTGCCGCCGATGTTCTTGCCGACCGCGTCGTAGGTGCCGACCGTCGTGTATTTGATCGCCGTCTGCGTCATGGAGACGACGGCGCCGATCAAATCCTCCATCTCGTAGCCCTTCTGCTGGACGAGCTTGTTGAGGACGGTCGCGACGGGGGCCATGCGCTTGGAGTTGCGGTGTACCATCGCCGGGATATCGGTCTCGATCTCGTTGGGCCCGACCATGTGGAATCCGGCTTTCCTGTAGAACTGCGTGCGGAACTCCTTTTCCAAGGCGTCGAGCTTCTCCTGCATCTCGCGCTGAACGTCCGCGTTCTTGCGCTTGGCCTCCGCCATCTTCCGGTTGACCTCGGCCTGGCTCGAGCCCGAGATCCGCCCGGCAAACATCCGCTTCTTGGCGGAGTCGATGACTTCCTGCTGCGCCTTCTTGTACCGCGCGCCCAAGTCACCCGGGCGGAACCCGAACTCCCGCATCGAGTCCTCGACAAACCCGCGCGGCTCGTGGGCGACGAGGGTGACCTTGTCCTGATTGAAGTTCCGGAACGCGTACTCGAGCTTGTAGATGTCTCCGGTCGAAGGCGGCAGAGCGACCCTGGCTTCCCGCGTGATGGGCTGCTCTTCCTCGGACTCCTGCCCGCGCAGGAGCATCCGTCCTCCGTCGCCGAGAGCGACGAACGGGGCTCGCCTCGGCGCGCGATGCCAGTCGGCCCGCATCTCCGGAAACGGCCAGCCCGAGATGACTCGGCTGAGGAAGATCACGTTCGCGGCGAGCGCGAGGACGTACATGCCGAAAGACGACCCCGCAACGCCGCGGCGGCGCGCCTTCATCGCTTGCGCCTCGCCTCGCGCCGGAGAAGCGCCGCCGCGTGGCGGGTCTTCTCATCCGGCGTCTCGAGCGTCAGGGCGGGCACCGGCGCCGGCCGCCCCTTCTTATCCAGCGCGACCATGGTGACGAGGCAGGAGTTGGTGTGCCGCCGATCTCCCCGCTCCAGGTTCTCGGCGTACACTTCGACGCCGATCTCCATGGACGAGCGTCCGACGAAATTGACCTGCGCCTCGACCAGCACCCAGTCGCCCACCTGGATCGGCACGAGGAACTCGACGCGCTCCATGGCGATCGTCACGCACGGCGCCTTGGCGTGCCGCGTGGCGCTGACCGCGGCCGCCTTGTCCACCATCGCGAGGATCTTGCCGCCGAACACCGTGCCGCGGATGTTCGCGTCCGGGGGAGACATGAGATCGGAGAGCACCGTCCGCGACGCGCGCACAGGCCTCGATTTCACGTCGGGCATTTTCACTTATTTCCGAACTCGGTTCAAGGCTAGTCGCACTCTACAGTCTCGGCGCGCACGACGTAGGTGCGGGCGAAGCGGACGGGGTCGATTGCGGACCGATGGGTGGCCGCCCAGGCGTCCAGCGCGTCGATCGCCGCGCCGTCGTCTCCCATCTTATTGCGCACGAGGGCATCCGTGAACGGATACAGCATGTCCACCGTCCCGTCCGGATCCACCGGGACGAACCACCCTCGCCGCGACGAGGCGTGCGGAGCGTACGCAAGAAGCGCGCCGCCGGGCTCCCGCAGCCGTCCGAACGCGTAGCGGAGCGCCGCCTTCGCGCCATGAAGACGTTTGAGATTCTTCGTCGCGGAGAAGGCGGCGACCTCCGCCTTTGCGAACGCGGCTTGGTCCGCGAGGGCTCCTGCGTCCGCAGCGCCTGCGGACTTGGCGCCAGGCTCGGGGATCATCCGCAGGACCGCGCCGTCCGGCAATAGGGCATTGGCCTCGATCTTCTCGAGGAGCGAAACGCCTTTCTGCACGAGGGCGGGGCGCAAGAGCCTGACGCCCGCTTCGATCATTGCCTCGGCGAACTGCGCGTTGGCGGCCGTAGGACGTCCGCCGACGGCCAGAGGAACGCCGAGCGACTGGCGCGCCTGCCGAGTCTTGGTGTAATACTTCTTTCCGGCGAGCCAACCGTTTTCCGGCGTGCGGAGGTCCGCGTCGAGGCCGGAGGCGTATACGCCGTCTCGCTCGCGCAGCCGGCGATCCGCGAAACTGATCGCGCGCTCCGCCACCCTCGCGCTCGCCTCGTCCTTCGTCAAAGCTCGGTGTGCGGCGAAGTCCCGGACCGCCGCCGCTTGCGCCAAAAGCGTCTTTTCGTACTCAGGGCTGCGCCAATCCGGAGAGTTGGACGCCCGGAAAAAACCGCCGTCCACGGGGTCCTCCAATGCCCGCCACGCGCGCAGCGTCCCGTCGTACATCACTCCGATCGGAAGTGCGTCCTGCTTCCAGCGCGAGCGCCACAGGCAGCGCTTCTCTTCCGCCTCGCGCAGACGAAGCAGCAGGTCGTGCGCCGCCGAGACCGGGAGCTTCCAGGCCCGGCCGAAGCCCCCGCGCGCCGAGTCGTATTGCGAGGCGAGCAGCGCCACACTGTCCTCGAGGCCGCCCCTGTCCACCGCAGTCGCGGCCAGAAGCGAGGCTCGCTCCGCTTCGATCTTCTGTTGACTCGCTTCGGCGGCGGCCTTGAGCGAAGACGGGTTGCGCCGGAACGCGGCCGCGACCGCCCTCGCCCACCCTAGGAATTGGGAGGGAGCGACCAGGGAGCCGCGCGAGATTTCCTCTCCCGTAGGCAGCAGGAGGGCGGTCACCGGCCAAACGGGGGCCTTGAACCGGTAAGCGATCTCGGCGCTCGCCTGCGGATCGGCGCGCACCGGCACGACGTTCTCCGCGATCCAGGCGACGACCTCCGGGCGCGCGTACGTCGTCTCGTCCATGACGTGGCAGCCGTGCGACCATGGCGGGCAGACGTCGAGAAGGATCAAGCGGCCGGCACGCTCCGCCTCGTCGAACGCCGCCTCGCCCCAAGGCCTCCAGCTCACCCGATCCTTCGCTGACCTCGGGCCTGACGGAAGTTCCAAGGAAGCGGCCGGCGCCCCGGCGGAGCGCAGGAAGGACATGGCCTTCGGGACCCGCCCCTCCCGAGACCACGCTAGGAACGCGGCGGCCGCGCCGCAGGCCACGGTGATGTAGCCGATGACCAGCATCACCTGGGCGTGCTTGCGCTTGGACTTGGCCTTTTCCTCGGGAGTGCGGGTATCCGGCGCCGTCACGCCGGGATTATATCAAAGGGCGAGGCGGCCTACTCTTCGAGCTGAGCGTCCCAGTAGACGTTGTCGATGAACCGCTGCCAGGAGCGGCGGATCGGCACGGGAGAACGGACCAGGAGCGCCGCCCCCGTGCGCCACTTGGGGCGCGACGGCTGGACGACGAGCTTCATGTGCGCCTCGGAGGGAGTGCGGTTCCCCTTTTTCAGGTTGCACCGGATGCAGGCCGTGACCACGTTGGTCCAGTCGGAGACGCCGCCGCGCGAGCGCGGGAGGATGTGCTCCAGGTTCAGGTCCGCCGGCGGAAAGTGCTTGTTGCAGTAGCAGCAGCGGTTGCCGTAGTGCTGGTAGATGTTCCGGCGCGTGAACGGCACCTGCCGCCGGGGCACCTTCTCGAAGAACTTGAGCGCGATGACTTCCGGGATCGCGATGCGGATGTTCGGGGTATGGACGAAGCCCGCCGGGTGCTCCGCGATCTTCTGCGATAGGTCGACCCAGTCCGCGAACTCGTAGGTCCGGTACTCGTCGTCGACGACGATCGCCCGGTCCAGGACGAGCAAGGACATCGCGCGCTGCCAGGTCGTGACCTCGAGCGCGAAGAAGTTGCGGTTTAGGATCAGGACGTCTGCCGTCATAGGTGTGCCTTCCCAGTGTAACAGCCAGGTCCCCGCCGCGCCAGGGGTGCCGTCAGTAGATCCAACCCGGGGCTCCCCGCTCGGACTCGATCCTTCGGCGCTTCTTTTTCTCGACCTTCGGCTTCATCTCGTCGAGATTCTGGTATTCCTCGGTCTCGGGCGAGCGCTGCATGTAAGGCCGGCGAGGCTTTTCGCGCTCGGGATTGGTGACCTTGCCGAATTTATAGGAGAAGCTCAGCCGGTGGGTGTCCTCGATCTCGCTCGAGAGGCCCCACGAGTAGTCCACGTAGAAATTCTGCCACGAGTAGCCGAATCCCATAGTGAACCCGGCCAGCTCATCGTGCAGCCGATAGCCGAAGCGGACGGCATAGTCCTTTATGAGCAGGTACTCGACGCCGATGTTGGCCAGCCAGTTCCTCTCGTAGTAGAGATAGCCCCCGTCGCCGACGAGGCGGACCGTGTTGTCCATGGCGTCCTTCATCTGGTATGCCGCGCCGCCGCGCAAGGTCAGAGGCAGGGGGTCCCCCTCGGTGACGAAGGTCATGCGCGAGCCGGCGTTGAGCGCGGCGAGGCCGAAGGTCCAGCCGTGGTCGGGCAGCTTGACGAGGTAGCCGAAGTCCCCCGCGAAAGCGGTCGCGGAGTACTGCTCCGCCAGAGTCGAGCGGATGATCTTCGCTGTCACGCCGACGAAGTGGTTCATGCGCGTGGTCGCGCGCGAATTCTCGAAGTCCGTCTGCGCCACGCGCTCGGAATAGGTCATCGACGCGACCAGGTCGCTTCCCGCGCTGATCGTCCTGCTGTCCAGGAAGGAGCCGTCGGGCCGCGTTTGATTGACCAGGATGTCGCCGTTCTGGGAGAAGAGGAGCGACCCGCCGACGCTCGCGTAGCCGAGCCCGAGGAGGCCCGCGTAGAAGGGGATCGGCGTCCCGCCCGCGATGTACTCGACCGACTGGCCGTCGAGCCCGCGCATGTACATGAACGTCGCCTCGCGGTGGTTGAGCGTCGAGAGGCCGCCGGGGTTGTAGTACAAGGTGGAGATGTCGTCGGCGAGGCCGGTGAAGGCGGAGCCCATCCCTTGCGCCCGCGCGCCGAGCGGCAGCTGCAGGACGGGCGCCGCCGTGGTGCCGGAATTGTCCGCGAACGCCGCGTTCGAGAGAGAGAGCGTCGCGGCGACGGCGGCGACGGCGGCGCGCGGCCTCATTTCACCACCACCACCTTCTGCACGGCGCTGATCCCCGGGCCCTGCATGTTGAGCAGATAGATGCCGCTGGCGACCGTCCTCCCGTTGGCGTTGGTGCCGTACCAGTCCACCGCGCCCTTGCCCGCGGTCACCTCTTGGTCGAGTATCGTCGCGACGAAGGCACCGCTCTGGGTGTAGAGCTTGAGCGTCACGTGGCCCGAGTTCTTGACCTCGTATTTGAACGTGGTCTTCTGTCCCTGCCGAGGGTTGAAGACGTTGTTCCACGCCGTGAGCGAGGACTCGTGGGCGGTCAGATTGAACTGCCCGGACACCCCGAGGGACTGGCTGAGGCAGGCGGCGCCGGGATGCACGCTCTGCTCGCACTGCGCGGTTTCCAGGCGCGAGCGCGCGAAGACCTCGAGCGCGACGGTCCCGACCGATGGAAATCGCCTCGCAAATCCCGACGCGAGCCGAACGGTGCCGGTGATGCGGCCCCCCGAACTCACCGAGCTGACTAGGACGAGGTAGGGCGACGGCGTGTTGGTCTCGGTGCCGGGCAGGGCGAAGCCGGCCTGGTCGCGGAGCTGGGCGTGGTCGAAGGTCAGATCCTGGATGCGCACGAAGGTGCTGACCGTCGCCGCGAAGCTGATCACGTCGCCGTCGAAGGAGGCGCTGACGATCGACGCCCCGATGGCGCCGTAGAACGGGTACTCGAACGTCAGCCGGTACGGCTTCGTCGAGCGCGTGCCGCTGTTGGAGCCTTCGTCCGTCGCGGCCCCGGAAACGACGAGATAGAACTGGCCGGCCGAGGGGTTATTGTAATAGAGGTCCACGTCGGTGGAGGAGGTGAGGCAGTCGGAGAGGCCGCCGGGGCAGCCTCCGGCCGCCGTGTGCGTCACATCGATGAGCGGCGCCGCCTGCGCGACGGGCCTGTAGTTGCGGTCAAGGAGCTGCATGCCGTAGGCGAAATTGGCGCCGACGCCTTGGTTCGGCAACTCGAGGCGCGTGTGGACGAGCCCGGCCGCCGCGCCGAAGACGTAGTAGTCCATGTCCCCGGTCGGGAAGATCGTCGCGGACACCGTCGGAAATGTGCTGATGCTCGTCGCGGTCTGCGGGCCGTCGTTGGGCTCGAAGGCGTCGCCGCCGGCGGTCGTCGTGCTGATGCCGTGGCCGCTGAAGGCGGAGGCGATGCTGGTCGCCCGCGTCGCGTTCGAGCCGACGCATTGCGGCGTGACACCGGGCGCACGCGCGTTGACCTGCAGCATCGCGTCGAGGAACTCCTCGAAGCTGTACGGGAAATAGAACAACGATTGGAAGACGAGCTCGTCCGTGCAGGCCGCGCCGACGCTCGTGCGCAGATCCCACAGCGATTGGCTGAGCGGGAGGCTGTCGTCGTGGATCTCCCCGGCCCAGTCGGTCGGATAGACCTTGCAGGCGGGAGAGCCGCCGGAATGATTGCAGGCGAGATTGCGCAGCGAGGCTTCCGAACCGAACGCGCCGGCCACGCCGCCGCCGATCGCGGAGTGATTGAGGGAGGTCGCCGAGAAGTAGTCGGCCACCGACTCCGAGACGGCGCCGAACTGGCCGAAATTGAACACCGGGAAAATCCGGTCCACCACGAAGTGCATGTACTCGTGCCGCACCACCGTCGCGTCCAGGGCGAACTGGGCCGCGTCTCCAAAGAAAAAGTTGCCGTAGTCCGGGTTGTAGAACGCGTTGGCGAGGCTGGCTCCCGCGTGCGCCATGGCGACGACCGGCACCCCGATCGGCGCGTTCCCGGCCGAGTTGACGTCCGAGTTGAGGAAGTCGTGCATCTTGTTCAGGTGGTAGAAGATGTTGATCTCGTCGACCGAGTTGTCGGAGGTGTGCGTCGCGTTCCAGGCGATGTCCGAACTCGCGCCGAGCGTGGTCGGATTGTTCGTCAGCGCCATGAAGCTCGAGTTGACGACCTGGTAGCCGTGGCCGCCGCCCGCGATCGGCGTGGCGAACAGGTGCAGGCCGATCTGCGGCTGGATGCCCAGCACCATCCCGCCGCGCAGCGAGCTCTTCTGGCCGATGAAGCTCGCGACCGGGACGCCGTTGCCGTCCGTCACCACAAGCTGATCGTCCTGCGCGATCTCGCCCTCGGAGTTGAGCAGTCCGACGTCGAGCGTTTGGAAGATCGGGACGGCCGCGACGATCTTGGCGCCGATGAAGGGCGCCGCGACGGGCGGCGTGGGGCTGTTGATCGTCGAGACCGCCACCATGCTGTTCGGCACGCGGCTGCCGGCCGGGTAAGGGTCGGGCGAGGTGACGTTCGTGCCGGACGGGAACCACGTGCCGCCGCCGTTGTCGAAATGCGCGGGGAAGCTGTTGTAGTTGCTGACGTTGGCGTAGGGCCCCTGAAGCCCCGCGTAGATCTTTCCCGCGGTGTTCGAGTTGCAGTACGCGCCCGCGGCGTCGGTCACGGCGGCCGAGGGACCCGCGGCGTTGTAGGTGTAGACGTATTGGTTGGGGATCGCCCTGTCGACGAGCGCGGCGCTCGTGTCGAGATCATAGACCTTTCCGATCACGTTGCCGGACGTCTGGCAGACGTAGCGCATGTCGTTGTAGCGGAATAGGATCTCCCCCGTCAGCGCGTCCACGTAGTACATCCAGATCGAGCGTTGCTGGGACACGCGAAAGCGCCACGCGAGGCGCACCTCGCCGGTCTTGTACACGGGAAGGTAGACCAGAGTTCCGGACTGTCCGGGCGAGCGCCCGAGGCTCGCCTCGACCGCCTGCGCGGCCTGCGCCACGCCGATCGCGGGCGACGACGCGGCCGGCAGGTCCGGCGCGTAGTCCGACTGGATCCCCAGGACTTCTCCCAGCGCCGACACGTGCATCTTCACCCGAGCGAACTCCACCTCGATCCCGTCGTGCCTCTGACGGAAGAGCAGGTGCGCCACGCCTCCGGCCGTCCGTGCGATGTCGAGGGCGAGGGAGGCCGGATCGATCCCATGAAGATCGCGGTTCTGCGCGAGGTACGTCCGCGCCGCCGCCTCGGGCCCGCCCGGGGTCGGCTCGCTGAGACGCCCAGATAGGCTCGTCACGCTCCCCTGCGGGGAGAACCGCGCGCGCACGCCGGCGGTGCTCATCGCGCGCAGCCGCGACAGGGCGCGAGCGCCCGACATGTTCGGCCGCTTCCAGCCGGGCTGCGGCTTGTCGAGCCCGTAGCGGCGGGAATCCTCGTTCGCGTTCTGGCGGCGGTCGCGCATGACCGCGGAGGCGGGAGCGGCCAGCATTGCGGCGGCAAGCAGAGCCGCGAGGAATCGAGCGGTCACTTCTTTCCTCCCTTGGCCGGAGCCGGCGGCGGCGCGCGCTTGAGGCGCTTGAGGATCGCCGCGGCCGCGCGCGCCTTCACGCGCGAGTTCGAGTCATCGAGCACGAGCTGGAGGATGTCCATCGCCTCCGCGCTCTCCGCCGCCTCGAGCACTTCGACGGCGATGAGGCGGGTGTCCAAGTCCTTCTGCGCGACGCTTCGCCCGGCGAGCGCGAGCTCCACCTTCTCCCCCATCTTGGCCAAGCCGCGCTCGGCGAGGAGCTTCTGGATCGCGGTCGGCGCCTTCTCGTAGGCGAGCTTGAGGTGCGTCTTGGACTGCGGGAGCGCCAAGCGGCTCAGCGCCTCGACCGCGTTGGAGCGCACGAAGGGGTCCTTGTCGTCGATGCCCTGGGAGAGGTACGGAATGACGGTCGGGTCGTCCGTCGCCCCCATCGCGGACATCGTCGCGGCGCGCACTTGGGCGTCGGGGTCCTTCGCGGTCTTCTGCAGGGCTTGCGAAACGATGTTGGAACCGATGTCGCCCAGGCGGCGCACGGCCGTCAGGCGCTCCGCCGGGTCCTGAGAGTCGAGCGCGCCGGCGAACTTGTCGAAGTCCTCCTGCGACCCGAGGCGCGCGAGGCCGACGCGCGCCGCGTCGCGCACCGCGGCGTCCGGATCGTCGCGCAGCTCGCGCAGCTTCGCCTCCGCCTCGGGCGTCTTCGCCAGGGCGTAGACGCGGATCGCGGCGACCCGGAGCTTGCTGCGGGCGATCGACTTGAGTTCCTCCGCCGGCCCCGGCCGCTTTCCGGGCTTGAGCTCCGGCCCGCGCTCGGCGACGATCGCCTCGAGCGTGGTCTGCCAGGAGGAATCGCCCAGGCGCTGAAGACTCTCGGCCGCCGCGATGCGGACGTAGCGGTTCGTGTCGACAAGGGCCGTCTTGAGCGTGGGGATCGCGCCCGGATTGGCGAGCTCGCCCCATTGCTGGGAAGTCATGATGCGGAGTTCCGGATCGGGGCTCTCCATCGACGCCTTCAGAATGGACAGCGCCCTAACGCCCAGTTCGGAGGGAGCATCCGCGGCGAGCGCGGCGAACGGTCGTGCAGCGAGGAGTAAAATCGCGAGAGCCGTTTGCACTTCTTTCTATATAGGCGGCCGGTGTTTAAAGAAGATTACAGGGGGATTACGGAAATGTAAAGGGGGGCACCGATGTCCCGGAAATGCTGGAATTTTCGCCTGATTTCGGCTGCGCCTCGGCGGCGGAGACCCTACTTGAATGCCAGCGGCCGAACGGCGGCCCAAAGCCGCCCGGCGTCGACCGGTTTGACGACCCATTCCCAAGGTCCCTGCCCGGCGCCTCCTTTCGAAGCGTCGCGCAAGGTCCGTAGCGCCACCGCCTCCACACAGTAAGTCATGCGATCGTAGGGCTTGTCGCCCTTCTCGAGCGCCTGCGAGACGAGGAAGATTGGGCTCAAGCCTTCGTCTCCATGCCCGAGCATGATCAGGGCGGCATCGGCCGTCCCGATCCGCGTGAATCCTTGATCCGTCTTGGACCTCAAAAGGCTTTTCACGTCCGGGGCGGACGCGAAGGCCTCCAGCGCCTCTCGGCGAAACACGGCGATCTGACTCACGGTTTGCAAGGACTTTCCTCCTTCGCCCGCGAAAGACGCCCGCGAGACCTGAACGACAAGCGCGAACGCGATCGCGCTGCCGAGGCCCAGAGTTCGCCCGATCATTGGATCGACAGACTCTTGGCGTAGCGCTCGAGCGTCGGCCACGGCAGCGACGGCGCGCCGATCTTCGGGCTGGGCGCGCCGGCCTCGGGGAGGCGCACCGCCGAAATTTTCGTGGCTACCTCTTGCCCGCAGCCCTCCTCCGTGCAGACGATGGCATTGTTGCAGCCCTTTCCCATCATGAAATCGTCCGCGTCTCCGCGCGCCACGATGCCCACGACGAGGTCCGTCCGGCCGTGGAACACGGGGCTGCCGGAATTGCCGAAGAACGTGTCCGTGTTCGAACTGAAATGAGTCGCGGGGGAAGCGTCGCGCACCCGGGCGCCCACGGTCACCTTCACCGGAAGCCCGGACGGGTAGCCGATCACGTACAGGGGATCGTCCTTGACGACGCCGGCGCCGCGGTCGACCGCGAGCGGGCGACGCCCGACGACGGGACGATCGAGCCGCACCAGCGCCCAGTCCGCCGCGTTGTCGGTGTCGACCGCTTCGATCAGCTTCGCGCAGCCGTAGACGTCTCCGGCCGGGATCGTGGTCGGGACTTTTCCGTCCGCACCGGCCGCGAATCCGAAGACGAACTTGGACTCGTCGCAGTCCTTCTGCGTCGGGACGCAATGCCCGGCGGTCATGACGAGATCGGGGCCGACTAGCGCGCCGGAGCAGTCGGAGCCGGTCGGCTGATGGAAAAAGCGCTCGCTGGGGCAGAGCTTGTAGTGCTCGCCGTAGACGGCGGTGTCGAGCTTGGCCACGGTCCCCGCGATCACGACGGAGCTCGACGAGAACAGCGCGACGGTCGACGCCGCGAGCTCGCGCAGCCGGGGATCGGCCACGTCCGGCAAGTCGATGCGGTTGTCCTCGCCGTAAATTACTTTTGCGTCCGCGCGCATCGGACAAGCCGCCGCCGCCAACAACACCCAAAGGATCGCTCGCATCGGTGCCCTCCCGACCGGCAATGCTTCGGAAGGGATTCAAGCAGAACCTAGGCCCTTCAGTCCAGCGGAAAATAGGGCGGCCTCTCGACGCCCGCGCCGCGCCTTGGAATCGTACCGCAGAAATCTGGTGCCCCGAGAGGGAATCGAACCCCCATCAACCGCTCCGAAGGCGGTTGCTCTATCCGTTGAGCTATCGAGGCGAGAGACGCATTTTACAACACTTTAAAACGGCTCTGCCTTCTTCTCGGACTTGCAGAGCTCGATCGCGCGCACGAAGGCCTTCGCCGCGCGCTTGGCGACGTCGGGGTCGAGGAACTGGATGATGATAAAGTCCTTATGGGCGTCCGGCTCGGTCTTTTCCGTCAATTGAACCTGTTCGAGTATCTGGTCGCGTCCCGTCCTGAGGTGGACCGTGATCAAGTCGACGCCGCGATTTTTCCACGGCACCGGATGGATCTTATTCGGATCGATGTCGCTGTACTTCACGGTACTCGTGACCTGAATGCGTCTCGTCCCCTTCTCGCTCGGGCGCGTGCGGACCGAAACGTAGGAAAGGGTGCACGGCTGCGGGTTCACGGAGTCGAACTTCCAAGTCCAGTCCTTCTCGTCGTGGAACGTCACGACGGAAATCTTCTCCTTGAGCCAGGCGTTGGAGTCGGCCAACGACGCGTCGCCGGCGGCGAGGGCGGAAGCTGCGAATATCGTGAGCAGGCCAATCATGGAGGCATTCTAGCAATTCCCGCGTCGTTGGCGCGCGAGGCACGCGCACGCATCGGAGCGCCAGGCTCCCGCGGACGCTCGGTCGGCCTCAACGGAACTATCCCGACAGGTCGAGCACTACTGATCGCGCTTCGGCGCGTACTTAAGGACTTGTTGACACATTACGACCTCTTCCTGGACGTAGACCCCGGCTCGCCGTTCCTGCCCTTCGCGCTGCAGTTCGCCGATCTTGTCTTTTGGACGCGCCGTCCCCTTCGCGCCGATGGGGAAGCTAGTCTGCGGCTGTTCGAGGACATGCGGACTCCTCCTGCAAGCCGGACGGCTTCGAAATCATCATCAACCAAGTCGACATGCCGGGCGCTTCTGGGCCGCGTGATGGACCTCAAGTAGCCCTCCGCGCTTTCTCGCCGCCTTGTTTGCTACAATAACGTCCACATTTAGGACGGAGGACCACCGTGGGCGGACATTCGCATTGGGCCGGAATCAAGCATAAGAAGGCGCTGCTCGACTCCAAGCGCGGCAAGGTATGGACCCGCATCGTGCGCGAGATCACGATCGCCGCGCGCATGGGCGGCGGAGACCCCGGCGGCAACCCGCGCCTGCGCAAGTCGATCGAGGACGCGAAGGCCGCCAACATGCCGGCCGAAAACGTCAAGCGCGCGATCCAGAAAGGCACGGGAGAGATTCCCGGCGTGACCTACGAGGAACTGACCTGGGAGGGCTACGGCCCCGCAGGCGTCGCAATCTACTGCGAATCGACGACGGACAGTCGCAACCGCACGTCGAACGAGGTCCGCAAGGTGTTCGAGAACAACGGCGGCAAGATGGGCAGCCCCGGCAGCGTCTCCTTCCTTTTCCCGCAGAAGGGCTACATCACGGTGAAGAAGTCGGCATCCGACGAGGACTCGCTCATGTCTCTCGCGCTCGACAACGGCGCCGAGGACTTCAAGTCCGAGTCGAAGGACGTCTACGAGATCATCACCGAACCGGCCGACTTCGAGAAGGTGAAGACGGCGCTCGCGGAGAAAAAGGTCGCGACCGAGACGGCCGAGCTGACCCGGATACCGACCACCCAAGTGAAGGTCGACGGTCCCGACGCCGAGAAGGTGCTCAAGCTCATCGACGCTCTTGAAGCCCACGAAGACATCAAGGACGTCTACGCCAATTTCGATATCCCCGACCAGGTGCTGGCCCAACTCGAGAAATAATGCGTCGGTACGGAGGTCGGGGATCGGGGATAGGGGATCGGACAGCCCCCAGTGAAACGCCGCAACCCGTGGACGTCGGCGTTCCGACCGCCGAACCCCGAACCGCGCCCCCCGCACCTAGAGGTGCTTCGTGAGGGTTCTAGGCATCGACCCCGGGATGGCCGACACCGGCTGGGCCGTGGTCGAGCCGTGCCCGTCGAAAGGCACGCCGAAGCTCGTCGCGAGCGGCCTGGTCAAGACGGCCCCCTCGACGCCGCTGCCCAAGCGCCTGCACGAAATCCACGCGCAGATCACCGAGGTCTGCGTCCAGCACAAGCCGCAGGCGATCGCGATCGAGGAGATGTTCTTCATGAAGGCCGCCCACACCGTGCGCGCCACGCTGCAGGCGCGCGGGGTGATCCTGCTCGCGGCGTCCCAGTCCCAGGTCCCCGTGACCGAATACAACCCGCGCCACGTGAAGACGGGGATGACCGGCAGCGGCGCCGCGCTCAAGCCGCAGATGCAGAAGATGGTCCAGCGCGCGCTCAGCCTCGAGGCGCCCCTGCATCCCGACGACGTCGCGGACGCGGCCGCCATCGCCCTGTGCCATCTCCGCGCCGCCCGCGGCGCCGGCGTGCGCGTCCTCGAGCGCATTGGAGGCAAGCGATGATCGCCTACTTGAAGGGCACGCTGCTCGAAAAGGGAGAGGAGGCGCTCATTCTCGAGGCCGGAGGCGTCGGCTACGAGGTCCACGTCTCGACGGGCGCGCTTCTGCGCGCGGGCGAGCCGGGCACGCCGCTCGAGCTCTTCATCTCCGAGTCGATCGCGATGTACGGCGGCGGCACGACGCTCTACGGCTTCCTCCACCGCGAGGAGAAGGAACTCTTCCTGCTGCTCCGCGAGGTCCCGGCGACCGGCGCAAAGAAAGCGATCGAGTATTTGGACAAGGCCGGCAAATCGCTCCCCGATTTTCGCCGCGCGATCATGGACGGCGACGCGCGGATGCTGAGCGGCGTCTTCGGCTTCACGAGCAAGACCGCCGACAAGCTCATCTCCGCCTTGAAGGACAAGCTCGCGGCCGCGGGCGCGTCGTCGAACGGCGTCGGCCGCGCGCACGCGTCGCACGCGCAGTTCGCCGGCGGCAAGGCGCGCTCTCTCCAGCAGGCGCTGGACGCCTTGATCAGCCTGGGCTACAAGCCGGCCGAGTCGCGCCAGACGCTGCAGACGATCACCTCCGAGCTGAACGGGAAGGACGCATCCGTCGAAGAGATGATCCGCCTGGCCCTCAAGCGACTATAACCTATGGATGACAACGCGCCGACGCTGACACGAGGCGGACTCCCGGAAGACGAGGTCTTCGACAAGACGCTGCGCCCGCGCTCTCTAGATGAGTTCATCGGACAGCAAAAGCTCAAGGACAACCTCAAGGTCTTCATCGAGGCCGCCCGCAAGAGGAAGGAGCCGCTCGACCACGCCCTTTTCTACTCGCCGCCGGGCCTCGGCAAGACGACGCTCGCCTCGATCCTTGCGCGCGAGATGGGCGTCAACCTGCGCACGACCGCCGGCCCCGTGCTCGAGCGCGTCGGAGACTTGGCCGCCATCTTGACCGACCTCGAAGAGGGCGACGTATTCTTTATCGACGAGATCCACCGCATGAACGCTCTCGTCGAGGAGTCCCTCTATCCGGTGATGGAGGACTTCGCTCTCTACATCTCGACGGGCAAGGGCCCCGGCGCGACCGCGATGAAGCTCGCGATCAAGCGCTTCACCTTGGTCGGCGCCACGACGCGCGCCGGCCTCCTCACGAGCCCGCTGCGCGACCGGTTCGGCATCGTCGGCAACCTCGGCTTCTACGAGACCAACGAGCTCGATCAGATCGTCAAGCGCTCGGCCAAGATCCTCGAGATCGACTCGGAACCCGAGGGCACGATGGAGATCGCGCGCCGCTCGCGCGGCACGCCGCGCATCGCCAATCGCCTCCTGCGGCGCGTGCGCGACTTCGCGCAGGTGCAGGGCGACGGCGTCATCACGAAGGCCCTCGCCAAGAAGGCGCTGGACGCCCTCGAGGTCGACCCAGAGGGCTTGGACGCGATGGACCGCCGCCTCCTTCTCACCTTGACCGAGAAGTTCAACGGCGGCCCGGTCGGCATCGACTCGCTCGCGGTGGCCGTCTCCGAGGAGATCGACACCTTGGTCGACGTCTACGAGCCCTTCCTGATCCAAGCCGGGTTCCTGAACCGGACCTCGCGCGGCAGGGTCGCGACTCCCAAGGCGTTCGCGCACCTCGGGCTCAAGCCGCCCAAAAAAGAGGGTGATCTCTTCTCTTAGCCCGCGGCGCCGCGCGGCGCTGCTCGCGGCGGGGCTGATCGCGGCGGGCTGCGCCCGCCGCGCGAGGCAGGCCGCGACCGTCCCCGCGTCCCGCCCGCCGGAGGCTTCCGGCGCTTCGCCCGCGCCGGCGCGCCTGACCAAGTCCCTGATCCAAATCGGCATCGTCACGCGCGGAGAGCATCTGACGCTCCATCCGAACGGAACCTACACGCTCACCGATCAGAAGACCGGGCAGAGCCAGTCGATCGAGAGCGGCAAGGGCTTCGTCGTCCAGCCGGGCGACCGCTCGCGCTACCTTTTCGGCCCCTTCGAGCTCCAGGGCCCGGCGCGCCTTTCGCCCAAGCGCGCGGACGGCACCATGACCGTCGGGCAGAAGCGCTACCGCGGCACGCTGCTCGTGCGGCCCAACGGCGACGCGACGTTCGCCGTGATCAACGAGCTCGGGATGGAAGAGTACCTGTACGGCGTCATCCCCGCCGAGATGAGCAGCGATTGGCCGCTCGAGGCGTTGAAAGCCCAAGCGGTCGTCGCGCGCACCTTCGCGCTCCAGAACATGGGCAAGTTCCAGTCCGACGGGTTCGACCTGACGAGCGACTCGCGAAGCCAAGTCTACGCCGGCGTCGACAAGGAGACGCCGCGCATCGTCCAAGCGGTGGACGCGACGCGCGGGCAGGTCCTCACCTGGCGGGGCGAGACGCTCCACGCCTTCTTCCACTCCTGCTGCGGCGGCCACACGGGCGACTACGGCTCGGTCTGGGGCGGAGGCCACGCCCCGAAGCCGCTGCGCGGCGTCTCGGACAAGTACTGCCGCGCCTCCCCCCAATATCAATGGAGCGCCTATTTCTCCGACGACGACATCCTCGCGGCGCTGCAAAGGCACGGCCACGCCATCGCCAAGCTGAAGAACGTCCGCATCCGCGAGAAGGACTCGGCGGGCTTCGTCAGCACCTTCCGCGTGGCGGCCGACGACGTCTCCTTCGACGTCAACGCGAAGGATTTCCGGAACTGGCTGGGAAACACGGACTTGAAGAGCACGAAGGTCCTCCAGATCGCCCGCAAGAAAAAAGGCTACACGTTCCTCGGCCGGGGCTTCGGCCACGGCGTGGGCCTCTGCCAGTGGGGCGCCCACTTCATGGCGAAGCAGGACAAGGACTACCGGAAGATCCTCGTCCACTATTTCCCCCAAGCGGAGCTCTCCCCGTACCATGATTGAGATCCGCGAGCAGGGGGGCCGCTTCGACGCCGAGGCTTACGATTTCCCGTATTCGGAGGCGCTCGTCGCGACGTCCCCTGCCGAGCCGCGCGACGCCTCGCGCCTGCTCGTCTTGAACCGCGCGACGGGCGCCCTCAGCCACGAAACCTTTCGCGACGTTCCCTCTCATTTGATCGCCGGAGACTGCCTCGTCCTCAATCGCACCAAGGTCCTGCCCGCCCGCCTCGTCGGACGCAAGCCGACGGGCGGCAAGGCGGACCTGCTGCTCCTTCGAGAGGTCGAGCCCGGCGCGTGGACCGCGCTTTCCTCGGACCTCAAGGCCGGCACGCGCGTCTTGTGGGACGGCGCGGAGGCCGTCGCCGAGAAACCGTGCGCCGACGAGGGCTGGATCGTCCGGTTCTCGACGACCGACGTGCGCGGGCTCATGGAGCGTGTCGGGCTCCCGCCGCTGCCGCCCTATATCCTTAAGAAGCGCAAGCGCGCGGCGGCCGAGACCGGAGCGGCGCCCGCGCCCGAGGCCGACCGTCAGCCTCAGGACAAGGCGCGCTATCAGACGGTCTACGCCAAGGAAGAAGGCTCGGTCGCGGCGCCCACCGCGGGCCTTCATTTCACGCAAGCCCTCCTGGCCGAGATCCGCGCGCGCGGCGTCGCGGTCCACGAGGTGACGCTTCACGTCGGGCACGGGACGTTCCAGCCGATCACGGCCGCGGACGTGCGCGAGCACCGCATGAAAAGCGAGTGGTATCAGATCCCCAAGGAAACGGCGAAGGCCCTCTCGCAATGCCGCGAACGCGGGGGGCGCGTCATCCCCGTCGGGACGACCGCGACGCGCACCCTCGAGAGCTTCGCCCTGAACGGAAAGCGCGAAGCGTGGACGGACATCTTCATCCGCCCGGGCCACGAGTTCAAGTACGCCGACGCCTTGATCACCAACTTCCACCAGCCGCGCTCGACGCCGCTGGTGCTCGCGAGCGCCTTCGCGGGCCGGGAGCGGCTGTGGACGGCGTATGAGGCCGCGGTCGCGAAGGGCTATCGCCTCTATTCCTTCGGCGACGCGATGCTGATCGTCTGACAGCCGCGCCCTAAGTGCCCGCCCTCGCCTAGGCCCAATTCCCGCTCCAAGATGCCCGGGCGGCCCAAGTCCCATAAGCCGCATCGATCCTAGAATGCCGCAGGCGCAATCCTATGGAGGGATTCATGACCCGAAACATTCTCAAGTCGTTGCCGGCGCTGGCGCTTGCCGTCGCGCTGGCTCCGTCGTCGTCCGTCGCAGCAGAACACCTGACCGTCCTTCCGGAGCTCGATGCTCCGGGCATGACTCTCGTTCAAATGCCGCACCGCTGCCCCCCGCTGCCTCCGTGTCCCGGGACGCCGCTCGGCTGCACGCATACCCCGGCGCCGCTGGACCGGCACGGCTGCATCGTGTCGTGTCCGGTGATCTCGTGCCCGAACGGAGGCCCCGGGGGATCGAGGCCCTCCTTCGGCAAGAGCTTCCCAAAGAGCACGGACCGAGAGGCGCTTTCCTACAAGCTCTACGAGGCGCTGTTCTCCTATGCCGCGAAGAACCAGACGACGCACGACCGGCGCTGCCCCCGCGGCGTCTGCAGCACCATGGTCCTCAGCGACCTGGCCGCGTCGCACGGCGAAACCGTACGCTTGACCTTCTCGCTGCGCATGCGCGCGGTCGAGATCAACGACGGCGCCAATCGGGTGTTCGCGAACTATGACCTGCCTCAGGATCTGCGTGAAAGGTTCGGCGCGGAGTTCGCCCTAGAAGGCCCGGAGGTGACGTCGTCGGATCGCAACTCGGCGGCCGCCGTCCTCTTTGAAGCGCTGCCGAAGACCCATCCGAACGTCGCCGGGCTTTCGGACAAGTACGGCAACAAGATCACCTGCTCCCAAGACAGGCAGGGGTCCGGCGGCCATTCCTGCGAATTCCAGTTCGCCCGCTAGACGATCTCGGCAACAAGCGTCCCGGACCGGGCGACCGGTCCGGGACGTTCGCTTTTAAGAGCGGGGCCTCAGCCGCGTGAAGAGGCGCCCTTCAAGATCTCGATCATGCGGCGCCCGCGCTCGAGCTGCTTCCGGCCGGAGGAGGACGACGCGTCGAACCAGGATTCCCAGTCAGGACGGATGAGAGGCTCCCAGCCCGCAGGATTGGCGCCGCGCTCGATCAGGTACTCGACGAGCGCGGGGTTGCCCTCGAGCACCGCGCGGTGCACCGCGGAATGCCGGATCTGCCCCTTCTCGTCGACGCCCCGGAAGTTGATGTCCGCGCCGGCCTTGAGCAGCGTCTCGATCGCCTCGCCCTGCGCAGTGGCCTCGACGCCCTTCGCGTAGTACGCGTCATAGCCCGGGCTGCGGTCGTCGCGCGGAGCCCACGACGTGAGCGTCGAGAGCGGCGTGCGCCCGTACCGGTCCGAGAAGTGGAGAAGCTCCGCCTTGCGCGGCCCCGCGGCCTCGAGCAGCGCGTCGGCGATCTCGAAATACGGCTTGGCTCCGTCGGCACTGTAGATGAAGTAGGGGTCGATGTAATGCATCGCCTTATGGAGGGCCGTCTCGCGCTCCCGGTTCGTCGCGAAGATGTTGGCGCCCTTGCCGATCAGGTACTTCACGAGCTCGACGTCCGCCCGCATGTGCGTCACGGCCGCCAGGATCGGCGTTTCGTCGACCATTCCGACGCCGAGGTGCGCGACCGGCACCTCGATCGGCAGCCCCCGATCGAAGAGCTGCTGCGGCGAGAGGAAGTTCCGCGGCCGGTAGACGATGATCTCTTGAAGCGACCGGGCGAGGTTGTAGCGCGCGGAGCTGGCGCCCTCTGCCGGAATGCTGTTGACGAGGAAAACGAACATGTTGGCGTCCCCCTCGCACACCGCCCACGAGAAGTAGTTGTAGCGTCCGATCTTCAGGACCGCCGCTGCCGCGGACGCGTCGCTGCCCGCGAGGGCTTCCTTCAGGACGCCGATCTCCTCGGCGGGAATATTCCTCGTCCAACCGCAGCTGTATTCCGCAAACGCCGGCGCGGTGGAGAACGTCAGCGCGGCGATCATCGAAGCGAGCAGTCTCTTTATCATGACCCAACTATAGCGCGCCGGCAGCCGCGGCGAATGGGAACTAGGTCCCATGTCGCACCCTGGTAATGGGCCTAATCGGGATGCCCTTGCGACTGAGAAGCAGCCGTTCCATGCGCAAATCGCGCGCGGCAACGCCGTTTCCGCCATGACGGGAACCGTCTGCGGCAAACTTCGTATAATGCCACCCTCGAATGCTCATCAAGCTCAAGGTGCACCCGGACTCGCGAAAGACGGCCCTGGAGCGCAAGGCGGACGACGCGTTCGAGGTCTGGGTGAAGGCGCCGGCGGAGAACGGACGCGCCAACGCGGCGGCGCTCGCCCAGTTGGCCGCCGCGCTGGGGACGGACGCTCGAAAGCTCCACATCGTCAAAGGCGCGACGTCGCCAAGCAAGATCGTCAAGGTCTATACCTAAAGGAGGCCGCATGGGCTCAAGCATCACCTTCGCGAGCGAGGGCGAGACGACGACGGGCTACGAGGCTGCGCCCAAAACCGGCAAGGGCCACGGCATCATCGTCCTGCAGGAATGGTGGGGTCTCGTCCCCCACATCCAGCAGCTCTGCGATCGATTCGCCGCTGAAGGCTTCGTCGCGGTGGCCCCGGACCTCTATCACGGAAAGTCGACCCAATCGCCCGACGAGGCGGGGCGCTTGTTCATGGCCCTCAACATCGATCAGGCGGCGCGCGACGTGGGGGGTGCGGCGAAGCGGCTCCTGTCTCACCCTCAAATCTCGGGCAAGAAGGTCGGCGTCGTCGGCTTCTGCATGGGCGGACAGCTCGCGATGTACGCGGCGTCCAAGAACCGCGAGATCGGCGCGTGCGTCAACTTCTACGGCGTCCATCCGAACGTGCGCCCGGACTACTCCGCCATCCGCTGCCCCGTGCTCGGTTTCTTCGGCGCGCGAGACAAATCCGTCGGCCCCGACGTCGTCCGGCGTCTCGAGGAGGAGCTCAAGGCCAAGGGAGTCCGCACCGACTTCAACACCTACCCGGCCGACCACGCCTTCTTCAACGACTCCCGGCCCGAGGTGTACTCCAAGGAGCACGCGGACAAGGCGTGGGCGAAGACGCTCGCTTTCTTCAAGGAGAACCTGGCCTAGCCGCGATGCCTCCCCTCGAGATGCCTTCCTCCGAGTCGCTCAAGACCTTCTCCGTCGTCGCCAAGGATGGCTCATCGCAGGCGCGGGCGGGCGTGCTTCGCACGCCGCGGGGCGACGTGGAGACGCCTGTGTTCATGTCGGTCGCGACCCAAGGATCGGTCAAGGCCATGACGCAGGAGGACCTGCGCGAGCTCGGCGCGCGCATCATTCTCGCCAATGCCTACCATCTTTACCTGCGCCCGGGTACTCCGGTGATCGAGAAGGCGGGCGGCCTCCACGGATTCATGAACTACGACGGCGCCATCCTGACGGACTCGGGCGGGTTCCAGGTCATGAGCCTGGCCAAACTGCGCGAGATCACGGAGGAGGGCGTGACCTTCCGGTCGCATCTCGACGGCAGCAAGCACCTCCTCACGCCCGAGAGCGTCATCGGCATCCAACGAAGGCTCGGCTCGGACATTTGGACGTCCCTGGACGAGTGCCTGAAGTACCCCTTCGACGAGCAGAAGGCGACCGACGCGCTCGAGCGCACGATGCGCTGGACGGAGCGCGCGCACGCGTCGATCCGCCGCCACGCCGACAGCGAAGGCAAGCGCGGCATGTTCTTCCCCATCATCCAGGGCGGGACGTACCCGGCCCTGCGCCGCCGCGCGGTCGAGCATCTGGCGACCCTCGAATACGACGGCATCTCCATCGGCGGCGTCTCGGTGGGCGAGCCGAAAGAGAAGTCCTGGGAGATCGCTTCGCTCGTGTCGAGCGTCGCGCCCGAGGACAAGCCGCGCTACCTCATGGGCGTCGGCACGCCGGAGGACCTGTGGGACGCCGTCTCGCACGGGGTCGACATGATGGACTGCGTCTTCCCCACCCGCGTCGCGCGTCACGGCATGGCGATGACGCGCGAAGGCCGGCTCAATCTCCTCAACGCCGCCTCGCGCGAGGATTTCCGGCCCGTCGACCCCGAGTGCGCCTGCCGCGTCTGCAAGACGTACAGCCGCGCGTACCTAGGGCACCTGAGCCGCGCGGGAGAGATCTCCGCGATGACGCTGCTTTCCTTCCACAACGTCTACTTTCTCATGGACATCGCCTCGACGATGCGCAGGGCCATCATCGAAGGACGCTTCGATCAAGCGAAGAAGGACTTCTTCTCGAAATATCAGCGGCGTGAGCCCGACGCCTAGAGTTTCGGCGGCGTAAAGCTCTTCACCAGGTTCGGCAGCTGCGGCAGCAGCCCGTCGATGAATCCCTTGAGCTGGTCGCGTATCGCTTTCGGAAGCTGGGCAAGGAAGGCGTCGATCTGGCCCTGGATGCCGGCCAGCATCGCCTGGAGGTCCTTGAGCATCTGTTGACGCTCGGCGGGAGTGAGGCTGTCCCACAAATCTTTGAGGCGCTTCAAGCTCTCCTCGGACTCCCGGAGGGTCTGTTCCATCGCCTTGAGCTGATCCGGAGTCAGCGTCTTGAGAATCTTCTCGATCTGCTCCCGTTGGTTCGGAGGGAGATTCTTGAGGTAGTCTTCGATGCCGCCGGTCGGCGGCTGCTCGGCGATATGGACCCCGAGAGACCAGCCCGAGCCCGCCAGGAACACAACCGCGACTCCCGCGAACAACCCAGCCCGCGTTCCGATCGTCATTAGGTCCTCCAGGGAAAGGCCCTACCGGCAGGATAGGCGTCCCCAGTAAGGAACCGGTAACGATTTAATTGGTCATTTTGCGGCAATATGCTAAAATTCGACACTATTCACTAAGGAGAATCATGCAACCGAATCCGAACCCCATCATGAGCTTGGTCCCCATCGCGGCCATTTTCGTCATTTTCTATTTTTTCCTGATCAGGCCGCAGCAGAAGCAGCAGCAAGAGCATAAGAAAATGCTTGAAAACCTGCAGAAAGGCGACAAGATCCTCACCTCCGGCGGGGTGTACGGCGTGATCGTCGGATTCAAGGGGACGGACCTCGAAGTGAAGATAGCCGACAACGTGAAGGTGCTCGTGGCTCGCTCGGCGGTCAGCAACCGCGTGACGGGCGGCACCGAAGCCTCGACTCCGGCCGCGAGCGGCGTCGGCGCCTAATATACTAGAAAAGGATACTACCGCATGACCAAGTTCCAACTGTGGTGGGCGAGCGTGATCGTCCTGATCGCCGGGAGCATCTACCTGCTCTACCCGAGCATCAACTGGTACCAGATGGACCCTAAGGAGCGGACGAAACTCGAGGCGAACCGGCTCCGGCCGAAGAACCTCCTCAATCTCGGTCTCGACCTCAAGGGCGGCACTCACCTCGTGATGGAGCTAGACGTCGAGAAGCTCCCCCCGAATTCCGACATCACCGACGCGATCAACCGCGCCATCGAGACCATCCGCAACCGCGTCGACCAATTCGGCGTGGCGGAGCCTTTGATCGCCCGTCAGGGCGCGCGCTGGATCGTCATCCAGCTCCCCGGCATCACGAACTCGGAGCAGGCGAAGGACCTGGTCGGCCGCACCGCGCTCCTCGAGTTCCGCATGGTCGACAGCTCGGAGGCGGGACAAAAGGCCATGGGCAAGATCGCGGAGCTCGGAAACCCGTTCGTCGGCGACCCGAACAACCCGAACTCGGTCCTGACCGTCCGGCCGGAGGCGCAGAAGCTCGTGCCCGCGGGCACGGCGGTGCTTCCCGGCCGCGAGGACTCCTTCTACATCGTCAGCGCCTCCGCGCCGCTGACGGGCGCCTCGTTGCAGACGGCGCGGGTCGAGACGGGCGGCCAATTCGGCCTTCCGTACGTTTCCTTTAAATTCGACCAAGACGGCGGGCGGATCTTCTCGGCCCTGACCGCCGCCAACGTGAACAAGAACATGGCGATCGTGCTGGACGGCCGCGTCTTCTCGGCGCCGGTCATCAAGGGGCGCATTCCGGGCGGTTCCGGGATCATCGAGGGCAACTTCACGCTGGAGGAGGCGCGCAAGCTCGCGATCGTGCTGCGCTCGGGCGCCCTGCCCGCGCCGGTGCGCATCATCGAGGAGCGCGTCGTCGGACCGACCCTCGGCGAGGACTCGATCCGCCAGGGTGTCCGGGCCAGCTTCGTCGGCCTGGCCATCGTGATCGTCTTCATCCTCGTCTATTACAAGCTCTCGGGCGCGGTCGCGGTGGGAGCCCTGCTCCTCAACCTGGTCTTCCTGCTCGCCGCGATGGCGTACATGAACTCGACGATGACCCTTCCCGGCATCGCCGGCGTCATCCTCGCCCTCGCAATGGGCATCGACGCGAACGTGCTGATCTTCGAGCGCATACGCGAGGAGATGCGGCTCGGAAAACCCGTGCGCATCGCGATCTCGTCCGGCTACGAGAAGGCCTTCTCGGCCATCTTGGACGCTCACTTGGCGGAGATCATCTCGGCGGTCTTCCTCTTCCAGTTCGGGACCGGCCCGATCAAGGGCTTCGCCGTGACGCTGACCTTGGGTATCGCGATCAGCATGCTGACCGCGGTGTTCATCACCCGACTCGTCTTCGAAAGCTACGCGGCGGGCGGATCGATCGAGACTCTCTCAATCTAACATGGAACTATTCAAGAAGACTCACTTCGACTTCATCGGGTTCCGCTGGTTCCCGATCTCCGTCTCCTTCATCATCCTCTTCGGAGGCTTGGCCATCATCATGGTCAAGGGCTTCAACTTCGGCATCGAGTTCACCGGCGGCGCGCTTCTTCAAGTGAGCTTCGAGAAGCCGGTGTCGATGGAGGACGTCCGCGCCTCTCTCACCAAGAGGGAACTCTCCTCCGAGATTCAGAGCGTCAACCTCGCCGGGCGCTCCGCGTTCATTATCCGGCACAAAGGGACCGAAGAGCGCGTCCAGAACCTGGCCAATGAACTCGTCGGGGCCCTCAACGAGGGCTTTCCCGGAAACAAGCCCGTGATCGAACGTAAGGAGTTCATCGGTCCGGTCATCGGTCAGCATCTGAAGTCCCAGACGCTGTGGGCCATCACGCTGAGCCTCCTCGGAATCATCGTATACGTCGGCTTCCGGTTCTCCAACCCCCTGTGGGGCCTGGCGGGGCTCATCGCGCTCGCCCACGACGTCATCGGCACGGCCGCGATGATCTCCCTCACCGGCAAGGAGATGGATCTCCTCATCGTCTCGGCCCTCCTCACGGTCGCCGGCTACTCGATCGAGGATACGATCGTCATCTACGACCGCATGCGCGAGATGAACCGCATCATGTACAAAGAGCCGCTCGACAAGATCATCAACGTCTCCTTGAACGACACCCTCTCGCGGACGGTTATCACGGTTCTCCTCGTGCAGATCATCTGCATCGTCTTGTGGCTGATGGGCGGAGAGCTGCTGAAGAACTTCGGGCTGGCGCTGGTGGTCGGCAACATCCTCGGCAGCTACTCCTCGATCGCCGTCGCCGCGCCCCTTGTCTACGAATGGGACCGCCGCATGAAGGGCAGCCGCGTCTCCTTGCCGGCTCAGGCGCCCAAGCCGCAGCAGGCGCAGCAGCAGGGGAAGAAAAAACGCTGACGGAGGCTCCATGAGAAAGATCAAGGGCTTCAAGCTGAACCTCCGCGTCAAGGAAGTCCAGCGGCGCGCCAAGAAAGTGAAGCTCGATCTCGGCGCGATCGGCCTGGGCGACGAGCCCTCGCTGACGAAGCTCGCGGAGGATTTCTCGAAGAAAGCGAAGCCCTCCGTCGTTTACGATTCCTTCTCTCCCGATGGCGCGAAGGGACCGGCCGAGGCCGCGGCGGCTCCGAAGGTCTCCCCGCTTCCCGGCCTCGCCTACAGCCTCGCGGTCGCGACTCTCGGCGCGGATGCGGACGCCTTCATCGAGGAGCGCTGCGCCGGCAACGAGTCGCTGAGGCCCGTTCTCGGCATCATGGCGCAGACCGCGCTGGATGAAGCGGCCCGTTTCGTCACGTCCCTCCTGGAGGAGGAAGCGAAGGCAGAGCAGTGCGAGCTTAGCCCGCTGCAGTACGCGACGGACGCGGCCGCCCTCCAATCCATAGTCGGGCGGCTGGAGGCGCATAAGATCAACGTGGCGACGGCCGATGCGGGGCTTCGCCCCACGGCCTCCTGCGCATTCGGCCTAAGCTGGGTCGCGCGCACGAAAAGCCGCGCCCGGTAGCTTGGCCCAAGAGCCCTTTCTTCGCCGTGCCGCGCCGCACCTGGCGTACTGGTATCTCACTTTCGTCGGCGCCACCTCCCGCCTCACGTGGCTCGGCCGCGAGCACGTCCGCCAGTTCGAGGAGAAGGGAAAAAACGTCATCTACGCCTTCTGGCACAACCGCCAGGTGTTCTTTACCTATTCCCATCGCGACTACCCGATTTCGGTGCTGGTGAGTCGGAGCCAGGACGGCGAGATCATCGCCCGCACGATGGAGCTCTCGCGCATCGGCGCCATCCGAGGCTCCTCCTCGCGGGCCGCGTTGACCGCGACCCGGGAGCTCCTGGACGTCGCGGAGACGGGCCGCCACCTCGGCCTCACGCCCGACGGCCCGCGCGGGCCCGTCTTCAAGGTCAAGCCGGGAATCTTGTACGCCGCGCAGAAGACGGGCATGCCCATCATCCCGATCACCAACGCGCTAAGCCGGGTCAAGGTCCTCGGGCGGGCCTGGGACAAGTTCCAGGTGCCGCTCCCCTTCTCGCGCGCGTGGGTGGTCCACGGTCCGCCCATCTGGGTCCGCGAAGGCGACGATCTTGAGGCGAAGGCGGGGGAGCTCGAGACGTCGCTCAACCGGATCACGGCCGAGGCCGACCGCCTCGCCCGAGGTTAGCCGTGCCCTGGTGGCTGCTGCCGTACCAGTTTCTCTTTCCGCTCCTCGGGGTCGGCGTGGCGATCAAGCTTCTCTCCGCGGGCCGCGGCCGCTCCCTGCGCGAGGGCAAGGACCCGATCCGCCAGCGCCTCGGCCTGTTGAACAAGGACGAGCTCGCGCGGCTCTCGGGCAAGGTCGTCTGGATCCACGCGGCTTCCGTGGGCGAAGTCCAAGCCGCGACGCCGCTCGTGGCGCGCATCAGCGCGCTGCCGGACGCGCCCAAGATCCTTCTCACGTCGTCGACGTACGCGGGGCGCGAGCGCGCGGCGCAGCTCAAGGGCGTCGCGCTCGCGTCGCTCGCCCCGATCGACTTCTACCCGGCGGTTCAGGCCTTCTTGAGCCGAGTGCGGCCCTCGGTCCTCGTCCTGGTCGAGACCGAACTGTGGCCCCTAACGATCTACCTCTCGCTGCGTCGCGGCGTGCGCCTGGCGATCGTCAACGGGCGCGTGAGCGACCGCTCATTCCCCAGGTACCGGTTCCTGCGCCCGTTTCTCGCGCCGCTCCTTCGCCACGTCTCGCGCGCCGCGGTCCAGACGGAGACAGACCGGGAGCGCTTTCTCGCGCTCGGCATCGAACCCGAGGCCGTCCGCGCGACGGGCAACCTGAAGTTGGACGTGCCGCCGCTGGGCAAGGCTGAGCGAAACGACGGGCTCAAGACTCTCTCCACGCTCGGATGGGATGCCGGCCCGATTTGGATCGCGGCGAGCACCCGGCCAGGCGAGGAGGAAGGAGTGCTCGAGGCCTTGGCCGCGCTGCGCCACGATCATCCGAGCCTCAAGCTCATCCTCGCGCCGCGGCACGTCGAGCGCGCGTCCGAGGTGGCCTATCTGCTCGAGCGCGCGGGCGTCCCGTACGCTCGCTTCTCGACTCTGGCTGGCGCCGCTAGCGGGACCGACTGCCTCCTCATCGACGAGCTGGGTCGCCTCAATTCGCTGTTCGCCGTCTCTACCGTCGCCTTCGTCGGCGGGACGCTCGTGCCGGTCGGCGGCCACAACCTGCTCGAGCCGGCGCTCGCGGGAGTGCCGGTCCTCTACGGCCCGCACCACGAGACGCAGGCCATGTCGGCCGAAGCGCTCCAGAATACGGGCGGTGGGATCGAGGTGGCGGACGCCCGAGGCTTGGCGCGCGAAATCTATAAGCTGCTCAAGCACGCGGACCGCAGGGCCGCCGCGGGGAAGGCGGCGTCGGAAGCCGCGAAGTCCCTCTCCGGCGCCGCGGCGCGCACGCTCGCATTCCTCTCCCCCCTACTTTAGACCCACCTTCGGCTGGGTCGATCGACGCCGCCCAGGGGAACGATCGACCCAGGGCCGATTAGTCCCAGAGCGCTACACTAGGAGCATGACCCATTCAATGCGGCGCCTACTCACGCTTGCTCTGGCCGCGACCGCCTGCCCGGCGTTCGCCGATCCGTCTGCTCCCTTCGGGCTCAGCGGAGGCAAAGCGACTTCCTTCTCGTGCCGCTTCGCGGGTTTGGAAAGAGTGTTCACCAAAAACCCACACATCGGCATCTCATTGACGACCAGCGAGAAGGACGGCAAGCGCCATGTCTCAGCGACGCTCCGAGCCGATCCGGAAGAGCCCGCCGTCGGAATCGCCGGGACGGTCTCCGACGACACGGCCGCCCTCGATTCGACCCGCCGCTCCCTGCTGCAGAACTATCGGCAGCGAGACAAGGGCGACAGCTATCACAGCAAGGGCATGAAGGACGTCTATATGGTGATCGAGGCGCCGCTCTACGAGGGTCTCGGCCAAGCCACGCGGCTGGAGACGATCCGCTTCAGCACCGAAGCCCAAGACCAGATGGAGGCGGCTCACCTCTTCTACGACAAGGACTTGAATCTCCTGGCCACGTACGTCTACAGCCGCTTCAGCTCGATCCATAATTTCTGCATCCAAGTGCACGAGGCGCCGTCGACAGGCAACTAACAGCCTGGGTCTTAAGACCTATTGGCCAGTAGGTCTTTTGCACCTGCATCGAGTGCGTGCGTTCCGTCATAGTAAGAACGTAGGATAGAAGCACAAGATTTGAGCCGCGACTTAACTCTGAGGGGGAGTCCAAAGTCGCGGCTCTCACTTTTTCCCAACGACAAGCCCCTCCTTCCCCCCGCCACGCATCTCCTACACATCACCTTCACGCACTAGACAGGCCGATAGGCCATGCTATCGGCATGAACTCACGATCTCTTCTGCTAGCCGCCTCGATCCTCCTCTTGTCGAATTCTTCGGACTTCGTGCAGATTGGGCATGCGCTTCCCAAGCTACGAACTGATCGCCCGGAAGAGCTGGAGATTCCTCCAAGCCATGGGCGTCGGCGTATTCATGACGATGAACGCGCTTCCGAAGAAATTGGGGCCGGCCCTGTTCGCATGCAGCCGGTCCCACCAAGCAGACGCCGGGGTCACCTCGTGCCTACCAGTGGCAGAGGCACGGCGGCGTTCAAGATTCTTGAAGGGTTAGCAAGCAGGGCACTCCAGTGCTACCGGTGTATTGAAGAGGCGGATAGGCTCAAGCGTCTTCCACCGGCAATCCTGCCACCGGCAAGAAGTTACTGGTCTCAGAGAGAGCAGATGTTCTCCGCCATCCGAGAGGCGAGTCGAAGCGATCCGACCATCGCGCTCAAACTGCGGAGCACTGCCTTATCGGACCCCACGGCGATGAAGCAACTTGCCGCAGACAAGTCTGTGGCAGCACTCGTCACAAGATACCGCAGTGCCTACCCCCCTCCCGCCGGTACTCTAGAAACCGAGCGGCATACTCTCGATAATCTAGTTCGCGCGGCATTTCAAATGCCCTAGCGGCGCAAGGACTACTGAAGAAATGATATAATTTTCCGTCGTTTTCTCCTCTGACGCACGCGCATATCGTGAAACGTTCTATATTAGTTGTACGCCTATCCTCCCTGGGCGACATCGTGCTTACCGGCCCGGTGTACCGGAACCTAAAGAAGCATTGGCCTGATTGCAGAATTTCGGTCATGGTCAAGTCGGCATACGTCCCGGTATTGGAAGGCAACCCCTACGTGGACGAGATCATCCCGTTCCGCGGGCTCTGGGACGCGATCCGGCGCGCGCGGACGGGCGGATTCACTCATCTGTTGGACCTCCATTCGAACCTCCGCTCGATCGTCATCGGAAGACTCTCCGGGATCGCCCACCGCACCCGTTACCGCAAGGACGCGATCGCCCGGAGACTTCTCGTCGCGTTTCGAATGCCGAGCCCGGCCCTCGCCAGGCATACCATCGACCGCTACATGGACTGCTTGAGCGCTTGGGGCGTGCCGACCCCGGCTCGAGGCGTCCAACTCGGCGATTACCAAGCCCCGCGCGAGTCCGCGCCGGCCCCCAAAAACCTGCTGGTCGTCCAGACGGCCTTCCTGGGCGACGCCACGCTGACTCTCCCTCTGGCGCGCGAGATCAAGCGCCTCCTCCCTTCCTGCCGATTGACGGTCCTGGCGCGGCACGACACCGCGGAGATGTACCAGTCGTCCCCGTGGGTCGACGAGACGATCCCCGATCATAAAAGCGGCGAGCACCGCGGGCTCTCCGGCCTGCGCCGCTTGTCGGGCGCGCTTCGCGAGAAGCGCTTCGACGCAGCGTTGGTCCCTCACCGCTCCCTGCGCTCGGCGCTGGCGGTGTGGCTGGCGGGGATCCCACGGCGCATCGGATTTTCGAGCAGCGCAGGACGGTTCCTGTTCACGCAACGCATCCCGTTCTCTTGGGGCATGCACGACCTCGAGCGCAACCTCGGGCTGCTCCTGCCTCTGGGAGGATCGACGACCTCCGCCGGCACCGAGGGCGACGCGGCGATCGATTCGGTCTACCTCAAGCCGAAAGGGACCGGTCCGGTCGCCGAATCCGTGGCCAAGCGGCTCGCCGAAAGCGGGCCTCGGGCGGGCCGCCTCGTCGGCGTCCACCCCGGCTCGATCTGGCCGACGAAGCGCTGGCCGAAGGAGCGCTACGCCGCTCTCATCCGGCGCCTGACGCAGGAGGCCGGGGCGACCGCGATCCTCATCGGCGGCAAAGGAGACGCGGACCTCGCCCGGGAGATCCTCGCGGAGGCGGGCGTCCCGGCGCTCGATTGGATAGGCAAGACCAACTTGTCGGAGCTCGTCGAGCTGATGGGCAAGCTCTCTCTCTTCATCACCAACGACTCGGGCCCCATGCACGTGGCGACAGCCTCCGGCGTGCCGACCTTGGCCATTTTCGGGCCGACCACGCGCGAACTCGGATTCTTCCCTTACGGCGCGGGGCACCGCGTCCTCGAGGTCGATCTCGAGTGCCGGCCCTGCGGGCTGCACGGCAGCCGCGCGTGTCCCGAAGGCCATTTCCTGTGCATGAAGCTGATTTCGGTCGACCAGGCGTTCGGCGCCGCTTCGGAGCTCTTGGCCGGCGTTCGCGAGGCGGCCGCGCGCCCGTGAACATCCTACATCTCGTCGATGAGCCCTACGACAGCGGTATCGTGAACTACGCGTTGACCGCGGCCGCGGGCCTCAAGGAGCGCGGGCACCGCGTCGCGGTGGGCGGACTCGCGGGGAAAGCGCCCCTCGAGCAGGCGGGGCGGCTCGGCCTGGAGACCGTCTCGCTGCGTCCTCTCCCGGCGGGAGCGCTCGCGCTGCGCCGGCTCGTGCGCTCGCTGGGGGTCCAGGTCATCGACGCCCACACGGGATCGAGCCAAACGCTCGCCGTCGCCGCGACGCGGATGCTGTCGAAACCCCCTGCCGTCGTACGCACGCGCGCCGACGCCAGCGCGCCCAAGCGCAACCCGGGGGCGCGGCTCCTGTGGAACCGGACCTCGGGCTTCATCGCGGCTACAAAGACGATCCTGATGGAGTTCCGGGCGAAGTTCCCCGAATACGCCTCCCCCGCCCGCGCCATCCTGCCCGGAGTCGCGGACGACGGCGGGCCCGCGGCCGAGCCCGTCCAGGGGCCGATGCGCGTCGGGATCATCGGACGTCTCGACCCTGTGAAGGGCCACGTGCACTTTCTGCGGGCGGCGGCGAAGGTCCTGCGGGAGATGAAGGACGTCGTCTTCGTCGTCGCCGGGCGCGAGGAGAATCTGACGATCAAGCAGCTCCACAAGGTCGCGGAGAGCTTCGGAGTCGCGCGCGACGTGGAGTTCCTGGGCCATGTGCCGGATGTCTCGGACATCATGCGGCTCTGCCACATCGGTGTCGTCGCGTCCACGGGATCGGAGGCGGTGAGCCGGGTAGCCATCGAGTGGATGCGGATCGGACGGCCGCTCGTCGCCACGACGGTCGGCGGTCTGCCGGAGTTCCTGGGCTACGGGGAGGTCGGCCTCCCGGTCGCGCCGCAGGACCCGGACGCGATGGCTCAGGCGATCCTGCGGCTGCTTCGAAACCCAGAACTGCGCCGAGAGCAGAGCCGACTGATGCGGCGCCAATACGAGACTCACTACACGCTGTCTCGAGCCGTCAACGAAACGGAGGGGTTTTACGAAGAAATCCTACGCGGTCTTCCATCTCGATAGTGAACGCGGCCTGCGTGGCGGAGAGCGCCAGCTCCTCTATCTGGCGGCCTGGCTGAAAGCGCAGGGCCACGAAAGCACGGTCGTCTGCCGACAAAGCTCGCCGCTCGCCTCCGAAGCCGGAGTCCTGTCCCTTTCCGCGATGCACCTCCCCTTCTTGATGGAGTGGGACCCGTTTTCCGCGGCGGCGCTTCGCCGCTCGGCCGCAGCCGCCGCGGCGCGGGGCTTCGTCCCGATGCTGCACGCGCATACGGCTCACGCCGCGGCCGTCGCGTCCCTCGCCGCGCGGGCGGGCGGGCCGGCGTACGTCGCGCACCGGCGCGTCGACTTCCCGGCGTCGAGCGGACTCAGCGCGCGCCTCAAGTACGGCCCCGCGCACGCCGTCATCGCCGTCTCGGGCTACGTCGCCCACATTCTCTCCAAAGACGGCGTCTCGCATCTGAAGATCCGCGTCGTCCCGGACGCCGTGCCGTTCGGCGCGGCGGAGGCGAAATTGGCGGGGGCGGCGGAGCTCCTCCCTCCCGCCCCCTCCGAACGTGCCGTCCTCCGCTCCACTCTGTGTCCCGAGGCGCCGGCCGGCGCGCTTTGGATCGGCAATCTTGCGGCGCTGGTCCCGCATAAGGACCACGAGACCTTGCTCAAGGCGTTCGCCCAAGTCCGCGCCGCGCGCGCCGACGCGAGGCTCTTCATTCTCGGCCAGGGGCCTCTGCGGGGGCGGCTCGAGGCGCTCGCTCGCTCGATGAAGCTCCAGGACGCGGTCCGCTTCCTCGGATACGTCGAGCGCGCGCACGATTGGATGAGAGCCTTCGACGTCTACGCCCATTCCTCGTGGGGCGAGGGGATGGGGAGCGTCCTGCTCGAGGCCATGGCCGCGGGCGTCCCGATCGCCGCGACTAGCGCGGGCGGCATTCCGGAAGTCGTCGAGTCGGAACGCTCCGCCCTCCTTTCCCCGCCGCGCGATCCCAAAGTCCTCGCTCAAAACGCTCTTCGACTCGCGGGAGACGAAGCGCTCCGCCGCAAGCTGTCCGAGGCGGGCCGGGCGCGGCTTGAGGCCTTCAGCGTCGCCAAGCTCGGCGAGCGGACGCTCCAGGCCTACGCGCTCGCCGCCGGCTTCCACGGCTCGGCGCCGCGCGAGCTCGCGGAGGCCCGCGCGTGAAGTCCTTGAGCGCCGTCCTCATCACGTTCAACGAGGAGCAGGACCTGCCCGCCTGCCTCGAGAGCCTGGCCGGCGTCGCCTCGGAGATCGTCGTCGTGGACAGCGCCTCGACAGATAAGACTCAGGAGATCGCCGCGCGCGGGAACGCGAAGCTGTCCGTGCGCGCGTTCACCGATTACGCGGACCAGAAGCAGGCCGCGCTCGAGCGCGCCACGGGCGAGTGGGTGCTGTCGATCGACGCCGACGAGCGGCTGAGCGCGGAGCTCGCATCGGAGATCAAGGCGCTCCTCTCCGGAGATCCGCCGGCCTCGGGCTACGAGATTCCCTACGCGGTGCATTTTATGGGACAGCGCATGCGTTTCGGCGGCCTCGGCTGCGAGAGGCACGTCCGCCTGTTCCGGCGGACTTCCGGACGCTTCGTGGGCGGAGAGCTTCACGAAGGGCTTGAGGTTTCCGGATCGATCGGCCGCCTCGAGGGGCGCATGGTCCACGTCCCGTATCGCGACCTCGGAGACTACCTCTCGAAGCTGGACCGCTATACGACGCTCGCCGCCCAAAAGCGCTACGCGCAGGGGCGGCGCTTCTCGCCCCTGCATCACCTCCTGCCCCTGTGGGAGCTCTTCGTCCGGCTCGTCCTGCGTCTCGGCGTCCTCGACGGGACGCCCGGCGTCGCCTGGTGGGGCCTCGCGTCGTTCCACACGTGGACAAAATTTCTTAAACTTCGAGAGATGGGCCGCACAGGAGCCGAGCGATGATCGAGACCGCACTTCCCGCCGTAGGAGCCGCCGCGTTCCTCGGCGCCAGCGCCCGCTGGAACTGGTGGCGCCCCGTCGTCACCGACGGACTCATGATCCCGACCTACCACAAGGTCGGCGACTACCCCGAGGGCTCGCGCCTCAAGGCGCTCTGGGTCACCGCCGAGGAGTTCCGGTGGCAGATGGAGTACCTGGTCCGGCACGGCTTCACCACGCTACTCTTCCGGGAGCTCGAAGAGATCCGCCAGGGCAAGCGCAAGATGCCCGCCAAGCCCGCGCTGGTCACCTTCGACGACGGCTACGCCAACAACTACGAGATCGCCTACCCGATCATGAAGGAGGTCGGCGTCAAAGGGAACATCTTCCTCGTTTATGAGACGATGGAGCAGCACAACGCCTGGCACAATCCCGACACCGAGCCCTGGGTGCGCATGCTCACGTGGGCTCAAGTGAAGGAGATGCAGGACAGCGGCGTCGTCGACTTCGGCTCGCACACGATGCGCCACCGGAACCTCGCCGCGCTCCCGCTCGATGAGGTCCGCTGGGAATTGTTCGAGAGCCGCGAGCGCTTGAAGAAGCAGCTCGGCCAGGACATTCCCTGCTTCGCCTACCCCTACGGCGCCGGCGCCTACAAGGACGACGTGCGCGCCTTGGCGCAGGAAGCGTATCCCTTCGACTTCGCCTTCAAGCAGGGCGTCATGAAGTGGCCATGGAAGCCCGAGCACGGCCCCATCAAGCGCCTCTACATCCGCGGCGACGACAACCGCTTCGACTTCCATCTCCACATGACGCGGGGCAAGAGCCGATTCTGATGCCCGAGACGCCGCCGCCCGCGCTCGCCCCGGCCCCTTCGTCGCCCCCGACGCGCATCCTCGTCATCATGCTTCGGCGTATCGGAGACGTGATCCTCACGACTCCGGCGGTGCGGGCGCTCAAGAAGCTCTACCCCCAAGCGGAGATCGATTTCCTCACCGAGGCGCCGAGCCATCAGGTCCTGGAAGGCAATCCCGACCTGCACGAGATCCTCATCTACGACCGGCCGAAGGGTTACTCCAAGGCGATGTCGGCGTACTTCCAGTGGATCAATCGCGTCCGCGCCGGCGAGTACGACTGGGTCATCGACTACATGGCGAACCCGCGCTCGGCGATGATCACGGCGATGAGCAAGGCCTCCGTCCGCGCGGGCGCCGCCCACTCCTCCCATCGCTGGGCCTATTCGCACCTCCTCGCCCAATCGCCCAAAGCGTGCTACGGCGCCTTGGAAAAGGTCCGCGTGCTCCGCTCGATCGGCCTGAGCCCGGACGAAAGCGATTTCCTGCCCTCGATCACCCTCGCCCCCGAGCACCGCGAGTTCGCCGAGCGTGCGATCCGCGAGTTGACTTGGAACGACGGCAAACCGATCGTCGGCTTCGTTCCCGCGTCGCGCAAGGACACGCGGCGCTGGCCCGCGCGCTCCTACGCCGAGCTGGGCGACATCCTGCGAAAGTCGGCGGGAGCGCGCCTCCTCGTTTTCTGGGGACCGGGCGAGGAAGACCTGGCCAAGGAGATCGTCCGCGGCATCGGACGCGATTCGGCGGCCTCCCCGGCGACGAAGGGCTTGAAGGACTTGGCCGCGCTTCTTGAGCGCTGCAAGCTCGTCGTCACCAACTGCAATGGCCCAAAGCACCTCGCGGTCGCCTGCCGCGTGCCGACGTTGACGATCCACGGTTCGAGCGATCCCGCATCCTGGAACCCGCCCGACAACACGCGGCATCAGATCGCGCGGCTCGAGGACCTTTTCTGCATCGGCTGCCGCCACAACGAATGTCCCTACAAGCTGGAGTGCATGACCGGACTCTCCCCGGAACGCGTCGGCCGGCAGGCGCTCGAGATGCTCGACGAGGCCGCGGCGGCCAAGGGAGGGGCGGCGTGAACTCCCCGGAGCAGATTCGCACGCGCCTGCGGGCCGCCTGGTGGGGCCGCGCACTCCTCATCGCAAGCTCTTGGGCCTACGCGCTCGTGATGCTCGGCAGGCGTTACCTATACCAGTGGCGCATCCTCCCGTCGAAAAGGCTCTCGGCGAGGACCGTCTGCATCGGAAATCTGACGACCGGCGGCACGGGCAAGACGAGCGCCGTCCTGCTAGCGGCCGACACGCTCCACAAGAACCAAGTCAAAGTGGCGATTTTGAGCCGGGGATACAACCGTCCCCAGCCGACTCGCGACGTTCAGGTCCTCCTCGACGGACGGGACACGACCTGGGAGCAGGCGGGCGACGAGCCGTGGATGATGCATCAGATCCTCAAGGGCATGGAGATCCCCATTCTCGTCTGCCCGGACCGCTACCGCGCCGGACTCGAAGCCGTGCACTACTATCAGCCCCAGGTCCTGCTTCTGGACGACGGTTTTCAGCACCATCGTCTGCGGCGCGACCTGGACATCCTGCTCATCAACGCGACCGATCCGTTCGGCGGAGGCAGAGTCCTTCCCGCCGGAAACCTCCGCGAGCCGATCAGCGGCGCGGCGCGCGCCCGGGTGATCGTGCTGACCCAGTCCGATCGCGTCAGCAAGGAAAAGCTCGAGGAGGCGCGTGCGGCGTTTCACAAGATCAATCCGCGCGCGAAGATTCTCGAGGCGGTCCACCGGCCCTCGGTGCTGCTCGACCTCAGGACCGAGCACAAGCGCCGGCTCTCGCACCTCAAGGACAAGCAGATCTCGTGCCTGAGCGCGCTCGGAGACCCCAAGTCCTTCGAGGAGCAGCTCTCCAAGAGCGGCGCCCAGGTCCTCCAGGCGTGGCGCTTTCCGGATCACCATCAGTTCACAATCGACGAGATCCGCTCCATCGAGAGCGTACGCAACGGCATCCCCTTGGTGACCACATTCAAGGACGCGCCCCGGCTCCCGCTCAATTGGCGAGAGGTCCTGACGGGCGAGGTGCTCGCCCTCGGCGTGCGCCTCGAGATCACCCAGGGCAAGGACATCTGGGAGGCCGAACTCTGCAAGGGAGTGCGGCACGCATGACTCGGAGCGGAGGCAAGGGACGCAAGGTCGTCTTCCTCGACCGCGACGGCGCGCTCGTCGCCGACAAGCCGGGCTTCTACCTCCTGCACCCGGACAAGCTCCACCTCTACCGGAACACTCCCAAGGCGCTCAAGCTCCTGCGCGACGCGGGCTACACGCTCGTCATCGTCACGAACCAGTCCGGCATCGGACGCGGCTGGATCACGCACGAGGTCTTGGGGCGCATCCACGCCAAACTCCGCGGCCTGCTCAAACGGCACGGGGTCACGATCGACGCGATCTACTACTGCCCGCACGCCCCCGAGCAGCGCTGCCGCTGCCGAAAGCCGATGACCGTGCTTCCCCGGCGCGCGGTGCGGGAGATGGGACTATCGCTCGAGGGAGCGGCCATCATCGGCGACAAGCGCGCGGACGTCGACATGGGACGCCGGCTCGGCATCACCTCGATCCATCTCGGCACCGGGCACGGCAAGAGCCAGCGCGCCAAATACGGCAGGGCGCTCAAGCCCTCCCACTCCACCAGCAACATCCTCACGGCGGCTCGCTGGCTCATCAAGCACGGCGGGGCCGCATGAAGGAGACGATCGAGGCGTTCTGGCGCGACAACCAGCGCCTGGTCTGCCTGATGACCGCGGCGTTCCTTTTCTTCATCGCGCACCCGGGCCGCTCGAACGCCCTGTACCAGCTCGCCTTCCTCGTCGCTCTCTCGGGCGAGCTCATCCGCGTCTGGGTGCGAGGGTTCCCCCTCGAAGGGGCTCTCTCCAAAGAGGGGCCGTACGCGCTCTGCCGGCACCCCCGCCAGTTCGGTTCCTTTCTCATGATGCTCGCGTTCGCCGCGGCCTCGTCGTCCTTCTCCCATTGGCTCTCCACTTTGTTCATTTGGGGCGTCACCTACGCGGCCTACCGCGTCTTCTTCCTCGCTCGCGTTCGCGCCGATGACGCCGAACTTCGAGCCCGCTTCGGGCAGGAGTTCGAGGCCTATGCGGCGGAGATCCCCATGTTCTGGCCCGACCTCAAACGCTGGGAGGCGGCGCGCGAGACGACCCGCTGGAGATTCGACCTCTTCGCCTCCAGCAGCGAGCTCCGTACGATCGGGGTCTTCTGGCTCGTCACCTTCTTCCTCCGGTTCAAGATGACCTATCGCCTATGACGCGACGACTGATGCCGCTCGCCGTCGCCTTGATCGCGCACGCCGGCGTCGCCGGCGCGGAGAAGATCTCCCTTTCATCGGCCGCACTGCAGAGCCCGTACCAGCTCGTGCGCGGTACCGCCGCCGCGACGGCGGAGCTCGAGGCCATGCCCTGGTTCAACGAGGAGCTCGAGTACGAGGTGAAGTGGGGCATCTTCGTCGTCGGCACGTCAAACCTCCGCACGAACAAGCTCGAGAATTTCAACGGGACTCCCGCGGTGCGCATCGTCTCCGAAGCCAAGTCGAACGGGTTCTCCGACAGGTTCTACAAGGTCCGGGACTTGAACGAATCCTGGATCGACGCGAAGACCTTCAACTCTCTGGGCTACAACAAGCAGCTGCGTGAAGGACAGTTCTTCCGCGACGAATGGGTCCTGTACGATTACGACGCCGGCAGCTACCTCTCGCGGCGCACGGGCAAGGACGGGAACTACACCGTGGACGTCGGGACCATGCCGGTCCCGGTCCAAGACATTCTCTCCAGCCTTTATTACCTCCGCACCAAGCCGCTCAACGTGGGCGACGAGGTCGTGATGGACGTGAACACCAAGAGCACTTGGCCGCTGGTCGCGCGGGTCACGCGCAAGCGCCGCATCGAGACGCCCGCGGGCGAGTTCGACACCGTATTGGTCGAGCCGGCCCTGCGGCAGGAAGGCATCTTCGTCCAGAAGGGAAAGCGCCTCCAAGTCTACATGACCGACGACAAGCGCCACCTTCCGGTCTATCTGAGCGTCGACGTTTTCTTCGGCTCCGTCTCCGCCTCGCTGACCAAGGTGACGCGTTGAGTCCGATTCCGCTCCGGCCGCGTTTCCTCCGATCGGCGATCCCTAGTAGCGCGGCTCCTACTCAATTGGTACAATTTCCTCCCGGATGATCAACGGATCGGTCGCCGGGCCCCGCCTCCAAAAGCTCCTCAAGGAGTTCCACAACAAGCGCATCCTGGTCCTCGGCGACCTCATGCTGGATCAGTTCGTCCGCGGCAAGGTCTCGCGTCTTTCGCCCGAAGCACCCGTGCCGGTCGTCCAGGTCACCTCCGAATCCCAGGTCCCGGGCGGCGCGGGAAACGTGTGCAGCAACCTCGCCTCGCTCGGCGCGTCGGTGTCCGCGGCGAGCTTGGTCGGCAACGACGAGGCGGGTCGGCTGCTTCTCGCGCTGTTGAGGAACAACGGCATCAACACCGAATCGGTCCTCCTCGCGCCGGATCGCCCCACCACGCAGAAATGCCGCATCATCGCCGACCACCAGCAGGTGGTGCGCTACGACCGGGAAACCGTCGGACCCACCGCGCGAAAGGAGCAGGACGCCCTCATCAAGGCGATCCAGGCGGAGATTCCGCGCTGCCAGGGCGTCATCATCTCGGACTACGGCAAGGGCGTCGTGACGCCGCCCGTGCTCCAAGCCGCCATCCGCTCGGCCAAGAAGGCGGGCGTGCCGGTCACCGTCGACCCGAAGATCGAGCATTTCCGCCGCTACAAGGGCGTCGACTGCATCACGCCGAACCTGCACGAGGCGTGGACCGGCATGCGCCTCATCGCCAAGCCCGGACAGGCCTCGGTGGAGGAGCTCGGCCGACGCATCCTTCGCGCGCTCCAGCCCGAGACCGTCCTCATCACGCAGGGCGGAGAGGGCATGACCTTGTTCGAGAACCGTTCGCCCGTCCGCTCCACCCACATCGCCGCCCAGGCCCGCGAGGTGTACGACGTGACCGGCGCCGGCGATACGGTTATCAGCGTCTTCACCCTCGCCTTGGCCGCCGGCGCGACCTACCAAGAGGCCGCGGTCATCGCCAATCGCGCGGCAGGTATCGTGGTCGGCAAGCTCGGCACCGCGACGGTCTCGGTCCAGGAGCTGGGGAACGGCCGCCGATGAGCCGCGATTTCCTCGTCGTCATTCCGGCGCGCCTCGCGTCGGTCCGGTTCCCCCGTAAGCCGCTCGCCCTTCTCGGCGGCACGCCTGTCGTGGAGTGGTGCCGGACCGCGGCCGTCCATGCGGACATCGGCCCGGTCCTTGTCGCGACGGAGGACCCGACGCTGGCCCGCACCGTGGAGCCCTACGGAGCGACCGTCGTGATGACGTCCCGCCGATGCGCCTCGGGAAGCGACCGCGTCTGGGAGGCGGCCTCCAAGCGCCGCGGCGGCGCCAAGTACGTGATGAACCTTCAAGGCGACGAGCCCTTGATTAGCGCCTCCACGATCCGCAAGGTCGCCGAGGTCCTGCGCAAGTCGTCCTGGGCGGACGTTTCGACCGCGGTCGTTCCGATCACCGACTCCCGAGAGGCCGACGATCCGAACGTGGTCAAGGCCGCGCTCGGCGAGGGCGGCCGCTGCCTCTATTTCTCCCGCGCACCGATCCCGTTCCCGCGCGCCGGCCGTTCTCCGAACGCCAAGGCGACCGGCTACTTCCGCCACATCGGGATTTACGCCTTCCGGCGGGCGGCGCTCGCCCGCTTCGTGAAGCTCCCCCCATCGGGGCTGGAGCGCAGGGAAAGCCTCGAGCAGCTCCGGGCGCTCGAGGCGGGCATGGCCATCGCGGCCGCCGTCGTGGACGACGAGACCGTCGCCATCGACACTCCGGACGATCTTCGCCGCGCCGAACGACTCGTTTCGACGCGACGCGCGGCGGCAAAATCTCTCACAGGAGCGAACCATGGCTAAATATATCTTCGTGACCGGCGGCGTCGTGAGCTCTCTCGGAAAGGGCATCACGGCGTCCTCGCTGGCCAAGCTCCTCCAGTCGCGAGGCCTGGCGGTCACGTGCGTGAAGTGCGACCCCTATATCAACGTCGATCCGGGCACCATGAACCCGTACCAGCACGGCGAGGTCTTCGTGACGGAGGACGGCGCCGAGGCCGACCTCGACCTGGGCCATTACGAGCGTTTCCTCAACATCGACATGCACCACACCAATAATTTCACGGCCGGCAAGGTCTACGAGACCGTGATCGCGAAGGAGCGCCGCGGCGAGTTCCTCGGCACGACCGTCCAGGTCATCCCGCACATCACCGACGAGATCAAGCACCGCTACCGCCTGGTCAACAAGGGGATGGACGTGGTCATCGTCGAGATCGGCGGCACGGTCGGCGACATCGAGAGCCTGCCGTTCCTCGAGGCCGCCCGCCAGACCGAAATGGAATTGGGCCAGGACAACGTGCTCTTCGTGCACGTGACCCTCATTCCCTACATCAAGGCTTCCGAGGAGCTCAAGACCAAGCCCACGCAGCACTCGGTCGGGAAGCTCCGAGAGATCGGCATCAATCCCGACATCATCGTCTGCCGCACGGAAAAGCCCCTCTCGAACGAGATCAAAGCGAAGATCGCCCTCTTTTGCTCCGTGCCGCGCGAGTCCGTCATCGAGGCGCCCGACGTCCCGTCGATCTACGAGGTGCCTCTCGTGTTCCACAAGCAGGGCTTGGACGAGCAGGTGCTCATGCTGCTGCGGCTGCGGGCCACGAGCCGCGACCTTTCCGAGTGGCAGCACGTCGTCCAGCGCATCCACAATCCCAAGGGAGACGTCACGATCGCCCTCGCCGGCAAATACACGGAGCTCAAGGACGCCTACAAGTCCGTGCACGAGGCGCTCGCCCACGCCGGCCTCGCCAACGAGACGAAGGTTCACATCCGCTACATCGACGTGCTTTCGCCGAACCTCGAGAAATCCCTCGAGGACGTCCACGGCATCCTGGTACCGGGGGGCTTCGGGGACCGGGGCATCGATGGCAAGATTCGCGTCGTCCAGATCGCCCGCGAACGCAAAATCCCCTACCTGGGGCTGTGCCTCGGCATGCAGATCGCGACGATCGAGTTCGCCCGGAACGTACTCAAACTCTCTGGCGCCCATTCGACCGAGTTCGATCCGAAGAGCCGCTATCCGGTGATCGACCTGATGCCCGAGCAAAAGAACGTGAAGGACCTAGGCGCGACGATGCGGCTGGGCTCCTACCAGTGCCAACTCAAGAAAGGCTCGCTCGCCTACAAGGCGTACGGCGCGGCCGCCATCTCCGAGCGGCACCGCCACCGCTACGAGCTCAACAACAAGTTCCGCAAGCTCCTCGAGGAGGCCGGCTTCATCATCAGCGGCGTCAATCCCGCGAAGAACCTGGCCGAGATCGTCGAACTGCGCGACCACCCGTGGTTCGTCGCCGTCCAATTCCATCCCGAGTTCAAGTCCCGGCCGCAGTCGCCCCACCCGCTGTTCGCCAACTTCGTCGCCGCGGCCTTGCGGCGAGGCCAGGAGAAGCCGGCGTCGCCGCCCTCGCCGATCCTCTATGCCTAGCGCCCCCAAGCAGCACGCCTCGCGCAAGGAGACCCCGATCCGCATCGGGGACTTCGAGGTCTCCAACGGCTCGCCCCTGTTCTTCATCGCGGGGACCTGCTCGCTCGAGTCCGGCCCGATTCTCGCCAAGGTCGGCAAGGAGCTCAAGGCCGCCTTCAAGTCCCTAGGGGCGAACTGGGTGCTCAAATGCTCCTACGACAAGGCGAACCGGAGCTCGATCAAGTCCTACAGGGGCCCGGGTCTCAAGGGGCTATCCACGTTGGAGAAGGTCAAGCGCGAGATCGGCGTCCCGTTCCTGACGGACGTGCACGAGGCGTCCCAGGCGGAGCCCGTCGCCCGCGTGGCCGACATCCTGCAGATCCCCGCGTTCTTGTGCCGCCAGACCGACCTCCTCACCGCCTGCGCGAAGACGGGCAAGGTCGTCAACATCAAGAAGGGGCAGTTCCTAGCCCCGTGGGACATCGGCAACGCGATCGAGAAGGTCGAGGCCGCGGGCAACCGCAGGATTCTCATCACGGAGCGCGGCACCAGCTTCGGCTACGGCAACCTCGTCGTCGACATGCGCTCCCTCGAGATCATGAAGCGCTATGGATACCCGGTCGTGTACGACGCGACGCACTCCGTCCAGTTGCCTGGGGCGCTCGGCAACGCGACCGGCGGCGAGCGCGAGTTCGCCCCTCCGCTGGCGCGGGCCGCCGCGGCGGTCGGCGTCTCCGGCATCTTTCTCGAGACGCACCCGAACCCCGACCACGCCCTGTCGGACGGACCCAACTCGCTGCGCCTCTCCGACGTCGCGCCCTTGGCGCGCGTTCTTTTGGAGATCGACCGCCTCGTCAAAGCCGCCCATCCACGCCGCGCGTGAGGACGACACCATGAAATGCTTGAGCTGCGGACAAGACAACAAGGAAACGGCCAAGGCGTGCAAGAAGTGCGGCCGCGACCTGACGATCCCGCCGGCGTGGTTTCCGGATTGGAAGTGGCACGCCCGGACGCTCGGGATCATCTACGCCTGCGTGACCGTGGCCTATTTCGTGGTCAGCATCGCGCTCAAGCGCCTGCCGCCGCCCTACCAGATCCGAAAGATTCCCCCGGAGATGACCCCCTGGCTAAAGCGCTGACGTTGCTGCTCGTCGGCGCGACCCTCGCCGCCTGCTCCCGCAAGCCGTCCTCCAAAGCGGGCCAGGGCAACCAAGTCATGGAAGGCTTCGCCCTGACGCTCACCGACCACGGCGTCACCGAGTGGACGCTGCGCTCCATTCGCGCGTCTTTCGACGCCGGTGCCGACGACGTGAGCCTGGAGGAGCCGCGGATGGAGATCTTCTCGGCGACGAAGGGCGCCCAACGGTCCTCGTCCCCCACGAGGGTCGCCTCCCGCACCGGCACTTACCGGCAGGGAAGCGGGGACCTCCGTCTGCAAGGCAGCGTCGTGGTGGACGCCGAGGAGCGCGGCGAGAAGACCGTCCTTAAGACGGAGTCCCTCGACTATTCCAGCGAGAAGTCCAGGTTCGAGACGGACAAACCCGTATTCCTCACGCGCGGCGGCTCCCGGATGAAGGGCACCGGGCTCACCGCGAGCAAGGATCTACGGGAGATCCACGTGCGCCACCAGCAGGCGGTGCTCGAGTGAGCCGCTTCGTCCTCCTTCTGACGCTGTCGGCTACGGCGGCCGCCTGGGCCGCGGACCGCGCGTCCCCGGCCCGTCCGGGCAAGCTCGCGGGCACGGTCGTCCGCAGCGACGACTGGAAGATCATCCGCGGAGAGCACGAGGTCGAGGAGCTAACTGGCAACGTGCGCTATCGGCAGACCGACAAGGAGATTCACGCCGACTGGGCGCGCCACGATCTGACGACGGACCAGTGGGAGGCGAGGGGAGGCGTCATCGCGCGTTTTCGCCGCGGCGGAGGCGACGTTTCCGAGGCCAGAGGCGAGCGGGCCTCCTACGACGGGCGTTCTGGCTCCGGCACCCTGCGGGGCAAGAGCGCCGATTCGCCGATCGTCTTCCTCTATTACTCCGGGGACGGCGAGTCCGCGGGCTCCGGGCCCATCGCGCCGCGAGGGCCGTTGCGGGACGAAGGCACCGCCAGGTCCATGTCGTGGGACGCAAAGGCTGGCACGATCCGCCTCGACGGGAACGTCCACCTGAACGGCCAAGACGGCGAGAGCTGGAGCGAGAGGGCGGAGTACGCGCGCGGCTCCGAGAGGATCGTCCTGACGGGCCGGCGGCCGGTCCTGCGGAGAACGGACGCAAAGTGGTTCGGCGCCGTGCAGGCCGATCGAGTCTCCGCCGCCAACGCGCAGCGGAGCGTCGACGCCGATGGAAAAGTCGCCGGCTGGCTGCGATTCACGGACGCCGGGGCGGCCGAGAGGTACCTGCCCAAGTGACCATGGACCTTCATGCGGACGAGATCGTCAAGAACTACGGCGAGCGTCAAGTCGTCAAAGGCGTCAGCCTGCGGGTCAAGTCCGGAGAGATCGTCGGGCTTCTGGGACCCAACGGCGCCGGAAAGACAACCACCTTCTACAGCCTCGTCGGCTTCATCAAGCCCGACGGCGGTTCGATCCGCCTGGACGGAGCGGACGTCACCGCGCTCCCGATGTACCTGCGCTCACGCAAAGGCCTGGGTTACCTGGCCCAAGAGCCCACGGTCTTCAAGGGACTGACGGTGGAGCAGAACCTGCGCGCCGTCCTGGAGAGGACGATCACGAGCAAGTTCGACCAGATGCGCCAAGTGAAGTCCCTCCTTGAGGAGTTCGGCCTGTGGAAGCTGCGCCACCAGAAGGCATGGACCCTCTCGGGCGGCGAAAAGCGCCGACTCGAGGTCGCGCGCGTGATGATCCAAAATCCACAGATCATCTTGCTCGACGAACCCTTCGTCGGCATCGATCCGATCACCGTCGGAGACCTGAAAAAGACGATCTTCTCCCTGCGGGACCGCGGCATCGGCTTTTTGATCACGGACCACAACGTGCGCGAGACGCTTCCCATCATCGACCGCGCCTATCTGATCTACGACGGGAAGATCCTGATGTCCGGAAACGCCGCGGAGCTGACGAAAGACCCCAAGGCGCGGGAACTCTACCTCGGCGCCGACTTCAGGATGTAGCAGGAGAGATCGATGCTGACCGCATGGACGCTCCTCTTGTCGGGCACGCTTGCCGCCGCGCAGCCGCCGCTCCAGCAGTCGCAGCAGCAGGCTCCCGTCAACCCGGCGATCGACATGGCGGGGTTTCTGCGCGTGTCCGCGAAAGCCGCCCAGCACCGCGAGACGCGGCGCGTGCCCGAGGCGGAGTTCCTCCGCATGAGCCGCGAGCCGGGCACGATCGTGCTGGACGCCAGGAGCCGGGACAAGTTCGACCGGCTCCACGTCAAGGGCGCGCTCCATCTCAGCTTTCCCGACATCGCGACCGAGAGCCTCAAGCGCGCGATCCCGGACAAGACGACGCGGATCCTCATCTACTGCAACAACAACTTCCTCGGCGCCGCCGACCCCTTCCCCACCAAGCTGCCGAGCGCGTCCTTGAACCTGTCGACGTACATCGCCCTGTTCAACTACGGCTACCGAAACGTGTACGAACTTGCCGATACCGTCGACCTGAAGGCGTCGAAGCTGCCGTTCGAAGGGAGCGCGTCGAAGCGCTGAGCTACTTGCGGGAGGCCGCGATCAGCTCCGAGACGATCGCGCGGCCTTCAGGGCTGTCGATCGGATACGAGGCGGCGCCCCGATGTATCCAGACGTTCGTCGAGGCTACGGGCGTGACCGCGACGTGGCCGGCCTCGCGGGCGCCGTTGAGCGTCTGCGAGCCGGCGCCGCTGAATTTGGACATGTCGGCCAGCTTGAGCCCGGCCGGAGGCTTCACCTCGATCTTGATGGCGCCCGCGCTGCTCACGCTCGACGGGAACGCTGCGCGCGAGGAGATCGTCGTGAACTCGTAGGTGAGCGCCTTGGCATCGGCGTTGTCGATCGCCCGCAGCCGCAGCACCTCCGCGGGCGAGCCCGCCTTGGCGTAGCGTTCGCCCAGCTTTTCAATGCCGGCTCCGGCCGTTTCCGACCACGCCTTCGGGACGAGGCCTCCGTCCTTGACGATCCGCTCCAGCTCGTCGGGATGGACGTAGCGGTAGAGCCGCTCGCCCCGCTGGGCCAGGTCGCCGGCCGCGTGCACCTGGCCGGAGGGCAGCTTCGCCATGAAGGACTTCTCGATCTCGGCGGCGCCGTCTCTCGACGCGAGCCGCGCCGCGCCGTGCTCGTTCGCCTTGGCCAGGCGCCACAGGCGCTCCTCCAGATATCTGCCGACGGGCGTGCGCGCGATCTTGGCCGCGGCCTCTCCGACGGCCGGCAGGACCTTGCTGACCGCCTTCTCCACGACGGGCGCCGCGATCTGCCCCGCCTTTTGGCAAGCCGCGTTGATGCCCGGCGCCTTGCAGCCGACGGCTCCCGCGGCTTCCGTCACCGCCGATAGAACGAGCGATTGCGTCGCCACTTCGTACTGCATCATCGACAGCCAAAAACCGGACGTCGGTACGAGGTCCAAGGCGAAATCTAGTCCCCGATGGGCTCCCAGCACGTCGACCGCCGCCGCGAGCGCCGCGCGGGCGCGGAAGGTGTAGGCTTCAAATCCCTCTCCCGCGTAGCGCGCGGTGTACGACTTTCCCCGCGCCGCGTCCCAGTTCGCCCGCGCCCTGAGAGAGTAGATATCGGAGAAGCGGAGGTGCCCTTCGCCGGACGCCACCACCTCCGCGGCTATCCGGCGAAACTCCGGATTGTTCAGATATGAAGCGGCGCTGAATCCTGCCGCCGACATCAGATGGTCGACATGAGCCTCGTCGACGCGAGTCGCTCCTTTAGGCATCCTGGGCGCCGCGAGGGGCGGGTCGGCGGGCGCCCTCTTCGGCGCCTTCGCCGCGCTCGTGCGGCCGGCGAGGCCGATCATGGAGAGCGAATCGGGGGCAAGGCTCGCGTCCGAGGCGGAGGGCCTTCGCAAGGACGCGGCCAGCGCGTCGGCCTTCTGAGAAATGGTAACGCGCGCGCTCACGTCCAAGACGCCCGCGTCGCGAAGTTCCTTCGCCGCCCGGACCGCTTCGGGCTCTTCGGCGGGACGGCAGGCCTTCCTCTCCGCCGCCTCGGAGGCCGGGGCCTCCCGCGGAGGCGTCCTTTCGCAGACAGGGAGGTCCTTAAGGTCCTTCGGCGGGTCCTCGCTCGCCGGCACAGCGCCGGCGGTCGAAGCCAAAAACAGGAGACAAGCCCAAAGTCGCATCAGCGCCTCCGAGGACTAGTATGGGCCCAAAATCCGCCGGTTTCAAGCCCGCCCGACGGCGTCTAGGTGTATATTTCGAGATGTGCGTGGAGACCGTTTCGACGGGAACGGTCGCGGGCCGCGTCGAACAGGCGTTCGGCCGCCGCCGTGCGGCCGAGCGCGTGATACGCGTGCGACAGGGACAGTTCGCTCAGGGCGGTCCCACGCTCCTCATGATGGCGCTTGAATAAGGAAAGGGCCGACAAAAAGCTGGCCGTCGCGCGCCGAAGATCGCCGCGGCGGAGGTAGACCTGCCCGAGCCCCCAGTCGACGTAGCCGAGGTCGGGCTCGTCGCCCAATTGGGAATACAGGAAGTGCGCCCTCTTATATCGCCGCTCGGCCTCCGCCCAGCGCCCGACCTGCCGCAGCGCGTTGGCGTACCCGCACTCCGCGTACGCCAAGCCGAAGACGTCCTGCGTCCCGCGGAACACGCGCGCCGCGCGACGGTAGAAGGTCGCCGATTCCTTCAGACGCCCCATGATCCGGGTGACTCCTCCAAGGCCGAAGAGAGCGTATCCCTTCGCGGACACGTCTCCCGCGCGGCCGGCAAGCGACAAGGAGCGCTCGAAGGCCGCGCGGGACGCCGCCAGCTCTCCCTTGAATCGAAAGGCTCCGCCCATGGCCCACAGCACGAAGGACGCCTTGGCCCAGTCCCGCTCCGCCGTCGCGGTGCGCAGGATCGCGGAAAGCTTGCCCAAGCTCTTGCCGTAGGCGCCGGCCGCGCGGTCGATCAGCGCGTCCTCGAGCTCGATGGCCCTGGCGTACGCCCGCAGCCTCGACACTCTCGCCGTCCTGACGGCGTCGGCGAGACGCCGCCGCGCCGCGGGAACCTCTCCGACGCTGCGCAGGCCCGCCGCCGAGCCGAGCGCCGCCTCGACCCGCAGCGGCGGATCGAGTTTCGCGGGTCGGCCGAGCGTCTTGCGATACAGCGCTTCGGCGCGTCCGAAGAATCCCCGGCTCCTCCAGGCTTCGGCGGCGAGGAAATCCGCCTCCTCGCGCAGGAATCCCGGAATCGAGCCGGAACCCAGCCGGCGCAGCGCGCCGACCGCGTCTCCCTGCTCCAAAAGTTCCTTCGCGGCCTCAAGCGTGTCGACGGCGTTCATCGGCTCCTCCGTTCCCCCGCCTCGGGCTCTTCAGCCAGCAAGCGGTCGAATGCCTCCATCAAAAGGCCCGTCGCCGCCCTGCCGACCGAGAACGTCTCGTCGTAATGGCCCGAGGGCGCCGGAGACATGCTCCGAGTCGCGGCGATCTTGAAATCGTATTCGGGGACGATGTACCCGAGCTCGTCGTTGGCGAGTCCCACCAACAGGCCGTGCTTCGCCTTCAGCTTCTGTCGAAGGTAGGGCCCCTTCGGCGCGCGATCCAGATTCGGCGGAGCCGAGTTGGCCGGCTTGAGCAAGGGCTGAGCGAAGCGGTAGCGCCCGTCGAACCCGCCGAGCGCCAACTCCGGGAACATCTCGCCCGGCACGCCCAGCAGCGCCACGGACCCGACGCGGACGATCGACACCTCCGTCTCGAGCCAAGGCCGCATGGACTCGGGCAGCGGGAAGCGCATGAATTGGCGCAGCGGCAACCATCTGCGCCGACCGTCTGCAATCGCGCGGCCGGAGGCGTCGGTGATGTCGTGGCCCGGCGCGAGCGAATTGATGAAGAACACGAACCGGGAATTCTCGAGAGGCACGCGCACGGCGGAGGACGCGAAGGACACCCGACCCGACGACACTCGCGCTCCCCCCGACAGCGCTTGGAGCGCGATGTCGGCGACGCGCGTGCCGATGCGCCTTGATTCCGAGTACTGCAAGGCGACGTCACGGGTGTCAGGCTTGTCGACCACCAAGTGGCCGCCGATCATCCCGTTGAGGAACACGCAGGCGCCGCCGCCTTTCGCCTCGATGCGGCCGCAGAGCTCTCCGGGATAATCGGCCGTGATCGACTTGTTGTCCCACCCTAACGCGACCGGGTGGCAGGACCAGCGGACCAAGGTGCCGAGGACCCTGCCGTCCTTGCGCCGCTTGGCCTGCACGACGTGGAGCTCGGGATCGATCACCGCAGGATCGCGGGTGTCCCGGCACAGCCCCGTGGGATCGACTTCGCGCGACGCCGCGGTCAGCTCCGCCTCCTCCAGCCTCCCCGCGAGATCCTCCACCAGCGTCACGATCGACGCCAGCATCTCCTCCCGGCGCCGCGGGTCGATGCCCGAGACGCCGGGAAACGCCCCCCACAATCCGAGCGTGTCGGGCGCGGAGTGATCGTGGGTGGCGGCCACCATGACGTAGCGCTTCGTGCCGTCCCACTTGAGGCGCCGCCGGATTTCCTGCACGTCGCGCCGGAAGATGCCGACCGCGTCGACCGCGACGACGGCGACGGTGCGCTCTCCGTCGGAAAACACCGCCGCGCGCGCGTAGATGGGGTCGTGGACGCCGCGCGCGCGGCGGCCCATGGGCCCGTAGCCCGCGAGCCAGACCGCGCGAGCCTTTACGTCGGGAGTGATGTCCGCCTTGCCGAACGCGGCCGTCAATCGACCCGCCGCCCGGGCCGGCGCCGCCGCCGAAAGAAGCAGCGCGAGGCTAAGAACGACTACCATGGCCGCAGCCCTCCCGGATCGGACACCCCACGCATACGGGCTCCGTCCTGCAGAAGTACTTCGCCAGCGCCACGACGAGAGCGTGGAACTCCTGATAGACTGTCACCGAGCGAGGCAGACGCCTCACTAGATAGCGCTGGGCGTCGTCGTACCCTTCGCCCGAGAACCACCCGATCCGCCGCCCGATGCGGAGGGTGTAGGCGTCCACGACGAACACGGGACGGCCTCCCGCGTAGAGCAGGATCGAGTCCGCCGTCTCGGGCCCGACGCCATTGACGCTCAGCAGATCCTTCCGCAGCGCGTCGAGGGGCCGACTCAGCCAACGGCGCAGCGTCGGCGCGCGCCGCCGCGCGTGCTCGAGGAAAATCTTGAGCCGGGCGGCCTTCTGGCGGAAGTACCCCGAGGAACGGATCAGGCGCTCCAGCCGCCGGCGGTCCGCCCTCAGGATCGAGGCGGACGTGGTCGCTCCCGCCGCCCTGAGAGAGGCCAGCGCGCGCTCCACGTTGGTCCACGCGGTGTTCTGGGTCAAGATGGCGCCGAGCACGATCTCCAGCGCCTCGCCCTCCGTCGGCCGAGCGTAGCGCCCGGGACGGTATACGGGCCGCGAACCGCCGCGCGGAGTCACGGGCCACCAGCCCTGCGGGCCCAGCCGGCTCAGCAGTACGGCGTAGACGCGCCCCGGAGGCCAGCCTCTCATGCCGCCATCGGGTCAAGAGGAAAGTACTTTCTCGATCTTCTTGAGCAGTTGGTTGTTATCGATCGGCTTTACGATGTAGTCGGAGGCTCCGGCCTCGAAGGCTTTCTCGACGTCGGACATCCGCCCCAGTCCCGTCGCGATGATGATCTTCGCGGCCTTCGTCTTGGCGTCCGATTTCAGGATGCGGCAGACGTCGAAGCCGCCGAGTTTCGGCAGCATGATGTCGAGCAGCACGATGTCCGGCGGAATCTTGCGAGACGCCTCGACGGCCACGGCGCCGTCGGCCGCCCACTGCACGTCGAAGCCCTTCATTTGAAGAAAGACCTTGAGATTCTCGGCGATCAGATGATCGTCCTCGACGAGCAGAAGCTTCGTCTTCGGCGCCGGAGCCTTCGTCATCGTCCCACCCCCTCGGGCTTCTGCCGCAGCGTCACGGTAAACGTCGTGTC
>JACQBA010000012.1 GCA_016194745.1 Elusimicrobiota bacterium
ATGTCGAGAAGCCGAGCGAGCGTCGAAAGGGCGTCGTTGGTATGCAGCGTGGAGAATACCATATGCCCCGTTTGAGCGGCCTGAAAGGCGATATCCGCCGTCTCGCGATCGCGGATCTCTCCCACCAAGACGACGTCGGGGTCCTGGCGCAGGACCGAGCGCAGCACGGAGGCGAAGGTCAACCCGGACTTTTCGTTGACTTGGACTTGGTTGATCCCCTGCAGGTGATACTCGATGGGATCCTCCACCGTGACGATGTTGATGTCCGGAGATTTCAGACGGTTCAAGATGGAGTAGAGAGTCGTCGTCTTGCCCGATCCCGTAGGTCCCGTCATGAGCAACAGGCCTTTCTCGGATTGGGAGAGGCGAAGGAGCGGCTGAAGCACCTCGGGCCTGAAGCCCAACGTCTCCAGCGGGAGTTCCGCCTGCCTTTGGTCCAGGATGCGCAGCACGACCTTTTCGCCGAAGGCGGTGGGGATCGTGGACACACGCAGCCCGACCTCCTCGGAGCCGACGCGGAGCTTGGAGCGTCCGTCCTGGGGCCGTCGACGGTCCGCCACGTCGAGGTTGGCCATGATCTTGATCCGGGACACGAGCGGGCCTTCGCCGATGTACTTGGGCAACTTCATCATGTTCCGAAGGTTGCCGTCGATGCGATAGCGCACCAAGCTTGCGGCCTCCTCATGCTCGATATGAATGTCGGACGCCCGCATGCGGATCGCCTGGGCGATGAGCGCGTTCGCGAGATGGATCACGGGGTTGCCGATCTTCATGTCCGCTGCGTCGGCTCTATCGTCCTTGGCGTCCTCCGAGAGCCACTGCACCGAAGCTTCTTCGGGCATTTTCTTCAAGATGTCGACCACAACGACATCGGAGTTATATCCCTGCAGAATCAGGTCCTCGATCATGTCAGAAAGGCCGAAGAAAGGTGTCGGTTTCCTGCCGGAGACCGAAGCCGCGTCATCGAGGGCGGTCATGTCGATGGGGTTCGACATCAGCAAGTCGATGCGTTCCCCGTCGAGGCGGATCGGGATCATGAGGTGTTTGCGGCACAACCGCTCCGGGATCAGGGAAAGCGCCAATTTTTCGAGCGAGCTGAAGGCTGGTTCCACCAGGTTCACGTTGTATTGTTCCCTCACGACCTGAGCCATCTGCTCCTTGGTGACGATACGGCGACGCAGCAGTTCGGAGGAAACATGAGGCGAGCCGGTGTGACGGAGAGACTCCGCGGTGGTTTCGTCCACCAGATTTCGTGAAAGAAGAGCTCGGATGATCCACTCGTCTTTTAGTCGTTCAATGGTCGACATGTTATTTGCCTATCCTCACCTTCAACCACTCCTGGACCTTTTTCACGACGTCGCGAGGAATGCACGGTTTTGTGACGTACTCGTCGCAGCCGGCGGCTCTGGCTTTGGTCTCGTCTCCCTGAAGCGCATGCGCGGTGAACGCAAAGATCCCGATGTGAGCCAGCTCCGGAAGCAGCCGGATCCTCTTGGCGGCTTCCCAGCCGTTCATCGTGGGCATCGAAAGGTCCAGAAAGATAAGATCGGGCGATTCTTTGACGGCCGCGGCGATCGCCTCTTGTCCGTTGACGGCTTGAATCACCCGGAAACCCGCGGCCTCAAGGGCCTCGGTTAGGATCGTGCGGTTGTCGAAGTCGTCGTCCGCGATGAGAATCTTGGGATTCATGAGATGTTCTCCGCTACGTTCAAGCGGCCCTTGACGACCGTTAGGATCTCCGAAAGGCTCTTGGAGCCTTTTTGGATGACCAGCTCGGCATGTTTTTGCAGATATTCCGTCTCGTCGGGCGTCAGATGCTTCGCGGTCAGTACGAAGATGTGGATATCCTTGAGTTTTGGGTCCTTATTGATGGCCGCGATCACGTCGAAGCCGGAGATTTCCGGCATCATGAGATCGAGAAACAGGATGTCTGGCGGCACGCCGTTGGCCAATCGAGAGAGCGCCTGCCTACCGTCGGTGACCGCCTCCACCTGATATCCTTCGTCCCGCAGCGTATCCGTGAGGTAAACCACTACGGATTCCTCATCGTCCACCACCAAGACGGTCTGCGCCAAATTCTCAGAGGAGACTCGAGGCGACGACCGGCTGTTCTCGACGGTTTTGAGTTTCTCAAGGAGTTCGCTGCGATTAAACGGTTTGATGATGTAGTCGCTCACGCCCAAGGCGAAGCCCAAACTCTTGTTGTCCATGATCGAGACCATGATGACCGGAATGGAGCGCAATTCCGGGTCGTTTTTCAACAGCTGCAGCACCGACCAGCCGTCCCGGTGAGGCATCATGATATCGAGCGTTATAGCGAAGGGTTTGATCGCCCTCGCCATGGCGATTCCTTCCTCGCCGTTCGGGGCCCCTGCGAAGCCGTAGCCTGTGCCATGCAGGTTGTCCCGCAGCAAGTTCAGGATTTCCGGGTCATCATCGATGGCTAGGAGCGTTTTCCCCTGTTGGTCGACGGCGGACGGGTTGAAGACCACCGCTGCGGATCTCTTCGTGTCCTGGCTCGCCAAAGGCAGCACGATCGTGAACGTCGTCCCTTTGCCGGCGGCGCTCTCTACCGCGATCGTCCCTCCAAGAAGCTCGGCGAATTTCTTGCTGATCACCAGGCCCAGGCCTGTCCCGCCGTAGGACCGAGTCGACGAAGAGTCCAATTGTTTGAATTCTTGGAACAGCTGTGAAATGTCTTCTGCTTTGATCCCGATCCCTGTATCCCGAACCTGGATATGGATTTGAGATGATTCCGGCACCTGCTTGGCTTCGATGAAGACGCCGCCCGTGGACGTGAACTTGATTCCGTTGGTCATCAAATTGATCAGCATCTGTTTGACCTTCGTCTTATCGCTGTGAAGCCTGATGTCCTCCGGCAAGTTCCATTCCAGCTGCAGCTTCTTCGCCTTGGCCAGACATTCCATCATTCCCAAAATATCCTTAGCCAGGTCCTTGAGGCTGAAATCCTCGAGATAGACCGGCATCCCGCCGGCGGCGATCTTCGATAAGTCCAGGATGCTGTTGATCAGCTGGAGCAAGTTGTTTCCGGCGGACTCCACCCTTTTCAGCGTTTCTTCTTGCTTCGGAGTCACTTCTCCGTAGACGCGGTCTAGGTGGAGCGAGGTGTATCCCAAGATCGCGTTCATCGGCGTCCGCAGCTCGTGGCTCATGTTCGCCAAGAATTCAGATTTGAACCGGTTGATCTCCTGGAGTTCGTCCACCTTGCAGGTCAAGCGGCGCTTTTCCAGGGCCCGATTGATCAATCTCACGAGATCGTCGATCTGGAACGGCTTGGTGATGAAGTCGTAGGCGCCGAGCTTCATGCTCTGGACGGCGTTTTCAAGAGTGGCGTATCCGGTAACCATGATGACTTCGATCTTCGGATCGATGGCCTTCAAGGCGTTAAGCGTCTCGAGCCCTCCGCGCTTGGGCATCGTGAGGTCCGAGACGACGACGTCAATGTCTCTCCCTTGAGCCTTCTGGATAGCTTCCTCGCCGTTGGAGGCGGTAAGAACGTCGTAGCCATGGGAACCGAGCTCGAAGGTCATCAAGTCCCGGAACCCCGCCTCGTCATCGACGATGAGAACCTTTGCCGAGGGGGTCTTGGCGGGCGTCTGTGCCGTGTTTTGGACATCCGTCGATCCATTAGGTGGGACGTTCGAGCGGAATTCGTTAAGCATTGAGTCGCTCATTTTAGCAGCCTCCCAATGGAATCGGCTAACTCCTCTATCGAGAAGGGTTTCCCAAGGAAGTCGTTGGCCCCCGCCTCGAGTGCTTGTTTTCGCGCTTCTTCCAAGTTGTGGCCGGTGATGACGAGGATCTTGATCCCCGAGAAACGTTGATCTCCGCGGATCGTACGGCACACCTTCAATCCATCGACTCCAGGCAATTGAATATCCAGCACGACAAGGGTCGGCAGGAGCGTGTTTATCTTGTGACCGGCCTCAAAGCCGTCGGCGGCTTCCTCAATCTCGGCTTCAGGGTACTGCTTACGGACGATCCTATTGATGAGCTTTCTATTTTGGGCTTCATCATCGACGATCAGAATCCTCAACTTGGCCTCGCTCGCGAGCTCGGGGGGAATGGGCATATTATGTTCTTTCATGAAGACGACCAGGTCCCGATCCCATACTCGGCGATGCCCACCGCCGGTCGTAAAGGAAGGTATTTTCCCACTATCGAGCCAATTGATGACCGCCGGAGGCGTTACGTGGCAGATTCTAGCGATGTCGTGCGTGCCCAAAACTTTTTTTATTATCATTAGGTTATTAATGTACTTTAGATTTTTTATTTATAACAGGTAAATTACTTTTAGTCAAGACCCAAAAAGGACCTATGGTTTCGTGGGTTTCGTGGTCAGGCGTCTGGGGCAGCGCGCCGTAGAAGCAGATTAGCCATTACGGTGGTCTTTAGCGCTTCGACCTCGAACGGCTTGGTCAAAAAGTCGCAAGCCCCTAGGCTCATGGTCCATTTTGCGCGCTTTTCGTCGCCGTCTCCCGTGATCATGATGATGCCTATCTCGGGATTGCTTTCTCTTATCGCATCGAGTGTCGCGATGCCGTCGAATTTCGGCATGTGCATGTCCAGGAGGACAAGGGCGGGGTGCTCGCTTCGGACCAGCTCCAGAGCAACGTCTCCGTCTGCGGCTTCGATGACCTCGTAACCCGCTTCCTGCAGCGACCTGCGGATCAACCGCCGAATCACCGGGTCGTCATCTACTACGAGCAGTTTCCTTTTCATAGCGCTAATTCTCGTCGGTCAGATAAGGAGTCAGTGCGCGAGCGTTTCCCTGAATTAGCCTGTCCATGCCGATAGGCTAGCAGGAATGCTTAACGGCCGGCTTATGGCCCGCTTAAATCGGGCTTAATTTATTGATCGGGAGGAGTGACTGAACGGCTACTCTTCGAATTTGTAGCCGTGGCCAAAGCTGTTGACGATGCGTTTCCCGAGCTTGGGCCCAAGCTTCTTTCTTAGGTGAGAAATATGCACTTCTACGGTTCCCGGGTCGTTATAGTCGGCGGGATCATAGCCCCAAATGGTTTCAAGGAGGAACGCGATGCTGAGCACGCGGCCGGCCTTGCTGATCAAAGTAGCCAAAAGATCGAACTCCTTGCGCGTCAAGGGGATCGGTTTCCCATTGATCTTGACGGTCCTTCCTGCGGGGTCTAACTCGAGGCCTGATTTATTGAGCGATGTCTCCATCCGGGGGGAGGTGTGGAATCGCCGTAAGACGGCATGGATACGGGCCACGAGAACCGGCAACGAGAAGGGCTTGAGGATGTAATCGTCAGCGCCTCCTTCTAGCCCTTGGAGTACGTCCTGATCCTGGATCCTATTGCCGGACATGATGATGACGGGGATCTGTCGAGTGGCTGCTTCCTTTTTTAGGACCCGACAGACGGCGAAACCATCGAGCCCTGGCATTTCGGCGTCTAACAGGAGTAGGTCCGGTCGCGCCTCCCGGATAAGAAGGAGGGCTTCGGAGCCGTTGTCGGTCAAGGTTACCGGGAAACCGTTCGCAGTCAGATATCTCTTGACGATTTTACGGATGACCTCGTCGTCGTCTGCAACCAGTATTTTTGGGCCCACTTGTACCTAATATACAGAATTTCCAGGAGTCAGAAACATGACCATAGGGGCTGGCCAGGTGAATCTCCCCCGGGGGCGTAGGGTAATTTGTTAGGATTGACTCGGGTTCCCCGAAGGATCGTCTCTCCTGCAGGGGGGCAGGTGGCGGAACGGCAGACGCTACGGACTTAAAATCCGTTGACCGCAAGGTCGTGTGGGTTCGACTCCCACCCTGCCCAGAGATTTCGCCGGACCGGAGCCCGCGGATCGACATGAAGATCGCCAAGCAGGGGTATTGGATCATCGCGACCGGCCTCTTCGCCGGGTCTCTCGGCCTTTTGCCGATGGCGGGAGCCGCCGGCTGGGGCGTCATGGCGCTCGGCTACGGCTTCGCGGCCTTCAGCATCTACTTCTTCCGCGATCCCGAGCGCCCGCTGCCCACGGACGAGGGCAAGATCTACTCCCCCGGCGACGGCAAGGTGATGAGCGTCGCCAAGGAGGGGCCGGGCGACACGGTCACGGTGCGCATTTTCCTTTCCGTCTTCGACGTGCACGTGCAGCGCAACGCCGTCTCCGGGACGGTCAGCAAGGTGCATTATCAGCCGGGCGCCTTTAAGGCGGCGATGGTGGAGGAGGCGAAGCACAACGAGCGCAACATCGTGACGATCGATTGCCCGGGGCGCGGGCCCGTGATCGTCGAGCAGATCGCGGGGCTCATCGCCCGGCGCATCGAGGGCTGGGTTAAGCCGGGCGACGTCGTGAAGGCGGGCGAGCGCTACGGCATCATCTACTTCGGTTCGCAATGCGCGGTGCACCTGCCGGCGGGCGCCCGCGCGACGGTCAAGCCGGGAGACCGGGTGGCGGGCGGCTTGAGCGAGATCGGGGAATGGATAAAGAAGCGCTGAAGCGCGGCGGCCAGGTCCTCGCCCCGTCGCTGTTTACCATGGGGAACATGGCCTGCGGCTTCTACTCGCTCGTCGCCTCGAGCCTGGGCGACTTCACGGTGGCGGGGACGTCCATCCTCGGCGGAATCGCCTTCGACATGCTCGACGGGCGCGTGGCGCGCATGGTCCACGGCGAGAGCTCTTTCGGCGTCGAGTTCGACTCCCTGTCCGATTTTCTCAGCTTCGGCGTCGCGCCGGCGTACATGATGTATGAGTTCACCTTGAAGGACTACGGCATCACCGGTGGGGTCGTCGCGTTCCTGTTCGCGCTCTGCGGCGCGCTGCGCTTGGCGCGCTTCAACGTGGTGGCGCAGTCGGGGAAGGGCTCGAAGTCGCACTTCCAGGGGCTGCCGATCCCCGCGGGCGGGGGATTCCTCGCGTCCTTCATCTTGGTCTATGAGATGATCGAGCAGGAGATCCCCGGGCGGTCGCTCGCGATGGTGACGAATCACCTGCCGTTTCTGATCATCATCGGCCCGTTCCTGATGGTGCTTCTCGCGTTCCTTATGGTGTCGACGATCCCCTACGCGGCGTTCAAGCAGAGCAGCGGCGACTGGCGGCTCGTGTCGGTGGCGCTCGTCGGGCTGCTCCTCATCTACTTTTACCCGCAGAACGCGATCTTCCTGATCTTCTTCCTGTACGTGACGTCGGGCCTGCTGGGGCTATTAGGTTGGGGCTCCAAGGACAAGGCCCCCGAGCTGCACCACTAACTCAGTTCCTCGGCTTGTAGTGCTGCATCGCCTCGGGGATCCACCCTCGGATCGCCTTCTGGCGGTCGGAATTGATCGGGTGGGTGCTGAGGTAGCGGTCGAGCGGGCCGCCGCCCTTGCCGCCGGTCGCCTTCTCCATGCGCTGCCAGAAATCGAGAGCCTTGTTCGGATCGTAGCCCGCCTTCGCCATGATGATGAGCCCGATGTGGTCCGCCTCGGACTCCTGCGCGCGGCCGTAGGGCAGCATGATGCCGACGCCGACGCCCAGGCCGTAGGCCTGCTCGAAGACCTTCTGCCCCGCGGGATTGCCGCCGAGGAACGCGCCGGCCACGGTGCCGACGCCCTGGGCGAGCATCCCTTGGCTCATCCGTTCCGCGCCGTGGCGCGCGAGAGCGTGGGCGATCTCGTGGCCCATGACGACCGCGATGCCGTCCTCGTCCTGCGTCACGGGCAGTATCCCGGTGTAGAACGCGACCTTGCCGCCCGGCAGGCACCAGGCGTTGATCTGCTTGTCGTCCTCGATGACGTTGAATTCCCACTGGAAATCGGGCTTATCGGCCGCCTTGGCGAGGCGGTAGCCGACTTGGCGGACCACGGACACCTTCTGCTGGTCGGCCGAGACCTTGCTCTTTTTGAGCGTCTCCGCGTAGGCCTGCTCGCCCATCTTCTTCTCCTCGCCGGCGGACACGAGGACGAGGTGGCTGCGGCCGGTGTAGGGAACGCTCTGGCAGGCCGCGAGCGCGGCGGCGGCGGCGAGCAGAAGCAGGCGGGACTTGGCGATTGTCTTCACGCCGGCATTATAACATCTTGAAATGACGGCATCATTTCGACTTGGCCGCGATGGGTTTGAGCAGGAGCGACGTCCCGAGATGGCGGTCGACCTCGAAGCCGAGCTCTTTCCAGCGGCGGTCCATGTCCACCAGGGCTTGGAGGGTCTGCTCGCGGGGCTGCAGGTACTCGCGCCACGCGGGAAGGGCGTGCAGCTCGCCGACGGGGAGACGGCAGATCAAGACGCCCGCGACCTTATGATTGGCCGCGATCTGCTTGAGCTCCTCCGGCGTCGCCGGCAGCGCGACCGCAGGCTTGCGCGAATACCACGCAACCTGGGTCGGGATGTTGGAGACGATGAGGCCTTCTCGCTCGAGCGCGGCGACGACCTGGAACTCGTACCATTGGGAAACCGCTTTCTTTTCCGGATGCATCGGCGTCCCCTGGGGAGCGAGGAGGAAGGTCGCGAAGAGGGCGGCATTCGCCGCGAAAAGGGCGGCGACCGCGGCGCGCTCGCTCATCCACCGGCGGCCCAAATGCGCCGCGCCGCGGGCCGCGAGAAGGAGCGCCATGGGGGCGAACCAGATCAGGTAGCGTCCGCGGACGCGCGCGCCCAGCACCTCGTGCCGGAGTAACGAGAAGGCGAGGATCTGGAGGGCGAGCATCGCGACGCAGAGGCGGGCCCACCGAGCCGCGGCGGGCGCGGGCGGCGCCGTCGAGCCCGGGCGAAGCAGGGTCCAGCCGCCCGCGAGCGCGAAGGGCATGGCCAGGGGCAGCTGCCACAATCCCGGCATGTCCGCGATATAGAGGAAGAGGTTCCGCCAGAACTTGGCGAGAAGCGCGCCGAGATGGCCGTTCAGCACTTCGGAGACGGTCGTCACGCGGTACGAGAGCCACGGCTGCGTCTTCGAGACCGTCAGATGCGCGAGATTCCAGGCGAGCGTCGGAGGGTTGATCCCTCCGAACCAGCGCAGGTTGTAGATCCAGCCCGGCGCCGAGACGAGGGCAAGCGCCGCGACGAAGGCGGCGGCGCGGTGCGCCTTGTGCCTCGCCGGAAAGCGCCATAGCGCCCACGCGAACAGCGGCAGCCATAGGATGAGGTTCGAGCGCGCAAGCCAGGCGAGTCCCGCCGCGGCGCCCCCGGCTGCGCCCCAGAGCGCCGATTCCCGCTTCGTCGGCCCAGGCTCGAAGCTGAGGAGCGCCGCGGCGGAGACCGCGGCGAGTAGAAATCCGAAATCGGGCAAGCCCCACAGGACGAAGCCCCGCTGGAAGCTGGGGTTGAGCGCGAGTAGCGCGCCGGCCGCCGCGCCCTCGGCCGGCGTGAGGAAAGCGCTGCCGAGAAGGACCGTCACGGCGGCGCACGCGGCGAGCAGGATCGCCGACAATGCCGCCACGGCCGCGTCGTCCGTCCCGCATAGCCGCTCGATCGCGGCCGTGAGGGCGGATTGGAGCATGAAGCGGTCGAGGACGGGCGCAGGGTGCCGCGCGTCGAAGGGAATTCCCTTTTCGTCCATGTACGCGAGGGCGTACGGCGTCACCGCCGCGGTACGGTACCCTTTGCCCTGGAGGAGGTTGCGCCCGATCTCCGCGTACTGGCAGAACTCCCACGTGACGCCGCCCTCGAAGTGACGCGAGATGGAGACGAAGGACACGACGAGGCTGAGTAGCCCGATGCCTGCGGCGAGGAGAAACACGTTCGCCCGGTCGCGGCTCGGGCGGCTCACTTTCTCGGGAATAGGGCGGGACCCTTCTGGATCTTGTCGGAACTGCCCGTGAGTACTTCCTCGGCGGAAAAATGGGCCGACATGCGGCGCACGCCGAGCATCGACTGCATTTCGGCCATCTTGCGCGGCATGAAGGGCTCGAGCCAGCCCGCGATGATGCGCAGGGACCAGATGAGGTCGAACATCAGGAACTTGAACTTCTCCGGGTCCGAGTCGGCGAGCTTCCAGGGGGCCTCCACGTTCACCGTGGTGTTGAGCCGGGAGATGACGGCCCAAATGCGGTTCAAGGCGTCGCAGAACGCGAGCTCCTCCATGCTTTTCGCGATGGCCGGCGTCTCGGCGGCGACCTCCTTCGAAATGAACGGCCGGTCGAGCGGCGGGCGGGTGGGGAGGACTCCGCCGAGCCGTGTGTCGACCAAGTTGGTGACGCGGCTGACCAAGTTGCCGAGATCGTTCGCCAGGTCCGCGTTGTAGCGCTTGTGGAACGCCGCGTGCGAGAAGGCTCCGTCGTTGCCGAAGGGCATCTCGCGGAACAGGAAGTAGCGCAGCGCGTCGACGCCGTACTCGCGCGTGATCTCGTCGGGGGCCACGATGTTGCCCTTCGACTTGGACATCTTCTCGCCCTCGAACGTCCACCACCCATGCGCGAACACGGTCTTGGGCAGCTCGAGCCCGAGGCCCATCAGCATCGCGGGCCAGATCACGGCGTGGAAGCGGTAGATCTCCTTGCCGACGAAGTGGACGTCGGCGGGCCAGAGCTCGCCGAACGGCGGCCGCCGGTCCGGCAGAGTTCCGTCGAGCGCCGAGAAGTTCGAGCCGTCCGGCTGCCAACCCGCCGCGGAGACGTAGTTCAAGAGCGCGTCGAACCAGACGTATACGGTATGGTCGGCGTCGAACGGGAACGGGACGCCCCAGGCGACCTGGCTCTTCTTGCGGGAGACCGAGAGGTCCCGGAGGCCGGACTCCACGAAGCGGAGGATCTCGTTCGCCCGATGCGCGGGCCTAAGGAAATCCGGATTGTCCTTGAAGTGCTTGAGCAGCCGGTCCTGGTACTTCGACAAGGCGAAGAAGTAGCTCTCCTCCTCCACGAACTGGAGGGGCTTGGAGCACTGGGGGCAACGGGGTCCCTTGTCGGGCTTTCCCTCGGCGCCCGGGGCCTTCTTCGAGGATTCCGAAAGCTCCGTGTCGGTGAAGAAGGTCTCGCAGGAGACGCAGTAGTATCCCTTGTACGTTCCTTTGTAGATGTCCTTGGAATCGAACAGACGCTGCACGGCCGCCTTGACGCGCTCCTCGTGCCGGGGCTCGGTCGTCCGGATGAAGTCGTCGTAGCGCACGTCCAGATGCGTCCACATGTCGCGGAACATCTGCGCCACTTCGTCGGCGTACTGCGGCGTCGGCATCTTGTTCTTCTTGGCGGCCTCTTCGATCTTGAGCCCGTGCTCGTCGGTCCCGGTAAGGAAGTAGGTCGCGCGGCCGCGGCCTTTGTGGAAGCGGTTCAAGATGTCCGCCGCGAGCGTCGTGTAGGCGTGGCCGATGTGCGGCTTCGCGTTGATGTAATAGATCGGCGTCGTGACGTAGAACGGCTTGCTCATGGGGTCCGCGCGCAGGCCCGCTGCAGTTCGATGGCGGCCAGCTCGATCGTGAGGCGCGGGTCGACGTTCGAGCGCAAGCGCCTGCGGAGCTGGTCGATCGAGTCGACCGCCTTGCGAAGACGCGGTTCGCGCGACGCGGCTGCGGTCCCTCCGGCCAGCTCGAGGCGCAGATGCCACGCCATCCGGTGGAGATGATCGTCGACCAAGGGACGGGAGAGATGGAGCTCGCGCGGGAGCTCCTCGGCGAGGCGGAACGGCGCCAGCGGATCGGCGGCCCACGTCGCCGGATCAGGCAGCTTGCGCTCGAAGAACGAGAGAGCTCGTCCCGGAGAGCCCTCGGACATCGCCGCGAGGACCTTGGCCTCGGCCGCAGGCACGCCGCGGTCCTTCAATATCCCCGTGACGATCGGCTCGGACAGCGCCGCGAAGGGGAACGCGTGGCAGCGGCTCGAGATGGTCGGCAGCAGCGCGTCGCGGCGGTCCGTGACGAGGATCCACGTCGCGCGCGGAGGCGGCTCTTCCAAGGACTTGAGCAGCGCGTTGGCCGCGGCCGCCTGCAGCGTATGGGCGTCGCAGACGACGGCGGTCTTCCAGCGGCCGGTCATGGAGCGCATTTCCATGTCCTTGATGAGATGGCGCACGGAGTCGATCTTCAGATGCTGCTGCTTCTCGACTTCCTCGCCCAGGACGCCGGCCTGGTAGGCGGAGTCGAGGCGCTTTAAGTCCATGTCGAGGCCCTTGTCCGCGCTGGCGCAGGACGCGCACTGGTCGCACGCGTCCGCGCCGCCCGCCTCGCAGTTGAGCGCCTTCGCGAACTGGATCGCCGCCGTCGCTTTGCCCACGCCGGGCGGCCCGTGGAACAGCAGAGCGGGGGGGATGCGGCGGGATTTGAGGAGGCCGCGGAGCCGATCGAGGGCGCGGTCCTGGCCTTGGAGGCGCGCGAAGCTCACCGCGCCTTCTCCCGAAGCGCCGCGTGGACGAGCTGCAGGATCTCCTTCTCCACGCGGTCGACGGGTTCGCTCGCGTCCAAAAGGACCGTCCTCGGTTCGCGCTTGGCGAGCGCGCGGTAGCCCTCGCGGACCTTGCTCCTGAACAGCACGGTCTCCCGTTCCATCCGGTCGTGCTTGCGGCGTTTGTCGCGGCGGCCGAATTCGCCTTGCGGGATGTCGAGGACCAACGTGAGGTCGGGACGCAGCCCGCCGGTCGCGAGGCGATTGAGCTGACGGATCATCGCCTCCTCGAGGCCGCGGGCGCGGCCTTGGTAGACCAAGGTCGCCAAGGTGTAGCGCTCGCAGACTACGACGGCTCCGTCCTCGAGCGAAGGGACGAGCACGTCGCGGGTGTGCTGGGCACGGGCGGCTTCGTAGAGCAGGAGCTCCGCCATCGGGTCGACCTTGTGCTTGGTGTCGAGCAGGATCTTCCGGATCGACTCGGCGAAGGAGGTGCCTCCCGGCTCGCGGGTATGGATGACCTTCAGGCCGTCCTGCCGCAGGTCGTCGACCAAGCGCTTGGCCTGGGTCGATTTTCCGGATTTATCCGGGCCTTCCAATACGACGAAAAATCCTTCGCGTGTGCTCACGACGCAATTCTAGCAAATCGCGTCAGGGAAGGCTGGACGGCCACTGGATGAGGAAGTCCGCCCAGTAGGTGCGGCTCAACAGGATGGACGTCGTCTGTAGATTGTCGCCGGTGGAGGGATCGTAATAGATGTGGGCGTGAGAGTTCGTGTTGATGTCCGCCGTGCCTTGGACGATGACGATGCCGTGCACGAGGTCCGAGTTGCCGCCTCCGTTCGGTATCGTCAGGTTTCCTCCGATGTACAGCAGCCCTTTGATGGTCGGCGAGATGTTGTACGTCTGTCCCAGGCGGTTGTAGCCCTTGGGCGTGGTGCTGCAGTCCGTATACGGAAACGTCGCGTCGTAGGCGGTGTAGGCCGTCCAGTCGCTGCAGTATTGCTTCCACGCCTGCGGCGGGATCGTGGCGTTGTACGCCGAGAGCGCGTGCGCGTTGCCGTTGTCCCAGGACATGTTGCCCAAGATGATCACCGTGCCGTTCATCTTGCTGCGGAAACTCGTCCAGTCGCCCTCCACGTAGAACGGTTTGCCCGAGGTGTCGTCGCAGTCGGTCGACCACGGCGTGCTCGAGGCCGGGACGTAGTACTTCATGCCGCAGGGCGCCGTCCCGCTCGCGATGGCCGAGCTCTTGTAGTAGTCGAAATCGATCGGCGGCGTCGGAGGGATGCCCGAGTAGAAGGAGTGCCACCACCAGCAGTTGGGCGTGTCGCAGTTGGGCGGCGTGGCGCTCGCGTCCTTGTCCATGCTGCTCGCGCTGAAGAAGTTCGGGTGGAGCTTATTGCCGATTGTGATCGCCTTGGGGCTGACGACCGAGCCCCATTCCACGTCGACGTTGCTGCCGCTCATCGTGACGCCGTTCTGGGCCTGGACGCCGATGTCGCCCAGCATCGCGTTGCTGTAGACGGCCCTAATGGCGCGCGTCTCCTTCTTCAGTTTGTCCTGGCCGATGCTGATGACGGTCGCCTCCTGGGTGTTGGGGCCGCTCGAGATGGAGACGCAGTAACGGCCGCCTGGGATGTCGGTGTATTGGACGTCGCACTTGAAGCCGTCGATCATGGTCCCTTTCTGGAGGTTCACCCAGGTGAGCGTAGATACGGAGATGACGAGGTAGCCCTTCTCGATGCCGGATTCGGCCTGGTGGAAGGCGGACGTACTCTGCGACTGCTTCGACGTGAACTTGGCCTCGCGTTGGGTGCTCATCACCATCACGGGGATGAGGACCGACGCGATCACCAGGACTAGAATCACGACTACCAGGATCTGCCCGCGTTCGTTTTTCATCAGTTCATCACCCGAATCTTCTGAATGCTGAGCTCGAGGACCTTCTTTCGGCTCAGTTGGATGTTCTTGCCCATGGTCAGCGACACGCTCACGATGGTCGGGTTGTCCGTCCTCGGGAACGAGAACGCGATGAAGACGAGGTTGCGCGTGAGAGTCGATTGGGTCGTGCCGCCCGTGCACGTGGGATAGCCGAGCGTCTGGTCCGTGCTACAGATCGACATCAGGAGGTTGGACCCGCTCTGCCAGAAGGTGATGATCTTGCTGTCGATCGTCTCGAACTGGATCTTCGAGTAGATGCCCCCGCCGCTGCCGCTGGGCGTTGAGATCACGAGGGTCGAGTCCTTGGCCTGCCGGATGAACCGGTTGACCGTGTCCAAGGCGTTGCGGGCGTCGTTTTCGATATCGGCGCGCGCCGTCGTCATCATGAAGAAGTCGTTGAGCTTGAACAAGAGCGGCGGTCCGACGGAGGCGAGGATGCCGACGATCGCGACGGTCATCATGACCTCCGAGAGCGTGTATCCAGTCCGCGAGCGCCGTGTCATGGGTAGGTGATCGCCTTGTTCGTGTTCGTCGCCGCGGTCACGTTGATCCCGGAGTAGCCCTTCGTCACGACGCTGACGGTCGAGGACCCCGTCACCGTCGGAATATAGATCATGATGTTGTAGTTGGAGCCGCCGCGGACCTGGACGTCGTAGGTGCCGTCGGCCTTGGTGGAGGCGGCGTACACGACCGCTCCAAGAGCCGCCGCGGCGGTGGTGCAGGTTCCGACGGGGCTCACGCAGACGGTCGAGGGGCTCGTGGTCAAAGTGGTGGTCGACGCCAGCACGAGACCCCCGGTGGTCAAGGTGGCGCCGTTATAGGTCACCGTGCCGGTGATGTTTCCGTAGGCGCCGGCGACCGTGAAGCTGCCGGCGAACACCGTCTGCCCGTCGACGACGGTGACTCCCGTGATCTGGTACGGGTCCGAGCTCTGTCCGGTGTCAAGCGTCGGATAGACCGTGTACGTTCCCGAGGAGATGTTCTGGATATAGGCGTAGCCCGAGCTGTCCGAGGTGCCGCTGCCCGCCTCGCTGCCTCCCGCCGTGACGGCGACGACGGAGATGTTCGGCAAGGGCGAGGTGCCGCTGGTCAAGTACGCGTAGACGACGCCGCCTAAAGTCAGGTTGAAGTCCAGGTCGGTGATGCGCCCCGTCTGCACCGTGGGATAGGCGAACGCCTGGACGTAGTTCGGATTGGCGTTGTTGACGTTGGCGATGACCGAGATCGTGCCGCTCGAGACCGCCGCGAAATAGAGGCCGTTCGTCGAGGAGGCCGTTGTCGGGACGCCGCCCGCGATCATCGAGATGGCGGGGATGATCACCTGTCCATTTACGTTGCGCACGGTCCCCTTGATGTAGCCGCCGAGGGTGAAGCTCGAGAGCATGATCCCGAAGATCGGGGAGTCGACGTTCTGATTGACGGTGACCGTGGCGGGCTGGAGGTAGTAGGTGTCGGACGCGATGTCGATGGTCCACGCGCCCGTGCTCACGCCCGCGAGCCGGAAGGGCGCGTAGGGAAGGCTGTAGGCTCCGCTCGTGATGTACGCCGTATAGGCCACGGTCGAGCCGGAATAGGAGTCGTTGGTGCCGACGACGGCGCCGGCGCCGACGCGGCTCGTGATCGGCGGCCGGATCGCGTCGCCCGACGAACGCGGATTGTAGTTGATCCCGTACTTGGCGACGACGGAGGACGTCGCGTTCGGCGGATAGTAGAAGTCCACTTGATTGTTGTCCGAGTCGTAGGCGTGTCCGTTGTTGGCCATCGAGGTCGCGATCGCGCTGATGGCGACGGCCGGACTCGAGATGCGGACGAACTGGTCGCCGCGCGCGAACCCGCCGCCGGCGGTCACCTGGATGCAGGTGCCCTCGCAGTACTGCGCGCCCGAGCCGGCGTTCCAGCCGACCGAATCGATCGCGCGGCCGTTGTACTCCAGGAGGACGCTCCCGCTGTGGCCGTAAGCGAGGATCGGCATGGCCGTCGGGTAGCTCCACCCCGTGGGCGAGCAGTTCGTCTGCGGGTTCGCGTAGTGAGCGTCGGCGGTAATGGTGTTTCCGTTGATCGTGAACGTCGTCGTATTCGCGTATAGGTAGTAGCCGTACGACGGCACGTAGGTGGACGTGTACACCATGTTGATGTTGAAGCAGTCCAGCGGTCCGAAGTTGCTTTGGTAGCTGAGCTCGTAGATAGGAGAGCCGCCGGACGTCGCGATATTGATGGGTGCGGTGGTCGGGTTGTAGAGCTCGACGTACTGGGCGTCGAAGCCGTTGACCTGCAGCGTGGAGGCGACGACCTGGCTGATCACAAGCTGCGTGCTGATCCACACGATTCCGCTGATCGAGCCCGAGCTGATGGGAGTGAGGTAGATGTTCCCGGCGCTGGATGTAGTGCCGGCATACGCCGATTGGATCGGCAGATAGGCGTCTTGGAAGCCCCATGAGGAAACGTGGAGCGTGTAGGACCCGTGGGCCACGCGGAAGGAGAAGCTGCCGTCGGTCGCGGAATACGTTTTGAATCCTGGATTTTCCAGAGTCTTGACGACCGCGGTCGCGAGGTTGGGCGTACCGGTCACCTGCTGCTTTACGGTGCCGGTGAATCCGGAGTCGAGCGGGCTCACGTTCGGATTCTCGAGGAGGTTGCTCAGCGAGTATTTGCGGCGGACGCCCCCGTCGGTCCAGAGCACGTAGACCGTGATCTGCTTCAAGCCCGTGTCGGGGTAGGTGAAGGCGACTGTCGAGATTACGTTGCCGTACATCGACGCCAACGAGACGAACACCTCACGGGTATAGGTGATGCCGCCGATCGAGATGACTTCGGGCGGATAGTTCTGGCTGTCGTAGAGGATGCCCGGGGAGATGCTGTTGTCGACGGCCGACGTGGTGGTGATGAGAAGCTGGTAGTAGGAGTTGTTCTTGAGCGTCTCGATCTTTTCTTGGGCCAAGTTGGTGGCCAGAATCCGGGTGCGCGACGTATATAGGGACATGGTGATGAGACGAAAGGAGCCGAACATGCTCACGATTCCGATCGAGATAATGGCCGTCGCGACCATCAACTCGACGAGCGTGACGCCGCGGAAATTCGGCGGAACACAGGAGAGCCCCCTTAAAAAAGCCTTAATTTTTAAGGTGGATTCAGCGCCTCGCGATGCACGGGGGGGAGTCATTACGTGTGCGATTTTTGATTGCGCCCTGAAGCATGAGAAGTATAGGGGCTTTAGAAAGTCAAATCAAGGTGATTTTAGTCAGGCCTTGTCCGTGACTGTCAGCACACCGTAAATGATACGATGGCCGGCGATGATCCGTCGCTGGCTCGGGGTTATTAAGGAAATGGCGGGGGCGGCCGCTCCGCGGCTTCGGGTCCTGTTCGTCGGCAACAGCTTCACGGCTCGGCGCTCCTCGACGCAGCGCCCCTCCGGACGTCTTACCGGCGTGCCTGATTTGCTTGAGTCCATCGCGCGCGCGAGGCCGGAATCGGGCGGGGTCGCCTGCCGGGCCTTGGCGAGCGACGGCGCCACGCTCGAGGACCATTTGGACGGCGGCGCGCTCGCGGCTGCGCTTGCCGACGGGTGGACTCACGTCGTGCTTCAGGAGAACAGCGAGCGGGCGGCCGCGGACGAGGCCGGCATGCGGCGGGACCTCCACCGTATCGACGGCATGGTCCGCCGCGCCGGCGCGGCGACCGTGCTCATGCCGGTCTGGGCCGGCGAGGGCCGCGAGGCCGCCAGTCGTCGGGCCGGCGCGGTGTGCGCCGAGGCTGGAGCGGGCATGACGGTCGTCGATCTTCCACGCCTCTGGTTGCGCCTGAGGGAGCGGCGTCCCGGCCTGCGGTTGTGCGCGGGCGACGGCATCCATCCTTCGGCCCTCGGGGATTACTTGGCCGCCTGCGCGCTCTATTCGCGGCTGCTCGGCAAGCCGGTCTCGGAAATGGCCGCGCCGATGGATGTGGCGACGGTCTCGGAGCTCCTGGATATTGCGCCCGCGGCCGAGGACCTCGCGCTGCTAAGAGCGGCCGCGTGGGACGCCGCGCTCGCGCAGGACGTCGGCATAAAGCGACCGATAGCGGGCGGCGACGGCGCTCCACGAGAAGCGCTCCGCTCGGCTCCGCGCCGCGGCGCTTAAGCGCCCGCGCAGGTCCGCGTCGGTCGACAGGCGCACGATCGCCCGCTCCAGCGCCGCGGCGTCGCGCGGCGCTACGAGCAGTCCGGACCGTCCGTGCGCGACGGCGTCGGGGACGCCGCCCACGCGCGTCGCGACGACGGGCAGCCCGGCCGCCATGGCTTCGAGGACGGCCATCGGCATGTTCTCCCGCCTCGACGGGTGCGCGAGCAGAAGGCTCGTGCGCATGAGCCGTAGCGTCGCGGCCGGGCTCCGGCGCCCCAAGAAACGCGCCTTGCCGTCGAGCCCGAGGGCGCGCGCGAAGCGGCGCATGCGCCCGCCCATCTGGTCGGGGCCGCAGATCTCGAGCCTGAGGCCCGGGACGCGCCGTGCGGCGCCCGCGAAGGCCATGAGCAGGATGTCGATCCCCTTATATGCCGCGACGCGCCCGACCGCGAGCACGACGGGACGCCGAGCGCTTCGCGCGGGCGACGGCGGCAGGTCGGTCCCGTTCGGGACGCAGGCGAGGCGCGTCGCGAGCTCCGGAAAGCGCGCGCGCAGCTCGCGGACCCCGGCGCGGGAGACGGCGGTCGTCCGCGCCGCGAGGCGGGCGACTCGGCGGAACGTTCCGGGCCGCTCGAGGAGGGACGTCGACGCCCCTTGATGCGTGACGACGAGATTCGTCCCCGGCGGGAAGCGGACCCGGTCGAGAAAGGCGAAGCCGCGGCTGAAGTAATGGAGGTGGCAGACGTCGGGCCGCAGCCGCGCGAGCGCCCGCTCCAGGTCCCGCGCGCTCCGCGGCGCGTGGACGGAGACCGACGTCCCGGCGCGGGCGAACTGCTTTCCGAGAGACTGAAGCACGCGGCGGTGCGCGGGGTCCCCGGCCGAGGGCGCTACGAGGAGGACTCGCATTTGGAAGGCTAGCGCTTGCGGCGCGAGGCGGCGCGGGCCTCGTGCTCGCGCCGGATCTGTCCGAGCACGCCGGCGATCCGTCGGCGCGCCGGCTCGAACGCCTGGTTGCGCGCGAGCGCGGCGCGGTAATGCGCGAGCGCGCCCTCGCGGTCGCCCTTTTTCTCGAGCATGGTTCCGTAGGCGTATTCGGGGAGCGCGTCTTGGGGCGCGGCCGTGCGCAGCGCGCGCTCGTAGCAGACGCGCGCGTCGTCGAACTTCCCGTTGTCGCGGTAAAGCGCGCCGAGGTTGACCCACGCCTCCGTGTAGGCGGGCTCCAAGGCGACCGCCTCGCGGTACTTGTCGACGGCGCGCGCGTCGGCGCCGGTGGCGGCGAGGAACATGGCGTGCACGGCGCGCGGAGCCGGGTCCTTCGGCGAGGCGCTCTCGGCCTTGAGAAAGCTCTCCTCCGCGCGCGCGGCGTCTCCCAGCCCGGCGTAGGCGCGGGCGAGGCCGAGCCACGCCTCGGTGAAGGCTGGGCGGCGCTCGATCCCCTTCAGGAACTGGTCCGCGGCTTCGCGGAACTTCCCTTCTTCAAGGAAGAGGTTGCCGCGCACGAGACTCGCGCCCGAGTTCTGGGGCGTCCCGCGGGTCGCGGAGAAGTACAGGGAACGGTCGTCGCGCCAGTCCAGGTTGCGGCGCACCGTGCGCGCGCCGAATGCCGCGGCGACGACGAGCCCTAAAGCCACGGGCGCGGACAGCTCCAGCGCGCCGGCCGAGCGCCGCCTAGGCCAAGTCGCGGCGGCCGCCTCGGCGGCCCAGGCGGCGGCGAGCGCGACGGCGGCCGCCGCGAGGTAGAGGTAGCGCTCGGCGACGGGGTTATAGAGCGGGATCACGTTGCTCACCGGAAGCAGCGCGGCCAGGCACCAGACGGCGGCGAACGCGAGGCCCGGTCGCCGTCGCCGCAGCGCCACGGCGGCGGCGGCGAGCGCGAGGAGACCGGCGGCGCCGGCGAGCGCGCCCGGGTCCCGCCAGGCGGCCGCGACGACCGGCGCTCGATCGACCGCCAACGCAAGCGGAAAGACGAGGAGCCCCAGATACGTGAAGGCGGCCCGGGCCATCGTCGCGGCGAGAGCCGCGCGGTCCGCGAACAGGGAATTCCACTCCCACGCGGACGGCGTCATGATGTGTCCGCGTTCGAGACCTAGGAGAAGCGAGCCCGGTCCGGGCGCGGTCGGCATGGCGGCGGCGATGCGCTCCGCCGCGGACCGCATCGCGGAGGCGGTCTCCATCCCGCCGTAGTGGAAGCGCGTCGACCAAAAGCCCGCGTACGCGCAGCCGACGACGGCGAACGCGGCGAACGCGACGGCGCCGCGAAGCAGGCGGCCGCGCGGCGCGGGGAACAGGTACTCGACGGCCACGATCAGGAATGGAAGGGACGCCGCCATCTCTTTGGACAAGAGCGCGAGCCCGAAGGCGGCCGCCGCGCCGCCGACCAGCGCCAAGTCGCGCCTCGGCGGGGCCTCCCGCGCCCTGAGGTAGAGAAGGAGCGACGTGAGCAGGAACAGCGTCGACAGGAGGTCCGCGCGGAAGCTCACCGCGTTGACGGCCTCCGTCGCGGCGGGATGAAGGCCGAAGAGGAGCGTCCCGAGGAACGCGGGCGCCGGGGCAAGGCCGAGCCCGAGGGCCAGCGCAAAGACGAGGACCGCGTTCGCCGCGTGGAGGACCGCGCTCGTCAGATGATAGCCGCCGGGGCGTCCGCCCCACAGCGCGCGGTCGACGAGCAGCGAGCCGAGGAACACCGGGCGTTCGCCCACGAGCACCTCGTGGGTCCCGAGATAGAAGCGCGGACTCAGCAGCACGCGCAGGTTGCGGGGGGATTGGACGAAGGGATTCCCCTCGACGTAAATGTGATCGTCGCCGACGAAGCCGTTGCGCAGCGTGACCGCGTAGGCGGCCAGGATGAGGGCGGCGAGGAGCCCGGCCAAGCGCGCGTGGCGGCGCATCCGCCTTACGCTCTCACTCGAGCGGCCCCTCGAAGTAGAAATACGGCTCGCCGTTGGCGTGCTTTCGGCGGATCGGCATGTCGGGCCGCTTCGAGAGGGCCGAGTAGTGCGCGATGAGCGCGCGTCGCGTCGTCCCCGGGACGCGCGGGGGAGAGCCGCGATGAATGAGATTGGAATGCCACACGAGCGCATCGCCCCGCTTCGGCAGGTACGTCTCGATCTTGGCCCGCCGCCGCGCGATCTCCTCGCGGCAGGCCGACGCGACCCAGCCCTGCGTGCGCGACGGCCACGCGGGATGGTCCTGCTCGTCGGGCGTCAGATACTGGAACACGAGGTGGCGTCGGATGGCGGGCCAGCGATGCGAGCCGGGGACGAACTGGAACGGTCCCGAGTCCGGATGGATGTCCTCGAGCGCCATCCAGACCGCGGCGTAATGGGTGCCGACGAACGCGGGATTGAGATAGGTGTCCTGATGGAAGTCCCGTTCGGTGGAGATCCACCCCGTGAGGTTCAAGTGCAGTCCGACCGGCTCGCCGATGAGCTCGCGCAGCGCGTCCATGAGGGGCGGGTGGAGGCAGAGGTCCCGGAGTTCCTTCACGTGCACGTAGGGAGAGGGCGACCGCCACCCTCCCGGGTCCGAGTGCTTCGCTCGGACCGCCGTGTAGGCGTCGATGAGTCCGTCGGGCAGCAGTCCGGGCAGACGCACGGCGCCATGCCGCCACCACTCTCGGGCGAGCCCGCGCTTGGGCGCCGCGGCGGCGCGATCGATCGGCGCGAGCAGGTGCTTCGAGCGCACTCGGTCGGTGATGTCGGGCCAGCGGATCGCGTGTTGTTTTCCGAAGCTCATGAGGGAGGAGTCGGTGCGCGGCGGAATTTCGATTTGATAATATAATAAACGTTCTCGGAGACAAAGTGCTCAAGACCGCCGCCAGACGCATCGCCGGAGACCTCGCCTACACGGACGACGCCCGAACGGCGGCCCGTCTTCGGGAGGCCAACCGCCGCCGGCATTTCCGCGAGCTGGCCGAGTCGTGGGACCTGTGGTACGAGCTCTTCTTCCACAAGGACCCGCCGGACATGACGCGCGCGGAGTACGAGGCGCTGAGCCAGCGCGAGGCGGACCGCCTGCGGCCCTATCTCTCTCCCGAGTCCCGGTTTCTCGACCTGGGCTGCGGCGGCGGCAGAATCCTCCGCCGCGTCGCGCCCTGGTGCGCCGAGGCGCACGGAGCCGACATCTCGAACCGGGCGCTCGAGCACGCCCGGGAGGCCTGCCGGGCCCACGCCAACGTCAGGCTCCACCTTGTCGCCGATTGGACGTTGGACGTCGGCGGCCGGCCCTTCGATCTCGTCTTCTGCCACTTGATGCTGTCCCACGTGGACGTCGAGCCCGCGGTCGCCTACCTTCAGGAGGTCCGGCGCGTCCTCAAACCGGCGGGCCGTCTCGTCTTCGACCTGCCCAACCTGCTCCATCCGGACAATCTGTCCGGGCTCCTGCGGCCCGAGAGCTCCAACTGGCCGAGCCCGCACCGCCACCGCTACTGGACCGAGGAGATGGCCCGCGCGGTGTGCGGCGCGGCCGGATTCTTCGTGGAGGAGATCGCCGCCGGGCGGTTTCTCGAGATTCGCGCCTCCAGGGCGCAGCCGTCTTAATGTTATAATCCCGCCGACGTCGAGCAGCGATCACCGATCGGGAGGACACCGCCGTGGCCGAGAAAGCGACGCTCAGCAAGGGCACGTGGAAGCACAGCCGCCGCATCGCCTGGCGGAAAGTGGGCGACGAGGCGATCATCTTGGACGTGGAGACCGCGGTCTACTTCTCCCTGAGCGGGGCCGGGCTCCGGATGTGGGAGCTTCTCGGCGAGGGACGCGCGGCCGCCGAGATCGCGGGCGTCCTCGCGGAGGAATTCGACGCGGATGAGGACGAGTTGGCGGAGGACTGCGCCGAGCTTGCCGCGAAGCTGCAAAAGGAGCGGCTGATCGAGCGGGCGTGATCGTCTTCGTCGATCCGCCCAGCCCGCCCGGGTTCATCGCGTTCCGTCACTCCCACGGCGGCTACGGGGAGTGCTGCAAGACCAGCCGTCTCAAGTTCCCGACCCTGGACCTGTTCCATTCCGCCTCGCTCCTGCTCGACCGGGGCTACGCGGCGTCCGTCGTCGACTCCGTCCTTCTCGATCACGGAATCGACCAGTGCGTCGACGCGGTCCTGTCGAAGCGGCCCGAGGCCGTCGTGCTGCGCACGGCGTCCGGCTCCTGCCCGCACGATCTGGAGACCGCCCGCGCCCTCCGGCGGCGCTTCGACGGTCCGATCGTTTTCTACGGCCCGCACGCCGAGGTGGAAGCCGACGCGATCCTGAAGTCCGGCCCGGTGGACGCCGTCTTGTACGGCGAGGCCCCGTTCCCATTCCTCGACCTGGCGGAGAGGAGGCGCGTCGAGCGGCTCGCGTCCTTTCGCTCGCGTCGCATGACGCGGGCGCCGGCCAAGGCCTCGATGCCCGACGTGGACGCGCTCCCGATCCCGCGGTGGGACCTGGTGGACTACCGCAAGTATTCCTACGTCACCGCGCAGACCAGCTGGGGCTGCCCATTCCGCTGCGGCTACTGTCCGTACCCCGTCACTCAGGGCGAGGCGTGGCGCGCGCGCTCCGTCGCGTCGGTCGTCGAGGAGTTCGAGGCGCTGCGCGACCGCTACGGGCTGCGCTTCGTCCTCCTGCGCGACCCCGAGTTCACGCTGGACCGCGAGCGGACGCAGGCGCTGTGCCGGGCGCTGATCCGGGCGGGCGTCCCGATCACCTGGGGCTGCGAGACGCGGCTCGACACGCTCGACGACGCGCTCGCCGCGCTGATGGCGGAGGCCGGCTGCATGCGCGTCGCCTTCGGCGTCGAGACGATCCACGAGCCGGCGCTCAGGGCCATGGGGCGCAAGTCCCCGCGACCGGCCGAGATCCGGGCGAAGGTCGAGGGACTCAAGCGCCTCGGGATGCTCACCTACGCGATGTACATCGTCGGTCTGCCGGGCGAGACGGCGGAGAGCGCGCGCCGGACGGCCGAGTTCGCGCTCGAGTTGGACACGAACGCGGCCTCGTTTTCGATGGCGACGCCGTTTCCCGGCACGAGGCTCGAGGCGCTGGGACGCGAGCGCGGCGCGACCCAAGCGGAGGACCCGCTCCATCTGACGGGCTGCGTGCCGTCGATGCGCACCGAGACGCTGAGCATGAACGAGGTCGAGAGGCTCTATTTGTCGGCGAAAGGATCATGGAACGGACGAAAGCGAGACGCGCGGTCATCCGCGCCTTCAAGCCGTCTCTAGGCGAGTGCGAAGGGGACGCCCTGCGCGAGGCCGTGTCGAGCGGCTGGCTTGGGACGGGCATCTACACGCGGCTGTTCGAGTCGGCGCTGTCGAGGGACGTCGGCGGGCGCAGCGTCCTCGCGACGAACTCCGGGACGGCGGCGCTGCACCTGGCGCTCGCGGCCATGCGCGTCGAGGGAGGAGAGGTCCTCACGACCCCCGTCACCAGCGTCGCGACGAGCCACGCCATCTTGTACAACCGCGCCTTTCCTGTTTTCTGCGACGTGGACCCGGAGACCGGGAACATCGACCCCGGCGCGATCGAGGCCTCCGTCACCCGGCGCACCCGAGCGATCGTGGTCGTCCACCTGGGCCACGCGTGCGACATGGACCGCATCCTCGAGATCGCGAAGGCGCGCCGGCTCCTCGTGTTGGAGGACGTCTGCGCCTGCCACGCGGTGGGAGGCTCCTATAACGGGCGACCGCTCGGCACGATGGGAGACGCGGCGTGCTTCAGCTTCGGGCGCTTCAAGGGGCTCACCACGTTGGACGGCGGCGCGGTCGCCTGCGCCCGGGCGGAGTGGACCGAGCGCATGGTCCGCCTGCGCCGCATGGGCCACGGGGAGCGGGACGGCCGGATGGCGGAGGGCGAAGGCGGCGTCGAGGAACTGGGCTTTCACTACCGAATGAACGATCTCGCGGCGGTGCTGGGACTCAGCCAGCTCCGGCGGCGGGGAGAGATCCAAGAGCGGCTCGACGAGATTCTGAGGATCTACGCGGACGGCTTGTCGGGCGTCTCGTTTCTGCGCGCGCCCAAGGCCGAGGCGTACTCGCGGGGCGTGCGCGCCTACGCCGCGTATCGGGTCCTCGGAGGACGGCGGGACGCGCTGCGCCGGCATCTCGCGGACCGCGGGATAGAGGTCAACGACGTCCTCTTTCCCAATCATCGCTACGCGCTCTACCGGCGCCATCGGCGGAAGCTGCCGGCCGCGGACCGCTTCTGCGCCGAGATGCTGCACCTGCCGTTCTACCCGGGTCTTTCCGACGGCGACGCCGATCGCGTCGTCGACACGATCCGGAAGTTCAGGGGATAGGGGGACGAATGCCGTCCAAGAAGCCGAAGAAAGCCGCCGCCAAGAAGCGCGGCAAGAGAAAATACCAGAAGCCGGACCTGGTGAAGCACGGCGTCCTGTCGATCATCGAAGGCGACTAACCCCGCCGGTGCCAGGTTTTCACTAATTCTCCTAACTCTCCTAATTCTCCGAAAGTTAGGCGAGTTAGGAGAATTAGTGAAAACCTGGCACCAGCGCGGGGGAGCGCTCGCGCAGGAGGTCCATCGCGGCCTCGACGCGCGTCCGCGTCGGGGACCGCCGCGAGGGATCGCCGAGCGCGTCGACGGCGGGGCGCAGGAAGCCGGCGAGCCGGCACTGCTCCGAATACGTCCGGTGGCCTTGGGCGGCGATCCGTTCGGACTCGATGCGCCCCTGATCCGTCGACAAGTAGTAGCGCAGCGCGTCCGCCATCTTCTCCAGCGGCAGCGCCGCGAAGTCCCGTCCCGGCACGAGCGGCGGGGCCGCGGTCGCGGTCTCCGAGACCACGAACGCGCCTTGGCCGACTCCGTGCATCGCGACGCGGTGCCACTCGAAGTACGGCGCCGCCTCGCGATGGACGTTCAGCACGATCTTGGCGCGACGGGCGAGGCCGAGCATCTCCTCGGTCATCCGGCGGGGGGAATCCTTCCTGAGAAAGGCGTTGTCCGAGACCAGGCGCAGTTCGATCCGGTAGCGCCGCAGGTAGGGCGCGACGCTCTCGAAGAAGCGCTCCCGCCGGGGCACGCGGCTCCCCGCGAAAAGGACGTCGATCGGTCGTTCGGAGTGCCGGGGCAAGACGGAGGACGCCTGCAGGAACGGGGCGCCCGGCGCCCAGCCCATCGGCACGTACGCCGCGCGCTGGCCCTCCCTCCGCCACGCCTGGGATTGCGAGAAGTCCGCTTCCCACACGGCGTGAGCCCGCGTCAAGAGGCGCCGGACGAGAGGGAACCACTCGGCGGTCGGCTGCTCCGCGTTGTAGAGCACGACGCCCTCGGGCCAGGGCGCGACGCGCAGGCGGGCGCCGTCTCCGAGGAAGAAGAACTGCTGCGGCGCGACGACGAGATGCCAGTCGACGTCGGCGAGAAATCCTCCCGTCTCGCTGCCCCGCGCGACCTCCGCGCCCAAGTCTTCGAGTCCGGCGGCGAGGAGGTCGGCGATCTCCTGAAAGAAATAGTCCCCGAGGCGGCTGCAGTAGACGGCGGCGCGCAACAGAGGCGTACGGGTCATGGGGGAGCATTATATAATAGCCGCCATGCGCGTCGCGCTCGCTTGGATCGACATGGAGGATCCCACCGACCGCGCCGTCGCGCTCGGCCTGGGCCGCGCGCTGCGCCGCCGGGGCCACGCGGTCTGGCTCGTCGGACCGAGGCGTCGTCCCGGCGAGAAGGCCGCCGAGAGGATCGGGACCTTCCCGGTGCGGCGCTTCGGAGGCTCGGCCGCGGCGCTCGAGCTCGCGCGGTTCTCTCGGGAGGCGTCGATCGACGTCTGGCATTTCCACATATTCGCCCGCGATCACGCCGCGCTCGCCCGCGCCGCGGCCGCGGGGAAATGGCCGCGCGTCGTCACGCCCCATCTCGTGCTCGAGGATTATCTCCCGTTCGCCGGAGGCGAGGCGGGGTTCCGGCGGCTCGCGGAGGGCGCGTCGGGCCTGACGGTCGTGTCGCGCGCGTCGCGCGAGGAGCTCGTGTCCCGCTTCCCGGAATGGAAGGGCCGCGTGTCGGTCGTTTATAACGGGGCCGACGCGGCGGAGGCCCGAACGTCGCCCGTGGGCCGCGCCGCGCCGTTCGTGCTCAACGTGGGCCGCATCGCGCCGTACAAGGGCCAGGACGTCCTCATGATGGCCTTCGCCAAGGCGCTGGAGCGCAGGCCTGGCCTGCGCCTCGTCGTGTGCGGGCGCGATCAGACGCGCGGAGGCCTCGCGGCGCTCGTGCGCTCGCTAGGGCTTGGCGGGCGCGTGCGGCTGAGCGGCGGCAGGGCGCCCTCGCACGTGCGCCGGCTCCTGCGCCGCGCCCAGTTCCTCGTCTTGGCGTCCCGCCGCGAGAATTTTCCCCTCGTGCTCCTCGAGAACATGAGGGCCGGCAAGGCCGTCGTCGCGACGAAGGTGGGCGGCGTGCCGGAACTCGTGCGCCACGGCGTCGAGGGGCTGCTCGTGCCGCCCGGGGACGTCGGCGCCATGGCGGCGGCCGTCGAGTCCTTGAGCCGCGACGGCGCGCTGCGCGCTAGGCTCGGCGCGGCGGCGCTCGAGCGGAGCCGGCGCTTCACGTGGGACCGCGCGGCCGAGGCGTACGTCCGGCTCTACGCTCAGGCGAGGGTAAGACGCTTGAGCTCGGGCGGGATCCTCTTGAAGAAGAAGGCGTCCCAGGCGCCGCCCGCGAGGCCGGCCCGCAGGGACGCGAGCCGCCCCGGGATCCCCGTGGGACCGAGAAGCGCGTGATCCGGCCGGCGTCGTCGCAGCTCGCCTAGCATGATCGGCAGGAACCCCGCCTCGTCCCGCAGCGTCCGCTCCAGATAATCCTTCGGCCGGGCGGCGAGCGCGTGGCGTTGGCGATAGCGGACCCACACGTTCGGATGCGCCGCCACCGGCCAGCGCAGGGCGAGATTCCACATGAGGAACTGGTCTTCGTACAGTGGAAAGCGCCGCGCCGCATCCTCGAACTCCGCGAGACCCAGCAGGCGCGAGGTCTTGACGAGCGAGCAGCTCGTGCGCGGCACCGTCGCGTAGCCGCTGCTCAGGAAGTTCTGCAGGAGCTCCCCCGGACGAAATGCGCGCCGGGAGAGGGACGGCATCGCGTGGACGTAGTGGCGCGCGCCTTCGAGGTCGTCCGGGAACCAATAGGACGCTGGGCCGTAGCTCAGCGCGGCGCCGCGCGCGGCGGCTTTCGTCCAGAGGGCGAGGTGGCCTTCGAGATATTCGGGGTCCCATAGATCGTCCGCGTCCAGGAGGGCGACGACCGGCGCCTTCGCGGCGCGCGCCCCGCTCATGCGCGCCGCGAAGGCGCCCCGCCGCGCGGGATGCTCGAGGAGACGGACCGCCTCGGGCCGTCCGCGGGCGAACGCCGCCGCCGCGGCGGGACCCGCGTCGGTCGAACCGTCGTCGACGAGAAGGAGCTCCCAGTCGGTCCGAGTCTGGGCGGCCACCGACGCGAGCGTCTCGGCGAGCGTGCGCTCGGCGTTGTAGTACGGGATCACGATCGACACGGCGGGAGCGGGAGGGCTCTTCGCGCTCATGCCTCGGGTTCCGTGACGTCCAGCCCTTCCGCGCTCGAGCACCCGGCGAGTCCGACGCTTCTCAGGAGGGCCGTTCGGGACGCGACCGCCGCGTAGTCCTGATAGCGGAGCTGGGTCTTGTGCTTGCGGATCGCCGCGAGCTTCTTGGCGAACACGCGCGAGACGTCCACGAGCGCGGACGCCGGCTGAAGATAGCAGACCTCGTAGCGGCAGTCGTGGAAGCGGCGGGGACGCGCCTCGGCCGCGCTCTCGAAGCCGCGCGCGAGGGCGCGATGGTCGGGATGCGGATCCTTCGCGGAGGGACGGTAGACGACGTCGGGCGCGTACTCGGCCAAGAGCGTCTTGAGCCGCCGCGAGAGGCCGCGCGCCCGGGCGAGCCGTCCGTCCGGGAACTCCCAGAACTCGGCCGACGCGGCGCCGAGGACGCGGCACGCTTGCCGGGCCTCGTCCCGCCGGAGCGCCCGATAGTCCTTGCCGCGAAAGTAGCCCTTCGGATCTCCGGCCGCGCCGTCGGTCGCGATCACGACGTGGACGCGGTCGCCCCGGTCCGCGTGGAGCGCCACGACTCCGCCGCAGCCGATCGATTCGTCGTCGGGATGCGGGGCGAGGACGAGGACCTTCCCGCGCGGCGGCGTCCAGCGCATCAGCGGCTCCCGGCGGCGCGCGCCGTCTTCGCCGCGTCGAGCCAATGGACGCAGTCCCGCGCCTGCCCCGACTTGCGGATGACCCATTGGAGCCCGACGCGCTCGAAGGCGAAGCCGTTGTCGCGCGTGAAGCGGTCGACCGCGTCGCGCACGCTCGGCCAATCGTAGTCGTCCCCGAACAGGACGCCCCGGTCCGTGACGAGCGGCCAGTAGTTCTGCAGGTCGGAGAGGACGTCGTCCTCGTCGTGGCTTGCGTCGATGTAGACGAGTTCGGCGCGGACGCCGTTCTTACGCAGCCACTTGGCGGCGATCGTCGAGGTCTGCGGAAAGGGGATGACGATGTCCCGGAGCCCGGCGCGCACGACGTTGGCGAGGAACTGGTAGTACACGGACGGATATCCGTGCCGCAGGCCGAGGGACTTGTAGCGCGTCTCATCGCCCGGGTCGGTCCAGAACTCGAGCGCTCCGAGCCAGGTGTCGACGCACAAGAGCTTGCCGGGCGGAGTCTGCCGCTTCAGGCGCGAGCCCATGAACACCGCGGAGGCGCCCTTCCAGGACCCTACCTCGATGGCGAGCGTCGGGCGGGACTCGTCGATGAGGGCGTGGAGGTTGGGCTCGGTGCTTCCCCAGCCCTGGAGGTCCTCGGGATAGGGCCCCGGATCGAAGCCGGCGTACGGGTCGGCGGCGTGTATGCGGCCGAGCAGTTCCTCCGCGCTCATCATGGGCGGTATTATGTAAAATTCCGCGTGTCCGTCGGTACCGGAATCGCCCGATGAAGCGCAACCTCTATTTCTACCTCTATCCGGTCAAAGGGTCGCATTGGGACTGGCATCTCGGGCAGCTGCGCCGCTATTGGAGCGCGTTCAACGGGAAGAAGCAGCTCGTCGTCTCGCTCGACCGCCAGACCGTGCGCCTGGCGGACGTCGTGAGCCGGCTCGAGGGTCTCGACCCCGACGTCTATCCCGTCGAGAACGACCGCGCGCGGGGGGAATCCCGGTCCTTCGTCGCGGGTCTCGAGCGCTTCCGCTCGGAGTCTCCCGACGAGATCACCTTCTACGCGCACGGGAAGGGCGTCACGCACCGGGGTCTCAAGAGCCTGATCATGCAGGCATGGTCCGAGTCCATGTACTTCATGAACCTCTCGTCTCCGGGTCTCGTCGAGGCGCTCCTCAAGACGCGCTCGACGGCGGGCTGCTTCCGCCAGGAGTACGCCCGGCACGGCGGGTCGGACTGGCATTACTCCGGCACGTTCTTCTGGTTCAAGCACTCGGCCTTGTTCACGCGCGACTGGCGCCGCGTCTCGCGCGGCAAGTACGGCGTGGAAGGCTACCCGGGCCGGCATTTCGCCCTGCGCGAGTCCTATTGCCTGACGCCCTACCGTCACTTCGGGCAGCTGTACGACCACGTCGTCACGCGCGCGGAGAGCCGGCGGTGGCTCGCCGCGGTCGAGAAGGGCCGGGGCCGCGCTCGGGCGGGAGCGGCGCGATGAGCGTTTCCTCGGCCGGCAACCGCTGGGACCTCTTCTGGATGCTCACCCGGACCGAGTTCCGGCTGCGCGACCAAGGCACGCTGGCGGGATTTCTGTGGACGCTGCTCCATCCGCTGTTCATCTTCTCGATCCTCTACGCGCTGTTCACGCGGTGGATGGCGCCTCTCGTCCCGAACTACGCGGCGTGCCTGCTCATCGGGATCGTCCAGTGGAACTTTTTTTCGACCGCGACGACCGCCGGCATGACGAGCCTCCGGCGCAAGGCCGGGCTGATCGCGAGCTTTTCCTTCCCGCGCGGGTACGTCGTTTCTTCATCCATTGCGGCGGTCCTTTTGTCGCACCTGCTCGAGTGGGCGGTGCTGCTTGCCGCGCTCCTGGTCTTGGGCGTGCGGCCGGGTTGGTCGTGGCTGCTCCTTCCCGCGTTGATCGCGGTCGAGGTGGCGCTGGCGCTCGGGATCGCGAGCGTCCTCTCGGTCCTCGCCGTCGACGTCCGCGATCTCGACCACGTGTGGGGGCTCCTCCTCTACGGTTTCTTCTTCCTGACGCCCGTGTTCTACACGGCGGAGGTCGTGGGCGAGGGAGCGAGGAGGCTTATCGCGGTCAATCCGCTCGCCGTCGTCATCGACGCGACGCGGGCGGCGGTGATCGGCGGGGCCTTCCGGGCGTCGCCGTCCATCTGGCTCGTCGCCGCGGGCGCGGGGCTCTTCTGCGCGGCGTCCGTCGGCCTTTTCGACCGGATGAGCCGCGGGATCTCGGAGCGTCTGTGAGCGGCGCGGCGCTCGAGGTGCGCGGTCTCGGCAAGCTCTTCCACCATACGCTGCCCCGCTACCGCACGATGGTCGGGCGGCTGCGGCGCTGGGCGGACGGGGGCCCGAGCGGCTTGCCCGTGTGGGCGCTCAAGGACGTCTCCTTCGAGGTGGCGCGCGGAGAGTGCCTCGGCGTCATGGGGCCCAACGGCTCGGGCAAGAGCACGCTCCTCGCGCTCATCGCGGGCATCCTCGAGCCGACCGAGGGCGCGATCCGGGCGCGCGGGCGCGTCAACACGCTCCTCAACTTGGGCGCGGGCCTCCAGCAGGAGTTGAGCGTCCGCGACAACGTGGAGATCTTCGGAATCCTCACGGGCCTCAGCCGCAGGCGGGCGCTCGAGTTGACGCCGAGGATCCTCGACTTCGCGGGCGTCGAGCCTCTCGCCGAGGTGCGCATGGCGGAGCTTTCCTCCGGGCAGGCCGCGCGCGTCGCGTTCTCGACCGCGATGCACTCGGACTTGGACCTCCTGCTCGTCGACGAGACGCTCTCCGTGGGCGACAGCCAATTTCAGGCGAAATGCGAGGGCGAGTTCCAGAGGCTTCGGCGGGAGGGGCGCACCCTCATCGTCGTCTCCCACGACGAGCCCGCGCTGCGCGCCGTCGCCACCCGCATCCTCCGCCTCGAGTCCGGGCGGGTCGCGGGCGAGCCGGAGCGGATCGCGGCCGAGGCGGTGAGCCGTGGCTGAGCGCGCGTCGATCATCGTCTTGTGCCACGATCAATGGGCGACCACGCGGCGGTGCCTCGACGCGCTGCGCCGCGCGACGCCGCGCGGGACGTACGAGGTACTGGCCTACGACAACGCTTCCTCCGACGAAACGCCGCGGGAGCTGCGGCGCCTGGCGCGCGGCTGGCCCGAGCTCCGCGTGATCCGCAACGCGCGCAACCTCCCCTTCGCCGAGGCGGTGAACAAGGGCATGCGCGCGGCGCGCGGCGGCTACCTCGTGTGGCTCAACAACGACGCCGTGCCGTCCCCGGGCTGGCTCGAGGGTCTCGTCGCGGCCGCAGAGTCGGGACGCGACGTCGCGGCCGCGGGGCCGATGACCGACCGCATGGCCCCGCCGCAGCAGATGGTCCGGCCCTTCCTCTCGCGTCCCAAGCCCGAGCTCGAGGAAGTCCCGTTCCTCGGCGGCTTTTGCTTCCTGCTCAAGCGCTCCGTGCTCGAGGCGGCGGGGTTCCTCGACGAGGAGTTCACTTGGGGCTGGGAGGACATCGACTATTGCCTGCGCCTGCGGCACGCGGGCCTCAAGCTGCTCCTGGCGCGCCACCTCTTCGTGCGCCACGCGGGAAGCCGGACGCTCCGGAAGATGGTCTCGCGCGAGCGCGTGCGGACCGACCTCGTCAACCGCGGCCGAATGCGGCGCAAGTGGGTCCACCGCGAGCCGTGGCGCGTCGAGCTCAAAAACCTCTTTCGCCGGATGCCCGCGCCCTGGGAGGCGCGGCTTCCCGCGGTCTCTGTGATCGCGCCTTGCTCGGGGGATTGGCAGCGCGCGCGCGCCGGCCTCCTGCGGCTGCGGGACGGCCTTGCGGCGAGGTCCTACGAGGTTCTGGCCGTCGACGCCGATCGGCGCGGCCGACTCCACGCGCACCTGTTGTCGCTCGCGCGGGAGTGGCCGGAGCTGCGCGTGCTTGGGCCGTGGCGCGCGCCGTCCTTCGCCACGGCCGCCAACCGCGCGGTCTCGGCGGCGCACGGCGAGTTCCTCGCCTTCGTCGATCCCTCCGCGGACGCCGACGCCTCCGCGCTGGTCCGCAGGGGCCCCGCGCGCGCGGGCTCCGGCGCCGTCGTCGCGCGGCTGGGGAAGTCCGGGATCCCCGACGCGGGCCCGCTCATCCCCCGTGCGGCGTTCGAGAAGGCGGGCGCGCTCGACGAGCGCTTCGAGGGCGCGTTGTGCCTCGCGGATTATTGCCTGCGACTGATGCAGGCCGGGGTGCGGATCATCCAGCTCTATTCCGCGGACGCCGGCGCGGCCGAGGGAAGGCCGGCTTTCGCTCACGACCGCCGGCTCGCGGTGCGCAAGTGGATCGCCGTCGGCCGCAGCGAGGCGCGCGTCAAGGAGCGGCTCTGGGGGAGCCTGCACTCGTCTCGGGGAGAGCGGCCCACGGTGTCGGTGGTCGTGCTCTGCCGCGCGGGTTGGGACGCGGCGCGCCGGTGCTTGGGCTCGGTGCGGCGCCATCCGCCATCGGGCGACTACGAGGTCGTCGCGGCCCATTTCGAGGGTGACGCCCGCACCGCGCGCGGGCTGCGCCGCCTCGCCGCCGCCTGGCCCGAGCTGCGCGTCTGCGCGCCCTTGGGGGACGTCAATTTCGCCGACGGACTCAATCACGCGGCGCGCGCCGCGGGAGGAGACCACCTGCTCATCCTGTCGGACGACGCGCTCGCCGCGCCCGGCTGGGCCGACCGGCTCGTCGAGGCCGCCGTCGTGGGCAAGTCGCGGGGCATCGTGGCGCCTCTCGTCGAAGGCGCCACCCTCGACTGGCAGCGGCCCGGAGGCGGCGCGTCGGACCGGTCCGTCCACTACGTGCGGCACCATTGCCTCCTCGTGCCCGCGGACGTCTACCGCCGCGTCGGGGAGTTCGACGACCGCTTCCGCACCGGACTGTGGGCCGAGGATTACTGTTATCGCGCGAAGCAGCGCGGCTTCAACGTCTTCGTGGCGCCCAAGGTCCTGCTGCGGAGGTCCGCGGCCCCCGCGGGCGACGGACGGGACCGAGACCGGCGCGAGGACTTGAAGCTCGTCTTCGATAAGTGGGCGGGGCATCCGCTCTTCCATCTAGAGACGGCGCCGTGAGCGGGCTCCTCCATCGCGCCGTCCTCGCGACGCGGCGCGTCCCGGGGCTCTCCGCGCTCTATCGCGGCGTGTACGGCGGCGCCACCTGGGCGTCGGCGCGCGCCTTCGCGTCCGTGCCCGGCGTCGACGGCGTCCATCTGCATCGCGGCCTGAGCCGCCCCGGCTGGGAGCCCGGGGTGAGCGACATCGATCTCCTGCTCGTCCGCCGCGGCGAGGGCCGCGCGGGAGAGCACGAGCTCCTGCGCGGCGTCGCGCCGCGCCTGCGCTCGCTGCGCCGGACGTTTCCCATGCTCGGAGACCTGTGGATCGGATCTCGGTCCGAGTACTCCAATTACCTCGCGTGGGGCGGCATGCGCGCGTGGGAGGATTCTCCCGACTGGAAGCGGCTCGCCGGTGAGCCGCTGCCGCGGCCGCGCCTCCTCGAGAGCGGGGGCAAGCGGCGCTGGCTCGACCCTTGGGTGTGGCTGTTCGTCAGCCAGATGGAGGTCTCGCGCCGCGTCTTCGCCCGGGGCGGCGCGCGCGATGCGAAGGGTCAGGCCGACGCGCGCAAGCTCTACTTGGACGTCTGGAGGCTGTCGGAGCACTTGTTGGACGACGGCTCGACGCGGCCCGCCAGCCGCGAGGAAGCGCGCGCGCGCGCGCCGCTCGACCGGGACTTGAGCGCGCTGTGGCTCGACGGCTCTCTGCGGCTCGCGCGCGCCTCGCGCCGCGTCCTCGCGCGCGCCGCGTGCGCGCACGCTCGGTCGACCGTGTTTCCCGCTCCGCCCTCGGACGGCGGCCTTCTCGCGCGCTTGGCCGCGGCTCCCGCGTCGTGCGCCGTCTCGGCCCAGCCGTACCACACCTTCGTCGTGCTCGAGGACGGAGCCGACGCGCGCGCGCACGGACGCCTCGCCGAGAGGATCATCGCGGAGTCCGTCGCGGGCGTGCCGCTCGTCGTCGAGCGCTCGACCTTCGCGCTGGCGCTTCAGTCGTCCTATCTCGGGGCGCCGCTCGGCTGGCTCGGCAGCGGCGGCGGCGGGGCCTCGCCCGAGGGAGAGTCCCTGTTTCCGGGCTGGTCGCCGCGCGCCGCGGGGGCGCCGCTCGGCGACCTGCCGCTGTTGCCCGAGAGCTGGCGCTGGCAGTCGGCCGCGGAGGCCTCCTCGTGGATGGCGCTCTGGTGGCGCTATCTGTGGATCAGCCCGGGCTGGTCGAACCGCTTCGTCCTGTTCCACCTCTACACGCGCGCGCTCGGCCTGCGCCTCGCGTTGCGGGGAGAGGAGACCGGGCCCTTCGGGGACTGGGAGCTCCTGATCGCCCGCGCCGCGGCCGCGTTCCCGGAGGAGAGCCGGCGGCTCCTGCGCGTGCGCACGCTTCTACTCGAGGAGCGCCCTGCCGACCTCGACTCGGACGACCGCGCGCGGGTGCAGCTCGCGCACGTGGACGCGGTGTCCGGCATCCTGGCGGGAGCCGGGGCGGACTTGGCCGCGGCCGAAACGCCGGGGCCGGCGCCCGCTTCGGACGCCGGCCCCGGACCGAATCGTCCCGCTTCAGCTTAGGAGCATTCCGAGTAGCCGCAGTCCTTGCAGCTCGGTCCCGAGCAGCCGGACTCGTGCGCGACGTTGCTCGAGTAGCACTTCGGGCAGAACTCCGCCTTGGCGAGGTTCGCGATCGACTCCACGGACTTCGTCTCCTGCCCGCCGCTGTCGTCGAGCCAGCCCGTCTTCTTGAGGTGCGTGCGCATCGCGATCGAGATCGCGTGGGCGATCGAGTTGACGCGCGCGTCGCCGAAGCCGACGGACCGGTCGCCCTTCACCGCGTTCAAGTGCTTGAGGATACGGATCGGGTCGCCGCCCTCGGCGAGGTATTTCGACAGCAGGATGCCGATGAGCGAGGTCAGCCCCGAAATCTCGGTGCCGAGCGGCGGGATGTTGGTGAACACCTGGTACGGGCCGCGTTCGTCGTAGTTGATGTGGATGTGCAGCGGCCCGTAGCCCGTCTTCACCTGATAGTACTCGGACTTGACGCCGAACGCCTCCGACGGGTCCCTCCGCTTCCTTTTCGCGGCGGCGCCGGACGCGGAGAGGTTGAGCACCTGCTGCGCCTTCGAGCCGTCGCGGTAGATCGTGATGCCCTTGCAGCCCAGCTCGTAGGCCATCGTGTAGGCGCGGCGCACGTCGTCCACCGTCGCCGAATTCGGCAGGTTGATCGTCTTGGAGACGCCGTTATCGACGTGCTTCTGGAACGCGGCCTGCACCTGCACGTGGAACTCGACGGAGACGTCGTGGGAGGCCGGGAAGAGCTTCTGGATGTGCGGCGGGATCTCCTTGATGCCGCGCACCGACTTGTGGTTGTCGTCGATCCGCCGCCAGAGCTCCGACTCCCCGAGACCGAAGTAGCGGTGCTTGTGGGCGACCTCCTTGAAGAGGGGGTTCACCTCGAAGAACACGTCCTTGTCCTCGGGCGTCTCGCCCTTCTTGACCGCGTCGAGCGCCTTCGCGTTGTAGCGCGTGTAGGCGATGGCGAAGAAGGGCTCGATGCCGCCGCCCTGGAGCCCCGCCGCGATCGCGATCGTCCCGGTCGGGGCGATCGTCGTCCGCGCGCAGTTCCTCGGCAGCCGCCGCTCGCCCCGGAAGTACGGGCCTTCCGGATCGTAGATCGAGCTCTTCCAGTTCGGGAAGACCCCGCGCTCCTTGGCGATCTCCTCCGAGGCGTCGAGCGAGGCGTCGTTGATCGCCCGCATCAGCTTGTCGGCGAAGTCGAGCGCCGCGTGCGAGTCGAAGGCGACTCCCAGCTTGGCGAGCGCCTCCGCCCAGCCCATGACGCCGAGGCCGATCCTCCGGTTGCCCTTGGCCATCCGCTCGATCTCGGGCAGGGGGTAGTTGTTGATCTCGATCACGTCGTCGAGCAGGCGGATCGAGACGCGCACGACCTCCTTGAGCCGCTCGAAGTCGAAGGTGCCCTCGAGGAGCGGACCCTCGACGAAGTTCGCGAGGTTGATCGAGCCCAGGTTGCACGGCTCCCACGGGAGGAGCGGCTGTTCGCCGCAGGGGTTCGTCGACTCGATCTGCCCGAGCGCCGGCGTCGGGTTGGATCCCGAGGCGTTGATCCGGTCGATCACGACGTAGCCCGGATCGCCCGACTTCCAGGCGTGCTCGACCATCAGGTCGAAGACTTCCTTCGCGCGCACGCGCCCCGTGGGCTCGCCCGTGCGGGGATTGACGAGGTCGTACTCGGCGTCCGCGGCGACCGCCTTCATGAACTTGTCGTCGATCGCCACCGAGACGTTGAAATTCTCCATGACGGAGGCCTGGGATTTCATGAGGATGAAGTCCTTGATCTCGGGGTGGGTGTAGTGGAGGATCCCCATGTTCGCCCCGCGCCGCGTGCCGCCCTGCTTCACGACGTCCGTCATCTTGTCGTACAGCTGCATGAAGGACAAGGCTCCGGAGGCGACGCCCTGCGTCTTCTTGACGAGGTCGTTCTTCGGCCGCAGGCGGCTGAAGGCGAACCCCGTGCCGCCGCCCGACTTCTGGATCAGCGACTGGGCCGCGAGCGCCTTGTTGATGCCTTCCATCGAGTCGGCCACGGGCAGCACGTAGCAGGCGGAGAGCTGCTGCAGCTCGCGCCCGGCGTTCATCAGGGTCGGCGAGTTGGGGAGGAAGTCCCAGCGGCTCATGACGCCGTAGAAGCGCGTCCGCCAGTCGTCGACCAGGAGCCGGGCCTCAGGCGTCTTCTCGTAGACGCTCTGAAGGTTGCGCTGCAGGCGCGCGAAGTTGGCCTCCCGCTCCGACGCTTCCAGCAGGCCCTCGTGCAGGAGCACCTGGTGCGATGCTGTCTGCCCGGGGCCGTACGCGGGGACGGCGTGGGTCGCGTGTTTGACGCCCTCGAAGACGCCCCACGGTTCCGCCTGAGGGTGGAACAGGATCTCCGCCAGCGCCAGGTTGTGCGCGACGCCGTCCAGCCAGGCCTCGACCGACGGCGCGTCGCGCAGATATTTGTCCTTGATCACCTTCTTTTGGTTCTCGGTGAGAGACAGGGCGACGGCGGGCTTGGCAGCGGGTTCTTGCATGGGGTTTCGCGCCTCCTACTGTTGGGTTGGCCAGGGCTCGGCGCGTCGGGCGCTGGCATTCCTAGTATAGAGGCGGAGCCCGATTTTGTCAACGGGGGGATTGTAAAATCTGAGCACCGTCATAAAATAAACAACACTAGATGATAATAGATGGACGACTCCTAGGACTCTTTTGGGTCTTGACGAAACGAGGTTTGGGCTCTATACTCCCGCGTAAGGGACACTCGCTTCGGCGAGCTACCTAAAAAAACCTTCCTGCGGCTTCGGCTGCGGAAACGGGAAATCCCCTTCAAGGGGATTTCCCGTTTTTAGGGGTGCGGAGCGCGGCCGTTATCTCTCGTCCTTTCGGACGGCCGACATGAGGCTCGACTTGACGCTGCTCAGCGAGTCCATGATCTTGTTGAGCCCCGCGGTGCCTACGCCGGCCGCGAAGAGCGACGAGAAGATGACGCCGCCGATGCCACCCATGATCCCCGTGACCCCGAACCAGACCAGCGGGTTGAGCAGGATCGCGGGGACGCCGGCCCAGAGATAGAGCGGGATGTAGGCGAGCGACAGCACGATCGCGGAAATCCGGACCCAGGTGCCGCGAGAGCGCTCGGCGGCGTTGATTCCAAGGACGTAGTCCCACAAGCCGTAGCGCTCTCCATATTCCTTTCGGAGCTGATCCATGTTGATCGGCTCGGGCGCCGAGTCCGCCGACGCGACCGACTCCTGCGCGCCGGCCTTCGCCATCATGGCGCGGACTCCGGAACGCGTGTCGGCGTTCGGCGAGCCGTGGAAATCGGGCAGCTTGAGGTCCTTGAGGTGCCGCTGCGTCCACGAGCGGAGCGAAAAGCCGCTGACCTGCTGCTCGACCGCTTTGCGCGCGGCCTCGTGGTCCAGGGCGGCTTCCTTCTCGGTCATGCTCTTGATCGATTGCCAGTCCGTCTTGGCGAAGCTCTCGACCTGCGGGGTCGCGCTGTTCATGCCGAAGAGCTGCTTGCTGGCCTCGACGAGCCGCTCGGGCACCATGGCGAGAGCGAACATGTGGACGAAGAAGCCGCCTACCTTTAGCAGCGCGTCCATGATCCCTTCCGACGGGACGATGGCCGGATCGCCGGCCGCCAGCGCGCCGAGCGTCATCGCGACGAGAAGGACGGCGGTCCATGCCGTGAGCTGGGACGAATAGCGGGCCGCCGAGCGGGCCGTGCCGCGCGGCGCCGGGATGGACGCCGCGGGAGACTCCGCCTGACGGACTCTCGCGTCGGAGCGGCCGAGACCGCTCGAGGCGGCGGCCGGAGCGGAATAGTGCGTCACGGAAGCGAGCGGCGCCGCCGCCTGGGCCGCGCCGCCGCGCTCCCACGTCGAGCTCAAGCTGGCGGCGGTAGACTCGTCGACGGTCTTGCGGCCGACGAAGCCTGAGATGCGTCCGAGGAAGCGTCCGGTCGCGGCGAGTACGCCTTCCTTCTTAGAGGCTTCGCCGGGCGCTTTGCCTTCGGGGAACCAGATGGAGTACCCCGCGGAATCGCGGCCCCGGCTCGCGCCGGGAAACATCGGCGTGCCGAACGGGAGGTGCGCGTCGGCGGTCGCGGCGACAGCCGGAGACCGCCGGGCGTCGCGGGCGAGCGCTCCGCCTCCCGTCAGCGCCTGCGGGGCGGAAAGCCTGGCCGAGCCGAGGGTCGTCATCTCGGAGGCGAAGGTGGGCTGCGACAGCATGTTGGAGTCGAGCGTGCTCAAGGACAGCGACGGCCCGAGCGTCGTCATCTCGGTGAAGGATGGCGCCGCGAGTCCGAGGGACGCTCCGCCGAGGGGCGTCTCGACGCGGCCGACGGAGCGGGCGCCGGTCGCGCTTTGGGCGAACTGCGCGTAGGCCTCCGACGGCGCCGATCCCCCGACGATCAACGCGGACAATACGGCCGCGGCGGCTCTGGACGACAAGGGGACCCGGCTGGCGTGGAACGAGGACATAGGTGCGCTGCCTCCTGTGTACGACAGGGGTAGAGGATACCACGAGATGGGTGAATCGAGCTAAAGCCCATGGGGGAAGCGGGAGGGGCTTAATGGACCTGGGTGAAAATGGGTCCTTAGGCGGCGCTTAGGGTTTCTGGACCGTGGCGGCTTTGCGCCCGGCGTGGGCGAAGCCGTTGAAGAAGGTGCGGAGGCGCTGCCTCACGCCGCCGGTATGGACGTAGAGCGTGCTGTGATCGTCCTGCTCCGGGATGTCGTCTCGGCCCTGGGTGTAGTAGTACACGCTCAGGGACCGGCGCGTCCTGCCGCCGGTGCGCAGCGCGACGGGATGCCCGTGGAAGGATATCTCGTTCGTCTCGAACACGACGCAGCGGTTGAAGGCCGGAGCGACATTGCCGACCCGCTCCCGTCGGTCCATGTCCCAGAGCTCGAGGTAGCCGCCGTATTCCTCGCGCCAATCCGGGTTGAGGTAGACGATGGCGTTGAGCCGCCGGTCGAGGCCCTTGTGGCGGTTGAAGTCGACGTGCACGTCCAAGTAGCCGCCGTCGACGACCTGGTGGTATCCCGCCCCCGAGAGGTCCGGGTCCGAGAGCAGCGCGGGGATCCCCGTCACGTCCGACAGGAAGCCGCGGAACTCGGGCGAGTTGATCTCGTTGTAAAACTCGGCCGCGCACGAGCCCGCGACGCAGGGCTGCGTCCACTTGCCGCGCGCGTGCAGGCCGCGGGCGTCCACCCAATCCTTCCCGATCGCGGGGTACTCGGCGAGGACCCGCTTCGCCTCCGCCAGGTGCAGGAAATCCTCGATGACCGCGAAGCGGAACGGACGCAGCCGGCCGAACTCCTCCTTGATGGAAGAGGCCCGGGAGCGCAGGCTCGCCATGTCGATCACCCGCATCGTTGACTCATCTTACCATTTGGAAATTATGTAGAATCAACGTCCATGGACCTCATTCGCTTCGGCGTCGGATTGTTCAAACTCGCCGTGTCCGTTTTGCTTTCCGTCGGCGTCGTGTTCATCACCTACAAGGTGTTCGTCAAGGCCAACACGGACTTCGACGAGATCCAGGCGATCAAGGACGGCAACACCGCTGTCGGCGTTCTCGTCGCGGCCCTCCTCCTCGCCTCCGCGAACATCATCTTCCAGGGCCTCACCCCGCTCCTGAACCTCTTGACCGTGCACCTCGGCCATTCCTCGTCCGTGTCGAACTGGCAGATCGCCCTCTACGGCGTGGGCAATCTGCTCATGGCCTTCACGCTGTCCATCGTGGCGATGTCCTTCTCGCTGCGGATGTTCGGGCGCTTGACCCGGCCCGCGATGCGCGCGGGCGTCGAGCTCGAGCACGGCAACCTCGCGGTCGGCATCCTGCTCTCGGGCGTGGTCCTCGTGGTCGGGCTCTACATCGGCGACGGCGTGAACGCCTTGTCGAAGGCGATCATCCCGCAGCCGACGATGAGCAGCGTCCAGATCATGCGGTGATGACGGCGCGCCATGCATGGCGCGTTGCCGTTTTATCCGTGATGAAACGCATTTTTTTCTCCAGCTTGTCCGCCGCCCTCCTTGGAATCTCTCAAGCCGCCGCGGCGTCCGAAGTCCACAAGCCTCCCGTAGTGACGCGCGAACAGTGGGGAAGCAAGCCGCACCCGATCCCGGCCTCGCGCAAGCAGACCCCGGTCTGGATCACGATCCACCACGCGGGCGAGCTGTGGACCGCCCGCGTCGATCCCGCGACGTTCGTGCGGAACATGCAGGTATGGGGCCAGAATCGGCCCCGCATTGAAAAGCCGCCGCGCGACACGTACTGGCCCGATCTTCCGTATCACTTCCTGATTGCGCCGGACGGGCGCATCTACGAGGGCCGGCCGGTCGAGTACGAGCCGGAGAGCAACACGAACTATCCGCTGAACGGGAACATCGGCGTCGAGATGATGGGCGACTTCAACCGCCAGCGCCCGAGCTCCGCGCAGCTGCGCGCGGCCGTCCAATTGACGGCCTGGCTCGCGCAGACCCATCGCATCCCCATGGACCATATCCGGACGCACCGCGACGCGGCGCCCAGGGAGACCGACTGCCCGGGCAAGGACTTCACTCGCTACATGAAGGACGGCCAGTTCAAGGCGTGGGTCGCGGCGACGCTCAAGGGCGAGACGCCGGACGTCAATCCCGGCCCCGCGCTCCGGGGCGGCCCGACGGCGCCGATCCCGGGCGGCAAGACGGCGGAAGTCCGCGACGACGCGGCTCGTCCCGTCACCGGCGAGAAGGCCGTCTTCACCCAGCCATGATCCAGCTCTCTTTCCACGGCGGCGCGGGCACCGTCACCGGGTCCAAGCACCGGATCAACGTCAACGGAGAAGAGGTCCTCATCGACTGCGGCATGTTCCAGGGCCTCAAGGAGCTGCGCGAGAGGAACTGGACGACGCCGCCCTTCGACGTCGCCACGTTCAAGAACCTCGTATTGACGCACGCGCACCTCGACCATACCGGGTGGCTGCCGCGCATGGTCCACCTGGGGTTCAAGGGAAAGATCTACGCGACCGCCGGCACGCGCGACGTCGCCGAGATCATCCTGAAGGATTCCGCCCATCTGCAGGAAGAAGAGGCCGAGTTCCGGAACAAGAAGGGCATCAGCTCCCACGGGAAGGCCCTTCCTCTATATACCGTGGAGGACGTGGAGCAGACGATGCCGTTGTTCCAGACCGTGGAGTACGGGGCCTGGACGCAGGTGAGCCCGTCGATCTCGTTCCGGATGGTCGACGTGGGGCATATCCTCGGCTCGGCGGCGGTCGAGTTCAAGCTGGTCGATGGGGGACGGACGGTGCGGGTGCTCGCCTCGGGCGACGTGGGCCGCTACGACATGCCTCTTCATCCCGACCCCGAGGACGCCCCGCCCTGCGACGCGCTTCTCCTAGAGTCGACCTACGGAGACCGGGACCACGTGCCCGAGCGGCCGGAGGAGCAGCTGCTGCGCGTCGTCAAGCTGGCGATCGACAGCGGCGGCGTCGTCTTGATCCCGGCGTTCGCGGTCGGCCGCAGCCAACAGGTCATCTTCGTCTTGAACGAACTTTTCCGCACCGGCAAGCTCCCGCGCATCCCGATCTTTCTGGACAGCCCCATGGGCATCAACGCGACGAAGCTCTACGTCGAGTACGCGAGCCGCTACCGCTTCGACGCGGAGACGCTCCGCGGCGGCGTGTGCACCCTCTACGACGGCGGGGTCAAGACGATCAAGACCGCGGCCGAGTCGATGCGCCTCGCCGAACTCAAGGGGCCCGCGGTCGTCATCTCCTCCAACGGGATGCTGACCGGCGGGCGCATCCTCCACCATTTGAAGAACTTCCTGCCCAACCCGCGCAACATCGTCGCGATCGTCGGCTACCAGGCGATCGGCTCGCGGGGCCGCATGCTCCAGGACGGAGCGAAGGAGCTGTCGTTGTTCCACGAGATGGTCCCCGTGCGGGCTCGCATCGAGGACTTGAAGGGATTCTCCGGCCACGCGGACGCGGGCGAGCTGATGCGCTGGACGAAGCACGTCGAGCCCAAGAAGTGCTTCCTCGTCCACGGCGAGCCGCAGGCCGCCGAGTTCCTGGCCCAGCGCATCCGCCGCGAGCGCCACTGGGACGTCCACGTCGCCAAGCTCGACGAGACCGTCGACCTGTAGTCGCGAAGGCGTCGTCGATCCTGGTCTGAGCGGCCTATCGCGGATAGGCCTTTTCGTGATCTCCGGCGGAGCCCAAGGACCTGAATTCAGCCCGGCGGGTCCAGCTATAATGGCCGCCTGATGATCCCGAGCCTCGCTCTCGCGCTTTCGCTTTTCGTGCTGGCCTTGCCCGCGGCCGCGCAGCCGCGCCTGGCGTCCCGCCTGCATTTCGACGCATCCCCGATCCAAGCGTTTCGCCCGGGACTCGAGGCGGTCGCGGCCTGGGCCGGGACGGAGAGCGGCGGACTCATTTTAGGAAGCGACTCGGCGTGGCGCGCCTTCTCGAGCGTGATCGGACCGCAGGCGGCGGCCGAGAGGGCGTTCACGGCGGCTCCTCTCGCGCAGGCGCTCTCGGCCGGCGGCGACGCGCACTTGTCCAAGCGCCTCACTCGGATCGCGGACGCGCCGGAAGAGGAGCAGCGGGAGCTGGTCCGCGAGCTTGACGCCGCGCGCGCGCGGGCGTCCCGCGCGGTGGCTTCCGCCGTGCACGACGCGCTCGAGGCGGAGGTCAGAGGAGCGCGCGAGCCCGCGGCGGGTTCCGGCGAGTGGATCGACCGTCTGGTCAAGTGGAGACGGCTCCGCGACGATCTCTCTGCGCTCGAGGCGACGGGACTCTACGGCGAGGCGGTCGAGGCGGCCCACATCGAGGTCGGGGCCGCCATGAGCCGGTGGCGCAGCCGCATGATGACGGCCAACGCCGGCGTCGGCTGGTACGCCGTGGCGCCGGGCGAGGCGCTCCAAGACTACATCGAGCGCACGCAGCGGGAGCTCATCGAGACGGACCCGGCGCTTTTTTTCAAGAAGATGAAGAAGGCCTCGAAGGATCCCTTCAACTACGCCCGCGTGATGATGCCGCAGTTCTACGGCACGCTCGCGCAGCAGCCCGAAGCCGCGCGGCTCAAAAGGTCGGTCAGGATCGTGATCAGCGGGGACGTGCATCACGGCAATGTCGACGTGCTGCGCCGCGGCGAAAACCTCGTCCCTCAGCCGGACGATCTCGACGACTCGATCCGCGCGCCGGTCGCCCTCGAGCTCTCGCGCATGCTGCTCATGCTCGCCGCGGGGACCCAAGGCGATGAGAAGAAGGCGCGCGCCGTGATCGAGGACGCGCGGGCGGCGTACCGGACGTGGGCGAGGCGCGGGTTCCGCGCGTGGACCGCCGCGGTCCAAGAGGAAGACGCGGTCAAGAACGCCAACGCCGAGCCGAAAGAGTGGTCCAGCGAGGGGAAACCCATTCACGATCCTTATGAAGCCGGCTGGGCGCTGGAGGCCGCGGGCCTCGACCCCGAGAAATGGCGGGCTCGCGACCGGCGCGGCTCCGGGGGCAGCTCGATCGGCGTGCGGCGCATCACGTTTTCGCATCCGGACCGCGACGATGCCTTCGAGCTCAAGGAGCAGCGGCCCTCGGCCGCCCTGGCCTTCGGTGCCGTCGCCTCCGAGGCGCTCGAGAGCGTCCGCGTCGCGGCGGGCTACGCGGCGCTGCGCCAGGTCATGGATGAGTCGACCGTGCTCGAATCACGCGGAGCGAGCTGGCTGCGGCGGCATCGATTCAGTAAGGAACTCGAGCTCGACGCCTCGGATCCCGCATCGGTCGCGCGCGTGCTGGCGGGCATGACCGCGCAGATGCACCGGCGGGCCGGAGGCTCTCCCAGCCGTCTCGTCGCGGCGGCACGCGGCGTCACCACGGAGCTCGTCTTGCGGATCTTGCGCGAGTTCGAGGAGCACCAGACGGAGCTTCGCCGCCTGCTGGACGCGGGGACCTGGGCCGATCTGAAGGAAACGGCTTAACGCCGCCAAGCAAGACCGGGAGCGCCCGTGACGCTGGTGCCTTGACGCTGGTGCCATGACGCTGGTGCCAGGTTTTCACAAATTCTCCTAACTCGCCTAACTCTGGCCGAAAAGTTCGGTGCTCTAGGAGCGTTAGTGAATACCCGGCACTGGTGTAAGACTTAGTCCACCCGGCGCGCCGTCATGGGCATGCCGCCCTTGGGCCGCAGGGTGATGACGGGCTCGGGCTCGGCCGTTTTTCCCGGGATGAGGTGCAGGGTGTAGCGCTGGAGCACGGTCGCGAGGATCAGCATCGCCTCCATCATCGCGAACTCGTTGCCGATGCACTGGCGCGGGCCGCCGCCGAAGGGAAAATAAGCGAAGCGCGGGAGCGACTTCATGCGCGAGGGCTCGAAGCGCTCCGGGTCGAAGCCCTCGGGGTTCTCCCAGAAGGCCGGGTGCCGGTGGGTGATGTAGGAGCTGACCAGGACGGCCGCGCCCTTCGGGATGCGAAATCCCCCGATCTCGTCCTCGCCGATCGCGGAGCGCTCGGTCATCCACGCGGGCGGAAACAGGCGCATCGACTCCTGGATCACCATCCGCGTGTAGCGGAGCTTGCCCAAGTCGGCCATCGTCGGCACGCGGCCGCCCAGCTCGGTCTCGAGCTCCTTGCGGACTTGGCGCTCGGCCTGCGGATGCTTGGAGAGGAGATACCACGTCCACGTCAGCGCGTTGGAGGTCGTCTCGTAGCCGGCGAGGAAGATCGTCATGACCTCGTCGCGGAGCTGCTGGTCGCTCATCGACTCTCCGGTCTCATCGTCCTTGGAATGGAGGAGCATCGACAACAGGTCCTCGTCTTTCCCGCCCGCGCGGCGCGCGCGGATGGCGTCCATCACCACCGCGTCCAGCGTCGCGATGGCCTTCTTGTAGCGCCGGTTCTCGAGCGTCGGCACGAACAGGGGTAGAAAGGACAGCGGCTCGTGGATGCGTTCCATGATCTGCTTGAGCGCGTACGTCAGCGCCTCGCCGACCTCGTCCGACTTGTCGGCCATGTCGACGCTGAGCAAGGTCTTGCCGACGACGCGCAGCGTGAGGCGCATCATCTCGACCGCGACGTCGATCGGCGCGTCGGGCTTCTCGCGCCGGTCCCAGGCGTCCAGCATCTCCTTCGTCAGGTCCGTCATCGTAGTTCCGAACCCCGCGACGCGCTCGCGGTGGAACGCCGGTTGGGCGATGCGGCGCTGCCGCAGCCAGAAGTCGCCTTCGCTCGTCAATAGCCCCATGCCGAGCAGCGGGCGCATCTTCTTCCAGCTGTAGGTGCTCTTGCCGTAGTTCCGATGGTTGTTCTGCAGCACGTGCTGCACGTGGTCGGGATGCCAGAGCAGGTAGTAGTAGATCGGGCCGAAGGGGAAGCGGACGATCTCGCCGTAGGTGTTCACGTTCTTGAACATCGTGCCGAGGGGGTCCTTGCGGTACTCGCGCAGGATGCCGTAGATCGGGCTGCCTTTGGGCCCCGGCGGAGCGGGAAGCCGTCGCGGTGTGGCCATGAGAGAACCCTATTATACCAGGCGAACGCCGCTGTTCTGGTGCCAGGTTTTCACTAATTCTCCTAACTCTCCAAATTCTCCGAAAGTTAGGCGAGTTAGGAGAATTAGTGAAAACCTGGCACCAAAGGATTAGGCGCCGAGTTTGCGGGCTAGGACGCGGGCGACGGCGCGGAGACGGTCGCCCCAGGGGAGGCGCCAGAAATTGGTCTTGAGGGCGCCGCGGGTGAAGTAGGTCTTCTGCGAGTAGTCGATGGCGACCTCGACCATGACGGGGCGTCCCGACGCGGCCTCGGCGAAGGCGGGCGCCAGGTGCGCGAGGTCGGCGTCGCGGGCGATCAAGCGGTAGGCGCAGCCGGCCGCCTTGGCGAAGTCCTCGACGCGGTAGGGATGGAGCGCGCTCGAATCGGCGCGGTCCAGGGACGCCCGTTGGAACTGGGCGATCTGCCCGAGCTCCTCGTCGCGCAGGACGAAGGCCACGACGCCGATCCCGTAGCGCGCCGCGGTGAGAAGCTCGAGCCCGGTCATGAGGAGCGCGCCGTCCCCGGCGAGAGCCGCGACGGGCGCCTCGGGATTGGCGAGCTTGGCGCCGATCGCGGCGGGCACCGCGTATCCCATGCAGGAGTAGTCGATCGGCCCGAGGAAGCGGCCCGGAGCGTCGAGGCGCAGATGCTCCATCGCGAGGAAGGTCCCGTTTCCGCTGTCGGTCGTGTAGATCGCCCGAGGCCCCGCCGCCGCTTGGAGCGCCGGAAAGAAGGCCGCCGGCGAGACCCGCGAGGCGCTTCTCGCGGAGGCGCGCTCCTCGTCCAGCTCGCGGCGCCCCTCGGCGATCCGGGCGAAGAGCTCCTTGCCGCGAGTCGAGGAGAGCTTCGGGACCAAGGCGCGCAGGAAGTCCGCGGCATCCGCCTCGACGGCGAGGGCGGCCGGAAAGTTGCGGTTGAAGACGGAACCGTCGATGTCGACGTGGATCAGGGTCTTCGGGGGAGTCAGCCCGTAGCTCGCGGTCGCCACCTCGCCGAAGCGGCAGCCGATCGCGAGCAGGCAGTCGCACTCGTCCATGAGCTCGCGGACGTAGCGCGGCGCCATCGCGCCGAAGCCGTTCCACAGCCAGAAGGGATGGCTCTCCGGGAAGACGCCCTTGCCCTGGATCGTGGTGCAGACGGGCGCGCCCAAGGCGTCCGCCGCGTGGACGAGGAGCGCCGAAGCCCCCTTCGCTCCGAAGCCGGCGTAGATCGCGGGGCGCCGCGCCGCGTTGAGGAGCTTCGCGGCCGCCTCGACGTCGCTCGCGGTCGGCGGCCGCGCCGCGGCAGGCGCGTCGAGCGTCCCGAGCGAGACGGCCTCGTGGGCCAGCACGTAGTAGTTCGCCGGGACCTCGACCGCGACGGGGCCGGGACAGCCGGAGCGCGCGAGGGCGCAGGCGCGCCGGATCACCGCGTAGATATCCTCCGGGCGCTCGACTTTCATCGCCGCCTTCGTGACCGGCCGCAGCATCGCGAGCTGGTCCACGTCATGGAGCTGGTAGGCGCGGCCCGTGTCGTTTCGGATGCCGCAGGTCAGCACCAGCATCGGAATGTTGTCCATGAATGCTTCCGCGATGCCCGATAGGCAATGCGTCACGCCCGCGCCGGGGACCACGTTCGCCACGCCGAGGACGCCGGAGCTCCGGGACACCGCGTCGGCCATGAATCCCGCGCTCTGTTCGTCGGTCACGAGGATCGCCTGGACGGAGGAGCCCTCCAAGGCGTCGTAGAGTTCGGTGTTGTGCGTGCCGGGGATGCCGAAGGTCCAGCGCACGCCTTCGTCCTGCAGGGCTTGGACCGCGAGCTCGGCGCCCCGGCGCTTCATGCGGCCGCGCGCTCCCGGCTGGCGATGCGCTCGCGCGCGGCCTCGGCGGCGCGGTCGGCCAACGCCATCACGGTGAGATAGGGATTGACCTCGGAGCACCGCGGGAAAAGACTCGCGTCGGCCACGTACAGCCAGGGCAGCCCGTGGACCCGCCCGCGCGCGTCCGTCACCGAATCGGCCGCGCTCTCGCCCATGCGGCAGCCGCCCATGAGATGCGCGCTCGAGACCGCGACCCGCCCCGTCTGCATGTAGCCCTCGTTGATCAGAGTATCTAAGTCCATTTCTGCGGATTTGTCGATGATGAATCGCGCCGAGGCCGGGGCGTGGACGCGCCGCGCGCCGGCGGCGAAGAAGAGCCGCGCGCTCGCCCGCATGGCGGAGACGAAGGCCCGCATCGTCTTCGGCGAGAGACGATAGTCGACGACCGGCTCGCCGTTCGGGCCGATCGTGACGCGGTTGTCGCGCTCCGCCTCGTCCAAAGCGAGGACGAGGATCATCTGCAGGAGGTCCATCCGCGACACGAACGCCTCGTGAGCGGCGCCGAAGCCCGAGAGGCTCTTGGCGGTCGTGAAGGGGAAATACATGCAGGTCTCGAGCAGGAAGCCGTCCGTCTCGGCGAAGTGGTCGCAGTAGTAGCTCTTCGGATGGCCGTGGTAGTTCGTGATCGGATTCTCGTGCTGCGCCGCGAGGATCAGCGCGGGATGCGCCGTGAAGTAGCGGCCCAAGGCGGGCAGCCCTGCGCCGAAGCCCGAGCGCAGGAGAAGCGCCGGGGACTGCACCGCGCCCGCCGACAGGATCACCGTGTCCGCCTCGATCGTCCGTCGGCCGGGAGGCCACAACGACGGGTGTCCGATCCCGGACGACGAGACGACGACGCCGAGTTCCGCCCCGCGGCCACGCGGGCGGATCCGCTCGACTTTGCAGTTGGTCACGACCAAGACGCCGTTCCTCTCGGCTTCGGGGAGCTGGACGCGGTGCGTGCCCTGCTTCGCCGCATTGGGGCATCCCATGTTGCACATGCCCGAGCCTTTGCAGCCCTTGAGGTTCAGCGGGAACTGCGCCGCCCGCCAGCCGAGCGTCCGGCACGCGTCGAAGAAAAGGCGGTTGTTATCGTTGATCGCTTCGGGACCCAGAAGATGGACGTTGTTTTCGCCCGCGTACTTCTCGCTGCGCCGCCTCAGGTCCTCCCACTCGAGTCCCGGGACGGCCCAGCGCGTGACGGTCTCTTTCGGGATCACGAGGGAGGTGCCGGTGTAGACGACGGTCGAGCCGCCGTACGCCTTGGCGAAGGCGAGCGTCATGCTTTTGTCCTTCGTGAGGAAGCCGCCCGAGTCGAAGTAGAGGCGGCCCGCCATCTCCAGCTCGCGTCCCGTGAACTCCTCTTCCCTTAGTTTGGGTCCCCACTCGAGCACCGCGACGCGTCGACCGTCCTTGCATAGAGGCGACAAGACTTTGGCCGCGGTGCCTCCGCCCGCGCCCGAGCCGATCACGACCGCGTCGAACCTTTCAGTCATGGAGGCGCTCGTTGCCGGCGCGCGAGGGGCGATAGCTCCATTCGTCCCACGCCTCGGCGCGGCCGTAGTAGCCCATGAAGACCAAGGTGCGCACGCCCCAGAATCCTTTTCGGAACAGCGCAACCTTGGAGTCCTCGAAGTGGCACAACTCGGCGTCCTGCAGCTCCGCGGGCAGCCGGTCGAGGGGGCGGCCGTGGAGCAGAAGAGACCTCCAGCGCAGGAGGAAAAGAAAGGCGGAAAGCTGGAGGCGGGTGGCGGCGGGGCGCTCGGCCAACGCGGCGTCGATGATCGCGGCGAAGCGCCTTCGGCCGTCGGGACCCAGCCGCGCGTAGCCCGGGACGAGGCGCGGCGCTATCGCCGAGAAGAACGCGTCCACCCGACGATCTTACAATATTGCCCCGCGGGCACCGTGCGAGCGCCTGACGTTCAATGACGGACCTCAAGTACTGCCAGCGCTAGGCTTCAGGGATCGCGCAGAGACGCGAGGGTCAGCAGCCGGCGGCACTCGCGATCCAGGTCCTTCAGGGAATCGTAGCCCAGCGCGTGCACGGGCTTGCCGTCGAGAAGCGCCGTCGTCCCCTGGTTGCGCGCCGCGCTCGGGGCCTTCGCCGCGATCGTCTCGACGAGGGCGCGGAAGTTGGACACGCTGCTGTAGCCCATGCGGCTTCCCAGGCACGCGTAGTTGAAGTCGCCGAAGTCGATGCGGAAGCGCCGCAGCGGCTTGCGCTCGCAGAGATCCAGGAAGAAGATCGGTTCCGTCGTCTCCTGCACCTTCTCGACCTCGCGCGCCTTGCCGCCGATGTTGATGGGAAGTCCCGTGGCCATGGACAATCCGAGGCTCGCCGCCTTTTGGGCGATGGACGGTCCTTCCTGTCCTTTGACGGTCTTGCGGATCACCTCGCGGTAGGACGTCGTCGCGATCAGCGCGAGTCTCGTCCACGCAAGGGTGACCCGCTCGCCCGACTTGGGCAGAAGATGCAGCGACGCGTCGTCCCACTCCGCCTTGCAGGTGAGCAGCGGCTCGGGCAGGTCCTCGAGTAGGTTCTTGGGCAAGATCGTCGCGTCGAGGCCAGCGCTGAGCAGCTTCGCGGCCAGGTTCTTCGCGACCGCCTCGCTTAGGCTCTCGGCGACGATTCCCCAGTGGCCGCGGAGCTGCTGGGAGGCGTCTTGAAACGGGACCTTCATCACGGCAGCGTACGCTTCCGCGACCTTGACGGGCTCCCAGGCCCCGGGGCCTTTGAGGAGCACGGCGTACGTCAGCGGCGCCTCGGTCACGGCCCTTTCTCTTTCCTCCGCACGACCCGCAGGCCGTCGAGCATGTCGAGCGCGCCGCGCCCGAGGCTCTGGCCACCGTCGGAGGTGACGACTTCGCCCGTGATGTTGCGGCCGAGCTCGGAGCACAGGAACAAGACGAGCGCCGACACGTCCTCCTCGAGGCCGAAGCGGCCCGACGGGACGCCGGAGAGGACCTTCTTGCGCATCTCGTCGGTCGGCCACAGCCGCTCGCGGGTCTGCGGAACGTCGATCGGTCCCGGGGCGATGGCGTTGACCCGCACGCCGTGCGGCGCCCACTCGGCGCCGAGCGTGCGCGTCAGCGTGACCACGCCCGCCTTGGCGCTCGCCGACGGGGCCAAGCCCGGCGCGCCGGCCCAGGCGTAGGCCGCGACGATGTTGACGATCGAGCCCGATTTGCGCTCGATCATGCGCTTGCCGAACTCGAGGCTGCAGTGGAACGTGCCGTTCAAGACGATGTCGATGACCTTGCGCCAGCGGACCGAGGTCAGCTTCTCCGAGGGCCAGATGAAGTTCGCGGCCGCGTTGTTGACCAGGATGTCGACCGGACCGAGCTTCGACTCGACCGCCTCGACCATCGCTTCGACCTGCTTCGCGTCGGAGATGTCGCACGCGAAGGCGTCGGCCTTGGCGCCTTGCGCCCGAAGCTCCGCCGCGGCCGACTCGAGGCGTTCCATATTGCGCGAGGTCAGCGCGACCTTGGCGCCGCGCGAGGCGAGGTCGGCCGCGACGACGCGCCCGATCCCGGTCCCGCCGCCCGTCACGACCGCCGTCTTGCCGCGGAGCAGCTCCGCGCTGAAGAGATCTCTCATTCCCATCGGGGTTTGCGCTTCTCCTTGACGGCCGCGAGCCCCTCGCTCGACTCTTCTCCCGCGTAGAGCCGCATCAACTCGCCCGTCGACTCCTCCCAGCGCTGCGGCTCGTCCGGGAGCTGCGCCGCGCGCAAGTCCCGCTTGATCGAGGCGTACGCGGTCGGAGGAAGCTTGGAGAGACGGTCGGCCTCGCGCAGTACCGCGTCGAGGAAGCCCTCGGCGGGCAGGAGCTCGTCGACCAAGCCGGCGTCGGCGGCCTCTTGCGCGCGGATCGTCTTGCCCTGCAGGATCATCGACTTGATCGTCCCGGGGCGGCCCGTCATCCGCGTGATGAGCCGAATCAGCGAGATCGTGGGGGAAAGCCCGAGGCGCACCTCGCTCAGCGCCGCTTTGCCGGTCTCGGCGGCCATGAATCGCCAGTCGCAGCTGAGCGCGATGACGTAGCCGCCGAGGATCGCCGCGCCCTCGATCGCCGCGACCGTCGGCTTGGGCACCGCGGCCCACGCCTGGTGCGCCGCCACCATGCGCTTGAACAAGAGGCCCCGGTCGGGCGCCTTCGGATCGAGGAGCTGCTCGAGATCGAGCCCGGAGGAAAAGTACTTGGACGACGTCGAGGCGAGGACGAGGCAGCGGACCGACGGGTCCTTCGCGGCCGCCTCGGCTTCCGCCGCGAGCGCGTTCAGGAGCTCGAGGCTGAGCGAGTTCGAGGGCGGACGGTTCATCGATAGGACGCGCACTTTCGCCCGATCTTCGCGTATAATAAGCGGAGAGCTCATGAGGTTGTTCCGGGCATTATATATATTCGACAGGGCGCTTCCAGCGGCGGCCGCCGCGGCGCTTCTCTGCGCCTGCTCGACGGCCAACGTGACGGTCAAGCAGGGCTACGATTTCAGCAAGATCAAGCGCGTCGCGGTCATGGGATTTAAGGACTACTCGCGCTGGGAAGGCTCGGGCGTCGCCGTCTCGAGCGTGTTCGAGAAGTATCTCCTCGACGCCGGCTACGACGTGATCGAGCGCCGCGACGCGGCGAAGCTCCTCAAGGAGCAGTCCTTCTCGGTCTCCGGCGCCGTCGACCCCAAGACCGCCAAGCAAATCGGCCGGATCCTAGGCGTCGACGCCCTCATCTTCGGCGCCATCACGGGCTACAGCGCGGAGCGGCAGGAGACGTCGATGGTCGACCGCGTCGAGGAGCGCCAAGAGCCGATCATCCAGCGCGTCCAGGAGACGGTCAAGCAGGGCGATCAGGTCACGACCGTCGAGCGCGACGTCATCACGGGATATCGCACCGTCCGCAACCGCCACCGCGAGCCGCAGACGCGCACGATCATGGCCTCGGTCGGCCTCGCGGTCCGCATGGTCGACATCAACACGGGCGAGGTGCTTTGGGTCGGCTCGAACACGGGCGAAGGCTACTCGACCGGCGACGCCGCCGACGCGGCGTCCTCCGGCATCTTCAAGGCCTTGAAGAAGGCCTGGAAGCCCAAGTAGCATGGAGCCGCTGCGCGTCGCGCGCGCCTTGTCGGAGACGCTCGCCGCGCTGCGCTTCAAGCCTCCCGTCGCCTGCGTCTACAACCCGCTCGAGTACGCCTGGGACGCGCACCGCCAATACGTCGAACGCTGGGGCTCGGGCCGGCGGGACGTGCTGCTCGTCGGGATGAACCCCGGGCCCTGGGGCATGGCCCAGACGGGCGTTCCTTTCGGCGAGGTCTCACTCGTGCGCGACTGGATCGGCGTCACGGCCGCGGTCAACAAGCCCAAGCGCGAGCACCCGAAGCGCCCCGTCCAAGGCCTCGCCTGCCCGCGCCGCGAGGTGAGCGGCGCCCGCTTGTGGGGCTGGGCCCGCGACTCCTTCCGTACGCCTGAGCGCTTCTTCGAGAAATTCTTCGTGATCAACTACTGCCCGCTCATGTTCATGGAGGAAAGCGGCAGGAACCTGACTCCTGACAAGCTGCCCGCGGGCGAGCGCGCGCCGCTGGAATCGGCCTGCGACCGGGCGCTGCGGGAGCTGGCCTCCTATTACAAGCCGCGCATGATCATCGGCGTCGGGAATTTCGCCGCGGACCGCGCGCGCGAGGCGCTTTCGGGCGTCGACGTCGGCATCCACTCCTTGCTCCATCCGAGCCCCGCCAATCCCCAGGCGAACAAAGGCTGGGCCGCAGCCGCGGACCGGACGTTCCGGACGCTGGGCGTCGTCGCGAACTAGCCGCGTCCGGGCGTCAGCGCGGCTTGCGGATGAACTGGATGATGGCGTCTTTCAGCTCGCCGAACTTCGAGTTGGTCTCGGGGCGCGGGACGTCCGCGTGCTTCATGCACTGGGAGGTCGGATAGTTGATTTCACCCCGGCGGATCGAGCCCGGCAGGCCGCGGACGAACTCGCTCGTCGCCTCGGGGATCACGATCTTGTCGGCCATGGACCAGGCGGTGAACACCCCGATCCGCCGCTCGCGGATCGCGGCATAGAGGGGGACGCGCAGCATGTTGTTCTCGACGGTCAGCTTGTAGCACTGGCAGACGCCGTTCGTCGCCTTGTTCGTGTAGCGGTGTTCGTGGACCTCCGGCTGCCGCACGCCCTTCCTCTGGGGCGGAGCCTCCGCAGGGTCGCCCGTGCAGGACTCGTTCACGTCGTCGGTCCAGGGGAACTGCTCGAATTTCCGCGCCAGCGTCTCGCTGCACGAGAAGGGCGTCTTCCAATCGCTAACGCGGAATAGAGGCGAGATGAGGAACACGTCGCCGAAGCGGATCGACCTGTCGGCCGCGGCGGTGGCGATGACGTTCACCGCGAGCGCGCCCCCGGTCGAGAATCCCGCGATGGAGACCTCCTCGCCCAAAGCGCGGGCGATCTCGAGGCCCTTTCTCGTCTCCGCCTTCCACTCCCGATAGTCGACGTTCAGCAGGTCCTCGGGCTTGGTGCCGTGGCCCGGCAGCAGGATGCCCACGACGTTGTAGCCCTCGGCGTAGAAGACGTCCGCCAGCGCTCTCATGTAATAGGGGGAGTCGGAGAACCCGTGGATCATCAGGACGGATCGCGGGGTTCTCTTGTCGTGCAGAAAGGTTTCGTCGAACGGATGGTTGTGGACGTTCCTGGCCCGCTTCCCCGCGACGTAGGCGCGAAGAGCCGCGACGCCTTGCCGATAGAGCGCCTCGGGATTCTCGGGCGACGCTACGGGCTGGACGTTGCCCACGTCGGGCACCGGGGCGAAGGCCGGCGCCGCTTGGTCCCAGAGGGAGGACATCGTGTTCGCGTACGCCGTGCCTTGGACCGCGCAGAAGGCGAGCGCAAGCAGCCGCTGCAGGATGTTCCGTCGATCGATAGTCATGACTCCCATTTTACCTCGGCGCGGGGCGTCCTGCTTGAGTCCTTGGACCCAAGACGCAGACGGCGATCGACGCGGCCTAAGGGGATCGAGGTCCTAGGATCCGTTGCGAGCGCCGTCGGAAGGCCGCGCGGCGCTTTCCGTTTGATTTCAGAATCGAGCCAGGGCAATTTCAGCCCTCCCGGCCATACTGTGCGCATCACAGGAGGCCGCACATGAACATGCGAGCCGCACTAGCCGTCGTCGCAGCCGTCGGACTCGCCGCCTCGGCCCGCGCCACCGTATGCGGACGTCCGGCGGAGCCCCGCAGCGCCCTCGCCCACAGCGTCGAAGACTACGTGAGGGCGAAGAGCTCCATCCCGTACATCCGGGACACGCTGCTGCCGAACATCCAGAAATGGCTGGACAACCCCGAGACGCAGGAGTCCACGCGGAGGATCATGCTCGAGGCGAAGGCCAAGCACGAGGCGCAGCTCGCCTATTACGAGGAAAGGCTCCCCGCGTTCCGGGCGAAGGTGGAGTCGCATCGTCCGGGGTTGGCGGACAAGCTCGACGAGCGGACGTCGTCGGTCGCGGGCGCCCGGTTCCATGACGTGGCCGACCTGCTGGATCAAGACGACTATCACGCGGCCCAGCCGTGCGAGCACGGCGGCCGGTCCGGGTCCCAAACGGGGGGGCGATGAAGACGGCTCATGCCGCATGGGCGGCCGCGCTCGTCGCGGCCGTCGGGGCGTCCGCCCGCGCCGCCGTGTGCGGGCCGGTCGCCGTGCCGAGGCCTCCCGTCGGGCGCGTCGCGGCCGACTACGTCCGGGCGAAAGTGGACATCCCGTACTTGGAGGAGACGTTGATCCCGAACATCGACAGATGGATCGCCAGCGCCGTCAGGGACAAGGACGCCACTCTGCAGGAGACGATGGAGCGCGCGAAGGCCGACTCCGAGCGCAAGCTCGCCGGCCACAAGGAGAGCCTGCCGCGCCTTCGCCAAGAGCTGGCGCGCCTGCGTCCGACGCTCGTCGAGAAAGTCGACGATCGGATCGCGGAGAGGAAGGGGGCGAGGTTCTACGACATCCTCGATCTCCTGGAGGAGCACGACTACCACCGCTACGAGATACCGTGCGGACGCGGCCAAACGCCGCAAGAGGAGGACTAATGAAAGGACTTATCGTCATGGCGGCCATGGCCGCGCTGTGGACGGAGCCCGCGGGGGCGACGCCGTTCCCGCGGGAGATCCCCGCGACGCCCGAGAGGACCGGGGTGATCCGGGACGCGTGGGACGATCCGGGCGTCCAGGCCGCCATCGCGGCGGTCAAACGAAACGGCCTGCTCAAGAACGTGGAGGAGACGAGCGTGGCGCTGAGCGAGGCGTGCGGCACCTTTGGCTGCAATCGCACGTACCTCGTCGTCTTCACGTTCGGCACGAACCATCACGTGAACTACCACCAGTCCTCGGTCCTGGCGAAGGTGAGCCAGAGCCCGCGGACCGGCAAGAGCGTCGAGGTGGTGTCGAGCTGCGCGGAATGATTTAGCGCGGCTCCCGGCGCCCCCCAATGTTCCGGGGGCCGCGTGTCTTACCGACGTGCCGCAGCCTCCGGTGACCGCCATGCCGGAGGCTGCATTGTCTTGGCGCGACTCCTTGCGATCCTTGTCGCAAGGGACCGCGCGAGCGGAGAACGTCATGCGCGCGGCCCCGGGGGGACTCCCCCGGGGCCGTTACGTTCACCTCCTTCTGTCCCGCGCCGGACGGCATGCGCGTCCGGCCCGCGGGAGCGGCACTGCTCCCTTCCCGCGGTGCGGGTCCTACCGGGGCGCTTGGATATCCGTCTTCGTCCCGTCCTGCGGCTGCCGAGTGAGCCGCACTTGGGCGAGGCCCTCCTCGATCGTCCCCTTCACCGCGGGATCGTTTTCTTCCTTGAGCCGCGCGACGAGCACTTCCTCGCCCGACTCGGGATCGATCCCGTCCTTCGACACGGCCTGCGGTATGAGGCCCGCGACCATCCGCCGCACCGACGCGTTGGAGTCGCGCAGGCGCTCCTTGAGGGCCGGCATCGCGTGCTTGGTCAGCCCGGGCCGGTTCTTGATGACGCCGAGTGCCAGCGTCAGCTCGTCTTTGTCCGCGATGCGCACGAATTGGGCGAGCAGCCTCCCGCTGATCCACGGCATGCGGTCCGACTGGGCGATGAGCCCTTTCGCGTCGAGCTGCTTGAGGACGACGCCCATGAGCTGCGGCTTGTGCAGGTTCTGGAGCTCGACCGCGCAGGCGCGCACCGCGCTCGTGCTGGCGTCGACGCGCTGGATGAAGGCGAGGAGCTCGGGCTCCGCCTTCTTGCCGAGCGCGCGCCGCAGCACTCCGGGCTTCATCACGTCCGGCACGACCGGCGTCTTGACCAAGGCGAGCGCCGCCTCGTTGATCTTCGAGTGCTTCACCGCGTTCGGCATCGCGAGCGCCGAGAGCGCCGCCACCTTCATCTCGTCGGAGCCCGTCGTCAGGAGGTCCACCGTGAAGTCCTTCATGCGGTCCCCGCCGATCTGCCCGATCAGCACCGACACGATCGACGCCTTGAGCTGCTTCGACTCGCTCGTGTCCTCCTTGGTCCGCGCGTAGGCCTGCAGCAGCGCGGCCGACATCTTGTCCTTGGTCTCCCGGCTCAGCTCCTGCGCCCCGTCGCCCGCGATCGCCGACTGCACCTGCTCGACCGCCGCGCGCGTCGCCGTCTCGTCGTCCTTCTCGAAGGACGGGAGGAGGGCGACGAGCGTCTCGTCGGCGTCCTTGACCTCGATCCCGTCCGGGTGCGACTCCCTCTGCAGCGCGGCCGTCGTGGGACGCGTCGCAGGTTCCTCCGGCACGTACGCGCTCAGGGCGAGCACGCCCAGAGCCGCCGCGGCCCCCGCCGCGATGATCCAACCTCTAGATTCCATGGTCTTGTTCCTCGATGGGTCCGGCTCCATCACGTCGGAGCTTCCCATTGCAGAGGATACGCCCGCCGCCGCGCGATTATTTCGGGGGGCGGGGATCGGGGGTCGGGGTGCGGAACGGCAAATGCCTTTCATGAAGGGCCGCGGCCTTTCCGAACTCCGCCCCCCGAACCCCGACCCCCGCCCCAAAAAAGGTCGACCCCCGGGAGACTGCCCCCGGGGGTCGTTGCGCCGCCGCTGCGATCAGTTCGCCGGCTGCTTCATGTCCTTGGGCGTGATGAGCCCCGCGAACGGGATGACGCCGTTGACGTCGATCCAGAATAGGTACGAGTCGTTGATGACGAAGGCTTCCGCCGGGATCATCGGCGCCGAGGCGCGCACCGCTCCGCCGGCCGCGGCGGCTTCGAGGCTGATGCCCTTCTCGTGGATCTTGATCTTCTGCTCGAACAGGAACTGCCCCATCTTGTAGGGCGCGCCCGCGCGGTCCTTGTGCGTGGCGACGACGCGCCCCGGCCGGAGCAGCGTCTTGTCCGTGTGCGCGTAGTCGGCCTTCGGGAACGCGACGCCCTTGTACGCCGGGACGGCCGCGAGCGACCAGTTGCCCGAGATCTCCCGCGCCTTGTCCAAGACCGCGGTCGCGCTGTCCGCGGGGAACTTGCCATCGTACGGCGTCAGGTAGAACTTGTTGCGCTTGCCGTCCTTGCCGACCGTCTCGAGGCGGGCGATGACGAAGTCATGCTTCGTCGACCGCATGAAGCCCGCGTTGCGCAGGTAGGCGGCCGGCTTTCGCTCGCCGCGGACCTCGATGCCGACGCTGTCGCCGCGGTCGGCCCAGTCTTCCTTGATCACGAGCGTCGCCGCCGCGGAGACGGCGTCGTTTTCGCCCGGCGGCTGGAGGCGGATCGAGAACTTTCGCTCTTCCAAAAGCCCGTTGGAGTTCTTGACCGAGTTGCCCACGTCGAAGGCGACGTCGAAGTAGTCGCCGGCGCCGCCGACGAACTTGCCGTCCTTCCAGAAGCCGATCTTCCCGAGCTTGGAGAGCTCGCCCGAGAGCTTGTCGTACTGCGCGCTGATCGATTGGCCGATCTTGTCGGCGAACTGCCACCGGGCGCTCTCGCCGATGTACTCCTTGCCCATCGTGGCGAGCACGCCGACGATCGGGTGCGGCGACGAGACGGTAGTCGCGGCGCTCAGGTCCGGCTTGCGGGCCGGCTGCTGCGGGACGGCCGGAGCGCGGCCCGGCTCGAGCTGGGACAAGCGCATGTCCCGGATGGCGGTGGACGCCTGGTTGATATCGTCCGCGTGCGCGACCGCGCCGACGGCGGCGACGGCAAGGAACGTCAGGAAACTCTTGGCTCTCATTAGTATCTCCTTTTCCGAATATCGCTTCATCGTACCACGGCTCGCCCAAAATCCCCTGGGTCTCCGGGGCCATTTCCGGCTGGGCCCAAAATCCGGCGGCGTGTGGCGTCTCGGCGAGGCGGTCGAGCCGCTATTTTGATATCCCTAGGGAGGCCAGGAGCCCGCGGCGCGGGAGGTGCTTGAGCAGGAACTTCATCGCGCTGACGAAGTGGACCGCGCGCAGGCGCCATTGTCCGACGCGGGCGCTTTGGCGGCGGTAGTCGTGGGTCCACTCGACGTCCGGGTGATGCTCGATGTCCCAGCCGGCGTGGGCGATGCGATAGCAGAGGTCGATATCCTCGTAGTACATGAAGAACCGCTCGTCGAAGCCTCCCGCTTGGAGGAGGGCATCGCGCTTGATCAGGAGGCAGGAGCCGAGCATCCAGTCCACCCGCGTCGGCCGATCGAGCATATCGTCGGTCATCAGGTAGCGGCGCATGAAGCCGAAGGAGGACGCGAGCCGCTCGGGCAGCAGTCCGCGTACGAGGACGGTGAGCAGCGTCGGGTAGCGTCGGCAGGAGGACTGGACCCGCCCGTCGGCGTAGCGCAGCCGCGGGCCGACGACGCCCAACCGCGGGCGCGCGAGCAGCCGCTCTAGCAGGAGGCGCAGGCTTCCCGGCGCCACGATCACGTCCGGATTGGTGACGAGATACGCCTCGGCCTTTACGCTCCGCAGCGCGCGGTTGTTGCCGCCGCCGAAGCCGACGTTCGACTCGTTGCGCAGGAACGTCACCTCCGGGAACCGCCGCGCGAGGTCCTCGCCCGGCGCGTCGAGCGAGGCGTTGTCGACGACGACGACCCGTACCCGCAGGTCCGAGCCTTCCGCGGCGAGCGCCTCGAGGCAGCGCTCGAGGAGAGCCGGGGTATTGTAGTGCACGATCGACACGACGAGGTCGTGCGTGAGCACCGTTCCCGGCTCGAGAAGCGCTTTGCTCACCGCGGGCTCCGTCCCCGGAACACCATGGCCGCCGTTTCGAGGATGAGGCGGAGGTCGAGCCACAGCGACCCGTTCTGCACGTAGTAGCTGTCGTAGACGATCCAGCTCGAAAAGTCGGAGGTGATGCCGCACCACACCTGCCAAGGGCCGGTGAGCCCTGGCTTCACCCGCAGGCGCAGGTCGCGCCACGACGGGTGCAGGCGCATCTCGGCGTCGGCGAGGGGCCGCGGGCCGACCAAGCTCATCTCGCCCTTGAGCACGTTCCAGAACTGAGGGAGCTCGTCGAGGCTCGTCTTGCGCAGCCAGCGACCCATCGGCGTGATGCGGGGATCGTGCTCGATCTTGAACATCGGACCGTCGCTCTCGTTTTTGGCGCGAAGCGCGCCCTGCTGCAGATGCGCGCCGGCTTGCATCGTGCGGATCTTGAGCATGGTGAACTCGCGGCCGCCCTTGCTAAGGCGCTTTTCCCGGAAGAAGACGGGGCCGGGCGAGGTCAGCTTATGAACCAGCCCGAGGGCCAGGCACGCCAGCGCGATCGCGGGGCCGAACAGGAGCGTGACCCCGAGGTCCATCGCGCGTTTCAACGCTTCAGAGAGCGGCCCGCGGTGCCGGATCTCCTTGAACAGCGAGCCGTTCGTCCTGATCTTCCAGGAACCGTCGTCGCCGTAGTTGTTCAGGAGGGAGCGGTGGCCCCGCGGGAACTGCACGCCGTTGAAGGCCAGGCTCCGCGAGAGGCGGCTTTCGTTCTTGACGTGGGCGCCCTCCAGAACGATCGAGTGGCGGACGACGCTGTCTCGTCCGATGCGGACGTTCGAGTCCACGACCGATTGGTGCACCACGACGCCGTTGCCCACCTCGGTCCGGTCGCCGATCACGGTAGGCCCTACGATCACGGCGTCCTCGCCGATGGTCACGTTCTCGCCCAGGATGATCGAGCCGTGGAGCGACGCGGAGGCCGCGACGCGGACGCCGCTTCCCGCGCGCCCCGGGGAGGAGCGCAGCGCCGCCTCGTGGTTCGCGCTGAGGTAATCCTGGAATGTGCGGAGGGGATTGACCGCGCCCTGGAGCAGCGCTCCGCGCACGTCGATTCCTCCCGCGAGGGCGGCCGGGACGAGCTGCTCGCGGATGTCGAAGTAGCGGTCCCGCGGAATGAGCGAGAGGGCCTCGGGATGCGCGCAGTAGACGTGCGCGAGGCGGCAGTGGCACGTCTCCCAAAACAGAGTCCCGAGCGGGCGGTCGGCGCCGGCGCAGTCGCCGCAGCCGCCTTCCTGGACTCCGGCCACGAGGAACGGCAGCGCGGACGGAATCGTCAGGATCGGCGAAAGATCGAGCCGCAGGAAGCTGTTGCCGTTGACGATCAGGAACGGGGCGTCTTTCAGCTCGTCGGCGAACAGGGCGACCGAGCCCGCCGTGCCGAGGTACTTCGCCTCTTCCCGGTAGTGGATGCTCGGCAACAGCGCGCCGCCGTCGCCGAAATGGGCTCGCACGTCCTCGTTTCGCGGCGACAGAGGGACGTGGACGTCGGTGACGCCGGAACGCTGCAGTAGCGTGAAGAGATGCGACAGCGCCGGGACGTTTCCGACCGGGAGCATCGCGCGGGATGTCTGGTGCGTCAGCGGGTAGAGCCAGTTGCTTGAGCCGCCCATGAGAATGACTGCTTTCATCTAGTTGCCGGCCTCCTTTTGGATCACGGATCGAACTCCAGGTACGTCGGCTCGACGCCGACGGGAACGGTCCCGTCCGCGCCGGGCGTCGCGGCGGACGACTCGCCGAAAATGGTGACGCGCGTCGCCTTGCGGCCCTTGGGGAGCTTGCGCTTCGCCTCCCCCTTCCGGCTCCAAACGACCTCGATCGTCCGCCCGCCCTTCTTGAAGCGGTAGCCTTCGATGCCGGCCTCGCCCGGGATCTCTCCCTCGGGGACCGCTTTCGCAAGCTCCGCGTTGAAGACGTCGAACGCGCGGTGCGCGGGAAGCGGGGAGCCGTCGCCCGCCATCAGGCCGAAGTCCATGTCGCGGGGGAAGCCGACGTCCTTTCCCGGATTGCGCAGCGTGTGCCAGAACACGCGTTCGACGTCGCGCTGCGAGAGGGCGGCCGCGAAGTTCTTGACCAGGAAGACGGCTTTGGCGGCTTCCTCCTTCTCCCGATCCTTCGTCTCGAAGTACAGGCCGGTGGTCGAGGTCTCGGTGATCCAGATCGGCTTGGCGACCGCGTGCCGGCGCATCACCTCGCGGTTGACGCTCAGCGCCTCCTGCAGCGTGGCGAAGGCCGGATACACATGGAGGTTCGCGACGTCGAAGAACTTCCCGCCGCCGAGCTCGAGGAACTTGTCAAACCACTCGGTGCTTTTCGGCATCGCGAGCCCGCCCATGAGGACGACCGCCTGGGGGTTGCCCTCCTTGAGGCCCGCGTACGCCTCGCGGATCAAGGCGAGGTACTCCGCGGCGTCGGGCTTTCCTTTCCAGAAAAGCAGGAAATCCTGCTCGTTCCAGACCTCGTAGTATTTGATCTTGCCTTTGTAGCGCGCCGCGACCGCCTTCGCGAAGGCGCGGTAGCCGGGCAGATCCTTCGTCGGAAAATGAGTGGGTCCGACGTCGAACCCGTGCACTTTGATCGTCTTGCCGTCGCCGTTCCATTTGCTGGAGATGGGAAGCGTGAACAGGGCCTCGATGCCGTTCTTCTTGAGCACCTCGACCGCCGTGTCGAGCGCTCCCCACTGGTAGCGGCCCTTCTGCGGCTCGAGGACGTCCCAGGCGTCGGCGTTGAAGCGGACGATCCCGACGCCCAGCTTGCGCGCGCGCTCAGCGTCCTTCTCCCACACGTCGCGCGGGGCGTACAGCCCGAGGCCCCCCGCCGCGTAGGTGCCGAGCCTGGCCGGACCGATTTCGGACGGGGCGGCATAGGCGGGCCGGAGTAGCCCGGCCGCGGCGAGGAGCGACAGGAGGCTACGACGCATAGTTCGATACCGATTCATAGACCTCGAGCGTCTTCCTCGCGGCCTCGCGCCACGAGAACTTTCCTGCCTGGCGCAGTCCTTCGGCGCTCAGGCGGTCGCGAAGCCCCTCGTTCGAGGCCATCGTTTTCAAGGCGCCGGCGATGGAGCCGACGCTCAAGGGGTCGACGTACAGCGCGGCCTCGCCGCATACTTCCGGCAGGGACGAGGTGCTCGACGCGATCACCGGCGTGCCGCAGCTCATCGCTTCGACGACGGGCAGACCAAAGCCCTCGTAGAGGGAAGGATAGGCCAAGGCGGTGGCGCCGTTATAAAGGAGAGGCAGGTCCTCTTCCGCTACATAGCCGAGGAACCGGACGTCCGGAGCCCCGCCGTCGGCCAGATTGTCCCGGCCCCACGCCTTGGCTCCCACGATTACGAGCTCTTGGTCGAAGCGCGGGTCGCGCCGGCAGATGTTGTAGGCGTCGATGAGCCGCCGCAGATTCTTGCGCGGCTGCAGTGCGCCGACCGAGAGGAAGTAGTCCCTGGCGATGCCGTACGTGCGCCGCGCCGCTTCCACTTTGGCTCGATCGGGGCACGGCGCGAAGGACGGGTGCGCGGCGTTGTAGATCACGTGGATCTTCTCGGCCGGGATGCCGTAAAGCCGGACCAAGTCGCGCTTGGTGTTCTCGGAGACCGTCAGGATCGCGCTCGCGGCCTTGGCGCTGAATCGCGTCATCTTGAGGAAAAGCGCGCGGTCTCGTGGAAAGGATTCCGGAAAGTATTCGAAGCTCAGGTCATGGATCGTCAAGACGAGTTTCGCTCCGCCCGCCCGTACGCCGACGTACTGGGTGTGGAAGACGTCGACCGGCTCCTTGATCAGCTCCCAGGGATATGCGAGCGGCACGCGCAGGAGCGGGTTCTTGAACTTGAGCCGGCGGTCGTGATGGCGGCCTTGGAACTTGGCGAAGAACGCCTCCGCTTCGCGATGCGTATAGTAGAACCAGTAGTCGTGCTGCGGCCGGAGGTCCGCGTAATGCGAGACCAGGTTCCGATAGTACGTCTCGTCGCCCGTGCGGCGGCGGCCGATCGTCTGCAGGTCCAGGGCGATCCTCATGCGCTCGTGGACCTCAAGAGGCTTCCGATGTAGGCGCGCTGGTGGCGTGCGCGCTCGGCGTATTCGGCGCGGCTGCGTAGAGCGTTGAGCGCGCCGTAGGCGAGCCACCGCAGGGAGAATCCCGCGAGCATCAGGTTCTTGAGCAGGCGGTACTTGAGCGGCGAGGCGTTGCGCCGCAGGTAGAGCAGTTGGCTCGAGATCTGGGTCTGGAACACGCGCTCGGGGCTCTTCTTGATGCTGCCTTTCATGAAGTGAGTCATCGAGGCGTCCGGCAGGAAGAGGAGCTTCCAGCCCGAGGCGGCGAGATCCTTCGACGCCTCCATGTCCTCGGCGTACATGAAGTAAAGCTCGTTGAAGAACGCATCCCCACGGATGGCGGCGCGGCGCACGAGCATCGCGGCGCCGGAGATCCAATCGACGTGGATCTCCGACCCGGCCGGCCGGCGCGCCCAGTAGATGCCGGGGAACCAACGGTCGGACAGGAGGCGGTTGAGGAAGAGGTATTGATTAAGCGTGGTGCGCACCGTCGGAAACCGGTGGCCTTGCCCGCCCTGAAACTCGCTGCGGCCGCCGGTCAGAGAGCACGTCGCGGCGCCGGCGTCGGGTCGCGCGTCGAGCGCCGCGACCATCCGGGCGATCGCCCCGCCCGCGGCGAGCGTGTCCGGATTGAGGAAAAGGACGTACTCCGAGGGCTCGCTCTCGCGCAGCGCCCGGTTGCAGGCCTTCGCGAAGCCGAGGTTGTCGTCGTTGACGAGGACCCGGACGGAGGGGAATTCCCGGCCGAGCATCTCGACGCTCCCGTCGTCGGAGGCGTTGTCGACCACGCAGACTCGCAAGTCCAGGTTCGCGCAGTCGTCCAGCACCGAACGCAGGCACGCCCGGAGCATGTCCCGGCCATTCCAATTCACGATCGCAATGAGGAGTTTCATACGACCGGCTCCGCGATCCGGCCGAACGTGGGATTGCGTCTGACCGAGATGCGCCGGTAGCCGTCGCGCACTCCTCTGCGGCTGTGGTAGCCGAAGAGGCGATCGGTAAAGAACCCGGCCACGCCCGTCAGACCGAAGCGGCGCGAGGCCCCGATGGCGCGCTCCAGAGGTCCGATCGTCCAGGCGTTGACGAGAGCGTCGGCGACACGGGCCCGCCAGGCGCCCTCGGGCGTCATGCCTTGGCGGACGAGGTAGTCCTTGAGTTCCGGATGGAGCTTGTAGAACTCGACCAGGCAGTAGCCCGATTGATAGGCACGCTTCATGTACTGCTTCATGTCCATCGGGTGATCGTGCAGGCCCCGCGCGCTCGCGTCCATGAACAGCCGCAAGCCGTGCTTGCCGAGACGGTAGCCGAACTCGACGTCCTCGTGGGCGGGGAACGAGAAGGCGTTGGAGAACCACGTGCCCGTCTCGGTGATCAGCGCCTTCTTCAGAGAGACGTTGGTCGTCCAGAATTGCTCCCAGCTGAGCTCGCCCTTGTCCCGCGCCTTCAAGAACGACTTCTCGAGCCGGACGACGTCGTAGCCGGGACCGCGGAACTCCTCGACGAAGCCGAGAAGGGCATATTCCCGCGCGGGATGCGTTTGGTGCCACTCGGCGTGCTTGCGGACGAGGTCGGGCTGGGCGATGAAGTCGTCGTTCAAGATCAACAGAAGGTCGTGGCTGGCGCGGCGGATGGCATTGTTCCGCGCGGGACCCGAGCCTTGGTTCTCCTGCCAGTCGAACGCGAGCTCATAGGGCGCGGACTCACGGAACTCCGCCAGGCGGTCCATCGTGTCGTCCCTCGAGCCGTCGGCGATGACCACGACCTCCATCTCGCCGAGGGGATGGTCCTGGCGGGTGAGCGCCTCGAGGCACTTCGTCAGGATCCGTGAATTGTTGTAGGTCGGGATGATGACGCTGACCTTCATGGACGTTCCTTCTCGAGCTCTCGTTCGGTCTTGACGCGCAGCGGCTTGGCCGGCATGCCGAATACGATCGTATTCGGCTTCACCGGGCCGAAGCACCAGGAGCCCGCGCCGATCATCGCGTGGTCGCCGATATAGGCGTCGGTCACGATGCTCCCGCCGTAGCCGACGGTCACCCAGTCGCCGAGGATGGGGCCGCCGAGCCAGCCGCCCGTGTCGCCCTGGCCGCGACCGCCGACCCCGTTGCGGCCGAATAGCGTGCAATTCCGGCCGAACTTGGCATGCAGGGTGCAACCCGGAAGATGCGCGACGACGAAGCCGGGGCCGATCGAACAGTACGGGCTCGCGTCGAAGCTGAAAAGAATGATGTTGAGGTAGTAGAGCGGCATCGCGAAGAGTTTCAGACCGCTGCGCTGGAGGAGGATCGAGAAGCGGAGTATGGCGACGGCAATCAAATTGATCGTAAGAAACCCCTTGGCGACGGACAGCGCGTGCGTCGGCTGGCCCATCTGGACGCGCTTGCGCACCGCGTCCGCCCACAGGAAACGCAAGGTATTGAGCACGGTGACGGGGTAGTCGTCCTTCGGCGCCGAGCGATGCGGCGCGATCCGCTCCTGCGTGATCATTGGCCCCTCGCCTCCGCCGCTTCGAGACCCCAGGAGCGATGGCTCCGCTCGCCTACGGCGGATACTACGCGCGCGGGATTTCCGGCGACCCTGGCTCCCGCAGGCACGTCTCTCAAGACCAGCGAGGTCGCGCAGACGAAGGCGCCGTCGCCGATAACGTGCGGGCCCATCACCAAGCACCGGGCCCCGAGCACGACGCCGTCGCCGATGACCGGCAGTCCCGGGCCCGCGCCGATGTCCTTGTTCGAGCCGTTGCCCCCGACCCCGACGTGCGCGGTCAGGACGACGTTTTTGCCGAACTTGCCGGAAACGATCGTGCCGGAGGGGTGCAGTAGGACAAGACCCTCTCCGAACTCCGCGTTCGGGCTGATATCCGAGTTGGTGAGGATGGTGTTTACTATGTAGACGAGCCGCGCCGTCAACTTTCGGCCGCGGCGCTCGAAGTAATGCGCCGTCCGGTGAAGCGCGACGGCCCAAAAGCAGGGATGGAGCGCGAAGTTGACCAGCGTACCCGCCGAGCGCTCCTTGTTGTGAAAGGCGGCGAGCGCGCGATAGTCTGCGCGGATGAGCCGCAGGGTCTCGCGGAGGCCGGGGCGCGAGGCGCTCATGCGGCTTCCTTGACCAGCTCGACGACTTGGAAGTACGACCAGGGCGCCGTGCTCGGGGCGCTCTTGAGCATCAGGTCGTCGAGCGATTGGAGCGCGCGACGCGCGGGACCGAAGTCCTTGAGAAGGAACGAGCCGGCCAGCCGGAGGCAGATCATCTCCGGGTAGTGGCGCTTCACCTGCGCGAACGCTCCGGTCAATATCCGCAGGCGCTCGTCGTCGAGCGGGGACTCGTCCTCGGAGCCGCGGCGCAGCTTGAGGGGCGAGAGGACCCGGTCGCGGAAGAACATGAGAAGCGGATTGCCGGCGTTGTTCTCGACGAAGACCGCCTTGCCGCCGGGCTTCAGCACCCGGGCGAGCTCGAGGCCCGAATGCCTCGCGTCGAGATGGTGCAGGATGCAGCTCCCCACCACGAAATCGAAGGCGCCGTCCTCGTAGGGCAGCTCGTGGGCGCTCGCGCGGCGCAGCTCGACGCGGTCCTCGACGCCGTTGCGGCGGAACCACTCGCGCGAGACCGCGAGGCTCTCCTCGGAGATGTCGACGGCGCTGACCTCGGCGCCGCGCTTGGCGAGATGACAGCTCAAGGCGCCGTAGCCGCAGCCGTAGTCGAGGATCCGCTTGCCTCGGATGTCGCCCAGGAGGCCGAGCGCGTAGCGATGCAGGGCGATGAGCTTCGTGTCGTTGGTGTTGACGAGATCGCCGTAGTAGCGGATGTCCCGAGACAGCGCCTGAGCGCGCGCGTCCCAGAACTGCCGCTCCCGGACTTCCACCTCACGCATTGACGGCCTCCGGTTCGGGCGGCGCCGCCTGTTTCGGGAATAGAAACTTCAATTCTTCCGAGCCGAGCACGCCGGCCGCGACGATCGCCGCGGCGTAGGAGAGGGAGAAGACCGCGATCCGGAGCCAGAGCGGCCGGCCCGCCAGGGCGGCCGCGCCGGCCGACACGGCGAGCGCGACGACTCCGAATCGAGCGGCCAAGGGCGCCACGTCGATGCGCCGGAAGCTCTTCTTCATCACCCCGAGCAGCAGGCAGAACGAGAATACCTCGGGGATCAGCGTCGTCAAGCTGGCGCCCAGGTGGCCCAACGGCGGCAGGAGGATCAGATTGATCAGCGCGACGAAAACGGTCGCGTATCCGAGCGTGCGCACGACTTCCCTTTCCTGGTTCAGCGAGAAGAGCACGCTCGTGGCGGCCGAGTTGGCGTAGCTGAAGAGGACGGCCGCGCTCATGATCCGCAGTCCGGGCACGGCCGGCAGAAACTTCGATCCATAGACGATCCCGATCACCTCCGGCGCGAACCAATAAAGTCCCAGGGCGACGTAGAGGGCGAGCGCCCAGAGGTAGCGCAGGCAGCGGAGATACGTGCGCCGGATCTCGCCGGCGTGGTTCTCGAGATTCAGCTTCGAGATGACTGGGTACACCGCCCCCGTGACGCTCGTGGCCGCCATCCCCAAGGCGCTGATGAAGCGATATCCCGCGGTGTAGAAGCCGGTCGCGTCGTCTCCTTTGAAGAGGGTGAGGAGGATCGTGTTCGTCTGCAGGAATAAGACGAGCAGGATGCCGTAGAGCGAAAAGCTCAAGCCGTCGAGGAAGAGCGTGCGGCTCGCCTCCCACGAGACGGCGGCGAAGGGAGCCGAACCGTAGCGCCTCGAGACTACGCGATAAGAGACCACCGCGATCACAAGCGACGCGCCGCATTGGATGGCCGAGAAGATCAGCAGGGAGCGGGAGAAGAGCAGGACAGGCAGGCTGAGGCCCACGCTCGCGACGTTGAGGCAGACCCGCAGGATCCCCTCGTACTTCATCTCCTGCCGGCCTCGGAAGAAGGAGCAAAACATGAAGATGAGCGAGTCGAACAGGCGCGCCAGGACCAAGAGCGAGACGATCAGCATCCGTTCACGCGAGTAGCCGAGGGCGACGAACAGCGCCTCGAGCCCGAGCATCAGCGCGAGTCCGACCGCGGCCCGCGTCGCGATGGAGTTGCCGAGGAGAGCGTCCACGTTCCCGGGGGAGCGCGCCACTTCCCGCACGATCAGCTGGTTGGCGCCGTAGAGGCAGGCGATGGCGACGACGGAGCCGAGCGCGTAGGAGAATGAGTAGAGACCCAGCGCCGCGACGTCCAAGAAGCGCGCGAGCAGGATCACCGCGGCGATCCCGGCCACGAGGTTCATGACCTCGGTCAAGAACAGGACCCGGGCGTTGGCGAAGATCCTCCGCATCAGCGGACGGCCTCCTCGGGGCGCTTCCACTCCATGTTGTGCGCGGCGGTGAGCAGCCCGAGCATGAAGTAGAACATGACGCAGCTGCTCGGCGGTTCCATGTCCACGTTCACGTGGAGTGCGTAGGCGAGGATTCCGAAGAAGAAGCCGAGGTGGAGGTCCCAGCCCTCGCCGTAGGGCCTGCGCCTGAAGTTCGCCATGCGCAGCGCCGCGAACAGGAACGCGAGCAGTGCGGCAAGCCCCACGACCCCCGTCTCGGAGAACGCGAGCAGATAGACGTTGTGCACGGGGAAGCGGAATTTGCGCGAGATCTGGACTGGCGTGTCGTCGTAGCTCGGCGCGACGTTCTTGAAGTGATTGAGGCCCACCCCGAGCAGCGGGTGGTCCGCGATCATGTTGCCGGCGACGCGCCACTGGTGGAATCGCACGCGCAGCGCGCCCGCGTCGTCCCGGGTGAACCGGCGATACACCGGGCCCGCGACGAGACCCGCGAGGAGAAGCCCGCACGCCGCGACGAGGGCGGTCCGCCCGAGCAGGCGGCGCTCCTTCAGGTTCCTCGCCACGATGAACAACATGGCGAGCGCGCACGCGACGCCGGTCCCGACCAGGCCGCCGCGCGACATCGTGAAGTAGAGGCAGGCGAATCCCGCGAGCGTCGCGGCGGTGAAGTAGCGCCGCGCCGTCGGGCTCGACGTGAGGGAAAAGCTCAGGCTGAGCATCACGGGGAGGAGCATGTCCAGGTAGAACGCCATCATGTTCGGATGGCCGAGCGTGCCGCCCGCGCGGAAGATCGTCTCGGTCCCCACCGTCGACTCGAGTTTCTTGTCGACCTCGCCGAAATAGACCATCGCGCTTCCTAAGGTCCCGCCCGCGAAATACTTCTGGAGCAGCATGACGACGAGCTGGAAAAGGAGGCCGAAGGCCAGGCAGCCGAGGATCCAGCGGAGTTCCTTGGCCGTCCGGAGATTCCGGGCCAGGAACCAGTACAGGAGCAGGCACTTGACCATGCGGATCAGCTCGTAGCCGCCGAGCACCGGATGGGCCGCGTTGACGAAGGACAGCGCGGCCGCGAGGAACAGTCCCGCGATCGGCAGGAGCAAGGTCCGCGCGGGCCGTGCCGTCCGCCCCGCTTCCCGCAGCGAGGAGGCGAACCAGAGGAGGTACGAGACGAGGAGCATGACGTCGACCAGCGACAAGACGATCCGGTCGGTGTTGTCGTACGGCCACAGGTAGTCCGTCTTGTAGAGCGTCTTGTTGTTGCCCAGGAACAAGGCGAGCGTCATGATCGTCAGGAAGTACATCCGCCGGTCCTTCGACAGGACGGCGCCGAAGGCGAGGGCGAGGCCCGCCGCGACCGCGATCGCAAATCGCGGCGGCACGCTGGCGATCACGGCCATGGCGATACCCCAGGCCGCCGAGAACGCGAGCACCCACGGCCACGGGCTCCAAGCGGCGGAGCCGGCAGCGGGTTCCCGAGACTGGGAGAAGTCGGGTAAGGCCGCGATCATCCGGGCGTCAGAGGACCTTATAAAGGAACCTGGGCACGTGATGCTGCTTGTTGTTGACGACGACGCCGAGCACTTTCGCCCCGTTCATGTGGAGCAGGTGCATGAGGTGCTTGGCGGGCTTCTTGCGGCTGGTCTCCTCGTTGACGATCAGGATCGTCGAGTCGCACAGCGAGTGGAGCATGAGCGAATCCTGCCGCCGCGAGAGGTTATAGCCGCGGACCACGACGGTGCCGTACTTGTCGGCGGCGGACTTGAGGAAGCCCCGGTAGTGGTCCTCGCCGTAGGCGGCCAGACCCGTTCCTTTGAGACGCGGGCCGATCGCCGCGAGGGCGAGTCCCTGGTCCACCGGCTGGATCGCCTGGTGGATCACCGCCGAGCCGTCGAAGTACTCGGAGACGCTCTTGCGCGCATCCGCGGACGGCACGGGACGGCTCAGGAACACGCCGCCGTTGAGCTCCGGCTCGATCAATAGGACGTTCCCGTCCCTGCCGTCCTGGCGCTCCCGCTCGATGCGGCTCAAGCAGAACGCGAGCACCTGCGCGAGCTGGGAGTTCGACTTGCTGTCGTCGGTCGCGGCCAGGCACAGCGTGCGGACGTTATTGCGGCGCAGCAGCGTGTCGATCTGGTAGACGAGCGGCATGAAGGCGTCGAGGTCGAGTTGCTTACGCTTCAAATTCAGCGACCGTCGTCTTCGCCACATGCGGTTCGACACCGTGCCGATCACCGGCACGCCCAAGGCGCGCCGGATGTCCTCGGTGCCCTGGAACGCCGGGTCCACGAGCTCGAGCGCGAACATGAGGAAGACGCCTCCGATCAAGCCTCCGGCCATCGCCGCGATGAGGAGCATCTTGCGGTTGGGTTTGGCGGGCTTGGTCGGGGCGTGCGCGAACTGGATGACCCGCACGCCGCGTCCGATCGAGGCGTCGCCGAGGGCGGGCGATTCGTTGTTGAGAATGTTCTGCGAGATGCGGTCGATCTTGTCCGCCAGTTGCACGCGCAGCGGATGCTTGGCGCCGTACTGCGCGGCCAGCTCGGTCGCCTGCTCGGTGAGGGTGAACAGCAGGTACGAGCGCGCGATGCGGTTGGCGATCCTCGCGGACATGTCGGGGTCGTAGTCCTTGACCGTGAACTTCACGACGTCCGTCCGGTCCAAACCCTCGGCATTGATGCGCTTCTCGAGCTTCTCAACGGCCTCCATGACCTTGTCCCTGGCGCGCGACTTGGGCGCGGCGCTGCCGAAGACGTGGACGTAGACGTACGCCTCGGCGTCCTTGTAGGCGTCGAGCGCCCGGTCGACGAAACTCAGAACGCGGCGCTTGGGCGTGGAGTAGTAGGGCTCGTCCTTGCGATTCTGCAAGTTGAGCGCCAAGACGACGTCCTTGAGCAGGTCCTGGCTCTTAAGCAAGGCCGCGTGCGTAAGCGCCGTACCCGAGGCGCCGCCCGCGTCCAAAAAGGAGAGGACTGCCGTCTCGGACTTGTTCTGCGTCGAGACCCAGAACTGCACGTTCGACTCGTAGGTCGGCGTCCAGAAGAGGATCACGAGGATGGCGATCGCCGCGCTCGCGGCCATCGTCGGCAGGGGAGCCCACCAGCGCTTGAACAGGATCCTCGCGACGTCGCGAGAGGCCCAGGACGCGTCTTGATGCTGGTGCGGATGAGTGTTTGTATTTTCCATGATTTAGAACCATCCTTGGCGGACGACGAGGATGTCGTTGTTTTGCAGCGTCGCGTCGCCGTCGCCGGTGGCGATCACGTTGCGGATGTCGATCTCGACGACGGTGTAGCCGCTGTCGTCCTCTTTGGGATGAAGAATCCGCACGCGGGTGTCCTTCGCCGACTTGGTCAGACCCCCGGCCAGCGAGATCGCCTGCATCACCTTGATGGGCGCCGCGGCGAGGGGGAACTCGCCCGGGGTCTTCACCTCTCCGTAGACGAAGAAGCGGCGGCTGTGCGTCTTCTCGAGCGAGACCGTCACGACGGGGTTCTTGAAGTAGCCGTCCGCGAGGCGCTTGGCGATCTCCTCTTGCACCTGTACGATGGTCAGGTCCGCGACGGGAACGTTCCCGATCAAGGGGAAAGAAATCCGGCGGTCGGGCGACACGGTATAGGAGTTAGACAGGTTCTCCTGGTTGAGCACCCGGATCATGAGTGCGTCTCCCGCGGTGACTTTGTACTCCTGCGCCGCAAGCGGGCTCGCGAGCGGGAGGAGGATTACGGCCAGCCATTTCCACTCTAGTTTCATCAGGACCTCTCGTCGTTTCGATTCTTGCGTCGTCATCTCGTCTCTATCTTGCAGCCCAGCGTGGCGACCCAGCCGTGATAGCGGGCCGCGCTCAGATTGGAGAAGCGTTCGTCCCGGCGCAGGCCGGCGAACGTCGTGATCGACTCGCGCAGCCGTAGATTGCCGGTCAGGTCGGTCGAGATCGGAACGTCTCGGCGCTGCGCCGCGAGGCCGGGGGCCGCCGAGTTGTTGCCGTACTTCTGGATCGAGACGATCTGGGACAGCTGCGCCGACAAGCGCTCGGTCGCCCGGTACGCCACCGCGGCGGTGATCTGCTGCTCGCGGTAGTACGCGCTCGGGAACTCGACGGGCGCCTCGTGCAGCGTCATCGCGTAGCCGGCGCTGAGGGTGGTCCTATCCTCCGGCGTCCAGCGCGCGCGCGCCTCGCCGACGGGGCCGAAATAGCCGTTGACGCCGCCGCCGCGGTAGACCCGGCGGTGCGCGCCGGCCGCGGCCGAGAGCGCAAGGCGCTCCCGCCGATGAGACCAGCCGAACCGGGCCTCGTACGCGTTGCCGTCGCGGACGGTCGCATCGGGATAGGTGACGTGGTCCCAACGCGCGTCTAGTAGGCCCTCGTTGTTCTCGTCCGCCTTCCACGTCGCGCGCGGCGCGAGGGAGCTCACGGTGTAATGAAGGAAGATCGGGGCGCGGTAGCGGCCTTTGAAGAACTCGTAGCCGAGCTCGGGCGTCAAGCTCCCAAGCTCCTTGCCGATCGCCGCCTTGACCGTGTCGTCCTCCCGGCGGATGCGGTCGGCGAAGACGGTGCCCGCCCGATCGTTGGTGTTCACGTAGAAGTTGGAAGCCTGCACGTAGCCCCACCGCTGGCTGGCGAGCCGGGCGCCCGCGAACCACTGGTGGTTCAAGGCATCGAGAGCTTCGTCGTGGAGAAACTTCTGCGCGTCGAGGAGGTAGGAGGTCGCGAGAAAGCTGTCTTCGGGGCCCGTGATCCGTCCGGCCGCGGCGGGCCGCAGGACGGCGACGTGGTCGGTGCGGGGCTGCGCGCCGAGCAATCGCGCGTTCGAATCCCATTGGTAAAGGGTTTCGAGAGAAGCGTAATACTGGAGAAGGCCCGCGTCGTGGTATCGCGGCGCGCTCCACGGCGAAAGAGGTTCTTCGGCGCGTGCGCGGGGGGCGTTTGCTAAAGCCAGGAGTGCGGCGGCGGCGGCGGCGCGAGGAGCGTGATTCACGTTTTTCTGTTGCGGGCGACATGATACCCCAAGGCCCTGTGTTTCCCTATGGGTCCTTTGGGGGAGTAAACGCAGGTCAAAGGACCTGTTGTCACTTGTCCGCAACAACCATTTCACGTGTCATACATGCGGGATCATGCGCGCCGTACGGCGCTCCCGCTTGCGCCCGCGGGCGCGGACGGCTACACTGTGCGCCATGAGGCTCGTGCTCAAGCTCCCGTTCTACCTCGCCGAGGACGTCGTCGATTTCTTCGAGGCGGCGATCCTCCTCATGCCGGGGCATCTCGGCTTCTTTCTGCGGCGCGTCTGGCTGAGCCTGCGGCTCGGGGGTCTCGGCGCGGCGCTCCGGATGGAGCCGGGCTGCGCGCTCAAGGGCCACCGCAACATCCGCATCGGGCGCGAGGTCCACATCATGCAGGACGCGATCCTCCACGCGCACGAGGGCGGCCGTCTCGAGATCGCCGAGGGCGCCGTATTCAACGCGCGCGTGAGCGTGAGCGCCGCGCACGGCGGGGTGCTCACGATCGGCGAGAACGCGATGATCGGCACGGGTACCGTCATGCACGCGACCGGCCATCGCTACGACTCGCGCGAGCGCCCGATCAAGGATCAGGAGCGGACCGGCGGCGAGATCCACGTCGGCGCGGACGTTTGGATCGGCGTCGGCTGCGTCGTCCTGCCCAACGTCCGCATCGGCGACCATGCCATCGTCGGCGCCGGAGCGGTGGTCACGCGCGACGTCGCCCCGTGGTCCATCGTCGGCGGCGTGCCCGCCCGAGAAATTAAGAAGCGTCCCTGAGGGGTCGTCGGCCTACCTGGCGCAGGCCGCGACGGCGCGGAGCTTGGGGCGGATCTGCGCCTCGGGGATTTCTTCGCGCTCCAGAATGTGCCGGGTGTAGGCGACGATCGTCTCGAATTCCTTCGCCCCGTAGCCGAACTCGGCGCGCAGGCGCTTGGCGGCCTCGCAGTCGGCCGCGTCCTCCTCCGGCTGCGACCCGCCGAAGCCGTGGCTTTTGTGGGCGCACTCGTGCAGGAGGATCTGGCGCTGGAACTCGTGGGGCGTCTTGCGGAGCGTCTCGTGGTCGAAGATGACGAGCGGCACCATCGGGCTCGGGTGCGCGACGCCGAGGATGAACACCGTGCCGTAGCGCTGGCCGACGCCCTCGAGCTCCGCCTTCGTCACCGGGACGAAGCGGACGTCCATTCCCATGAGGCTCTTGCAGGCTGGCGCCTCGACGAGCCCGAAGTCGCGGTCGAAGGGACCGTCGGCCGCCGCGGCCGGCCAGGGTAGCGCGGCGACCATCAGGAATGCGGCGGCGAGGCGGGAAATTTCCATGCGCGCGGATACGATACCGCGCGCGGGCCCCGAGTGGGCGGGTCTAATGGGGCGAATCGGGACGGAAATTGGACCGGGGGGCGGGTGGAGCTAACGGCCTACGGCCGCCCGCACCCCGGCCCCTGGCGGGCTATGCGCCAGGGACCGCGCGAATGGTCGTACTTCCTGCGCGCGGCACCTAATATACGGGGCGAGGGTCGTCGGGTCTTGCGCGGGCGACGTCGGAGACGCGGGCGGCCTTCTCGAGCATGCGGCGCGCGAGGCGAGGCTGCTTGCGTTCCTTATATTGGTCGGCCAGGTTGCGCCAGGCGGCGGGATCGCCGGGGCTGGCCCGGATCCACTCTCGCGTGAGGCGCGCGACGTCGTCCTTTCTGCCGAGTATCTGGAGGGCGTCGACGAGTTCGGCGTACGCCTTGGTCATCTTGGGATCGACGCGCACGCTCTCGGCGTAGCTGTCGGCGGCGTTCTTCCAATCGCCGGCCTTGGCGTAGAGATGGCCGAGGCGAAAGCGCGGCGCGGCTTGGGCGGGCGCCAGCCGCGCGGCCTCCCGGTAGCGCGCCATCGCGAGCTCGGGCCGCGCGGGCAGCATCTTCTCGAGGAGAAGCCCGGATTGGTAGCGCGCCACGGCCGCGTCCTTGTGCCAGGCCTCCACGCGGTCGAAGGCGGCGGCGGCGTCCGCGAAGCGCTGCTCGTGGAGATGGAGCATCGCGAGGTTCATCGCCGCGTCGGCGCGGTGGAGCCGCACGGGCCACAGGAGAAGCCACCCGGCCGCGAGCGCGGCGGGGACGTACAGCGCGGTCCGCGCGGAAGCGGGCGCCGGGATCGGGATCGCGGCGACCTGCGAGGCGCCCTTCTCCAAGGCGAGCCCCGCCGCCGAGGCCGCGAAGATCCAGAGCAGCGCCGCCGGCGCGGGCTGATCGAGCACCCGCGCGACCCCGCCCGCCGCGAGCAGCGCCGCCGCGCCGCCGACGTGGCCCAACAGCAGCGTGCCGCCCTGGAGCTCGCCGCGTTTGAGCCGCCGCGCGGCCTCGACGGCGCCCAGCGCGAGCGCCCACGCAAGTAGCGCGCCCGAGAGCAGCGCCGCGGGCAGTCCCAAACCGCCGGCGGACGCGTCGAAGGCGCCCGCGGCGCGCAAGGACGCCAGGTCCGCGACCGCGCGCCGCTGGAACTCCGGGCCGCCCAGGGCGAAGGCCGCCGCCACGCTCACCGGCAACGCCGCGGCGGCCGCCAGGCCGGAGGCCCGCAGCCACGGGTCGCGCGCGAAGAAGAGGCACAGCGCCGAGTAGGCGAAGCACGACGCGCTCAGCGCGACGAGCGCGACGGGCGGCGAGGTCCAGACGCCGGCGAGGAACATGGCCGCGACCAGCGCCAAGGCCATGCGGCTCCCTTGAGGTTTCTCGCGCTCGGCCATTCGCGCGAGCGCCACGGGGAAGGCGAAGGCGAGCGTCGCGCCGGACACCTCGGGCGGCGCCACCGCCGCGAGCCGGCCGGACCACTGCAGGAGATGCGTCGCCGCGCCGATCACGCAGCCGACGATGGCCCAGTCGGACAAGGACGCGGCGAAGCCCGTCGACGCGCACTGCGTGAGCGCGGTCCAAAAGAGCGCGGCTAGCAGCGCCGTCTGCAGCGCGGGATATAGGACGCCTTCGCGCGGCGCGGCGTGGGAGAAGGACCACGCCGTCCACAGGACGAGGGCCGCCGCCACCGCGCTGAGTCCCGCGCGGTTCGCCGGAAACTCGACGCGCCCGAGCTCGATCCACCGCAGCGTCGCCAAGAGCGCCGCCGCGATGCCGACCGTCTGCAGCGTCAGGGCCTTGACCAGCTCGATGTCGTACATCCGCAGCTGGTAGGCCACGGGCAGCGCGAAGACCGCGACCAGGATCGCCGTCTCGAGGGCCGTCTGGAGGACGAGGACGCGCTTGGAGTTCATTGAGGCAGCTCCGGGCTCCACAATCCGCGGCGCCCCGGGATCTCTTCCCCGGCGCGCATGGGCGCCTCGGCCTGCGACGGGATGCCGCGCATGTTGCCCAAGGTCAGGAGCCCGAGGTAGACCATCGCCGCCGCCTGCGCCGGGGTGAGCCGCCGCGCCGAGTGCCTCCCGCGGATCGACTTGACCTCGGCCGTCACGCGGGCGGCGTTGATCTCCCGCAGGATGGACTCCGCCAAGCCCTCGGGCGCCGCGACGCGCGAGAGCGTCTTGGCGACGTCGGGGACCGGGCCCATCTGCGCCGCGATCGCCCGGCAGTCCTTGCAGTCTTTAAGGTGCGCCGCGACCGAGGCCTGCCGCCGCGGGCTCAGCCGCCGGTCGACGTAGAGGTCGAGAAGGTTTTGCACGCTCCAGCAACGCAGCATCGCGATCATCGTCCCTCCTGGAATTGTCCGCCGAGCGCCGCCCGCAGCAGCTTGCGTCCCCGAAAAACGTGCACGCCCAAGGTCGACGCCGGGATCTCGAGCACCGCGGCCGCCTCGTCGTAGGCGTAGCCTTCCATGTCGACGAGGATGACCGCCATGCGCAGCTCGACCGGCAGGGACTCGAGCGCGCTCTGCACGATGTCGCGCGTCGCCGCCTTCTCGAGCATCCGCTCTGGCCCGGGCTCCTCGTCCGCGATCGTCTCGGACAACGTGCGGCTGTCCTCGCTCGGGGCCTCGTCGAGTGAATCCTCCTTCCGGCGGGAGGACGCCCGCAGCTGGTCTATATAAAGGTTGCGCACGATGCGGTTGAGCCACTGGTCCACCGAATAGGACGGGTCGTAGGTCGAGTAGCTTCTCATGACGCGGAGCATGGCGTTCTGGACCAGATCCCACGCTTCGGCCCGGTTGCCCGTGAGCCGAAAGGCGATGGCGAATGCCTTGGGGCTGTAGAGTTCGACGATCCGGTTGATGTCTTCCACTGCCTACAAACCCCCAGCGAGTCCTCTGGTCGTTCACAGAGACATACGCTGCCCGGGGGGGACTTATTTCAGCAAAATTTGGAGGCTCAAAGTGGTAGGATGCCCCCCATGAACGCGGAAGAGTTAAAGCGGGTCCAGGCGCCCTTGAAGGACCGCTACCGCGCGGACCCGGCAAGCGGCGTCGTGACGCTCCGGGCGACGGGACGCGTCGGGCAGCCGTCCCTCACGTGCAAGCTCGAGACCGGCAAGGGCCTAGTCGAGGCGGGGCTCCACCCGGCGACCGGCGGCACGGGAGCGGCCGCCTGCTCGGGGGACATGCTGCTCGAAGCGCTCGTCGCCTGCGCGGGCGTGACGTTGGCCGCCGTCTCGACCGCAATGGGGATCACCCTGCGCGGCGGCGGCGTCTCGGCCGAAGGCGATCTCGATTTCCGCGGCACCTTGGGCGTCGACAAGACGGCGCCGGTGGGCTTCAAGGCGGTGCGCCTGCGTTTCGATCTCGACACGGACGCCGCCCCGGAGCAGGCGGCCAAGCTCGTCGAGCTGACCGAGCGCTACTGCGTGGTCTACCAGACCTTGAAGAACCCGCCGCCGGTGCGGACCGAGTCGAGTCTAGTACGGGCTGGAACGATTTGAGTAGAATAGCGCCGTCATGAAGCGTCCATCCAAGAAACCGCTGGTCGGGATCATCATGGGAAGCACCTCCGACCTCGAGACGATGAAGGCCGCGGCGGAGACGCTCCGCGAATTCAACATCCCCTACGAAATGAAGGTCGTCTCGGCGCACCGCACGCCGGACCTCATGTTCGAATACGCTTCCTCGGCGGCCGACCGGGGGCTCGAGGCGATCATCGCGGGCGCGGGCGGCGCCGCCCACCTGCCCGGGATGACCGCCTCGCTGACGACGCTCCCCGTGATCGGCGTGCCGGTGCAGACGAAGGCGCTGAAGGGTCTCGACTCCCTCCTCTCCATCGCGCAGATGCCGGCGGGCGTGCCCGTCGCGACGATGGCGGTCGGCAACGCGAAGAACGCCGCGCTCATGGCCGCGCGCATCCTGTCGATCAAGCACCCGGCCATCGCCAAGGCGCTCGGACGCTACGCCTCGGCGCGCTCGCGCGAAGTCAAAGCGACCCGACTATGAAGACGATACTGCCGGGCGCGACGATCGGGATCCTGGGCGGCGGCCAGCTCGGGCGCATGCTCGCCTTGGCGGCCAAGCGGATGGGATACAAGGTCCTCACGCTCGACCCGGCGCCCGACTCGCCCTGCGGGCAGGTGGCCGACGACCAGGTCGTCGCCCAGTACAACGACATCAAGGCGGCGCTGGAGTTCGCCGAGCGCTGCGACGCGGTGACCTACGAGTTCGAGAACATCAGCGTCCAGTGCGTCGAGGCGATCGAGCACACGAAGAAGATCATGCGGCCCGGCAGCGACGTGCTCCGTGTCACCCAGGACCGCCTTTCCGAGAAGCAGTTCGTGCGCCGGCTCGGCATCGGGACCACCGAGTTCGAGCGCGTCGTCACGGGCACCGACTTGGAAGCCGCGATGAAGTCGCTCGGGTTTCCCGCGGTCTTGAAGACGGCCCGCGGCGGCTACGACGGCAAAGGCCAGGCGGTCGTGCGCGACCGGGCGCAGGCCATGGACGCGTTTCACAAGTTCGACGCCAAGACGATGATCTGGGAGCGCTTCGTCCCGTTCGCGCGCGAGCTGAGCATCGTCTGCGCGCGCGGCGCCGACGGCAAAACCGCGGTCTATCCGGTGACCGAGAACTCGCACGAGCAGAACATCCTGGACACGACCATCGCCCCGGCCAAGGTCTCGCCCAAGACCGCCAAGGACGCGGCCAAGATCGCGGAGAAGATCGCCAAGGGACTCGGGATCGTCGGGACCTTCTGCGTCGAGCTCTTCGAGCTCAAGGGCGGCAAGCTCCTCGTCAATGAGATCGCGCCGCGGCCGCACAACTCCGGCCACTACACGATCGACGCCTGCGCGTGCTCCCAGTTCGAGAACCAGCTCCGCGCGGTCTGCGGCCTGCCCTTGGGCTCGCCCGAGATGCGCTCGCCCGCGGCCATGGTCAACGTGCTGGGCGAGGGGAAGGGCGACCAGCTCACCGGCGCCGAGAAGGCCCTGTCCGACGAGAATGTTCATCTCCATATATACGGGAAGCCGGAGGCCAGCGCGCGCCGCAAGATGGGGCACGTGACGGCGCTCGGGGCCAATCCCGAGGCCGCGCTCGCGGCCGCCAAGTCCGCGCGCAAGAAGCTCGCGTGGACGAAGAAATGACGCCCGGGAGAACATCATGACCGAACCGAAGATCGCGCAGCGCGGACCGTTCGTCAAGCAGGAGCAGCCCGGCACCTACGCCTGGTGCGCCTGCGGCCACTCCGAGAAGCAGCCGTATTGCGACGGTTCCCACGCCCGGCTGAACACCGGCATGCGCCCGATGGTCACCGAGATCAAGGAAGCGAAGACGGTCGCCTGGTGCGGCTGCAAGCACTCGGCCACCAAGCCCTTCTGCGACGGCTCCCACAACCGCCTTCCTAAATAGGGCCGTCCCCCTATCCCTCGCCCGCTTGCGGGAAAGAGGCGGCGTGAGGGCATGGACCTTGCCTTGTCAACCCCTCCGGGTCCCAGGGCATTGTCCGGAAAGGGAAAAGCATGGTATTATGAGGGCAGCCAAGAAAGGCATCCTTGGCGCCATTGAAAGAAGACCCCCTCACCGTTTTTTCGCCCGCTAGATCGCTCCAGCCGCATCGTCCCGCAGCGAGGCGCCCGGCGTTTTCCCCGACCGCGACCCCCCATGTGGCGTAAGCTCCGCGAGTTCTTCTTCGGAAGGCCGAAGGACGTCAACGATCCGGAGATCTTCCAGCACGTCTCGCTGATCGCCTTCCTCGCCTGGGTCGGCCTCGGGGCGGACGGTCTTTCCTCGTCGGCGTACGGTCCCGAGCAGGCCTTCGAGGCGCTGAAGGGGCACAGTCACCTCGGCATCCTGCTCGCGCTCATGACGGCGATCACGATCGTCGTGATCTCGATCGCCTACTCGAACCTGATCGAGCACTTCCCCGGGGGCGGCGGCGGATATCTCGTCGCGAGCAAGCTGCTGGGAAAGGACGCGGGCGTCATCTCGGGCTGCGCGCTGCTCGTCGACTACTTCCTAACGATCACGGTGTCCGTCGTGGCCGGCTGCGACGCGATGTGGTCTCTGTTCCCGCCATGGATGGTCCCCTACAAAGTCCCCGCGGAGTTCATCGCGCTGATCTTCCTCATGTGGCTCAACATGCGCGGCGTGAAGGAGTCCGTCACCTTCATCGCGCCCATCTTCATGGTGTTCGTCGTCAGCCACTTCTTCATCATCGTCTTCGCGATCGGCAGCCATTTCATGGACTTGCCCCGCGTGGTCACCGACGCCGCGACCGACTTCCAGAGCGCCAGCTCGACGATGGGTCTCGGCGCGGTGCTCATGATCCTCCTGCGCGCCTACTGCATGGGCGGCGGCACCTACACCGGCATCGAGGCCGTCTCCAACGGACTCGGCATCCTGAGGGAGCCGCGCGTCCAGACCGGCAAGAAGACCATGTTCCTCATGGCGGGGTCCTTGGCCTTCACCGCCGGAGGCATCCTGCTCGGCTACCTCCTGACGAACGCGACGCCCGTGCCGGGCAAGACGATGAACGCGGTCCTAGTCGAGAATCTCTTCGCGACGTGGATGATCGGCGGCTTCGCGGTGGGCAAATGGATCGTCGTCGTCTCGCTGCTCTCGGAGGCCGCCCTTCTCTTCGTCGCCGCGCAGACCGGGTTTCTCGGCGGCCCGCAGGTGCTCGCCAACATGGCCGTCGACTCGTGGATGCCCCACCGCTTCTCCCAGCTCTCCGACCGCCTCGTCACCCAGAACGGCGTCTACCTGATGGGCATCGCCGCCCTCGGCGCCCTGGCGTACTCGCGCGGCCACATCACGACCTTGGTCGTCATGTACTCGATCAACGTGTTCGTTACCTTCACCTTGACCGAACTCGGCATGTCCCGCCGCTGGATCGTCGAGCGAAAGAACGTGCCGAATTGGAAGAGCCTCCTCGCCATCCACGGCACGGGACTCGTCATGTGCTTGTGCATCCTCCTCGTCACGCTGTTCGAGAAGTTCATGGAGGGCGGCTGGATGACGACGATCGTGACGGGGGCGACGATCGGCTTGTGCTACCTGATCCGCAACCACTACCGCGAGGTCCAAAGCAGCTTCAAGCGCTTGGACGAACTGTTGACCACCTTGCCCGTGGCGAACGAGCCCGGCGCGCCGGCGGGCGAGATGCAACGGAACGCGCCGACGGCCGTCGTGCTCGTCAACCGTTGGTCCGGCTTCGGCATCCACCAGCTGCTCTCGATCCAGCGCCTGTTCCCGAACTACTTCAAGAATTTCATCTTCGTGACCGTCGGCGTGGTCGACTCGGGGAACTTCAAGGGAGCCGCCGAAATCGACGGCCTGGAAGCGAAGATCAAGGACGATTTGGAAAAGTACGTCGCGTGGTGCCGCCACCACGGCTTCCACGCGGACTACCGCATGGAGATCGACATCGAAGTCGTCCGCAAGGCGCAGGAGATCTGCCGCGACGTCGCCAAGGAGTTCCCGCGGGCGATCTGCTTCGCCGGCAAGCTCATCTTCCAGGAAGAGCGGATGTACCACGACATCCTGCACAACGAGACCGCCGCCTCGATTCAGCGCCAGCTGCAGTTCGACGGCATCCAGACCATCATCCTGCCGATTCGCGTCCTTTAAGGTATCCGGCAAGCGCCGCGATCGTCGAGGGGGCGACGCCGTGGCCGCCGTCAAAGGCCGACAGCTCGCCCGTGAGACCGGCGCCGATCAGGAGGTCGTGCAGGGCTTTTGCGTGGGGGAATCCGAGGAGCGGGTCCTGGCGCCCGTGGCTTTGGAAGAACGCGAGGCCTTTGCGGGCCGCCGCCCGCTTCTTGAGCCCCGCTTCGTCGACGAGCGTGCCGGAGAGGATGAAGAGCCCGAGCGGATTCGTCGCGGTCCGCAGCGCCGCCTCGACGGACATCATCGCGCCTTGGCTGAAACCCCCGATCACGGTCGTCTCCCACGGCGCCGCGAGCGCGCGCAGGAACTCGTCCAAGGCCTCGGCCGCTGCGTCGAGCCCGGCGGGCCGGCCGTCGGAGAGGTCGACCGGCTTTCCCTCCATGTGCGCCCGGGCGATCTTCGCTTCGTCCAGGGGAAACCACGCCCGCCCGCCTTCCGCGAAGGGTATCTCGAGCGGGGCGTCCGGGAATATCCAGCGCGCCTGGACGGGAAGCTCCAGCTCCAGGGCCAGCGACGCAAGATCCGCGCAGTTCGCGCCGTATCCATGGAGGCAGACGATGGTGGGGGAGGCTTCCGGGGCGGGGAACTCGATGGCCTTGAGCGGCCCGATCCTCCGCACTTGAGGCTTGGAACTTTCGGTCATTCAACCGACTCTACCAAATGCGGTACAATCGAGGCATGACGCAGGCGGGATCGACGGCGAGCAAAACGGACGCGCTCAAGGAGCTCTTCGGGCGGCGCTTCGGCGGGGCGACGGAGACGATCGCTCCGCTCAAGGCCGACGGGTCGGCAAGGCAGCTTTTTCGCTTGAGCGGCGGAGGCAAGACCGCGATCGGCGCCCTCGGCCCCGACGCGCAGGAGAACCGCGCCTTCCTCGCCTTCTCGAAGCACTTCCGCAAAGAGGGGCTGCCTGTCCCGGAAATCTACGCGGAGGACCAGGCCGCGGGCACCTATATAGAGGAAGACCTGGGCGACACGACGCTATTTGCGCTGCTCTCCGGCGATCGCAAGGGGCGCGACGTCTCGCCCCCCGCGGCCGACGCCTACCGCCGCGTCGTGCGCATCCTGCCCGAATTCCAGGTGACGGCCGGCAAGTCGCTCGACTACTCGCTGTGCTACCCGCGCGCGAGCTTCGACAAGCAATCGATGATGTGGGACTTGAACTACTTCAAGTACTACTTCCTCAAGCTCGGGAACATCCCCTTCAACGAACAAGCCCTCGAGGACGATTTTAAGAGGTTCGTCGACTTCCTCCTTAAGGCCAAGCACGACTATTTCCTTTACCGCGACTTCCAGTCCCACAACATCATGATCCGGGAGAAGGCGCCCTGGTTCATCGACTACCAGGGCGGTAGGAAGGGCCCGCTCCAATACGACCTCGCCTCGCTGCTGTACGACGCGAAGGCCGACTTGCCCTTCGAGTTCCGCGACGAACTGACCGCGCTGTACCTGGACGCCGCGGCCAAGCTCACGAAGGTCGATCCCGCCGAATTCCTGCGCTACTTCCACGGCTTCGTTTTCATCCGCATCATGCAGGCGATGGGCGCCTACGGCCTGCGCGGGTTCTACGAGAAGAAGCCGCGCTTCCTGCAGAGCATCCCCTACGCTATCCGGAACCTGGAGCACCTGCTGCGGACGGCGCAGCTCCCGATCGAGCTCCCCGAGCTCATGGCCGTGTTCCGGCGGATGGTCGCCTCGACGGCGCTCCGGCAGCACGGGAACGTCGATTTGGCGCTCACGGTGCGGATCATGAGCTTCTCCTACAAGAACGGCGTCCCGGGCGACGACCGCGGCCACGGCGGCGGGTTCGTCTTCGACTGCCGCGCGCTGCCCAATCCGGGCCGATTCGAGCAGTACGCGAAAGTCACGGGCAAGGACGCGCCGGTGATCGAATTCCTGAAGAAAGAGCCCGACGTCGCGAAGTATCTTGAGAACGCGTTCTCGCTCGTCGACCAGTCGGTCGAGAACTACCGGAGCCGGAAGTTCACTTCGCTCATGGTGGCCTTCGGCTGTACGGGCGGACAGCACCGTTCCGTCTACTGCGCGGAGCGGCTCGCGGCTCACCTCAAGCAGAAGTACGACGTGCTCATCGACTTGAAGCACCGCGACGCGCCCACGGAGCCGCCCGCTTCGTGAAGGCGATGATCCTGGCCGCCGGCGTCGGCAGCCGGCTGCGCCCGATCACCGACACCCGTCCCAAGGCCTTGGTCAAGGTGGGGGGAGTGCCGATGCTCGAGATCGTCCTCCGCCGGCTGATGGCGGCCGGCGTCGACGGCGTGATCGTCAACGTCCATCACTTCCCGGAGCAGATCGAGGCGTTCTTGAAGGAAAGGGGAAACTTCGGCATCCGCGTCGAGCTCTCGCGCGAGCCGGAGCTCCTCGACACGGGCGGCGGGCTGAAGAAAGCCTCGTGGTTCTTCGACGACGGCAAGCCCTTCTTCCTTCATAACGTGGACGCCTATACCGAGCTCGACTTGGCCAAGATGTACGCGGCCCATCTCGCGGGCGGCGCGCTCGCGACCTTGGCGGTCGCCAAGCGCGAGAGCGGGCGCTATCTTCTCTTCGACAAGGACGGGCGGCTCCGGGGCCGCGAGTCCGCCAAGGGCGTCGAGTGGGCGGGGGCTCAGGTCGAGGCGCCGGAGAAGCTCGCCTTCAACATCGTGCACGTAATCTCGCCGGCCCTGTTCCCGAAGTTGACCGAGACCGGGTTCTTCTCGATCATCGACGCCTACCTGCGCCTCGCGGCGCAGGGCGAACGCATCCAGTCCTTCCGCGCCGACCCGTACTACTGGCGCGACATCGGCACTCCCGAGACGCTCGCCAAGGCGCGCCGCCGATCTTGATACAATGACCGCATGAGCGAGATTCCCGCCGAGCCGGCCGCGCCGGGCGATGGCGACGGGCAGGCCCCGCCCGAGAAGAAACGCGGGGTGCCCGCCGCGCACAAGGCGCCGATCCCATGGGTGCGCCTGCGCTCCGCCGGCTCGGGACCGCAGCTGTTCAAGCGGATGCTCGGCGAAGTCGATCCCAAGGCGAGGCCGGGCGATCTCGTGGCGGTCTACGACAAGTCGGACGCGCCCTACGGGCTCGCGTTGTACAATCCGCGCAGCCTGATCGCCCTGCGGCTCATCCACCGGGGCGCGGTCGACTTCGATCTCGACCAGTTCTTCGGCGAGCGCATCCGCCTGGCGGTCGAGTTTCGCCGCGACGCGCTAGAGCTCGACAAGCGGACCAGCGCCTACCGCCTCGTCCATGATCTCGGAGACGGGCTTCCCGGCCTCGTCATCGACCGGCTCGGCGACTATTTCGTCCTCGAGTTCTACTCGATCGGCATGTTCAAGCAGGCGGAGCGGCTCGAGAAGCTCCTCCTGGAGCATTTCCCGGCCGCCAAGTTCGTCCGCCGCGCGAGCCAGTTCACCGAGTCGATGGAAGGATTTAAGATCAAGCCCGGCCCGACCATCCGCACCCGCATCCGCGAGAACGGGGTTTCCTTCGAGGTCGAGCCCTCGGGCGGGTACAAGACCGGGTTCTTCTGCGACCAGCGGGAGAACCGTCTCGAGGTCTCGCGCCTCGCCTCCGGGCGCCGGGTGCTCGACGCCTACAGCTACACCGGCGGCTTCGGCCTCTACGCGAGCGTCCTGGGCGGCGCCAAGGAGGTCACCTGCGTCGAGCTCGACCCGGACGTCTGCGAGTTGGTCAAGAAGAACGCCAACATCAACCAAGTCCGGATCAATACGGTGTGCTGCGACGCGTTCCCGTATCTCCGCCAGATGGAGGCCAACAAGGAGAAGTTCGGCCTCGTGATCCTCGACCCGTACAAGCTCATCGGATCGAGGGAGACCTACGCGCTGGGGCGAAAGAAGTACGCGGACTTGAACCGCCTCGGGTTCTCCATCGTCGAGCCCGGCGGGATCATGGTGACCTGCTCGTGCAGCGGGATGCTCCCGTGGGAGGAGTTCCAGCAGATCATCCGCACGGCGGCCGGTTCGGCGGGACGCCGCGTCCAGATCTTCAAGAAAAGCGGCGCGGGCCAGGACCATCCCTTCGCCGTCGACTTTCCGGAGGGCGAGTACCTGAAAGTCGCGTGGTGCCGAGTCTTCTAGGCCGGGAAATCCGGCTTTCCATCCGGGCGTTCAAGTCTCCTGAGACACTTCAAGGCCGTTGGGCCCAGTCGATAGTTCCCGTTGGTCTCTAGTCCCGCGGGCGGATCCGCGCTACGATGATCCAAGGAGGGGCAGGAGAATTCAATGAACATCGCCGCCGCAGCATTCTGTCTCGTCTCGCTCGCCCGCACCGACGCGGCGCCGCCGGACGCCGACGCGTGGCTTCCGGAGACCGTCGCGGTCGTCCAAGCGGCCGCGGACGACCGGATGGAGGAGCTCAAGCGGCGCAGCTTTGAGAGGCGGCTCAGGGACCTCGGCATGGCCGAATGGAAGAACGGCTGTCTGGACAACCGCGGCTACCAGATAAACGTGGGGAAAGGCTGCCAGGCCGACGGGGGTTGGAAGGACGACTGCGTCCGCATCGGCGTATCCGGGCTCTATCCGCCGAACCCATGGCGCCATCCGTACCAGCCCAGGCTCCTCGTGAACGGCAAGATCGGCGGCGGCGTCGTCTATCGAGACGTGATTCCCCCGTCCGGGATCGACGAGTTCATGCGGGCGAGCGAGGACCTCGTGGTGATTCGGAACCTTATCGCGGAGTTCACGGCCAAGGTCGGGCGCAACCCCTTCCCCATGGTCGCGGAAACGTGCTCCTGCGACGCCCACCGCGGCACGTTCTGCCGCCCGGTCCGCTAGCGCGCCGGTAGAGACGCGAAGAGCGCCGCCGCAGCGTCGGCGGGATCGTCGGTCGGACGCCAGGCGGCGGCCGGGCGGAGCCCGAAGCGCTCGCGCACGGCCTCGACCAGGGATTCCCGCACGACCAGCACCGTCGGTTTGCGCCGCTCGCGGGCGATGCGCTCGAGCTCGGGCGCCCAGCCGCCGCCTTGAAGCTCCAGAGGTCCGACCTCGTCGATGAAGAGCACGTCGACCTCGGACTGCCGCGCGCGCGCGATCGCGGCGAGGCCGAAGTAGAGCCCGGCGGGCGAGAAGCGGTAGGGTCCCGCGGCCTCGGTCCATTCGCTCGGCCCGTCGCGGCGGCACAGCGGCTCGCGGTCTCCGTTCGACAAATCGATGACGTCGAAGCCTTGCCGCTCGTCTTTCTCCCATAGTCCGGGCGCCGCGATCCCGCCGGCCGAGTCGCCGCGCTCGCGCACGGCACGCGCGAGCCGCTCGACGAACGCGGTCTTGCCGGCGACCTTCTCGCCGACGATGAGATAGACGAGCGCGTCCGAGGCGGGCGTCTCGAGCGTACGCGCGAGCATCCGGCCGACGGAGGCGCGCGGCGCCTTGAGCCAGGCGCTCGGGGCGGGCAGGCGGTCCATGACGAAGGGCAAGGTCGAGAACGCGGCGTCGACGGCCGCGAGCAGAGGATCGAGGACGCGCGGGGCGAGGCGCCGCCACGGCGAGCGGGCGAGCTCCTGCGACACGGCCGCGAATCCGGCGATCAAGGTCATCGCGCGCAGGCACATCCGCAGTCCGATCTCGGCGCCCTTCCAGTAGCCGGCGCGGCTCATGAGCGCTCCCGACGCGGCGCAGACGACCGCTAGCGTGATCCAGAACTTGGGTTTCGCCAGACGCCGGCCCGCGGCGGGATAGAGGTACGACCACAGCGCGACGGCGGCGAGCGCCGCCAGCACGGATTGGGCCAGCGGCAGCGCGCGGAACGCCGAGAGGACGCCGAAGATCGCGGCCACGTTCAAGACGAGGGCGAGCGCCGACGCAGGCACTCTCGGCGGCGCCGCGGGCGCGAGCGCGGGGCGATATCCGGACTCCGGCGCCGGGTCGGGCGGCGCCGGCGGGGAGGTCGGCACCCCTAGGCCCGCGAGCGCCGCCGCGGCGCCCATGAGGAAGTAGGCCCCGAACGCGGCCGACAGCACGGCTCCCGCGGAGGAAGGCGAGAAGCCGAGCCCGCTTTGCGCGCGACCGACCGCCGCGAGGAAGACGCTCAGGATGTCGGTCCCGTACAGCACCACCGTCTCCGCCGCCGACTGCGCGAGCGTCCACGTCATCGCGAGGCCCCCGCCGAGCGCGAAGCCGGCCGCGTTGGCCCCGAGGAGCATCGTCGCCGCTTCCATGAGCGAGGCTTCCATCGAGATCGCGACCATCGGCCCGAGGAGCACCGCGCTCGGGGAGATCGACTTGAGCGCGGCGCAGACGAGCCCTGCGCGCCAGAGGAGCCCTTGGCGCGGTCTCAGGCGGCGCGCCGCGACGAGGAGCACGATCGAGAGCGCCGTCATGAACTCGCCGCGGAAGGGGACCTTGAGATTGTGGAGCGCGCTGCCAAGCACGATCTCGATGCCCGCCCATAAGGCGCCGAGCGCGGCGGCCTCGGACCAGAGAGTCGAGACGGGGCTACTTCGCCGGCTTTCGCTCGGGCTGCTTGCTCTTATAAAGGAAGTATTGATAGAGGTCCTCCAACTGCGCGTCCGTCAGGAAATCGTGGTCGGGCATCTCGGTGTAGCGGAACTGGGAGGGCTTCTTGACGTACTTCTTGATCATGTCTTTTGGCCTGTACGCGGTGATGCTCTGGGGGGCGTTCAAGTCCGGGCCGATCTTCCCGCCCTGCTGGTTGATGGCATGGCAGCGCACGCAGTTCGCCTTGAACGTCTCGTAGCCCCGCATCGAGGGCGAGCCCGCCGCGGCGCCCTGCGGCACGACCTCCGGATAGCGCTCCGCGAAGCGCATCAACGTGATCGAGGCGAGCTGGTAAGGCCACGGGTAGTCCTTCTCGGTCGACTGCTCGGGACCGCTCCACGCGAGATAGAACGGGCCGGGGCTGACCTTCTTGCGTCCCACCGGCTCCCAGCCCGGGACGTCCGCGTCCTCGATCGCGAGGCAGCCGCCATCCTCGGTCAGCTTGGCAGCGGAGGCGACGGACACGTAGCCGTCGAGCGCCGCGAAGGCGGCCTCGCTGAACGCGCCGTTCGCCCAGTCCTTGCCGAAGGCGACGTCCATCACCTTCGCGATCGGCAGGCACTGGTAGGTCTTCGGCTTGCCGTAGCGCGGATCGAGGAAGGTCGTCTTGACGGGCGGGACCTTGGCGAGGAGCTCCTGCTTCGTGAACCGCGCGACCTGCTTGCCGGACCAATTGAAGGTGAGCGTCCCGTCGTCGGCATACGCGAGGGAAGCGGCCGCGAGCGCGGCCGCCGCGAGGGCGGCTCTCATCCCTCGATTCTACCGAAAACGGCCTAGAAGAACCAGGCCGAGCCGAGGCCGGCGTCGATGAAGCGCTGCTTGGGCAGGCCGACGACCTTGTTGACGGAGAAGGTGAGGTCGAACTTGTTGAAGATCTTGTAGCTCGCCATCACTCCGATCGTGTGATAGGTGTTGAAGGCGAAGCCCGCGACGCGCTCGTGCATGCCCACCAGCTGCAGCGCGGCGACCCAGCGCTGGCCGAAGCGGTGCCCCGCCTGCGCGCCCCAGCCGAGGATGTTCGCGTCGATGTCGGTGTCGAGGCCGCCCAGGTTGTTGAATTTGCCGTAGTACGCCCCGAGCGTGCCGAAGTTCTTTTCCCAGTCCTTCTGAAGGGAGGTCGAGCCCGCGGCGCCGATGAGGCCCGAGTAGTTCGGCAGGTCCATCGACGCCGTGCCGCTGTAGGAGACGCCCGGGCCGACGGTCCATGTCCAGCCGTCCTTGAAGTAGAGCGGGTGCAGGTACTGCAGGATGAGCCCCGCGCGGTACGTCTTGAGTCCCTCGAAATTAATCTGGGCGAGCGGGAAGCTGAATTTCAAGTGGCGGTCCTTCTTCTCCCCGAAGTCGAGGGCGAAGCCCGGGGTCACGCCGATCATGTGCCCGGCGTAGCCGTCGTTGGTGAACTCGGCGAAGCCGCCGGAGAAGGTCGGGTCGGTGCCGGGAGCGCCGGAGGCTTTTTGCTCGGCGGTCTTGATCCCGTTGAACATGACGTCCTGGAACGTGGCCTTCATCGTCGCGTTGATCGTGCTCGAGGGGGAGCCGGAGATCTGGCCGCCGGGTCCGGCGTTGATGAGGCGCACGAACTTCGGGAGGAAGTCGCCGCCCTTGAGGAAGTCTCTCAACTGGGAGCTGAGGTCCGCGGTGTTCGATCCGGTGAAGGTCTTATCTATGCCCAGCTCCGCGGCGGTAAATCGCAGGGACGTGCAGGTGGCTCCGCACGCGTTGGGACCGCCCAGCGGGTTCGTGATGAACTGGAACGGATGTCCGAGCACCTCGAGCGTCAGCGTCCGGGGGTTGCTCTCGTAGTCCTTGGCGAATTGGATGAGACCGCTCTGGCTGTACCCGGTGCGGGTGCCGTTCTCGATGATGACGATGGGATCCTTCGCGAAGGCGGGACCGCACGACAAGACGGCAAATAGGGCGAGGGCGAGGGCGGATTTGGTCATAGTGACGGAAGAATGACAGACCCGCCAAAGATTGTCAAGACGGGGCGTGACTATGACGTGACGCAGGATCTAGCGCATCGCGACGCGCGAGGGCCGCGGCGCCGCCTGCGCCACGAGGGGCTCGTCGTACATGGAGCCCCAGACCGGGCCGTGGGACGGATCGGGTTCCACGTCGTAGAGGCTGATGTCGTAGCGGTACGTCTTGCCCTTCGCCTGGTAGACGAAGCAGCCGTTCTCGTTGGCGCTCAGGTTGAAGCCGGCGCTGTACCAAAAGTACCCGGGAACCTCGCCCACGGTGTTGGCGGTGCTCGCCGGGTTGAAATGAAGCTCGATGTCCGAGTCGGGGGAGTTCGTCCCCACGATGTTGCGCGTGCGGTGCCGGTGGACGGTGCGCGCGTCGTTCACGAACTCGCCGTTCTCCTCGCGCGCCTTCATCTGCTCGGCGGTGTGATAGAGGACCTTGAGCTGCGGATCGAGGAACAGGCGCTCGTACATGCGGGAAATCTCGCTGATGGGCCCGCTCCGGTACGTCTTGTCCCAATGCGCCTGCGGGATCAGGAAATGGGAATGACCCATGTCGGGGAAGAACACCGCGTCGATGTAGTCGAGCTCGTACGCCCGCTCGATGTGCCGCGTCACCGCGCGGACGAAGGACTCGGGAAGGACCGCCGCGCCCCCGCGGGCCTCATCATAAGGAAGCTCGAAGCGCTCGGTCTGTTCGTTCCAATACGCCCGCTTGGGCAGCCTCTTGGGGGAGGCGTACATCTTCTGGAAGAGGGTGACGAGTTCGGGGAGGCTGAGCCCCCAGCGGAAATCGGAGGAGTACACCTTGGGACCCGCGGCGTCCTCCTTCGAGCACCGGCGTCCGGGCCAGACGGCGGAGCGGGGCTTGTCGTCGGGTTGGGGCGCGGAGGCGAGGAGGCGCCCGGCGGACCGGTAGGCGTCCGAGAGATCGAGAGCGGGCGCGGCCTGCGCGACGCACAGCAGGAGCGAAGCGAGGGGGAGGATTCTCATGCTGCAAGAATTGCCCCTTAGGCCCAATCGCGCAGGTGCAAAAGGACCAATTTTCGTTTAGGTCGGAAGGCCTAGGAACACTAGGCCCTCCGGGCGCGGCGCTAGTTGGCGAAGATCTCCTTCATGAACTCTTGAAAGCGCTTCCAGGAGCGCTGCGCGGACTGCGCGTTGTAGGCGATGTTGGTCGAGGCGTCCGAGCCGCTGCGCTCGATGGAGAAGCCGTGCACGGTGCCGCTGTAGGTGTCGAACTCCCAGTCCGCGCCGACCTTCTTCATCTCCTCTTGGAAGTCCGCCACCTGCGCGTTGACGAATTTGTCGTCCGCCCCGTGCATGACGAGAATCTTGGCGAGGGGCTTGCTCGTCGCGGGCATGGACGTCTTGAGCGTGCCGTGAAAGGTGGCCACGCCGCGCAGGTCCGCGCCCATGCGAGCGAGCTCGAGCGCCGCGCCGCCGCCGAAGCAGTAGCCGATGGCCGCGAGCCGGCTCGGGTCGGCGACGGGAAGCTTCTTGAGCTCCGCCAGCCCGACCGACGCGCGGCGGCGAAGCAGGCCGCGGTCTCCGCCGTAGAGGCCGGAGAGCTTGCGCGCTTCCTCATGATTCTTCGGGTGGACGTCCTTGCCGTAGATGTCCAAGGCGAAGGCCGCGTAGCCGAGGGCGGCCAGGTCTTCGGCGGTCTTGCGCGTGTGCTCGCCGGGACCGAGCCAGTCGTGGATGATGAGGACGCCGGGGCGCTTGCCCGGGGCCGCGTCGTCCCACGCGGCGTAGCCCTCGAGGACGACGTCGCCGTCTTTATAGTCGATGGACTCAGTCTTCACCGCGGCGCCGGCGACGCTCGCGAGCAGCAACAGTGCGGCGGGGATTGTTAAGCGTTTCATAACGCTATATTAACAAGTTTTCAAGGCTCGACCCGCGGGGGCAATGTGTATAATCCGCGGCAGGAAGGGTGGGCCGGCCGCGTGCCGTCCGACGCGGAAGTCGCGTGGAGGGAACCATGTCCGCGTTCCGCATCCGCATCGCGCTTCTAGTCGCTGCAGCTCTGAGCACGACGTCCGCCGCACTCGCGGGAGACCCCGTCTTCCCCGAGTTCGGCGGAGCGGAGTTCCTGCGGGGGCTCCGGGAAGTCCGGCGCCAAGCCTCGATCCTCGAGCCGGGCGTGCGTCCTCCGGCGCGGGCGCGCGCGGGCCGCGACGCCGTCGCCTCCAGGCTCACGGTGTGGCGCGGCGAGGAGACGCGCCCCTTCGTCTCCCAGACCTATGGCGTCAATGCCTTCAATCGGGCGGTCATGTCGTGGAACGCGACCGGCGAGGCGACCTTCGAGATCGAGATCAACGGCAGCGGCAAGTGGTACGTGATGGGGCACTGGAGCGACGAGCCCCGGAGCCAGAGCTCGGGCGACGTGGACGTCGATACCTTGGTCCTGCGCTCCAACGCCAACACCTTTCGTTTCCGTGTGACCCCGGCGGCGGGGGCGAAGGTCACGCTCGTCGCCGTTGCCACCTGGATCCAGGGCGACCGCGATCCCGTGTCGAGCGAGCGCTCGCCCGCCTGGGGCGTGACGCTGCAGGTGCCGCAGCGCTCGCAGGGCGTCGAGTCGACCGATCCGGGTAAGATCTGCAGCCCGACGTCTCTTTCCATGGTCCTCGCCTTCCACGGCGTATCGAAGCCGACGGGCGAGGTCGCGGCCGGCGTTCTCGACCACGCGAGTGACAAGTACGGGAACTGGTCCTTCAATACCGCTTACGCCCACAGGGTCTCGGGCATGGAGACGTTCGTGCGGCGCATGATGGGGCTTGCGGAGATCGAGGCCGAGATCGCGGCGGGGCGCCCCGTCGTGCTCTCGCACCGGTGGCACGCGGGGGACTTGGACGGCGCGCCGATCTCGCAAAGCGACGGGCATGTCATCGTCGTCGTGGGGTTCACGCGCACGGGCGACGTCGTGGTGAACGATCCTGCGGCCCGCCCGGGGAGCGTGCGCCGCACCTACAAGCGCGCCCAACTCACGAAGACCTGGCTCGAGAGGGGCTCGGGCATCACCTATATCCTCCAGCCGAAAGCGCGCTGAGTCAGCGCTTCTAGGGGGGAGTCAGGCAGGACGCGGGGAGGTCCTTTAAGCGTCCCAGCTCGCGTTGGGCGACGGCGCGGGCCTCGGCACTTAGCTGCGGGTACGCGAGGAGCTCCTTCGTCATCCCTTCTGGGTCCTTGGCGAGGAGCATCGCGGTGTTGTGCGCCACGAGGATCGCCTTCGAAAACTTGCGGGAGATGGTCTTGCGGAGAAAAGGGCGCAGCGCCTTGACCACGCTCGACAAGAGCGGGTTCCTCACCGTGACGTATACGTCGAACTCGGTGCGGATGCCGGGGGGACATCCCGGTCGCTCGACCGGTTTTGTCTTCATGATGATCGCCGCGGCGGCGCGGACGCCGGGGAACACGCGGTTGGCGTACACGCCCTCGGCCAGGTAGACGCGGCGGTCCGGACGCTTCTCCGCGAGCGTGACGAGCCCGCTGATGCCGGCGCCGTCGTCCACGTCCGACTGCGACGGGCCTCTCATCTCGATGCGATAGGGGGCGATGCGGTGCTTGCGCACGACGGCCGACGAGAGGTCGGGGTGGTCGAGGAGAAAGTCCGCCAAGGACGGGGCGATCGGCGTCACGACCGGCGGGATCGAGGACCTGACCGTGTGGTTCTTGACGATCCGGTCCACCTCCTCGGCGAAGCGGGCGGCTTCCGCGGGCGGCCAAGCGCCCGGCGCCGTCGCCTCCGCGAGCGCGCAGACGCAGACGCACAGGGACAGGGAAGGCGCGCCCAATACGGCGAGCACTGTCTTCATTTGGCCCCGCGGCGGAAGCAGCCCACGACGTGGTCGTTGACCATGCCCACGGCCTGCATGTGCGCGTAGACCACGGTCGGGCCGAGGAACTTGAATCCCCGCGTCTTGAGGTCCTTGGATAAGACTACCGCCTCGTCGATCTGGACGGGGTAGTCCTTGAGCGTCCTGAGCGTATGCACGATCGGCTTGTGTCCGACGAAGGACCAGATGTATTTGGTGAAGGTGCCGAACTCCTTCTGCACTTCCTGAAAGCGCGCCGCGTTGTGGATCGCGGCCGCGATCTTGAGCCGGTTTCGCACGATGCCCGCGTCACAGACGAGCCGCGCCACGTCCCGCTTGCCGAAGCGGGAGACCTTCTTGTAGTCGAACCCGGCGAACGCCTTGCGGAAATTCTCCCGCTTGTGGAGCACGATGCGCCAGGAAAGGCCGGCTTGGAACGTCTCGAGCACGAGGAACTCGAACATCTTTCGGTCGTCCTTCACCGGGACGCCCCACTCCTCGTCGTGGTACGCGACGTAGAGGGCGTCGTCCGCGACGGGCCAGGGGCAGCGGATCCGCTCCTTCATAGCCGCCAGCACGCGCCGAGCGCCTGATAGGTGAACTCGACCATCCCGCTCTTCGCGTGCCGCTCGAAGAGGGCGCCGATCTCCGCGTCGAACCCCGCGCGGTCGGCGATGCCGTGGGCGACGTAGGAGCTCGAGTGGACCCGTCCGAGAAATCCCGCGCGGTCCATCGCCTGGGCGTTCGGGAACTCTGCCTCGGTCCAATCCCGGACGAGCGGCGAGGCGCGCAGCTCCTTGAGGGTCGAACCCTTGCCGCGCAGCTGCTTGTACTCGCTGCTGTAGCGCACGAGGAGGCATTCGTAGCCTCGGAGGAACTCGGTGTCCTGCGTGCGGTCGTTCCAGAACGCCGCGCACCAGCCGCTCGGCTTGAGGATGCGCGTGAACTCGGCGAGCGCGGCGGGCACGTCGAACCAATGGAACGCTTGGGCCGCGATGACGAGATCGGCGCTCGCCGGGGGAAGCCCCGTCGCGCCCGCCTCGCCGTTGACGTAGCGCGGACCGCCCGCCCGCGCGGCCGCGGCCTCGCGCATCTTGTCGTTGGGCTCGACGCCGCTCACGCGCAGGCCCCGCTCCGCGAAGAGCCGGCTCGAGATGCCCGTGCCGCAGCCGACGTCGACGATCTCGGCGCCCGGCCGCGCGTCGGCCGTCTTCAGTATCCAGTCGATCAGCTCTTTGGGATAGCTCGGGCGGTAGGCGTCGTAGTTCGCGACGGTCTCGGTGAACCGGCTCTTCGGATCCTTGAGGGCCATGGCGAGATATCTCGATGATACAAAATCCGGCGCGGCGGCCCATTGGGCCTAGCGGGGGGCAAGGCCTAAGTCTCGTCCTCTATAGGTCCAATGTATGTGGTCGCCTCCGGGGCCGTCCAATATACTGACACCCATGGAGGGCGACGCCCCGGTAGTCTATAGCCGCGCGCGCACGTCGTTTGTGCGAGCCTCGCTCCTCCTTCTCGCCGCGGCCCAAGCCTCCGCCCCGGTCCGCGCCGCCTCCGGCCCGGCCGAATTCCTGAAAGACGCCCGCCTCCAGCCCGTCGCCGACGTCGGCGTCGCCGCGCCGGCGGGGCCGTCCCAGGCGGTGCTCGACGAGATCGCCGAGACGATCGCCGAGCAGTACGTCGAGCCCATCTCCAAGGAGACCTTCGCGGGCCTGTCGATCGAGCGGATCATGGCGCGGCTCGATCCCAACTCGCGCTACCTGACGCCCGAGCAGGTGCTGCAGTTCGGCCTGGATCAGCTCAACCGCTCCTACGTCGGCGTCGGCGTCATGCTGGACAAGGCCTCGCCGGCCGATCCCCTCGTCGTCGTCTACCCGATCCCGGGCGCGCCCGCGGACGGTCGGCTCGACCCGGGCGACCGGATCACGGCGGTCAACGGCATGCCCGTCGCGGGCCTGCCGCGCGAGGACGCGGTCGCGCTCTTTCGCGGGAGGAGCGGCGACCCGGTCGCCGTCGCGGTCGAGGGCAAGCCCGAGCCCGTGACGATCACGCGCGGCCGCGTGCCCACGGTCGTCGCCCACGGCGACCTGCTCGCGGGCGACGTCGGCTACCTCTACGTCGGAAGCTTCCCCGGCATGGCGGACAAGGAGATCTGGAAGGTGATGAAGCGCTTGAACGCGCGCGTGAAGGAGCTGAGCGACCTCTCCGAGAGCGCGGGCGGCCCGGCGCGCGCGCTTCGCGGCCTCGTCATCGACCTGCGCGACTGCCCGGGCGGCGACATCGAGGCCTCGCTCTTCTTCATGTCCTATTTCCTGCACGGCGGCATGCCCGTGCTGCAGATCGAGCACCGCGGGAGCCGCCAGGTCATCGGCTCGCCGCGCGACGGCCTCTATCCCGATCTGCCGCTCGCCGTTCTTGTCAACGGGCGCACCGCGTCCTCGGCCGAGATCGTCGCGGCTGCGCTCCAGGACCACAAGCGGGCGGTCATCGTCGGCTCGCGGACCTTCAAGAAAGGGTCCGTGCAGAAGCCGATCCCGCTTCAGGACGGCTCGATGCTGCGCCTGACCACCGACCGCTGGCTCAGCCCGAGCGGCCGCTCGGTCGAGGGCGCGGGCGTCGAGCCGGATGCGCCCGTCGCGGTAGAGGCGGCCGCCGAGCGCGCGGCGATGCAGGACGTGGTGCGGCGCGCCTACGGGGGGGAGCCCTCCGCGGCGCCGCCCCCGGACCCGGCGCTGGCGGTCGCGCTGCGGCGCCTGGCGGAGCGCTGAGTCCGATGCCCCTTTCCCCTCGGCTCGGGACGCGGCTCGCGGCCGCCGGCCTGGCCGCGGGACTCGCCTGCTCCGTCCTCGCGGCTGCGCCCGCCGACGATTTTGCGGCCGACGTCGAGGCTGTGCGGGCCGTCTTCCGCCGCCTCGTCTCGATGCATGGCACGACGAACGCCCATATCAGCCTGGCGCAGGTCGATGCGCTCCTTGCGGAAGCGCTCGCCTTGGACCGCGAGGAGCGCGCGCTGGCGGCGTTGGGCGACGATGAGCTGGCGCGGGCGGCGGCGCGTCTGGAGGCCGCCGTCGAGCGCTGCGAGGCCCTTCGTCATCGCGGGCGTCCGCTCAGCCCCGTCGGCGGCGTGGTGGGCCTCGCGGAGCAGCTGCAGTCGCGGCTCGTCGCGACCGGCGCGCGCGCCGCCGGTCCCGGAATCTCCGCGTTGGAGGCGTCGCTGAAGAGTCTGTCCGGCCTCGCGGACGCGGGGCGCTTGGACGACGCGCGCGGGCAAAGCGCCGCCGCGTGGGAGCAGTTCAAGCGTACCTCTGGTTTCGTCGACCGGCTCGGCTCGCCGCTGTCGGAGACCGTGACTGGGCTGCGCGGCCGCTTGAACGCCGCCGCGGCCGAAGTCGCGCGCGTTCGGGACTTGATTGCGGGCGGGCCCGTCTACGTCCCGCCTCCGACGTCGGGCCGCACCGTCGGCGATCCCGCGCGGCGCGCGGCGCTCGTCCACCAGCAGCGGGCGCAGGCCTGCGCCGTCGTCGCGCAGCAGCAGATGCTGATCGAGTACGGTCTGCTCCCCCGCGGCGGCGACTTGGTCCAGCAGGAGGAGGAGCTCCACCGCGAGGCGCGGCGCAAGGGCCACTACAAGAGCGGCTACTTCCTCGCCAATCCCAACAACGGCGGCATCGAGAACGGCGCGACCTCGCGCGAGTACCTCGGCAATCTGCTCTCCGACCGAGGCCTCGTCGTCGCCAAGCGCGGCCCCGCCTCCCGCGCGGAGCTCGACCGGGCGCTCGCTTCGGGCAAGATGCTCATGGCGGAGGTGGACGCGGGCGAGCTGTGGTCGTCGCCGTCGAGCCACGGCTTCCTCCATGTGATCGTCGTGACCGGCGCGGACCTCGACGCCGCGGGCCGGCCGGTCGCGGTCTACGTCAACGACAGCGGGGTCAACGCCGGCGGGCGCCGCATGAGCCGCGAGGAATTCTTGCGCGCGTGGGAGCCGGCGGGCCGCCGGTTCGTGGAAGTCCTCTGATCGTCTAGGCGCGCCGCTCGCCGGAGCCGGTCGGCTCGGGCGCGGAGTCTCGCCTGTCGGGCACGACGCCGAGCAGCGCCAGCCCCGGTCCCGCCATCACGGTCGTCGCGATCGCCATTAGGACCATCATCGCGAAGATGGACGGCGTGATGACGCCCAGGTCGTAGCCGATGTTCAAGACGACGAGCTCGATGAGTCCGCGCGTGTTCATGAGCGTGCCGACCGCGAGGGAGTCGCGCCAGCCCATCCCGGACCACCGCGCCGCCAGCGAACTGCCTCCGAACTTGCCCGTGACGGCGACGAGCAGGATGAGCGCGCACACAGCCCACGAGGCCGGATCGTCCAAGAGGCCGATGCGCGTGCGCAGCCCCGTCAGCGTGAAGAAGAGGGGGAGGAGCACGACGACCGTGAAGCGCTCCAAGTAGCCCGCGAGCGCCTGGCGGAACCCGGTCTCGGGCGGCATGAGGACGCCGGCGAGGAACGCGCCGAAGAGGGCGTGGACGCCGATCCGCTCGGTGACGAGGGCCGATACGAGCGCCACGAGGAGCGCGGTCGCGGTCGCCTCGCGGCCGAGCGTGCCCGACTCGTCGAAGCGTCCGATCCAGCGCGCGAGGGCGGGACGCGCGATCCAGACCATCGCGCCGATCCACATCGCGCAGAGTCCTGCCACCTTCACCGCCGCGAGCGCCGAGCCGCTCTGCACGTAGCCCACGACCGCCGCGAGCGCGCACCAGGCGGTCACGTCGTCGACCGCCGCGCAGGCGAGCGAGATCGCCCCGATCGGCGAGCGCGTCAGGCCCTTCTCGCGGATGATGCGCGCGAGCACGGGGAAGGCGGTGATGCTCATCGCGGTCCCCATGAAGAGGCAAAAGGGCGGGAAGGCCACGCCCTTCGGCGCGTACTGCGGATAGAGGAAGAGCGCCAGGCCCGAGCCCATGAGGAACGGGACGATGATGCTCGCGTGGGAGATCCACACGGCCGTCGCCGCTCTCTCGCGCAGAAGACCCGGGCTCAGCTCGATGCCGACGATGAACATGAAAACGACGAGCCCGAAGTTGCTCATGAGGGACAGGTTGTCGAGCGACCCCGGGGGAAATAGGATCGCTTGGCTGTGCGGCCAGACGGCGCCGAGGAGCGAGGGGCCGAGGCAGATGCCCGCCAGGATCTCGCCGACCACCTCCGGCTGCCCGGCGACCGCGAGCGCCTTGCCGAAGACGCGGCTCGCGCAGATGACGACCACGATCTGGAGGAGGAGCAGGCTGAGCGGATTGCCGTGCGATGGCGCCTTCGCGGGAGAGGCGGGCGCGGCGGCGGCGGAAGCGGCGGGCGCCGGGTCTCCAGCCGGGATGCGGGCGCCCACGTGCAGGATGCCCTGCAGTCCGGCCGCGAAGAGCACGAGGGCGAGGACATACGCCGCGATCTGTTTGGACATGCAGTAAGGTTAAATCGTCTCGTCGCGGCTCGTCAAGTGGGATAAAATCGGCGCGGCTACCAGCGGACTTGGTCCCAGGCGGGCTTGTAGGGCGGAGCGCCGGTCCCGTCCGGCTTCTCCCAATGAGGCTGGTCGTCGGGGCCGGGATCGAAGGAGGAGATCGCGTCGGGGTTGGCGAGCCGGACGAATTTGACGCCCTTGACGCTGGTCAGCGGGACCGACTGGTCGCCCATGCCGTTGGTGCCTTCCTGGCTCGACCAGAACAGAAGGTGCTTCTTGCCATTCTTCACGCGCCAGCCGAGGAAGACGACCGAGTGGCTGCGGCTGCCCCAGCTGATCGTCATGAAGTCGCCGGCGCGCGCGTCCTCGGGCTCGATCACCTGGCCCATGCCCGAGTACTGGATCAGCGCGTAGTAGACGCCGAAGTCGTCCGCGTTCCAGCGTCCCCAGAACTTGACTCCGTCGCGCCGCCGCCCGTCGTCCTTCTCCTGCATGCGCATCGCTTCCTTCTGCGCCTCGCTAATCGCCGGGAAGCGGCCGCCGTAGATCAGGTTCAGCGCCTCGACGAACGCGGCGTAAGAGGCGCCGGTGCAGAAGCTCGTCTTGCGCGGCGGCTTGAGCAGGTGGCGTCCGAAGAGCGCCAAGGAAAATCCGACCGGCGACTCGGGAGGCGTGGCGCGCGGCCCCATGAAATAGCCGCCGCCGTCGGGGACGATCGCCTGCGTCGCGTCGATCGCCTTGAGGACCAGGTCGTTGAAGCCGACCGCGTACTTCTTGAAGATCTCGTGGTGGCTCGTGTTGTGAGGGCGCGCCCAGAGCTCGCTTTCGGGAATGATCTGCCAGCGGCCTTGGACGGGCGCGGGAGCCGGGCGCGACGGAGTCGGCCGCGGAGGCTTGGGGCGGCGCGGCGCCGTGCCGCGGACTTCATGGAGGAGAGGGGAGTCGCCGAGGACGTGGCGCGCGTCTTGAAATCCGAGGACAAGAGAATCCGCCGCATGCGCGGTCGTCGCTAGCGCGATTAGGACGGCCAGTAAGGCGCCCATGCGCGGACTCTACAACACTTTTATGAAATTTACCACAGAGAGAGTATAATGCGGCCATGGAACACAAATGTTTGTCGCCGTGGAAGGGAGCGGTCGCCGGCGGTCTGATCGCGTTCGTGTGGAGTTCGATCTCGTGGATGGCCCTCCCGTTCCACGAAAAGACGCTGAGCGAGTTCAAGGACCCCGTCGCGACGGTCCAGATGCTCTCCGCGAACGCGCCGAGCTCGGGCGCCTACATCGTCAAGTACGACATGAGCGGCAAGACCATGCCGACCGGCCCGTTCGTGTTCCTCTCTTTAAATAGGGAAGGCTGGGGCTCGATGGGCGCCACGATGGCGCTCGGGCTGGCGATGCAGATGGCGGGCGGATTTTTCTGGACGTGGATCCTGGGCAAGATTCCCGGGCTGACGTCGAAGGACGCGGCGCTTTACGGGTGCTTCTTCGGCCTGTGCGTCGGCATCCTGGGCGCGATGCCCAACTCGGTGTGGTGGAAGTTCCCGTGGTGCTTCTCGCTGCTGTACGTCGCGGACGCCGTGGTCTCCTGGACGGTCGCGAGCGTCGTGATCGCGCGCTTCTGTCAGGCGTCGGCGTGCGCCTTGCCTACCAAGGCAGCTTGACCGCGGCGGCGCGCTCGACGGTCCGCCGCGCGGCGTCCGTGCCGCCGCGGGCCGCGCGGGCGTCGTAGACGGGCGCGTAGTCGAGGTCGAGGGCTTGCGCCGCCTTGGGCTGGTCCGCGCGGTAGTCCTCGCCCGCCAAGGCCGCCACAGTCGAGGCGACCTGCGCCTGCGTCGCGTCCTCGTCGCAGACCTCGCCGCCCCAGCCCGCGCCGCGTCCCATCGTCGCGATCCACATGTTCTCGGAGCCGGGCACGTCCTTATAGTGGTCCGTCCACCGCGGACCCTCGCCGCGTCCGTGATCGGTCGTCACGACGAGCGCGGTGCGCCCGCGGTACTCGGGCATCGACTGGACGGCGCTCCAGATCTCGCGCAGGAAATCGTCCACGCGCTTGATCGCCCTCAGGTATTCGCCGTAGCGGCCCTCGTGCCCGCGGTTGTCGGTCTCGCCGTACAGGACGTAGAGCACGCGAGGCTTCTTCTCCCGCAGGTACTTCATGACGGCCTCGTGCGTCTGGACGTCGGAGTCGACGCTCGGGAACCAGACCGGGAGCCTGCTCCGGTCCGTGTTCAAGATGAAGGGCAGCACGTCCCAGTTTCCGAAGGCGGCGACGCGCCCCTTGAATCCGGGCCGCGAGTTGAGCCACTCGAGGACGGAGACGTTCGGATTAGGGACCTTCCCGTTGCTGTCGATTCTCGGGTCGGGAAAGCCGCCGAGGATTTCCTGATATCCCGGATAGGAGAAGTTGAGTCCGTTCGTCACGCGCGCCGCGCTGCCCAGGTCCTGGTTGCCCCAGATGCGGCCGCGGCGGCCGGCGTGGCTCCAGAGAAAGGGCATGAGCGCTCGGCGGCGCTCGATCGGGTCCTCGCGCCAGAACTCGCGGCGCGCGTCTTGCTCGTTGGGTCCCAACAGCGCGGCCTCGGCGCCCGAGAAGACCTCCCGCCAGCGCACGCCGTCGGCGGTGACGAGGATGACGTTTTGGGAGAACGCGGCGGCGGGGACTGCGAGCGTGGCGGCGATCGCGACGATGAGGCGGTTCATGAGGCCTCCTCCGAGCCAACGCCTCCCTCTCCCGCGTGCGAGAAAGAGGGGGAACTTGCGGGCACTCTAATAATTCGGACCGTGGACCGCAAGTCCTATTTCTATGTAGGTCTAAAGACCCGTATCCATTGAACCCCTCCGCGGCGTCTCATGAGTGCGGCCGCGATGGAATCGCCTGGCCGGAAAAAGTAAACTGCGGCTACGGCGTGACAAACTCTCCCCTGACTCGGAGTCTCCTCGGCGCGGCCCTCCTCGCGGCCGGCTCGGCCCCTCTCGCGGCGCAAGCGATATCGACGGTCCCGATGCGCGTCGCGGAGGCCTCGCCCGGCACGATCCGCACCTTGTCCGAGGCGTTCACGAAGGCGCTCGCGGCGAGCGAGACGATCGCCATCAGCGAGCAGTCGATCCGCCAGGCGGAGGCTCTCTTCCGCAAAGCGCTCGGCGCCTCCTTCCCGTCGATCTCGATCCGCTCGAACACCTTCTGGCAGGACGAGGTGCGCGGCCGCTCCGAGACGGACGCCGGCCTCCGGCTCAGCCAGACCAATCTGACGGGATACCGCGAGCTCTTCGCGGTCAAGGCGGCGAAGGCGACGCAGCGTCAAAAGGAGTTCGACATCGCCCGCGCCGAGCAGCTCCTGTTCCTGACCGTCGCGACCGCGTACTACGGGCTCATCCAGGCGCGCGACAACGTGACGACGACGACGCAGCTCAAGGAGTTCTCCGACCGCCGCGTGAAGGAGCTCAAGGAGCGCGTGCGCGTCGGCCGCAACCGCGAGGCCGATACCGTGACCCAGGAAGTGCAGATCGCCTCGCTCGACTCCCAATCGGAGGAGAGCCGCCGCCAGGCGGGCGCGTTCACCGACCTTCTCTTGTACCTGACGAAAGCGCAGGCGGTCGAGCCCGACGCCTCCGAGTTCTCGTCCGCCTTCGACAAGACGATCGACGCCTACGCCGCCCGCATCGAGAAGCGCCCGGACGTCGCGTCGGCGCGGATGGCCGCGGACGCCGCCGCCGACGCGGTCCACGTCGCGCGCGCCGACCGCTTCCCGCAGATCGGCATGACGGGCAACGCCTACCGCTACCGTCCCATGACGCGCGAGAAGATCGACTGGGACGCGACGCTGACGGTGACGCTCCCCGTGTGGACGTGGGGCAGCCTCTGGGCGTCGGTCGACTCGGCGAAGACCTTCTCGGTCGCGCAGGACCTGGCGCTCCAGTCGGTCCGCCGTCAGGCCGACGTGGACGTCAAGAACGCCTATCGTGATTTCGCTTCCGCCCGAGCCCAGTTCGAGATCCAAAAACGCGCCGTCGACTTGGCTAGGCGCGCCTACGACCTGCAGCGGCACGACGAGAGCCGCAGCCTCGTCACCAACATCGAAGTGCTCGATTCGCTCGACCGCTTGAACTCGACGCGCCTCGCCTTCAACCGCGCGCTGTTCAACGCCCGGCTCAGCGCGCTGACGCTCGAGCTGTCCGCCGGAGCGCGGCCCCAGGAGATCAACGCCCGATGATCTTGTCCGACCTCGCCATCAAAAAGCCGGTGCTCGCGTGGATCCTGATGATCGCGCTCCTCCTCTTCGGAGGGCTTTCCTTCACGCGGCTCGGCGTGTCGCAGAACCCCGACGTCGACTCGCCCGTGGTCAACATCCGCTTGAACTGGGAGGGCGCGGCGCCCGCGGTCATGGAGAACGAGGTCATCGACCCCGTCGAGGAATCCTTGATGACGATCTCGGGGATCAAGACCGTGCGCTCGACGTCCCGCTTCGGCTCGGGCACCGTCACGGCCGAGTTCGATCTCTCGAAGCAGATCGACGTCGCGGTCCAGGAAGTCCAGACGCGCATCGCCCAGGCGCAGCGCAACCTGCCGCGCGACATGGACCCGCCCGTCGTGCAGAAGGTCAACCCCGAGGACCAGCCGATCATCACGGTCGGCGTGTCGGGCACCAAGCCCTACAAGGACTTGGCCAAGTACGTGCAGGACATCGCCATGGACCGCTTCCAGGTGGTCCCCGGCGCGGGCGAGGTGAGCTTGAACGGCTTCGTGGCTCCCAATCTCCGCGTCTGGCTCGACAGCCAGAAGATGAGGGACCTCCAGATCACCGTCGACGACGTCGTCGCCGCGATCCAGGCCCAGCACTCGGAGATGCCGGGCGGCGTGCTGCAGACCGCGGAGGAAGAGCAGAACGTCCGCGTCATGGGCGAGGCTGGCTCCGTCGCCGAGTTCGGCAGCATCACGATCCCTTCCCGCGTCGGCGGCGGCGGCATCCTTTGGCGCACGATCCGGCTCAAGGACATCGCGGAGATCGAGGAAGGACTGGCCGATGTGCGCTCCATCTCGCGCGTCAACCGCGAGACCTCGATCGGCCTCGGCATCCGCAAGCAGCGCGGGTCGAACGCGGTCGAGGTCGCCCACGGCGTGCGCAATACGATCACGGAGCTGCAGAAGTACGCGCCCGAGGGCGTCAAGCTGGGCGTCAACTACGACACCACCCGATTCATCGAGGACAACATCCACGAGCTCCTGTTCACCTTGATCCTCGCGATCCTGCTGACGGGCGTCGTGTGCTGGATGTTTCTCGGTTCGTGGAGCTCGACGCTGAACGTCATCTTGGCCATCCCGACGGCCCTCGGCGGCACCGTCTTCGTCATGTACTTCATGGGATTTACGCTCAACACGATCACGTTGATGGCCATCTCGCTCGTCGTCGGCATCGTGGTCGACGATGCGATCGTCGTGCTCGAGAACATCGCCCGCCACCGCGAGGAGGGGAAGTCCCTCGTCAAGGCCGCGGTCGAGGGCGCGCGCGAGATCATGTTCTCGGTCATCGTCATCTCGAGCGCCGTCATCGCGATTTTCCTGCCGGTCGCGTTCATGAAGGGGATCATCGGCAAGTTCTTCTACGAGTTCGGCGTCACGATCTCGGTCGCGGTGGCCTTCTCGCTGCTCGAGGCCGTGACCCTGGCGCCGATGCGCTGCAGCCAGTTCCTCGCGGTCGGGCACTCGACCGGCATCGGGAAGGTCATCGACGCCTTGATGGAGCGCCTGGTCGCGGCCTATCGCCGCTCGCTCGACTGGTCGCTCGACCGTCCCTGGGCCGTGCTGATCGCGGCGACCGTGCTCTTCGCGGCGTCCCTCGGCCTCGCCGGGCGGCTCAACCGCGAGATGATGCCGGCGCAGGACCAGGGCAACTTCATCGTGCGCATCCAGATGCCCCCCGGCACCTCGCTCGGGGCCACGTCCGAAGCCTTCTTCCGGGCGGAGGAGTGGCTGTCGAAGCGCGGCGAGGTGGAAAAGTACTTCGGCACGATCGGCGGCGGCGGCGGTTCCGAGGTCAACTCGGGGCGCATCTTCATCACCATGAGGCCGCGCAAGGACCGTCCGGTCAACAAGGAGAAGAAGCGCTCGCTCAGCCAGCAGGAGTTCATGCAGGCGGCGCGCAAGTCCTTGTCCAAGATCGAGGGCATCCGCCGCGTATCGATCGAGGACCGCTCGCAGACCATCACGACCGGCGGCGGCCGCGGCTTCCCGATCGAGTTCTCGATCCGCGGCCCGGACTGGGAGAAGCTCGGCGAGTACGCCGAGGCGATCCGCGAGAAGCTGCAGGACACGGGCCTCGCGGTCGACGTCGACACGAGCTACGTGCTCGGCGTCCCCGAGGTGCGCGTCGTGCCGGACCGCGAGAAAGCCGCGTTCCACGGCGTCACGATCTCGGCCATCGCCCGCACCATCAATTCGACCGTCGGCGGCGTGCGCGCCGGGAAGTACACGAAGGGCGGCCGGCGCTACGACGTCCGCGTCAGCCTCTCCAACAAGGAGCGCAAGGGGAAAAGCGACATCTCGAAGCTCTGGGTGCGCAACGTGCGCGGCGAGCTCGTGCCGCTCGCGCAGGTGACGCGCATCATCACCCAGCCGACGCTCCTCTCGATCCAGCGCGAGGACCGCCAGCGCGGCGTGAACGTGTTCGGCAACGTGGCTCCCGGCAAGTCGCAGGCCGACGCCATCGGGGCCGCCCTGCGGGTCGCGAAGGAGACGCTGCCGGACGGCTACGTCGTCAAGACCTCGGGCAGCGCCAAGCAGTTCCAGGAGATGTTCCAGGAACTCGGCTTCGCCCTCCTTCTCGGCATCGCGATCGCGTACATGATCCTCGCGGCGCAGTTCGACAGCTTTGTCCATCCCTTCACGATCCTGCTCGCCCTGCCCTTCAGCCTCTCGGGCGCCCTGATCGGCCTGTGGGCGCTCGGCCACTCGCTCAACATGATGAGCGCGATCGGCATTCTGCTCCTCATGGGCATCGTCAAGAAGAACTCGATCCTGCTCGTCGAGTTCGCCAACCACAAGCGCGGCGAGGGGCTGAAATATCGCGCGGCGCTGCTCGAGGCGTGCCCGCTTCGGCTGCGTCCGATCCTGATGACCTCGCTCGCCATCGTGGCGGGCGCCGTCCCGGCCGCGATGACGTTGGGCCCCGGCGCCGAGCTGCGCGCGCCGATGGGCGTCGCCGTGATCGGCGGCACCTTGCTCTCGACGCTCCTCACGCTGTACGTGGTCCCCTGCGCCTACAGCCTCCTCACCCGCCTCGAGTCCACCCGCCACGTCGCCCGCCGCGACGAAGTCAAACACGCGCTGACGGCCTAGTCTCCTCTCGCAGGTCTTCCAAATCTCAAAGTGTTGCACTAGGATATTGAACTCTTGGGTGACGAGGCGGTGATCCTCGGAAGTAATTCATTTAGTACCATATAGAGCCATGATCGAGACGGAACTTCAGGCGGGGGCGCTGCTCCACGGGGAGCTCGTGTTCTGGACGCCGCGGCCGACGGACAAGTCGACCGTCATCCAGGTGCTCGCGCGCAAGATCTGCGAGGGCGGCCAAGGCATGGCGCAAAAGGACCTCCTCTACGCGGTCTCCCAGCGCGAGAAGATGGGCTCGACCGCCCTCGGCAAGGGGATCGCCTTCTGCCACGCGCGCACCGACAAGATCCCGAACCTGACGATCGCCATGGCCGTCTGCCCCGAGGGCGCGGCGGACTTCGCGCCGCCCGACGGGGTCCCGGTCAAGATCGTCCTCATGTTCGTCATTCCGAAGCAGCACTCGGACCTCTACCTGCGCGCGATGTCGGCTCTGCTGCGCCAGTTGAGCAATGCCGCGGTCATGGAGAAAGTGCTCGGCGCCCAGAGCGCGGCCGACGTGGTCCAGGCGGTCAACACCGACTCCCTGACCATCGACCTCGACTCGATCTCCGAGCTGTTCGCCCGCGCCAAGGAGGAGGGCGTCGAGCCCGCGGCCGAGGTGCTCGCGCGCACGCCGCCGCCGTACTTGGCCGAGCTCATGGAGGACCTGGTCCCGAGCGACCGGCGCTCCTTCCTAGGGCGCATGGAGCCCGCGCGGGCCGCGGCCGTCATGGAGTACATGCGCATTCCGCCGGCCGCCGCCGCGCTGCGGCGCATGGACTGCGAGACGGCGGCGCGCATCCTCGGCTACATGAACATCGCGCGCTGCGCCGACTTGATCCAGCAGCTCGGCGCGGCGGAGCAGGGCGCCATCATCAAGCACCTCGGCACGCGCGCGGGCAGCGGCGTGCACGCGGTCCTCAAGTACCCGCCCTCGACCGCGGGCGGCATCATGACGCCGGAAGTCCTCTCGATCGGCGACGACGCGACGGTCGCGCAGGCCTTGAAGCTCATCGCCGCCTTCCCCGACCGCCGGCAGACCGACCTCTACGTGGTGAGCCAAAACGGGCGCCTGCTCGGCAAGGCGTCGATCCACGAGGTCCTGGCCGCGTCGGCCGACGCGAACGTCGCCCAAATCATGCAGCGCAGCTGGGAGATGGTGCAGCCGGAGCAAAATGAAGAAGAGCTGCGCCACTTGGTCGCCCGCGGCCACCTGCGCTCGGTGCCGGTCCTCGGTCCCCATGGCACGCTCCTCGGCGTCGTGACCCAGGACGATCTCCTCGACGTCGTCGAGAAAGGGGCGAGCGAGGACTTGGTCCGCCTCTCGGGCTCCGAGATGGTCGACCCGCTCCACACGCCGATCGCGACGCGCATGAGGATGCGCCTGCCGTGGCTCCTCCTGACCTTGGGCGGCGAGCTCTTCATCGCGCTCGTCATCTCCAAGATCTTCGCCCCGACGCTCGAGAAGGCGGTCGTCTTGGCCGCCTTCATCCCGGCCATCATGGCGACCGGGGGCAACGTCGGCCTCCAGTCGACCACCATGGTCATCCGCAGCCTCGGCATGGGCACCCTCAAGGCCAAGCACACGCGCACGATCGTCCTGGGCGAGCTCAAGCTGGGCATCCTGACGGGCGCCTGCTGCGGCGTCATCGCGGCCGTCGTCGCCTACATGATCAACTGGAACTATCACGAGGTGGTCAAGGTGAGCGTTTCCGTTTTCCTCGCGATGATGTCGGCGACCTTCGCGACGTCCTTGGTCGGGACGCTCGAGCCGCTCATCCTCCATAAGCTCGAGTTCGACCCGGCGACCGCGTGCGGGCCGTTCGTCACGATGTTCAACGACATCTTCGGGTCGATCGTCTATCTCCTGATAGCCACGATCATGAACTTTTCGCCGAAATAACAAAGCTCGCCACAAAGACACAGAGCGGATATTTAGCTTTACAGACACGAGAGAAGAGAGAGGCCGCAGAGACCTCATGATCTTCCTCTCCCGCTGCGCGGGAGAGGGTGGGCGTCGGGCCGGATGTCGTTCTCCGAGGTCTCTGTCTTTTCTCCGTCAACACCACTCCGTGTCTTAGCTGTCACTATAAAGTGATTGCAATGGGGCGCGCGGGTTGGTAGACTCCGCTCGTGCAACATAGGTCTTAGGGCCTAGATCGCGCGAGGTCCTTGAGGCCGATATTCGGGAGGGAGGCTCCCAAATGAAACGAGGCCTGTTCCTGGCGTCCGTCGCATCGGCGTTCGTCGTCGCAGCCATCGCGTTCGCGTCCTCGAGCGTGTCGCAGATGGCGTCGCATAACAAAGCGGCCGAGCGCGTGAAGGCCATCGCCCAAGAGACGGGCATGGCGGCCCCGACGGGTACCCCGGCCGGAGCTCCCGCCGCGCAGGAGGAAAAGGCCGCGCCCGAGGCCCCGCTGAGCGGCCGATTCGCGGGCTACCCCGGCGCCCTCCTCAACCTATCTCCGGTCCCCTCCGAGCACCTGCGCGTCAAAGCCTCCGCGAGCTGCTCCTGCGACGGCGTGCGCATCTTCGACATCGAATGCGGCTCGGCGAGCCAGACCTTCGGCGTCGATGCGGCCGGCGGCTTCGTCGTCCCGGGGATGGACGTCGAGCTCTCGGACAAAGCGCCGATGTGCCGCGGCAAGAAGCGCTTCACCCAGCAGCTCTCCGTCATGCTGCCGAACGGCAAGTTCGTGACCTTCCATGACACGGGCGAGGACGTGCCGGAGCAGACGCCGTCCCTCGTTCTCGTGTACGCCCAGCCCGCGGAGCAGACGCTGACGCTCCCGAACGGCGCCCCCGCCGACGCCTTCATCGCGACGGACCCGCGCATCTCCAAGAACGCGGTCCTGGCGACGTGGACGCTCGAGCAGCTTCCGCCCGGCATGTCCGCCCGCCTCATCGCGACGAGCGCGCCGCAGGGCGGCACGCGCAGCGACGGCGACTGGCTGCAGCTCCTGTCGGCCGGCGGCAAGATCGCCGAGGAAGATCGCTGGTTCCTGTCTCCCTTCGGCCAGCTGACGTCGCGGCGCTTGCGCTTGACCGAGAAGATCTACGCGGACAAGGGCGGAGCGCTGCTCGCGACGCGCACGACCGAGGGCGACGGGGCGACGATCTTCTCCCGCGTCCCGGCCGCCGTCGCGCTCGACGCCAAATAAGACTCTAGTCGAAGGATAGGGCGCCCACGCGCGGCGCGCGCGGGAGGCGCGGCGTCACCGAAGACATCCGCGGGTCGTCGTCGTCCTCGTCGTCCGGAAACCGCGGGAGGGGGCGTCGTCGGAAGCGCTCGTCCTCCTCGTCCTCGTCGAAGCGCCGCCGGGGCTGCCGCCGGTCGTCCTCGCGGCGTCGCGGCGTCCGCCAATTGTCTTCCCGCCGGCGCGGCGGCCTGAGCTCTTCCTCGTCCTCCTCCTGGCCGCGCCGGGGCGGGGCGAAGTCCCGTCCGCCGCGCGAGCGCATCGCGGTCCTGAACTCGGGCAGAGACTGGTGGAGCGGATTTCCGGGGCAGCTCGTGCTCTTGTAGTCCTTATGTCCCTTGAGCTGCGCGGCCGCGACGTTGTACTTGGCCCCCAGGTGGCGCAGCAGCGTCGTGAGCGACGCGAGCGCCCGCGCGCTCGGCCGGCTCGTGCCGTACTTGCCCATGAAGGAGATGCCGACGTTGCCCTGGTTTTGCCCGCCCGTGTGCGTGCCGACCAGGCCTTCCGGGTGGCCTTCCAAGATGTCTCCCGTCGGGGCGATCAAGTAGTGGTAGCCGATGTCCGGCCACTTGCGGCCGTTCATGTGGTAGTCTTGGATCACCTTCGCCTCGCGCAGCGCGGCGCTCAGGGAGTACGGGGCCGCGCCCTCGGTGTGGTGGATCGTGATGCGGTAGGGCGAGTGCGAACTGCTGCCGCCCGACGCGCGGGCGTTCCAGCGCGAGCGCGGGATGATGGTCGGCCGGCCCGCGGCCTGGGGTTCCCGAGCCCCGGGGCGTTCGCGCGGCTCGGGCCGCTGCCGCGGCTCCGGGCGCTGCCGCGGCGCCGGCTGGCGGGAGCGGATCGGCTGGAACTCCGCCTCCTCGGCCCCTTGGGACGCGAACGTCTCGACCGCGTAGATCTCGATCGCGCCTCCCGTCGCGGTGGCGGGGTTCAGCCCGCGGATCCTGAGCGCCTTGCCGCCGGGCGGCAGCGCCGCGCTCGCCCAGAAGCGGCCTTCCTCGTAGCGATGGAGCTCCGCGCTCACCCAGGCGGACCAGTCGCCCTCGACGGACTTGCGGGAGACCTCGAAGGTCATCGTCGGGCTCGGGACCTGGCCGTGGAAAAGCACCGTGTCCCATTCGGCATGCTCGACGATGCCCTCGCCGCTGTCGAAGACGATCTGGTCGGGGCCGCCGGAAACGTCGGTGAATTTGAGCGACGACGACTGCTGGAAGGTCGCGGGCGAGCCCGCGTCCTGCGTCCACGCGGGTACGGCGAACGTCGCGAACACGAGAGCAACGGCGAGCCTGTCCATGCGCGCCTCCGCCCCCCTGCGAGACCCACTATGGGCCCGGACGCGGAATTCGGCAACAGGCGAACGGCCCAGCCGCGATGGGACCGAAAGTCCTAAGAAGCGTTGCTACCGCGCGCGCCGGCGCGGCGGGGGGAGCGCGGCGTCCCGCGCGGCGAGCTGGAGGGCGCGGGCGTCGGGTTCCTCGAGGCCGAGGGACGCGGCGCCGAGCGGACTCTTCTTGAACAGCGTCGCATAGATCGTGCAGGCCGCGAGATAGGTGCCGGCGGCGGAGGGGTGGACGCCGTCGCCCAAGTAGAGCTCGATGTGCGGATGCGTCTTGCGGACCTTCCTCCAGGCGGCCCCGACGGGGGCGAGGAGCGCGGAGGACTCCCGCGCGAGGTCGGCGTAGGTGCTCGAGATGCGCGTCTGCATGCCGTCGAAGGTGCAGGTCTCCTTCACGTGCGGGCAGTTGGCGCGGTCGCCCGACTTGTGCGCCCAGGTCTCGAAGAAGACCGTGCGCGTGCCCGGGCGGCCGAAGCGCGCCGTCTCGTCGAGGCGCAAGGCGTAGGGCGCGACTTGGTTCTCAGTCCGAGGCGAGACGAGCGCGGGGCGCTGACTCTGCTCCTGGAGCACGACGAAGTCCCACGCTTTCGCTTGGATATGCGCGCGCGTCCGCTCGCTGTTGGCGTGCTGCTCGAACGCCCAGCCTCCGGGCGCCTCCATCTCGGCGGCGAGCGCGTCGCCCAGGGACTCCGCCACGGCCGCCGCGACCTTCGGGAGGTCGTTGACCGAGGTGAAGCTGTTGCCGACGAAGAGCGCGCTCGCCTCGGCCGCGTGGGCCGGGGAGCGCGCGAGGAACGCCGCGAGCAGCGCGGGGAGCAGCGTCGTCATGACCTTCCTTGACTGTATCAGCCGCGGCCGCAAAAGAAAAGGCCCGCGCGGCGATGAGGTATAATCCGTCTCATGAAAAAGCTCGAGCCGTTCGCGCCGTACGCCTACGCCGTGATGCGGATCACGCACGGGCTCTTCTTCTCCTTCCACGGAGTGCAGAAGATCTTCGGCCTCTTCACCGAATGGAAGCCGGTCGTCGGCTCGCAGCTGTGGATCGGCGGCATGATCGAGCTCGCGGGCGGCCTCGCCATCGCCCTCGGCGTCAAGACGCGCTGGGCGGCCTTCCTCTGCAGCGGCATGATGGCGGTCGCCTACGTGCAGTTCCATTGGAAGCTGCAGATGGGGCGGAAGTTCCTCCCGGGACTCAACGAGGGCGAACACGCGCTCATGTACGCCTTCGTCTTCCTCTATATAGCCTGCCGCGGCGGCGGCAAATGGAGTCTGGGCAAGGACTGACGTTTCGGCCCAGGCCGCGCTGGGTCCGACGGCCCAGGCGGAGCCGTATCGGTGAGGGTACCCTATCGGCGATGGCATCCCTCCATCGCGCGCTCCTGGCGTTGCTCCTCCTCCCGGCTCCCGTCGCGGCCGAAGACCACCCGCTCGACAGCAACTGCTACCGCTACGCAGTCGACCCGCCGGCCGAGCCGCACTTCGACCCGAAATGCCGGGTGATCGGCGAGACGATGTACATCGACGGAGAGATCGGCGACTTCATGTGGTGGGAGCTGCGGACGTTCTATCCGCAGGTGCGCCGGCTCGAGTTGAACAGCGGCGGCGGGATTCCGGGGGAGCTCGCCGAGATGGTCGCCTACGTGCGGGCGCGCGGGATGACGACGAACGTCAGGAAGGGCGCGCGCTGCATGAGCGCCTGCACCTTGCTCTACATGGCGGGGACGCGCCGCACCGCGCACCGGAGCGCCAAGTTCATGTTCCACGGCTTCAACAACCAGCGCACCGACTTCGACGCGGTGTACCGCGAGATCTGCGCGCGCGACGGCGAGGCGGCGTGCCGCGCGAATCTGGAAGCGCGCGTCAAAGACTCGGTCGCCCGAACGACGGCCCTGTTCGAGCGATACGTCCAACTCGGCGCGAGCCCGGAGCTGTGGCTCCGCTATCAAGCGTACGACGAGGACCCCGACTGGTTCAAGCACGCGAATTTCTTCAAGAAGAAGGATTGGGTGATGTACGCCCCCGAGGCCGCGGCCTTGGGCGTCGTGCAGGAGATTGTCGAGGACTGACTGCCGGCCTCACGCTCCGCGCAGGAGCATGACGAGGCCGAGGATCAGCACTAGGGCGGATACCGCTCTCTTGAACTCCCGCTCCGGGATGCTCCGGAGGAGGCGCATCCCGGCGAGCGTTCCTACGATCACGCCGGCCGACGCGGCAAGAAGGAGCGGCCACGCGCGGAGGACGGCGCCGCCTTCCGCCGCGAGGTAGACGGGCAGCCGCGCGCCGTCGACGAGGAGCCCGACCGCGGTCGCGGTCGCGACGAAGGCCTCCTTCGGGACGTCGAAGCCGAGCATCGCGGCGGAGCGGATGCCGCCCTGGTTGCCGACGAGTCCGCCCAGGGCGCCGGACAATGCGCCCGCGAGCCACGCCGCGGTCCCCTCCAGGCGCACGCGCTCCGACAGTCCGAAGAGTCCCGTGACCCCCGAGAGGCACAGGACGCCGCCGAAGAGATAGGTCAACGCCGGCGCGCCGAAGCGGGCGTGGAGGATCGCGCCGAGGAGACCTCCGGCCGCGCTCGCGAGACCGAAGCGCACGAACACGCGGCGGTCCAGGTGCTCGCGGATCAAAACGAAGCGCAGCGCGGTGCCTAAGAAATGCGGGACGGCCGCGCAGGCCACCGCGACCTTCACGTCGAGCTTGAGGCTGAGGAGCGGCGTCAGGATGCTGCCGATGCCGAATCCGGCGACCGACGCGACCGCCCCCGACAGGACGCCCGCCGCGAGGAGGGCCGACTCGAACACTTAGGGTCTGGAGACGATGACGATGTTGCCGGCGGACGGGTACTGGATGTTCTGGTTGGCCTGGTTCTGCGCGAGGCGGCTGTTGCCCGCGAGCTCGGCCAAGGTGCCGCTCACCCGGACGATCAATTTCAAGTTGATGAACTTGTTGCGCCCCTGCTGCGCCGTCGCGCGCGAGGCGGTCCAGGCGGCGGAGAGCTTGGCGTTGCCGGCCTGCCAGACGTCGTGATCGGAGAAGTTCGCGACCGTGAAGTTGCGGGTCACGCCCCACTGCGGGTAGTGGACGCGCACCGCGTAGACGTCCAGGCTCGTGATCGGCGAGCGCGGGAAGAGGACGAGCGGGCCCTCGGCGGTGAAGGGCTTGTTCTGCATGGCCCGCACCGAATCGAGCACGCGCACGCCCGCCTTCGCGTCGAAGTAGAAGTGCGGCGGCGCGCCGGGGCGTCGGCGCAGGCCCACCGTGACCTCCACGATGTCGCCGCGCCAGAGCTTGTCCAGGGCCGCGGCCGCATGGGCGTCGTCCGCTTCGTCGAGAGTGAGCGGCAGGATCCCGTCCTGGTACTCGAGCACGACTTGGCGTCCCTCGCGGAGCACGCCGTGGACCAGGCCGAAGATCTTCTTCGGCTGCGCGAACTCGGCGGGATCGATGGGCCTGCGGATCTCGAGGGTCTGGTTCGAGAAATCGGTCGGGTCGCGGCGCTCCAGCGTCACAGAAGTCACGCGGACGTGCGGCGGGTCTCCCGCGAGCGCGCCCTTCACGCGGACCAAGTCGTGCCGCTCGAGCTTGAGCTTCTGAATCTCCTCGAACTGCTGCCGGTCGAGGCGGAGCGGGAACAGCCGGTAATCGAAGAAATCGTTCGGATTGTGCACCGCGAGCACGAACTGCCGCGCGTCCGCCACCGCGCCGTGGATGAGGCCGACGACGCCTTCGTTGGTCAATTCGCGCACGATCACCGCGTCGCCCCAGGGCTCGGCTTGGGCCCGCGGGAGGGCGGGGGCGTGGACGGGGATCGCGGAGAGACCGCGGAGCTCGTCGAGGACGACGCTCGCGGGCAGCGGCGCGGCGAAAGCGGGGGAGACGGAGACCAGGACCGAGACGGCAAGGCGGAGCGTGTTCATGAAGCACATTGTACGACGAGCGGGCTCAACGAAAGATGAGACGAAGGGGAATCAATCTCGGGCAAACCGACCCGGGTTGTTGAGGGCGTCGCTCACAGCAGCGACTTGAAGGCGGCGAAGGCGGGCTTCTTCTTAAAGGCGCCTTTGGGGCCGTGCGTCAGGCCCCAGCCGTCGTCCTTGCCGGGGGGGACGGGGTCGCGGTCGTCGTTGAGCTCGTAGTGGATGATGACGCGGATCTCGGGATCGGCGCCGAGGACGCCCTGTTTCGGGTCGTAGTAGTCGCGAACGTACTTCTCCTGCGCCTCCTCGCCGCCCGGCTGGTCGGCCGTCGTCCAGCCGGTCTCGGTGATCCAGATCGGCTTCTTGCCGCCGACGGCCTTCTTCACGCCGGCCAAATCGAGGTTCTTGTGGAAGATGTAGTAATGCGCGGAGACGCCGTCGACGTGATCGAGGAGCCCCGCGTCGACCAAGGCGGACAGGTACTTCACGCCGTCCGCGTTGGCGCCGATCGCGGGGCCGATGAGGAGCGCCTTCGGGTTTGCCTTCCGGATGATCGCCTTCGCTTCCTTGAGCATGCGGACGTACTCGCCGGCGGGGAGCGGGCCGCCCCACCAGGTCATTTCGGGCTCGTTGGTGATCTCCCAGGCCGGGACGGCCGGGGTGGCCTGCACCGCCTTCTCGACGAAGGCGCGCCAGCCCGCGGTGTTCGTCGAGTACCAGGGAAGGAGGGCCAGCACTTGGATCCCCTTAGCCGCCATGTCCTTGGCGAAGGGCGCGTCCTTCTTCGGGTCCTGGAAGTCGCCGCGGATCCAGAACGGGCCTTTCTTGCGGAGGTCGTCCAAGACCACCGCGGCCCCGGGCGTGTACTCGTCGCCGAAGGCGCCGTGGTGGAAGCAAACACCGAACTTGGGGACGGCCTTGCGGTCCCCGGCGGTCGCGGGGGCCGCCAGCAGGAGCAACAGCGCGGGCAGGATCATCGGTTCATTCTACCTTAAGCGGCGGAGTCCTCTCCCCGGACGGTGCGCGCAGGGTATCTGTCTTTGCTTGGGGTGAAGGCCTTACGAACCGGGGAGGCCGTTCGGGTCGGGGTACGTCATCGTCATGCAGTGAAGGCCGCCGCCGCCGTAATCGGAGAGGTAGGCGGCCTCGACGGGAACGACCGTCAGGCCAAGCGCCCGGTAGGCGTCCTGCGCCGGCGCGTCGGTCGGCAGGCCGAAGGTCGGCACGAACGCGGTCCCGTTGACGAGGACCGAGTTCACGTAGCTTCGCTGCGGAAAGACTCCGCGGCGGGCGAGGGCCTCGGGGAGCTCCGCCTTCGGCAGGAGCGCGACCCGCCAACCCTTCTCCTTGAGCCGCGCCTCGAATTGCGGCTGATCGGTGAGCACGAGGTCGTCGGCCACGAACTTCGCCACCTCGTCGACGTGGCCGATCCCGGCGATGAAGGGCAGGCGAAGCAGAGTCTTGCAGCCGTAGGCCGACGAGAACGCGGCGTCGGGCATGATGCCGGCGAAATTGTCCTGGACCGTGACGCAGTCGCCGGCGCGGTTGGCGGTCAGGTTCCCGTGCTCGAAGAAGTGGCCGTGCTTGCGCGTGGGGACCTTGAGATACGCGGCGAGCAGCTCGTTCGGCGCGAACTGCTGGGCGTAGGACGCCGCGGCAAGGACGAGGCCGCCGGCGTCGATCACCGGGTACGGGAGGCTGTCGCGCGACCACAGCGCCTGGCCGGCGAGCGGGAGCGACAAGTGCTCCACCGCGGCGTCCCGGCCCGACATCGAATGGCGGAATGTTTCCCGCTCGTAGTCGTGGGTCGAGTAGACGAGCGCCCGCACGCCGGGCGGGAGGTGCGTCAGGATCGTCGTCTTGGCCGTCTCGCTCTGGTAGTCGAAGCCTGCGCTCATGACGAGGATGCCGACGGGCTCGTATTCGGCGAAGGGACGCGCGGCGGCGCGCGCGGACGGGGCAAACAGCAGGCACGCCGCAGCGGCGGCGAGCAGCATCCTCATGCGCATAGGATGGCGCGGCGGGGGCCCTGCCTCCAGTGCCGAGGGGCCCCCCATCGAGTGGGCCGAGGTGCCTTCCTTATCCGGAGGGCTTGACGGGCCTCCGTGCGGAACCCACACTCAAGGCGATGGTGCCAAGGCGATGGTGCCAGGTTTTCACAAGTTCTCCAATCTCGCCTAAATCTTGAGTTAGGAGAGTTAGGAGAACTTGTGAAAACCTGGCACCAAAAGGGGGGGTTGACGGGGTTTTTTTTGGGGGGGGGAGCACACTCTAGGCATGGCGGGAGCGAAGCGTCGTCGCGCGGGACTCGTGATCGCGGTCGGCCTCTGCGCGGCCGCGGCGTGGGTCTGGGCGTATCTGAAGTCGCGGCAGCTCAAGCGCCTGACGGAGAGCGTGCACGCGCCGGGGGAGCCCGTGTCGGTCGGCGCCATGCCGCCGCTCACGATGACCTCGCCGCGCCAGGCGGGGGACATCGAGTTCTACGCCGGGCCTGGCGGGAAGATATTCATGCAGGGCGTCGAGCACGCGAACAAGCAGGAGGACCGCGCCGCGCTCGTCGCCTTCGCGGGCGCCTTGCGCTTCGACCCCAAGCGCGCCATCGTCTACGCGAGCCGCGCCGCCGTAAACGAGCGGGTCGGCCGCGCGGAGGACGCGCTGCGGGACTACAACAGGGCGATCCAGCTCATGCCCGACGATCCCGCCTACCGCTTCGCGCGGGGCACCTTGCTCCTGCGCCTCGGCAGGAGGCAGGACGCCCAGGCGGACTGCCTGCATCTGAGCGAGTACGACGCCAAAGCCGCCGAGTCTCTGTGCCGCGCCGTCAATGCGGACGAGCCGCGCTGACTCACCTTTAATTACAACGCTCTGGGGTTCGCTTTGTAATTAGAAAGCAATCTCGGCGCGGAGGGCGGACTCGAAGCTGGCATAGGCCCGCGAATCGAACAGGACGAAGCGGACGAGCTCGAGCGTGGAGCCCCCGCGCAGGAACTCGACGACCGCCCGCACCGCCACGCGGGCGGCCGCGTCCATCGGATAGCCGTAGATCCCCGTCGAGATCGCGCACACGGAGACGGAGCGCAGCGCGTGGGACGTGCAGAGCTTGAGGCTCTCCCGGTACGCGTCCGCCAAGAGCTCCGCGTCCTTGGGGCTCCCGCTGTAGCGCGGGCCGACCGCGTGGATGACGAACTCGGCCTTGAGGCGCCCGCCGCCCGTGATCACGGCCGAGCCCGTCGGGCAGCCGTCGTACTTCTCCGCAAGCTCGCGCATGATTTCGGGCCCGCCGGCCGCGTGGATGGCGCCGTCGACGCCCCCGCCCCCGGCGAGGCGGCTGTTGGCGGCGTTGACGATGGCGTCCGTCGCCTCGAGCGTGATGTCGCCTTCAACGAGCTCGATGCGGCAGCGGCCGATCTGGGCCGGGGCCACGCTACTCCTCGAGCAGGACGATCGAGTTGTCTTCGATGCGGTAGAGCAGCGGGGCGACCTCGATCTTGGGATACAGGGCGCGCAGGCGGCTCGCCTCGGCGCGGATGAACGTCGTCTCTTGGCCGATCTCGTGCTCCGGGGCGTGCCGGTCGAAATGGACCTCGGCGGCGGAGCGGGACCAGCCGGCCTCAACCAAGCCGTCGATGAAGAGATGGCGCCGCGTCCCGAGCCCCGACATGCCGCAGTTCGTGTGGCCGAGGAGCACGATCGCGCGCACGCCCCCGACCGCGATGGCGTAGGAGACGCGGAACTCGGCCAAGCGCAGGTTCGCGCCGCCCGTCCTCAGGATGAAGGCGAAATTGTCGGGGATGCGCAAATGCTTCCTGCTGTCCATGCACATGCCGATGAGGAGCTCCGGCTTGTCCGAGCGGCCCGGCAGGGGCTCGCCCAAGTTATGGAAGCGGAGGAAGGCGCCGATGGGCGTGTCGCGCCATTTGGCGGGGATGTTCTCGGCCGACTTGATCTCGATCACTCGTTCGGGCATGGGGTCAATCTCTCTCGCCGCAGCGGCCTCCAGGAATAATCGCATTTCGGGATGTACAGCGCCGAATCGAATTTCGCGCGCCCGCCTCCTAGCGGCCCCGCGTCGAAGAACTCGCAGTAGAGCTTCGTCGGCCGGACGAACCTCGCGTTCCACGGCTCCCGGTCGATGGTGAGGATGTAGAGATGACCGGCCGCGGCGTCCACTCCAAAGGCATCGTAGCACTCCACGAGCGGCACGTGAAGGTCTTGGGCCGACGTCCAGAGGGATCCTGGCGGCGGGCCGCCCGTCGCGGCGAGGTCCAGGACGGCCAGGAGCTTGCCGCCCGCGGGTCCCGGCTCGGGATCGACGCCGAGGACCAGCGCGTCCTTCTCGCGCGCCATCATCATCTGCGCGCTGCCGAAGGCGTGGAACTTGAATTCGCGCAGCGCGTTGCCGACGGCGCGCATTAGGTCGTTGTTGGTGTCGCTGCGGAGGAAGTAGCCGCCGCGCCGCCGCCGGCCGCCTTCGCCCTCGATTACGACGGCGGCGCGGTAGCTCGCCTGATAGAAGCACCAGCCGAGAAGCGGCGCCGCGCCTTGCGGCCGCATGTCGCGCAGCGAGGACATGAGGACCTGCACCCACGCGCGGCCGCGGTGGAGCTCGGGCGCGAGCGGCGCAGGTAGGAGCGCGGCCAGGGCGTCCGGCTCGACGGCGTAGTTGAGCGAGACGGCCTCGATCCAGGTCGTCTTGACCGCGGTGAGCCAGCGCACCGACGGGCATTCGTCCTGGCCCCGGGCGAGCGCGCCGGGGTCGACGGCCGCCTCGAGTTCCGCGTGGAAGCGGTACAGCGCCTCGATGCCGCGCTGGGTCGGCCGAAGGTGCTCCGTCCCCTCGATCCACCCGTCGGCCGCGAGGCGCGCGAGCGTCGTACCTTGGTCGGGCAAGGACGCCCCCGCGAGCTTGCCCAGGAGGTCCGCGCGGCTGAGTCCCGCGCGCTCGCAGGCGAGGGCGGCGAGCGCGGCGTAGTCCTCGGCGGGACGCGCGCTCACACGAGCCGCGCGCCGTCGGACTCGGGCGAGAGGCGCCGCAGGCGCTCGCGATGGAAGAGCGCGCCCACGCCGACTTGGAAGGAGCCCCACGCCGTCCCGAGGATCACGAACTGCCACTCGCGGAAGACCGCCATGAGCACGGCCGCGACCGCGGCGGCGACGGCCGGGGCGAAGAACTTCTTGCCCATGATCGTCGCCATGACCGCCATCGACGACGCGGCCAGCACCGCGAGCATCGGGCCCATGAGGAAGAGCTCGAGGCCCATCAGCTGGTTGATCAGCCCCGTCAGGTTCGCGCCCGCGAAGAAGATGAGCCAGATCGAGTAGATCTGCGACTCGACGAAGGAGCGCGCGCCGGCGGTGCGAGTCTTGAGAAGGAAGGTGATCGCGAGCTCGACCGCCACGAGGCAGAACCAAAGCGCCGGAAAGACCCAGAAGGGGACCTTCCGCCAGTAGAGCACGTTCGTAGCGACGAAACCGGCGAAGTTGATGACGCCCTGGATGATCCAGATGAGGCCCCAGTTCTGCATCACCGTGTCGTCGCGCGTCTGGCTGACGACGCGGCGCAGGAGCGCCAGTGCCTCCATCGCCTCTTGCCGTTCCACCGCCCAAATATACGAAAAAAGAGGACGCCGACTAATGAAAAAGCGAACCACGGAGACCTAATGAGCTCCTTCTCCCGCTATCGCGGGAGACCGACGGGGTGAGGGTTCATCGCCGTCGGCGTCGGCGGTGCCCACCGTCGGTGCCAGGTTTTCACAAGTTCTCCTAACTCTCCTAAGTCAAAAGTTAGGCGAGTTCGGAGAACTTGTGAAAACCTGGCACCATCCGTGGGAGAGGGTGTCACTCGGGTTGCTTATCGGTCTCTCTAGTCTTCTTTCGTGTCGGCAGCGGAAATAGATTCGTTTCCGTGGCTTTGTGGAACGTCCGGTCTATTGGGATCGTCCTGGACGGAGGCGGCGATGGCTTCGCGAGCGCGCTGGTAGCGCTCGGCGGTGATGCCGAGGAGCTGCGCCTCGTGGGGGAGGAACAGGAGTTCCTCCATCGCCGGGATCGAGCGGCCGGAGTCCGCGAAGGACAGCATCCGGGAGTATGCCTGGCGCGCCTGCTCGGGCCTCACGCGGCCCGCGGCGACGTCGTGGGCGATGTTCAAGGTGAGGAAGTTCTTGGACTCGTCGTCGCCGGCGGCGGTGAGCTCTTCGTTGCGCCGGCTGACGGACAGGTCGAGCGGAGCGCGCTTCAAGTCCTTCCAGCGGTCGGAGGACGCGCGGTACTCGACCGTCTGCTTGAGGAAGCGCCTGCCCTTGGCCTCGAGCTCGATCCTCTTCCAGGGGGCTTTGTCGCGCCACAGGAAGCGCTTCTTCGTCGCCTTGTCCGGGTCGCCGTACTGCAGACGCAGGATGCGCGCGACCGCCCGCTGCGGCGCGGGCCATGACAGCGTCAGGGGGGTGAAGGGATCGTTGCGTTCCTCGGCGTACTGCGCGGCGGTCTGCACGGGGTCGCCGATCTTGACCGTGCTATGCGCGCCGGAGGCCGGGCGCGCGAGGGCGGCGAGCGCCGCGGGAATGAGGAGCACTCCATGGGATCGATTCATGGCGCCAGTATAGCGTCCCGTCGACGGGGAGGCCTATGATGGGGGCGCAAAGAATTCGTGTATACCCTGCGTCATAGAGCCGCCGGAGCGTGGTATAATAAATGCATGGCTTCCCCAAATCCCGCACTAGCCGTAGCGCCGTTCATGACCGCCGGAGGCGCGGGCTTTTACGCCGCGAGCTCCAAGGTCGCCGCGTTGCCCCCGCAGCTCAAATCCGTCCTAGAAGTGATGCCCCTTCATTTCGGCCGGCTTCCCGGCGACATCATGATCATGCAGAAGGGCTACATCATCTACATCCCGCTTTCCTCCGTGGCGCTTCTCTGGGGCCTCTGGGCCGGCGCGTCCAAGCTCCGCAGCCTCTACAAGGCCAAGTTCGGCGGCCAGGCCGTCGCCGAAGAAGTCGTCGAAGACGTCATTTCCTGACGAAACGCGGCGCTCCCGCAACGGTCCCCTGCCAAGGGGGGCTGGCTAAATTTCGGCGGACGGCTATACTAGGGCCATGGCCGGGATCCCCCCGGGCGTTCAGCCCTTCATCCATGCAGGCGGCGTCGATTTCTACGGAGTCACGGCCGCCATCGGCGCGCTGCCGACGCCGCTGCGATCCATCTTAGGCAAGCTGCCGTTTCACTTCGGCCAAATGCCGGGGGACACCGTCATCGTGCTCCAGGGGATGGTGATGTACGCTCCCTTCGCCTCGATGGGGACCATCCTCGGGATCTTGGCCGCGGTCTCGAAGATCAAGAAGCTAATCGCCGGGCGCTTCAAGCCGGAAGACTTGGCCGACTAGTCCTCTACTTCACCCTCACTTCGACGACCGCGATCTCGGACAAGAGCACCCACACCTCGTACATCTCCTTGCCGTGCGCGTTCTTCAAGACGACCGCGTTCGAGCTCAGGTCCTTGACCCAGCCGTTGTAGGTGGTCGAGCCGTTCTTGAGGATGACGACCACGCGGGTGTCGGTGTCCTGCGCCATCTTGAGCAGGTCGTCGGTCGAAACGTTGGCGGGGACGCTCGTCATCCTCGGCTTCTCTTCGGCGGACGCCGGGCCGAGGGGGACGATCGCGAGTAGCGCGGTCAACGCAAGCTTGTTCATGTGGCCTCCGGATGCGGGCGGTGATTGTACTATTTAGGCGACCAGAGGTAGCGCTTCAGGGGGACGCGGCCGCTCTCGTCGAACGCGACGCCCTCGCGCTCGAGGAGGGCGCGCTGCTCCTCGCGGGCGTCGGGATGCTCGCGCCAGCTGATCTCGCCTTTGGAGTTGATCACGCGGTGCCAGGGCGCCGCCAGCTCCTCCGGGATCACGGCCATCGCGTAGCCGACCTGCCGGGCGTTGCGCGGGATGCCGGCCAGGCACGCGAGTTGCCCGTACGTCGCGACCTTTCCGCGCGGGATCTTGGCGACCCAAGCGTAGATGCGGGCGTAGGTCGAGGCCATGGGGCAAGAATAGAAAATTCGCGGACGACAAACTACGTTCGATCCTAGCCGTCCGCGGGAGTCGCGCCGGGCGCCTCGGGGCCTTCGGGCGATTCGGGCGTCTCGCCGCGGGGGCCTTGCGCCGCGCTTCGCCGGCCGGGGTTCGGCTGGCAGGAGCAGCCTCCGTTGGCGGGGTCGCGCGTGAAGGCGCGGGGATCGTCGGACTCGTCGGAGTGCACCACGGTGAGCGGCGCGAGGCTCAGCAGCAAGAACGCGGCCGCGGCTAGTCGGAATTTCATGACAGCGTCTCCTAACTCCGAGGGGGTGCCGATAGGATGCCCGCGGCGGGCGGCGCGGCCGAGGGCCCGGGGGCCTCGGGAGGCGGCGCCGGAGGGCCCTATCGCGGCACGATAGGAAACGGGCTCCTTACCAGCGCGGCCAGAGCTTGCGGCGAGAGGCGGCGGCGAGCGCGAACAGCGGCTTGCGGCTCTCCGGGACCCGGCGGTAGTCGCGCTCCTTGATGACCACGCCGCGGTCGACCTCGACCAAGTTCGGGTCGCGGAACCAACTGCGGACGAAGACGGTCATGAGCAGCGGGCGCACCTCGCGGGACATGTTCGCGAGGCCGCCGTGGAAGACGCGGTAGTCGAAGAGATAGGAGAAGCCGAACCGTCCGGCGAGCCGATCCTCGGGGTACCGCCGCCGCACGACCGCCTCGCCGGGCGGGCGGGGCAGGAGCGCCTCGAGGTGCGAGCCGCGCCAGATCGCGGTCGGGCCGTTCTCCTCGCGTACGTCGCACAGCGGCGTCGCCAGTCCGATCGCGTACGGGGGCGTTTCGGCGAGGCCGCGGACGTGGAACGCCCTTTTCTTCCCGACGCGCGTGTCGAAGCGGATCGGCCCGTCGATGTGCTGATGCTGGGGGCTCGAGCCCGGCAGCGAGATCACGGTCTCGAGGCTGCCGATGCAGTAGTCCGCGCCCAGCAGCGCGGACACGACGGCGTGCAGCCGCTCGTTCGCGTAGAACGCGGGCGATAGGAACGGCCCCTCGAACGGCAGCACCGCGGCGTAGCGCCCGCCGATATCGCGGATGAGGCCGTTACGGCGCAGCTCTCCGGACTCGTGCCTGCGCAGGACGAGGGCGCGGATCCTTTTCAACAGGGGGAGGGGGAAGATCGAGTCGAAGGCGACGGCGCCGTCGCGGCGCATGGAGGATTGGATGCTCCCCAGCAGGCGCGGAGGCACTTTCGCCCCGAGGTGGAAGTGGTCGATGGACTTTCGGGAGCTCAAGCGGTGAAGAAGGCGGGCACGGTCTCCGCGATCTTGGACCCGATCCCGTCGCCCTCGGCGATCATGATGTCGAGGCCGTCGCGGTCCCCCAGCTTGCCCCGGATGGCGAGGCCGACGTCCTTCTGGATCGCCTGGCGGACGGAATCGGAGGCCTGTCCGAGCTTGAGGACGAGCGCGAGCCGAGGACGGCCTTGTCCCCCGAGCACGAGCTGCCCGAGGTGCGCGGCCCGGACCTCGGGGCTCTTGGCGAGACACTCGCGCAGCGCGGGAAGCAGCTCCGGCGGGACTTCCTTCGGCGCGCCGATGAGCACCTGGGTCCCGGCGGGGATCGCGACGCGCTCGGGGCCTGCGGCCGCCATGCGCTCGCGCAGCCAGCGCAGCTCGTCGACGACGAAGAGCTTGAAGCCCGGGCAGCCGATGTTGAGCGCGATCTGGACGCTCGGGTCCATCCCCTCGAGCAGCGCGTGCGCGGGGATGCCGACGAAGGAGATCGCGCGCTTCGCCCAGTCGGCGAGGCGGCGCTCGCTGTCGAAGACGGGCAACAGCGGCGTCCCCTCGTTGTCGAGGAGCACGGGGTTGAAGCTCGCGCCCTCCTCCGCGCGGCGGGGCGCGCCGTCCCCGCCCTCTCCGTCGACGGTCGGGATGATGAGCACCGTGCGCAGGAAAAGGTCGTAAAACGCGTCGGACTTCGACTGGTCCTTCTGCGCGGCGGCGAGGGCGTCGTCGAGGGCGCTCGTCATTTCTTCGGCGGAACTTTCGCGGCGGCGTCGGCGAGCTGCCGGCAGAGCTCGGAGAAATCTCCACGGTGCGCCTTGAGGCACGCGCGCATCGCCTCGCCCCGAGCCCCCTTGCAGGACTTCGCGAACTCGGCGGTGCAGGAGGACGCCTTGGCGGAGCCCGGCGTCTTGCCGGCGGGAAGGGCGGCTCCCTTGGAGGCGTCGAGCGCCTTGCGGCACTCCGGCGCGACCTCGGCCTTGTGCTCCATGAGGCAGGCGAGCGGGCCAGGCCCGCCGGGCTTGGGCTTACATAGCGTGCGCAGGTCCTTGCGGCAGGCGAGCGTGATGTCGACGGCGGCGTCGTTGGTGTCCGCCGCGGCGGCGGGAAGGACGGCGAAGGCGGCGAGAAGCGGGAGAGCCAGGAGAGGGTTTCGCATGACGAGCATCATACGAAATTAGGCCGCGCTCCTTCCCGCGCCGGACTTATCTCCGCGCGCGCCGCATGACGGGGCCGTCACCTCCGGGTCGGCGGTCAACGACCGGGCGAGGGCCCCCATCCTCCGCGGCGGACGGTGCGGGTCGTTCGCGCGGCGCCCTTGGAGCGATCGCGCCGATTCAGGAACCCGTTTCCGCCGCTTTCGTCTGCGCGCGTCGCATCGGCGGGCGGCGTTTTCCGGCGCTGATGCAGCACTCCTTTGGCCTTCTTGAGGCCTGAACGCTCTTGAGAATACAGGAATCCTTCCGCTCTTGTCGTCACGGTTCCTCCACGAGGCAACAATAGTGTAGCGCCGCCGAGGGGAAAAGCCCATGGACCGCCTGTAAATCAAATGTCTCCGCGGCTCCGCCGCCGCGCTATTTCGACGGGGCGTTGATGCTGAGCAAGATGAGCGGCGGACCGCCGCTCTCGCTCTCGATCCGGCGCGCGCTGAAGGACAGCTCGCGGTCCACGACGCGGATGGGGACCTTGCTGAACGGCACCCCTTGGGCCGCCAAACGCTCCAGATGAGCACGCAGCGCCGGGACGTTCCAGTGACCGCCCTCGATCTCGAACAACGACCGGCCCAACGAGCTCTGCGTCAGGCCGAAGGCCTGGTACATGGAGCGGCTTCCGGCTTTGACCCGCATATGTGCGTCCAGGATGGCCAGGGATTCCTGGCCCATCTCCAATACGGCCTCGAACGCGGAGGTGGCGTTGATCTCGGAGATGCTCCGCAGAATGGGATCGTTGTCCATGAAGACGATCACGGCTCCCTCGATCTTGTTCTCCGTGGTCTTGTACGGCCGCACGCGCACCGCGTAGGAGTGCCCCTCCTGGTCTCTGACCTCGAGCTCCTTGGGGGTCACCGTTTCGATAACGTCGTGGATGATCTCCTCGATATTGGGAAGAGGTATCTTCGGCTTGATGTCGCCGATAGGGCGGCCGACGTCTCCTGGCAGGAGGTTCATGATCTTCTCCGCCATCGCGCTGAAGCGGCGGATGCGCAGGTCGCTCGACACCATGATGATCGGCAGATGCACGCTCGAGATCAAGTTGAGCAGATCGTTGCTGAGCTGATCCAGATCGCCGTTGCGGGTCTGCAGCTCCTCTTTGGCGATCTCGAGCTCCTCGTTGGTGCTCTGGAGCTCCTCGTTGCTCGAGATGATCTCCTCATTGGCGGACTTGAGCTCCTCGTTGGCCGCCTCGTGCTCCTCGACTATGGTCTGCAGATAGTTGCGGGTCGACGCGAGCTCGCTCTTGAGCCGCTTGAACGCGGCTCCCTCCGGGCGAGCCGCCTTCGCGCTTCCCGCGGCGCGCGCGTGCCCGGAGTCTTCGCCGCGCGCGGACCCGGGCGTCTCGTCCTCGAAGAGCACGATGAAATAGCGTTCTCCTGAAATCGGAAGGCGGAAGGGCACCACTTCGATCGAGACCTTCTTCGCGCGCCCATCGTCGTCGCCCAGGTCGATCCCGCTTATCTTGACCGGGGAGTCGGACTTCTTGGCCTTGTTGATCAGCGAGCTGATCGTGGACGCGGAATGGGCGGGCATCATCTTCAAAAGGGAGAGGCTGGCCTTGCCCGTGGCCGGCTCGATGTATCGGTTGACGTGCCCGCGAAAATGCAGGATGCTTAAGTCCTTGCTGATGATGACGCCCGCGGGAGCGAAGCGTTCGAGCAAGATGCGCTCGGCCACCTTTTGGACGTCCGTCTCCGGCCAGACGGCCGCCACGGGGCCTTTTCCTTTCAGGGCCGCTTCTTCCGAGCTGGTGACGTGCTCGACCCTGGTGGGATAATGTATGCGGGCCGCCGACGGCTTCTTGTAGTAAAGACGGCACTTCTTATCGGCCGCCCCGAACAATTCGCCGAATTCCCCGATCGTCTCGGCGTTGCCCAGTATCAGCGCTCCGGAAGGCCGAAGCGCGTAATGGAACATCGGCAAGACCTGCTTTTGGATCTGCGGGCCGAGATAGATCAGCACGTTGCAGCAGCTGATGAGATCGACGTTGGCGAACGGGGGATCCTTCGTCAGATCGTGCTTGGCGAAGACGCACGCGTCTCTGACGCGCTTGACTATCTCGTAGCCTCTGTCCACTTTGGTGAAGAACCTGCGCAGCAATCTCGCGGGAACGTGGTTTTGGATCTCTTCCGAGTAGACGCCGGCGCGGGCGCGTTCGAGGGCGATGTCGCTGATATCGGTGGCGAAGATCTGGACGGCGTTGATGCTGTCGCGTTCGCTGAGAAAATCGAACAGCTCGATGGCGAGAGAATAGGCTTCCTCGCCGGAGGAGCAGCCGGGAACCCAGACGCGGATGGGCGCGTCCGGGGCCAAGCCCTTCAAGATGCGCGGGAAGGCCTTGGCGCGGAGGACGGCGATCGACTTCGGCTCGCGGAAGAAATGCGTCACGTGGATCAGCAGATCGTCATGCAGGGCGCGGATCTCGTCCGGGACTCTCTCCAGCAGGTCTACGTACTGCCGCAGCTTCTCGAATTTATGCAGCATCAGGCGGCGCATCAGCCGCCGCTTGATGGTGCTCGGTTTGTACAGGCTGAAATCCACGCCGGTCGCGCGGCGCAGCTGCAGGAAGATCTGACCGAGAGCTTTGTCGTCGTCGAAGAGGGAGGAGACGTCCGGGCTGAGCACGGGGTGCAGCGCGATGCTCGCCAGCTCCTTGGCGATCTTCTCGGGAGGCAGGACGAAATCGACCACGCCGGTGGCCGCGGCGCTCTGCGGCATCCCGAAATGGCCCGCGGATTCCTCGTCCTGCGCGAAAACGATCCCGCCCTCGGATTTGATCGCCTTGACGCCGGTCGCGCCGTCGCTGGCCGTGCCCGACAGGATGACGGCGATCGCCTTGTTGCCGCGGTCATCGGCCAGCGAGCTCAGGAAGCAGTTCACGGACATGGCGTGGATGCCTTCCGGCCTCGGGATCAGCGTCAATTTCCCGCCGACGATGATCATGTGGGTGTTCGGCGGGATGACGTACACTCGGTTCGGCAGGATGCGGACCCCGTTCTTCGCCTGCGCGACGGGCATCTCGGTCGCTTTCTGCAGGATCATGGGCAGGAGGCTTTCCCGCGTCGGATCGAGATGCTGCACGACCACGAAAGCCATTCCGGTATCGGCGGGGAGATGAGACAGAAGCTGGGAAACGGCCTCCAATCCTCCGGCGGAGGCGCCTATGCCTACGATCGGGAAAAGCGCGTCGGGATTGGAGGAGGGTATTTTAGTCATCGAGGCCTCCGTGTGCCGTCACGACGCCAGGGGGAACGAAACGTGAAAAACGGAGCCGCCCTCCGCGTTGTTTTCCGCAACGATCCGGCCGTGGTTCGCTTTCACCATTGCGCGGACGATCGCCAGGCCCAGCCCGTTGCCCTTGACGGCCTGCGTGCGCTCGCAGCGGTAGAAGCGCTCGAAGACCTTCTCCAGATCGTCCGGCGGAATGCCGCTGCCTGTATCTTTGACCGACAACACTCCTCTTCCGCCTTCGACGGCGCCGCGGACCTGCACTCGCCCGCCCGGATGATTGTATTTGATGGCGTTGTCCAGCAGGTTTCCCAAGATATGGCGAAGATCGTTGGAGTCTACCAAAACGCTCAGGCTCTCGGCGATATCGACCCGGAGGGAGATGCCGCGGCGCTTGGCCCTCGCCACGAAACTCGGGACGATCGCCCAGACGGCCTGGGCGAGGGGGAGCGCCATCGCCTGGGTGTCGCGCTTGACGGAACGCGTGGCGTTGAGCTCCAGCAGTCCATCCACCATGCGCGCCATATTGACGGTCTGGTTCTCGATCGCCTTCAAGAATTTCGAACGGATCCGCGGGCTGCGGATGCCCAAGCGCAAGGTCTCCGCGGACCCTCGGATCACCGTCATCGGGGTCCGAAGCTCGTGGACGACTTCGCCCAAGAACGCATTGTGTTCGTCTTCGCGCTGGCTGCCGGATTTGAGGCGGAGGCGCTCGGTGAGATCCCGCACGATCCACAGCTCGGCGGGACGGCCCTTTCGGACGAACGGGACGGCGCTCGCGCTCGCGGGAAACACGGTGCCGTCCCGTCGAACGTAATGAGGCATCGCGAGCCGGTCTTTAGACCGCCGCTCGTTCGAGAGCCTTCGATACGCCGTCTCCGACGCGACGAGGTCCTTGCCTTGAGTCCCGCGGAACTCCCGCAGGCTGAGTCCGAAGAGGCGGCGAGCGGCTTCGTTGGCGTCCACGATGAGGTCGGTCTCGGCGTCCCGCACGAGAAGCGCCTCTTCCGAATTATTGAAAAGCAACTTGAGATGTTCATCGCTGTCCCGCGACCGGAAGCCGAGGCTGTCGGTCTTGGCGGTTTCCGACCGGACGGAATAGGACCCTGGCGATTCGAGCGGCCCGAACAGGTCGGAAAACTCGTCCACCGTGCAGGTGGGATCGAATAGAAGCCCGCCCGGTCCCAAGGCGCGATGGAAGGTCCGGAAGGCCTCGTGGCGTTCGGCGACGGACAATTCGGCAAGCCGCTCGCTGCAAACGATCACATCGAGGCCGCTGAACGGCAGGGGGCGAGCGGCCTCGTCGGTCATGAAGCGGCAGGCGTCGCGCACGAAGCGCCGGACCTGCCACTGGCCTCCCGTTTGGACGAAGAAGCGGCGGATCCGCTCCGGCGCGCCTTGGACCGCGGAGAGAGGGTAACGGCCCGCGCGCGCGTGATGGATGCGCTCGGCGCTCATGCCCGAGGAGTAGACGCGCAGCGAGATCTCGCGCCAATGAGCTCCCATCGCCTCGATCAGGGCGATCGCGACCGAGTGGACATGCTCGCCGCCGGTGCATTGAGGCACCCAAACCCGCAGGGGCGCGTGAAGGTTCAAGGCTTGGAGCAGGGGAGAGCGGACCGAGCGCTTGAGCGCGCGCGGCGCGGCGGAGTTCTCAAATTGCGGATACGTGACGGTCGACGTCTTCCTCCCGGTGAGATTCTGCGAGGTGATCATGAACCCCCCGCGGGAGGCGGGAGGCGGGGTCCGGGAAACGAAATAGTTCATGACTATGATTTAGGATAGACTACCATATCCCGCCGGTTGGGACATGACTCTTGCGTAACGAAGTTATGACTTGTGTACCGCCTCAGGATCGGAGGGTAGGCTCGCGAACGTGAACCAAAACCCTTCGATCAGTGAGACCAAGGTCTGCAGCCGCTCCATGCCGTTGGGCTTGGTGACGAACCCGTTGGCTCCCAGCGAGTAGGCGGTATTGACGTCTCGCTCCGAGGCCGACGTCGTGAGCACCAAGACCGGGATGAGCCGCAGCGCCGGATCGGCGCGGATATCCCGCAGCACTTCCTCCCCGCTTTTCTTGGGAAGCCTCCAATCCAATAGTATCAAGGAAGGCCTTGCGGCGCCCGAAAAAGAACCTTCGCCGCGCAGATAGGCCATCGCCTCGACTCCGTCCGTGACGACCTTGAAATCTATCAGGCCTTGAGCGGTCTTGACCGCCTCTTGCATCAATAGCACGTCCGTGGGATCGTCCTCCACCAGGAGGACTTGGCGGGGGGAAGTCGTCACATCGCGCCTTCCTTCGGCGGGGGGAGAAGAGTGAAATGAAACGTCGAGCCTTCCTCAGGCTCGGATTCCACCCAAATGCGTCCGCCGAAACGCTCGATGATCTTCTTGCACACCGCGAGGCCGAGTCCGACGCCCGCGTACTCCTTGGGGGCATGCAGCCGGTCGAAGATCGAGAAGATGCGCTGGGCCTGGCGCGGGTGGATGCCGATCCCGTTGTCTCGGACCGAGATGATCCATTGCTTCGCCGATTCCTCGGCGGAGACGTGGACCCGCGGGGGTTCCTTGCCGCGGAACTTGATCGCGTTGTCGAGCAGGTTGTAGAGGACCCGCTCGAGAAGGGCGGGCTCGGCCCAAACCGTCGGCAGCGTCCCGCACGTGACCCGAGCGCCGCTGCCCGCGATCTCCTCCGTCAGTTCCCGAACGGCATGCTGGACCGCCGCGCTCAAGTCCACGGCCGAGAGCGGGGCCCGCGGGTCCGCTTCGCCGTACTTGACCAGGCCCGCGACCAACCCCTGCATCACCGCGGCGGAGTCCATGATCTGCGCGAGAAGGCCTTCGGCTTGCGCGGTGAGGCCGTCCTTGAAGCGCTGCGCCAGCATCTCGCCGAGGTTCGATATTCTCCGCAGCGGGGCTTTCAGCTCGTGCGAGGCGACCGAAATGAATTGCTCGAGCTCCGACTTCGATGACGCCAGCTCGCGGCCCCGGCCCGCCGTTTCCTGCTCCATCCGTTTGCGTTCCGTGATCTCGGTCCATGTCCCCTGAATGAGCAAGGGGTCTCCGGCGGCGTTGCGGATCACTTCCGATTCGTCGAGTATCCACTTCGCGCGGCCCGTGCGGTCCAGGAGCCGATACTCGGCCGAGAATCGGCGCCCGCCCTTGTGCGCTCGTCCCAGAAGAGGAAGAATGCGCGGGCGATCCTCCGGGTGCATGCGCCGTAGCCAAAGACTGCGGCCCGCGGTCCATTCTTCCGGGGCGTATCCCAACAACGCCTGGACCTGCGGGCTGATGTAGCTGAAAGACCCCTGCACGTCCATCGCCGCCACGTAGGTGATGATCGGCAACCGTTCGGCCAGAGCCCGATAGCGCGCCTCCGCCTGATCCAGGCGGTCTTGAAGCTCTTTTTGGCGGCCGCCGAGCGGCGCGCGCGCATAGTCGCCAACGGCGGCACCCTGGAGCTTGACCGGAGTCACTCGGTTTCCATGTCTGCGCATGACTTTCCAAGATTCTCCCGCCCGCGAGGGGGCGGGCGGCGTCCCATTTCCGTTTCTCTCATCGCTTCAGTGTAGGCGTTCAAGCCGCCGCTTGACATGGCCGCGGTGTGAATTAATGTTGGCTTGGGGGTGTTCGATTATTCTAGAGTCACTGGGCTGGCGGAGGGACGATGAGAGCGATAGTCGCTTTGGCGGTCGCGGCGGGGATCGGGCTCGGCGGAGCGCCCGCGGGCGCGGTGGACGGCAAGACGCGCATCGCCGTCATCATGACGAACGGCGAGCAGCGCTACCTGCAGACGATGAGCGGCATCTCGGACGCGCTGAAGGAGGCCGGCTTCGGCGACTCGCGCATCGCGATGGCGGTGGAGACCCTCGTGCCGAACAAAGAGGAGGTCCGGGCGCAGGTGACGCGCCTCGCGGCCGGGGCGGACGTCGTGGTTCCGCTCGGCAGCGTCGCGACCCAGGCCGCGATCGCGGTCGTCAAGGAGAAGCCCGTCGTCTTCGGCCACGTGTTCAACCCGGTCGAGGAAGGGATCGTCAAGTCGTGGGAAAGCCCGGGCGCCAACGTGACGGGCGGAAGCAACTTCGTCCAGCTGACCCCCTTCGTGGTCCGGCTGCACAAGGTGCTGGCCCCCCAGAAGGCCGCGATCTTGTTCACGCCCGGCGAGCGGCAGTCGGAGTCGCAGCTCGAGGCGATCATGGCCGGCGCCAAGAGCGCGAAGCTCGAGACCGTCGCCGTCCCGGTCAAAACGGCCGCGGACGCGCCGGGCCTCGCCAAGCAGCTGGGCGGCGTCGACCTTCTCTTCCTCACGGGCGGCACCGCGATCGGGAGCAACCTCCCGCAGATCGTGTCGACGGCGGTCGGGCTCAAGATCCCCACGACCACGCACGTCGGCACGTTCATCCAAGGCGGAGTGCTGCTCGGTCTCTCGGTCGAGCCCTACGAGGTGGGCAAGATCGCGGGCGAGGCGCTGCTCGACGTGCTCAAAGGCGCATCTCCGGCGACCGTGGCGGTCAAGTCGCCGCTGCCGAAGATGATCTTCAACGCCAAGACCGCCAAGGCGCAGGGCTTCGTCCCGCCCGAGGCGCTGCAGAAGTGGATCACGAAGACGGTCGAGTGAGAAGACGATGACTGCCCAAGACCGCTGGCTGCGCAACGTCGCCCTCCTCCCGATCCAGGTCCTCGGCGCATTCACCTGGCTCATCGCGGGCGGGGACAAGCTCCTGGGCGGCGGGGTGCCGGCGTACTTCGAGAAGATGTTCGCCGGGTCCTTCATCGCGAAGTTCCCCGGGATTCCCGCCGCGTTCTACCAGATCGCGCTGCTCGAGCTGGCGGCCGGCATCCTCTTCGTCGTCAGCCTGTTCCGCGGCGAGTTCCTGGAGCGGCGGTCCAAGTCGATCCTTCAGTGGGCGCTGTGGCTCTCGACCGGGATCTTCGTCATGCTGGGCTTCGGCATGCGGGTGATCTCGGAGCACAAAGGCGCGGCCGACCTCTACTTCTACGCCGGCGCGACCGTCGCGTTCTGGATCTTCGTGCGGCAGTCCGAGCCGGCGCGCTAGCCCTCAGTCCTTGAACTGGGTGCCGAGATTGCGGATGCGCTCGGAGAGCTCCTTCGTCTTGCCGGCGCGGTCCGCCGCCTTCGCATCCTGGATGACGCGCTCGACCAGCCCCTCGTAGACTCTCTTGTCCACGATCGCCTCGAGCGGGTCCTGGCCCTTCGCGAGCGTCAAGTCGATGAGGTGCGCGGGCCGCTTGTTGTAGACGTAGTACCAGAGTGGGAAGTGGGCCTTCTCGTTCTCGACGACGGCGAATTTCGCCTTGAGGAGCTCCTCGGGGGTGATCAAGTAGTTGTCCTTCTCGGTGGAGACGCTGTCCATCGCGAACTTGTTGAATTGCGACTTGAAGCAGGCGGCCTCAAGGCCATTGGTCGTCGTCTGCGCCTGAATCCATCCGCCGCCGCCCTCGCAGCCCTTGGCGAAGTCCGCGATCCTCTTCCCGTGGACCGAGACCAGATTCCCGAGGCGCGCGTTCGTGTCTTGCGCCGACGCGCCGCCGGCCGCCGCGAACGCGATCACCGCCGCGAGCGCCGCCGTCTTCATGATTCGATTGTCCATGTTTGTTCTCCCCTCGTGACGCGCCGTGGATAGTATGGCGGCCGCCGTCTCGAATGAGGAGGGGCGTACGGGGCGCTAGGCGGTAGGTCGCGGAGCCCGGCGCTTGTTGCAGCGGTTGGCCGAGCGCCCCTTATGACAAGGGCGTACGGATTATCTAGGATGGTGGGCAAGGAGACCCATCATGGAACGGCGGGAGATTCGCGAGGTGCTCGAGAAGGGGAATCCGGGCGAGGCGGTGACGGTCGCGGGGTGGATCAAGTCGATCCGACAATCGAAAACCGTCGCCTTCCTGCACTTGAACGACGGCTCGACCTTCGACTCGATCCAGATACTGCTTGGCGAGGGGCTGGCGAACCGGGAGGCGATTTTAAAGCAGATCACCGGCGCCGCGCTCAAGGTGACGGGCAAGCTCGTCGCCTCCCCGGCCCAAGGACAGAAGGTCGAGCTCGAGCCTTCCTCTATAGAGGTGCTCGGCGAGTGCGACGCGACGTCTCCGGTGCAGAAGGCGGGCACCTCCTTCGAGTTCCTGCGCTCGGTCGCCCACATGCGCCCGCGCACGAACACCTTCGGGGCGGTGTTCCGCGTGCGCGCGGAGCTATCCTACGCGGTGCACCAGTTCTTCCGCGATCGCGGCTTCGTCATGTGCCACTCGCCGATACTCACGACGTCGGACTGCGAGGGGGCGGGCGCCATGTTCCAGGTGACGACCCTCGACTTGGATAAGCCTCCTCGCGGAGCGGGCGGCAAGATCGATTTCGAGAAGGATTTCTTCGGCGAGAAGACCGCGCTCACCGTCTCCGGCCAGCTCGAGGCGGAGATCCTGGCGCTCTCCTTGGGCAAGGTCTACACCTTCGGCCCCACCTTCCGGGCGGAGAACTCGACGACGCCGCGACACGCGGCCGAGTTCTGGATGATCGAGCCCGAGATCGCCTTCGCGGACCTGCGCGACGATATGCGCTTGGCCGAGGCCTTCGTCAAACACATGATCGAGCACGCATTCAAGCACTGCGCGCGCGACCTCCAGTTCTTCGACGAGAGGATCGAGAAGGGCCTGCGCCAGAAGATGGAGGCCGTCGCCAAGGCCGAGTTCGCGGTGATCCCCTACACCGAGGCGGTCGAGATATTGCGGAAGTCGGGCAAGGACTTCCAGTACAAAGTCGAGTGGGGTTCCGATCTTCAGACCGAGCACGAGCGCTACTTGACCGAGGAGTACGCCAAGCGCCCCGTCTTCGTCATCGACTACCCGCTCTCGATCAAACCCTTCTACATGTACTGCAACGACGACGGCAAGACGGTCGCCTGCATGGACCTGCTCGTGCCGCGGGTGGGCGAGCTCATCGGCGGCTCGCAGCGCGAGCACCGGTTGGATCGTCTCGAGACGCGGCTCAAGGCGCAGGGCTTGGACGTCGAGCACTACCGCTGGTACTGCGACCTCCGGCGCTACGGCACCGTGCCCCACGCGGGCTTCGGCCTCGGCTTTGAGCGCATGCTCATGTACTGCACCGGCATGGAGAACATCCGCGACGTCTCCCTATGCCCCCGCGTCCCCGGCAACGCCAAATTCTAACCCCTCTGGTGCCATGTTTTGCTTAGCGCGCCTAGCGCGCCGACCTCACTATTCCCGCCGCAGCTGCCGTTCGAGGTAGAGCGCCTGCTCGGGAGTCGACAGGTCCCAAATCAGCCACTCCGTCTTCTCGACGCCGCGGCGCTTCACGCACACCGCATAGCTCACGGCCGGCGCCCAGAAGGTGTCCTCGCCCGAGTCGCGTCGCTCGCACCACGACCGCTCGATGTCGACGAGGAGGAGCTCCTTGCCCGGCCACGGGAGCGGACCATGCTCCACGGCGACGCGCCCGCGTCCGACCCGCAGCGTCGTGCGGTCGAGGAGATGGGCGAGCGAAACGTAAGCAAACCAAAGGCCCATGCCGAACATCAGGAGCAGCACCGCCGCCGAGCCCGCGTCCATGCCCTTCGATCTCGAGGCGAAATAGAGGACGACGAAAAGGATCCCGTTCCAGACCGCGGCGAAAACGACGCCGAAGGCCGAGCCGAGGACCGGGGACCAGCGCCAGGAGACGACGCGCTCGCCCGCCTCCTCAGCGGCGGAAAAGCCGCCCGGAAGCGGGAGCGCCGCGCGCGGATCGCACGCCAGCTCGCCGCCGCCGCTGTTCACCTCCATGAAAAATCCGAAGATCTTGAACTTCATCGTCAGCCGCCCATCTGCCAGCGCTTGATCCAGTCGAGCGGGTAGGCCAGCATGATCACGTTGAGCAACAGGTTGTCGCCGATCGCCCAGAGTAGGAGAAGCTCGGTCGCGAGAAACAGCTCGACCGTCCGCCGCACGGGCAGGCGCGACGCGAGGTAGAAGCCGAGCGCGCAGCACAGGACGTCCCCGGTCGAGTTGACGATGCTGTCGCCGTAGTACTGGAGCGAGAACGTGGCCGCGCGGTAGCGCTCGATCACCGCGTCGGTGTTCTCGACGATCTCCCAGACCGCCTCGAGCGCGACCGCGAGCGCCGCGCGCCAGCCGAGGGGCAGCCGAGGCGCCGCGAGATGCAGCCCGAGGAAGAACGCGAAGCCGTGCAGCACGTGCGTGAAGGAGTAGGGATCGGCGAAGTACTGCGAGTTGTGCTCGCTCGGGACCTTCCCGACCCAGAGCCCGGCCCGCCCCTGGGCGCCCCAGAGCCTGCGCCCCATCGCCGCCTCGACCGCCGCCGTCGCGACTAGGATCGCGGCGACGCAAGCCGCGTGCTTTCGTCCAAAGGAATCGACAGGGACTTCGGCCTCGCGCATGGCCGTCCATTTTAACAGCCCGCGGCCTTCGCCGCCAGCGGGGCTTTCCCTACTGCGTAGTTTGGTCGAAGCGTCTGACGATGAGCCGGGAGCTCGGCGCGCTAGGCGCGCTAAGCAAAACCTGGCACCACAGGGGCTAGGCGGAGAGGGCGGATTCGAGGGATTCTTCGAAGGCGGCTAGGAAGGCGCCCATCGTGGGGAAGTCGGCGAGGTCGCCGCTCCAGCGGCCGGACTTGGCGCGAAACGTCGCGGAGCGTTCGTCGAGCTGGACGCGGACGCGGTGGCCGGTGATGAGGCACGAGGGCGGCTTTCCCGGCTCGTTCGCCTCGATCTTCACGTCGTCGTCGCCGAAATGATGGCGCCGCAGGACCACGAGCGCGCTCTCGCGCAGGCGGAGCATCGTGGACGGGTCGGCCGCGTGGCGGTTCATACGGAGGATTATAGCCAAATCCAAAGAGCTACAATCCCCGCATGTCCACCCTAAGCGCCCGCGCGGAGTCGGGGACGCAGCGCCTGGAGGCCTTCAGCGACGGGGTGCTCGCGATCATCATCACGATCATGGTGCTCGAGCTCAATGCGCCCAAGGGGCCCGCGCTCGCGGACCTGCGCCCGCTCCTCCCGGCGTTCCTGAGCTACCTCCTCAGTTTCGTCTACCTCGGCATCTACTGGAACAACCACCACTCCCTCATCGCCGCCGCGCGACGCGTCGACGGGCGCGTCTTGTGGGCGAACCTGCATCTCCTCTTCTGGCTCTCGCTCGTCCCGTTTGCCACCGCGTGGATGGGCGAGCACCACGAGGCCGGGTGGCCCGCCGCGCTCTATGGAGCGGTCATGGTGATGGCTGCGCTCGCGTACACGATTCTGCAAAGCGCGATCGTGGCCGACCACGGGCCGGACTCGGAGCTCGCCCGGGCGGTCGGGCGCGATTGGAAGGGCAAGCTCTCCCTCGCGTGCTATGCGACGAGCGTCCCCGCGGCCTTCGCGGCGCCGCTCCTCTCCTACGCGATCTACGTCCTCGTGGCGCTGTTGTGGCTCGTGCCGGACCCGCGCCTAAGGGCGGGCCGCGCGAAATAGCTGGGCATCCCGGACCAGCATGAGCCAGCGGCCTCCACCCAGGACGGCGCGGGAGCGCCCGCGTTTCGCCCACCTCGATAGATCGCCGAGCAGCCGGCGCCGGTCGGTGCGGATCGCGTAGAATCGCTCGAGCAGCTCGCTCACAAGCGCGACGTAGCGGACGAGCTTCCTCTTGGCCGAGCGGGAGGCGACCGGCACGCGTACCGGCTCCTCAAAGGCCACGCGAAGTCCGTTGCGTCCCGCCAGTCGCTTGACCTTCCCGACGCAGTCGTCGTGGCGGCCCCGGCCGACCTTGCGGAGCGCCGCGTACATGGAGCCGACCGAGCGCACCGGCGGCGTGAGGCGCATCTCTTCGTCGCCGCCCGAATCCATGAGGATCACGGCGCCGCCCGGGGCGAGGAGCCCCCGAACTCTCTGGAGGGCGGCGTCCACCGAGGGCAGGTGCTGGAGGACCGCCCACAGGTACACCGCGTCGAAGCTCCCGCGAAACTTGAGGAGGTCGGCACGGACGAACCGCAGGTTTCGGCGGCCGGAGAGCTTCGCGCGCGCCCGGGCGATGAAGGCACGCTCCCGGTCGACGCCGACGTAGCGCTTTCCTTTAAGAAACCGGGCGAAGCGGGCGGGGAACGCCCCGGGGCCGCAGCCGGCGTCGAGCACCGTCTTCGCGGCGCGCCACGGAGCGAGTCGCCGCAGCACCGCGCGCGTCTGGACCGCGTGGAGTTCGGTCTGGAACTCAAGGGCCGCGGCGTAGACGTCAAGGCCGTCGGCCGTGGCGAGCCACTCGAGCAGCGCCTCGTCGCGGGCGGGGGGAGCGTCGGACTTAGGCATCGCGAGGCGTGCGGCCGCTAGCGTCGGACGACGGCGTCGTCGCGGTCCGCGTTCGCGTCCGGCGCCGGTCGACGAACTTCTGGGCAAGCGACCTAATGTACGCGTGGTGGATCTTCCAGGCGCTCCAAACGTCGTCCGCCCATGCGGCGACGCGACGACAGTGAGTCTCGGCATTCTTAGCCGCGTGAATATCCAGGACCGTGACCCTGCCCAGGTGCTTCGGGGGCTCAAGCCAATCGAATGGCTTGTCATGTCTCTTGTGTTCCGCGATGAGCGTCGAAAGGACCGCTCGGGCATCTTCATGCGAGAACCCCGCTTCAAGGACCAGATAGAGCGCCAGCAGGTGGACGTCGACCGATTGAGCCGCCCGACGCCCTGACTTGCCCGGGTGCTGCGCGGAGTAAGCGTCGACCGTGAGCCGATGGACTTTTCCATAGCGGGGGTCGGAATATTCCCTAGCCAATACCTCCCCGTAGAGCGCCCAACAGCCGGAGGAAGCGCCGAGGTATGGATGGACTGGACCCTCGGCCGCGGAGACTTGCGCGTTGCAGTCGGGGCAAGGAGCGAGATTCATGACGCGACCATCCTACAAAAAAGTATAAGTGAACCGGTCTAGTCGGACATCGGCCTGGGAAAGAGGCGGGAAGACATGAAAACAAGGAAGCCCGACGCGCCGCCGCGAGGCAAGTCGCCGTCTCGCCTGATCGACGCGAGGATCAAGGAATTGGGCGACTGGCGGGGCAAGACGCTCCGGCGGCTGCGCGCCGTGATCAAGCAAGCCGATCCGGGCGTGGTCGAGGAATGGAAGTGGAGCGTCCCCGTGTGGTCGCACGACGGGATCCTCTGCACGGGCGAGACGTACAAGAGCGTGGTCAAGATGACCTTCGCCAACGGGGCGGCGCTCAAGGACCCCGCGGGCCTCTTCAACGCGAGTCTGGACGGGGGTACGCGGCGCGCCATCGACTTGCGCGAAGGAGAAGCGATCGACGAAGCGGCGCTCGAGACGCTCATCCGCGCGGCCGTGAGCTTGAACCAAGCGAAGGGAGCCGCCGCGCCGCGTTAGCGGCTTGGTGACCGCATGGCGCCCGACACCGACTCGCCGCCCCCGGCTGCGCCGCCGAGGATATTTCCTCTCGTCTTGGGCGCGGTCCTCGTCGCCGCGTCCCTCGCGCTGCCGACGTGGAGGTTCGGCCGCCGCTTCCTGCTGCAGTTCTTTGTCAGCCCCTTCCAGTTCTTCATCGTAGTCCCTTGGTTCTTCGCGGTCTACGGCCTCAGGACGGGAACCATGCCCATGAAAAGCGGCCCCGCCCTGCGCCGCGAGAGCGACCCCGCGAGCTACTGGATGAGCGTCATGTTCTACGCCGCCGCGGGCGCCGCCATGTTCGCCTTCAATCTCTGGGTCTCCTGGACGGTGGTCTCCAGATAGCCCCGCGCATCGACGGGGTCGCAACCCCGATGTCCGGCCCCGAATCCGGGGAGCTCGCCCTAGCGCTTGTGCGGGTTGCTCGTGTGCATCGAGCGCAGGCTCTGGCGCGTGGCGCTCATGGAGGCCATGTGCGCGCGCGTCGAGTCCAGTTCCTTCTTGACGTGGGGCTTGTCCTCGGCCGAGGCGTGGTTGTACTCGTTCTGCAGTTCCTTCACCTCGTCCTCGCCTAGGTCGATCGCCTTCGTCAGGGCTTGGATGTATTCCATGGCGTGGTTGCCGCCGCAGGCGTGGTCCTTGGCCGTGCGCAGATCGTGGAGCTTCTTCTCGTCTTTGAGCCCGCCCGCGCCCGTGTAGGAGCCGAGGTTGCTGTGCGCCCGGCCGCAGTCGCGTTTGGAGCCCTCGTAGGCGTCCTTGCGTTTCTCCACCTCTCTCAAGGCCGACTCGTAGGTGGGCTTGGGCTTGCGCGCTCCTTTGTGCGGCGGCGGCTTGCGCGGTCCGGCGGCGAGCGCGGCGGCGGCGACGGCGACCAGGAAGACGGCCAGCAGGGATAATCGTTTCATGCCGGGATGATAGAAAAAAGAGGCTGATTTTTGAAGTCGCCCCAGAGCGTCTGCAGCCAACCGACTCGGATCGGATCCTTGACGATGAGACGTACCGTCTGCTGGCAATAGTAGGGGCAGCCGGAGATCTTGAGGGGGACGAGCCCCGCGCTCGCGACGAAGTAGTCGGGCAGATATCCCAGCGCGAGGCCCTCGCGGATGAGGTTCTCCATGAGCTTGAGGCCGTACGCCTTGTACTTGATGCGCCGGGGGAACTTGTCGTCGCGCCAGCCGTCCGCCGAGGACGACTTCGAGATCCTGCCCAGGATGGCCGAGTCGGGCGACACGAACGGGTGCTCCAGCACCTTCGCGATCGGGATGGTGCCGCGGGCGCCATAGCGCTTGACCAGCGGATGCCCGGGCGCGGCGCAGGTCTGGAAGTTCACGATCGACAGCCTCTTGCTGAGCGTCCCGGGCGGCGGGTCGGCCGTGATCATGGCGAGCTGCGCCTCGCCCTCGAGGACCTGCTCCACCGCCTCGCTCTCCGGGCGTATCCAATACTGCGTGCGGGCCTCCGGGAACAGCGCGTCGACCTTCTTGGCCAGCAGGACGCCGAAGGCGGTCTGGAGGATCTCCTCCGAGCTGACGAAGAGGTTCAGCGCGCCGGCGCCTTTTCCCGCGAGCTCGAAGCGCACGGCCTCCTCGAGCTGCAGGAGCTCGGCCGCCCGCTTCTTGAGGAGCAGCCCTTCCGGAGTGAGCTTGATGCCCCGGCCCGCCTTGAAGAACAACGGGGTGCCGAGTTCCCGCTCGAGGCGGGAGACCGCCTTGCTCAAGGAGCCCGGCGAGACGTGGACCGACTCGGCGGCCCGGCCGAGGTTCTCGCGCTGGGCCACGGCCAGGAAGTAGCGCAGTTCAAATGTTTCCATAATAGAAACGTATAGTGAATTATAGTTTCTTTTAATGGAATGCTGCCATCGGCGATAATGGCTCATGAGCTCGATGATGAGACGACCGACGCCGCACCGCTTTTCACCGTACCGCTTTGCCGGGGGCAAGACGGCCAAGAACCGGGTCGTGGTCCCGCCGATGTGCTCGCAGACGGCCGACGCGCGAGGAAACGCCGCGGCCGCCACGATCGCTCACTACGCGCGGCTGGCCGAGTCAGGAGCGGGGACCATCTTCGTGGAGTACTCCTTCGTCCATCCCTCGGGAAAGGGCGAGGACCATCAGCTGGCCGCGGACTCGGACGCGAACGTGGAGGGGCTCGCGAACGTCGCGGGCGTCATCCAGCGGGCGGGCGCCCTGGCGGGCCAGCAGCTCGTGCACGTCGGCGGAAAGACCACACGGGCGATGATCGGCGGCGATCCGATGTCGCCGAGCGGCGTGCGCGTCCCCGTCAAAGGCTGGGAGCCCGATGCTCCCGTCGCGATGAGCCTCGCGGACGTCCGGGCGTGGGTCCGGTGGTTCACCGAGGCGGCGCTGCGGGCCCGGGCGGCGGGTTTCGATTTGGTCGAGCTGCACGCGGCCCACGGCTACGGGCTGAACCAGTGGCTCTCGCCGCTCACCAACAACCGGACCGACGCGTACGGCGGCGATATGGCCGCGCGCGGGCGGCTGCTGTTCGAGATCGTCGAGTCGATCCGGGCGGCGGCCCCGGAGCTCTTGCTGGCGGTCCGCCTTCCCGGCCAGGATCACATGGAGGGGGGGTTGACCGCCGCGGACATGCGCTGGGTCGTCCATCGCCTCGAAGGCCTCGGCATGGACTTGATCGACGTCTCCTCGGGCATCGGCGGCTGGCGGCGTCCGGAAGGCCGGACCGGCGAGGGGTATCTCGTGGACGACGCCGCGGCGCTCAAGTCGTCCACGACTTTGCCGGTCATCGGCGTGGGCGGCATCGAGACCGGGGCCTATATCGACCGCATCCTCGCCGAAGGCCGCGTCGACTTCGCCGCGGTCGGACGCGCCGTGCTCAAAGACCCAAGCGCCTGGGGCCAACGCCAACTTAACGTCAGGGTCAGACATGAAGTTATGTAAGTAATTCGGGCGTAACTTCCAGAACTTAATGTCTGACCCCGAAGCGGCCCGAAGCGCCGGAGGATTGACAAAATCGGTTCGGCGCTCTACAACGGTATCGATGAAGTGTCCGTCCTGCGGAGCCGATAACTCCGAAGAGGCCGCCGCCTGCGGCCTGTGCAATCTCGTCTTCAGGCAGCGCACGCCGCCTCCCGCCGCGAGCGCCGCCCCGGCCTTGCCGCCGAGCCCGCTAGGTCCCGCCCGAGCGGCGCTCGCGGCGGGCGACATGCCCGCGGCGCAGCGCGCGATGGCCGGCCTGCTCGCGCGCCTCTCCCCCAACTCTCGAGCGGGGCTAATAAAGGAAAGCGTTGCGCGCTGGCTAGAGGCGGCCGGCCTCGATCCGGCGACGGCGACGATTTGCCGCTCCACGGCCAACATCGCCGCGATGGCGCTGGAGAAGGCCGAGGACGCCAACGCCTTCCGGCTTCTGCAGGCGCTGACGGGCCACGTCGAAAAGCACCCCGCGGGCGATGCCGGCGTCGACGTGATGCTGCTCCTCTTGGGCCTCAAGGGCGCCGGCGCCCCCGCGCCCCGCAAGGCCGACGCGAGTCCCGTCCCCGAGATCGCGGGACTCGGGGAGTTCAAGGAGGGGCAGACGATCGGCGGCCGCTACCGCATCGAAGGCGTCCTCGGGCGCGGTGGTTTCGGCATCGTCTACAAGGCGTTCGACGGCGCGGCGTCCTGCGCGGTCAAGACGTTCCTCGACAAGTTCCTCGGCGACGCGCAGACGCGCGCGCAGTTCACGAAGGAAGCGCAGACGTGGATCGCCCTCGAGCGGCACCCGAACTTGGTCAAGGCGCAGTTCCTCTTCGAGGAGCACAACCGCATGTTCCTCGACATGGAGCTCGTCGCGCCCGGCGCCGACGGCGTCAACTCGCTCGACGGACGCATCAAGAAGGGCGGCTACGACCGCGCGCAGGCCCTGCGCTGGGCCGTCCAGTTCTGCCGCGGCATCGAGCACGCGTACGCCAAGGGCGTGCGCTGCCATCTCGATATCAAGCCGCCGAACCTCATGCTCGCGGCGGACGGCACCTTGAAGATCACCGACTTCGGCCTGGCGATCCTGGGCAAGACCTCCGAGCACGGCGCGGCCGGCACCCCGACGCACATGCCGCCCGAGCAGTGGCGAGACGCCGCGCTTTGCGACCATCGCGCCGATCAGTACGCCTTCGGCGTGACGCTCTACCAGCTCTTCGGCGGAGGACGCCTGCCGTTTTTGCCCAAGGCGGGGGGCGGCGCGGCGATCGCGGAGCTGCGCGCCCTGCACGAGCGCGCCGCGCCGCCGCCGCTCGAGGACCCGCTATTTCCCGTCATCGCGCGCTGCCTCGAGAAGGCGCCCGAGAGCCGCTTCAAGGATTTCCCGGAGCTGCGCGCGCGGCTCGAGGAGGCTCTTGAGGCGCTGACGGGCGAGACGGTGCCCGAGCTCCGCGCGGAGGCGCCGAGCGCGGCCGACTTGGGAAACCGGGCGACGAGCCTTTGCTCCCTCAAGCGCTATGACGAGGCGCTCGCCCTCTACGACCGGGCGCTCGCGATCAAGGACAGCGCCCTGCTGCGCACCAACAAGGGCGTCTGCCTGGAGGAACTCGGGCGCGTTGAGGAAGCGCTCGCCTGCTACGACCGCGCGATCTCGATCCAGCCGGACGGCGGCCTCCCTTACCTTAATAAGGGCGGCCTCTTGGGAAAGCTTGGGCGCCAGGACGAAGAGCTCGCCTGCTACTCCAAGGGAATCGCCGCGGACCCGGGCAGCGCGGCGCTGCAGTACAACAAGGCCAACGTCCTCTACGAGCTGGGCCGCCTCGACGAGGCCTTCGAGTGCGCGGACGCGGCGCTCAAGCGCGAGTCGCGGCACGCCATGGCGTGGAAACTGATGGGGGACCTTCTCGGCAAGCGCGACGCCTTCGCCGAGGCCGTCCAAGCCTACGAGCGTGCGCTAGCCATCGATCCGACGCGGGCCGTCGCCTGGATGGCGTACGGCCAGGCGCTCGCGCAGTCGGGCAAAGTCGAGAAAAGTCTGGGCGCGTTCGACAAGTCGCTCGAGCTAAGTCCCTTCGCCGGCACCTGGAGCGACAAGGGCGTGGCGCTCGAGATGCTCGGGCGCTTCGCCGAGTCGGCGGCCTGCCACCGCAAGGCGCTCGAGCTCGACCCGACGCTCGAGCGGGCGCGCCGGAACCTCGAGCTCGTCCTCCGCAAGGCCGCGAAGGCCTAGCGCGGGACGTCTAGCGGAAGATGTCCTTGTACCACTGCTCCTCGGCGGCTTTCTCGCCGAGCCGCATCTTTTGGCGGATCTCGGCGGGGTCCCAGCCCGTGAGCGTGGCCAAGGTCTTCGCCTCCTGCTCGCGGCGCTTGGCGAGCTGCCGGCGGTAGTCGCCCGCCTCGGGGCAGCTGCCGTCGTCCTTCCACGCGTGGCGCATCACGTAGCGCCCCTGGAAGTTCTGGTTGTCGGCGGTCTCCTGGAAGACCAAGTCCTCCGGGAAGTGCTCGGGGTCGTAGCGGACGTGCAGGCGCGTGATGAAGACCGGCACGCCGCCGCCCGCCCAACGCCCGCCGCGCCGCGGCCGGATGCCGGGCTGCAGGGCGCTGCCGTCGTCGCTCAGCCAAAAGACGCCCGCCTGCCGGAGCTCCTCGGGCGAGAGCGGATCGGCCGAGCAGGGGTCGCACCAGCCCATGTTCCAGAAATACTCCGTGAAGACCGCGCGCTTGCCTTCGCCCTCGACCGCCTTGGCGAACATGTCCTTGTAGAACTTCGGGAACTCGTCCTTCACGAACTCCGGGAGGTCCATGTCGGAGGGGAGCTTCACCGTCCGGTAATTCGTCGTCTCGACGCGGCCCGTGCGCCCGAGCGCGTAGATGACGAGGTCCTGCGGCCCGTCCGCGTTGATCATGCCGAGGCGGATCGGCAGCATGTAGCGCGGGCTCTCGAAGGCGAATTGGAGGGGACGCAACGTGCTCGTTCCCGTCTTCGCCTGCTCGCCCAGGTTCACCTTCGCGACGAAGAACTTGAGCTTCTGCTTGATGTAGGGCTGGAGGGCGCGGCTGGCGCCTTTGGGCATCTTGTAGCCGTTCTCGCCGAGCCACGTCTCGAGCCCGTCCGACTGCTTGGCGCCGAGGATCACGATGTCGTACTCGCCGACCGTGTAGGCCGCCTCGACCGTGACGCCGAGGGCCTTGTCCCGCGCGCCGCCGTCGGCGCTCATCTTCGCCATGGCGCTTCCGGCGGAGGCCGCCCTCATGGCGGCCACCCGCATGCACGGGTTCGGGTCGTGATACTCCACGAGCCGGGGCGCCGAGTAGGCGTCGAGCCGCTCGAACACCTCGCGCTTGCCGATGTGGACCTGCTCCTTCTTCAAGACGACGGGGACCGGCACGACCAAGGCGAACTCCTTCAAGTCGCCGCGGTAATCGTTCGACATGCTGATCACCATGCGGTCGCCGTCGCGCGCGAGGATGACCTGGGACGCCTTGTTGAAGAGCTTCGTGTCGGCCTTGCCGACGTAGAACCCGCAGAACGCCCGTGCCTCGCGCGGCGCCAGCGGCAGCGCCAGCAGCGCCGCCAAGCAGAATGATCTCATGATATCCCTCCCGATACGATAGCTTCGTGTTGGGCCCCGTCGGCTTTCGTCCAAAAGTGCTTTGCCCCAGCGAGCCAGCGGTCGACGAACGGGCTCGCGGGGGAGAGCGCGAACAGCGCGTAGAAGAGGCCGTTGGTGCGGAAGAACTCGTACTGCCGGGTGAAGACGAACAGCGCGACGGCCGCGGCGAGGAGGAAGCGCCCGAGGCGCGAATCGGGGATGGTCCGCGGGTCGGAGATCATGAAGAAGGTGAATAGAAGGAGCGAGCCGTTCTCGAACTGATGCCAGAAGACGGCCGTCCTCTGCCCGAGGTAGGTGACGCGCAGCAAGCACAGGCCGAGGTAGCACGCGAGGAAGGCCCAGCTCACGTCCGAGCGCGCCGCGCGCCAGACGACCGTCGCGCCGAGGATGACGAACCAGGCCGCGAAGAGGAGGTCGTGCCCCCACTGCGCCGGCGAGACCCACGCGTGGCCGGTGAGTAGGAGCGAGACGACCACGCCGAAGTTCGCGGGGTTCCACAGGTGCTTGCCCCGCGCGCGCAGGACGAACTTGCTCGCCATCGCCAGCGCGGCCGCGAGCGGGTGCACCCACAGCGTGTCGGAGCGCAGGAGGAACGACAGGCCGAGGCAAGTGATGATCGCGCTCTTAAGTCCCACGCCCTCGAGCTTGTACGCCGAGAGGAAGACGAGCTGCGTGAGAAGCCCCGCCGCGAACACGCCTGCGATCTGCCACGGCGTGATCATAAATCCCATCCGCAAAAGGCCCACCGTGAGCAGCGTGCCCAGGAATACGATCTGGAACCACCTTGGGTCCTCCGGCAAGGACAGGCGATCGCTCACGCGGGAGAGTCTAGCGCAAGTCGGCCCCTCGGCGCCAGAGCGCGTCCTGGCGGACCGGGTCGTCTCGATGCCCATGGGCATGAGACACCGGCCCCGGCGAAACGTTCACGCGGCGGGAGCGCTCGTCTTCATTCCTTAAGATGGGCCGCGAGGCGGTCGAAGGAGCCGCCCCAGCCGACTTTCATGCCGTCCATGCCCTTCGTGAACGTCTCGGTCTCGGCCGCGGACGGGTCGATGGGCGACCAGTACAGGCTGATCAAGGTCTTCGGCCCAAAGTCCTTTAAGTGGACCGTCGTCAGCATCCGCTTGGGCCATGTCGGCGCGAGCGGATGGGCGCCCAAGCCCCGGTCCTTGTCGGAGAACTGCTGAACGTAGACGAGCTTCTCGGGCTTGACGATCTCTTTGTAGAGCGCAAGTCCCCACATCTCGACGCCGCCGCTCGTCATCGCGTAGTGGTAGCTGCCGCCCACGCGGAAGTCCAACTCGGAGTGCGTGGTCTCAGATCCCTTGGGCCCAAACCAAGCCGCCATCTCCTTCGGCTCGGTCCACGCGCGCCAGACGCGCTCGCGCGGAGCGTCCACGAGGCGGAAGATGACGAACTGTCCGGTGACGTGCGCGTTGAGCCGCGAGAGCGTCTGCTGTCCGCCCTCGACGGCGCGAAACTCCTCGACCACCCGCTTCTTCATGGCCGCCGTCATGAGCTCCATGCGCATCGTGAGTTCGGTCTTCTCGCCGACCGCCTTGAAGGTGATGGTCGAGACAAATCCCACGCCCTTCTCGTCGTCCTCCTTGCCGCCGCCGTTTTTCACGACGATCTTCTTCTCGGGCACGATCTCGAGGTACTTCGCCGTGTTCAAATACCGGGCGCCGTCGGGGCCGATCATCACGTGCTTCCAGATGCCCCCGACCTTGAACTCGCGCGACGTCGTCTCGTCCGAAAATCCGTGCGGCCCCCACCACTTCACGATCTCCGCGTTGTCCGTCCAGGCCCGCCACACGCGCGCGACGGGCGCGTCGATGAGGCGGGTGATCACGATGTCTCGGTCCGAGGCGGCTTCGGCGCTTTTCGTGGGGTTCATGTTAGGGGGTCTCCTTTAGATAGAGCTCGAGGGCGTCGAGCTTGGCGTTCCAGAACGCGCGGTGCTTCTCGATCCAGGCTTGGGCTTGCCGCATCCGCCGCTGCTCTAAGCGGCAGCGATGGACGCGGCCCTGCTTGGTGCGCGAGAGCAGGCCCGCCGCCTCCAGAATCTTCATGTGCTTGGTGATGGCGGGCGCCGACACCTTGAAGGGCTTGGCCAGCTCGGCGACGCTCGCTTCGCCCATCGAGAGGCGCGCGAGGATGCCGCGGCGGATGGGATGGGCCAGCGCGCCGAAAGCGAGGTCGAGCTGGCGCCCGCTATTGTTAACCATATAGTTAAGTATACCGCGCGCCCCGCGTCCTGTCAAGTCCGGGGCCAGGCCCCGCCCGCTACTCGTAGAGGAGGTAGGGGGCGCGGGCTTTCTTGAAGCGGGCGAGGTCCGGCTCCCAGTCGGCGAGGATGGCGGCGGTCGCCTCGCCCTTCTCGAGGCGCTCGCGCAGGGACGGGCCGCCGGCGACGACGTCGAAGGTGCGCTTGGCGGCCGGGCTCGCCAGGGCGAAGACGGCCTTGTCCGGATGGAGGGCGCGCAGGACCTCGAGCGCGTGGAATTGCAGCGCCGTCCAGGGCGCGGCGTCCGGGTCGAGCAGGTGGATCTGCACGCCGTGGTTCAGCGCCCCCTTGTTCGTGCCGTAGTACGGCTTGTAGGTCAGCTCCCGGAAGAGGACGCCGGGGAGACGCAGAGCGTTCAGCCGCTGCGCGAAGCGGCGGCCGTCGATCCACGGCGCGCCCAAGAGTTCGAAGGGATTGGGCACGCCGACGCCCTCGTTGATCACCCCGAGCTCGCCCAAGACCCCCGTCGCGGCGTAGAAGTACGCGCTCTCGGCGCGCGGGATGTGGGGCGAGGTGGGCACCCAGGGGAGCCCCGTCGCGGACCAGCGCATGCCGCGCTTCCAGCCTGTCAAGGGGATGACGCGCAGGTCGCACTTCTTGCCGCCCGCGAGCCAGCCTTCTCCGTTGGCCATCCGCGCGACCTCGCCCGGCGTCATCCCGTAGACGTAGGGGACGGGCAGCCAGGCGACCAAGGATTTGACGAAGCCGGGGGGCGGCACGTTGCCTTCGAGGCGCGCGCCGCCCGTCGGATCGGGGCGGTCGAGCACCACGAAAGGGATGCCCTTCTCCGCCGCCGCCTCCATCGCGAGGGCCATCGTGGCGATATAGGTATAGGACCGGCTGCCGATGTCCTGCACGTCGTAGACGAGGACGTCCACGTCGCGGAGCATGGCGGGCGTGGGCTTGGAGTTCTTGCCGTAGAGCGAGTAGACGGGCAGGCCTGTCACGGGGTCGGTCTGATCGGCCACCGTCTCGCCCGCCCACTCGGCGCCGCGGATGCCGTGCTCGGGGCCCATCAGCACGGCGAGGCGGAAGTCTTTGCTGCCGAAGAGGGCGTCGACCGAATGCTCGAGCGAGGGGGTCACCGCGGCCGGATGGGTGATGAGCCCGAGGCGCTTGCCTTTGATCCAGTCGGGCGGCGCCGCCACGAGCGAGACGAGGCCGGGCGCTACTTGTACCGGCGCGGGCGGCGCGGCGGCGGCGGGCGCGGCCAAGGCGAGGAAGGCGGCGAGGAGCGCGTTCATAGGGCGGAGCCTACCACATCGGCGGGCGCGGCGCGAGGGTTCGGGCGCGCGGTCGGCTATTTCGCCCGGTCCCGGAGGTGTCCTCATCAACGGACCGGTTCGATTGCCGGCGGGAACTTACAGAACTTAATGTCTGACACCGAGCTACCTCAAGGTCCCAAACGGGGGAGGGCCCATTGCGGCGGGCGGCGAAGGGCGAAGGGCTCAGTCCCGTCGGGCGCGGGGCTGATATCATGGCCTCATGAAAAAATTACTCCTGATTTCGTTCTTGACGCTCGCCGTCGGCGGCTCTGCCTTCGCCGACGAGCACCAGGAGTGGGCGCACGCGCTCGGCTCCGCGCTCGGCCGCCTTCCGTCGGAAGCCGAGTCCCGGGCCTATCCGCAGCAGTTCGCGGTCATCGCGATCCTGACCGTGCCGAACGTTCCTGCGCCCGCGCCGATCACCAATCCCAGGCTGGCGGATGTGCTGTCCCTCGTGCGCGCGCGCCGGGCCCATTGGCAGGCGGTCCTCGACGGCGTGCCCGCGGAGCGGGCGCGCGGGGAAGACCCGATGCGCCGGCTCGACCTGAAGGCGGAGATCGCGGACGCCGTCGTCAAGGACGCCGACGCCGATCTCGCGTACCTCGCCGATCTTCCGAAGATGGCGTACGACTCGCGCGTGCAGAAGCGCTTGGACGACAAGAGCGCGCTGCTCGCGTTCCTGCGGGCGAAGACGGCGTTGATGGCCTTCGAGTGGAACCGCTGAGGCGCCGGCCTAATCCTTAGGTCGACAACGGGCGTCGGAGGCGTGGGCCGCGAAGGCGCGCTCTCTCGCCTTGATGGCGGTGTTGAAGCGGATCTCCTGCCGCGCCTCGTACTGCAACTCGGGATCGTCGGCGCCGTCGAGATAGACGTCCCGGACGTGCGCGCTCGCCTTGAAGCGGGAAAATAGCCGCTCGAGGTCCTCGAAAGTGCCGACGAAGATCTCGGGCACCTCCGGCGGGGCCTGGGCGCCCCCGAAGAACTGCCGGATGGTCGGGTCGATGTAGACCGGATGCCCTTCATCCAGCGTGCGCAGGAAGTAGTGTCCCGTGTTCGTCAGGATGGGGAGGAGGCCTCGCAATCCGGCGCGGCCGAGCATGCTCAGGAGCACCGGCGCGGCGTTGATGCACGTCGAGTCGGAAAGCGTCTTTCCGGTCTCCTCGAGCACGCTCGCGGCCACGTACGGCCGGGCGCATTCGACGGCGTCGCCGTAGCGCGACAGGCGGGCGAAGAAATCCTCCGCGCTCGCTTGGGACAATAGCGCCGCGAGCAGGCCCGCCGCTAGGGTCATGCCGGTAGGATAGCCGCGCCCGCCGGCGGAGGCAGGGGCCCGGGGTCCTAGGCCGAGTCCGCCGAAAGGCCGGGGCGGTGTTGGACCCGAATTTCGTCGTCGAGCGTCGTGGTGCGCGGCACCAAGCGCTGGATCAGGGCGCCAGGGCGGGAGCCGTCATCGCGCAGTTGGTGATATAGTGGACGGCGATGGCGTTGGCGATGGACGGGGGCAGCGCCCGCGACACCTCTTTGACGAGATTGGCGGCGTTGTCGACGGCCGCTTGAGTCGCCTCGTTCGGCGTCAATTTGTATTTCCCGCAGACGGCGGCGGCCCTGGAGACGAACTTCGCGGCGATATCCTCGGGCGACAAGGTCGGGAGATTTTCCTTCGGGATCGCCTTCAACGCCTCGCCCTTGATCCCGAGTCCCTCCTCGAGATCGACGAGGTACCGGACCAAATGCGGGGACGCTTGATTGATCTCCTCGCTGACGACGACGGAACCGGGAGCGAGCGTCCGAACCTCCTCTCCGTGGAGCTCGAGGAGGAGGAACGCTCCCGCGAGCCCGGCTGCCAGGCCGATGGCTGTCTCGGCGTGCAGCTGTCCGTTCGGGGCCTGCAGCGCGTCGAGGACCATGTTGTGGAGATCGACCGAGGCTCGGCCGATCCCCTCGGCGTTCGCGGGGCGGGCCTCGGCGCCGCCGGCCCCGTCCTGGGCTTGGGAGATCTCCCGCAGGCCGGTGATCACGTCGTGCGCCGCCAGAAACAGATCGCTCAGCGGATGGCCCGCTTTCAGTTCGGCTTCCGAGGCGGCGGCGCGCAGAAGGGCGTCGTTCGTCCGCAGATAGAAGTTGATCCAGCCGGGTTTGGCGGGCAGCGGCGCGTCGTCCGTCGCCGAGAAGGCGGCGAGCGATCTTCCCGCGACTTCGCACAGGCGCCGGGCGGCCGAATTGGTCTTCTCGTGGGCGAAGCCCCCGATGACGCCGCCGCCCCCGCCGAAATACATGCTGGCGTTGCCGTCGGCCAGGCCCACGACCGTCGCCACGCCGTCCGGAAACGACAGGTCCACGCCGGCGGCGCAGACGGGCTGCGACGCCGCGAGAGCCGCCAGGCCCATTTCCTCCGGAGTCTTGCGCAGGAATTGACCCCGGAGATCGAGATACGCCGGCGCCGCGTTCGGCCAGGAGTCGCTCATCGCCGGAAGTATAGACCGCGCGCGTGAAAAAGAAAAGCCCTCCGCCATCCCGGCGCCGAGCGCTTGACAATTTTGGGCTTGGAGCCTAGGCTATCTTCATGGCGGTCAAATGCGGCAAGTGCGGCTACGACAACGAGGAGGGGGCGCTAGCGTGCAATCTCTGCGCGGAGGTCCTGCGCAAGGAGCCGCCGCGGCTCGTCCTCGAGCGCGGCACGGCGCGCTTCGGGCAGCACCGAGCTCTTCCACCGGAGCTCCTCGGCCGCCTCTCGTCGCTGGCGGCGGCGAGGCCGGGGCTCAGGGCGGTCTATCTCTTCACCATGTCCGTGAGCGGAGGCCCGGCGAACAGCGCCTTCGGATTTTCGGCCGCGGGGCCCGAAGGCATGCGCGACGCCCAGGTGTTTCTGCGCGAGGCGGACCCGCACATGCCCGCCGATCTCATCAGCAGCGACCTGCAGTGCCTCCCCATGGACGAGGCTACTCGCGCGGATCTGCGGCGCCTGGCGACGCTGCTGTTGGATCGCTGACGTCCCGTCGCCAAATCTCCTCCGTGGCCGGGGAAAACGATTTCTGCTATCCTGCGCCGGAGCCCCAGCAGGCGGGGCGACGCGTACGGGGGAAAGAATGCGGATGAACGGGCGGTGGGCGGTGGTCCTGGCGGCGGCGCTGTCCTGCGCGCCGAGCCGGGCGTGCTTCGGCGCGGGGATGGAGATCCTCGCCTCCTTTGCCGGAGGCGACGCGAAGCTGGAAATGGTGACGTTCACGAAAGCCACCGAGACGATCGGCATGCTGGGCATCAAGGCCGCGAAAAAAATATCTTTCGGCGTGCGCAAGCCGCTGTGGCTCAAGGTACTGGCGCTGGCGGAGGAGGCAGGGAAGGTGGAGTCGAAGAAATGGACGTTCGTGGGCTCACTCACGGAGTCCGACACGACCAATCCCAGTCACCTCGTGGTATACGCCGGGCCGGCGGTCCAATTCGTCATCACCGATCCGTCCATCGGGACCTTCGCCGTCACCCTCCGCAACGACGAGCGCGCCGCCGTGGCGGCGGCGATCAAGCAGGTGGCCGACAAGCTGACCGAAGTCCCGCCGAAATAGACCGCCGCGGCGGGATTGCCGCGCGTCTTACGACAACATGGAACAGCGCATGACCATCCTTCTGATGCGGTCCGCCAAGCGCCTGCGCGCCGCGGCGCTCGTCTTGGCGTGCGCGATCGGAGCGACGGCCTCCGATACGGCTCCGCACGGCGTCCCCAATCTCGTCGAGGTCGCGCCCGGCGTGTATCGCGGCGGGCAGCCGACGACAGCCGGCTGGGCGTTTCTGAAATCAAGAGGGGTCAGGACGGTCGTCAAGCTGAACTTCGCCTCCGAAGGTTCGGACGGCGAAGCGCAGCGGCTCGGCATGCGCGTCATCGACGCGTCGGGACCGCCGTCGGAGGTCCGCGACGTGCTCGAGCGGCCGAACCCCGAACGCGTCCGGCTCGCGGTCGACAGCCTGCGCGACGAAACGCTGCGCCCCGTCTTCGTCCACTGCCTTCACGGGCAGGATAGGACCGGGTTGATCGTCGGCCTCTATCGCGTTCTGCACGACGGCTTCACGAAAAAGGCCGCGTACCGCGAGATGCGGAAGCTCGGCTACCATCGCTCGCTGCGCGGCCTGCGCGAGTTCTGGGAAGAGTTCGACGGAAAGGCGATCCGGGGCGGCAAGCATGAGTGAACAGCGTCCGTAGCTCGCTTTCGCGTCGACGTCAGCGGTTCGGTCGCGGTGCCGGGCCGGCAGGCTCTCCGGGACGATAGCGTCGCGTCGCGTGTCCGGCGAGCTGGTCGGAGTAGAAGTAGACGTCGCGCAAGTTCCCGGCGGCGTAGCGCGCCGCTTGGTCCGCGAAGTGCGCGGACCCGGGGTCGCCGCTCTCGCCGCCGGCCGTGATCGCCTTGGCCCGCACGCGCGGGCCGAACTCGACGGCCGCGATCCGCCTATGCCCGGAACCGATTTCGTGCTCGTCCTCACTCGTTCGGGCGAGCTCACGATCGCAAGCGTCTTCAAGTGCGGCGACGCCGAGTTCCGCAACATCGGCCTCTACCACCGTTTGAAATTGCGAGTTCGACGCTTGCGGCGCCTAGGTCGCCTACGTCATCAGATCGAAGGGGTCGATTGCGTCTGGATCGACCGGGCGTGAGCGTTCGTAGACTCCCGGAGCGTTTTTTTCGAGCATTTCGCGCAGAGTCCCCAAGCCGTCCGCTTGGATGGGAATTCGGGCTTTGCGTCCTGCGTAGTTCTCGAAGGTAATCCAGCGCGAGATGAAAAAATCCTCCACATCGACACGACGCAATTCGGCCCACGTGATCTTCAGCGGCCGCTTGAGCGGATAGGCGGCCTCCAAGCCCCAATCGAACAGGGCAAGCAAGACCCGGCTCTCCCACCAGGCCTGCGCCAGCATCAGCGCGATCACGGCCCATCCTCCCAGGAACATGACGATCAGATCGCGGCTGCTAAACCAGACGGCCGCGGCCGTAAGCCCGCCGAACACCAACGACACGACGCCCGCCGTCTGAGCCAGCCGTCCCGAGAAATGGGCGGCCGGGACGCGTGCCGACGTGTTGCCGGAGACTCGCACGACCAAGGCTCCGTCGCTCGGCCTTCGCTCGGCCTGCATCTTCCGATGGGACAAGAGAAGGTATCTCTTGATCCAGTCGTCGTATTCTATGGCGGGACTGAGGAGCGCAAGAGCTTTCAGCAGCCGGATCCAGTCATACCACGGAAGCAGGCTGTCTTCGACGCTCAGAAGTTCGCTGCCGTCTCGGGCGCGGAACACGACAACATCGCCGCTTCCTCCCTCCGAGTTGCTTTGCCGCCGAACTATGGACGCCAGCGCCGGCACGGCGACTTCCTTGGTCCGAATGCCGCCGAGCAATCGAAGCGAGGCCGCATCCAGCTCGACGATGACGGATTTCCGCTTGCCGGTCAGGGCCAGCGCAAGACAAAACGCCGCCCAAGCGGCCATCAGCATGTTGAGTTGCGTTTGGCCGCGCAGCGGCGGCGGCAGCCAGGACACGTCCCGAAGGTCGGCGCCCCAAAACGCCGAGACGGCGCCCCATATCGCGAGGGTTCCGACCAACAGGACCAGCCAAGTCCTCCGGAACCCCCGGCCCTGGTCCGTAAGAACAAGAGTCATCCCGGCGTTCGCGTTCATGGGCGGATTCTCGGCTGCTTCATGGAGGCCTCGAAATCGCCTGCTGCCATTCGGAAAACGTGACGCCTAGCCTCGATTGCGCGCGAGAAAAGGCGTCCTTGACCGCGGCGTCCCTTTCGTTCTTATACATGCGCGCAAGAAAAGGCAGCGCCGCGGCTTTGGCCCCGGGGCCGACGGAGCCGAGCGCCTCCAGCGCCTGCGCGCGCACCTTCGCAGACGAGTCTTCGGTCAAGGCCAGCAGCGTCGGGACCGCCGCCTCGCACTTCGGTCCGAGCGATTCGAAATACTGTTGAACCTGCCATTCGGCCGTGCCTTTCTTCAAGAGCGCCGCGAGGGCCGGCGCGGCGGGGGCGGCGAGCGGCCCGAGCCGGCGGATCGAGTTCCAGGCGAAATGTCCCACCTGCGGGTCGGGGTCTTCCACCGCGGCGACGAGCGCGTCGAGCGCGGGAGCGGCGCGATCGCCCAGCCTCTCGAGCGACAGCGCCGCGCCCCAACGCACCCAGACGTCGTCGTCGCGCAGAGCCCGGGCCAGGGCCCCCGCGTCGTCCGTCTTGACCCCGGTCTTGCGCAGCGCCTCGATCGCGTGTGGGATCTGGAACATTTTGTCGAAATACCCGCCGCCCAAGGCCACCAAGCCCAGGAGTCCGAAAAAGAAGAATACCGCGGCGCTCGAGACGACGGACCCGACGCCGGCGGGAGGCGTCTGCCGTCTATGCCAGAGCGGCCCGAAGACCAGCCCGATGAGAAGCGGCAAGCCGATCCACGGCCTCACCGCCGGGGCCAACGCGCTGCGGGCCGCGAGAATGCCGATCCAACAGACGCAGCCCCAATAGATCACCGCGGCGCCTTTTTCCGGAAGCGCGGCGCCCGTGCCGTAGCGGCGGACCATGATGAGGAGACAGACGAAAGGCCCAGCGGCCGCGGCGATAAATCCCAGGTAGACGGCGTAGCCGATGACGGTCGGGATCACGCTGGGAGTTTATCCCAAAGACCGGAAAAAGAAAAGCCCTCTCAGATCGGGCTCATTCGACGACGACCACGTGCGCCCGGATCTTCCCGTCCACGGCGCCCGAGCCGAAGCGCTTGGCCAAGGCCGCGGTCGCGACATCGGTCGCTTCGTCGAGGCGCGACGCGTCGCGCTCTTCGATCTTGCTTCGCAGCGTCGTATATCCTTGGAATCGACCCGGCGAAGACGTCGTCTGAAACGGATTGTCAGTATTTCGTCGACGCCGCGTGGCACTTCTTGAACTTCTTGCCGGAGCCGCAGTGGCAGGGGTCGTTGCGGCCGAGGTCGGGGCCGGTTTTGACCACCGTCTCGGGCTTGGGCGTGTGTCCCTCGAGGAACATCCAGGCGCCCTTGTCCTTGCGAAATAGGGAGATCTCCTCGTGCCGATGCGCCTTGCCGCCCTGCTCCCACTCGGCGACGAAGCTCACCACGCCCTCGACGTCGCGCTCGGTCCCGCCCTTGGTCGCGACGATGCGCAGCCCTTTCCATTCGGACTCGCGCGCCCATTTCTCGGAGGCGGCGCGGTCGAAGCCCTCGCGGCTCTCGGGGGCGTGCGTCTTCTCGATGAAATCGATGCGGTTGGTCGCGTAGGCGACGTAGCGCGCGCGCATCAGCGCCTCGGCGGTCGGGGCCTGGGCGCGTCCGGTGATGATCGGGTCGCAGCAGTCGGCGAGAGCGCGGCCGGAGCCGCAGGGGCAGGAGTTGATCGCCATGGGTAGGATTCTACCAAAACTCCGCTCGGCCCGACGAGAGGGGGCCGATCAGCGTTCGGGCGAGGCGACCGTGAAGTAAAACGTGGCGCCCTTGCCCGGCGAGGCCTCGGCCCAGATGCGGCCGCCGTGGCGCGACACGATGCGCTTCGCCGTCGCCAGGCCGATGCCGGTCCCGGGAAATTCCGTCTCCGTGTGGAGGCGCTGGAAGACCTTAAACAGCTTGTCCTGGTAGGCCATGTCGAAGCCCGCGCCGTTGTCGCGGACGTAGAACACCCGGCCTTCCGGGCTCTCCTGCATCCCGAACTCGATGCGGGCGTCCGGGCGGCCGGCGGTGAATTTCCACGCGTTGCCGAGCAGGTTCGTCAGCACCGCGATGAGGAGCGGGGCGTCTCCCTGCGCCGCCGCGCCGTCGACGATTTGCACCTCCACGCAGCGCCCGGGGTCCGCGGCCCGCAGGTCCTCGACGATGGTGCGCGCCTCGCGGCTCAGGTCGACCGGGGCCACGGACAGCTCGTGGCTCGTGAGGCGGAACAGCTCGAGCAGGCCGTCGATCAGGCGGGACATCCGACCGGACGCGTTGCGCACCCGGGCGAAGGCGGCCTTGCCGTCGTCGGAAAGCGCGCCCGCGTGCTCCTTCTCGATGATCTCGGTAAATCCGTTGATGGCGCGCAGAGGCGCCCGCAGGTCGTGCGAGACCGAGTAGCTGAACGCCTCCAGGTCCGCGGTCCGCTGCTTCACCCGCAGTTCGAGGTCGCGGTTCGTCTTCTCGAGCTCGGCCAAGGTCTTGTCCCGCTGCTCCTCCGCTTTCATGACCCGCCGGATCTGCTGGTAGACCCAGTCTCCCAGGCGCTCGCGATCGGCTCCTTCCTTGAGCAGGATCTCCGGCGGGATGTAAAAGACGTTGTCCCGTCGCAGCGAGCTTCCCACCCAGACCGAGCGGTGCGTGGTCAGCGCGTCCTGGAGGGCTTGGGCGGGCACCGTGTCGCGATGATACTGGCAGATGCCCATGAGCGGCAGGTCGCGGAAGACTTGTTCGAGCAGCGCCTCGTACTCCTGAAGCCGCTCGAAGTTGGCGTCGGTCCCCAGCTCCCAGCGCATGTCGCCGGTGGCGCACAGGCCGGTGAACCCGTCTTTGACGGCGGCGTCGACGAGGCCGCGCAGCAGCGCCACCATGCCTTTGGGATCGAACCCGCCGCCGGCTAGATGGCTCCGGTCGGAGGAGAAGACGAGTGCGCCGCGGGCGACCTGCCGCTCCACATCGACGCCCTTGGTCTCGGCGGCGTCGCGGACCATGCGGACCGTCTCGGGATCGCCCAGATAGAGGCACCGGCGGCCCTCCGCGAGGCCGTCCTGGATCAGCGGGACGATGATGGGCAGCTGTTCGGAAGGATGGCCCTCGTAGATCAAGCACTTATGGCGGCTGTCTTCCGCGAGCTGCATGCCGATAGTCTAGCGGGCGACTGATTTTGCGTCAAGGCTGGCGGGGTTCGGTGTCTGACGCCGGTTCCTGCTAGGGAACGAGGAAGCGCCCGCGGGGGACCGCTCTGGGCGCGGAGGCTCCGGTCGACGGCTCGCCGGGCGCTCCGGCCGGCATCGGGGCGGAGGGCCCGAAGATCTTGTGGGGATATTCACCCATCACTCTATTGCGGCGCCGAAATCGCCTGCTGCCACTCGGCGAACGTGATCCCCAACTTCGAGTGAATCTGAGAAAGGGCGCGCTTGACGGCGGAGTCGGTTTCTTTCCTATGAATGCGCGCGAGCACGGGCAGGGCCGCCTCTTTGGCGCCCGGGCCTACGCAGCCGAGGGCCTCCAGCGCCTGCGCGCGGACCCTCGGCGCCGGATCTTCCGCCGACGCCAAAAGCGCCGGCACGGCGCCTTTCGCCTCGGGCCCGACGGCTTCGAAGAATCGACGGACCTCGTAGTCGTTTTGGCCCTTCTTCAAAAGCGCGGCGATCGCCGGCGCGGCCGGCGCGGCTTTCGGGCCGAGGTTATTGATCGAGTTCCAGGCATAATGCCTCACGCGCGCGTCGCCGTCTTCCGTCGCCTCCGCCAAGGCGCCTAAGGCCGGCAGCGCGCCGGCCCCAAGCCTGCCCAATGCCAGAGCGGCTCCCCAACGCACCCATACGTCCTTGTCGCGCAGCGCGCGGGCCAGCGCCGCGGGATCGCCCATGTCGACGCCCGTTTTTCGCAGCGTCGATTGCGCGAAGGGTATCTGGAACAACTTGTCGAAATAGCCCCCGCTTAGACTGACCCAACCCACAAGGCTGAAAAATAAGAACACGGCGGCGCTCGATGCCGTCGCCCCGACGGTTTCGGGAGGAGTCTGCCGCCGCTGCCAAACGACCCCGAGACAGAGGCCGGCCAAGATCGGAAGTCCGATCCAGGGCCTGAACGATTCCACGAGGGCGCTGCACCCCGCGAGGATCAAGATCCAACAAAGGCATCCGAAATAAATCGCGGGCGCCCCGAGCGGGGACAGCGCCCCGCCGATCCGGTAGTGCCGCTTCAGCAGGACAAGGCAGATGAACGGCCCGAAGGCCGCGGCCGAAAATACCGCCGTCAACAAATAGCCGATCATGCTCCCCACTGCCGAAGTCTAGCCTGAAGACCGGACAAAGGAAAGCCCTCCTTGCGGAAGGGCGCCCGCGATCACGGACTGTCCTTATCGGACTTGAGACCTCGGCGTGAATTCGATCGCCGTGCCGGTAAAGCGATATAGCGCGTGGAAGTTGGCGTCCGTCAGCAATAATTTGCCGGACAACGGATCTCCAATCACTTTCCTTTTGCCCGCATCGCCGAGATAGGTGATGAAGTGCCCCGCTCCGCCATCGAGCTTTACCCCGATGATCGAGGGCGGGGTGACCTCGCTTAAGCCGGTCTTATAGCCGAAGCGCGCGTTCAGCCCATGCCTTCTGGCGTATCGAATCAGGTACCAGTTCTCGGTCCCCGTCTTGCCGCTGAACGCTCCCCGGGCGATGTCCCTCTCCTTCGCCTGGAGACCGAGGGATCGATAAACGGTGGCCAGGGAACACGGCCCGCAGGTCGCCGCCGTCGATTGGATGCAGACATCCTCGCGCCATTCGTCTTTTATTTGCGATGCGGCAAGCGGCAGCAAGACGGGCTTGGCGAACGGCGCGAAGATGAGCAGCATCGAAAGGCGCAGCATCATCCGGTTGCCGGCGACATACCGCCATTTACCGATCAACGGTCTGCGAATCTCGAGGCAGCCGAACAGCAGTCCCCAAAAGGCCGACGACATCTCGACGTAGGGGAAACTTCGAAACTCGATATACCAGGCCGGTTCGCGGGTGAGATGGAGATAATAGAGGATGAACGAGAGTCCCGGCACGCAGAGGACGGAGAAGACGGCGACTTGAGTTCTCCGGACGGCGGGGCTGAGCGGGCTGGAGCCGATGCGATAGCCGACCGCGTACAACGCGGCGCCTAGGATGAGCGTCGGAAATAGCAGTGCGTTGATGAACACGGGCGGGGGCGCCTATCCGTCTTTGCCGCTTGGCTTCGCTGCCAGGAAGAGTCTTCTTGAAACGACGTAGGCGTCGACGACGGCGAATATCCAGAATACCGCGAGCCCGAAGAACATCGAGCCGGGGTAGGGAGCGGGCGAACAGAAAAGGCCGGAAGCCGGGGCCAGCAGAAGCCCCTTGAGAATCTGTCCATTGCGCACTTGGCCGGCGCCCGAGAAAATGAGCGACAGCGCGACGGGCGCCCAATCCATCTCCGAGGCGGGCTTGGGTCCGGCCGGGACCGGCGCGGAGGGAGTTTGCGGCGCCGGCGGCGCTGCGCGAAGCCAACCCAACCCGCGGTAGCTGCAATACAGACAAACCCAGCCGAAGGCCGCGTTGGCCAACGCACTTTTGGCGTCGCCATTGATCGCCAACGGCACGAGGAAGGCTCCCACGGTCGCATAACCGGCGCCCGCGCAGGCCAGCAAGAAGAAGAAGACCCTGAGCAAGGTCATCGGGGCGTCTCCTTCGCCAGCGCGGCCTTGGCGTCGTCCGTTCCGATCTTTGCGAGCGCGCCGCGCGCGGAGGAGCGGACGAACGGGTCCTCGTCTTTCAAGGCCTTGATCAGGGCGGGGACCGCCTCGACCGCTTGAGGCCCTTGCCTATCAAGAGCCATGGCGGCCGAGCGGCGCAGATGCACGTCCTCCGCTCCCATGGCCGCCGCCAGAACGGGGACCGCCCGCTTCGGCGCCGGGCGCACGCGCCAGAGGCCGCCCACGCCGACGCGCCGACTCCTCAAGTCCGCATCGGCCGCCAAGGCGAGAAGGGCGGCGACTCCGGCCTCGCCTCTTGTCGCGAGCAGTTCCCCGGCCAGGTACCGGGCCCGCTCAGGCCCCGTGCGCGCGATCGACTCGAGTGCCGGAACGCTCCTAAGCGTGTTGGGCGTGGTGGCGAGGGCCCGCGCGAACAGCGCCGCGTACAGGACGAACACCGACCAGAAGATGACGCCAAGCTTCGGCTGCAAGATTTGATGTTACTAATCTTCCCGTCGGCGCCGCTCAGGAACTCGTCTCCGGCCGGGCATGGACGACCTTGCCCGCCTAGGCCGCGCGCTTGAACCAGTACGCCGTGCCGCGGACCGTGGGTCCGAGCGGAAGCGGCACGGCCATCTCCTCGGTCTTCTTTTCGACGAGGGCCAGCTCCGGCGCGAACAGCGGCAAAAGCCGCGCGGGCGTGCGGCGCCGCGGGCCCATCGGCCGCCAATCGAGGGCGTGGCGCTTGTCCCAATGCTCCAGGATGAAATCGCCTCCCGGCGCGAGAAGTCGGAGGATCCGCTCGCGGTACGCCGGCAAGGCCCCGTCGCTCATGCAGTGCAGGCAGCCCGAGTCGAGGATGAGTTCGAAGGGCTGCGCGGCTTCAAAGGAGAGGACGTCGGCCTCGAGGACGGTCAACCGGTCTGCGAAGCTTTCCGCCAGGCGGCGCGCCATGGCGACGGCCGCCGGGTGGAGATCGAGGGCCGTGACGGCGCAGCCCTGCTGCGCGAGATAGGCCGAGAACACGCCCGAGCCGCAGCCGATGTCCAAGGCGCGGCCGCGGCGCGTGGTGGATTCAACGGCCTTGCGGAGCAGCGGCCCCGGGTCGGCGCGGTGCCAGGGCAGGCGATCCGCCGCCCCCGCGGCGCCGGCGTAGAACTTGTCGAGGACGACGCGCTGCAGTACGTTCATTCCACCGCTTGATTTCATTGTCGGCTCCCTCCGCCGAGGAGAATCGCGAGCGCCGAGTGGGCGTTTGCCATGACCCCATTCTAGCGAATCGACCGCGGCCGAGACTAGCGGGGGGAATATCCCTTTCGCAAAAGATGGGTACGGATCGGGAAGGGTAGGTACTGATAGGTAAGGATAGGTAAGGAAAGTAACACCAACGTCTTGGATTTTTTATGAAACTTCCAGCACGTAGGTTTTACTTTCCTTACCTATCCGTACCTATCTCGACCTATCCGTACCACTCCGTTGCGATCCGTTGCCGCTGAATAGTCCGATTTCGCCAACGGGACAATCCCCCCGGGCCAGCGCGGCGACCTTCGGCAGGACGCTGTCCCAATCGACCGCCGAGCAGGACGCCGCCGCCTGGGACGATCCGGCGACCGCCTCCCCGTCGATCAGGACGGCGGGGGAGGAAAAGCGCCTGTACGGATGCCCGGGCTCGAGCGCGTCCTGGTCGACCTCTCGGGCGACGACGACGCCCAGCGCTCGAAGCGCGTCCCGGACCTTCCCGACGTTTGGGCAGGAGGCGAAGTACACGAGCTCGACCTTACGCATAGAAGCCGTCGAGCACCGGGCATCCCTTCTCGGGCGCCTGCCGGTCGCAGTGGTCGATCACCCGGCTCAGCGCGGCCTTGATCCGCTTGAGGTCGCTGATCTTCTCCTCGATCTGCCCCATCTTTTCCTCGGCCCGCCGTTTGACCCGCGAGCACGCGCCGCGCCCCTCGACCCGGAGGGAGAGTAGCTTCGTGATCTCGCGCAGCGAGAACCCCAGCTCCTGCGCGCGCTTGATGAAGCGGAGCCTGTTGACCGCGTCCGGCGAGTACTCGCGGTAACTCCCCGCCAAGCGCGAGGGACGCCGCAGGATGCCTTCGCGCTCGTAGTAGCGGATCGTCTCGACCCCGACGCGGGCCAGCTTCGCCACCTTGCCGATCGTAAGCGCGTTCATGAGCTGAAGACTCCTCCGAAGGACTGGATGCCTCTGGCGAGGGCCTCCTCGACGCTGAGCAGCTTAAGGTAGTCCTTGCCCGAGGACTTCACGTAGCGCGCGAACTCCTCGCGCGAGGCGAAGAACAGCATGTCGTCGCAGCTGTCGCTGAAGGAGACGACGACCCCCGCGTCGGCCTTGAGCAGGCGCCGGCCGCTGATCTCGAGCGCGACCGTGCGCCCGTCGAGCGGCGTCGTGACTTGGACGCGGGCGGGCTTGCCGTACATGGCGGAGACTCCCAGCGCGTCGATCGCGCATCGCGCATGGACAGGCCTCGCGCCCGCGAGCGTCACCTCGACGCCGTGGTCGAGGCTCGAGAACGGCCAGAGCCACTTGATCTCCTGGGTGCCGGGGAACAAGATGTCCTCCCCGTTCGTCCGCTCGATCTCGGCGTAGGCGCGGAGGATGGCGTCGTCGTTCGGGTGCCCGAGCTTGCGCCGCACCTCGCCGAGCGTCGGCGCGCGGCCGAGGGCGGGCCAGAGGGGATAGACGCCCTTTTGGAACACCTCCCGCGACTCGGGAGCCAGGCGCGCGATCATCGCCGCGGTGCCGCCGCCGCACTTGTCCGCGGCGAACATCTGCCAGAGGAGGAGCATCGAGCCGCCGCCCAGGATCAGCGCGCTGGTCGCCGAGCCGAGCGCGTCCTTGCGCTTGACGAACGCGCGCATCGAGTAGAGTCCAAGCGCCAGGGCCAGGACGAACAGCGGCAGGCGAAGGCCGGGGAGCATCGGCACCAGCATCCCAAGCCCCGCGCTGCTCAAGAGTCCCGCCAGCGGCGCCGCCAGCGCTCCGCAGCCGGTGCCGCAGGCTCCCGCCAAGGCGGCGAGTCCGAGGCTGCCGCCGGCGCCGGCGCACGTCAGCTTTCCTTTCTTGTCGAACGTTTCCATGGGCACACCCTCCTGTATGCCTGATATCATAAACTCCGTACCTAAGTACGGTGTCAATGCCTATTTTTTCGGCGCACGCCGTTCTTGGGCTCGTGCATTCGCGCCTGCCGCCAAGGGCTCACCACTCCAGCGGCCGCTTGTCCCGGAACACCCCGCCGCTCGGCCCGTCCATCGGCAGCGTCGCCAGCCACACGATGGTCTCCGCCCCTTTCTCGACGGGGCGGGGCGCGGCCCGGCCGCCCATCCGCGTCCGGACCCAGCCGGGACAGACGGCGTTGACCTTCACGTCCCCCGCGACTTCCTTAGATAGCTTCAGTGTCAGGGCGTCGAGCGCCGCCTTGGACAGCGAGTACGGCGCGGGGCCTTCGAGGCCTTCCGAGAACAGCCCGTAGCCGGACGTCACATTGACGATGCGGCCGTAGCCGCGCTCGAGCATCCCGGGGACGAAGGCGCGGCAGGTCCGGAGCGCGCCCCAGTAGTTCGCCTCCATCCCGGCGCGCAAGTCGTCCCACGCGGCGCTCAACACGCCGCCGTCGGGATAGATGCCCGCGTTGTTGACGAGGATGTCGACTTGAGTCTTGGCCTTCTTGAGACTCGCGGCGCACGCGGCGACCGAGGAGTCCGACGAGACGTCGAGCGGCTCGAAAAGGCAGCCCAGTCCCTCGGCCGCCCGGCGGCCCTCCGTCGCGTCCCGCGCGGTCAAAACGACCTTGAGTCCGAGCTCTTTGAACTGGCGGCACGCCTCAAGCCCGATGCCGCGGTTGCCGCCGGTGACCAGGGCTGTATGACTCACGCCGTTCAGCTTACCGCCTTAGGAGCGGGATTGAAAGCGCGCGCCCGCGATACATAGTGTGGCCGGCCACACTATGTATCGCGGCATGATCGGGGTGTCCGACTCCGAGCCTCGCGGATCGTTGACAATTTCGGCCGGAGACATTACGCTAGGCGGATGGCCGAAGAAGCCCCGATCGAGGTCCTCAACCCGGCGTCCGAGCTGCTCTACAAGACCTTGATGCGTTCGCTCATGGAAGAGGGGGGGAAAGTCCATATCGAGACCGCGATCACCGCGGCGGCGGCCTTGGGCGGCGTCGCGCTGCTGCGGTCCACGCGGCCCGATTTTTCCGGAACCGCCGAGGGAAGCAAGCTCGTCTTGCCGGAGGTGAACGCCCAAGCGCCCAGGATCCTTCAGCTCATGATCGGCATTCTCGAGTCTATCGGAGCGGGCGGGAAGGAGGGTTGGGAAACCCCGATCCCGACGGACCACGCGCCGCACCGGCCCGGCCCGGAGCTCGTCCGCAGGTTCGAGAAGGAGGCCCGAGAAATCTATTTCCAGTTTTCCATTCCGGACGGCTGGACCGCGGCCGTGGGCGCCTTGGCCGCCGTGAAAATCGCCCACCTGGCCATGACGAAGAAGGTGCTGGACCTCGACATCGGCAAGGCGTTGATCATGACGGCCTTCACGGAGTCCGCCATGAGCGTCCCGCTGCGTCCGGCCGCGTAGCTCCTTCGTTCCCAACGTATCGGTCGATCACTTCGCCTTGTAGCCGGCCGTCACCTCGTCCTTATGCGCCGCGAAGGCGGCCAGCACCTCTCCCTTCTCGCGCGCGGGCACCTTGGCGAAATCGAGGGAGCGCGCCAACTCGGCCGCGACTTCATCGAACTCCGCTGGGGATATCTTGAGGCCGCGATGCGCCTCCTCGAGGCCGAACTCGGTCTTTCCCGGCTTCGTCGGCGAGTACTTGAACGGCCCGCCCGTCGCGGCGCTGACCCACAGGGTCCGCATGAACTTCAGACCCGGCAGCCTGGCCAAGCTCTTCGTGTGCCATTCCCTGAGGGCCGGGTTCTTCGACGTCTTTCCCACGATCGGATTGCGCACGACCGCGTCGCTGAAGTGATCGACGACCGCGGAGATGGCGAATACGCCGCCGAGCCGTTCGTACAGGCTCTTCTCGGCGCCGGGAGCGGCTTGCGCCGAATTCGCGACGAGGGCGGTCGTGACCACAGCGGCTGCTGCGAGCGACTGGATGAACGAGTTCGGCGTCTTCATGATTTCACGTTCGCCTGTGTTGCCGGCTGACGGTGCAAAGTTCGTCTACACAGGCTGTAAAAGGGTCGTACGTTTTCAGATATCCGTCTTGTAAAATCTGTCTTGCAGGATTGTTGACAGCCCCCTAGAGCGGCGCATCGCCTGTCTCACTGCGTCGCGGTCAATTCATCACTGATTATAATTGGTCCAAAGCAACGGCTTCCCCGTCGGCTGCTGGACTTGTCCGGACGCTTCGGCCGTGACGAACAGCTCGAAGCTGTGCATCGGCGTGAGCGACTGGAGTTCCCCCGTAAGATTCTTGTCGACGACCAGCGCGCCGATATTCTGCGGAGCCGCATCTTTGCTGCTTCGCATCCACGCGACGTAGGTGTGAGCCGGCGGCGTCAGCTTTTCCGGTTCCGCCAGATGCTTCACGCGCAGATTGATCTCCGTATTGTCGTTGCGCGTCCTTTCGAACTTCACCTTGGCCTCAGCCGCGGGGATCAGCGGACTGGTGCTGAGCGGCGGGCTGGTCGCGCATCCGGAGAATGCCCCGGCCGCCGCAAGCGCCGACACTGCGATCAAGAGAGTCTTCATGCGTCCTCCTAGAGGTTCGATCGACGCGAAAATGCGGCAGCGTAAACTCCTCCTGCCGTCTTCCCATTGTAAGGAGGTTCGGAGAAAGAGCCAATAGACGGGGGGTCTACTAATTGTATCCGACGCTGAGCGCGCGCCGCCGCCGTCAGCGGCTTCGTGATGGAGGGGCCGTGGATTTCAGATTCGGACGAACTCCAAACGCCTTCTCGAAAGCTTCCGGCCACGGAGTGCCGTTTCGACGCGACCGATAGTAGGCCGACAATCCGTTCGGCTTGCGGCGACCAAGGGCTTCGAAATAGCGCGTGAGAACGCACCAGACCGCTCCCGAAGTCTTCGCGCCTGCGTCGCCGAGGGCAGGCTCGGTCGTCATGTCGTCGAGCGACAGCGCGGCGACCGCGTTGTGGCGCATGGAGGCAGCGCAATAAGCGTCGTACTGCGCTCGATCGAAGAGGCCGGCGGCGATGGCGCTGCGTACGCCTAGGAATTCGGCCGCGCCCTCGACGAGCCATGCCGGATCGCCGGATCCGGGCTCTTCGCGCTTCAAACGAGACTGCCAGAGGTGAGTCAGTTCGTGCGCGGCGATCTTCCCGAGGGAAAAACCCGGCGCCGGAGTCTGGTAGCCCGGATGATCGAGCCGGATCAGGATCGCCTGGTGGATGGGGTCCGCGTTGGCCAGGGGAAGCTTCCCGCCCATTTTGACTCCCCAGGACCGGTCGACCTCCTCGCGAGTCAATCCGAACATGCGCTGAGCGGCCTCCAGCTTCTTCTCGCCGGTCGCGAACAAATAGATTCGGATCGGCGGAGCGTCCGGCAGCGCAGGCAGTCCCTGGGCGATGCGCTGCCAGGCTTTCGCGCCGGCTTCCGCTTGCCGCGCAAACGCAGGCTCGACGCCTTCGCCGGCGACGATCTCGATGGCGGACGCCGAGCCCGCCGTCAACGCCGCGATCAGCAGTAGGCCGATCATCACGGGCAGTATAGCAGGGAGCCGACAGGATTTCAGGGTCGGACATGACGTTGTGCGGGGGGTGACGCCGAATTCATAAAGTTATAAACTAGACGCAACTTCCCTGCTCGGAGGATCCAATGAGAACGCTTTCCCTGCTGCTCGCCGCGACCGCCCTGGCTCTGCCCGCCGCCCGGCTCCACGCCGCCGAAAAGGGAGAGCTCTGGGAGATCACCACCAAGATGGACATGGCCGGCATGCCGGACATGTCCCAGATGCCCCCGGGCATGGCCGAGAAGATGGCCGGGCGCATGGGCGGCGGGACCCAGCAGGTCTGCCGCGAGGCCGGCGACCACAGCGCCGAAATGTCCAAAAAGAGGGAGATGAAGGACTGCACGGTATCGAAGCCCAAGGAATCCGGCTCGACCGTGACGATGACCTTCGATTGCAAGGGCGGCCGCTCGGGAAAATTCGAGATGACCTACGCTTCCGGCCGCGCCTCCTACACGGGCGTCGCGACCATGAAGGACCCCTCGCACGGCGAGATGAAGATGAACATGACGGGCAAGAAGATCGGCGCCTGCGACGTCGCCAAGTACAAACAGGAACGCGACGAGAAGGTCGCCGCCCTCAAGAAGCAGGGCGACGACGCGATGGCGGCCGGCAAGAAGTCCGTGAAGGATTCCAACGACAAGCAGATCGCCGAATGCGGCAAGGCGGTCGAGACGATGAAGCCCGAGGGCTTGGGCCTCTACGGACGCTGCGGCAGGAATCCCGACCAGCCGATGTGCAAGAGCCTCGAGTCCATGGAGAAGCTGCAGCCCGAGGTCTCCAAGACCTGCAAGGCCAAGGCCGACTTGTGGTGCAAGCGCTTCCAGACGCAGGACGGATTTTTGGCCGCGACCCAGGCGCACTCGGTGAAAGAGGGAGAAGAGCTCTGCCGCGTCCAAGCCGCCGACATCAAGGCGAACCTGTGCCCGAAGGCCTTGAAGAAGGAGGCGTGGGAGTTTGTGGGGTCGGTCTGCCCGAAGGAGGCCAAGCCCATCGCCAAGGCCCACTGCGCCGGCCGGAGCTATACCGCCAAGAAAGTCGACAAGAGCGGCGACAAGTGGGACCCGTTCTGCAGGGCGTACGCGGGCCTGGGCATGAGCGACGACGCCGATGCGGCCGCGGAGGGATCCGCGCCGGCCCCGAAGGAAAAAGCGGCGAAATCCGTCAAGGAAGCGGTCGCCGACCAGGCAGTCGACGCCGGCCTCAACAAGCTCAAAGGGCTGTTCGGCCGCTAGTCCTTGGCAGCGGTCGCGGCGCTGCTGCTGGGCCTCGCCTGCGGCGCGCAGGCGCTCGAGGATCCGTACCCGAAAGCGGGCGCGGCGTATCTCGTCGAGCGCGACGGCAAGCGTCTGTGGGGCGGCGGCATCGACCGGAGGCTGGCTCCCGCCAGTCTCGCCAAGATGATGACGGCGCTGCTCGCGATCGAGGACGGCAGTCTCGATCGGCTCGTCACGGTCGGCGCCGGTGCCGCGCGCGAGACCGGCACGAAGCTCGGGCTGCGCGAGGGCGAACGCCTGCGCGCGCGAGACCTGCTCACCGCCTCCATCCTGCGCTCGGCCAACGACGCCTGCATGGCGCTCGCCGAAGACGGGGGGCCCCGGGCGAGCTTCGTCGAGCGCATGAACCGGCGCGCCGCGGAGCTCGGGATGAAGGACACGCGCTTCATCGACCCGTGCGGGCACGACCGCCGCGGCCAGTTCGCGACGGCGTCCGATTTGGCGCGGCTCGCGGGCGCGGTCGCTCGCCGCGATGAGTACCTAGCCATTTCGAAGCTAGAGCGGGCGGTGGTCGCGACGGAGGGCGGCTCGCGCACGTTCTCCTTCGACAACACCAACGCCTTGATCGGCCGCTATGAGGGCGCCATCGGCCTCAAGACCGGGACGACGCCTGAGGCGGGGACGTGCCTGGCGGCTCTCGCGGAGCGCGGCGGTTCGCGCGTGCTGCTCATCTTGCTCAACGCGAAAGACCGCTGGTGGGGCGCGGCCGCCATCTTGGACCGCGCCTTCGCCCAGCCGCGGCCGTGACCGAAGCGGCGCTGGCGCTCTTGGCCGCCCTCGCCTACCTGCCGTCCTTGGCCGGGGTCTTTCAGTTCGACGACTTCAACGTCATCGTCTACGAGCCGACGGTCCACTCGTGGGCGGCGCTGGCGGCGCGGCCGGGCATTCGGCCGCTGCTTAAGGCGAGCTACGTCCTGAGTTGGAGCTTGGGCCTGGGCCCGATAGGATTCACGGCGTTCAACGTCGCCGTCCACGCCTTGAACGCGGTTCTCCTCTACCGGATCGGGCTGCTCGTGTGCCGGCGCTGGTCCGTCGACTCGCCCTGGGCCGCCCTCGCGGCGGCGGCGCTCTTCGCATTGCACCCCGCGCAGACCGAGGCCGTCACCTACATCAGCGGCCGCTCGAGCTCGTTCATGTCCTGCGGCTATCTCGGCGCGCTGCTGCTCTACTTGCAAGGAGGACGGGTCCTCGCGTCGGCGTTTCTTTTCGCGCTGGCCTGCGCCGTCAAGGAGACGGCGTTGACGCTTCCCGCGGCTCTCGTCCTCTGCGACCTCAAGCTCGAGCGGCGGCAAGCGGCCCATTGGGCCCTCCTCGCGGCCGGCGCGGCGGTCCTGGCGGTCTACGCTCCTTATCGGTCCCTTTTGTCGTTCGGATTTGGCGAGCGCGGGGCGTTCGAGAACCTGCGCGCGCAGGCGGACGGGATCTTCTATCTGATCGCTCGGCTCCTGACGTTGCGCGGCTACAACATCGATCCCGGTCTGCCGGTGCCGGCATCCTGGACGCCGGCTCTTGTTGCGGAAGCTCTGTCGCTGTCGGCTCTGCTGGCCCTCGGCATCTATTGGGCGCGTCGGCGGCCGTGGGCGGGCTTCGGCTTGCTCTGGTTCTTCCTGCAGCTCGCCCCGACGAATTCGTTCATTCCCAGGCTCGACGTGGCCAACGACCGGCAGTTGTATCTCGCGTGCTGGGGACCCCTGCTCGCGCTGTGCGTTGAGGTCTCGAGGCTCCGGGTTCCTTTGCCTTGGAAAGCCGGGGCGGCCGTCGCGGCGGCCTTGGCCTTCTCCGTGCCCTGCATTCTCCGGCAGCTCGACTATTCCAGCGAGATCAGGCTCTGGCAGTCCAGCGTGGCGCTGGCGCCCCGCAACGCGCGGGCTCACAACAACCTGGGGACGGCCTACGAGGAGGCCGGGCGCGTTGATGACGCGCGAGAGTCCTACCGGACGGCCGTGGCCCTCGAGCCGGGTTATCAACGAGCTCGCGTCAACCTGCGGCTGCTGGACGCTCACTGACCCCGAGTCTTCTCCTAGCGCTTGCGGCGGGACTCGATCGAACCGAGGCGGCGCGAGTGATTCTTCAACTGATCCTCGTGCTCTTCCAGCCGATGCCCGTGAAGGACCGACTTGCGGTCGAACCGCTCGACCTTGCGGGTGAAGGTGTCTATGGTCGAGACGACGCCGCGGCGCTCGTCTTGGGTCGCCATCCGCTCATCCATCTTCGAGGCCTTGGCTTCCAGCTTGTTTACGTTCACGGAGACCCGGAAAATGTCGGCTTTGAGCTACGACCGGACCGCGTCCAATCGCGCATCGATCGCCGAGAAGCGCCCGGCGATGACGGCTATTTCCTTCTGAAAAACCTCGAGCGTGAGCGGCGTGTCCGACATTCTCATGTCCTCCCGAGGGCACCCGTTTTCACCTTTCACCGGTGTCTAGAAGGGTCCATCAAGTCATACGAGCCAGGCCCGAAACGGTTCCCTCAGCCTGATTCTCCTGATACTTTCGAGAGTCTACGGCGCCCAGCGCACCACCGCCGCCCCAGGGGGCGTGCGGCGGCGCAGCCCGATCCCTGCGACCTCGGCGTCGATGATCGCGATCTCGGGCTCCCCAAGCGTCCATTTTCCGTCGAGGTGGAGAACGCATCGGCGCGTCCCGATGCTCTTCATGACGCGGCCGATCGCTCGCGCGATCGTCGCGGCGTCCGAGGTCATCCCCGCGGTCTGATGTACGTCGCAGGTGTTGAACACGTCGCCCTCCTCCATTGCGCCCCGCCCGACGTCCACGGCGAGCGATCCTTCTCGATAGAGCCAGTACTCCCCGCGCAAATCGTTGACCTCGACCGTCCAGTCCATGGGTTGCATATTCTATTTTCGCCTGTAGCGCAGCGCCACCACGCCGGACTTGAAGTGTTTGGCGTCGATGAACTTCAGTCTCGACGCGCGCCAGTCCACGAACAAGGTCGGCCCGTGCCCGGCCACGATCGGATGGACGACGAGCAGGTACTCGTCGATGAGGCCGAGTCGATGCAGTTCCTTCGCGAGTGCCGGACTCCCGAGGAGCAGCCCGCGCGGCGTACGCTTTTTGAGGTCCTTGACCCCGCCGGCGAGGTCGCCTTTCACGAGGTGAGTGTTACTCCAAGGGAAGTCGCGCCGCGCGGAGGAGACCACGTACTTGGGCTTGGCGTCCAGCTTGCGCGCCCAGTCCCGATCCAAGGGCCGCGCTTTCGGGTCGCGCGCCACCGCCGGCCAGTAGCTCTCCATGAGCTCATACACCGTTCGTCCCCACAGCATCCCGCCCGCCGCGTCCATCAGGCGAGTCCAGTAGCGGAACAATTCGTCGTCGGCAACGATCGCGCGGTGGTCGCAGCAGCCGTCCAGCGTGACGTTCAGACCGAAGGTGAGCTGACCCATGGCACCGGTTCCGCTAGCCCCGCTTCCTTCGAACGGAGATGACGATCGCGGCGGCTGGAATCGGCATGCTCGGCAATAATATCAACTTGTCGCGCGGGAAGGAACTTGCCGCCGGGCTCGAGAGCCAAGTCGGCGGCGTCGACCGGCGCGTGGATGCCATGTGACGGAGCTGCGGGAGGCGATGGCGCGGAGGAGCTACTTGCCGGCGAACGCCTTCTTCAACGCGGCGAGGTCGTAGCGCTTCATCGGCATGAAGGCCTGGGTCACGCGGTCGACTTGGGCGCGCGTGCCCTTCGTCAGCATCTCGCCCATCGCGGTCGGCCAGATTTGCCACGAGACGCCCCACTTGTCCTTGACCCAGCCGCACTGGTCGAATTTGGGATCGGCGGAAAGCTTGCGGGCGAAGGCGTCGAGCTCCCGCTGCGTCCGGCACGGGACGACGAGCGAGACGCCCTCGTCGAAGGCGAACGTGTGCTCGGCGGCGCTGTCCATCGCGGCGAGCCATTGGCCGTTCAGGCGCCAGTCGGAGTACATGAGCGTGCCCGCGTCGGGTCCGCCCTTCGGGTAGCGGGCGGCGGCGCCGCGCTTGGAGGGCTTGAAGACTTTGAGGTACAGCTTGAAGGCGTCCTCGGCTTTCCCCGCGACCTTCCCGGTGAACATTAAGGAAGGCACGATCGGCGGTCGTTTCGAGTCGTCGAGGATGAGCTGCCACGAGACCCCGAAGCGGTCCTGCACCCAGCCGTAGCGCTCGCTGAAGAAGTACTTGGCGAGCGGCATCAGCGTCTTGCCGCCGCGCGAGAGTTTATGCCAGAGCGCGTCCTGTTTCTTGCGCGCGCTTTTGTCCTTCTTCGCGCTAAAGGTGACGATGAAGGAGATCGACGGGTTCGGCTTGAAGTACGGCCCGCCGTCGAACGCCATGAAGGGCTGGCCGCCCAGCGTAAAGGTGAGCACGTCGAGGTCGCCGGACGGCGTGCCGTGCAAAGTCGCCGAGCTCGTGAGCTTCGAGCGCGGGAACGCCGAGCAGTAGAATCGCGCGGCCTCTTTCGCTCCTTTGGTAAGCGCCAGGCAGGGGATGATCGGTCTCATGGTCCGCATCCTAACAAAATGTGCGGCGGCAGCGTCTTGCTTGGCGGGGCGCGATGGCACCGTATGTCAACATTGGCTGCGGGATTTTGACGCCCACCGAGCACCACCGGCTGCTCCTGTCCGGGACAGGTTCCCTATCGGGACGGTCAAGGTCCACCGATGGAGACTGGATATCGTAGCCCGCTTTCTAACGCCCTAGAGCTTGGGAAGGCTTTCGAGCGTCATGCTCTGAGGTTTGCCTCAACCCACGCGCCATAAGCATTCATGAATCCTTGCAGGAACTTTCGCGTTCCTTCGTTGACGAGCTTGCCGCTCTCGTCAAAGAGTTTGTCGGCTCCGCCGATATAGACTTCCGGCTGCGCCATCGCGGGGACGTTTAGGAATACGAGCGACTGGCGCAAGTGGTGGTTGGCTCCGAATCCGCCGACAGCGCCGGGCGAGGCGGAGACGACGGCTCCTGGCTTGCCGTTCCACGCGCTCTTGCCATACGGCCTGGAGCCGACGTCGATCGCGTTCTTCAGCGCGGCCGGCACCGAGCGATTGTACTCGGGCGTCACGAAGAGGACCGCATCGGCCGCCTTGATACGGGCGCGAAACTCCGTCCAGGCTGCCGGAGGGTTATCATCGAGATCTTGATTGTACATGGACAGTTGGCCGATCTCGACGACGGCGAGCTTGAGTCCGGCGGGCGCCAGTTCGCTGAGCGCGTTCGCCACCTTCCGGTTGATTGAATCCTTCCGCAGGCTGCCGACGATCACGGCGACGTCGTAAGTTTTTCCCATGGGGTCTCCTAGAACACGATGACCGGCTTGACCGTGGCGCCCGAGGCCGAGTCCTCGAACGCCTTGTTGATGTCTTCGAGTTTGTATTGCTTCGCGAGCTTCTCGACGGAGAACCGGCCCTGCCGCCACAGGGCCACGAGGCGGGGGATGAAGTCCTGCGGGACGGAACTGCCCTGGACGATCGTCTTGAACGTCCAGCCCCGCACGAGCGAGGCCCCGATTTCGAACGGAACCTCCGTGCCCGGCCGCGCGGCACCGACGAGGGCCAGAACGCCGCGAATGCCGAGCGCCGTCGCGAGATTCGTCAGCACCTTGGGCGCCGCAGTGGTGTCCAGGATATGATCGACGCCCTTGCCGCCCGTGAAACGCTGTAGCTCCTTGACCGTGTCCGAGGATTTGGCGTTGACCGTGTGCGTGGCGCCCAACTGCTTTGCCAACTCCAAACGGGAGTCGTGGACGTCGATGGCCACGATGGTCGTAGCGCCCGCGACGCGCGCGGCCATCACGGCCGCCAGGCCGACCGCGCCCGACCCGGACACGGCGACGGAGGAGCCTGCGCGCGGGCGCAACTCGTTCAGGATCGCCCCCGCTCCGGTCTGCATGCCGCAGCCGAGGAAGGCGACGGCGTCCAGCGGCACGTCCGCCGGCACCGGGATGAGCGCGCTCTCGACAACGTTGGCGTGCGTCGCGAAGGCCGACTGGCCGAAGAAATGCGAGGAATAGATCCGGCCGTCGGCGGACTTGAGCGCGGTCGTGCCGTCGCTCGTCCGCCGGCCGCCGAAATCCTCGGCAAACAGGTTCTCGCAGTATGCGACCTGCCCCGAGCGGCACTGGACGCAGTGCGTGCAATACGCCGCCGACATGATGACGTGGTCACCCTGCTTGACGGAGCGGACCTCCGAACCGACCTGCTCGACCACGCCTGCTCCCTCGTGCCCAAGAACCGCCGGAAGCGGCATCGGGTAGACCCCGTCGCGGACGACCGCATCCGTATGGCATACGCCCGTGGCCACGAGGCGCACGCGCGCTTCGTTGGGCCGGGGCTCGTCGAGCTCGAGCGTCTCGATCGTCAACGGCGACTTCAGTTCGCGGACGACGGCGGCTTTTATTTTCACGGTTTCGCCTCGGCCATGATCTGATTCATGTAGTGCTGGTTGTCCCAGAACAGGTACTCCTTGTCGAACTTGCCGTCCTTCCAATGCGCGAGGGTCGCCATCGGCAGGATGAAGCTCTTGCCCGTAGGCTGGATCGTCTTGCCGTCCGCCGTCACCATGGGTTTGCTGAAGGTTCCGGTCATGACGCCGATGACCGCCGTCCATTCGCCGCTGCCGAACTTGACGGGGTGCGTCTTGATGGCGGTGTCCGGGGCGTAGGTGAACATGAACTTGAGGTCGTCGATGTGCTTCTGGATTCCCTTCGTCTCATGTCCGTCCGGCCAGACGACGGTGACGTCATCGGTGTGGCTCTCGTGGAGCCGGTCCCACTTCTGGTTCGAGAACACGTCGAAGTCGAGCGTATCGAACGTCTGGATTCGCTCCGCCACTCCGATCTTCTTATCCTTGGCCTCGGCACTCGAAAGCGAGCCGAGGGCCATGATCGCGCCAGCGGCAGCGACCGCCAGCGATACGGCCACTGTTTTCTTGTTCATTGCGATTCTCCTTTTCCGTCTTTATTTGAGTCCAAAGCTCGCGCAGCGCATCGAGATCGAGGCATTCTCGAGGCCTTCATACTCCCAGCGCACCCGGTCGCCGTCGGCCGCTCCCAGAGCGTAGAGGTAGGGATACCAGTGATCCGGCGTCGGCACGCTGAGCGCGCCGCCCGGCATACCGCGCGAATCCCCGGCGAGGGCCTCGGCGTCGCCTTCCTCCGTCTTGGTCTTCACAAAGGCATCGAACTCGACATTCCAGTCGTAAGGCTCTGGATGCGCCGACCATTTGATCATCGGCAGGTTGTGGACGACGTTGCCGCTGCCGACGACCAAGATCCCCCGTTCCCGCAGCGGCGCCAATCGGCGGCCGAGCGCCAGGTGATAGGCTCCCGGCTGCTCGAAATAGACGCTGAGCTGGACGACCGGCACGTCGGCGGCGGGATACATGTGCCTAAGCACCGCCCAGGCCCCATGATCGAGGCCCCACAACTCGTCATCGAGTCGAACCTGCGGCTCATCCACGGTCTCCCGCACCAGCTCCGCGGTTTCGGGGCTTCCGGGCGCGGAATACTGGATCTCGAAGAGCTCCTTAGGGAAGCCGCCGAAATCGTGGATGGTCTTGGGCTTGGGCATATGCGTCGCCCAGGTTCCCTCGGTCAGCCAGTGCGCCGACACGCAGACGACGGCCTTGGGCCGTTCGATCTCCCGACCCAGCCGGCCCAAGGTGCGTGTGTAATCGTTGTCGTGCAGCGCGTGCATCGGGCTTCCATGGCCGATGAACAGGACGGGCATTTTTTTCATGGCGCCACCGCGGTCCGGATTATCTCAATTCCGTATGACGCCGACGCGACGCTTGCGCAACGCTTGCGTCATGATTTGCGCCCGCGAACAACGCGAAAGCCCCGCGTCCACCGATAGATAGGATCGCAGTCCGCTGCCGGAGCGACCGCCGCGTCCCAGTGTTCGAGTCCTAGTCGATCACCGTCTGGAGGCAAGAAAAAAAGCCCTTCCATCGGAAGGGCTCCTTTCAGGTCGAGATTGGCTGCCGGACCTTGACGCTCAACGAACACATCTATCCTGCGTCAGAGACCACTTCGCTATCGCGTTGGTCAAAGTCCATCGTGGACGCTGGGAAATCGTTAAAAGTTTTTGACTGCGCGAGTCGCGGCGAAACAGGCGATCCGGTCGCCAATGGCACTGCGTCCCGGCGGCCAGGAGTCCTCGTAGAAGCCGACGATGACAAGCCCCGCCTCAAGTTGACCGGACAACTGGACCTCAAGGGTGTGCCCGAAAGAAAGCGGCTCGCCCTTCGTCTTGAGCCGTGCGAGTTCCTCGGACGATAACTGCTCTTCGTCCGAGTAGGGCACGTGGAATCGTACGGCTGCTTCGCCTTTGTCGTCCTTTTCCGGATCCACCAACCATAGTACAGGTAGGCAGAACCCCGCAAGCAAGGCCCCTCCCGGCTTCAAGATGCGTGCCACTTCACGCCAGACGGGGCGCGGATCGGGGATGAAGCAGTTTGAGACTGGATGAAAGACAAGATCGAACGACTCAGATGGAAATCGAGAAAGGTCGCGCATGTCGCCCTCCTCGACGTTGAGATCTAGTCTTTCCTGAACAGCGAGGGTGCGGTCTCGCTCTAACTGGATCGGCGAGGCGTCCAGCACGACGACACGAGCACCAGCGGCGGCTAGCACGGGGCCTTGCTGGCCGCCGCCACTAGCCAATCCCAAAACCCGCGCTCCACCGAGGCTTCCAAACCACGAGCGGGGCACTGGCTTCGTCGGCGTCAGAACTACGGACCAGTCGCCTCTTCGCGCTGCGTCTAGACACCCTGAATTGACCGGGACGGTCCACGGATTTCCCGCTTCCGCCTGGCGATTCCAAGCCTCCCGGTTGTACGCGAAGGGATCTCGCATGCGGCATTATCCCATTTCAGATCAGGACGAAGAAGCCCTCCTTTCGGAGGGCTTGTGTTCGTTGTGAGTCAGGGTCGAGATTGGCTGCCCGAAACCGACAATATCAGAACCTGGCTCCGGGAACAGACGGACTTTACAAGTTCGGGCTTCGGAGCTACCCTTAAATAATGCGGACCATCCTGAAGGTCGTGGGCGTCATCGCCTCCCTCTACCTGGTCGGCTGGATTGCAATCTTCCCGTTCGTAGGCCGCCCCACTCGGAGGGCCGAGGCGGTCCGCAAGAGGATCAAGACCGGAATGACGCCGGCCGAGGTCGTCGAGATTCTGGAGCACCCCGACCAAGACGCCCACCGCCTATTCAGCCGGCACTACTTCGTGCTCGAGGCCCTCACTGCCGCTGAGGACGCCGCGTGCGCCGCGCGCAAGCTGCGGCACGAGGGCGACTACACGGATAACCCCGCCATTACCATAGGGCCTGTCACGTCGATCGGCAAGCCGCTGCACGAAAGAGACTGCACGGGGCACCGCAGCGAACCCAACGTTCTCGGCAGCTTTCCCGAGGCGCTGAACGCCAGGATCAAAGCCATGGGAAAGACAATGGTCCTTAAAGCGGAGATTCACGCCGACTTCCATATCTTCCAAGAGACGGAGTACGTCTTCGTGGTTTCTTTCGGCAGGGACGGAAAAGTCGCCTCGGTCGGCGATGGGAGCATGGTAACTTATTAATCCGTGACTCGAATTCTTCCAACCCAGTCTGCTCGAACCTAAAACAGGAACAATTAAGAATCGTTCCCGCTTACCAAACCCTTAGGGGTCCCTGCTCCGTGGGAACGAATCTGGAAATTGGCTGCGGGACTTTGACGCCCACCGAACATCTAGCCGGGCAGTCAGAGATCGATTTCCCATCGGGCTGGTGAAGGTCCACCGAGGACGACTAGAGATCGTCGCGCGTTTCTAACGACTGGGATGGCTGCTGTCCTTCACCGCCTCGCGCTCCGAGCCAGTTTCCATCATCGCCCTAATCCTGCTCACGATCTCGGCATAAGCATCTAGGTCGGACGGCTTCATAAAATAGCAGTTGGCTCCGAGTCCCAGAGCCTCTTTCCTGTCAGCCTCGTGGTCGGATGAGGTAAGAATTGCGATTGGAATCGCTCTCAGGCGCGGCTCGCCCTTAACCCGGCGAAGAAGCTCGAGTCCGTCCATTCGCGGCATCTTGATGTCTGTCAGGATCGCCAATGGAAGCGGACGCGAGGCCTCGCAGTCGGAGATCAGGATGTCGAGGGCTTCCTTGCCGTCCTTAGCCACGACGACTTGCGGCTCGAATTTCTGAAGGCGAAAGCCCAGCAAAGTCAGCTGGACGTCTCCGCTGTCGTCATCGACGAAAAGCAGGTTCTGGCTCATGCTTCGGTGTTGAGCGTGAAGAAGAATGTGGCGCCCTTTTCAACGCCGCCCTTGGCCCAGACCCGTCCGTTATGGCGATGTATGATTCGCTCAACCAGGCCTAGGCCGACACCCGTGCCGGGAAATTCTTCCTCGGGATGGAGCCGCTGGAACGTTCCAAACAACTTATGAGCAAACTGCATGTCGAACCCGGCACCGTCGTCTCGAACAAAATAGACCGGATCATTTCCGATCGTCGTTACTCCGAACTCGATGCGCGCCGTCGGATGCTTGCCCGTGAACTTCCAAGCGTTAGCAAAAAGATTCCCAAGAGCAATGGCGAGAAGTTCGCAATCGCCGCGCGCCCTAGCGTCTCCGGCGATCACGATCTCCACCCTCCGTTCAGGCTCGCTCTTTTGCAGCTCATCGATGGCAGCTCGCGCGATCTTGCTGAGATCGCAATCGGCAATGGCCATTGGCTTGCGCGTGACTTGCGCCAGTCTAAGCTGGTCGTCGATCAAGCCCTGCATCTTGCCGGCAGCTTCCCGGATAGTGGCGAGATAGCCTTGCTCCTCCGCATTGAGCTTTCCTTCCGCGCTCTTGATGACCGCATGGCTGAACGCCGCGATCTTCCTCAATGGGGCCCGCAGGTCATGTGAAGCGGAATAGGCGAAGGTCTCCAGCTCCTTATTGGCATCCATCAACTGCGAAGTTCTATCCTTGACCTTGGTCTCGAGTTCTTGTTTGACGTCTAGAGCCTCGATTCGTTTCCGTCGGCGTTCCGTGACGTCGATGACGGTCCCGATGAGTCGATCCGGCTGGGCCTGCTGCCGTCCGGGACCATCAACGAAAGCCGCCGCTTTCGTTAAGACCCATCGGATATCGCCGGAGCGCATCGGGATTCGAAATTCCATATCCTCGTAGCACCGCGAGTCGATGGCTAGGCAATGCTCCAATTTTTCAACGACTGTCGGACGGTCTTCGGGATCGACTACCTGTAGGAACTGCTCGAGGCCGACGGATTTCGCCTCATTCCCGAGATCAAAGAGCTCCACGGCGCGTTTTGAAAGCGTCAAGGTCTGCTTGGCGACGTCATAATCCCAAGTGCCGAGTCCAGTGGAATCTCCCGCCAGGCGCAGGCGTTCCTCGTTATCGCGCAACAACTCGTCCTTGTTCTTGCGGATGGTGTCGTCGCGGATCAGCTTTACGAAGCCTCGCACGTCACCGCTCTCGTCCTTTAAGGGAAAGGATAGCCCATAGCACCAAAGGCGCCTGCCATCCTTGCAGACATGCCAGCGTTCATCGTCTTGCCTGCCTTTTTTGAGCGCCTCGACGAACTCTTGCTTGTCGATTCCTTTCGCGATGTCTTCGGGAGTGAACAGCATGGTGACGTTCTGGCCGATGATCTCGGCTTCGGTATAGCCGAACATCCTGGCCGCGGGCCCGCTCCAGCTGCTGATCACGCGAGTCTTATCCATCGTGATGAGGGCATACTCGTTTAGGCTTTCGACCGCCAAACGGTAGAAATCCGGGGCACCACGGAAGGTCCGGTGGTGGCCGCCTTTGGATTTGTCCGACAACCGGAAGGAAAACCAACCTCCTGACCGTCGGCTATTGGACCGCACTTCGGGTGGGTGCGCGGGGGCGCCCGGGAATCGAGCAAATCGAGAGGAAATCCAGCCCCTTAATCGCCGCATGCGCGAACGCTTCGTTGGCGCTTCCATCGGCCCCTCCACTGGCGCTTCCAGTGTAGCACCAAGGGCCCACTTTCCAAAGAGTCGAACCTAGACGCCTATATGGCGTTATCATGACCGAACGTCTTAGCCGGTGTTCGAGCCCTAGTCGATTGCCGTCGGCTGCCAAGAAAAGAGCCCTTCCGTTGGAAGGGCTCCTTTCACGTCGAGATTGGCTGCGGGACTAGGATTCGAACCTAGAATAAGTGGTTCAGAGCCACCCGTGATACCATTTCACCATCCCGCAATGAGGAGTACATTCTACCAAATTAGAGGGGGGCCTCTCCCGCTCGCGCGGGAGAGCGGAGAATGAGGCGCGGGCGGTCCTTTCGCGGCTAGTCCTTCACGATGCGGCAGCGGCGGATGATGACGGGGTCGCAGGCGGGGCGCGGCTCGTCCCAGTCGCGCGGCGGACAGCCGATCATGACGTTCTCGCAGACGATGCGGCCGATGGTCGGTACGCCGTCCGGGGGCAGGACTTGCGGGCGGGTTTGGACCGGCACGCCCTCGCGCGGGAGGTCGCCCGTCCTCGAGCCGCCGAAGGGCTTGCCGTCCAAGGTGAGGCGGATCGCGCCGTTCGCGGCTTGATTGAGGAGGCGGGAGGCTTCCGGGTCGAGGCCCCCGTTCGAGCGCGGGGCGACGCGCGCGCCGCCCTTCCACCCGAACTCGCCCGCGGGGAGCGGGTCCTTCGCGTCCAGCGCGCGGCAGCGCGGAACCTGGGCATCGGCTCGGTCCGCCGGGATGGGGGCGTCCGGCGCGCGGCGGGCGGCGTCGCCCGGCGCGTCGGCGCACGAGCCTTGGCGCGGCGCGAGATGGACTTTCTCTGCCCGATTGGGCGCGTGCGACCCCGGAAGCCCAGCTTCCTCGGGCCGCGGATGGGCGGATGCGGCGCTTGCCGCGGCGACGAAGGCCGCGACGAGTGCGAGCGTCAACGTTCGGTGCATGGGGTGATTCTCCTTTACGTTCATTTGAGCGCCGATCGCAGGAACTCGAGCTGCGTGGGGACGAACTCTTGGACGAACCGTCCGCCGCCTTTGGCGCCGCAGGAGCGGCCGCCGCTATGGACGGACACGAGGTAGAAGCCCGCGCCTTTGCGCTGGAGCGTGGCGCCGCCCGAGTCGCCGGGGCAGGTGTTGCCTTTGACGAAGCCCGTGAACTCGAGCTTGTCGCTGCCGGAGGCGCGGTTGACGATCGCGACGCGCCCCTTGTCGCGCGCGGCGTCGAGGTGGAGCACCTGGGGTTTGCGGCTCTTCGTCGGCCCGCCCGAGCCGGTCAGGACGAAGGCGCCGCGGAGATCGACGTCGCCGCGGCCGGGGAGGTCGATCGTGAAGGGAAGCGCGAAGGGCGCCTTCTTGGCGAGGCGGAGCACCGCGATGTCGTAAGGCTGGACCGACTTCGCGTCGCGGAACCTGGGGTGGGGGATGATCTTGGCGATCTCAAGACGTAGCGGCTCGCCCTTGCCCGCGTGGATGCGGAGTTCGCCCTTGCCGCGCGTTCTGACGCAATGCGCGGCGGTGAGCGCGGCGTCTGGCGCTACGAGGAAGGCGGAGCAGCCGTGCGGGTCGCCCTCGGCGTCCCATGTGACGAGGCGGGCCGCGTGCAGGCGCAGCGGATCGCCCGGGGCGATCTCCTGGCCGCCGTATAGGACGTCGTCGAGGCTGCCGCCCATCTCGCCTGGGTTCGATTCCGGATGCAGGCGCAGGACGTTCGGGAGCTCGAGGCGCTCGTCGAAGCGCGCGGGGAGCGAGGCGTGCGCGGCGGCCGAGACGAGGACGAGGGCGGCGAGGGCTAAAGCTTTCATCTCCCGCCAGTATGCGGGAGCGGACGGAAATACGCCTGGACGGAGGCTGAAAAGAGTCTGAACGCTACGCGGGAGCGGGAGGACGGCGACCGAGGAGGCCGGTGGTGAGGGAGGTGCCGAGGAGGATGATCGCGGTGCCGATGGCCATGGTGAGCGTCACGGCTTCCTTTAAGAAGAGCGCGCCCCAGAGCATGCCGAAAACGGGGATGAGGAAGGTGACCGCGATCGCGCGGGTGGGGCCGGCGCTCGCGATGAGGCGGAAGTAGAGCATGTAGGCGACGCCGGTGCAGAGCACGCCGAGGGCGGCGGTGGTGAGCCACGCTTTCAGGCTCGGCATGACGGCGGGGGCGGCCCACAGGGCGAAGGGGAGGAGAAACAGTGCGGCCCCGGCCTGCGTCCCGGCGGCGATATCGAGCGGCTTCACCTCGGGCAGGCGGGTCTTGATGTAATTGGCCGAGAGGCCGTAGAGAAAGGACGCGGCGAGGCACGCGAGGATCGCGAGGCCGCTGCCGCCGGGTTTAAACGACGCCTTGTCCCAAACGAGCGTGAGCACGCCGACGAAACCGATCAGCAGGCCGACGACCTGGCGAGAGGTGAGCCGCTGCTTGAGCCACACCCACGCGACCAAGGCGGTGAAGAACGGGGCGGTCGAGTTGAGGATGGCGGCAAATCCGGCGGTGACGCTGAGCGTCGCGTAGGCGAAGAGGGCGAAGGGGAGGGCGGAGTTGACGGCGCCCAGCACGAACATGCGGCCGAGGTAGGGGCGCAAAGCGGAGCGCGAGCGGATCAGGATCGGGGCTAGGAAGAGGGCGGCGATCAGGACGCGGAGCTCGATGAGAGCGAGAGGGCCGAACTCGGGGGCGGCGACGCGCATGAACAAGAAAGAGCCGCCCCAGAGGGCGGCTAGGATGACTAGGTCGGAGACGTCGCGCGTCTCCATCTAGCGTGATTCCCAGGCTAGGATGGCGCGTTTCCTCGGTGCGCCCCAGCGGTACTCTCCGAAGACGCCGGTCTCGCGGATGACGCGGTGGCAGGGGATGAGGTAGGCGACGCGGTTCGTCGCGAGGGCGGTGCCGACGGCGCGCGAGGCGTCGGGCGAGCCGACGAGGCGGGCGACGTCGCCGTAGGAGGCGACGCGGCCCGGGGGGACGCGGAGGAGGGCTTGCCAGACTTTCAGCTGAAACGGAGAGCCGATGAGGTAAGTGCGGATGGGTGCGGACGGGTCCGCCGAGGTGCGGAACGCGCGGCGGACGATCTTCGCGGTTGCGTCCTGCGCTTTGACGATGCGGGCGGCGGGCCATTCGCGGCGTAGGGCGCGGACGGCTCGCGCTTCTTCCTCTATAAACGACAGGTGGCAGACGCCTCGCGGCGTCGCGGCGATGAGGCACGGGCCGAAGGGCGTCGGATGGACGCCGTAGTGGATCTCGAGGCCCGCGCCGGACGCCTTGATCTCGCCGGGCGTGACGCCGTCGACGGTGACGAGGAGGTCGTGCAGGCGGCCGGGGCCAGATAGGCCCGCGTCGAGCGCCGCGTCCAAGACGCTGCGGGAGCTCTTGAGCAGTTCCTTGGCGTGCGCGGAGGTGAGCGCCTTCAGAAATCCCTTCGGCGTGATGCCCGCCCAGCGCGAGAAGAGGCGATGGAAGTGGAACTCGCTGACGTCGGCGACGCGGGCGAGGTCGGCGAGCGAGGGCTGCGTTCGGTGGTGCGCGTCCAGGTGGCGGATGACTCGTTCGATGCGGGAGTAATCGTTCATGCCCTCCATAATAATACCAAGAAACCGCCGCGCCCACCCGAATCTTGCTGCGGTTCGGTTTGTTGAAAAGTTAGGCGAGTTAGGAGAACTTGTGAAAACCTGGCACCGAAGGCGAGCTCATGCTCTTGATGAAGGATCTGCGGGCGAGCTTGGGGGCGTGAGGATGCCCTCACCCCTGGCGCCCTACGCGCCAAGGGGTGAGGGGCTATTTCAGGCGGCGTTTAGACTTCGGGCTGCGGCGTGACGCGGAGGTACGGGCGCAGCGTCTTGAACCCCTTCGGGAATTTCTTCTTCGCGTCCTCGTCGCTGATCGACGGGAGCACGATGCAGTCGCCGCCCTTCTGCCAGTTGACCGGCGTCGCGACGCTCGCCTTGTCGGTGAGCTGCAGGGCGTCGAGCACGCGCAGGACCTCGTCGAAGCTGCGGCCGGTGGGGGCGGGATAGGTGATCATCGCGCGGACCTTATGGTTCGGGTCGATGAAGAAGACCGTGCGGACGGTGAAGGTGTCGGACGCGTTCGGGTGGATCATCCCATAGAGCAGCGCCGTCTCCTTGGCGGTGGGGCCGCCCAGGATCGGGTAGTTCACCGTGCAGTTCTGCGTCTCGTTGATGTCCTTGGTCCACTTCTTGTGCTCTTCCACGCCATCGACGCTGAGCGCGAGGACCTTCGTGTTGCGCTTGGCCCACTCGGGCGACTTCTTGGCGACCTCGCCGAGCTCGGTCGTGCAGACGGGCGTGAAGTCCTTGGGATGCGAGAAGAAGACGACCCAGCTCTTCGCGGCCCAGGTGTAGAACTGGATCTGGCCTTCGGTCGAGTCGGCGGTGAAATCCGGCGCGATATCGTTGATGCGCAACGGCTTGGCTTCGACGGCGGTGGTCATGGGGCCTCCGTACGGGAATAGGGAATTCTACAAAGAAACGGAGGGTACCTCTACGGCTTGCGCGGCTAGGGGATGAACCGCGGGGCGGCCGTCGGCCCGACGAGCCCGCGCAGGCCGCGCTCGCTCGCGAAGAGGACGCTCAAGTTGGTCGGGTCGGCGGTCGGGGTCACGTACTGGTTCATCTCGTGGCCCTCCACGTGATTGCCCGGCAGGACGTAGAATCCCTTTTGATTTCCGGGCTCGACCGCCGCGCCCTTGACCAGAGCTTGGAAAACCAACGTCGGCTTGCCGACCATGTCCCAGTCGACGCCGACGGCGCCGGCGAAGGCTTTGGGCGGGATGGCGCACTCGGCGAGGACGGAAGTGCCGCGGCCGTACATCTGGTAGACGCGCCCGCGCAGCTCGCCGCGGGATTGCTTGCAGCGGTAGGACCACGACCCACCGTCGAGCTTTCGGATCGTGACGTCCAAGGTCGCGGCGCCGGCGATCGCGCCGGCGTTCCGGTCCAGCTCGAAGGCGAAGGAGATCTCATAGGATTTCCACCCGTAGCGGTCGGCCATTTCGACGAAGCGCCCGGTGGAGGCGAACGCGCCCGAATCCTCTGCCACGTAGCGCGTCCCCTCGCCCCACCCCGGCACCGCCGCCGCCAGCGCCGCTGCCAGCATCAGGGTCAGACATGAAGTTCTGGAAGTTCCGAGTCCGAACAACTTCCGCAACTTAATGTCTGACCCCGATTTCATCTTAAGGATAGTCTGGCAGGCGGGGGTTGAAAGGGCGTTACGATTGGATTAAAAGATTGTTAAACTGGAACCTGGGTCTTTCGGGCCTGGGACCCGGGGGGGCGCTTATGGACGTCCTGCACGACCACGATGCGCACGTCGACGACTTGCTCGCGATGCTGATGCTTCTGTGCCGCCAAGAGGTCCGTCTGCTCGCCTCGACCGTCTGCCCGGGCGACTGCTACCCGGACGCCGGGCTCGACTCGGCGGGGCGCCTGGCCGAGTTCATGGGCGTGGGAGGACTCGCGCTCGCCGGCGGGACCAACGCGGGCAAAAACCCCTTCCCCGAGCCGTGGCGCGAGGACTCGCGCCGGGTGGTCGAGACGATGCCGGCCGCGCCGCGTGAGGCGGCGCGGGAGGGACGAGCCGCCGCGCCCGCGGTGGCGCCCGAGCCCGCCTTCCAGCTGTTGGCCCGCGTGCTGCAGCAGGCGAGCGGCACGCGCGTCCTCGCGACGGGGCCGCTGACGAACCTGGCCGAGGCCATCGCGGTCAAGCCCTCGATCGCGCGGAGCGTGGAGCGCGTGTGGGCGATGGGGGGCGCGGTGCGCGTGCGCGGCAACGTGCGCGAGGCGGGGCACGACGGGACCGCCGAGTGGAACTTCTACAACAACCCCGCCGCGGCGGCGGCCGTCTTCGCCTCGGGCGTGCCGATCACGCTCGTCTCCTTGGACGCGACGAACCGCGTTCCCGTGACGGCGGACTTCCTGCAGCGCCTGCGGGCGCAGAGCTCGCACCGCGTGAGCCGCCTCGCCCTGTCGCTCTGGGACGTCGCGCGCCGCCACGTCGAGAACGCGGACTACCACGAGCAGTACTTCTTCTGGGACACCCTCGCGGCCGCGGCGCTGCTCGATCCTACCATGCTCAAGACCGAAACGATGCGCCTGCGGGTGGTGACCGAGGGCCCGTCGCAGGGGCGCACCGTCGAGGACCCGAACGGACGGGAGGTCGAGGTGGGGGTCGGGGTGAACGCGAAACGGCTCGAGGATTTCATACTGGCGCTGTTTAGAAAGTAGACGGCGTTCCGCGCCGCCGCCCGTTTTCAGCGGCGGCCCCGACGCGTCGGACGCGGCGTCGGATCGGGACGCACGACCCGGGGGCGCACGGGAGGCAGATTGAAGACCAAACGCTCCGCGGGGGCGGCCTCGGCCCGTTCGCCGTGCGAGGGGTAGCGGCCGCCCCGGACCGCGCCGCCGATCACCGTGACGACGCCGCGGCGGTTGGGGGCGGCCTTGGGCACTTCGTCGAGCAGGCGGCGGCGCAGCTCGTCGCGCGAGTATTCGGGCAACGGGCGCCAGGCCGCCGCGCGGTACCTCGTCCAGGAGCGGGCGCGCTCGAGGGAGACCTGCAGGGGGAGAAGGGCCGCGAGGGGGCCGGCGGGGGAGGTGTCGCCGCTTTCCTTGACGACGATCTCCTTGCGGCCCGAGAGCGTCCGGCGGTCCTCCGAGCCTCGGGTGAACGTCTCGGCCCGGCCTTGGTCGAAGACGCCGATGACGGCGCGCTCGGGCGAGAGGACGATCCCGAACTCGGCGCCGGAGGTCGTCTCGACGGCGAGGGGCGTGTGGACCTCGAAGCGGACGCTCCGCGGCAGGCCGGAGAGGACGCCGACCGCCGAGCCCGTGTGGAGGTGGAGTTCCTTATCGTTGTTGCCGAGAGAATGGAGCGTCAGCGCGGATGCCGGGCCGAGTTCGAGGACGGCGCCGCGGCCCAGGATGATCTCGGCGGAGGCGCCGCTCGCGTCGGTGCGGATCTCGTCGCCCTCCTCCAGCGGAGCGCCTTCGACGGCTTCGATGTACTCCGTCTCGGGCTGGAAGGCGAAGTGGACGTAGACCTTGCCGGTGACGCGGCCGAGCGTGGGCAGGAGAGGCGGGCCCGTGTCCGCCGCGGAGGCCGCGGCCGCGAGCCATAGGCCCCCGAGCGTCCGGAGGAACCGCGCCATGCTCAGCGAGCCGGCGCGCCCGCGGAGGCCGCGGGGCCGAGGGTCCTGCCGGCGAGCGGCGCGGGCGCGCAGCGGAACCAGAGGTCCGCGTACGTGCCCAGGCTGCCGTCCGCGCGGCGAAACAGCGCTCCGTCCTGGAGCGTGATGTCGTTGCCGCGCCCGTCGAAGTTCGGGACGTGCTCGGGCGTGCGGCCGGGGAGGTCGATGGAGTCCACGCCGGCCTCGCGCAGAGAGAGCGTGCGGCCGTGCAAGCCGCCGACCTTCATGCGCAGGCCGTAGGCCGCCTCGAGCTTTTCCAAGTCGCGGGCGTCCAGCCGCCGCCGGTCGACGGCGGCGCGGCCGATCACGCCGGCGGCCGCGGCGCGCTCCGCGAACGCGCGCAGCGCGTCGAAGCCGTCGTGGAAGCCGTCGGGCGTCCCGCTGCCGTCTAAGTCCGTCCGGTCCCCGAACAGGGCGAGACCGCTTTCGCCGGAGACGCCCCGGCCCTGCGGGTCGAAGACGAGGAGGCCGACGTGGTCCGCGAGGTCGTCGACGACGAACGGCGTCCCGTTCCCCTTGATGTCGAAGACGGTCCGGCGCGCCTTCGTCTTAAGGCCTTGGCCGCTCAGATCGAAGACGAGCGGCGAGGCGAGCCGGACGACCTTCGAGCCGTCGGAGTAATTGGTGACGCTGACGTTGCGCTCGCCGAGGGGCGCGGCGGGATTGCGGTAGAACTCGCTCGAGACGACGTAGGGCCCCACGTGGCCTTTCGGGCGCGGCATGACGCGCCGGAGGTTCCCCCGGGAGTCGGGGGAGTACACGCGCGCGAAGGAGCGCCGCAGGTTCTGGTAGAGCGCTTCTTCGGCCGCGGTCTCGTCGGCCTCGGTGCGCGTCTCGACCGGAGCGCGCGGCGGGGCTTCCTCAATAGTAGGGGGCACGACGCGGCGCGGGACGCGAACGGGCGGCGAGACCGGGACGGCCGGCGCGGGGGCGAGCTTGGGCGGCGCGGCCGGCGCGGGACCAAACTTCGCCGGCGACAAGGTGAGGGACGCGCCCGAGGGGACCGTTGTGTCCGCGATGGGGGCGCGGGCCGCGAGGCTGGGCGTCCACTCCGCGGCGGGCCGCGGACCGACGGGGGCGAGGGAGGCCAGCGCGACCGAGGACGCCGACACGAGGCCGAGCTTCAGCGTAGCCGAGTTCCACATGGTGAACCTCCCCTGGCGGCGTTCTTGAACCGTAGCACCTAAACGGCAACAGGGGGGTAACAGAACGGCAACGGCCTAACGGAAAGCACGGCATTCAGGTGGAAGGGTATGAGATGAACCAGGACGTGATGCCGAGCGCCGACCCGAGCGACTTGAGCGTCCTCTTCGCGAGCGAGAAGACCCTCCGCGGCCTCCCCGCTTCATTCCCTGAGGCCTCTACACTCAAAGGCGGCATGATACAATGCGCCCATATGCATCTCATCACGGCGGCGCTTTCGCTGCTTCTGCCCTTCGGCGCCGCCGCTCAAATGGAGGTGGAGGACTCGGAGGACGCCCGCGCCATGGCGCTCGTGCGGCGCGTGCACGATACCCGCTTTCCGAGCGACGGGCGCGACGTCGAGCGCCTGATGAGGCACTTCGGCCCGACGGTTTCGACGACGACGCGCGCCGCGATCCTGGACGGGGTGCTGCCCAAGCACGTTTTCGAGAAGAGGGACTCGGACAAGAGGCTGTTTGCTCATCTCAAGAAATTCTCGGAGAGAGCGTCGAAAGACCCGGACGCGCAGGTGCGTTACGCGGCCGGCCGGCTCTCTCGCGCGCTGGACGCATGGCGCGGAAACGACTCGCCGGAGGCGGTCCACCGGGAGAAGGACTACGTCGCGCAGACCAAGGTGCGCGGCGTGCTGGGGGACATGCTGATGGTGTGCGTCGTGTTCCTCGGGATCCTCGCGCTCGTCGCGGTGAACCTGCCGTGAGTGCCGCGACCCCGCGCTCGACCGTACTATCCGTTCTCGGTCCGTTTTGAGATAATGCCCGCTCATGACTGAGTTGGGGTATACGTTGGCGCTCGGGTTTTGGCTCGGGATGCGGCACGCGGGCGACGCGGACCACGTGGTGGCGGTGTCGACCTTGGTCGCGCGCAACAAGCGCTTCGGGGCGTCGTGGCTACTCGGCGCCTTCTGGGGGCTCGGGCACACGGTCACCGTCTTCGCGGTCGGGGCGGCGATCATCGCGTTCCACGTCACGATCCCGCCGCGCGTCGGGCTCGGGATGGAGTTCTGCGTGGGCGTCGTGCTCGTCCTCCTAGGTTTTCTCAATCTCGGCGGGCTGCGGATGGGATCGTGGGGCGTGCCGCGGCACGCGCACCCGCATTCCCACGACGATCCGGAGCACCGGCACGAGCTGCTCGAGGCGTCGCACCCGCATGCGGCGGGGCGCGGGCACGCGCACTCCCACGCCCATCTTCGCGAGGCGCGGCTCGAGTGGCTGCGCCGGATGATCGGCGACACGGGGGCCTTCCAGCTCGCGCGCTCGGCGGCGGTGGGCTTGGTCCACGGCCTCGCGGGGTCGGCGGCGGTGGCGCTCCTCGTCCTCGCGACGATCCCGGAGCCGCGGCTCGCGCTCGGCTATCTCGCGGTGTTCGGCGTCGGGACGCTGGCCGGGATGCTGGTCCTTAGCGCGCTCATGGAACTCGCGATGCTCACCCTCGCGCGCCGGTGGTCCGAGTTCGAGCGCGGGCTCGGCTACGGGACGGGGCTTGTCAGTTTCCTGTTCGGGTGCTATGTACTGTATCGTACCGGCGTCGTGGACGGCCTCTTCACCGCGGCGCCGCGCTGGACGCCTCAATAGGCTTTCGGAGGATTTCATGAGACGACTTTGGCTGATCGCCGCCGCCTTGCTCCTGGTCTCGGCCGCCGGCGCGCCGGCGCGCGCGCAGCGCGACGAAGACGAGAAGGAGCACGGGGAGAAGGGCGAGCACCACGGTCGCGCGGAGCGCTGGATGAAGCGCTTCGGGCTCACCGAGGAGCAGACCAAGAAATTCCACGAGGCGCAGACGGCGGGCAAGGAAGCGGCCAAGCCCATCATGGAGAAGTACAAGGCCGCGCAGAAGAAGCTCAAGGAGCAGGTGAAGTCGAAGGCGGTCGACGACGAGATCAAGAAGACTTTGGAAGAGATGACCGCGCTGCGCAAGTCGCTGCACGAGGCGGTCGAGTCGGCGAAGCAAAAGGCCGAGGCGACGCTCTCGCCGACCCAGCGCGCCAAGATGATCCTCGCCTTGGAGCGCGGCATGCACCGCGCGCGCGGGAGCTGGGAGCGCCGGCGGCACGGCGGGGACGACGATGACGACCGCCCGCGCCACCGCCGCATGCGCAAGGGCGGCCATCACGAAGATGACAAGGCCGGGCCCAAGCACCATGACGAGGATGATGACGAGCCCGAAGATGAAGACGACGACGATTAGGGTCTAGGTCGCCGACGCACCGGGCCGCGCTAGCGGCGGCAGTGGGAATCTAGGAGGTCGGCGAGCTTGCGCGCGGAGGGGGAGCCGTTGCGGATCCACGGATTGGGGCCGCCCAGGAACTCGACGCGCTCGAAGGTCCCGCCGGCTTTCGCGCGGGGGACGCTGTAGATCGAGGTGATGCCGTCGGTCGGTCCGCCGTCCCGCCGGATCGGGCCCGCGAGGGCGTCCGCGGCGAGTCTGCGGACCTCCGCCTCGTCGAGGGTCACGGCGCGCTCGAAGCGGCCCGTCTCGCTCCGGCGGGCCGAGGGTGAATACCACGCGCCTTCCATCACGACTTTCCGCGGATACAAGGCGCAGTCGTAATACGTCCGTTCGCGGGAAAGTCCGGTATGGTAGTTCTTCCAAGCGAGCGGGCGGAGCTGGGCGTCGACGGCGCGCGCGGCCCGGGCGGCGGTCGCGGCTTGCGCGTCGAGGTCCGCGGTAGAGCGGCCGCCCTCCGACTGCGCGGCGAGGGCGGTCGCCGCGGCGAGCGCGGCGGCTGAAGCGAGAAATCGGTTCATCGTGTCTCCAGAGGGGTCCGAGTGGAAGCGCCTTCATTATACACCCGTCCGGCGCGCCGCACATAGGCCGATCGGCCCCCGGACCCCAGGCAGGCGTCCGCGACATACTGCGGCCGGCCACAGTATATTGCTGACATAGTCAGCCGCCTGCCGGGTGCGCCTTGCGCGTTAGTCGATACCCGGAACCGAAGGGTTTTGCTATAGTCGCTCGACGGCGCGCTCGTCGGGGTATAGCTCAATTGGCAGAGCGCCTGGTTTGGGACCAGGAGGTTCTCGGTTCAAGCCCGAGTACCCCGACCACGCCGCGCTGGAGTCTGCATCCGGAGGGAGTAATGCGACTGACGCGTTGTCTGATCGTAGTGATGAGTCTCTTTTCCGCGGGAGGCGCCATGGCCGCAGCCGCTCACGTGCATCACGGCATCGACTACATCGAGTTCACCGTCACCGACATGGCGAAGGCCAAGGCGTTCTACGGCGCGGCCTTCGGCTGGACGTTCAACGAGTATGGGCCGAGCTACGCGGGCATACGAAGGGAGAACGGGGAGGCCGGGGGCCTCCGGCTGGACGCGAAGGTCGCGACCGGCGGGCCGCTCGTGATCCTGTTCTCCGACGATCTCGAGAAGAGCGTGCGGTCGGTGACGGAGGCGGGCGGGACGATCACGAAGCCTCCCTTCTCGTTCCCGGGCGGGCGGCGCTTCCAGTTCAAGGACCCGAGCGGCAACGAGCTCGCGGTCTGGTCGCTGAAGTAGCGCGGCCGGCCGCCTTACGACGCCGGCTTGCGCGCGTTCCGGCGGGTCTCGATGCCGTCCTTGAGCCCGGCGTAGAGCGGGTTGCTCGGCCCCATCTCGTGCCAGATCTCGATGCGACCCTCCCGCACATTCAGGCGGGCGTAGTCGATGGTGCCGCTCCCCTTGTTCAAGCTGATGAAGCCCACGTTCCCGTCCGGCTCGAGGCCGACGTTGGCGAACTCCGTGTTGCGGTCGACGGACAGGCCGTTCATGCGCGGCACGCCGTGGTATAGTTGGCCCGTTTCCCCGTGGTAGAGCGGCAGGTTGCCGTCGTAGCTGTTGCGGAGCTTGTCGCCGCTCAGGTAGACCCTGACCGCCCACTTCGCGACGGTCTGGTCCTGCGCGGCCACGATGCCTAGCTGTATGCCGTGCGCCGCGATCGCCCGGTTCACCGCTTCTTTCTCCGGGAAATCGGGATACAGCGGGTCTTCGATGTCGCTGTGGTCGGCCTTCTCGGTAGACAAGAGGCCGCAGCCTCCTTTGACGCCGCTGGCGACGCTCTTGGCGGTCGCGCCGCCCAGGCATTTGGCGCCGTCGTCGGCGGCGATCGTCATCGTCACGGCGAACGCCGCGAGCGCGGCGGCGAGGGGTAGGATAGTACGCTTCTTCATACGAGGCCTCCTGGGCTTCATCTTCCCCTAAGGATGGCGGTGCGGGCTATCGAATGCGGGAGGCGAATCTATCGGGAATCTATCGGCGAGGTCGATTTGCTATAAACGACTCACGCGGCCGACTTCTGCCGCGACACCTTCGGAGGAACGCACGATGATCCGACGCCTCTCCCTCTCGCTGCTCGCGGCCGCTTTGCTTCCCTGGACCGCCCGCGCGGCGCATCCCGTCAGGAACCCCGACACGTTCGTCCTCGCGCCGATCCAGGAGGTGACGTCGCTCGATCCCGTGTACGCCTACGATTCGGTGAGCGCGGGCCTCGCGATGAACATCTACGACACGCTGATCGCTTTCGACGGCTCGACGAACGATCGCTTGACGGCGCGCCTCGCGCTCGAAGTGCCGACGCTGAAAAACGGGGGGATCTCCAAGGACGGCCTCGTCTACAAGTTCCGCGTCCGCCCGAACGTGAAGTTCCACGACGGAACGGTGATGACGGCCGAGGACGTGCGCTACTCGATCCTGCGCTTCATCTTGACCGATCCGACGGGCGGGCCGGCGTCGCTGCTCCTCGAGCCGATCCTCGGCGTCGCGAGCACGCGGGACGCGGCGGGGGCGGTCCAGGTCAAGTGGGAGGACGCGGAGAAGGCGGTGCGCCGCGAGGGCGACACCGTGGTGGTGCGCCTCAAGTCCCCGTTCGCGCCGTTCCTCAACATCATGGCGCGCTGGTCGTACGTGATGAGCCGCAACACCGCGAAGAACAACGGGGAATGGGACGGGACCGGCGAGACGTGGCAGAAGCACAACGGCAAGCGCACGGAGGACTCCTATTTCTTCAACCACGCGAACGGGACGGGGCCCTACGAGCTAGACCGGTGGGACCGGCAGGCGCGGCGCACGTACCTCAAGCGCAACGCCCATTACTGGATGGCGCCGGCCAAGCTCGAGCGCGTCCTCGTCGCCAGCGTGCCCGAGTTCGGGACGCGCAAGCTGATGATCGAGGCGGGCGACGCGGACTTGATCGAGGTGCCGCGCAATTTCGTGAGCCAGCTCGCGGGACTCAAGGGCGTGCGCATCGCCGACAACCTGCCGCGCCTCATGACCGACCCCGCGATCTTCTTCACCTTCCATATCAACCCGGTCGGCAACCCCGATATCGGCTCGGGCAAGCTCGACGGCGACGGCATCCCGCCCGATTTCTTCACGGACGCGGACGTGAGGAAGGGATTTTCCTATGCCTTCGACTACGACGCCTTCCTGACGCAGACGGTGAAGGGCGTGGGCAAGCGCCCGACGGGGCCGGTGCCGCCGGGGCTGCTCGGGCATCACGCGAAGAACAAGGTCTACATGCACGACCTCGGGCGCGCGACGACGCACCTCCAGCGGGCGTGGGGCGGCGAGGTCTGGAAGAAGGGATTCCGGATGACGATGACCTACAACAAGGGCGGCGAGGTGCGCGAGGCGGCGTGCCAGATCTTGAAGGCCAACATCGAGAAGCTCAACCCCAAGTTTCGAGTCGACCTGCGCGGGATCGAGTGGGCGTCCTTCGTCGACAAAGCGCAGAAGAACCTGATGCCGATGTGGTCGCGCGGCTGGACGGCGGACTATCCGGACCCGCACAACTTCGTCTTCCCGTTCTACCACAGCGCGGGCCGCTACGCGAGCTCGCAGAAGTTCAGCGATCCCGAGATGGACAAGATGATCGACGCGGCGGTGCGCGAGACGGACCCGGTCAAGCGCGAGCGGATGTACTGGAAGATCCAGGAGCGCGGCTTCGACTTAGCGCCGAGCATCCTCGCGTGGCATCAGGTCGGGGTCTACGGCCTGCGGACGTGGCTCAAGGGCTTTTACGACAACGCGGTGTTCATGGGCATTTACGATTACCCGCTGTACAAGAAGGGTGACGAATGATCTCCCGCTCCCGCTTGCGGGAGAGGGGGGAAGGTGAGAAGCGCATTGGGGATATTCTTAAGGGGCTGAAGAGGCTCTACCCTAACCCGACGTGCGAGCTCGACTTCAAGTCGCCGCTGCAGCTCCTGATGGCGACGATCCTCTCGGCGCAGTGCACGGACAAGCGGGTCAATATGGTGACGCCCGCGCTGTTCAAGAAGTATCCCGACGCCAAGAGCCTGGCCGCGGCGGAGCCGTCGGAACTCGAAGCCGTGGTGCGCACCACGGGGTTCTTTCGCGCCAAGGCCAAATCGATCCGCGAGACCGCGCGCCTCCTCGTCGAGCGCTTCGGGGGGAAGGTGCCGAGGACGATGGAGGAGCTGCTCGTCCTGCGCGGCGTCGCGCGCAAGACGGCCAACGTCGTCCTGGGGACGGCGTACGGCATCGCCGAGGGCGTGGTCGTCGACACGCACGTCAAGCGGCTCTCGTTTCGGCTCGGGCTTTCGGAGGCAACCGACCCCGTCAAGATCGAGCGCGACTTGATGGCGCTCGTGCCGCGCAAGGACTGGATCTTCTTCGGACACGCCATGACGTGGCACGGGCGGCGCGTGTGCTTCGCGGTGAGTCCGAACTGCCCCGGGTGTCTCCTCAACACGGTCTGCCCCAAGCGCGGCGTCTAGCGCGGTGCGCGGGGCGGACGCGGGGTGAGGTCGGCGCGTTAGGCGCGCTAAGCAAAACCTGGCACCAAAGGGGGTCGATACGACCTGGGGCTTAGGGCCTATGCTTTGTGGTGACAAGGGTCCTATATTAGATTTAGGGCCTTTAGTCCCGGTGCCTGGATTCCCCGGCGCCCCTAGAAGCGTGGCGCCGCGCGGCGCATCGTGAAGGCGAGGCTCCCCCGGGGAGGGACGATGATTCCTTGGGATGCGTCGTGGCGCGCATGGGGAGCCTGGAGCCTCTGGGCGCTGCTCACCGTACTGCCGATCGTCGGCGGCGCCCATGACCGGGAGCAGCCGCAGGCGCGCGACGAGGACGCGGACGAGGACCGGCGGGCCGATCGCCATGGCGACCGGGACCGGGGCGAGAGGAGCGCGCGCGAGCGGCGCCTCCCAAGCGGGGACGAGGACGAGGAGGAGGGCGAGCGGCGCGGACGCCGCACGCGCAGGCAGGGGCCCACGACGCAGGCGGACCGCCGCCGCGAGATGGACGAGACGCGCCGCCGCGCCGCGGGCGTCCCGCGCGAGCCCCGCTTCGACGGCGAGCGAGTGACGGACGCTGTGGCCGACCGCCGGAGTCCCGGTGCCACGGCAGGCGTGCTCGCGCAGTACCAGCGCGGGCGGCGCTACGTCCGCGACGAGGAGACGCTCGCCGACCAGACCGCGATCAACGCGATCTCCGGCCGCCGCCGCATCAAGGAGGACGGAAAGTTCGGCCCCGAGACGGAGCGCGCCGTCGCGCATTTCCAGCGCCGCCACGGCGACGGCCTGAGGACGGACGGCAGGATGGACGAGGCGACGCGCCTCGCATTGAGGAAGAAGGCGCCGCCGTCCGAGGAGGAGACGCGCGTGCCGGCCGCGCCGCGGACCGCCCCCGAGCGATCGCCGCAACCGCCGCGCGCCGACCCCGAGCGCCGCACGCCGGCGCCGACCCGTCCGCGCGCGCCGGACGCGCGCCAGACCGCGCCGCGGGCGCCGGACGAGCGGCAGACGACGCCGCCGCGGACGCCCGGCGAGGTCCAAGGCCCGACGCCGCCCGCGAGGCTCCCGCAGGCGGGCGAGCCCGAGGATGTTCTCAGCGGGACGCCGGGTTACTTCGACTTCTCCTCGCCGAGCCCCGCGTCGGCCGACAAGACGCGCCAGCTCGTGCAGCGCCACGGCCAGGGCGGCCGGCGCGTCCTCATCGGCGCGGACGCGGGCGACCACGCCTACGTCGCGATGGGCGCGCGGCCGGAGGGGAGGCTCGCCGGGCGCTTCTGGGACGTGATGAACGGCGCCGACGCGTCGGGGGCGGACAAGCACGTCTACTTGGAAGGCCCGGGAGGGGAGACGGGCGACGAGGGGATCCAGCCCGCCGAACTTCGACGCATGCAGGCGGGGGCGCGGCTCGCGGGCCTCAATCCCGACCGCGACTCGAACTGGCGCGCCAAATGGAACGCGGGTCTCTGGATAGGGCCGACGCAGAACCAAATCCGGTATTACGACGCGAAGGGGTTCAAGTCCTACGAGATCGACAACATGGACCAGATGTTCAGGCAGAACCCCGAGGCGACCGTCCGCTTCCTCGCGCAGCACGACGCGTGGCGCCAGGAAAACGGGATCCGTGCGACGCTGATGATGAAGAACCTCTCGCCGTCGCAGCTCGAGCGCATCGAGCGCGCGATTCAAGATGGAGATCGCTGCCGGCGAGAACGGTGCCCGGCGGGCACAATCACCCTGCGCCGCTCGATGTTCTCGGACTACCACATCTCGGAACGCGGCAGCGGCAACCGCGCGCGGCAGGCGGAGATCACGGCGCGGATGGGGATTCAGACCGTGCCGAGCAACAATACCAAGCGCTACGACGCACGGGGGGCCTTCGCCGTCTCGATGCGGTAGCTTCCGGCGTGTCGGGAGTTAGGAGAGTTAAGGGGAGTTTGTGAAAACCTGGTACCAGACGGGGAAGGCGGACTAGCGGCGGTTGCGGGGTTGGCGTTCCAGGCCTTGGACGGGGACCGGGACGACGCGGCCGATCTCGGGGACGCCGGGCGCGGCGACCATGGGCGCGAGCTGATAGCGGGCGTTGCGGGACCAGAACTCGACTAAGCTGTGGCTGCCGGTGTAGCGCGCGGCCTCGGCCGGGGGCAAGGCGCGGATGATGCGATGCTGGATCTGCGGGTAGGTCTCGCGCTTGGACAGGGACTCGAGCAGGTTGCCGAGCACGATGTTGTTGACGCGACCCTCGCCCACCGCGACGGTGGACATGTGTCCGCAGTCCGTGCAGCCGCGGACCCAATCGTTGACGTGGTGGGAGCTGCCGCAGCTGAGGTCGTAGACGAACACGTTGTTGCGCTGGACCTGGCTCAGCGTGCGGTAGTTGTACTCGCCGGTGTGTCCGCGGTAGCCCACGACGTTGAAGGTCGTGTCCTCGTAGCGCTTCTTGAGTCGGTCGTTGAGCAGATTCTTGTCCAGGACCCATCCGTCGTGGTTGGACGGCAGGATGTCGACATGGAGCTCGATCGGCTGGCCGCCCGGGACGCTCTTCTTCATGACGAACCGCTGGACCTGGCCGTTCTCCTCGCGGGGCAGCTGTGTGCTCGAGTAGCCCTGGCTTCGCAGAGTGCCCATGAACTGGAAGGCGTGGTCCGCCTGCGACATGACGAGCGAGGCCTTGATCGGGCCCGTGCGCGGCCAGGCCTCGTAGAAGGGCGTCTTCGCCCGGTCGTCGATCCCTTTGCGGACCGCCTCGGGCAGGCGAGTGAGCTGCTCGCGGAGCTTGGGCTGGAGGTCGGCGGGCAAAAGGTCGGGATGCAGGCCGAGGTAGAGAAGAGCGCTCGTCGCGTTGAAGGAGCCGTCCCTCCGGTCGTTCTTGATTTTGTCGAGCAGCTCGTTGCCGACCGCTTGTCCGTGATAGCGGAGCGCCAGCTTGGCCAAGGCGAACGCTTCCTCGACCGGCAGCTCTCGCGCCGTCTCGGAGGTGAACATGTGGGTGGCCACCAGCTTCGCGAGCGCGGGATCGCTCTGGAGTTCCGGGCCGAGCACGCCGTAGCGGTTGAGGCGAGTCAGCACGCGGGTCGCGAGGTAGCGGTCTCCGGGCTGGTCGAACTTGAGGAAGTCGCTGAGCTTTCGGCCCGCCGTGACGCGCTTGAACTGGTTGAAGAGGATCGTCGCCGTGTCGGTATGCAGGCCGCGGCGCGCGTCGACCTCGTCGCGCGAGGAACTCGCGCCGAGGAGGCTCAGGAGGACGCTCGGCTCGGTGAACTTCTGGGCGAACGCGGTCTTCATCTGGGCGGTGATGCGGTTGTCGTTCAAGTTGTGGAGAGCCGTCATGATGAGATCGATGCTGCGGTAGTTCGTAAGCCCGGCCTTGGTGACGGCCTCGAGGATGCCCGGCACCTTCTGGAGGAACTCCTCCGGCCGCCCGTCCTGGAGCTTCTGGCCGTATCCGTCGAGGATCCCGTGGATGGCGCGCAGCGCGACGTCCTGGCTGTAGCGTTTGGGCGAGTTCAGGTGCTCGACTAGGATCGGCAGCAGCGCCTCGTCGCGCAGGAAGTGCTGGGCGTAGTGTCCGAGGTCGCGGTCGCCGCTCAGCGCGATGCGGGCGAAGTTCTTAATCAAGTCCGGGTCGCGCTGCATCTCCTGGCCTAGGAGGTCGTGGGTCTTCAGCGTGTTCATGAAGCGGATCGTGGCGAGCTTGCCCTCGTAGGAGGCGGTGTCCAGGACATCGCTCAGCTTCTTATCCTGAGTGAGCGCCCTCAGCTGGGCGTGGAGCGCGGTGACGGACTCCGTGTTCAGGTTGCCGTAGGTGCCGCGGCGGCTCTCGCCGGCCAAGGACAGCATCTGGAAGACGGTCTTCGGGTCGTCGAACTTCTCCGCGAACGCCTTCTTCTGCGCGGCGTTGAGAAGGTTGAACTGCGAGAGCGTGTCGGAGATCGTCTGATTGATGTCGTCGGTGCCGCGGAAGGTCGCGAGCTTCTTGAGCAGCTCGGGCGCCTTCTCGATGAACTTCTCGGGGCTGCCGCCCGTGGCCTCGCTGCGGTAGCCGGCCATGATGCTGCCGATGGCGCGGGCCGCGGCGTCGCGGGCGGGGCCGTTCAAGCCCTCGAACAAGACGGGGAGGAGCGACTCGTGCCGAAGGAACTCGGTGCCGCCGCGGTAGGCCAGCTCGCGGTCCGAGAGCACCATGCGGGCGAGGTTGGCTTGGAGATCGGGGTCCTTCGCGAGCTCGGCCTCGAGCTGATTCGCCTGGCGGAGCTGGGTGATGAAGCGCAGCATCGCCGACTTTTCGCCGTAGCTGTTGGAGGCGGCGGCCTTCTTGATGAGATCGCTGAGCGGGGCGCCCCCGTTGAGCTGCTGGAAGCGTCCGTAGAGGAGGCCCACGGTCTCGGGGCTGAGCTGGCGGCCGGAGGTCGCGGCGGCCATCAGCTTCATGGCGGCCGAGGCGTCGGGCAGGCGCTCGAGGAAGGCCTTCTTTTGATCGGCGCTCAGTCCGTCGAACTTGCGCATGCTGTCGCCGAGCGTGATTCCGAGATCGGGGTTCGAGGCGCCGTACTCCGCGAGCTTGGACAGGATCGCCGGCGCTTTCTCGGCGAACTGCTCGGGCGTCCAGCCGGCGAGCGTCTGGCCGATGATCCGGCTCGCCAGCTCGACGCGCTGGCGCTCGTCGTAGGGATCGTTGTAGCGCCGTCGGTCGTAGGGGTCCGGGCGGTTGGAGCTGCTGCGCGCGATCTGCTCGAGGAGGAACGGGAGCATCGACTCGTCGCGGAGGAACGCCTCGCCGGCGCGGAAGTAGCGGGAGTCGCTTAAGATCGCCGTCGCGACGTTCTTGGCGAACTCGGGATTGTTCTTGAACTCGTCGCCGAGCAGGTTCCGCTCGCGCAGTTGGGAAAGGATCCGGATCGCGGTGTCGGTGTTTCGGCCGCCGTCCAGGCGCAGGAAATCGGACAGGGGCTTGTCCCCGGCGACTTTTTTGAACTGCTTGTAGAAGGCGTCGATCGCTTCGCCGGCTGCGATCCCTTGATAGCTGGCGGCGGTGAGCATCCGGAAGACGGCCGCCGGGTTCTCGAAGTGCGCGGCCAGGGCCGTGCGCTGCTCCTCGTTCATCAGCTTCGCCTGGCCCATGGCGTCGGCGAGGACTTTGTTGATCTCATGGTCATCGATGCGCGCCGTCGACAGTTTGGCCAGGATCGGGCCCGCGTTCTGGACGTACTCGCTCCAGTCGGCGCCGGTGCCTTCCTTCTTGAGAGTGCCGATGATGCTGCCCAGCGCGCGCGCCGAGACCTGCGCCTGCCCGTTTCTCTCATCGAGCTTGGACAGGAACAAAGGGACCAAGGACTTGTCGTGGAGCGCGCCGAGCAGGCGCAGGGCGTTGGCGCTCGTCTCCGGGTTGCGGAAGGAGGCCATCGTCAGGAGAGTCTCCTTGAACTTGGCGATCTCGGCCGGGTCCTTCGTTTTCAGCCACTCGGCCATCTTCGCCTGGGCCTGGGGCGACTCGATCGCTCGCACGAGCTCGCCCTCGCTGTGGACGGACGCGAGAAGGCCGGTGAACGACGGGGCCGGCGGCTCGCCGAAGCGCGCGCCCGATTCGCGATGCTGAGCGAAGGCCGCCGCGACGTGGCTGCGGTGGCTGCTCCAATGGCTCCAGAGGGTGTTCTCGCGCTCACTGACTTCCCGGTGTCCCAAAGTCGTGGGAGTGGCCTGCGGACGGGCTTGGTTCTCGTAGAAGCGGGCAAGTTCGTCCAGGCGCTGGGTGCGATGGTCGATATTTCCCACCAGGCCGACGAGTTGGGCGAAGCGCTCGGAGCTCTGGACGGTCGACTGCAGCTCGGGATGCTTCACGAGTTGGGCGAGGAAGCGGGCTTGGCGCGCGTCGAGCCGGTCGATGCCTGGATGCTGGGCGCCGGCGGGGAGGCTCTTCTTCAGATCCTCGACGACCTGCGTCCGGTCGGCGGTCTCGTGCTTGGCCTTGAAGGACTTCTCGATCTCCTGGCTGAGCCGGTCCTCGTCCACGCAGGGCGAGTCTTTCTCGGCGCCGGAGCGGTACTTGCCGTCGACCTGCTGGATCCCTTCCTTGGTGAGGTCGGGCTTCTCGCCGTCCTTGACTTTGTACTTCTCGAGGACCTTGTCCTGCGCGTCGCAGGCTTGGTCCGCCAGGACCTGGGTTGGGAGGAGAGTCAGGAAGCCGGCGAGCTGCATCGCCGCCGCCGTCGTCGGAGCAACCCAGGTCCTGAGTCCCATGCGACGATGGTACCTGAAGACCTATAAACTTTCATGAGAAGAAGGGCCTAGGTCAAAATGCTAATTGGGCCTAGCGACGCGTAGGTCCAAGGTCCTACTCCCGGAGGCAGCGAAACCGAAAAACGCCTCTAAAAACTCAACGGGACAGGGCCGTGATGTCCTGGAAGGTGACCCCGGTGCCGGTCAGGTTTCCGCGCGGGTCCTGGATGAGGAGCGTGCTGTAGCCGAGGAGGCGGCTCTTGCCCTCCGAGGACCACGAGAGCTCCTGGCGCTTGACCGTCTGGCGCGAGGAGAGGGTCTTCATGAGGGCCTCGGCGAGCGGGGCGACGTGGCTCAGGGCCTGGTCGACCGGGGAGTTGACGATCTCGGCCTTGATGTCCAGGATGCGCTTGGCCGCGGGGTTGCAGATCATGACCTTGCCGTGGATGTCGACGGCGAGAAATCCTCCGGTCAGGTTCTCCAGGATGCTCGCGTTGTAGGCGGTCACCTTATTAAGGGCGGTCTCCATGCGCTGGGTCCGCAGGGCCATGCTCGCCATGCGGCAGATGGACTGGCCGAAGTAGAGGTCTTCCTTAGTAAAGACGCCGCCCGTCTTGTTGACGAGCTCGATGACCCCGTCGAGCTCGAGGCGGTCGAAGATGGGGAGGCAGAGGATGGACTTGGTGAGAAACCCCGTCACCTTGTCCACGTCCGGCAAAAAGCGCGGGTCGGCGTAGGCGTCCTGCACGAGGGCCGCTTCCCCGTGGCGCGCGACCCAGCCGCAGATGCCTTGGCCGACCTCGATGGGGACGGTGCTGAGCTTGTTCGGATCGACGCCCATCGCGTAGTGCGCCATGAGCTGGCGCGATTTGGGGACCACGACGAAGTAGCTCACGGCCTCGGCGCCCAAGGCGACGGCGAGCTTGTCGGCGATGCGGATCCAGAGCTTGTCCTCGTCCGCCTCGCGCAGCCCGACGAGGATGTCGAGCACTCCGTAGAATCCCTGCAGCAGGCTCTCGGGCCCGGTGTTCGGCGTCATGGCGTTCTCCTTTGGCTCATTGCTTTTGCCTCGCGCGCTCGGCGTCCAGGAAATCCTTGAGTCCCTTGACGATGGCGCCCGCGACCTTCTTGCGGAAGGAGGGCGTCGCGAGCAGGTCCTCCTGGTCGGGGAAGGTGACGTAGGCGGACTCGGTCAGGATCGAGGGCATCTCGGTGATGCGCGCGACGAGGAGGTCCCCGTAGCGCAGGCCTTCGTCCGGGAGCGGCACGTCCCGGCGGTAGGCGCGGTGTACCTTGCGCGCGAGATCCAAGCTCATGGGGTGATGATAGAAGATCGAGAACCCGTGCGCGGAGCGAAAGGGGTTGGCGCCGCTCGGGAGCGTGTTGTTGTGGACGCTGACGAACACGTCGCCGCGCGCCTCCCACGCGAGCTTGGCGCGCTCAAGGAGGGCGACTTCGTCGGCGCCGGAGCGGGTCATCACGACCTTGGCCCCCGCGAGCTTCAGCTGCGCCTCGAGCTCCCTGGCGATGCCGAGATTGGCCTCCATCTCCTGCGTGCCGCGCGGGCCGACGGCGCCGGGGGCGCTGGGCATGTGGCCGGCGTCGACGACGATCGTGCGGCCGGAGAGCGCAGCGGCGGCGACCTTGGGCGGGTGGCGCAGCTCGAGCTTCAAGTTTCCACCCTCCCAGTCGGCGCGGTAGCCCCAGAGGCGGCGCTTGGGCGAGAGCTTGACGAGCGCCTCGACGACGCCTGACTCGACTTGGCGCCAGGTGACTTGGTCGACGAAGGCGTCGGAGGAGTCGTAGATGATCCAGTTGGTGTGGCCGTTGGCGTAATAGAGGCGCACGCGCAGGCGGCCGAGGTCGGGGTCGACGTCGACCGAGAACGGGACGATCTGCCCGACGCCGAGGTGGACGAACGTCGAGTCGCCGCTCGCGGTGGTGCGGACGGTGCCGAGGGAGGCCTGCGGCGGCGGCGTGCCGGCCGGGGCGGGGGAGAGGGCGGCGGTCGGCACCCAGCCCGAGAGGCTCGGCGAGAGCCACACGCGCGTGTCGGGGCCTTGGCGGCCGGTCGTCACGAACGGGGTGCCGCGCGGGGGGGTGATCTGGTAGCCTTCGCCGGGGCCCGTCTTCACGTAGACGTTGGCGCCCGTCACGGTCGCGACGTTGAGGAGCGGGGCGCGCACGGCGACGCGGCCGCGCGACTCGGCCTGGAACTTCTTGCCCTCGGCCGAGCGCAGATGGAATTCGATCGGCGCGGGTTCCCAGGAATCGGTCGGCTGGATCTGGAAGGCGCCGCGGTAGACGCCGAGGACCGGGTCGATCGGCGCCATGGGCCACTTCTTGCGCTGGCCCGAAACTTGGAACTCGGCCGCGACGCCCGGGGTCGCGCGCATCTGCGCGATGAGCCAGTCGCCGGGGCGCAGTTCCGCGTCCTCGGCGGGGAGGATCGACGCGGTCTCGATGATGGCGGGGCCCGGGACGGGCGCCGGGGGAGCGGCGACGAAGATCGTGCGCTCAAGCGTCGCGGGGGCGCTTCCCGGCTGCGCGAGCTCGCAGCGGAAGGTGAAGGTGCCGGGGACGACGGGCAGGTAGGTCAGGTAGCCGCCTTTCGCGTGCAGCTTGACGGGGTAGCCGTTGATCGTAAATCGCGCGCCCGGGCGGTTGACGGCGCCGTAGACGAGCTCGCCCGGGATCGCGGCGGCGCTCATGCCTTCGGGAGGGTACACGAGCGAGATGGGGACCGAGCTCAGCGCCACGTCCTCGGCCGGCGCCGCGACCGCGAGCGGGGCGAGTTTCGCCGCCTTGGCCTTCGCCGGCGCCTTCTTCTTCGGCGCGGCCTCCCCCGGCGAGGCGGCGCCGGCGAGGATGAGGCAGAAGATAGCGGCGCGGGAGGTGCCAAGCACGCGGGAATTATACAAAGCCTTTTACATAGGATTTACACGGTTGTCATCCTCGCTTAACGGTGCCCGGCTATCTGAGGAGAGACGGAACGGATCGGGGGGGGCTTGGTGAACGACAACAGCGGCAGGATCATCGGGATCACGGGGACGCAGGGCGCGGGAAAGTCGAGCTTGGCCTTGAACTTGGCGCTCGCGTGGGCGGGGCTCCAGGGACGCGCGGCGCTCGTGGTCGAGTTTCCCTCGCTCAAGCGGCGGCGCGGCGCGGGCGCGGTCGATCCGGCGGCCATGCTGCGGCTGTGGCCGGCGATCGTGGGGCGTCCACAGATCGCGGTGTCGCCCTACGGGGTCGGGGTCCTGCGCATGGGGCGCACGGTGCGCAGCCGGACGGGGCCGCCCGACGCGGCGGTCTCGTCGGCGCTCGCGAGGCTGAGCGAGACGTACGATCTGTTTTTGGACATCGACGAGCGCTCGCCGCACCGCGAGCTCGCGCTGAGCCATTGCCGGCTCGCGTTCTGGGTGGGCCTGCCGCGGCGCTCGCATCTGGGGCGGGTGGAGTGGACGTCGGAGGGCGCCCTCGCGGGGCTGGGCAAGGATCGCGTCGAGGCGGTGGTCAACCGCGCGTGGGAGCGCGGGGCACGCTCGATCGAGGACATCGCGCGCTCACTCACCTTGCTCGGCTGGCGCCAGCCGATCCCGCTTCCGTACGACGCGTCGGTGCCGCGGTGGGACTCGGCCGGGCGGCTGCTCATCGAGGAGCGGCCGTGGTCCCCGTGGATCGGGGCGCTGCGGCGGCCGCTGTCGCGCGTGGCCGATGTCCTGGGCGCGAGCGCGGCCGCCTAAGGCTTGGCGGGCGCGAGCTTCGCCGCGGCGGCCGCGAGGGAATTCTTGAGCTCCCGCGCCTGCTCTTTTCCTTCGGCGCCGTAGCCCTCGAGCATCTCGATCTGGAGGAGCAGCGCCTGCAAGTGCGCCTCGCCTAGGTACTCGCGGGCTTCGGGGAACTTGGGCCTCAGGTCGAGCGCGCGGCGGTAGTTGGCGAAGGCGTCGTCGAGGCGGCCGAGCTTGCGCTGCGTGAAGGCGAGCATGTTCAAGACGTCCGGGTTGTCTTTACTCGCGGCGTTCGCCTGCTCGAAGAGGGGCAGGGCCTTCTCGTACTCGCCGGCCTTGGCGGCGGCGAGGCCCTTCGCGTAGGGATCGCCCGCCTTGGCGGCGCCCGCTTTGGCGGGGTCCGGCCATTCGGTCGACGCGGCGAAGAGGACGGGGGGCGCGCCGCCGAAAGCGGCGAGCGCGGCGGCGGCGGCGAGCGAGGCGAGGCGGTGTCTCATGGGAGTCTCCTGTGGGCGCGGCGTCACGAGTCGGGGGCGAGGAAGGCGCCGAAGCGGATCGTGCGCTTGAAGGGCTTGGCGGCGCTCAAGTCCTCGACCGTGTCGCCCGACTCGATGTCGGTCAGGGGCTTGCCGTAGTTCTTGCGGAACGTGGTGCGCACGGCCTTGGGGCTGCGGCTCTCGAGGATGTCGTCGCCGCCGGCGTAGAGCATCACGTGGGTGATGCGTTCGGCGTCCTTGTCCCTGCCGCCGAGGAAGATCAAGTCGCCGGGCTTGAGCTCGGCGCGTCGTACCGGCTTCGCTTTCAAAAATTGGTCGTGCGCGTCGCGCGGGAGGTCGATCCCTTCGACGCGGTAGCTGAGGTTGACGAGCCCCGAGCAGTCGACGCCCCACGCGGGATCGGCGTGCGCGCCCGAGCGGCCGCCCCAGACGTAGGTGTCGTCGATAAACCGCTCCGCCGCCGCGAGTATTCCGGAGCGCGACGGGGGATTTTTGAAGTCGAGGAACGGGGAGTCGAGAAGCCGCACGTCGGCGAGCGGCACCGCGACGGCGCGACCGTCGAGCAGGCGCACGATCGCTTGGTCCGCAAACCCCGCGGCGGCTTTGCCGGACGTATGCGCTTCCTTGAGCACCTCGTCGACGGGAAGCTTCGTACCCATCGACAGCGTCGGCCCGCCGGGAACGACGAGCCGGCGCGCGGCGACGACGGCGCCGGGCTCGCCCGCGTAGGCGACCTCGGTCAGCGCGTCCGCCCGCACCCAGCCCGTGTACGGCTTCCATTTACTCTGCTGCTTGAAGGCGTCCTGCTCGACGGCCTCGACCTTCACCCAGTCGCCGTCCGCCTCGAGCGCGAGGACCTTCTCGCCGTAGAGGAGCTGGGTGAGGCGGTTCGGGTTCATCGTGTCCGTCGCTTTTTCGCCGCCCGGCTTCTTGAGCAGATCGACCGTCGGCGTCACCGCCACCATCGGCACGGGGAAGCGCGGCCCGATCACGTAGACGAGGCCGCGCTTCTTGCCGAGCCATGCCTTGGCGAACTCGGCGCGCTTGTAGATCCTGCGGGCTTCGCCGCGCGTCTTGGAGGCCGGGTCGACCGCGATCACGTCGCCCGACTCGGTGAACCCCGCGATGACGAGCAGGTGGCCGCTCGTGGACTTGATCGGGGCCCCGCTCAGTTCCTCCTTGCCGAAGGTGATGGACGCGACGAGAGGTCGGCCGGAGGCGATGATCTCCTGGGCCGCGTCGAAGGAGCCGAGCCGCGCGACGTAGCCGCTCAAGCCGGCGTTGGCCGCGCAGGCCACGTTGAGCGGCCAGTTCCCGAAGAGCTGGGACTCCCTGTCTTGTACCATCAGCGCCACGTCGACGGTCTTCTTGCGCACGCCCCAAAACTCGAGGACCATCGACAAGGAGGTCGGGCTGCAAATGTTGCTCTTGTACTTGTCCTGCTCCTCCATCTGGGACCGCGGCGTGATGTTGAGCTCGCGCACCCAGGGCCCGGCCCGGAACGGGGACGTCGACACGGCCGGAGCGGCCGTCATGTCGAGAAAGGTGAAGGCGAGCTTGCGCAGGACGGCCTTGCGCTCGAGCGTCGCGCGGTAGCGGAACGAGACCGCCTTCTTCTTGAGCTTGAGCGTGTCGACGTCGACCCAGCCGATCGCGTCGTCCTGCTTTCCCAGGCTGCGGCCGCCCGCGCCGTCCCACCGACCGAGCCCGTACCAACCCGACCGTTCGCCGGTCTCCGTCTTTACCTGGACATGCAGCTCGATCGACGCGCCTTTGGGCAGGTCCGCGTTCCAGGAACCGACGAGGTTGTCAAACGGCTGCGGGGCGGCGATCTCGGGCGATTCCAGCGTGCCCGGTCCGGCAAAGGCGCCCCGCTCGAACGGCAGCGGCTTGAGGCCGTCGATCTTGGCCTCTTTGAAGTCCAGAGGAGTGGAGTGGATCAAGGTCATGCCTGCCGATGCGAGCACGGGCGACAAACTCGCCGCCGCCAGCGCCAAAAGAAAAACGGCCGCCGCATCTCGATGCGGCGTACCGTTTTCCATGGCGTCACTACGCCGGCGAAGATCGCTATTTTACGAGCTTGTTTTCCGGCTTCTTCGGAGGATCATTCGGCGGCCTCGGGGTGACCTTGGCGTTGCCCTTGAACGTTGGAGTCAGCTCCTTGTTGATCCCCGCCCATTCCGGGCTCTCGTCGACGGAGCCGACGATCGCGCCGATGGGGCATTCGGGCAGGCAGACGCCGCAGTCGATGCAGACTTCGGGGTCGATGATCATGAAGGCTTCGCCCTTGTAAGGGCCGGGGTGGATGCACTCAACGGGGCACACGTCCACGCAGGCCGCGTACACTTCGCCGAGACATTTCTCGATGATGACGTGAGACATTGAAGAACGCCTCCTTTAAACTCGATCGACAAAACTGCTAGACTTCGTCGCAGTTCCGCGTCAATTTTATCTCTCTTTATCCGTGGGTGTCAACATAAGGCAGGGCGTCGTGATCGGCGCGTTGCTGCTATTGGCGCCCTGCGCAAGTCCTCAGGAACAGCCTCCCGCCGCGCCCGGCGCGGGCGTTTCCTCGATCTCGACGTCGACGCTCCGGTCCGTTTTCCGCGGGAGCTCGGCTCCGCCCGGTCTCGCCATCGCGTCCGTTCCTTGGCGACTGTCGGGCAGCATGTCTCTGAACTGGCGCAATGTCGGACCGAAGCAGCCTCGGTTCGAGACTCAGATCCAGGACCAGATCTATCTCGCGGACATGTATTTGGCGTTCCACGGCCCGGTCGTGGAGGACGTGCCGTTCTGGCTCGAGTTCAACATGCCGACGGGCGGCCAAGGACAGACAAACCTCTACCAGTTTTACTTTCAGTACAATAAGCTGGACCGCTGGACGTTTCACTTCGGGAAATTCCTCGTTCCTTTTGGCCGCTACAACGAGCTCTACAAGCCGGACATGTTCCTGGCGGTGACGCGGCCCCTCTTGTACGCCTCTCCGGATAGCCTTGACCTCGTCGTGCGCATCAATTCTCCGCGACCGCCATTCAGTTCCGGCTACACCGACATCGGTGCGCGGGCGAGCTACTATCCCATTAGTGATCTGCCGATCGTTCCCTCCGAGTTAACGACATACGTGGTGAACGGTCTGGGCGAGTCGTCGAATCGCCAACGCGGGTTTCCGAGCCCGCAGAACCTCGGTATTCCCGCGCCGCCGGCGAACGGGGTCGCGATCGACTTCGGTCATGAAAATAATAACCTCGCGGACTCAAACAACAACAAAGCGATCGGCGGACGAGTCGTCTACTCTCTGGGCAGCTTGAAGCTTCCCTGGCCCATTCCCGAGCGGGTGCATGGCATTGACGGGCTGACGATGGGCATCTCGGCGATGGGGGGGCAGTACGACTTGGAGGGCGGACTCGGTTATCGGATGGTTGGCACGGACTTCGCTTTCGAGTACCGTGATATTACCTTCACGGCCGAGTACCAGTACTCGTGGACACAATTTAAGTCGCCGATCAGCATTTCTAGCCCGACCGTGATCGTGCCGACAGTGTTCGCGCGCGACTACGAGGAGATCAACGGGTACTTCATCCAGGGCGCGTATCCGCTGATCCGCAAGCCGACGTACGGCAAACGGGTGACCCTTGTCGGCGTATGGAACCAGATGTTTCGCCGCGGCCCGCTTCTCGAGCTCCTGCTCAACCAGTCGATCAACGGGACTACATTTCCGTCGATCGCGGCGTGGAATCCCACGGAGCCGCGATTGAGCACTCGATTGGATAAGTGGACGGTCGCGATCCACTACCTACTGACGGACAACTTCATCCTGAAAGCGGACTATTCCTATTGGCTTCTCGGCAGTTCCAGCAGCCAGGTCGGCCTACCGAACATCTACCAAGGAGCGTTCTCAGCCGTCTTAAGCTTCTGAGCCGTCGCTTCAGGCGGCAACGAGGCGGCAACACCGTTGATCCGAGCCCCGGCAATAGACCCTTGACAATGACTTTGGGCGCCCATACAATCTCATGATCGTCGCATGGAGGCCGCTTCACGTCGAACGGCGGGGAGCGCCTCGTGCCCGAACCGATATGAGAAAGACCCTGAAAGAGCTGTCCAACGTGATGTACGTGTTGCCTATCCTGCTCGCCCTGGCCGGTTGCGGTAGCAACGGGTGCGGACCGGATGCGGCCCAAAAGACGACCTGTGGGGCCGGCACCATCGGACAGAAGCAGTCGGACGGCTCTTGCATGTGCGTCCCCAACGCGAACGGCCTGAGCAGCACCTGCAGCTAAGTCGTTCGCGATAGGACGCTTAAGGCCTCCGGGACATCGTCCCGGGGGCCTTTGCATCTTGAAGACGGCCCATTAGACCCAGAGCGATCTAGGCCCTTTGGGCCCTGGGTTATCGGTTGAAGTTGACCTTGTTGGGATCGAAGTTGCTCTGCTGAAGGAACTGCTGAAGGGCTGGGTTCTCTTTGATGGCGGCGTTCTTCGCTTGATTGGGATCGACGGTGCCTTCCGCGATACCCGCGAAAACCTCTCCGGGCAGACCGATCGCGGTTGCGAATTTCTTGACGAGCTTGGCGGCGTTGCTGTCCGCTTCGAGGTAGGCGCGCCCGGCGTTGGCCAGCTCCGACGGCGTTTGACGGGCGAACTCGGCGATTACGCTCAGGAATACTTTTTGTCCCGCGTATTTTTTCACAAGCGACGCGAAATTGGGGGAGCGCGCCACGTTCCAGGCGAATTTGATCGGATCATGGTCGCGGAAGTATTCGTTGTTGAACTTACGGAGATCGGAATGCTTCATCCACTCTTGTCCGTACTGCCGAAGCAGCGGCGAGGCCTTTGAGTACCTCTCCGCAATTTTTTGGTAGCGGACCTCGTTGACGCGTACGAGCCGCGTGATTGTGATGGCCGCCGCCTCTTTCTTGCTAGCGGGCTTGCCGCCGAGGCGGATGTCTCCGGATCCTTGGATCATGGTGAGGCTGCCGTCGGGAGGAGGAGGCGCGGCTTCCTCTTTCGGCAACGGCTGCGCAGGAGTGTCGGACGACTGAGCCTCCGCGGGCACCTCCATGTTGACGTCCAGGCCCGTGGCGCTGTAGGCGTGCGGCCTGATCGCCTTGCGCTGGTAGGCGAGAACGAAGAGCGCCATCGCCGCAAGACTGCCGAAAAAGAGGACGAGAAGAGGCCCGCTGATCGGGGCCCGCGGCTTCTTGCCGCCCCGGCCCGAGGTGCTCATTGCTTCTGGAATTGGCCCATGGCTTCCGGAGGCACGATCCCGAGAAGCGCCTGCGACTGGAGATACTGTTGGACCTCGGGCAGCTCCAGGGGGCTCTTGCCCTTTTCCTGCGCGTCGCCCATCGCCATGAGCACGCGAACGGACGGAAGGCCGGGCAGCGTGACGTCTTTGATCGCGTTGAACACGACGGGATTTTTCACAAGCATCATGCTCGCGTGCTGGACCGCCGGCTTGTATAGGAGGTCCTTCGCCGCCTTGCCCAGGTCCGAGCTCGTCGCGTACTTCTTGAGCATCTTGGCGAAGTTGGGCGAGCGCACGGTCCCGAGGACGAACGACATGGCGTCCCGCGTCTTCCAATAGTCGGAGTTGACTTTGTTGAGGTCCTTATACGAGCGGAACTCTCTAGACCATCCCATGAGCGCTTTGCTGTTTCGGAAGGCGGGCGTGTGCTGGTATCGAATGAGTTCTCCGGCCGCTTGATCTAGAGTGCCGCCTCTTCCCGCGTAATCGGCATCCTCTTGGTTCTGCGCCGGCGGCTGCCCCGGCTGCGTCTGAGGACGGTTCTGCGGACGGCCAAAGGGGGACTTAGAATTCGAGATCATGTTCAGCGAATCGGTCGGATGGGCCGGCTGCGCTTGAGGCTGCGGCAGGCGCGACAGCGGCCCCGGAGAATCCTGCGGCTGCGACGGGATCCAGAGCTTCTGCTTGGACTGGGTGTATTCGTCGCTGCCGTTGGACCGGCTCTGCCAATACCAGAACGCGATCCCGCCGTCCGCTAATAGGAAAAGGACGATGGCGATAAGCGCCAGGTTGCTGTTGTTATTGCGATTACTTTGATATTCCATTGGGGCGCAGCAGCCCTATATACAGGAAGTATGACCCTCCGCCCATCGGGTGTCAAGACCGACGAAGTTTCGTCATTTAGGCGAATTCCGCGGGTTCCGCGACCAGTAGGCGGCAGTTGAATCCGACGGACCAACGGAAGACGGGAATCTTTATGCGGCGCTCGGCCACGATGCGAAATCCCGCGGCCTCGAGGCGCCTGCGCCACCGTTCGAGCGAGCCGAAGCCGCGGGGATCCCACGGCATCCCCAAGAGCGCGAAGATGACCGCATGCAGCACTTGGATTCCGGCGGCGCCCCACGGCGTGTCGTAGTAGTCCTCTATGAGCAGGAATCGTCTTGCGGTGACGCGCCGAATCTCGATCAAAAGCCGGTGAGGATCGCGGCAATGGTGAAGGCAGAACACCGACAGGCAGACATCGACCGCTCGATCGGGCAGGTCGATGGTCCGGCCATCAAACGCGCGGACTACCACTGCCCCCATCGTCGCCGGGGCGATGTCTATGGCGGAGGCCCGTGCCTTTCTCGTCGAGGCGAGATGCTCCGCGAGCAGGCCCTCGGAGGCGCCGACGTCGAGCATAGAGGACCCGGGGTCGATCAAGTCCTCCATTTGAGAGCCGAAGAAGCGCGCGCGGAACCGCAATTCGGCTTCCATCCAGCGCTGAACCGCCATCGCGATCGGTGCATGACCCGAGTGGAGCAGCCAACCTCCTGCGATGGCAATCGAAACCGTTTGTGAGCCCGCGGCTAGTCCGAGGGTGCGCAGTAACGTCATGTGAACGTAGGGCCACGGTCGCAGCGCCCAATACAGCCAATACGCCTGCATGAAAGCGCCGATCACGGCGGCGCCCAGGAACCACCATCCTGCGACGCGTAGGCTGGTGGTCCATCGGTTCTTTCCGGACAACAAGTGCGAGTCTTCTATCAGGCGGGCACAGGGTACTCGAGCGCCGTCGATGGCTGCCGCGATCTCCTCGCGAAGAGAAACCAATATCGAAACGAGAGGTATTGGTTCGAGAAATCCGGCGAGCCGGAGGTAATTTCTTGCTCCCGAGCCGACGCTCTTGAGGCGGAGTCGTCCATCGGAAATGAAAGCCGCGTGGGTGATCGGCGGCAAGACGGTCTCCGGTCGTTCGGGCTCTCCATCGGTCCACGCCAGGATTTCGCTGCCGGGGGGCGCCGAAGCGATGCCGGATAGGATCGCTTCGAGCGGGTCCTCGCCGGCGGCGTGCGCGAACTTGGGTCGGGCGTCGTGCAAGTCTCGTCGCCGCCAGGCGAACAGGGCAAGCAGGAGCGGAGCCGCGCATTGCAGAACGCCTAGCGAGGCGCAAGCGAGCACGAGTGTGCGTTCGGAGACGACCATAGCCGCGCCAGTATAGCGGCGGCACGCGGAGAGCGCAACGTGCGGCGCCTCGCCTTGACAAAGAGGGTCGGGGGGGCCAACATTCGATGTCATGCCCTTCGGATCTGCCTTTCAATGGAGACGCGGAGCGGCGCTTACCGCGTGCGCCGCGGTCCTAGCGGCGTCGGTCCGGCCCGACTACGGGCGCGCTCCTGCGGACGGGTTTGAGCCGGCGGGCTTCGGGGGGGGCAAGGCGCTGGAGATGGCGCTGATCGGCGACAGCCTTAGCACGAATTTTCATCTCGCCGGTACGTGGAGCATGATTCAGATGTGCCGGAGGGCGCATCGGTCGGGCGGCAACTGGTTCATGGACCCGCAGCCCGCGACGAGCGGGATCGTCAGTCTCGCGGCCCTTTTGGGACGGTTGACCCGCGTTCGCGCCGTCAATCGTTCGACGGTCGGCTCCTACGTCGACGGCGCTTTTCCGGATGCCCGGCATCCCGTCGTCATGTGGGTGATGCGGTCTCTCACCTTCCGGCAGCAAGTCACCCGCCTCATCGAGAAACGAGATTTCCCAGATGTCGTGCTGGTTTGGGTCGGCCACCCGAACCTCGACTGGGTTCGGGGATTTCAAAAGTACGGGCGCGGAGACATTCCCGGCTATCTGGGATCCATTGCCGATAGGATGGCAAGGACTTACGACGCGCAGCTTCGCCGCTTGGTCAGACGTGCCGACGAAAAGAGGACGCCTACGTTGATCCTCGTCTACGGGCTTGTCGACATGCGCTCCGGCGCCCGATCGCGCCAGACGATGATGGGCCTGAAGACGGCGGATCCTGGGCGATATCCCCGCCTGTACGACGCGTCCGACATCTTCCTTGGATTGCGACCCGAGAACAGCGCAGGAACATCGGAACTTCGCGATTTGGTCAACGAGCGCATGAAGCGGGTCGTCGAATCATTGGCCGCGTCGGGGAAGGTGCTCGTCGAATACTCGGATGCTCTCGCGCGCGTGGATATTTCCGACCCGCTCTTGGCGAATCGCCACGACGCGTGGCATGCGTCCGCCGCGGGACATTCTCGCTGGGCCGAAGCGGCGTTCGCAGATTTGGAGCCTCGCTTGCGTCGTCACCGCTTACTGTCCGGGAACCCCTCCGCGCCCCGGCCCTGAGGGCGAGGCAACGGCTCGGATATCGTCCGGACCCAGATGCTCGTAGTCGTATCCGGACCAGCGCACGGTCCGTCCGCGCAGCGACATCAGGAACGCGGCCCAATAGAAACCGAGGAGGAGAGGCCATGCCAGAGCGGCGTGCAGAACCGACACGCGAAGCTCCGGAAATCGCGGGCGCAGCCGACGGAGGTACATCCGGTCGTAGAATAGGCTCGACAGCAGCCCGTAGAGCAAGTCGCAGCCCAGCGCGTAGGCGAGAACGTCCCATGCCTTCCGGCTGACCATCTCTCCGAGGATGTAAGTCTTGAGCGCCGTCGCCCCGAAGAACAGGGACCACATCGTCGGATCGTAGAGTCGGACGAAGAACAGCCAGCGGCCGAAGGCGGAGAGCGAGCCGCCTAGGTCGACGGGATCTTGCGAGGCGACGACCGCTTCCGTGGCGAACTCGATCCTCAATCCGCGCGACTTGAGGAACGGCGACAGCGGAATCTCCTCGCTGACGCGCCGGTTCCAGATCGCCGGAATGTCGAGCCGCTCGAAATCGGAGCGGCGCATCGCGAACGATGGGCCGAACAAGACGGGATAGACCAGAGAGAACGGATAGAATCCGCCCAAGCTCATGAATTGTAGCGCCCGAACCATGGGGCCCGCTCCTCCGCACTCCAGGAATCCGGTGGTCGTCGCTCCGATACGGTCGTCGCGGAGAGGCTCGATCAGCGCGCGGAGCCAGTCGGAATGCACGCAGACGTCTTGGTCGGCGAAGACGAGCACCTTCGTTTCCGCGCAAGCATGCCGCACCGCGTGCAGTTGATTGAGGATCTTTTCGCCGCAGACCTTGGGCGCCGCATCGGAGACCAAAAGTCGCGCACGAGGATCCGCGATCTGCTCCAGGATTCGCGCGATCTCGGCATGTGCGGGCTGATCCTTCGACGCCGTCACGAACAGATACTCCGTCTTGCCTTCGAAATCCTGGTCCAGCATCGCCCGGACGATCGCCTCGGCTCGCGGCAGCCGGCGCTTGCACGGGATGATGACGGTCGCGGCTGGTCTGTGGCCGTTCGACGGCGCCGCGTTCCTCTTCCAGGTCCTCCACGCGAACGCGCCCAAGAGGCTCAGGGGCAGCGCGCCCGTAAAATGGCTCCACATGCGGAAGTCGCGGGCCCGGCGCTGCCATCGCCACAGCTGCGCGGCGACCGTGGCATCTATCATGGGCGAAGTATTGATCTTGGGCGCTTCGGCGTCAAGCGGCGCGGCGTCCGGCGCTCTATATTTCTGCAATATCTATATGTATTAATAGCGATTGGCGATGAACTGCTTCTTTGCGCTGCTTCTTGCGTTCGCCGCTGGTCTCGCGCCGCGTCCGGCGCGCGCCGCGTATTTCAACGACGTTCTTCCGGGGGCGCGGCCGATGGGCATGGGCTACGCCTACAGCGCGATCGCCGAGGGCCCGTACGCGATGTACTTCAATCCCGCGGGCCTGGCCGCGACGGAATTCACCGAGCTCGGCGGCTCCATCGGGCGCATGCTCTCGCCCCAGGGCCCGCTCGCCTTCGAGTCCATCGTGTATACCCGCCCTTTCCCGCTGCGGCCCAACTCGACGCTCGGCGTGGCGTTCTACGATCAACGGCAGAACGGAGGCGGGGACAAGGACGAGTTTCTCTTCCACTTTTCGCAGGCCTTCCGCCTCCAGGAGCTTCTGCCCGACCTCTACCTCACGCGCCCTCTCAAAGTGGGCGCCAACGCGAAGATCCTCAGCGTCGACGGGCCGAAGGGGCACAAGCTCGGGCTGGGCCTCGACGGCGGCGCGCTCGTGGAGAGCAACTTCGGCCTCAAAGGCGCCCTGACGATCCAGAACCTCTCGTCGGATCTCGGCGTCAACAACCCCTGGATCACGCTCGGCACGGCGTATACGTGGAGCCGCCGCTTCACCGTCAGCGCGGATTTGAAGCGCCGCAAGGGGACGACCGATTTCTTTCCGGGAATCGAGGTCTCCTTCCTGCACGGCCTGCTCGCCGCGCGCGCGGGCAAGGGCCTGCCGCTCGACGGCATCCAGCAGATCGCCTTCGGGGCCGGGATCAACTTCTCGCCGGTGATCCTGGACTTCGCGATGACGATCCCGTATTTCGGGTTCACGCGGCCCGGGGGTGCGTATCAGGCATCGCTCGTCTACCGGTTCGGGGCGCCGTCCTTCTCCGGACGATTCGTCGGCATCGCCGCACGCGAGGCCGAGGACATCAAGCAGGAGCTCCTGGTCTTGGAGGACAAGAGGAACTCGCTGCAGAACCAGATCGCCACCGCTGAGGCGAACAAGAGCTCGACGGAAGGCCAGCTCCGCGCTTACGACATCCGCTTGAAATCCGTGCAGGAAGAACTGCGCCAGACCCAGCGCAAGCTCGACGAGATGACTTACAAGATCGAGAAGCCCAAGCCTCCTCCGCCGCCGCCTCCGCTGCCGGTCGAGCGTGTGCCGAGGGTGCGCGTGGCGCCGGCGTTCCCAAAGCGCTACGCCGTCGAGGCGGGGGACACGCTGCGCTCGATCGCGAAGGACCAGTACGGGGACGCCAGTCTCTGGGAGCTCATCTACAACGCCAATCGCGACAAGGTCGAGCGCGGTATCCCGCAGGAAGGGGCGATCCTCGTGCTGCCCGTCCCGCCGAACCGCTGATATGGCGCTGATCGGCGTGCTCTGCTCCAACGAGGACAAGCGCCGCGAACTCTGTCTGGCGGTGGAGGAGATGGGACACCGCGCCGCCGCGATGACGAGCCTCGGAGAGACTCTCGAGCTCCTCGCGGCGTCGAAGCCCCAGCTATTGGTCGTCGCCGCCGAGCCGCAGGATCGCATGGCCGAGGCGTTTCTCGCCGAGGCGGAGCGCGTGAGCCCCGCGATGCCGGTCGTGGTCGCGCTCACGCATCGCGACGCCTCGCGCGCGGTCGAGCTCATGCGCGACGGCGCCGCCGAGGTCGCGGCGCCTCCCTGGACCCGGGAGAACCTGACCGCCTGCGTCTCGAAGGCTCTGCGATTTCGCGGGACCACCTTCGAGGTCGCGCGTCCCGTCGAGTCGGCACGGCGCGGCGCGTTCTACGCGGTCGCGGTGGCGGCGTTCCTCGGCGTCGCGTTCTGGTACTCGACGGCGGTCCGCAAGCAGCGCCTCGCGGAAGAGGCGGTGCCGAAGGCTCCGCAAACGGATTGGGAGCTTCCCTATTGGCATCCATCGGGCATGGCGTACGGCAACGGCGAGCTGTGGATCTCGGACTGGTATTCCCAGACCATCTATCGGCACGATCCCGTCACGCTCGCGGTCAAGCGCGCGGCGCCTCTGCCGGCCGAGACGCCGACCGCGATCGCGCTCGCGGGTGACGCGCTTTTCGTGGCGTCCCAGAACGGGACGGTCGTCAAGCACCTCTTGGACTCCACGCTGACCGTTCTCGCGAAATTCCCCGAGCGCCTGCCCAACACCGTCGGCATGGCCTACGACGGGCTCTATCTCTGGACGCTGGACGGCAAAGCCGGCCGCATGCGCAAGCATCTGCCCGACACGACGCTGACGGCGCTCGCTTCCTATCCCTATCCCGGCTCCCGACCGGCCGCCATCGCCTCGGACGGAAAGCACCTGTGGACGTTCGACGCAGGCAATCGGGAGATATTGGAGCATGACCTCGACGACCCGCGGCGGATACTCTACCGTCTGCCGCTCAAGGAATACCGCTCGGGAGAGTGGAGGCCGACCGGCCTCGCGTGGGACGGCACGAAGTTCTGGACCGCCGGTGAAGCGGCGGGCGGGTTGGAGAAATCCGGCCGCGTATTCCGCCATGAGGTCGCCGAGCGGGCGCGTCCGCGATGATCCTGCGCGTGTCGCGATCCCTCCCGGCCCGCTTCGCCCACGCGGTGCCGGACTCCCGCGCGGAGGGGTGGGGACGGCTGCTTCGGCTCGGTCCCAACCGCGCGGACCTATTGACCCGCTTCAATTTGGAGAAGGGCGACCGGCTCGTGATGGAGTTCGAGGCGTTCGGCGAGGCGTTCGAGAGGGTGCGGGCGCGCGTAGTGAGCGCCCAGCGCGACGCGGACGGCTACGTCGTCGCGCGCCTGTCCTTTGAGGCGCCGCTCGCCCAGGTTCGGCTCGGCCGGGTCCTTCGGGACGCGCTCTCCCGGTCGTGATCCGGCGCGTCGCCCTCGTCTTCCTGTCGCTTCCCGCGGCGCTGCTCCTGTTCCTCTTCCTCGGCGATCGCGCGATCGAGCGCCTGCTGCCTCCGAAGAAGGTGGCGGCGATCTGCGTGCGCGAACTGTCCGCGCGCCTCCATCGCGAGGTCCGGGTCGAGGAGGCCGGCTTCGGTCTTTGGCGGGGGCTGTGGATGGCGGGCCTCGCGGTGAGCGAGTCGCCTGATTTCTCCGCCGGCATGTTCCTCGAGGCCGACCGCGTAATCGTCAAGCCGAGCTACGCGCCGCTCGTCTCGGGTCGCGTGGCGGCGGGGGAGGTCGTCCTCATGAGGCCGCGCATCCACATCGTGCGGCGGCGCGACGGTACCTACTCCCACTCCGATCTGGCCGGAGCCATGGATCTTGCGGCGTCCACCGCGACGGCCGCGGGGCAGGGTAATCCCCGGCTCGAGGCGCTACTGCGCTCGGCCGTGGCGGCGCTGCGCCTCGAAATGGGCGAGGCGCGCATCCATCAGGCCGAAGTCGTCTACGCGGACGCGGCGTCGAGCCTGACGCTGGCGCTGACGGACGGAGAGGCCGTGCTCAAGGAGGTCCGCTCCGGCGGAAGGACCGACGCGCGCACCTCGTTCAAGGTTCGAGGCGCGAGCGGAGGAAGGCAGTTCGCGGCGGACGTTCTCATCAAGGCGCGCCTGCGGCTCAAGGACTATGTGCCCATCGAATCTGCCGGAAGCGTCGTCGTCGAACGCGCGGCCTATCCGCGATTCCGCAGCGATACGCTGCGCGTCGAGTGGGACTTCACGGTCCCCGACGGCCGGCTTCGCGAGGCGGCGGAGGGATTCACTCCGCTTCTGAGCTCCGTAGAGGGCGTCATGAGCGTCGAGGGCGGCCCCGGCGAACTTTCCGATCCCTCGGGTCTCGCCAAGGAAAGCCGCTGGGCCGCGCTCGCGCTCTATCCGGTCGACGTCCTCGCGCGCTTCCGCGGCCTCGACTTGCCGTCGCTCGAAAAGATCGAATATGGATCCATGCGGGGCGTCTACTCCTTCAAGGCGGGCTCGGTCAACATCGCGCCGCTCTACATCCGTGGTCCGCTGCTCGGCTTCAACGCCGAAGGCGTCGTCCAGATGCGACGCAGGACCGTCGGACTCAAGGCGAATCTCGGCCTCGGTACATCGGCCGTCGGCGTCCTCATCAAGGGCCCTCTCGACAAGCCCGAGATCGTGCCGGACGTCTCCTTCAAGGCGAGCGGGGCGGGGCCGCTGGCGACGATCGAACAGAAGCTCGGGCGTCCGTAATTGTAGGATGCGCCGACCATGCGCCGCTGCCTCCTCGCCGCAGTCGTGTCGACCGCGGTGACGGGCGCGGCGTCGCGGCCCGCTCGCGCCGACGCGGCCGGGGACGACCTCTCGGAACTGGCGCGCAAGGTCCTCGCCCTCGAGGAGAAGATCCGCCGGCACGATCCCTACGATAACGAGTACTTCGAGGCCATCCGCCCGGACCAGGCCAAAGCCATGCCCTGCGGCTCCTCGAGGCGCGCGGCCACCTTTCCCAGCTCAAGATCATCACCCACCTCGGGCGGACCACCGAGCCCGTGACGACGTCGATCCGCGGGACCTTCGCCGACTGTCTTGACCTCGGCGGATCAACGGCGTACCATTCGCCCGGCAAGACCGATCGGGGCGCCAAGCTCGAGGAATTCCGCCAGCAGCTCCGGCAGCTCGTCGACTACTATGAGTCCCGGCGGCCGGCGGCTCCCTTAGGTTGTTCCGGCGCTGAGGCTCCCGTCCCGAGGCGGCAATCGCAATGGAAGGCGCATATTTGATATAAAAATACAGGACGTCCGCCACATGACCGCGACCACCGAGCTCCGCCGCACTCCCTTCTACGGCATCCATAAGGCGATGGGCGCCCGGCTCGTCGATTTCCACGGCTGGGAGCTGCCGATCCAGTTCACCTCGATCTTAAAGGAGCACCAAGCCGTCCGCAGCCGCTGCGGCGTCTTCGACGTCTCGCACATGGGACAGATCCTGGTCGAGGGCAAGCAGGCGCTCGAGTTCCTGCAGAAGATCAACACCAACGACATCGCGAAGGCGGCCCCCGGCAAGGCCGTCTACTCGCACATGCTCAACGAGAAAGGCGGAGTCGTGGATGACGTGATCGTCGGCTGCTACGGACCGGGCCGCTACCTCGTGGTGGTCAACGCGGGCACCGCGGACAAGGACTTCCGCTGGTATCAGCGCCACGCCGCCGCGTTCGACGTCCGCGTGGAGAACCAAAGCGATCTCCTTTGCATGCTCGCGATCCAGGGCCCGACGGCGGTACCCGTCGTCGAGGCCATCACGCCCGGCAGCGCGCCCCTACCCCGGTTCGGAGTCCTGGAGATCGAGCTATTCGGCCAGCGCGCGTTCGTGCAGCGCACCGGATACACGGGCGAAGACGGCTTCGAGATCATCGCTCCCAACGAGATCGCACCGAGGCTGTGGGAGGAGGTCGTCTCGCACGGGAGGTCCTACGGGCTCGCGCCGTGCGGACTAGGGGCGCGCGACACGCTGCGGCTCGAAGCCGGACTCCTGCTCTACGGTCAGGACATCGACGACGAGCATACGCCCTTCGAGGCGAACTACGGCTGGGTGGTCAAGCTGGAGAAGGGAGATTTCGTCGGCAAGGGAGCCCTCGAGCGGCAGAAGCGGGAAGGCCTGAAGCGGAGGCTCACCGGCGTGGCGCTGTCCGAAAGCGGCGTGCCTCGCGCCGGAGCGATCGTGCGGGCGGGCGAGACCGTCCTCGGCTCCCTGGTGAGCGCGACGTTCTCGCCGACGCTTCAGAAAGGAATCGGCGTCGGGTACTTGGACCGGCCGGAGCTCCGTCCCGGCGAGATGATTTCAGTCGAGATCCACGGGCGGCGCGTCGCGGCCGAGGTCGCGGCGGTGCCTTTTTACCGAAGGGAGGCGTAGGAGATCTTATGGCTTCGCCGGAAAAATGCAGGTTCGCCAAGTCTCACGAATGGGTCTCGGCGGAGGGCGACAAGGCGGTCGTCGGCATCTCCGACCACGCGCAAGCGGAGATCACCGACGTGGTCCACGTCGAGCTCCCCAAGCCCGGCCGGAAGGTGAAGGCGGGCGAGGCGTGCGCCGTCGTGGAATCGGTGAAGGCCGCGTTCGACATCTACGCGCCGGTCTCGGGCGAAGTGTCCGAGGTCAACGGGGAGCTCTCCAAGGATCCATCGCTCGTCAACCAATCGCCGCACGACAAAGGCTGGTTCTTCTCCATCAAGATCTCCGATCCCACGGAGGCCTCCGCGCTCATGGATTTCTCGCAGTATCAGGAGTTCCTCAAGGCGGCGCACTGATGCCGAGCGACCTGCATATCTTCAGCGTCACGCCCTCGGTCAAGTATTGGCCGGTGACCTTGGCGCTGGCCGGTTTCATCGTGCTGACCGGCGCCATCATGCTCGCCCTCGACATGTTGCCCGCCGTCGGCGCCATCGTCTTCATGTGCGCCGGTCTGGTCATGACGATCCAGCCGGCCCTCAAGGCGGGCAACACCGAGTACGTCATCATGAGCGACCGCGTGATCGCGTATGAGGGCGTGTTCAAGAAGACGGCGCGCGAGATCATGCTCTCCGACGTCCAGGCCATCCGCATCGACTGGGGCAAGTTCGGGGACTCCTTGGACGTCGGCGTGCTGGAGCTGGTCGGCTCGGCCGGCACGCTGACCATGGAAGGCGTCGAATCGCCCGAGAAGGTCAGGGACCGCATCCTCTCCTTAAAATGACCCATTCGACCATGGACCGAAAAGAGATACGGACGCCGGCCGCCGCGGGACGGCACGACGGTTTCGCGGCCCGCCACATCGGACCGCGCCCGGAGGATCTGCCCGGGATGCTCCAGACGATCGGCTTCCGCTCCTTGGACGAGCTCATCGACGCCGCAGTGCCGCGCGCGATCCGCCTGAGTGAGCCGCTGCCGGGCGCCGCCGGCCGCTCGGAGACGGAAGTCCTGTCGGAGCTTTGGTCGCTCGCGTCGCAGAACAAGCTCTGCCGCACCTTCATCGGCATGGGCTACCACGACTGCGTCACGCCGGCGGTCATCCAGCGCAACATGTTCGAGAACCCCGGCTGGTACACGCCGTATACGCCATACCAGGCCGAGATCTCCCAGGGCCGCCTGGAGGCGCTGCTCAATTTCCAGACGATGGTCATCGAGCTTACCGGGCTCGAGGTGGCGAATGCCTCTCTTCTCGACGAGGCGACGGCGGCCGCGGAGGCCATGCACCTTTGCCAGGCCGCGGCCGCGGAGTCCGACGCCAGCGCGTTCTTCGTCTCGAAGGATTGCCATCCGCAGACCATCGAAGTCGTCCGGGCGCGCGCCAAGCCCCTCGGGATCGAAGTGATCGTCGGCGACCATGCGGCGTTCGATTTCAAGACGAAGGTGTTCGGAGCCCTCGTCCAATACCCGAAGACCGACGGCTCGATCTGCGACTACCGCGCGTTCTTCGAGAAGGTCCACGCGGCCGGAGCGCTCGCGGTCGCGGCGGCCGACATCCTGGCGCTCACGATCCTCACGCCGCCGGGCGAGTTCGGCGCGGACGTCGCCATCGGCTCGACCCAGCGCTTCGGCGTCCCGCTCGGCTACGGCGGCCCGCACGCGGCGTACATGTCCTGTAAGGACGCCTACAAGCGCGTCATGCCCGGCCGCATCGTCGGCGTGTCGAAGGACGCGCTCGGCCGGCCCGCGCTTCGTCTCTCGCTCCAGACCCGCGAGCAGCACATCCGCCGCGAAAAGGCGACGTCCAACATCTGCACCGCCCAGGCGCTCTTGGCGAACGCCGCGTCGATGTACGCCGTCTACCATGGCCCCGAGGGCCTCAAGGCCATCGCCCGGCGCGTGCACGCGCTCGCGCGGCGTCTCGGGGAGATGTTGAAGACGGAAGGCTGCCGCGTGTCCGCGGAGCCTTTCTTCGATACCATCCGCGTCGACGTCGGGCCGCACGGGGCGGCGGATGCGGTCGCCCGCGCGCTGGAGCGCGGGATCAACGTGAGGGCGTACGACGATCGGACGGTCTGCGTCGCGTTGGACGAGACGACGCGGGAGAGCGATCTCACCGATCTGAGGGACGCCTTCGTCCGCCAGCCGAAGTCGCAGAGCGACGCCGCTCTCGGCCAGGCGGCGGCAACGGCCTTCTCCGAACTCTCGGCCTTCGAGCGGAAGAGCTCGTTCCTGACTCATCCGGTATTCAACAAGTACCATTCCGAGACGGAGCTGATGCGCTACATCTCCCGCCTCGAATCGAAGGACATCTCGCTCACCGACTCGATGATCCCGCTCGGCTCCTGCACGATGAAGCTCAACGCCGCGGCCGAGATGATCCCGATCACCTGGCCCGAGTTCTCGAAGCTGCATCCGTTCGTCCCGATCGACCAGGCCAAGGGCTATCAGGAGCTGTTCAAGGGTCTCGAGCGCCGTCTGCGCGAGATGACCGGCTTCGACGCGGTCTCGCTCATGCCGAACGCCGGCTCCCAGGGCGAGTACGCCGGGCTCCTTGCGATCCACGCGTACTACGAGGCCAGCGGGCAGAAGGGACGCAACGTATGCCTCATCCCGCAGTCGGCGCACGGCACGAACCCCGCGAGCGCCGTCATGGCGGGGCTCAAGGTCGTGGTCGTCGCTTGCGACGCGCAGGGCAACGTCGACCTCGCCGATCTCAAGGCGAAGGCCGCCGAGCACAAGACGAACCTCGCCGCGCTAATGATCACCTATCCGTCGACGCACGGCGTGTTCGAGGAGACGATCCGCGAGATCACCGATCTGATCCACGCGCACGGCGGCCAGGTGTACATGGATGGCGCGAATTTCAACGCCCAGGTCGGCCTGTGCCGGCCCGCGGATTTCGGCGCCGACGTCTGTCACCTGAATCTTCACAAGACGTTCTGCATCCCGCACGGAGGGGGAGGCCCCGGCATGGGCCCTATCGGCGTAAAGGCGCACCTCGCGCCGTTCCTCCCGAGCCATCCCGTCGTCGCCACCGGCGGCAAGCAGGCCCTAGGCCCCGTGTCCGCGGCACCGTGGGGCTCGGCCGGAATCCTCCCGATCCCGTGGGTGTACATCGAACTCATGGGCGCCGAGGGCCTGACGGCGGCCACGAAAGCCGCGATCCTTAACGCCAACTACGTCGCCAAGCGCCTGGAGCCTCATTTCCCGGTCTTATATAAAGGTAAGCGCGGCCTGATCGCACACGAGTGCATCCTCGATCTGCGGCTGTTCAAGCTCACGGCGGACATCCAGGTGGAGGACGTGGCCAAACGGCTCATCGACTACGGCTACCATGCGCCGACGGTCTCCTTTCCCGTCCCCGGGACGCTGATGATAGAACCGACCGAGAGCGAGTCCCGCGAGGAGCTCGACCGCTTCTGCGACGCCATGATCTCGATCCGGGAGGAGATCCGCGAGATCGAGGGTGGGAAGGCCGACCGCAAGGACAACGTCCTCAAGAACGCGCCCCACACCGCGGACCACGCGTGCGCGACGGCGTGGACGCACCCGTATTCCCGCGAGAAGGCGGTCTATCCCGCTTCGTGGAGCCGAGAGCGCAAGTACTGGCCGCCGGTCGGCCGCATCGACGGCGCTTACGGCGACCGCAACTTCGTCTGTTCCTGCGCCGGGCTCGAGACGTACACCTAATTAACCTATATCCTACGGCCCACTCCCTACCGGGCCCATAGAACCGTCTCGGCAGGGTCCTCCGGCTCATAAGGCGTCCCTCGCCCTTTCGCTACACTCACTGGCGTCGCGCTTAGGAGACCCCCTCATGAAATCGACGCTTTGTCTCGCCGTCCTCATCGCAGCTTTGCCTTCTTTCGCCGCCGCCGGAGACGGCGCCTTCGGCTACGACGAGTTCCTGAAGGATTTCACGAACGGCCGTGTCGTCGACGTGATCGACGCCGAGCTCTTCGACAAGATCGAGCCGCTCGACTTGAAGCTCGTCGATACCTGGGCGGCGCCCACGGAGACGATGCTTCGAATTTTCGAAGGCAAGGAGGAGCCGACCATCGCCGCCCTTCCCGCGCGCGCTCTCTACAAGGCCGTCATCATCGACCTCGGTCGCGGCGTGGGCGCGTCGACCGTGATCCAGCCCTTCACGGATTGGACGTCGCGCCGCACGCTGCGCAACGACGATGCGGAGATCGTGACCCAAATGCCCGCCGGCGCCGTGGTCGGCGGCGTCCGCGTGGGCACCTTCGCTCTATGCCAGGTGGATCCCGACGCGAACGTCAATCCGCTCGGCTTCGTGCGGGCCATCTACAGCAACCCGCTGCGAACGGTCTTCTCCGTCGAGGTCTCGAAGGGGAACGTGCGGCTCTTCAAGAACTGCAAGGACTCTTTCCTCAGGCCCGCGAACTAAATCTGTCCCAGTCGATTCTCGGAGGCTGTCCCTGGCGCTCACCGCGTCTCGTTTTCTATTCTAGGCACATGAGGAACGTCCCGTACGTCGCGCTGCGCTTCGGCGCGGAGAAGCCGGGCGCGGAAGTCGGCGCCGCGCGCATAGTGGAAGTCGTCGCGCGCGAGGCCGAGGGCGGGGGACTCCCGCCCGGCACCCGCCTGCCGCCGGTGCGGGTGCTCGCCCATCAACTCGGCATCTCGAAGAACACGGTGCAGTCGGCGATGGACGAGCTGGTTGCGCGCGGGCTCCTGGAGAGCCGCAGGCGCTTGGGTCTATTCGCGACGCGGCGCGAGGGAGGAGCGCCGGGCGCCGCGGGCGGCGGGGCGCGTCCGAGCGCGGCCGAATTCCTGCCGGCCGCAAGCGTCCAGGCGCGGCCGAAGAACGGGCGGATTCCCTTGAGCGAGGTCTTCATCGATCCCGAGCTCCTGCCCAAGGACGCCCTCGCCAAGTGCTTCCGGCGCGTCCTCGCGCGCCGCGGGCTCGAGACGTATTACGACCCGAAGGGATACCTTCCGCTGCGGGAGGCGATCGCCGCGCGGTTGAGCCGCCACGGCATCGAGACGACGGCGGAGGAAGTGCTCGTCACCGCGGGCTCCCAACAGGTCTTGGACTTGGTCACCCGCACGCTGCGCCGCCGCGTCGTCGCGACGGAGAGCCCCGCCTACGCGATCGGCAAGGCGCTGTTCTCGGCCAATGCGCCGCGGACGGTAGGGCTGCCGGTCGATCCTTTCCGCGGCATCGATTTGGACTTGTGGGAGCGGCGTCTGGCGGCGGAAAAGCCGGGGCTTCTTTACGTCGTGAGCCGCTTTCAGAATCCGACCGGGTACTCCTACTCCTCGGCCGAGCTGAAGGCTCTCCTGCGCATGTCCGCGAAGTACGGCTTCGGCATCCTCGAGGACGACTGGGGTTCGGACATGCTGTCCTTCAGCGACTACCGTCCCTCCTTGCGCGCGCTCGGTGGGAGCGCGGTCCTCTATGCGAACTCCTTCACGAAGAAGGTGCTTCCGGCCCTGCGCCTCGGCTACGTCGTCGCGGGCGGGCCCGCGATGGACGCGCTCCTCGGCGCCAAGCGGCTCGCCGCTCTCGGCGGGCCGGTCCTGCTCGAGCAGGTCCTTTTCGAGTTCCTCGACCGCGGCTACTACGACGCGTACCTGCGTCGGACTCAGGCCGAGCTCGACGCGCGCTACCGGCGCTGCCTCGCCGCCCTTCGCGCGTCGATGCCCGAGGGCGCGCGGTGGACGGCGCCGGGAGGGGGGCCGAGCCTGTGGGTCGACCTGCCGCGCCGCGTGGACTTGGAAAAACTCAAGGCCGCGCTCGAGGCGAAAGGCTTCGACCTGCGGCTCTCGCAGGAGGCGTTCTTCGGCGTTCCGCACCTCCACGGCTTTCGCCTCGGCTACGCGTTCCTTCCGTCGAAGACGCTCGAGCGCGGCATCGAGGTCTTGGGCGCGGAGGTCAAAAAGCGCCTATGATCCGCCCCGGGACCTTCCAGTGCGGGCCCGACCCGCTCCGGCAGTTCGACGAGTGGGCCGCGCGGGCGAGGCGCGCGGGGATCGAGACGCCGAACGCCATGGCGCTCGCGACGGTCGGACGCGTCGGCGCGCCGTCGGTACGCATGGTCCTGTTCCAGGGTTGGCTGCGGGGCGGGCTCACGTTCTTCACGAACTACCGGAGCCGCAAGGCGCGGGAACTCGCGGCGTCGCCGCGCGCGGCGTGCGTCGTCTATTGGGACGAGCTCGGGCGGCAGATCCGCCTCGAGGGACGCGTCGTCCGCCTCACGCGCTCCGAGTCGGCGGCGTACTTCGCCAAGCGCCCGCGCGGCAGCCAGCTCTCCGCCTGGGTCTCTCCGCAGAGCGAGGTCCTCGCCGAGGGCGCCTCGTGGAGCGGCCGGCGGAGGCTGCTCAAGGAACGCGCGCGCGTCGAGCGGCGCTTCACCGGCAAGCCGGTGCCGTGCCCTCCGTTTTGGGGCGGCTACGCGCTTGTCCCGCGCCGCATCGAGTTTTGGCAGGCCGCGCCTAACCGCCTTCATTGCCGGATGGCGTACCTACGCGGCCGCGTAGGCTGGACGGTCCGCGAGCTTGCCCCATAAGACCCATTGAGCCCCGTCAAACGGGCTCGTTGATCGGCGCCAAGGCGGGGTCCGTGCAGGTTCGGCTATAGTGTCTTTCGACGATACCGCACGATCGCCATGAGACGCCGAAACAGACGGATCAAGATCACCGCGAGGACCGAGCGCTGGGGCTGGTATTTCCTGATGGCGCTGTCCCTCGCCGGCATGGCCGCGACGCCCCGCATCAGCGAGCCGGGCGCCCCCTCGCTCGGCGGTCCGCGGGTTGCCGGACCGGCGCGCTCCATACGGCTCTTGCGCGCCCTTCCGAGATAGCCCCTCGCGGCTGGCCGCGCGCCTAAAGAGTTATACTTGGGCCATGCGCGCGATGCTTTTCGAGTCGCCCGAGCTCGACGTGTACGGGCACATGGCGCTCGACGAGGCCTTCTTCGCGGCGGCGGAGCCGGACCTCGTCGCCCTTCGATTCTACCGCTGGCCCGGCGGGCTGCCCGAGACCGGCCGCCTCACGGCGCCCAAGGGCGTCACGTTCGGATATTTCCAGGAGCATGAGGAGGTCGTCCGCAGCATCCGGGAGAAGGGCCTGAGCGTCACCTTCCCGGTCGCTCGGCGGATGACCGGCGGGGGCATCGTCTATCACGACGGCGACGTCACGTTCTCCCTAGTCTTCCCCTGGAGCCGCCTGGTCGCGGCGTCCTGGATATACAAGGACCTGCATCGTGCGGTGCATCTCGGCCTGAAGGCCTACGGGATACCGTCGCGGCTCTGGTCGCCGCCCCAGTGCAAGGCGCAGCCCGCCGCGTCGTGCTTCGCCGGACCCTCTCCGATGGACCTCGTCCACGAGGACGGCACGAAGTTCCTCGGAGGCGCCCTCCGCAGGCGCGACGGCGCGGGGCTGTATCAGGGCTCCCTGCGCATGGAGGGATTCTCGTCCACGCGCGCGCAGCTGGTCCGCGCCGTCGTCGAGGGGATCGGCCTGCAGTGGAAATCGTTCTTGATCCCGGAGGGGACGCCGCCGCGGCTCGTCCGGGATGCCGAAAGGCTCCGTCGGGAGCGCTACGAAACCAAGGAATGGAACCATAGGAGATAAACATGAAATCATTCGTCCTGTGCAAGCTCATCGCCGGCCTCGAGCAGAAGGCCATCAGCCAGATCCGCGCGATCAAGGGCGTCAACGACGTCCACCTCACGTTCGGACATTGGGACGCGATCCTGACGGCGGAGGCGGACACGATCGACAAGCTCAGCGGCCTCATCGTGCGGGAAGTGCGCGGCATTCATGGAGTTCAAAGCACCGAGACCTTGGTCACCACCAATCTCTAGCCGAAATGGGCATTACGGTGTGATGCCCCGCATTGACCGCGGTCAATAGCGGAATTTCGGCCGTTTATGTAATATGACGGCATGAGCGCGACACCCGAATCTAACGACTGTGGCATGGGTTGGCTGTTCCGCACGCTGAACTCGTCGATCGGAAAAAAGGTCCAGATGGCGCTCTCGGGCCTGCTTCTTTGCGGGTTCCTCGTCACGCACCTGGCGGGGAACCTATTCCTGTACGGCGGGCGGGAGATGTTCAACCACTACGCGAAGGCGCTGGAGGAAAACCCGCTTCTCCCGGCCGCCGAAATCGGCCTGCTCCTGCTGTTCCTGCTGCACATCGCGACCGCCTTGAGGGTGACCTACGGCAACAAGCGGGCGCGTCCGGTGGCCTACGCGAAGACCGCCTGCGCGGGCGGCAAGACGATCGGCTCCGCCACGATGGTGTTCTCGGGCCTGCTCCTGCTCGCCTTCCTGATCGTGCACGTCAAGACTTTCCGATTCGCCCCGGACCGCTCGGACCTCTACGCGATGGTGATGGCGGCGTTTCAGAACAAGCTCTACGCGGGGTTCTACGTCGCCGCCATGGCGGCCTTGGGCCTCCATCTCAGCCACGGGTTTTGGAGCGGGTTCCAAACGCTCGGGGCGGACCATCCCAAATATACGCCCTGGATCAAGCGTCTCGGCCTCGCCTTCGCGGCGGCGGTCGCATTCGGATTCGCGTCGATCCCGATCTGGGCGAGCCTGAGGTAAGATCATGAAACTCGACTCCAAGATCCCTTCGGGCCCCGTCCAGCAGAAGTGGGACAAGCACCGCTTCGAGACGAAGCTCGTCAACCCCGCCAACAAGCGCAAATACGAGATTCTCGTCGTCGGCACGGGCCTGGCCGGCAGCTCCGCCGCGGCGGCCTTGGCCGAGCTGGGCTACCACGTGAAGGTGTTCTGCATCCAGGACTCGCCGCGGCGCGCGCACTCGATCGCCGCGCAGGGCGGCATCAACGCGGCCAAGAACTACCCCAACGACGGAGACTCGATCTACCGTCTCTTCTACGACACGGTCAAGGGCGGCGACTTCCGGGCGCGCGAGGCGAACGTCTACCGGCTCGCCCAGGTCGCCAACAACATCATCGATCAGTGCGTCGCGCAAGGCGTGCCCTTCGCGCGCGAGTACGGCGGGACGCTGGCCAACCGTTCCTTCGGCGGCGCCCAGGTGTCGCGCACGTTCTACGCCCGAGGACAGACGGGCCAGCAGCTCCTGCTCGGCGCGTATTCCTCGCTCATGCGGCAGGTCGGCAAGGGCTCCGTCAAGATGTTCCCGCGCCGCGAGATGCTCGAGCTGGTCGTCGTCGACGGCGCGGCGCGCGGGATCGTGTGCCGCAATCTCGTCACGGGCGACGTCGAATCCTACAGCGGGCACGCGGTGCTTTTGTGCACCGGGGGCTACGGCCAGGTCTTCTACCTGTCGACGAACGCGATTGCGAGCAACTGCAGCGCGGCATGGCGCGCCCACAAGCACGGCGCGCTGTTCGCCAACCCCTGCTATACCCAGATCCATCCCACCTGCATCCCGGTGAGCGGCGACTACCAGTCTAAGCTCACGTTGATGTCGGAGTCCCTCCGCAACGACGGCCGCGTGTGGGTCCCGAAGAAGAAGGGCGACTCCCGTTCTCCCGACACGATCCCCGAGGAGGAGCGGGACTATTTCCTCGAGAGAAAGTATCCCAGCTTCGGAAACCTCGTGCCGCGGGACGTCGCGTCGCGCAATGCCAAGCAGATGATCGATGAAGGCCGCGGCGTCGGCGACACGGGACTCTCCGTCTACCTCGACTTCGGCGACGCGATCAAGCGCCTGGGGGAGAGCGTCGTGCGGGAGAAGTACGGTAATCTCTTCGACATGTATCATCACATCACGGACGAGAACCCCTACAAGGTGCCCATGCGCATCTACCCCGCGGTCCATTACACCATGGGCGGCCTCTGGGTCGACTACAACCTGATGACCACGATCCCGGGCCTCTTCTGCTTGGGCGAGGCGAACTTCTCCGACCACGGCGCCAACCGCTTGGGCGCCTCCGCGCTCATGCAGGGCCTGGCCGACGGCTACTTCATCATCCCGTACACGCTCGGCGGCTACCTGGCCTCGAGCAAGCTGCCCAAGATCGACCTCGGGCACGCCCAATTCAAGGCGATGGAGACGGCCGTCGCGAAACGGGCCCAAGAGCTCCTGTCGATCAAGGGCAAGCGGACCCCGGGCGACTTCCATCGCGCGCTCGGTCATATCATGTGGGACAAGGTCGGCATGGCGCGCAACAAGAAAGGGCTGGAGGAGGCGCTGCGCGAGATCCCGAAGCTCCGCGAGGAATTCTGGAAGGACGTCAACGTGACAGGCGCCGGCCGCGAGCTCAACCAGACGCTCGAGCGCGCGGGCCGGGTCGCGGACTTCCTGGAGCTCGGCGAGCTCATGGCGCGCGACGCGCTGCACCGGGAGGAATCCTGCGGCGGCCATTTGCGGGAGGAGCATCAGACGCCCGACGGGGAGGCTAAACGCGACGACGCGAACTTCGCCTACGTCGCGGCCTGGGAGCACAAGGGCGACGACGCGGCGCACGCTCTGCACAAGGAGCCGCTCGCCTTCGAGGAAGTCCACCTGACGCAGAGGAGCTACGCGTGACCGAGAAAGCCAAGCGCAACTACACGCTCAAGGTCTGGCGGCAGAAGGACGCTCACGACGCGGGAAGGATGGCGGAGTATCGCGCGGAAGGGATCTCTCCCGACGCCTCGTTTTTGGAGATGCTCGACATCGTCAACGAGCAGCTCGTGCGCAAGGGAGAGGACCCGATCGCGTTCGACTCGGATTGCCGCGAAGGCATCTGCGGCATGTGCAGCTGCGTCATCGACGGTCGGGCGCACGGGCCCGGGGCGGCCACGGCCACGTGCCAGCTGCACATGCGCGCCTTCGAGGACGGGGCCACGATCGTCGTCGAGCCGTTCCGCGCGCGGGCGTTCCCGCCCGTAAAGGACCTGGTCGTCGATCGCTCCGCGTTCGACAGGATCATCGCGTCCGGGGGCTTCGTCTCGGTGAACGTCGGCAGCGCGCCCGACGGGAATACCCATTTGGTGCCCCACCCGGTCGCGGAAAAGGCCATGGACGCGGCGGCTTGCATCGGCTGCGGCGCGTGCGTCGCCGCCTGCCCCAACGCGTCGGCGATGCTCTTTGTCGCGGCCAAGATTTCCCAGCTGTCGCTGCTCCCTCAGGGCCAGCCGGAGCGCGCCGCGCGGGCCCTGAACATGCTAAAGCGTATGGAAGACGAGGATTTCGGCAACTGTTCCAATCACGGCGAGTGCGAGGCCGTATGCCCGAAGGAGATCAAACTCTCCAATATCGCGCGCACCAACCGCGAGTTCATCCGGGCGTCGGTTTGCTCGGACGAATAGACGGCGACCGTTCGATTTGTTAGACTTCCCGGGACGTTCCTCTCTCCCATGACGGCACCGAACCAGAGGCGGATACTGCTCGTCGACGACGACGACGCCATCCAGAAGCTGCTCGTCCACGTGATCGGGAAGGAAGGCTTCCAAGTGGACGCCGCGGCCGACGGCGAGGAGGCCTTGCGCAAGATCGGCGAGGTTCCTCCCCACCTGATCGTCCTGGACCTGATGCTGCCGCGCTACGGAGGCTTCGAGGTGCTCCGCCATCTGCAGACCAGCGCTCACTCCGGCATCCCCATCGTGGTCATCACGGGACGCTATACCGACAAGTCGACCGCCGAGTTGATTCGTCAGGAGTCCAACGTCGCCGATTTCCTCGAGAAGCCGATCAAGCTCCAGCTTCTCCTCGCCGCGATACACCGCGTCCTCGGGACCGAGCCCGGCGAGATCAGCGCGGAAGCAAACCGTCCCGCCCCCTGATGGACGAGGCGTCGGGCGCGCCTCTCGCCAAGCCTAACGAGAAGCTCGTGCTTCTCGTCGACGACGATACCAGCATCCTCGATCTGATGGAGCACGTCATCCGCAAGGAGGGCTTCCGCGTCGACCGCGCGACGGACGGGGCCGAGGCGCTCCGCAAGACGAAGGCGGTCAAACCGGACATCGTCGTGCTCGATTTCATGCTGCCGGAGGTCGGGGGTTTCGAAGTGCTCAAGGAACTGCAGGGCCGGCAGACCTGCAGCGTGCCGGTCCTCGTGATCACGGGCCGGCACATGGACGGCGACGCGATCGACATGATCCGCAGGGAGCCGAATGTCTTCGATTTCCTGGAGAAGCCGATTCGGCCCGCCGTGCTCATGACCGCCCTCCACCGTGCCTTGAAGACGGCTCCCCCGGAAGCTCGTCCTCAGGATCAACGCGGAGACCGATGATGCGCGGGCTGGCCCTGGCCGCGGGGCTCGCCGGGCTGGTGCTCGCGCTCGCCTGCGCCGACGTCGTGCTGAGGGCCCGGACCGCGTTCCGGGAAGGGGAGAGGCACTTCCTGTGGCATCGCGATCCGGCGGCCAAGAAGGCGCATTTCGACGAGGAGCTCGCGCGCCGCGTGCGGGCGCTGGACGCCGCCAAGGCGTCCGGGACGATGAGCGACCTCGAGCACGCCCAGCGCATTTCCTTGGAAACGGTCCGGCGCGACGAGGCCGTGGCGGAGAGCTCGCTCAAGCTCGCCTACCGGTGGTACGAGACCGCCGCGGACCTCTTCTCGACGCCGAGCAACCCATGGGCGCGGCGGTCCCGGGAGCGGCTGATCGAGGTGGGCGGTCTCTGGAACGCGGAGCGGGCGGCCCGAGTCCGATGATCCGTCTGGTCCTGGGCCTTCTCCTCATGCCCACCGCGGTCTCGGCGCTGTGCGCCGCCGGCCGGGCGATCTGCGACGTGGCGCTTACGGCGCGCGACGCCGTCCCGTTCCTGATCGGGTTCGTCGGGTATCCCGCACTTCATTTCGTCGCGAGGCCGGTGCGGACCTACGTGTTCGGGCATGAGTTGACGCATGCTCTGGCCGCTTGGGCGCACGGCGCGAGCGTCCTGAATTTCGCGGTGGGGCGCAAGGGCGGGCACGTCGATCTCTCCCACTCCAACGCCGCGATCGCCTTGGCGCCGTACGTCGTGCCCGTGTACGCCGTCGCGGTCGTTCTGGCGTACCGGGGCCTTCTCTGGCTCCACCCACTGCCCCAGGAGGCGGCCCGCGCGGGTCACATCGTCTTCCTTTCCGCGTTCGGCGTGAGCTTGTCGTTTCATCTCGTCCAGACCGTGCACGCCCTTTGGGACGTGCATCAGCCGGATCTCGACCAGGCGGGGGGCGTCGTCTTTTCGCTGGCCGTCATCGCGCTCGCGAACGGTCTTCTTCTGATCGCCTGGCTCAAGTGCATTTTCCCGTCCGCGGTGGCGGCGAAGCAGTCGTTCGCGCTCGTGTGGGAGGTCTCGGCGAGGTTCTGGTCGGCGTTGGGCCTGGCGGCGCGCGCCTGGCTCCTGACGGCGGCCAAGGTCGCGTTCCCGTGATCAGCGCCGAACTCCGGATGGAGGCGCTCCGGAAGGTCTTCCATCTCCTCAGTTTGATCTATCTCGCGGCGTTCCATCATCTGGGACGGGACCTGACGATCCGCTTGCTGGCCGGCTGGATCCTCTTGGAGGGCGCCGTCGAGGCCGTCCGCCTCCGCGTCCCCTACGTGAACGAGACGCTCATCGCCATGTTCTGCGGGATCCATCGCGAGGAGGAGACGAATCGGGTGAGCGGCATCCTGTGGACGTCGATCGGCTGCCTCCTGACGATGGTCTGCTTCGGCGACAGGCCCCTATTGGTAGACGCGGCTCTCCTGTACCTCGCGTTCGGCGACATGGCGGCGGCGATGGTCGGAAAAGCGTTCGGCCGCGTGAACATCGGGTTTTGGGGACGCAAGAAAACACTGGAAGGCAGCGTCGCGTGCCTGGCGGTCTGCGCCGCCGCGGGTCTCGCCGCGGGGCTTTCCCCGGCCGCGGCGCTAGCGGGGGCGGTGACGGCCACGGCAATCGAGATCGTTCCCGTGCCCCTCAACGACAACTTTTGGATGCCGATCGGCGCTGCGTTCGTGCTGTCGTTTTTCTGAATTGGTAGAATGGGCGCGTGCGGCGTCCCCTGAAGTTCCTCCTTCGGTCGGTAAAATTCCTCTTTCGAGTGGTAGGGCTCCTCGCTATCCTGCTCGTGCTCGCGGCGGGAGCCGCCGCGTTCATCCTCAGCCGGATGCTGACGCCGGAGGGCACCAAGGCGATCGTGGTCTCCGAACTCCAGAACGTCCTTCACCGGCCGGTCGAGGTGCAGAGCGTGCATGTGCTCTTCTACGAGGGCATCCGGATCCGCGGACTCAGGGTGCTCGAGGCGCCTGGGTTCAAGGGGCCTGACTTCATCGCCAGCGACGTTCTCGTGGCCAAGTACAAGTGGCGGGCCCTGCTCGAGAAGCGGCTGGAACTGAGCGAACTTCGCCTCGTCTCACCGCGCATCCAGATCATCCGCCGCGAGGACGGCAAGTGGAACGTGGAGGACATCTTCGTCTCCAGCTCGACGCAGCACGCCCAAGCCAAGGCCGGCAGGTTCAAGCTTCCGTTCTCGCTCGCGGCCGACGTCATCACTGTCGACCACGGCGAAGTTTCGGTGATGGACGATCTGCGCGACCATAACTACCGGTTCAAGGGAGTCGATCTGAAGGTGGTCGAGTTCGACCAGGCGAAGCCGTTCGTCATCGACGGAAAGTTCGAGAACACGATACAGGGCCGCGGCGGCGAGGTGCACGACAAGTTCATGGTGAAAGGCGCCGTGTCCCTGGCGGGCTTCAAGTGGGAGGACTCCTACTTCTCCGCCGAAAAGATCCGCGGCAGCCTCGAGGGAAAGAGCCTGACTGCTTCCGGAAACCTGAAGGACTTCAAGCGGCCGTCCATCGAGCTCTCCGCCAAGCTGCCGGATCTGGATTCGGAGTACCTGAAGAAATTTTGGCCCAAGTTGCCCGAGGGCCTGCTGATCCCGGCCGCCCAGTGGAAGGCGCGCTTGACGCTGCCGGCAACGGGTCACCTGCTCGTCGATCACGTCGAGGCGTCGGCGCCTCCGCTGCGCGCGCAGGGCCGGGGTTCCTTGGTGATCGACGAGGACGACCGGCGCTGGAAGCTGACCGCGACCGTCCCGCCGACGCCGCTGGCGGACTTGGCGCGCCTGTGGAGCGGATTCGGCAAGCATGATCTCTCCGGCACCGGCTCGGGCACCGTGTCCTTCTCCGGCGTCTTTGGGGAGCATCCGACGCCCGTGCGCCTCGAGAGCACGAGCTTTTCGGCGACGAGCCTCGGGGGCGTCTTCTTCAAGCCCAACCATCGCTTGAGCCGCGTCGACTTGAGCGTTTCCGCCAAGGACAACCTGGACGATGTGTCATTCACGGTGACCCGAGGGACGGCCGTGGTCTACGGCAGCTCGTTCTCCGACTTGTCGTTGACCCTGAAGCTCATGAAGGGCGACGTGACGCTCGAGCGCCTGGGTCTCACCTGGGACGCTTCGAAGCTCACGTTGTGCGGCCGCCTGAAAAACCTGTCCGCGCCCAAAGAGGTGCGCCTCGACGCGTCCGTCGACCGGCTGCGGCTAGACCAGGCGATCGCCGAGGGCACCCGGATCGTGCAGCAGATCAAGCCTCCGGACTCCAAGCCGCGCACCGGCCAGTGGTCCCAGATCTTCAAGTACTCGATCCCCAAGACGTTCCCCGCGACCGCGGGCCGGCTCCGAGTCGAGAACGTGCTGGCGCCCGACTTCACGACCCACAGCTTTCGCGGTCTATGGAACTTGGAAGGCATCTCGACGGGCTTGTCGCAGGTCAGCGGCAACGTGAAGGTGAGCTTCGGCCCCGGCCGCGTGCTGGACATCCCGAAGCTCGAGGAGTCGAGCAAGCTTCTCAAGGTTCTCTTCCTGCCCTTCGTGTTCATGCACCGCCTCAATAATCTCGCGGTCATCAGCGCCGCGACGGCCTATCCGAAGTCGTTCGATTTCACCACGATCAGCGGAGAGTACGGACTGAAGGCCGGGTTCGTCGACTTTCGGAAATTCCACCTCGACAGCGGCGTGCTGAAGGCGTTCGCCGAAGGGACGGTCGATTTTCCGAAAGAGAAGGTCGAGCTTCACGTGCAGACCAAGCTGAGCGACGCGAGAGGCGCCCTTCCCGAGTATCTCACGGGAGAGGACGGGCGGCCGGCCATCGGATTTTTCGTCGAGAACGATTTGAATAAGCCCGACGTGCGCATCGACTTGCACAAGCAGTCGTCGCGCGCGATCGAGGACGCCGCGGAGGCCGCCGAAAAGCGGAGCCAGCCGGTCTTGAGGAACTTGGAAGGAGGAGGCTTATGCGTCGCGCGATGAACAAGTTGGACGTGGTCGGTCTGCTGCAGGAGCACGGGGCAATCATAAGCGGGCACTTCGAGCTTTTGTCGGGGCTGCATAGCCCGACGTACATCCAGACGGCGGTGGTGCTGCAGTATCCGCACGTCTGCAATAAGCTGGCGAAGGCGCTGTGCTTCAAGTTTCCTCAGGCCGTCGACGTGGTGCTTTCGCCCAGCATGGGCGGCGTGATCATCGGCCAGGAGGTCGCCCGGGAAAAGAAATGCCGGGCGATCTTCGCGGAGAGACAGGGCGGCGCGATGGTGCTCCGCAGGGATTTCCGTCTCGAGCCCGGCCAGCGGACGCTGATCGTCGAGGACGTCCTGACGACGGGCCGGACCACGAGCGAGCTCGTCTCCCTGGCGTGGGCCTACGGCGCCAAGGTCGTCGGCGTCGCGGCGATCGTGGACCGCTCGATGGCGTCCTTGCCGCTCAAGGTTCCGGTCCGCGCGCTCGTCCCCATCCCGGTCAAGGTGTCGGCGCCCGAGTCGTGTCCCTTGTGCGCGCGGGGCACGCCGCTGACGCGTCCCGGGATGCACAACATCGAATTTCTCCACGGCCTTGAAGGATGAAGACGGTCCGCGGCCTCTGGCTGCTGTTCGGATGCCAGACTCTCTTGGCCGCGGGCCTGTCTTTGTCCTTTCCGTTCTTCGCCCTGTATTTGCACCGGGACAGGGGGGTCTCTATGTCCGTCGTGGGAGTCTGCCTCTCGATCTCGTTCCTCATGACGGCCGTGGGGCAGGGGCTCGGGGGAGAGCTCGCCGACCTCGTTGGACGCCGCCGCGTGCTCATGTTCGGCCTCTTTTCGCGCGCGGCGGCGGCGCTGGCCATCGCGTGCGCCATGTGGCTCCAGTGGCCGGCGCCGCTGATCGTGGTCTTCCATTTTATCGCGTCCCTGGTAGGCAACTTCTACGATCCGGCCGCGCGGAGCTGGGTGGCCGACAGGACGCACGAGGATGAGCGGATCAAGGCGTACGGCATCTTGAGGATCGCGGAGAACGTCGGGTGGGCGACCGGCCCGGCCTTCGGCGGCGTCATGGCCGAGACGTCGTATCCGCTGCTCTTCGCCATCACGGCCGGCGCGTGCGTCATCGGGGGGATCGCGGTCTTCGTGGGCATCCCCGAGTCGAGCGGGGTCCTGAGGTCGGATCCGTTCCAGTTCAGGTCGGTTCTCAAGGCGGGGGAAGACCGGCGCTTCCTCAACTACAGTTTGTTCTTGCTGCTCTTGTCGGTCGTCATGGCGCAACTCGTCGTCTCGTTGTCGATCTTCGCGACTACCTTCCTTCACCTCAGCGAACGCAACGTCGGCCTGCTCTTCACGCTCAACGGAGCGATGGTCGTGCTCCTGCAGTATCCGGTAAGCGCGGGGCTCACGCGCTATCGTCTCACCTCTGGACTCGTGGCGGGCAGCGTCCTATATGCGATCGGCTACCTCTGCGTCGGCTTCGCGGGAGGCTTCGCCGCGCTGTGCGCCGCGATGGCCGTCGTGACCCTCGGCGAGATCAGCGTGGCGCCGGGCGTGATCAGCTTGGCGGCCAACCTCGCGCCGACGCACGAGAAGGGGCGCTATCAGGGATTTTCGGGACTCATGCGCCAAGCCGGGATGGCTCTCGGGCCGTTGACCGGCTGTTACGCGCTGCAGTACGTCGGGCCGCGCTGGGCTGCGGGGCCATGGATCGGGGTATCGGTGCTCGGAGGCGCCGCCGCCGCCGGATTCCTGGTGCTCCGCTCGTCCCTGACGGCGAGAGAAGAAGGGCTACCGGAGGATTCATGATCGATAGATACATGCGCGCCGAGATGGCGGGCATCTGGTCGGACGAACGGCGGTTCCAGCTGATGTTGGAACTGGAGACGGCGTTCTTGGAGTTCCTCGCCCGAGAAAAGAAAATCCCGCAGGCGGAGATCCGCGCGCTGCGCGCGGTCGCCGGAAAGCCCTTGGCGGCGCGGGTCAAGGAGAAGGAGGCGACGAGCGGACACGAGATCGTCGCCTTGCTCCAAGTCCTCTCGGCCGAGTTGAAGGGAAAGGCTCCCAGCATCGACCGCTATCTTCATTACGGGCTCACGTCCTCGGACGTCATGGACACCGTCTTGGCGCTCCAGCTCAAGGAGGCGTCGGACCTCCTCTTGAAGGGGTGGAAGTCGACGGCGGCGCAGATTTCGCGGTTGGCCGTCGAGCACGAGACGACGTGGATGGTGGGGCGGACCCACGGCGTCCATGCCGAGCCGCTCACTTTCGGCGTCAAGCTCGCGGGCTGGCACGCCGAGGCGATGCGATGCATCGATCGGGTGGCGGCCGCGCGGGAGACGATCGCTTTCGGAAAGCTCTCGGGAGCCGTCGGCACCTTCAGCCAGCTCAGCCCGGCGCTGGAAGCCGCGGTGCTGAGGAAATTCGGGCTCAAGCCCGAGCCCGTCGCGACCCAGGTCATTCCTCGGGACCGCCACGCCGACTACTTCCACGCGCTGGTCCTTTCGGCGACGGCGATCGAGCGCTTCGCCCTCGAGATCCGGCATCTGCAGCGTACGGAGGTCCTCGAGGCGGAAGAGCCGTTCACGGAAGGGCAGAAAGGGTCGTCCGCGATGCCGCACAAGCGCAACCCGATTCTCTGCGAGAACTTGTGCGGGCTGGCCCGTCTCGTGCGCGCCTACGAGGCCGCGGTCGTCGAGAACGTCCCCCTCTGGCACGAGCGGGACATCAGCCACTCCTCGGTCGAGCGCGTCGTCATGCCCGATGCGACGATCCTCCTGGACTTCATGCTGCACCGCTTCTCGCGGGTGCTGGAAGGCCTTCAGGTGTATCCCGAGAGGATGAAGCACAACCTGGACCGGTCGCTCGGCCTCGTGTTCTCCCAGCGCATCCTGCTGCGGCTCATCGACAAGGGACTCGGGCGGCTCAAGGCCTACGAGCTCGTGCAGCGCAACGCCATGAAGACGTGGACGAGCCAGGAGCCGTTCATGAACGTCCTGCTCAAGGACCCCGAGGTCGTTTCCACGCTGCCGGCCAAGGAGCTGCGGTCGTGCTTCGACTTGAACGGTTATCGAAAGTCGGCGCGGGAACTCCTCAGGCGCGGCGGGGTGAACTAGGGCGCGGCGGGGCCGTCCGTCGAGGCGCGTCCCTCGGCGATCTTCGCCTGCTGCTGGAGTCGGTCGATCTCGGCGCGCAGCTTGAATATCTCTTCCATCCGGCTCGCGTCCTGCTTCACCATCATCTCGACCATCGACTGCTCGCGGAACTCCATCTCCCGCTTGAGAGAGGTCAGCTCGTTCTCCATGTTGCCGACGGCGATCATTTGGGCCTCGCCTTCCTGAAGGATCGAGCGCATCATTTCGGCGTCCTGCTGGAGCGTATCGAGGTCGAAGCGGAGCTTCTCCTTCTCGGCGGTCGTTTCCGTGAGCTGGCCTTCTACCGACTCGAGCTCGACCTGAAGATTCTGACGGTCTTTCATCGTCTGGACGAGGTCGCTTCCCGTGCACGCGCTGGCCAGCGTCTTCTCGAGTTTCGCGACGAGCTCGGCTAGCGACGCGATCTTGTGGTCGGCCTGAGGGTCGACCGATGGCTGAGGCTGCGACTGGAGGCGTTCGATCGCGCCTTCGAGCCGCTCGACCGCAACGGCCAGCGCCTCGATCTTCGGATCCGGCGGCGGAGGCGCCGGAGGAATCTGGGCGGCGCGCACTACCTCGTTGGCGCGGTCCAGGGCCGCCTGGAGCTTCTCGCCGAGCGCCGCGAGGTCTGCGAGCTTGGCCTCGAGCGACGGCGCCGACGGCGAGGGCGCGGCCTGCGCGGCGCTCGAGGGAGCGCCGGACGCCGGCCTAGCGGCGCGCACGAGCGAAATGGTCTGATCCACCGCCTTGAGGACGCGGCCGAGATTGGACTGTTGAGCCTGCACCGCGGCGCCTAGGCCCGAGACGAGCTTGCGGACGTCCTCGAGTTCGCCCGGCTTGGGGTCGGGGCTTGGCGTCGGTTCGGGCTCAATCGGGGCGGCCTTCGGCGCTTCGGCGAGAGGTTCCAGCTGTGGCGCGGGAACGGGCGCCGGCTCGGGCTTCGGCTCCGGGGAAGGCGCGGCCGCGGCCTGGACGGGATGGGGAATGGATTGCAGCGGAGGGGCTTGCTCGGGTGCGGTGAATATCGCGGCGGCCGGCCGCGTCTGGGCCGCCGCGTCCCCGTTTCGGACGGCCCTCGGGACGATGCTGAACGCAAGCCCGCTCAAGCGGTGGCGCACCATCTCGAGCCCCTCCAGCATGGCCGTGTTCTGCCCCTGCTTGGCGGCCTCGGCGGCGGGTCCCGCGAGCGTGTTGACCCCGAGCCCCAGAACGCGCCTGCAGGCCGAATAGTCGATGTCGATGAGCAGGAACCGCCGTCGGCGCTCAGCCGGAGGAATCGCGTCCGATTGGACCAGCGTGAGCAGCTCGAAGGCGCTCGAGTCGAATTTGTTGCACTTCTCGATGACCTGGTCCTTGAGCGTGGACCACGAAGACCACGGCGGAAGGGGAGCCTGCCCCGCGAGCTGCAGGACGTGCGACGCGAGTTCCCGGATCTCCGCCTGAGCGACGCGGATCGACTCCATCTCGATGATCCGTTGCTCCGCGGGCGCTGCCGTCGGCTCCATGACTCCTCCTGTTTAGGTTTTATAGCCCTGGCCCAGAGTGAAGTCAAGTACTGGATGTTTACAGGATTTTACAGCGAAAATCGCCCGAATTTTTGGTCTCGAACCTTGCGGCGACTCCGGACGATACCGTCCCCAGGTAGGTCCGCCGGAAATGCTAAAATGAACGAATGTCGGCGCTCATCGCACTCCTCACCGATTTCGGCCATGCCGACCCGTTCGTAGGGATCATGAAGGGCGTCATCCTGGCGCGCGCGCCCGAGGCTCGCATCGTCGACGTGTCCCATGAGACCCCGCCGCAGGACATCCGCGCCGCGGCGTTCCGCTTGATGGAGGCGGTCCCCTATTTCCCGGATGGGACGCTGTTCGTGTCCGTGATCGACCCAGGCGTCGGCTCCGCGCGGGGCATCCTGTGGGCGCGCTCGGACCGCCACTCGTTCCTCGCGCCGGACAACGGGATCCTCGGCTGGGCGGAACGCGCGGGACCTTTTCGCGAAGTCCGCGCGGTCACCAACGACGACCTCTTCCTCAAGCCGGTCAGCGCCACGTTCCATGGACGGGACGTGTTCGCGCCCGTCGCCGCGTACCTCGCCGCCGGAGGCAACGCATCCGCGCTGGGACTCGCGGCGGTGTCGTGGACGCGCTTCGAGTTTCCGGAGCCGCGCGTGGCCAAAGGCCGCGTCCTGGGAACCGTGCTCGCGATCGATCGCTTCGGTAACGCCATCACGAACCTCCGTCCCGCGGCCGTAGCCGGGACGTTCCGCCATCGTCGGCGCGTGGTCGGCCCCCTGCGCTCGCACTACGCGGCGGCCGCGCCGGGCCGCGCGCTCGCGGTGCCGGGTTCCTCGGGGTTCGTCGAGCTTTCCGTCCGCGACGGCAGTTTCGCGGCCAAATTCAAAGCCCGGGTCGGCGACCCGGTGGAGGCGCTCGATGCAGCAGCCTGAAGCGGCGGCCGTTCAAGAGACCCCGGCGACGTTGAGGCTCAAGCCCGGGGAAGAGGACCGCCTGCTGGCGGGTCATCAGTGGCTGTTCTCCAACGAGGTGGACAAGATCGAAGGCGAGGTCCAGCCGGGCTCGCTCGCGGTGGCTGTGACGTCGCGCGGCCAGCCGGTGGGGATCGGCGTCTACAACCCGCACAGCTTGATCGCCTGGCGGCTGTGGTCCCGGACGGTCGAGGCGATCGACGTGGAATTTTTCCGGCGGCGGCTGCAGGCCGCGCTGCGCCTTCGCGAACGGCTGTATCCCGGGGAGCGCTCGTTCCGCCTCTGCTTCGGCGAGTCGGACGGGCTTCCCGGCCTGGTGGTCGACAAGTACGAAGACGTCCTCGTACTTCAAGTGCTTTCGGCCGGGATGGAAAAGCGTATCGACCTCATCGCGGAGGCGCTGGACCTCCTGGTGGCGCCCAAGGGCATCTTCCTCAGCAACGACCACTCGGCGCGGGCGCTGGAAGGTCTCAAGAGCGAGCGGCGCGTCCTGAAGGGCGACGTACCGGGCAAGGTGACGATCCAGGAAGCCGGAGTCAAGTTCGTCACGCCGATGACGGAAGGGCAGAAGACCGGCTTCTATTTCGACCAACGAGAGAACCGGGCCTGCGCGGCGCGCTTCGCGAAGGACCGCAACGTTCTCGACCTTCATTGCTACACGGGCGGATTCTCGCTGGCGCTCGCCAAGGCCGGCGCGGCGAAGGTGCTCGGCCTTGACAGCTCGGAACTCGCCATCGGCTTGGCCCGCGAGGGCGCGGCGCTCAACGGGCTGGAGGGCGTCTGCGAGTTCGACCAAGGTGAGGCGGAGGAGGTCCTCCGCGCGTTCTCTACCCAACGCCAGCCCTTCGAGCCGGACTTCATCCTCGTCGATCCGCCGAGCTTCGTGCCGTCCCGCAAGCACCTCGCCAAGGCGCTGCGGGCGTACGTGAAGCTCAACGCGCTCGCCATGAAGTGCCTGAGCTCCGGCGGCTTCTTGGCCTCGAGCACTTGCTCCCACCACGTCGGGCGGGAGGACTTCATGCAAATGCTCCGCGAGTCCGCCGCCAAGGCCGGGCGCCGGTTCCGCGTGCTCGAGGAGCGGACGCAGGCCGGGGACCATCCGATCCTCCTGGCGATGCCCGAGACGCAGTACCTTCATTTCGCCTTGCTCGAAGCGCTGTGAGGTTTTCGCCGTCGCGACTGGACACGTACAAGAACTGCCCGAGGCAGTACAAGTTCCGCTACATCGACCGCCTGCCCCGTAAGGGCACGACGGTCGAGGCGCACCTGGGCACGAGCGTGCACAAGGCGCTCGAGCTTCTGTACGCCGGACTTCAGCACGGCAAGCGGATGACGGAGGCCGAGGTCGTTGCGGCGTACGAGGACGCTTGGACGAAAGGCGCCGAGCAGCCGATGACCTTCCACAACAAGAGCTATACACTGGAGGACTGGCGCCGTCTCGGCGTCGAATGCGTGACCTCCTATTACCGCGCCCATCAGCCGTTCGACGCCGATAAGACGGTCTCCGTCGAAGGGCGCCTCGGGTTCCCTCTTCAGATCCGGGACACGGACGGCGGCGGCGAGACCCCGGTGCGCATCGAGGGCTACATCGACCGCTTGGCCCTCGGGAGCGACGGCGTCTTCGAGATCCACGACTATAAGACCGGCAAATCGCTGCCGACCCAGGCGGACAAGGATCAGGACTGGCAGCTCGCGATCTACAATATCGGCGTACTGGAGGCCTGGCCGGACGCGCCCGGCGTGCGGCTCATCTGGCATTACCTCCGCCACGGGAAGGCGATCGTCTCGACCCGCTCGAAGGAGCAGCTCGAGTCCCTCAAAGGCGAGATCCGGTCCTTGATCGAGACGATCCGGCGGGACCAGGTGTTCGAGCCTACGAAGAGCGCGCTTTGCGATTGGTGCGACTATCGCGACGTCTGTCCTCTCTTCAAGCACGCCGAGGCGTGCGCGGCGCTGCCCGAGGCCCAGCGCGCCGAGGACAGCGGCGTCAAGCTCGTCGACGCCTACGCCGCGCTCGACCACCGCAAGAAGACTCTTCGGGAGGTAATCGCCGCCGTCGAGTCGGAGCAGGAGGACCTCGAGAAAAAGCTCCTCGATTTCGCCGACAGGGGGGGGCTGCAGACCGTCGCCGGCACCGACGCGACGATCGACGTCCACGAGAAGGAAGAGTACAAATTCCCGTCCCGGACGCAGGCGCCCGAGAAGATCGAGGCCATCGAGTCCAAGCTGAAGGAGACGGAGACTTGGACTCAGGTGTCCCGGCTGGATCCGAAATCGCTCATGGACGGCTTCAAGAAGCGGCGCTGGCCCGAGGCCGTCATGCAGATGATCGAGGGCTGGGTGGACAAGCTCATCCGTCACGAGACCTCGAGATCCGTCCGGCTTCATCGCAGGAAGGACTCGGAAGAGGAGTAGACGGGGCCCATGCGCGTCCGGTTCGGCACTTTCCGGCAGCTCGAACGGGAGCTCTTGTCGCGCGTCGTCGAGATCAAGCGCCTCGACCCGTTGGCGCCGATCGCGATCGTCGCCCCGTCGCGCCGGGTGGCGGACCGCCTCGAGCGGCTTCTCGCCGTGGAGCGGGGGCTGTCGGCGATCGGCATCCGCTTCCACACGTTCCACAGCCTCGCGGTCGAGGTCGTGGAGGACGCAGGGGCGGCGGTGCTGCCCCTGGTCGCCGATCCCCTCTTCCACGATCGCCTCGTCGACGCGATCCTCGAGAACGATCCGTCTTTGGCCCGGCGCTTCGGCGGCACGGCGCGGCCCAAAGGCTTGGCGGCGGCGCTGCGCTCCAGCGTGCGCGACTTGATCGACGCCGGCGTCGAAGCGCGCGAGGTGATGGGGCATATCGGCGTCGATTGGCCGGAGGGACCCGCCGCGTCGCGGCGCTTGGCGGACCTCCTGGAGCTTCAAGAGCGCTACATGGCGGCGTTGGCTCGGCTCGAGGTTTCCTCGAGTTCCGCGTTGACGGTCGCGGCCTCCCGCGCGGCCGCGGGTTCGGCGCTGTTGGACGGCTACGCGGAAATCCTCTACTACGGCTTCTACGATCTGACGGGTCTGCAGCTCGAGTTCTTCGAGCGCGTGACGGAGGCTCGCGAGTCCACGTTCTACTTTCCGTACCGGAAAGGGCATCCGGCGTTCAAGTTCTGCGACGATTTCTTCGAGCTGAAGCTGCACCGGGGCGGCGCGGCGCCCGAGCCGGCGCATGGAGAGGAGGACGCGGCCCTAAGCCCGGTCCTTGACGCGTTGTTCTCGCCCGAACGGTCGGCCGAGGCTCCGGAGGGCGCGGTCCGGATCTACAACGCCTCCGGAGCGCGGGACGAAGTTTGGCGCGTCTCCAAGGAGATCCTGCGCGTCGCGGAGGAGGAGGGCGTCGCCTTCGACGAGATCGGCGTCGTCGCGAGGACGCTCGAGCCGTATCGGTCCGCGATCTCGGAGGTATTCTCGGCGGACGCGGTTCCCTATGAGCTCGCGGAAGACGAGCCCCTCCTAAAGCATCCGTTCGCGAAGATGGCGCAGGAACTCCTGACGCTGCGCCGTCGCAATTTCCAAGCGACCGCGGTCCTCGACCTGGTCGAATCGCCGTACCTGCGCCTTCCGGCGCCGTTCGCCGACGCCAAGAGGCGCCGGTCGTGGTCCCGGCTCATCCACCGTCTGGGCGTGTCCGCCGGGTGGCTCGTATGGGAAGCGAAACTCAAGCGGGCGGCCGGGGAGGCGGAATCCGGCGCCGCGGCGCTGCTCGATCTCATCGACGCCTGGAGGAAACGCCTCGAAGCCCACGACGGCCGGCGCGGGTGGAAGGAATGGAGCGGCGTCGCGCGGCAGCTGGTCGAGGATTTCCTCGCGCTGCCCAAGGACGCGCAAGCCGCCGAGCGCGCGGCGCGCGAGGCCGCGTTCGCGGCGATCGACTCCCTGGCGGCGTTCGACGCGCTCGGGGCCGTCGACTGGGAGTTCTTTCTCGAGACGTTGGTCGAGCGCCTCGAGACCTCTGGAATCGAGACGCCGGGCCGGCGCGGCGTGCGCGTACTCAACGCGATGGACGCCCGGGGCGAGTCGTTCAAGGTGCTCTTTCTCATCGGCCTCCAAGAGGGGCTGTTCCCCCGGCAAGTGCGGGAGGACCCCATCCTGCGCGACGAGGCGCGGGCGCGGCTGCGGCATCCCGGCGGCTATTGGATCGCGCGCAAGGGATCGGGACACGAGGAGGAGCGCCTCCTGTTCTACCTGTCCGCCGCGTCCGCGCGCGAGCGGCTCTACTGCGTTTTTTCCCGGTCCGACGAGGACGGCAAGGCCCAAGCGCCGTCCTGGTACCTCCGCGAAATCTGCCGCGCGGCGCGCCTGCCTCTCGCTTCCGCGGAACGAGTCGCCCGACAGCCTCGCGAGAGGATCATGCGCTGTCCGCCGGAATTCCTCTCGCCGCAGGAGGTGGCGCTGCGGCTCTCCTTCGCGGGTACGGACGCCTCGGGCTACATGGACGCCGTGGAGAGGGACGGCGCGCTCCTCCGAGGCAGCCCTGCGCGCATGCGCGCGCTCAACGCGCGGGGCGCGGCGGGGCCGCTCGACGGCATCGTCGGTCCGATGGACGAGCTGAGCCGGAGGGTCGTCGCGCGGGGCGTCTCGCCGACGGGGTTGGACTCCTACGCGCGCTGCCCATTCCAGTACTTCGCGGGCCGCGTGCTGGAACTCGAGCAGGAAGAGGAGACCGTCGATCGCGGCGAGTTCGCCGCTTCGGAAAGGGGCCGCGCCTATCACGCCTGCCTCGAGCGCTTCTACGGCGCGCTGCGGGAGTCGGGCTATTGGTCGAAGCCCGGAAGCTCCTCGTGGCGGCCGGCGCTGAAATCCGCGGCCGATTCCGTCTTCGCGGAATACGGTTGGCGGGAAATGGGCGTATATCCGCTCGTCTGGGAGGCGGCGCGCACGGAGATGGTCCGCAATCTCGAGGCTTTCGTGGAGTGGGACATGGCGCGCATCGGGGAGACCAGGCTCGTTCCCAGCTATTTCGAACGTGAGCTCCGGGGGACCCTCGAGCTTCCAGCCTTGCCGGCGTCGCTGAAGGGTCTCGAGTTCCACGGGTTCGCGGACCGCATCGACGTCGACGAGGAGGGACGCAGATTCCAGATCGTGGACTACAAGAAGAGCCCGCCGAGGAAAAAAGTGGAGCAGCAGGTCTTCGGCGGGCGCATGCACCAGCCGCCCGTGTACGCGGAGCTGGCTCCGGATTCGCTGCCTTCGGGAAAGCCCTGGCATCTGGAAGGCGCGCACCTCTACGCGCTCGAGCCTTCCGAGGAAAGCGGCGAGCGGTTGTTTTCGTATTCCGGGCAGCAATGGCAGCGGGATCGGAGCGCCGTGCTCGAGGGCATCGCCGTAAGTGTCGAGGAGATCGCCCAGGGGCGCTTTCCGATCCGGCCGGAGGACCAGGAGTTCGGCTACTGCAGTTTTTGCTCCTATTCGACGATCTGCCGAAAGAGCCACGGCAGGAGCCGAGACCGGGCGGAAGCGGAGTACGAGAACTCCGCGCTCAAGAAAATTCATGACCGCAAACGTCCAAAAGAAGCCTAACGCCCCGGCGAGCGCCGCTCCCTCCGACAAGGAGAGCCGCGACCTCGCGCGCCTGACCCTCGACCGCAACGTGGTGGTCGAGGCCGGCGCCGGCACGGGCAAGACGACCTTGCTCACGGACCGCCTTCTATTTTTGCTCTTGGGAGCCGGCGTACCGATCACCGGGATCGTGGCGCTGACGTTCACCGAGAAGGCCGCCGGCGAGATTCGCGTGCGGTTGGGAGAACGGCTGCTCGATCTGCTCGAGCATTGGAAGGAAGGCGGGGAGCTCACGGAATTCCGGCGGACGCAGTGCGAGCAGCTCGCGCGCGAGCTCAAGGACCGGTTCCATGTCGGGGCCAAGGCCGCCGCCGACCGCGCCCGGGCCGCGGTCGAGGACATGGACAAGGCGATGATCGGCACGCTCCACGGCTTCGCCTCGAGGCTGCTGAGGGCCTATCCGCTTCAGGCGGGGCTCGACCCCGAGTTTCGTATCGACGCCCGCGGGGAGCTGCTCGACGAGCTCTTCGAGGAGCAGTGGGCCCAGTGGCTCGACGCCGAGCTCGGCGAGGCGCCGCCGAGGAAGCGCCAGTGGCTGGCGGCTCTCGCCGCGTCGGAGCTCGAAACCCTGCGCGAGCTCGCGCGAGGGCTGTGCGCGCCGCGCGTCGATTTCGACCGCGCGCTGGAGCCGCCCGAGGCACTGGAGCGCTGGCTCGAGGAGACGGCGGCATTCCTCGACGCCGAGGTCGCGGCGCAGCCGGCGGTGACGGGCGGGATGCCCAAGAGGCTCGGGGCGGCGGCCGAACGCCTGCGCGCCCTGGCCAAACGGCGGGATGCGGATTTGGGATCGGCCGATCTGCCCAGCGGCTCATGGCCTAAATCGTGGTCCGTCGAAAATCGCAAGGAGTGCGAACGGGCGGTCGCGCTCGCCGAGGAGTCCTCGGCCGACGGCGAGCGGCTCGCGCGACAGGCGGCCGAGCTCGTATTGCCGTTCTGCCGGGCGTTTCGACGGGCGTCCAATCGCCGGGGCATCGTCTCGTTCGACGATCTGCTGATCGCCGCGCGCGATCTCGTCCGCGACCATCTAGACGTGCGCGAGGAACTAAAGGCGAAGTTCTCCACGTTCCTGATCGACGAGTTCCAGGACACCGACCCGCTCCAAGGAGAGATGCTCCTCTACCTCGCGGAGAAGCGGGGACGCGGCGCGCGGCGCTGGGCGGACGCGGAGCTCGAGCCCGGCAAGCTATTCGTCGTCGGCGACCCGAAGCAGTCGATCTATCGATTCCGCGGCGCCGACCTCGCCGCCTTCGAAGGGTTCGTCCGCCATATGACCGAGCGCGAACCGAAGGCTCTGACCTGCGCGCTGACCTCCAATTTCCGCTCGTGCGGCGAGATCCTCGACGCGGTCAACGCGGTGTTCCCGCGCCTCATGCGCTATGCGGAAGGGTCCCAGCCGCCCTACCGCGCTATCGAGTGCGGGCGGGCGGCGCCGGCCGAGAGCCGGCCGCGCGGCGTGGAGTTCGCCGTCGTCGCGGCGCCGGAATCCGGAACGCTTCGGGCCGACGACGTCCGCGACGCCGAGGCGCGCTGGATCGTCGAGTGGATCGAGACGAACGCGAAGAGCTATCAGCTGAAGGACATCGCGATCCTGCTGCGTACCGCGACGTCGCTATCGACGTACTTGGACGCCCTCAAGGAGCGTGGCATCGCCTACGTGGTGGAAGCGGAGAAGTACTTCTTCGGGACCCAGGAGGTCTTGGACGTCCTCAATCTGCTGCGCGCGCTGGACGACCCGGAGGACCGCGTCGCGCTGACGGGAGTCCTTCGCTCGCCTTTGGTCGGCTTGACGGATGCCGACGTCGCCCGGATCGCTTTCGCGCGGGGCTTGGACTACCGCCGGCCTCTCGCGGTCAAGGTCGACGGCGCGGACCGCGTCCGCCGGCTGTTCTCGTCCCTCAAGGACCTGCGGGAGACGGTGGGCCGCGTTCCGCTCGCCGAACTCGTCCGGCGGGTCGAGGAGCGCTTCCAAGTCGTGGAGCTCCTCTCCGCGGCGTACCACGGGGAGCAGACGGCGTCCAATCTCGGCAAGATCGCCCGGATGGCGGAGCGCGCCTCGGACGCGCGCGGCATGACGCTCAAGGGCTTCATCGAGCGCGTCGCCAAGGACGTCGCCGAGGCGACGGAAGAAGGGGAAAGTCCCCTCGCGGACGAGCACTTCGACGCGGTGAGGATCCTCACGATCCATAAGGCGAAGGGCCTCGAGTATCCGGTCGTCATCGTCCCGAACCTCGCGGGCCAATCGGTGGCCGGACGCGAGAAGCCGGTGGTCCGGCTCGATTGGTCCGGGCCGGCGGCGGGAATCCATCTTCCCAAGGCGGGGACGTCGATGGCGGCGCGCTACCTGCATGCGCGGGAGAGCCGGCGGGAAGCGGACGAAGCGGTGCGGCTGCTCTACGTCGCCGCGACGCGCGCGAAGGAACGGCTGATCTGCGTGGGCGCGGAGAACGGAAAAACCGGCTCCTTCGCGAGCCTGCTCGAAGGCGGCCGCGCATGGCCCTCGTTGGCCGGCGCGGTGAGAACGGACGTCGCCGCGGCGCCGCAGGGCGAGACGCTCCGCCGTCGCGCGGCGCCGGCGGATGACGCCGGGATCAAGGACGTGGACGCTCTGGCCAGACGATGGCGAGAGCGGTCGCGGCGACGGGACGCTCTTCAAGAAAAGCCGAGAACTCTCGCCGCCACGGCCGCCGGCGGGGAGTCCGACTCCGCCCGTACGCGTCCGGTCGATCAGTCCGCGGGACCGGGCGGCGCGGCTTTGGGCAGCCTCTGCCATCTCGTGTTGCAGCGTTGGGACTTTCGCGGCAAGGCGGATATCGTGGACGCGGTCCGCGCCGCGCGAGAAGCGCTCTCGAGGCTGGATCCGATAAGGGACTGGGACGCGATCGAACGCGAGGGCGCGGCGATCCTCCGGGCGTTCCTGGGCTCCAATACCGCCGCCGAGCTCTCGAGAGCCGAGATCCTCGGCCGCGAGATGCCGTTCCTGTACGGCGAGGACGGCACGGTCGTGCGCGGGAGCATCGATCTCCTGTACCGACTGGACGGCAGCCTGTTCGTCGCGGATTACAAGAGCGACCGATACTCGGACAAGGAACTTCCCGCCGTGATCCGCCGCCACGAGGCTCAGGCGCGCGTCTATCAGGAGGCCGTACGCAGGGCGCTCGGGATCCGAGACGTGCGGTGCCGCCTGATCTTCCTCCGCACGGGCGCGAGCGAGGAACTGGCATGACGACGCGCTCACTGCGCGCGCTGACGTTCGGCGTGCTCCCCGCGACGCTCGTCGTGACGGGGTGCCTCGTCTATCTCTTCTGGCTGCCCGACGTGTCGTACCTGGCCCGCGAGAACCCGCGCACGACCGCCTACATCGAGCTGTACGTTCGGCGTACATTGGCCAAGAAGAAGAAGCCTCTCGTCATGATGAAGTGGGCGCGCATGGATGAGATATCGCCGCACCTCAAGCACGCCGTCATCATCGCCGAGGACGACATGTTCTACAAGCACGGAGGCGTCGATTGGGACTCCGTCCGGCAGGCGCTGAAGCACGATTGGGAAAAGAAGAAGTTCGCGCGCGGCGCGAGCACCATCACGCAGCAGGTCGCGCGCAACGTGTTCCTCTCGCCGAGCCGCAATCCTCTGCGCAAGATCAAGGAGATCCTGATCGCCTACAAGCTCGAGCAGTACCTGAGCAAGGATAGGATCCTCGAGGTGTATCTCAACATCGCCGAATGGGGCGTCGGCGTCTACGGCGTCCAGGCGGCGTCGGAGATCTACTTCGGAAAGGACGCGAAGGACATCAATCCGCAGGAGGCGGTCTCCCTGGCCGCCGCGCTGCCGAGCCCGTGGCGCCTCAATCCCGACGCGCCGCCGAAGAAGTGGCTCGAAAAGCGCAAAGACGTTCTCCTCGAGCGCATGCGAAAGGCGGGATATCTGCCGCCGGGGCTCCCCGAATCGGAGGTCTCTTTCCCGGAGGACCCGCCGTTGGGGGCCGAGGACGATGACGACGTGCCGGTCTCGACGCGGACGGCTCCGGCTCCACTCGAAGCGCCCGCGGTCCCGGGCGTCCCTCGGGCTACTCCCTAAGCAACGCTGCGACGATCGCGTCTTGGCGCGCGAACATCCGCTTGCGGTCCGCCGGCGCGTGGTCGTCGAAGCCCATCAAATGGAGCGTGCCGTGCACGGCGAGCGTGAGGAGTTCCTTGAGATGCGAATGCCCGAGCTCCTTGGCCTGCAGCCGCGCCTGATCCACGGAAACATAGACGTCGCCAAACGGCTGCGAAGCGCCCCGAGGCCCGGCCGATTCATAAGGGAAGGCGATCACGTCGGTCGCGAAATCGTGGTTCAAATACTGCTTGTTGACCCGTCGGATCTCGCGGTTCGACATGAAGATGAGGTTGAGCTCCCCCGGCGAGGTCTTCTTGCGTCCGAGCGCGGCGGCGCAGGCGGCGCGGAAGAGCCGCTCCTTCCGGCACGACGCCGGAAGAAGGGCGCCGTGGAACAAGGTGATCTTCATCCCGGCGAGTATAGGATGTTTGTCCTCAAGCGTCCAACATCGGTCGTAGCTCGGGCCTCCGATCGAATGGGCCATTAGACCTATGAAATGAGTGCCCCGCCTGCCCCTGCGCTGAGTCCGCCGCGGAGCTACAGTACATCGTAACGGCTGGAGGGCCGCCTACAGGAGGCCTTCCATGCCATGCGCGACGTTGAAGAACGCCGTATCCGCAGCACTTCTCATCTCTCTGGCGGCCGGGCCGGCCCTCTCGCGTCCGGACTTCCCTGGAAGCATCGACACCCTGATCCAAGCCGGCGAAGACGTCCGAGTGATCCAGATTCATCACGTCTTAGAAGAGACCCAGAAGGCGGCGGCCCGCAGGGAAGCGATCGATTGCGTGAAGAATTACGCATACCTCGCGCCCGGCTCCGCCAGCGACCGGCTGAAGAACGCGGTCGCGCATCTCAACCCGCTGGCCGCCCAAGACGCGGAGGCGCGCGGCGCGCTTATCGGTCTGTTGGGCAGCGCCCGGGCCACCCATAAAATCATGGCCATCGAGGCTCTCGCCGCCGTGGTCCGAGTCCCCGAGGTCAATGCGGCCGTCTTGTCCCTGGTCAAGGAGGGAGACTCGCAATCCCGCAAGATTCCGGTCGTTCCCGTGCCGTGGCCCAGGCCGCACCCCGCTCCTCCGCATGCCGGAGACGTTTCGCTGCACCTCGTGCGAAAGGCCGCGATCAGCGCTCTGGCTCCGATCGTCAAGGAAGCCCCGGCAGTGCGGGCCGCGATCCTAGATCGGCTGGGCGATGAGAATTACGAGGTGCGGAGCCTGGCCGTAAAGTCGCTTCATCCCCTGGTCACGCGCGACGCCGAAGTGAAGGACTCGCTTAGAAAGATGCTCCGCGATTCCCAGCAAGGCGTTCGCAACGACGCGGCCGCGGCTCTCGCCGCCTTTTGCGACGACAAGGAGATCGCGCTCGAGATATTCAACCACGCCAAGGAAGTCGCGACTCCGATCCTTACGCGCTGCGGCCACAGGCCGGCGGAGCTTTGATTCGGCCGTCCGTCATTAGGCCATAAGGTCCGACCGCGCGATTTGGTAATATCCGGGCTATGCTACGGACAACTCTTCGCGACCGACGTCGACGCGCCGTCGTCTTGACGTTTGCGGCGGGCCTCGCGGCCTGCGCCGGGCAGCATTCCGCGCCGCCGAAGACGCCCGCGGCGACGTCGACGCAGGCGCCCACGCCTCAGGCTCCCGAGACCACGGTCGTCCGCCACGCTACGGTCCTGCCGTCGTCCGGCCCCGTCGTCACGGACGGCGCCGTCGCGTTCTCCGAGGGCAAGCTCGTGTTCGTCGGCAAGGATTCGGATGTCCCGACGTTCCAGAACGCGAAGACGATCGAGGCGCGCGGCCGTTTCGTCACGCCCGGTTTGATCGACGGCCACAGTCACTTGGGCGTTGGCGGGAGCCCGGAAGTCTGGGCGCATTCGGATTTCAACGAGGGGACGGCGCCGGTCACGGCGGAAGTGAGCGCGGCCCACGGCTTTTGGCCCCAGGATCCGGGCTTGCGCCGAGCGGCGGCGGGCGGGATCACGTCTCTTCTCGCTCTTCCGGGGAGCGCTAATCTCATCGGCGGGCGCGGCTTTCCCGTGAAGCTCAAGTTCGGCAGGACCGCGAGCGAGATGCGATTTCCCGGCGCGAAGGATTCCCTGAAGATGGCGTGCGGCGAAAACCCGAAGCGCGTCTACGGCAAGAACCAAAAGCGCTCGCCGTCGACCCGCATGGGGAACGTCGCCGGCTACCGCCAGGCGTTCGCGCAGGCGCAGGACTACGCCGCCAAGCGGAAGGAGTACGACAACAAGCTCAAGAAGAACCCGGACGGCGCGGGCGTGCCTCCGACGAGGGACTTGAAGAACGAGACGCTCGCGGCCGTGATGAACGGCGACCTGCTGGTCCAGAACCACTGCTACCGCGCCGACGAGATGCAGATCATGCTCGAGGTGGCCGACGAGTTCGGCTTCACGATCCGCGCGTTCCATCATGCGCTCGAAGCCTACAAGCTGCGCGATAAGATCGTCGTGAAGAACACCGCGATCGCGACGTGGGCGGACTGGTGGGGCTTCAAATTCGAGGCTTACGACGGGATCCGCGAGAACGCGGGCCTCTTCACCGAGGCCGGCGGCCGCGCGACCATCCACTCCGACTCCGAGATCGGCATCCAGCGCCTCAATCAGGAAGCCGCGAAGGCATTGTGGCGGGCCCGGGACGCCGGCATTTCAGTGACCGAAGAGCAGGCGCTGCGCTGGATCACCCTCAATCCCGCGTGGCTCATGGGCGTCGACAACGTCACAGGTTCCTTGGAGAAGGGAAAGATGGCGGACCTGGTCGTGTGGGACCGGACGCCGCTGTCGGTCTACGCGAAAGCCGAGAAAGTGTTTGCGGACGGCGTCCAGACCTACGACGCCAAGACCGGGGCGTCCAACACGAGCGATTTCGAGCTGTCGGCCCGCGCCGAGGTTCCGATCAAGGCCGCGGAGGTGAAGCTTCCGCCGGCGATCGAGGCGGCTAAGCCGGGAGACCCGGCGCCGCTGCCGATCCCGGATAAGGCGGATGCGTGCACCGTGATCCGCGGCGCGGCGGTCCTCGCCGAGTCCGGCATCCTGGAATCGGGCAGCGTCGTCCTCCGCGGAGGGCGCATCGCGAGCGTCGGCAAGGAGGCCGGCGACCCCGCCGGTTGCCGCGTCGTCGAAGGCGCAGGCCGCGTTCTCGCTCCGGGCTTCATCGAGCCGAACTCCCACTTGGGCGTCATGGAGATCACCTACGAGGAGTCGACGAAGGACACCGGTCCGCGGGAGTCGAAGCCGGAGGACGCGGTGCACGCGGCCCTGAGGGCCTCCGAAAACGTCAACCCCGAGTCCGAGGCGCTGCCGGTCGCGCGAGGCGGCGGCATCACCTCGGCGGTGACGATCCCGGGCGCGGGCCTCGTCTCGGGCCAAAGCGCGCATTTCTCGCTGGACGGCCGCGTGCTCAAGCCGTCGATCGCCATGTACGCCGCGTTGGGCGAGAGCGGCGCGGAGACGATCCATTCCTCCCGAGGCGACGCCATGGACCGCCTCAAGGAAGTCCTCTCCGACGCCCGCGAATACGCCAAGCGGCGCCAGGAATTCGAGCAGAATCGGATGCGGAAGGTGGCCGCGAGCCGCGGCGACCTCGAGGCGCTGCAGCCGGTGCTGGCGGGCCGGATGCCGCTCGTCGTCCGCGTCGACCGCGCCTCCGACATCCGCGCGGCGCTTGCGCTCAAGAAGGAGTTTGGACTGAGGCTCGTCTTGTCGCACGCCGCCGAGGCCTGGAAGGTCGCCGCGGAGCTGGCGCAGGCCAAGGTGCCGGTGATCGTGCGTCCGATGGACAACCTTCCCGCGAACATGGACGTCAAAGGCGCGCGCATGGACGCGGCCGCTCTTCTCTCGGCGCAGGGGGTCTCCGTGCTGATCTCCACCTTCGGCGATCCGCAGGGCGCCCGCACGCTGCCGCAGGAGGCGGGCAACGCCGTCGCTTGGGGCCTGGAGTACTCGCAGGCCATTCGGGCGATCTCGACCAACGTGGCCGATGCCTTCGGACTCGAGGGCGGGCGCATCGCGGCGGGCGCGCGGGCGGATCTCGTCCTTTGGAACGGGGATCCGCTCGAGCTCTCTAGCCGCCCGGTCGGCATGTGGATCGGCGGCGCTCAGGTGCCTTTGGACAGCCGTCAGACGAAGCTCCTCGGCAAATACCGCAAGCTCTAGTGCGAACGACTCTCGCGGCGCTGACGACGCTTGCCGCGGCGCTGGCGTCGGCGGCGCCGGTCCGAAACGCAGGCCGGGAGCAGCTCATGCCCTCGGTCGGCGACGAGCGGGTCCAGATCGGATTCGCCGACTTCGGCGGATTCGTAAAAAATCCGCGCTCGGCCGCCTCCGCGCGTCCCGACTCCTCCGGTACGGCGCTGCTCCTGTATCAAGCCTACATCCTGGACGCGGTGAACGGCGACAAGGTCGGTTTCCTCTCGGACCTCGTGTTCCTGACCGACCGGGAATCGGCGCGTTCGTATCAGCCGGTGTCCTTGGACTATCTGCTCGGCATGAGCACGCGATTCGATTCGTGGCGCGTTCAGTTCGATCGGGACGAAGCCATGTCGCTGAAAGGCGGCTCCGGGGGCTGGAGGAATTGGAGCGTGAGGGGCAGCTATCTTCTGCAGTCGAAGAAGGAGCAGCTGAACATGCCGAAGTTCGGCCGTCGTCGCCGTTTCGACGTCGGCGCGGACGCGTGGTCCCTCGGTCTGACGGCGGGGTACTTTCTCCATCCCGGGACGACGCCGTCGCGGCTCGACGGCACCGGCCAGGTGGAATGGCGCTATCAGGCGGCCGGCCGGATGAGCTTCATGAAGGAAACTCTCCTGCTCCAGGCGGACGCGGACATGCTCACCGACCGCAACACCCGCAGACGCCTTCCCTCCGATCTCGATCTGGACCTGGGGATCGGCACGAAGATCGACCAGACGGAGCTGATGATCCACCGGCGGTCCCGCCAGGCGATCGGCGCGCCGGGATACGCCCTGTATTATCTCCTGACCGCCCGCATACGCTTCGACAGCCGCACGATGTCGCCCTGACGCTCCGTACCTGATATAATCGCCGTCGAAATGTCCATCGCCGCCGCGATCGCCCTTGCGTACGCCGTCTCGGCGCACGCGGGTACCTGGGAACCCTATACCGACGGCGGCTTTAACGCCGCGATGGACAGAGGCCGTCCCGTGGTGCTCCAGTTCACCGCCCAAGGATGCGGCATCTGCGCGGACCAAGAGCGCGTCATCACCCGCATCCTAAGACAGCCGGAGTTCAAGGACTTCGCGGGCTTCTCGGTCGATTTCGACGCGTTCCGTCCCGTGGTCGCGCGCTGGCGCGTGGGAGGACGCTCGACGCTGCTCCTGCTGCGCGAGCGCCAGGAGATCCGCCGAGTGGCCGGCATCATCACCGAGAGCGACATCCTGGGATTTCTAAAGCACGCGATGCCCGACAAGCTGCGCGGTCGCCCGAAGAAGCGGCCATCCAATCGACTCGAGCCGCGCCCTTAGGGCTGGAAGATCAAGGACGGCACGAAGGCGGGGATGAACTCGGCCGCCTTTTCGAAAAACGGGACGGGGGAGGAGACCGTCACGACCACCGCGTTGGGCCCCTGCGCGAACGCGAAGGCCTTCGAGCGGAACTGGCCGCTCGCGTATTGGCGGTCCGCGACTACCTCAAAGCCCTCGAACAACCCGTAGGCGGCGGTGGAGGTGACGACGCCCGTCACTCCCTCGGTCGACGACAATGGGCCGACGACGCGGCCGTCGAAGTACTTTTCCAGCGTACGCTTCCCCAGCGGGTTGATCTTGACGGTGGCGTTGGCGGGCTCCTCGGAGACGAGCTTCACGCGCTGGGTGATCGTCATAATGGTGCCCGGGCCGTCGGCTTCGTCGGTGATCACGTAGCCGTCGGGCAGCACGCAGGTAAGCTTGTATTGGGTGTTGAAGCAGGGCGCTTTCGGCGACGGCGCGGCCGCCGTCGGCAGGGGGATCGGCGCCGGCGAAGCCTCCGGAGCGGGCGGGGGCAACGGCGGCGGCGCGGGACTGGGAGCGGCAGCGGGCGCGGGTGCAGAGGCCGGCCGATGCGGCGCGGCTGCGGGACCTCCCTGGTTCCTCGATCGGCCTCCCGCGGCGGGCGCCGGCGCGCAGCCGGCGAACGCGGCGGCGGAAACGAAAACTAGAAGACCGCAAAGGCGCCTCACCCACCGATTCTAGCGAAATCCCGAGACCGGCGCAAAGACGCGGTTCAGGACGGGTCGTCTTTCTTGAATTTGGCGGCCCCGAGAAGGACGATCCCGACCAGGGCGAGCGCGTTGGATTTGGCCTGGTTGCGGCGCTCAGGGTCCGGCGGGCTCGCCGCCGGCAGCGCATAGTCCGCCGCGTCGCGGCGGTATCGGTAGCGCGAGCTCTTGGGCGGAGACAGGATCAGCGACGCCAGGAGGCAGCCCACGCCGCCGATCCAGAGCCACATTTTCGTCGGGCTCATCATTCTAGTCGTCCTGCAAAAGAGATATGGCAAGGGCTGGGATCGAACCAGCGACACCTGCTTTTTCAGAGCAGTGCTCTACCACTGAGCTACCTTGCCGAAATCGGGAGGAACGTCGGTTCATTGAACCAATTTTCAGGCGACGGTCGCAAGGTGCGGCGCGGCCGTTGGTCCCATGAGCGCGAGGGCCGAAAGAATGCGGCGCAGGAGCCGAACGGACCGACGCGGCTTGGACGACGGCGGGTATAATCGATCTTGTCGCCGCCGCACGGATCAGACAGGGGGGACTCATGCGCAAATCCGCAGGCATCGCCGCGATGATGCTGCTGTCCGGTTCCATCGCATTCGCCGCCGTCGGGCGGTTCCGAATGAGCAATCGCGGGCACAATCCGTTGGTTCCCGAGGACATCATCGACAAGCTCAAGGCGGATCCGAACGTCAAGGTCATCAGCGCCGATCCGGGCTACTTGGTGGTGGAGGCGGACGCCGCCTATCTTCGAAAGAAGTACGGTAATAGGCACTACATCACGACGGCGAATCCGACTCCGGGCGACTGAGCCGGTCAGCGGTCTTTCGAGGACGGCGTGTAGTGCCGGATCGTGATGCCCTGCCTCGGAAAGTACTGCGACATGTCGGTCTTCGCCGCTTTCGACTTCACGGCGTCGTTGACCGGCCGCGTGGAGCCCTGCTGGCTCGCGATAAAGACCGGCGAGGAGATGCCCTCCGCGGCGTCCGGATAGCGGCGGCTGAGCATCGAGCGGAAGGCGAGCGTCGCGGTCTGGTGGTCGCCCGGCAGGAGCCGGAAGTCCGGGCTGCTGCGCACGTCCTCAAGGAGCCCCAAGAGCTCCGGCGCGTTGCGCGAATCGATCGGCGCCTTGCTGGGCGTCCCGCCGCGCGGCGTGAGAGTCACCAAGAAATCGTCGCCGGAGGACTTGGCCAGCTTGGTGAGCTGAAGGCGGTTGCGCGCGCTGTCTTCCATCAGAATGTCGATTTGAAGCCCACCCGAGCGCTCCTGCTCGCGCGCGGCGCGGACCTCGAGCGTGTCCTTCTTGATCCAAGAGGGGATCGAGGACGCCGGGATTGGCGGGGTGTTCACCGGCGGCCGCGCGGCGCGGTTCGAGGGCTTCGCCTCGACCTCCAGGGGAGCGCTGATCGGCTCGTTCGACGGCAGGCTCGTCCCCGGAAGCAGGGGCTCCCGCTTGAAGCCGGTGGATTTGGGCTGGGCGCCCGCGGTCGCGGCGATCAAGGCTACGACAAGCAAGCTGATGGATCGGTTCATCATCACTCCCTGGTGCCTCTTAAGTATAAGATTCTGGGTGTCAAGGAGATGAGGCGAAGGGCCCATACGGGAATAGGTATTTTAGCCCATATTCAAGATTCAGCTAGGGCTATCGGCGCGCAGCCAGCCGGGACCTTGGCCTCTGCGGGAGCGCCTCGAGTTCGGTCGTCAGCGTTCCTGCCCGAGGTAGTTCAGGCGAGCGCGGATTCTACGGGCCTAGACCATGCGCCCCGGGCTCTTGGCGCGCGCGACATCGCGGCTTGGTAGCGGCGGCTCATCAGGTCGAACCATGCCATCCCAGGCAGCCGTGAGATCGTCTGGTCGATATGGCGGATATGACGAGCGCCTTCGGCGTCGCCGAAGATGTATTGGAGCATGAAATCAATCTCGCGTTCCGCCTTCACGCCGTAGCCGACGGGTCCCCAGAATCGCCTGAGCAGGAATTCCGTGAGCCGCTGCGTCGACTTGGATCTCGCCAGGCCCTCGGACGCCTTGTGGTAATAGAACGAGAAGTGCCGCGATTCGTCGCGGATGATCCGGCGCAGGACCTGGACCAAGACGGGGTTGCGGCTCCGGTTGGCGAGGCAGAGGTATCCATTGAGCGTCGTGATCTCCTGGATCGATCCCCACGTCATGTGGACGATGTGGAAGTCGCGGCGAAGGGAATTCAGCACCGCGGTGCCAGCGCTTTCCAAGCGTTCCCGCCACGTCGGCCGGCGCGCGCCGCAGATTGCCGGAGACCGGTCGACCCCGGCCGCGCGCACGAAGCTCTCGATCGCCCGGCCGTGGTACGATTCCTCGTAGAGCCAGCACGCCAGGAAGTCGGCGATCTCGGGGTCCCGGCCGGCGTCGGTGTTCAGGAGGTCCCGCAGGTAGCAGAGCGTGTGCGCCTCGATATCCATCATATATTCGAGCGCCTTGATCTCTCCCACCGCGATCGGGTGACGGGAGACGTCTTCCCAATCGATGTCGGATACGTCCAACTTTTGGGAGGTTGCCAGATACTGGTCCAAATCGAACGGCATGCGCGCATTTTACCTATTTCCACGAGGTTTCGTCTCGGGCCCGAGCGCGGATTGGCATTGGCATCGCAAATATTGTTTCATTAAGTCGTCGACAGGAGAACACTATGCCTTTGATCATCCCGCAAGTCATCGAGCGCGCTCAGCAGGGCGCCATGGTCGGCTACGACATCTATTCCCGCCTGCTCAAGGACCGGATCATCTTCGTCGGCGGCTACGAAGGCGAGGTAACGACCGACTCGGCCAATATCCTGATCGCCCAGCTGCTGTACTTGGAATCCGAGGATTCCGACAAGGACATCAATCTCTACATCAACTCCCCCGGCGGCATGGTGACGGCGGGACTCGCCGTCTACGACACGATGCAGTACATCAAGGCCCCGATCACGACGATCTGCATCGGCATGGCGATGTCTTTCGGCGCGGTGCTTCTTGCGGCCGGGACGAAGGGCCGGCGGTTCGCGCTGCCGCAGTCGCGCATCATGATCCACCAGCCGCTCATCGGCGGCCACGGCATCGGCGGCCAGGCGACCGACATCGAGGTCGAGGCGCGCGAGATGACGAAGACGAAGCAGATTTTGAACGGCATCCTCGCGAAGCACTGCGGCCAGACTATCGAAAAGATCGAGCGCGACTGCGAGCGCAATTTCTACATGTCCTCCGAAGAGGCCAAGAAGTACGGCCTCATCGACGAGGTCATCGAGAACCCCAAGGCCGTAAAGCGCTAGACCGATCGGCCCACGGTCCCGGGCCGACCGACCCTGCCGCCTGCCCGGAGCGTCCGCTATCCTGACGGCAGGATGAATCTTCGGGCCGCGGCGCTTGTTCTGTTTCTTCCGTCGTTCGCCTTCGCCGCGTCGGGCTCCGGCTACGCCGGCAGGCTGACGATTCGGCTCGCGTTCAAGCATCCCATCGAAGAGGACCTCCATCTGTCCAGTTTCTGCGACGAGAAGGTGAGAGGCACCCGCTCGATCAGCGCGATCACTCAGGTCTACGGCGGCACGTTGGACCCCGCCGCGCTCCTCCGCTTTCGCTAGCGGAACCCATCACAGAACCCGCACAGAATCGGCCCAGGCAAGACACAGGCGCTTGCCTCATGATAGGGGTAGGAGTACAGTATGATCCAAACCATGTCCCCCTCGCCCAAGGAGCATCGCCGGCACGTCCGCTACGAACGAGCCCTGAAGCTCACGATCTTCGGGATGGACATGTCGCTCTTGGACGAGACGACCAATCTGAGCGACGTCTCCCGCAAGGGCATGAAATTCGAGACGGTCGCGAACATCAAGCCGGGCGACTATTTCAGGTTCAAGCTCGAGGTCCCGGACTACGGATTTGTGGACGGCAAGGGACGCGCGCGCTGGAGCCAGGTCGGCGCCTCCGGGGTCACCTACGTGATCGGCGCGGAGATCACGAGCATGGGGTGGGGCGCCTCCCGGGCCCTCAAGCGTTTCCTCGAGCCCGGCCGCACCTTTTTCGGCGTCGCCTTCGATCTCGCCCTCGGCGCGGGCGCTCTCTACGTCCTTTGGCAGATCGTCAACCAGCTCAACGCCGGCTGACGTCGGCCGGCCTTTCGATTCCGCGTATTGACACGGCGAAAGCCCGACCCTACACTGAGGCGGATGTCCACAGTCACGCTCCTGGCATTGGCTCCTTTCGCGGCGCTCGCCCTCGCGATCGACCCGCCTGCCATGCAGCCGGCGGGGAACTCCCATCCGGCGGCGCTGGACCTGTCTCAAGCGACGCCGGGCGATCCGCACCATGGCCCCGCGCATCCCAAGACACCCAAGGAATTTCTTCGGATCATCAAGGGTGCCATCGATCATGCGGAGGGGGACCTGCGTGAGCTCGAGAAGCATGAGCGGAGCTACCGCGAGGCCTCGTCGAGGACCCCATGGGCCATCAAGCGGCTGGCAGTCCAACGAGAGCCGGTCCGAGCGCGGGTAAAGGAAGTCCTCGAGCGGGTTACGGGATTGGAAGACGAGTTCGTCGAGCGCCAGCGGGAGTCGACGATGCTCCGGGGCGCGCGCATCTACGCGCAGGTCATGCCTTCAGGGGTCGCCAAGGACCTCGAGAAACAGGACCTAAAGGCGAACGAAATGCTGGCCGAGATCGCCAAGCGCCTGCAATCCGGGGCCGCGGGGCCGGCGCCGGCCAACAGCGCCGAGCTGCTGCTGGAAGGCTCCGAGATGCTCAACGATGCGAAGATCTTCAACGCCTTCGCCAAGGAGATCCGTGTTTGGAGGGAAGGCGCCGCCGCGCGCTTGGCGTCCGAGGACGCCGCGTTCGGGATGGCGGAGCATTCCGTGCTGATCGAGGAGATTTTTGCCGGAGCGAGCCTCCTGTGCCTTGTGTTCGGGCTCGGCGCGCTGCGTCTGTGGATGAAGACCGAACAAGCGAAGTCGAGGCTCGAGACCGACATCTCGAAGATCGCCTCGGGCAGCGGCCAGTTGGGCGTCGACGGGGGCCGCACGACGACCGGCGAAGCCATGCCGGCGGCGACCGTGCTGGCCGGCAATTTCGTCATCGAGCGCGAGCTCGGACGCGGCGGCATGGGGATCGTGTTCGAAGCGACCGATCTCAGCCTTCGGAGGAAAGTCGCGATCAAGCAGCTTCGGCAGGAGATCCAAGAGCAGGTGCAGGAAGTCGAGGTGCTCTTGAACGAGGCTCGCATGGTCGCTAAGCTCAAGCACCCCAATATCGTCGAGATTCATACGGTTTTTAGGGAAAAGGGGCAAGTCTATCTCGTGTTCGAATACGTGACGGGGGAGACGCTCCATCGAGTGATATCGACGAACAAGAGGCTGACCCTCAAGCACGCTCGGACGCTTCTGCAGCAGATCGCCGCCGCGCTGGACTACGCGCACTCCCAGCGCATCATCCACCGGGACCTCAAGCCGGCCAACGTGATCGTCACCCACGAGGGCGTGGTCAAGGTGATGGACTTCGGGATCGCGCACCAGGCCAAGGCAACGGTCGCTCGGATGACGCAATCCCAGCCGTGGGGGACTCCGCCGTATATGGCTCCCGAGCAGGAGACGGGTCAGGTGTCGCGCGAATCCGACCTGTACGGTCTCGGCGTCTTCCTTTATGAGATGACCACGGGCCAGCTTCCTTTCAACGGTCCGAATTTCCTCGCCCAGAAGACCGCGCTGATGTGCAAGGCGCCGTCGGCCTTGAACCCCTCTCTTCCGGCCGGATTCGACGCGCTAATCCAGCGCGCGCTTCAGCCCAGTCCCGCCAACCGTTTCCACTCTGCCGCCGAGATGATCGCGGCGCTCAGCGCCCTTCCCGACGCGTCGCCCGTATCGTAGGATCCGCTAGCCTTCCTTGACAGGCGGCGGCGGCTGGATTATAATACTAGCAGTCAGGTGTTTAGACTGCTAAATATATGAGACAGTTGGGTCCGGGCGTCGCCGAAGAGCGCAAGCGCAAGCTCCTGCAGTGGGTGATCCACCGCTATATCAAAACGTCCATCCCGGTGGCGTCGCAGTCGATCGCCGAGGACTCCGGGATGCGGCTCTCGAGCGCCAGCATCCGCAACCTCCTAAAAGAGCTCGAGGACGAAGGCTATCTCGTCCAGCCGCACACCTCCGCCGGCCGCGTGCCGTCGGACAAGGGGTATCGATTCTACGTCGACTACTTGATCGACGTCCAGCGCTTGGCCGCCGGGGAGAAGGAGACCATCGAGAAGCAGTATTCCCGCCGGGTCGACGAGCTCGACCATCTTCTTTCGGAGACAAGCAAGCTCCTCTCGCACGTGTCCCATTCCGCGGGGCTCGTCCTCTCGCCGAAAATAGAGAAGCATTCCCTCAAGCGGCTGGAGCTCATCCCCATGGGCGCCGGCCAAGTGCTCGCGGTCGTGGTCACCCAGGCCGGGCTCATCCGGCACTGGCCGATCAAGCTCTCGGCGGCGCCCACGGCGAGCCAGATCAACCGGCTGAACCGCTTCTTGAACGACCATATCCAGGCCAAGTCGATCCGCGAGGTGCAGAAGGCGGTGCGGGAGCGCATCGAGCAGGCCGAGCGCGAGTTCAAGGAGCTCGGCGAGCTCGCCAACAGTCTCCTTTCCGAGATCGCCCTGGTGCAGCCCGACAACGAGCTGTATCTCGACGGCGCGACGCAGATGCTCTCTCATCCGGAAGACCTCGGCGATCTGCAGTCGATCCAGTCGCTCATCTCGGTGCTCGAGGGCAAGCAGGCTCTGGCCGAGCTATTGCAACAGGAGATCGACGAGGAAAGGCCGGCGCGTCGGCCCGGGGCGGCGGCCTCCAAGGGCATGGTCCAAGTCCGGATCGGAAAGGAGAACAAGCTGCCTCAACTCAAGAATGTGAGCCTGGTCACCACGACGTACCGCATCGACGACGAGATCGTCGGCGTGCTCGGCATCATGGGGTCCAAGCGCATGGACTACACCCGGATGATGAGCCTAGTCGATCACGTGAGCGATCTCGTGTCTAAGACCATGGAATCATGGACGAAGGAATGAAGAAAGCGGAAGAGACGGCGGCGGACGCGGCGAACGTCGAGCCCGCGCCAGAAGCGAAGCCCGGGGAAGATAAGAACGGGACTCCGCCGCCCGACTATTACGCGCAGCTGCTCCAGCTCAAGGCCGAGTTCGAGAACTACCGCAAGCGCATCGACCGCGAGCGGCCGGAGTACGTGAAGCTGGGCAAGGCCCAATTGTGGGAGCGCCTGCTGCCGGTCTACGACGTCTTGTTCCAGGCGCACGAGCAGGTACTCAAGCTCTCCTCGGCCGGCGCGGGGGACGCCAAGTCGGTCGTGGCAGGCCTCGAGCTCGTGTTCAAGGAATTTACGCGGATCTTCGAGTCGGAGGGCATCAGCCCGATCGAGACGGTCGGCAAGCCGTTCAACCACGATTCTCACGACGTTCTCGGCACGGTGGAGACGGAGGAGCATCCCGACGGCACCGTGGTCGAGGAGCTGCAGCGAGGTTACATGTGGCAGGGCCGCGTGCTGCGTCCCGCCAAGGTCCGCATCGCGAAGGCGAAGGCCTAGATTTAGGAGGAATTATGAGCAAGATCATCGGAATAGACTTGGGTACCTCGAACACGGCGGCCGCAGTCATGGAAGGCGGCAAGCCGACCATCATCCCGTCCGCGGAAGGGACGAGCGTGGGGGGCAAGGCGTTCCCCTCCTACGTCGCCTTCACGAAGGACGCCCAGCTTCTCGTGGGCGAGCCCGCGCGGCGCCAGGCCGTGGCCAATCCGGAAGGGACGTTCATGGCCTTCAAGCGCAAGATGGGCCAGGACTTCCACTACAAGGCGCACGGCAAGGAGTACACGCCCCAGCAGCTGTCGGGCTTCCTCCTCCAGAAGGTGAAGCGCGACGCGGAATCCTTCCTCGGCGACAAGGTGGAAAAGGCGGTGATCACCGTCCCCGCCTACTTCAACGACAACCAGCGCCAAGCGACGAAGGACGCGGGCCAGATCGCTGGCCTCGAGGTCGTGCGCATCGTCAACGAGCCGACGGCGGCGTGCCTCGCCTACGGCATCGACAAGAAAGGCAAGGACGAGAAGATCATGGTCTTCGACCTCGGCGGCGGAACGCTCGACGTCACGATCATGGACTTCGGCGGCGGCGTGTTCGAGGTCGTCTCGACCTCGGGCGACACGCAGCTCGGCGGCACCGACATGGACAACGCCCTCATCGACTTCATCGCCGGGGAGTTCCGCAAGGAGAACGGCGTCGACCTGAAGAAGGACCCGATGGCGTTCCAACGCGTGCGCGAGGCGGCCGAGAAGGCGAAGATCGAGCTCTCGAACGTGTTCGAGACCGACATCAACCTGCCGTTCATCGCGGCGGTCGACAACGTCCCGAAGCACCTCGTCCTCAAGTTCACCCGGGCCAAGCTCGAGTCCTTGGTCGAGCCGATCGTCAAGCGCTGCAAGCAGTCGATCGACCAGGCTCTCTCCGACGCCAAGCTCAAGACCTCCGACATCACGAAGATCATCCTGGTCGGCGGTCCGACGCGCATGCCGATCGTCCAGAAGTTCGTCGAGGACTACGTCGGCAAGAAAGTCGAGCGCGGCGTCGACCCGATGGAGTGCGTCGCGTGCGGCGCGGCGGTGCAGGCGGCCGTCCTCACGGGAGAAGTGAAGGACGTCGTCCTGCTCGACGTCACCCCGCTGACCCTCGGCATCGAGACCTTGGGCGGCGTGATGACGCCTCTCCTCGAGCGCAACACGACGATCCCGGTCGAGAAGTCGCAGGTGTTCTCGACGGCCTCGGATAACCAGCCCGCGGTCACCGTTCATGTGCTGCAGGGCGAGCGTCCGCTGGCGAAGGACAACGTGTCTCTCGGCAAGTTCGACCTGGACGGCATCCCGCCGGCGCCTCGCGGGCTTCCGCAGATCAAGGTGACCTTCTCCATCGACGCCAACGGCCTCCTCAACGTCAAGGCCGAGGACCAGGGCACGAAGAAGGCGCAGCATATCTCGATCACGGCACCGAACAAGCTCAAGAAGGACGAGGTGGACAAGTTCATCAAGCAGGCGGAGCAGTTCGCCGAAGAGGACAAGAAGACCAAGGAGCGCATCGAGGCGCGGAACTCCGCCGACAGCGTGCTCTACGCGACCGAGAAGGCGCTCAAGGACTACGGCGACAAGGTCTCCCAAGAGGAGCGCCAGTCGATCGACCGGGGCATCAGCGATCTCAAGGACGCGCTGAAGGGCGACGATCCGGAGAAGATCAACAAGGCGAAGGACGACCTGCTCAAAGTCTCGCAGAAGCTCGGCGAGGCGATGTACAAAGCGAGCGCCGAGGCGAACAAGGGCGGCGGCGACGGCTCCTCCGCGCCGAACGGGCAGGGCGCGCCCAACGGCAAGGACGCCAAGGACCAGGTCGTCGACGCGGAAGTGGTCGACGAGAAGAAGAACGGATAAGGAAGAGTGGCCGAAGACTTTTACAAGCTGCTGGGCGTAGCGCGCAATGCGACCGATGCCGAGATCAAATCGGCCTATCGGAAGCTGGCGCTCAAGTTCCATCCCGACCGCAATCCCGGCAACAAGGAAGCCGAGGCGAAGTTCAAGGAAGTGAACTCCGCGTATCAGGTGCTGTCGGACGCGAACAAGCGGCAGGTCTACGACCAATACGGAGAGGCGGGGGTCAACGCGAGCGCGGCGGGCGGGCCGGGCGGCGCGGGTCCCTTCGGCGGCGGCGGCTTCGGCGGGTTCAATCCCGGCGCAGGAGGCTTCTCGGGGGACATCTTCGGGGACATCTTCGAGAGCCTGTTCGCCGGCGCGGAGGGCGCGGGAGGCGGCGGCCGGGGCCGGTCGCGCCGCGGCTCGGACCTCAAGTTCGAGGCGACGATCGATCTGGAAGAGGCGTTCAAGGGCACGCAGACGACGGTCCGCTACGAGCGGATGGTCACGTGCTCTAAATGCCACGGGTCGGGAGCCAAGCCGGGGACGGGGGTCAAGCGCTGCTCCGTCTGCCGCGGTTCTGGACGCCAGCAGTTCTCCCAGGGCCTCTTTACGATGAGCCAGACGTGCTCCCAGTGCCGGGGCGAAGGCACTATCATCGAGACGCCCTGCAAGGATTGCGACGGCAATGGCCGGATCGCCCAGAAGACCGAGCGCACGATCCGCATCCCGCCCGGCATCCCGGACGATGCGACTTTGCGCGTTCAAGGCGCGGGGGAGACGGGCGGCCGCGCCAACGAACCGGGCGACCTTTTCGTCCAGGTCCACGTTCGGGACCACTCCCAATTCCATCGCGACGGCGACGATTTGCATTATCAGAGACGCGTCAGCTTCCCCGAGGCCGCGCTGGGCGCGACCGCCGAGGTCCCAACGATCGAGGGGGAGAAGACGACGATCAAGATCCCCGAAGGGACTCAGGACGGCACGACGCTCCGCATCCGAGAGAAGGGGATGGTCAAGCTGAACGGCCGGGGCCGCGGCGATCTCTTCGTCAAGGTGAAGGTCGAGGTGCCGAGGCACCTCACGCCGGAGCAGAAGGGCATCCTCGAGAAGTTCCAGAAGTCGCTCGACGGGGAGCCGCCCGGCCCGGGCGAGCACCTGAAAGAGCGGCACGACAGCGGCATCTTCAAGAAGATCTTCGGAGATTAGGAGACCCCTCATGCCCCAGTTCTTCCTGCCGCCCGCGTCCCGCCGCGAACTCGTGTCACCCGGCGCAGCCGGCGGAGCGGAGGAGGGACGCGCATGGAGAGCGGGAGACGGCTTCACGCTCACGGGCCCCGAGGCCTACCACATCACAAAAGTCCTCCGGTACAAAGAGGGCCACTCCGTCGAGCTCTTCGACGGCAAGGGCGGCCGCTACACGGGCGTGATCCGGAAGGTGTACGAGGACGGCGTCGACGGCGAGGTCACGGGGACGGTCGAGTCGCCGCATCCGGGCCCGAAGGTCCGGCTCAATCTGTATCAGGGACTCCTCAAGGCGAGCCGGTGGGAGTTCGTACTCGAGAAAGGGACGGAGATCGGCGTCTCCACGTTCATCCCGGTGACGACGTCGCGGACCGTCGTCCTGCTGCGCGAGGAAGAGCGCATCCATAACAAGATCGAGCGCTGGGGCAAGATCGTCATGGCTTCCGCCAAGCAGTGCCGTCGGGCGGACCTGCCGACGATCCAATCTCCCGTTCCGTTGCGCGATGCGCTCAAGACGGCCGCGGAGGACGGGCCGATCCTGTTTGCGTGGGAGAAGATGGCGGGTTCCTCCGCCAAGAGCACGGTGCGCGAGGCGCTGCACGCGGCGCTCAAGGATTCCAAGGATTCGATCACGGTGAGCCTTTTCATCGGGCCGGAAGGAGGCTTCCACGACGAGGAAGTCGACCTGGCGGAGGTGCACGGGGCGACGCTCTTCGCGCTGGGCTCCAACACCCTCCGCGCCGAGACCGCCTCGCTCGCTGCGGCCGCGCTTATCTTCTACGAGCTCGGCGCGCTGTAGGGTCATGCCCGGCAACGGACAGATCGCCGCCAGCAACATCGTCTTCCGGATCAAGGCCGATTTCCTGAAATCCCTAGCGCACCCGGCGCGGCTGGCGGTCATCGAGTATCTGAAGAGCGGCGAGGCGACGGTGGGTCAGATGGTCCAGGACCTCGCGATCGAGCAGTCCGGACTCTCCAAGCATCTGGCCATCCTCCGACAGGCCGGGATCCTCGCGTCGCGCCAGGAGAAGGCGAACGTGTACTATTCCGTGAAGGACAAGGACATCTTCGTCGTCTTGCGCCCGATCGCGGAGATTCTCCGCAAGAAGCTCCGGGAGAGCGAGCAGATGCTGAGCAGCCTCGGGAAGACGTAGGTTTTTTTATGACCAGTATATGCCAAATTGAGCATATGGCCATATGCCGGGAGAGTGGGGCGGTGGCCGCTGCGTTGCTTGAGGAGAGACCGTGAAGCCCTTTCATTCCCAGAGCGTCTTCCATCCCAAGTTGTGGACGACGCTCCAGGCGTATTCGTGGAGCGCCTTCGCCGCAGACGCCGCGGCCGGCGTGATCGTCGGCATCGTGGCGCTGCCGCTCGCCATCGCTTTCGGCATCGCCTCGGGAGTCACGCCGGACCGCGGCCTCGTCACCGGCATCGTGGCCGGCTTCCTCATCTCGGCGCTCGGCGGCTCGCGGGTGCAGATCGGCGGGCCGACCGGTGCCTTCGTCGTGATCGTCTACCAGATCGTGCAGCAGTACGGGGTGGGGGGGCTGACGGCAGCGACGTTCGCGGCGGGAGGCATTCTCATCGCGATGGGCGTCTTCCGCCTCGGCGCGGCCATCAAGTTCATCCCGTATCCACTCACCGTGGGATTCACCGCCGGCATCGCGGTCGTCATCTTCAGCTCGCAGGTGAAGGACCTGCTCGGGCTGAAGACGGGACCGCTGCCGGCCGACTTTATCGACAAGTGGCGCGAGTACTTCGCGCACTTGGGGTCGGCCGATCCGGCGACGGTCGCCTTGTCGCTCGTGTCGCTCGGGATCATCACGGGCTGGCAAAAGATCAGCCGCCGCGTCCCAGGGCCGTTCGTCGCGATCGTCGCGGTCACCGCGCTGGTGCAGGCCGCGGGCATCCCCGTCGAGACGATAGGGAGCCGCTTCGGAGAGCTCCCGGCCGGGCTGCCGCGGCCGGCGCTCCCCTCGCTGTCGTTGTCCGAGTGGGCGCGCTTGATCCGGCCCGCGTTCACGATCGCGCTGCTGGGCGCGATCGAGTCGCTCCTGTCGGCGACGGTCGCCGACAGCATGATCGGCTCGCGCCATCGCTCCAATACCGAGCTCATCGGGCAAGGGATCGCCAATTTGGGCTCGGCGCTGTTCGGGGGTATCCCCGCCACCGGCGCCATCGCCCGTACGGCGACGAACGTCAAGAACGGGGCCCGCACCCCGGTCGCCGGGATGATCCATGCGCTCACGCTGCTTCTCATCGTCCTCCTCTTCGGCCGCTTTGCTACGCTGATCCCGCTCTGCGTGCTGGCGGCCATTCTGACGGTCGTGTCCTATCACATGAGCGAATGGCACGCGTTCGTCGCTCTGTTCAAAGCGCCTCGCTCCGACGTCGCGGTCCTCGTCATCACGTTCGCCCTGACGGTGCTCGCCGATCTGACGGTCGCGGTCGAGGCCGGGATGGTTCTCGCCATGGCGCTCTTCTTCAAGCGCATGACGGAAGTTTCGATGATCGAGCAGCTGCAGGCCGAAGCCGCGCGGGGAGAGAGCGGGTCCGACGAGCCGGCGAAGGCGCTGCCCGAGGGCGTCTCGGTCTACGAGGCGCACGGGGCTCTCGTCTTCGGCGTGGTCGAGGGCCTGCGCGACGTGACGGCGTTCGGCGCCAAGGCGCCCAAGGTGCTGATCCTCGGCATGCGCGACGTGCTCGCCTTGGACGCGACCGCGATCCGCGCGATCTCGGACCTCGCCGCCGCCTGCCGCCGGCAAGGCACGCGGTTCGTCCTGGCCGGCGTCCACTCTCAGCCCCGGCGAGCCATCGAACGCGCGGGCCTTGTCGAACAGCTCGGCAAGGACAACGTGCTCGCCGGGGACGTTCAGCACGTCTTGAGCCGGCTAGGCTCCTAGCGGCCCCGCGTCTAGAGGCATCGCCGGCAGGGATCGGCGGCCGCCTCAAAACTGCTAAAATGTCGTCGTGAAGCTGTATTTCCATACCTTCGGCTGCCGGGTCAACCAATACGAGACGGAGACGCTTCGGGAGCGCATGCTCTCCGGGCCCGAGGACCGCGAGGTCGAGGCGTTCGAGGACGCCGACCTCTGCGTCGTCAACACCTGCACCGTCACCACCGAGGCGGACAAGGACGCGCTGCGCCTGATCCGCCGCATCAGCCGCCGCAATCCCGCGGCCCGCTTGGTCGTGACCGGCTGCCTCGCGACGGCCGCTCCGGAAAAGATCTTGGAGGCGGCGCCCGCCGCGACGGTCGTCGGCAACGAAGGCAAGGACGCGATTCCCGCCCTACTCGGCTGCGCCCCCGTCCCGGACTACGCCGGGATCACGAGCTTCCACAACCACTCGCGGGCGTTCGTGAAGATCCAAGACGGCTGCAACATGCACTGCACGTACTGCATCATCCCGAGAATCCGGCCGACTCTGTCCTGCAAGCCCTATCCGGCTCTGGAAGCGGAGGTCCGAGGGCTGATCGAGCGCGGCACGCGCGAGATCGTGCTCTGCGGCGTGCGTCTCGGGCGCTACCTCGTCCGCGATAACGGAGAACGGATCAGCTTTACCGGCATGCTCGAGCGCCTGCTGGCGATCGATGGGGACTTCCGTATCCGCCTGTCGTCGCTCGAGATCACGGACCTGACCGATCGCCTGCTCGATCTTCTTGTCCGCTCGGAGGGAAAATTCTGCCCGTCATTCCACCTGCCCCTCCAAGCCGGGACCGACGAGATCCTCAAGGCGATGGAGCGCTGGTACTCGCGAGACTACTACGCGCGGCGGGTCGAAGCCTTGCGGCGCGCCGCGCCGGACGCCGGCCTTTTTTCGGACATCATGGTCGGCTTCCCGGGCGAGACCGACGCCCTGTACGAGGAAGGATTCGAGTTCATCAAGTCTCTGGGCTACTCCGGTCTGCATGTCTTCCGCTATTCCCGCCGCGACGGCACGCCGGCGGCGCGTTTCCAGGAGCAGGTGGCGGAGGGGGTCCTCGTCGCGCGGGCGAGGAGGATGCAGGCGCTCGACGCGCGCTTGCGGGCGGCCTTCGCCGCCGGGGAGATCGGGCATACTCGCCGGGTGCTCGTCGAGCGCCGCGCCGGAGGGTTGGAGGGGCTCACCGAGAATTTTCTGAGGTTCAAGTTCGACCCGGCCGGACTCCCGCCCGCCGAGGGCTCCCTCGTCACCGTGTCTATCTTTGGCGCCGACGGCCCGCTGGCGCTGGGCCGCTGCGAGACAGACCAATTCGCAGGACCCAAGCGCGCGTAGGCCATTCGTCCGGTCCGACGCGTCCCCATCGACCCAGCCTATTCTTGCGCCGGCCGCTACGCTATCGATGGCGCAGGGGGTCTATGGAGGGAAGACCCATGAGACTCGACGTCCGTCGTATCGCGGGATTGATCGCCGCGCTGCCGCTTATACCTTCGTGCCTGCTCGCCGCACCGCCTTCCGACAAGGTGTCGCGCATGGCCGACGTGATCGCGACCACGGTGCCGGAGGGCCCGCTGGACGCCATGCGGCAATGCGGCTATCGGTCCGTTTCCGCGGGCAAGGAATGGAATGCCGTCGTGAGCCTGGACTTCGATCGTCCCGCGGCGGAGACGCTGCGGATCTCTTGCCCGCAGAAGAACGCCTTGTTCGCCCTGGGCGAGCGTGCGGTCGTCACGGGCGCCTTGCGCGAGCGAAACTTCGAGATCTTTCAAGGCAAGATCGTCGACCTCAAGATCGCCGCCGCAATCCGCTCCGCCGGGGGCGATCCGGCGAAGATCGTGGACGACGGGCTCATTTCCTATTATGAACTGGCTGCTGCGATGCGGCTAGCCTTGACTCGAATCGACTCGAGAGTTGCCTCAGCCGCCAGGGAACAAGACCGTATTCGCAGGGCGAGCCAAGGCGCGCTGATTCTTGAGACGCTCAGGCCTCAGCTGGATAGGTTGAGCAGGCAATAGCGCTTGGCCGGGAGAATCGAGGCCAAAGGGCCTAACGGTCGTCAGGAGCGCCGGACCCTTGCGGTAGGGGTGTCATTTTCCATATACTGTAACTCGTGGAGCTCAAGAAGTAGTGGGCGGGCCTTGTCTTTTTTGCAAGATCGTATCCGGCGAACTTCCAACTCAGAAGGTGTACGAGGACGCGGACACGGTGGCCTTCAAGGATATCAATCCTCAGGCCCCTACTCACCTTTTGGTGATCCCGAAGAAGCACATCTCGGCGCTTTCGACGGCCGAGGACGCGGACGTGGCGCTGCTCGGCCATCTGCAGAAGGTGGCGCGGGATTTGGCCAAACAGGGCGGCTTGGAAGCCGGATTTCGGCTTGTGACGAACAACGGGCGGGGCGCCGGCCAGTCGGTGGACCATTTGCACTACCACCTGCTGGGCGGGCGCCGGATGACGTGGCCGCCGGGTTGAGTGATGCGCAGCTACGGCTTCAAGCCGGAGTGGTTCTCGTCTACGAGGACCGATTGGGCCGGAGCCATCGTCATCGTTGGCGCGATCGTTTTGATCGTGATGTTATACAGGGAGTTGCGGGGGTGATTTACTGAATGGTTTTCGTAAAAGTACGAGAAGGTGAATCCATCGAGGAAGCGCTGCGCCGGTTCAAACGCGAATGCGAGCGCAACGGCATCCTCAAGGAAATCAAGCGACGCGAGTATCACCTGTCCGCGAGCCTTCGGCGCAAGCTGAAGGCCCAGGAAGCCCGGCGAAAGATGCGCCGGTCCAGGAAGAGGCGTCCGGTCTAACCGACCCATCCTCTAGACGTAGGGCCCGTCCCGGGAGCCCGGGATGGGGGAGTTTGTTCGAGCTTATGGCACGAATCGCCGAGGGCACGCTGGAGGCGATCCGGCAGCGCGTGGACATCGCGGAGCTGGTGCGCGAGTTCGTCCCGGACTTGAAGCGCGCCGGGCGCAACTTCAAGGCCCGCTGTCCGTTCCACAACGAGAAGACGCCGTCGTTCCACGTCAACTCCGAGAGGCAGATATTCCATTGCTTCGGGTGCCAAGCGGGCGGCGACATCTTCAAGTTCCTCATGACGATGGAGAGCTTGGGTTTCGTCGAGGCGGTGGAGAAGCTGGGCGCGCGCGCCGGAGTCCAGGTGGCGCCCGCCACCGAGGAGATGAGCGCGCGGGACCGCGAATTCCTGCGCATGCGCGAGGCCCTCGCGTTTGCGCAGGAGTTCTACGCTCAGGTGCTGGCCAGGTCGCCCGAGGCGGACGTCGCCCGGCGCTACCTCGACAAGAGGAAGCTGGGCGCGGACGCGCGGACCGCCTTCGGCATCGGCCATTCGCTGGCGGACGGGGCGTCGCTGCTCCAGGCGGCCGTGAAGAAGGGATTCGCGCCGGACCTCCTCGCGAAGGCGGGTCTCGTCTCGCTCGTCGAGGGGCGCGGGCAGTATCGCGACTTCTTCCGGGGCCGGGTGCTGTTCCCGATTCGCGGCACGAAGGGCGACGTGATAGGGTTCGGCGGACGCGTGCTGGGCGATGGGCTGCCGAAGTACATCAACAGCCCGGACACGCCGGTGTTCACGAAGGGCCGGGTGCTGTACGGGCTTTTCGAAGGGCTGCAGGAGACGCGCAAGGCGCGTAAGGTGATCTTGCTGGAAGGATACACGGACGTGATCGCGATGCACCAGTATGGGTTCAAGAACTCGTGCGCGCCGCTGGGGACCGCGGTGACGCCGGATCATCTGGACCTCCTCAAGCGCTACGCGGAGGAGGCCTTCCTCGTGTTCGACCCCGACGACGCGGGCGCAGCGGCGTCGCTGCGCGGCGCGCAGCTGCTCCTCGAGCGCGGGTTCACCGTGCGGATCGCGACGATCCCGGACGAGTTGGACGCCGACGAGTTCCTTCAGCGCGACGGCGCGGAAGCTTTCCAGAAGGTGCTCGACGCGGCGATCGACCTCCCGGATTATCAGACGAATGCCGCCCTCGCCAAGGTCAAGGGTGCTCTCAAGGCGGAGGAGAAGGACCGCATCGCCCACGACGTCCTCGCGACCATCGCGAAGGCGGAGTCGGACATCCTCAAGGGCGAGTGGTTGAGGCGGCTCGCGCAGCGCCTGGGCGCCGACGAGTCCGATCTGCGGACCAAGATGTCCAAGACGGCGCGCGGCGTGCCGGAGCCGAGGCCGGGCTCGCGCCTGGCGCCCAAAGCGCTGCCGCCCAAGCCGGGGGCGAACCTCGCGTCGGCGGAGAGGGAGATGCTTCTGGCTCTGTTCATGCAGCCGGAGCTCGTCAAAGACGGGGAGCTTCTGAGGGCGGACGATTTCGAGAACGACGCGGCGCGCGCGATCTACCTGAAGCTCTCGGAGCTGCTCGGAGCCCAGGACGGTGCGGTCCCGGCGGGCTGGTCCGCTTCGCTCGTCGAGTCGCTCGAGGCGGAGGCCCGCGCGCTCGCGGGGCAGCTCCTCGTCGAGCATCGCGAGGGCGACGCGCGGGAGACGATCGCCCGGATGGTCCGCGGCGAACGGCTGCTCCGGCGCTACCGCGTCCTCGAGGTGCGGATGAAGGAGATGCTCGAGCGGCAGTCGTCGGACCCGGGGATCGCGCAGGAGTACGGCCTGGTGAAGAAGGAACTCAGCGATCTTCGGCTGTTGGACCGCACCCGGGAAACCGGGCGGAACGGTTTGGTCGGAAGGGCATAAGAGCAAGGAGCTAACGGACATGGCGACACTCAGCAAGGCGGCACTCAGGGACTTGATCGAGCTCGGCAAAGAGCACGGCTATCTCACGTTGGAGGAGATCAACCGGTCGCTCACGACCGCCTCGATGTCCTCGGAGGAGATCGACGGGCTCATGGCCACGCTCGAGGATCTCGGCATCGAGGTCGTCGACCGTAAAAAGTTCAAGATGGTCTCGCCCGCCGAGAAGGAAGCGTACACGGAGGAGTGGGAGTCGACTCCCGACGTCTCGAGCTCGATCCGGATGTACCTCTCCGAGATGGGCAAGGTGCCCCTCCTCAACCGCGAGGAGGAAGTCACGCTCGCCCGGAACGTGCGGGAGCGCGAGAAGGAGCTTCGTCTCCTCGTCCTCGAGTCGCCCATTACGATGCGCGAGATTCGAAACTGGGAGACGCTGATCGCCCAGCAGGAGATGACGCCGAAGGAGCTGATGCCGCGCGGCCGCAAGACCGCCGCCGAGCTCTCCGGCATGCGCCGCAAGATGCGCACCGTCGCGCAGTTCATCGCCAAGTCGGAGAACATGATCGAGAAGCTGAAGGCGAGGCTGCTCAAGAAGAACCTCTCCCCGGGCGAGCGCAAGAAGCTCACCAAGGCCGTCGAGGCGCGGACCAAGGAGATCGTCAACAAGATCGTCGGCTTGAACTTGAACCAAGACAAGGTCAAGCGCTTGACCAACAAGATCAAGAACCTCGCCCAGAAGATCCGGGAGTGCGAGGACGAGCTCGAGCGGTATACGAAGCGCTACGGCGGCACGTACCACGAGGTCAAGACCTGGTACGGCCAGACGCAGTCCGGCAAGATGTCGAACGACTCCTTCCGCAATAAGACGGGCTTCGCTCCGTCGGCCGTCGAGGCGGCGCTCGAGAACATGGCGGTCGTCGACGACCGCTTGGACCGGCTGCGCCGGTCTTTGCCCATCCCGGTCGAGAAGTTCCTCGAGCTCGACCAGAAGATCGTCACGCTCGAGAACCAGATCCTTTACGACAAGCTCAAGCTCATCAAGGCGAACCTCCGCCTCGTGGTCTCGATCGCGAAGAAGCACGTGAATTCGAACCTCGAGCTCTCCGACCTTATCCAAGAGGGCGGCCTCGGCCTGATGAAGGCGGTCGAGAAGTTCGAGTACAAGCGCGGATTCAAGTTCTCGACGTACGCGACGTGGTGGATCCGGCAGTCCATCAACCGCGCCATCGCCGACCAGGCGCGGACGATCCGAATTCCGGTGCACATGAAGGAGCTGATCTCCAAGCTCACGAAGGTGACCCGGCGCTACCGCCAGGAGCTCGGCCGCGACCCGCTGATCGAGGAGTACACGCGGCATCTGCACATTTCGACGGACAAGGTGAAGAACGTCCTCAAGATCATGCAGGAGCCGATCTCGCTCGCCACGCCGATCGGCGAGGACGAGGACTCCTACCTCGAGGACTTTATCGAGGACAAGGCCGGGCCGGCGCCGTCCTATTCCGCCAACTCGTTCTTGCGGCGGGGGGAGGTCGAAAAGGTGCTGGCGACCTTGACCGATCGCGAGGCGAAGATCATCAAGCTCCGCTTCGGCATCAACACCGGCTATCCGAGGACGCTCGAGGAAGTGGGTCGCATCTTCAAAGTGACCCGCGAGCGCGTGCGCCAGATCGAGGCTAAGGCGATCCGCAAGCTGCGCCATCCGTCCAGGTCCAAGTCGCTGCGCGACTACATGGAATGAGTCGTCGAGACAACTACGGCGGGATATTCAATCTAACGATCGGCGCGGCCGTCCTCATGGCCGCGTTCATCGTCTATCACGTCGTGACGGGCTGGTGGTCGGGCCTGGGCGCGGTCTCCTACAAGGAGCCGCCCGCCCAACCCGCCCCGGTTCCGGCGCCGCCGCAGCCGTCCATGCCGGAAGTTCCGGCGGCTTCTCCGGTGCTTGTCACCACCGAGCCGCCCAGGCCCTCGAGGCCCGCGCGCACGCCCGTGTCCGCGGACCTCCCCTTCAACCCGCCGCCGTCCAAGAAGTCTCCGATCAGCGTCCCTCCTCCGAAATCGGAAAAACCGTCCGACCCCCCGAAGCCCTAGGCGCTTTGCGCCTTATATAAGGTAAGCGAACCGCGGGAAGCTACGTCTTCTTGCGGTTGAAGACGTCCCGGAGGAACTCCGCGGCGAGGTCGCGGCCGCCCAGGCCGAAGGCCAGGGCGAACGTGAGCCCGAGGGAGGCGAATAGAATCTGGATGCTCGAGGCGATGATCGTCGTATGCACGTCCAATTGCTCCAGGGCGATCAAGGAGGCGAAGGTGATGATGGCGGCTGAGGCGCATTTGCCGAGGACTTCTCCTCCGCGGATGTTGTTCGCCTGCGCGGCGCTGATCACGACCTCGGAGAGGAAGCGCGCCAGGAGGAGGCCGACGAACGCGATCAGGATGGCGGCGATCAAGGACGGCAGGAAGTTCATGAACTTCTCGAGGAGCTGCGCCACGACCGTCAGATCGAGCGCGTTGGCTGCGGATACGCAGAACGCCAGCAGAATGAACCAATAAATGAGGAAGGAGATCACGTAGGACGGGGACCGGCCGAGGCCGAGGCGGGTCAGTATCTCGTTGATGCCGATCTTCCCAGCGTATTCGTCCAGGCGGGCGCGGTCGAGGACCCGTTCCGCCATGGTCCGCAGGATGCGCGCGATGAAGAGTCCGAAGACCAGGAACAGAAGCGCGGCCGTGACGGCGGGGACGCGCTGCAGGAAGCGGTGGGAGAGGTTGATGAACGGATTCGAGACCAAGTCGAGAGTGTTCTGGTTCATCCGGCCTCCTGTGAGCCGCGCGATTATATCATAAACGCTCCGACCCGCCTTTGGCGCGAGCGTTCATCTATTTGTAACACCTCGAGGCGGTCGGGGGGCCATTTTCTCGTCGAGAGGCGCGGGTTGTCAGTCCGTGACAGGCATGTGACTAAAACAGTCTTGACAAAGAATATGCCCCCTGTTAGCCTTAGGTGAAATCAACGCCGGGTATGTCGGTTAACGCTATTGTTCGGACGCATGGAGCCGTAAGGGAGGGGTGCGGGGTCCGCGCCCTTCCGTCGTTCTACCTAGCGCTCTCCTTGGTCCTCGCGCCGGTCCTGGCCCGCGCGGCCGTCGTCCTCACCGAAGCGAACGGCTCGGTCCGCGTGCATAACGCAAAAGGTCCCTGGAACCCCGTCGTGCAAGGCTACGTGCTCGCGCCCGGCGACGAGATCAAGACGGAGCGCGGCTCGCGCGCCGTGCTGACGTTCGAGGACGGCTCGAAGGTCGAGATCGGTTCGGACAGCCAATTCACGTTGGACGAAGCAAAACCCGAGAAGTCGCAGATGAAGCTCAGCTTCGGATTCTTGAAGGCGTGGGTCGTCAAGACCGTCAAACAGCGCTTCACCGTGCGCACTCCCACCGCGGTCTGCTCGGTCCGCGGCACCGAGTTCGGCGTGAACGTCGGCCGCGACGGCACGTCCAACGTCGAACTCTTCAAGGGACTCCTCGCCGTCGGCGACACGAAGGGCAACGAGGTCCTCCTCAAGGACGGCCAGAAGGTCGACGTCAATCAGAACGGCATCGGCAAGGTGAGCACTCTGGGCGGAGGCTCCGACAAGGGCAAGCAGGAGGCGGCCGCGGACAAGGAGCGCCAGGCCTTGAAGCGCGAAGTGGGCCTCGACATGACGAAGGAGGAGGTCCAGGCCGCCGCGGCCCTCGAGCAGAAGAACGCGATCTATAAGCTCGGCAAGGCGATGATCGACGTCAACGGCAACCGCGTGCGTCTCGAGGACTACATCATCCGGCCCTCGGCGAACCAGTTCAAGCTCGTGGTCTTGAACGAGCGCGTCGATCGTTTCGATTACTTCTACTATCTCGGCACGTTTAACAAGACCTTGCCCGACGACATCTCGATCGCGCTGCGCCAGATTCAGGGCGCGCCCTTCACCGCGCCCGAGTACTTCCTGACGCAATACCAGACCGCGCGCTCCAACACGATCGACAACGTCGTGGAGACCGCGACCGGCGGGCACCTCGTCGACGTCAACAACAACGGCATCGCCGCGGATGCCCAGACCGCGGTCTACAACCCGGGCACCAACGGCATCGTCACCTTGAGCGTCCCGAACCCGGGCGGCGTGGGCAACGACAAGTTCTTCACGACGATCTTCGACAACTACGCGCTTTCGTTCAACGGCGTCAACCACATCGCGAAGGCGACGAACGTGGGCGCCTATGTCCCCACCCTGGACGTGAACGGCTTTCCGGTGTACAACGCAGGCAACGTGACGGGTGCGCAGGGCAGCACGCAGTTGACGAACACCTTCACGACCAGCATCGTGACCGCCCCGAACTGCCAGGACGTCAACAACTGCACCGGCTTTCCGGACGGCACGAACTTGCACATGATCGTTTACTCCGAGAACGGCGGAGGCACGATTTGGGATAAGTTCGACAACTACATCATCTCGGACGATGGAAAGCTGGCCAAGCAGTCGGATTTCGCGGGTCTGTCGCAAGGCCCAAGCTTCCTGTCGATGCTCTCGAAGTACAACTACCAGCAGATCATCACCGCCTCGGAGTTCGGCGGGCGCAAGATCGACCTGGTGTTCGAGCCTAAGGTTCTGATCGACGCGGGATTGATCCATTGAGAACGAACGCGAACACGTCGGCGGCGGCGCGGAAGGTCTGGTCCCTGGCCGTCGCCGCGGCCGTCGTCGCCTCGCCGGCCGGCGCGGTCCAGTACATCCCGATCTACAACATCAATTTGATGGGCGGCCAGTACTTCTTCTCCGGGCAGAAGTCGAACATCAACGGCAACGCCTCCGCGAACATCACGCCCGTCGTCAAGTTCAATGATCGCTGGTCATTGGTCCCGATCTACAACGCGAATTACCAGGGGACCAAGCAGGTGACCGACTCCGTCGGCGCCGGGACCCTGTACCAGCAGTCGATGAGCCATCGCGCGTCCTTCCTCGGGATCTACAAGCCGGTCGGCACGACGTGGCGCCTCAAGCCCAACATGAGCGTCAAGCGCGAGTTCCTCAAGGAGACGCGCGACGAGGCGTGGGGGAAGGGGCTCTTCGACTACTGGAAATACGGCCTCGGATTCGAGGCGGAGAACATCTACAAGGAGCCGTTCTCGTACCGCGTCGGCTACGATTTCTACTACGTGAAATTTCCGAACTACCAGTCCCTCGAGTCGCAGGCGGGCGTGGACCCCTTTGGCAACCCGCTGAGCCGCGCCGGGGCCGGCAAGAACGTCCTCGATACGATCAACAACCAGGTCTCCATGAGCATCAGCCGGCCCCTTCCTTATGATGACCCGAAGGTGTCGCTGAGCGCCGGCTACTCCATGAATTGGCAGAAGTTCCCGGACCAGCCTATCGTGGCGCTGACGGGCCAGCCGATCGGCAAGAAGCGCCAGGACTTCATCCAATCCTTGAGCCTCGGCGTCGCACGGCCGCAGGCGCTGCGCGACGGAGACTACCGCCTCGTGTCCAATCTCGGCATCGGCTTCCAGCATACGGGCTCGAACCAGAACGAATTCGACACGACGCAGGCCAAGTTCATCGCCGACGCCTACAGCTCGGTGCAGTGGTCCATCGGCCCCTCTTTCAGCCTGGCATGGGGCGAGCAGAAGCAGCCGACGGTGGCGACTCTCGGCCTCACCTTCTCGAGCACCCAATACGCGGGCCGGCTCGCGCAGAACTCGAGCGGGGTCTACTTGGACGAGAAGCAGTACCAGAACCGGACGCTTCTGTCCTTGGGCTACAGCTATCCGATCGCCCCGAATTTTAGCCTCAAGGCGCAGACCAATTTCCTGTGGGCCAGCTCCAACATGGCGTATCAGCAGAACTATCGTTACACGTACTCGACGGCGAATTATCTGTTCGGCTTTACATACGACTATTAGGCTGAGGAACGATTGATTAAGATCCCGCTTAGGACGGTCGCGTTGGGAGGGTGGCTCGCGCTCGGCGCGGCGCTGCCCGCCTACGCCTCCCCTCCAAGCTCCGAGGTGACCTCTCCTCCCAACGGCAGCACCGTCTCGGTCGTCGCCACCATTCTCGGTACCGCTCAAGCGTTCACGCCTCCGATCGTGTCGGTCAGTGTCTCGGTGCGCCGACTTTCGGACGGGAACTACTGGAACGGGGCGAGCTGGAGCCCCGGGCAGACTTTCAATGCGTCGTTGTTCATCGGGGATTCCTCGGGAACTTGGAACTATTCCGGCGCCGGATTCAACGCCTCCTTGATCAGCGGGACGACATATCTCATCGAGTCGAAGGCTACCGACGGCGCGTTGCCGCAGGCGATCCTCGGCGTCTCGACGTTCACCTTCGACACGACGTCTCCCATCGTCAATATCGCCATCCCGATGCACGGCGCTTCCTATGGGGACATCCCGGTCCTTTACGGAAACGCGAGCGACAACGTGAATCTGTCGGCCGTTACGGTGAACATCCAGGACCTATCCATTCCGGGTCCGAACAACTGCTATTCGGGCGTCACCTTCACCGCCGCCTGCCCGAACTTCGTCGGCGCCGGCGTCTGGCCGTCGTCCTGGTCCTACGTCATGGGCGGGGGAATGACCAACGGGCATTCCTACCTCGTCTCCGCAAAGGCCTTCGACATGGCGGGCAATATCTCGTTCCCCGTGGTCGGCCAAAGCTCGAACACCTTTACATTCACCAATCTCGCCTTGTCCGGAAATTTCAATCCGCCCGGCTTGACGGTCTTCGGGCCCGGCAGCTGGCACGACATCGGCAACGACGTCGCGGTCGACACCATCACGCCGGGCGGTCCGTGGGTCTACACTTTAGTCAACTCCAACGGCGGGGCCAACCCGGGCGACAACCCAAGCACGACCGTTCTCTTGAAGCACGATTTCTCGGGAGTCCTCCTCTCGTCGCGCACGATGAGCGCCAACTTCGGCATCGATGCCATGGCGATCGACCACTTGGGCAACATCTACATGGGAGAGAAGAGCTCACTCCCCGTGACCGGCGACCAGAGCTGGCTGACCAAGCTCGATAAGAACCTGATCTTCGTCTCGTCGAGGGCCGTGTCGCGCTCGGACGTCGGCAATATCACGCGCATGCTGACCGACGGCGTGAACATCTACACGATCAACGACGGCGGCTTCGCCGAGGGGCATCCGAAGCTAATCAAGTACTCGCCCACCCTGGTGGCGCTCGCTACGGCGGCCTACAACCAGGGCGGGCTCACCACCTTCGGCATCGGGGACGCGATCGCGCGGGACAATAACGGGGATGTCTACGTCATCGTGTCGCTGAACTCCTCCCCGGGAGCGGAGCGCCATCTCCTCCGGTACAACGCCAATTCCGGAACATGGAACAATCCGGGAGCCGCCGCCAACGACACGCTCATATCCGCCCTCTTTCCGATGAGCTGCGACCTCGCGGTGCGCTTCGACGGGACCGCCCAGTATTGCGCCGGCTACGACGCGGCGGGCACTTCCGCGTTCATCCGAAGATTCAACGGCGCGGCCCTCACATACGCCAACGAGAGCTCGACGACGACGACAGCCTCAGCCCCCTTGAACTCGCAGGCCCGCGTGCGCATGTCGCCCGACGGGAACGTGGTCGTGGCGTACACGAATAACAGCGACGCCGGGGTCCCCGGCGCGGGCCGCTCCGATTACGAAGTGGCCAAGTTCGACGCGAATTTGGGCTTTGTCGTCGGTCAGACCGTGAACGGTCCCAGCGGCAGCGCGGATCAGGTGTTCGGTCTCGCGATTGTCAATTCGACCGACGTGTACGTCACCGGAACCTCTTCTACCACGGGTTCCGGTTTCAATGCCCTGACGACCCGGCTTGCCCTCGGCGGCCAGAGCGGCGGGCAGGTCTTCCAGCAGACGACGAGCCTCGCCCCGGTCTCGGTGCCCCAGACCATCGCGAGCATCCCGATGCTCAAGATCGGCATGTGGACGCAGGGCCCGCCCGCTCAGCTGAGCTCGATCCTGCTCACGATGAACGGCAACGCGCCCGCGACCTACGTCAACGCCAAGTTCTACAAGGACGACGACAACGACGCGACCTTCCAGAGCACGAACACCGTGCTCGGCTCGATCCTCTTCGGCGCCGGATCGCCGCCGCAGGCGAACGTCACGTTCGCCAATCAGACCATCACCAACACGACCCAATACTTCTTCGTCGGCATCGACTTGAGCGGCGTGCCCCCGGGAAGCCAGGTGGGCGTTACGATCGACAATCCGTCCCGCTTCGGACTTTCGGCCGGCGCGATGGCGAACCAAGCTTATCCTCTCGTGTCCGGAATCGCGAACGCGCAGCTTCAGCTTTACGCCAACCCCACGACCGGCTCCTACACGACCCCGACGGCGAATCCCTCTCCTTCCGGCGGATTCGATACGGGACTCTACGTCTATCCGGGTCAGAACGTCGTCATCTCGGCGTCGGGCCTTTGGGACACCGGGGAATACGGCATGCGGCCGGCGACCGGCACCGCCGGGCAGACGGGCGGCCTGGACGCCGCCTTCGCCTACGGCGCGCTGGTGGGCCGATTCGGCGGCAGCAACTGGTTCCAGATCGGATCCTTCGGGACGTTCACGACCGTCTCCGGAGGGGAACTCTATCTCGCGATGAGCGACTCCTCGCCCGGGAACAGCTCCGGTCAGTTGGGCATCAGCTTCCAGGTCCTTGCGTCCACGGTCGCGAAGGTCTGGACGGGCGCCTTCAACCAGGACGCGAGCGTCCCGAGCAACTGGCAAGGCGGCAACCTCCCCGTGCCCGGCGACACGATCAAATTCGACGGCTCGGTCTCGAACCAGAGCTGCTTCTGGGACATCTACGGGGCGAGCCTCGGCCAGATCCTGATGTTCTCGAATTATACCGGCTCCTTCATCTTGAGCTCGCCGGGCAACACGAACGCCTACAACACGCTGAACGTCTCTAGCGGCATCGCCGTCGACGGCGGCACCTTCGTCTTCGGCAACGGCTACCGCAACCTATCAGTCCAGGGTCTCGTCTCGGTCAAGGGCGGCACGCTCGACATGGGCACGGGCGGCGCCACCATGAACGTCGGCACCTCCGGCATAGTGGTCAAGAGCAGCGGCACGTTTCAAAGCATCCCGAACACCGGCACGGTGTGGATCGGCTCGAACAATACCTTCGACCGGTTCCCCTTCACCGTCCAGAACGGCACGGTCAACGTCAACGGCAGCTTCAGTACCTCCTTGAGCAATGTCACCTCCGTCGATCTGAGCTCGAGCGCCAAGATGACGGCGTTCAACAATGTGCAGTTCTTCAGCAACAGCCAGGGCTATTCCCCATCCCTCGTCCTGCACTCCGGCGCCTCGCCCATCGTTAGGAATCTCAATAACACGTTCTTTGACGTGTTCGTCTCCTCCAACGTCGACGCCTCCGACGTCGTCCTGGGATCGGTCATCACGATGAACAGCGCGTCGGGCCAGCGGATGGGAAGCCCGTTCGAGAAGGACCCCAATAGCGTCGTCTTCTGGAACCCCGACGGCGGCGGCACGGCGGACGTCAGCGGCAATATCTCCAATTTCGGCACCGGCAGCGGCAGCTACCACGTGCGCGCGTCGACGTCTCCGTTCCCGCCAAACTCGGCGTCGGCTTCGTGCCCTCCGCCTGGTAACGGGCCTTGCGCTCATATGTCCCAGGGCGGAGGCGGCGCCTACAACATGAACGGCCTCACGGCGCCGAACACGTGGTACTTCCTGGCCTGGCGCGACTCCAACTCCGGAGGTCCCGGCGCGTACGCCCCCCGGGCGGGCTATCAGAATCAGGGCGTGTTCGAATCGGCGCCCGTCTTCCTCTCGGCCGGCGCGAGCCAGTCCGGCATCAATTTCTTCCTAGCCGACTGGGGCGTCGTCCCGGGCTACGTGAGCAACGTGTCGGGCCAGACCGGGAACATCCTCGTGCGGGCGACGTACGATACGTCGACGTCGACTCTCCGGAGTCCGTACGCGGCCGTGGTCCCGTCGGGCGGCGGTTCCTACTCCTTGGACGTCTCTTCGGGCGACGCGCAGATCTTCGCATTCGTGGACGTGAACGGCAACGGAGTCCAAGACTCCTTCGAGGCGTGGGGCAGTTCCATGGTCATTCGAGTGCTCGAAGGGAATACCTATAACTCCGTCCCCATCCTGGTCACCGGCGGTTCCACGCCTCCCGGCGGCGTGGTCATCGTCTCCTCCGCCGTCGCGCACTTGGGATTCATCGGCGACGTGGGCGCGCAGCCGATGCTGCGCCTGACCATGACCGCGACGGTCTCGAGCGTGACGTTCAACAACCTCCGCGTCGACGTCGCGGGCACGCCGATCCCAACCGGCCAGAGCATCGGGCTGTGGAGGGACGACAACGGCAACGGCCGCCTCGACATGGTCGCGACATCCTCCGGACCCGCAGAGCAGTCGATCGCGTTCGCCTACCTTTCGGGCGGAGTCTCGTCCACGACGCTCTTCCTGTATCAGCCGGAGACGCTCCTAGCGGGACAGTCGCGGACTTATTTCCTGACCCTGGACACGAACCTCGCGGGGGGCCACCAGCCGCTGCAGCCGATCGGTTTGTCCATCGGGGCGACGAATTACTTCGGCCTCTCGCAGGGCGATGTCGCGCTGCAGGGCATCTACCCGATCTCGACGGTCGCCTCGGTCTATTACCAGGTCATGGCGTTCACGCAGCCGGGCTACAACGGCGGCGGCGGCTACGACACGATGGTGTTCGCCTACCCCGGCCAGCAGGTGACGATCACCTCGACCGGTTCGTGGTTCACCAACCAGAACACCAACACGCAGACGACGCCCGCGGGCATCCCGGGCACCGAGAATCAATACACCGTCGTACCCGGCGCGCGGGTCGGCGCGCTGCTCGCACGCATCGGCGGCAATCAGTGGGTCGCGGTCGGCACGGGCACCACGCTCAGCTCCCAGTTCGGCGGCTCGATCGGCTTCGCGATGAACGACCTGGTCGGCGACTACTTCAACAACTTCGGCTCGGTGTACGCCAATTTCTCGGTCGCCGGATCGACGACGGGCGTCATGAACGGCACGATCGGCTACACCGGCACGGCCGTGGCCGATACGATCTACGTCCGCGCCGCGCAGGTGCCTCCGAACTGCGACAACTGTCCAGGGACGATCGTGAGCACCGTGACCGTCAGCCTCACCGGCGGCACGACGTTCTATCCCTTCGTCATCTCCCAACTGCTGCCGGGCGACTATATCGTGAGCGCGTTCGTGGCCTCGAACCCGAACCAGCAGGGCTCGAGCGGGCGCCGCTCGTACGTGGCGGCCGGCTCGACGGTCACCGTCAACTTCCCGCTCTCCTTGGGCGTCGGGACCTTGAGCGGCAGCTTGTCCTATGGCGGCCCGCTGACGACCGGCAACTTCTTCGTCGGCGTCACCACATCCTCGGACTTCCAGCACGACGTGAACATCGTCGCAGGCGTCTCGCAGCCGTCGGCCGGCGTCTACACGATCAACAACCTACCGACGCCGAACGTTTACTACGTCGTCGCGTTCCGCGACGGCAACAGCAACGGGCATCCCGACGGTCCGGAGCCCCTCGGATTCTTCTCGAGCTCGACCGGTCCGCTGGCGAACCTGAGCCCGTTCTTGACTCCGGTCTTCATCGACACCGGAGCGACGGTGTCCAGCATCAACGTTGCCTTGCTGGACCGCGGCGGCATCATCGGCAATCTGACGACCACCGTCGCGCTCGGCGGCGCGAGCATCCTGGCCATCGCGGGACATAAGACTCCGGGCGACCCGAGCTACACGGTCGAGAACATCGACTTCGTCAACGAGGGCAACGGCGGCGGCGGCGGCTTCTCTCCCGGAATGAGCCTGTCGTTCCAGACCGGCCTCCTGCGGCCCGCGACGGACTACTCGATCGTCGCTTTCGCCGACTTCAACAACAACAAGCAGCTCGATCCGGGCGAGCCCTTCGGCGTCAACAACGGCCCTCTCTCGGTGCCGTCCGGCGGCTTCTCCAACGCGGACATCCAGATCAAAGGCGCCGCGGCGCCCTCGGCGGTGACGGGCTTCAGCGGCGCGCCGCTCCCGGCCACGACCGACAAGGTGCAGTGGACATGGAACGCGGTCCAGGGGGCCACGGGCTACTTCCTATTGAACGTGGCCAACAGCACCGTGGCCGTCGTCTTGGGCGGAAACACCACGTTCTACGTGGACACCGTCGTCACCGGGAACACGGCCTCGGCGATCCGCAAGATACAGTCGGCCAACGCCTTCTCGACGGCGGCGGCTTTCGGGTTCAGCCCGTTCACGCTCCCGCCCGTCGCGCCGGTCGCGTCGTTGGCGGCGACGCCGGGCTCGCCGACCTTCAGCAACATCTCCCAGACCAGCATGACGGTGAGTTGGACGACGATCGGCAACGCCGCCGGCACGTTCTACAACGTGGGCCGCTCGAGCGTGTCGGGCGGAGTACTGTACCAGGTGGCCAGCACCTCGGGCACCTCGGTCACCGATTTCGGCCTGCTGCCCGGCACCGCGTACTTCTACAGGGCCCAGGCGCTGAACCTCAACGGTTCGACCACGACGTTCAGCGCGGAGAACTCCGCGGCCACCGTCGGCGCGTCCGGCCCCTCCTTGGCCGGTTCGGTGACGTATCCGGGCGCTCAGAAGGGGCCGATCGTGGTCCAGGCGTTCACGACCAACACCTTCACGGGCGCGGCGTCGGCCCAGGTGCTCCTGCCGTCGCCGACGGCGTACTATATGCCGGTCGCGGCGAATACCTACTTCCTGCGCGCGTTCATCGACGTCAACGGCGACGGTCTTGCCACCGCGGGCGAGGACCTGGGCGTCCATACCTCGACGGGGACTCCCGCGACGTCCATCGTCGTGGCCGGTCCGGTCACCGGCAAGAACGTCGCGGTCCCGGTGCGGACCACGCCTACGGCCAGCCCCTTCGGGCTCTTGCCGACCGTCTCCTTCGGCCGGGTCGATCTGACCTGGTCCGCGCCGACCACAATGGCGAACGGGACGCCGCTCGTCGGCCTGGCGGGCTATCGCGTCCAGCGCGCGACGTACCCGGTCGCCGGCACGGGGCAGCAGTTCTACACGCTGACGAACCAAATTCTGTTCGGCGTTTCGGGTCTGACCTCGGCCACGAGCTTCGCCGACCTCTCGCCGATCGGCGGGGTGACCAACATCTACCGCGTGGTGGCCGTCGATTTCGGGGGCAATCAGAGCTCGCCGTCCAGCGCGATCCAGGTCCAACCCTCGGTGGGCGGCACGATCAGCGGCAGCCTGCAATACTACGGGACGACGCCCTCCGGCCTCTTCCACGTCCGGCTGTCGACAAGCCCGAACGCCGGCGCCGTCTTCGCGGCGGAGAGCAACTCGAGCGTCACCAACTCGACCTTCGCTTTTGCGGGCCTGCCGGACGGGAACTATTTCCTCTCCGTTTTCCGCGACTTGAACAGCAACTTCCAGCCCGACGATGCCGAGCCCGCGGGGACGCACGGCGGCGTCGCGCAGCCGTTCCCGATCCCGATCATCAACGGCAACGTGGCGACCAACCGCCTCGTCAACGCCTGCGATAGGACCGCGGTGAGTCCGTCCGCGACTCCGATCAACGACACCTTGTCCGCCTTGGGCTGCCCGGCGCTCGACCAGGGCCCCGGCTTCTACACGAACATCTACTCCTTCCGCGCGGGCGGCGGCGGCGCGGGCTCGGTGGGCGTCGGCTCCACGATCCGCATCCAGATGTCCGCGTCCTTCGGCAGCCGCCTGATCCTCCTCGGGCCCAACGGCGATATGGTCGCCTCGAGCAGCGACCCGAACGGCGCCGTGATCACGCACACGATCTCGCAGCCGGGCCTGTATCTCATCGAGCCGACGTCATTTAACTCCGGGACGGCGGGCTCCTATACGCTCACCTTCAATTACGGCGGCTTCGGCGGCGGCGGCTACGGCGGAGCGATCACCGGCACGATCTCCTACAGCGGCTCCCAGACGGGGACCGCGCAGGCTCAGTTGTTCACGACGGCCGATACCGGCGCCTTCCCGATCGCGATCAGCACGCTGACGTTGACCGGCGGCGCGGTGAAGACCGGAGCGTTCACCTTCGGCGGTCTGCCGGACGGCCAATATTACCTGCGGGGCTTTCGCGACTCCAACGGGAACTTCGTGCAGGACTCGGGCGAGCCCTTCGGCTCCTTTGGCGTGAGCAACTCGTCGCTGACGACGGTCTTCGTCCAGGGCGGCGTGGCGAACCCGTCTCCGTCGATCACGCTGATCGATCCCGCCGTAGGCACGGTCTCGGGACAGATCTCCCGGCTCGGGACGCAGAGCGGCACCATCCGCATCGAGATCGGAACCGCCTTCCCGAACTGCACCGACTGCAGCGACATGAACACGGTCGCCTATACGACGATCCCGGCGGCGGGCGCCTTCAATCTGCCCTTCGTTACGCCCGCGACGGATTACATCGTCAAGGCGTGGGTCGACGTAAACTCCAACAGCCACATCGATCCCCTCGAGGCGTACGCATCGTCTTCGCCCGTCACGGTCCAGGCGAACGCTACCACGACGGTCAACCTCCTCGTCCAGGACCCGGGCACCGGGGCGGCGGGCAGCGGCTCCATCAGCGGCACGATCAGCTACGCGGGTGCGTCCACCGGGCCCGTGTTCATCGGCTTCGCGACGGACCCGAAATTCAATTTCTTCTCCTACGTGATGACGCAGGCGTCGGTCGGCGCCTTCAGCAAGACCGGCATTCTCGGCGGCACCAGCTACTACATCGCGAGCTTCGTCGACGTCAACAACAATGGACAGCCGGAGTTCGAGGGAACGTCCCAGGAGCCCATCGGGTTCTCCACCGACTCGAGCCCGATCTTCCTGACGCCGACCGGGTCCTCGACGGGCGTGAGCATCGTCCTGGAGGATCCGCCGAGCGGCTCGATCCTCGGCCAGATCTCCTATGCGGGCGCCACGCCCGGCAACATCGTGATCCAGGCGGAAAGCCAGGGGGGGAACCAGGGCAATCACCAACGCGGCAACTTCCAGCGCATCTCGATCCCGCGCAGCGCGGCCACGGCGTATCCCTACACGCTGCCGTTCCTGGCGGCGAGTTCGAGCTTCACGTTGTCGGCGTTCGTGGACGCCAACGGCAACGGCCGCAACGACTTCGGCGAGCCCTACGGCTACTTCGGTCAGACGACCTGCACGCAGAACGGGCCCTGCGTCGGCTCGCCCGTCACGGTCTCCTCCGGCGCCGGGACTTTCCCGACCTACGGCATCAGCTTCTTCATCAACGATCCCGGCTCCACCGGCGGCAACTTCCAGAACACCGGCGCCACCGAAGTGCACGTCGTCTACATGGGTACGCAGAGCGGCCCGATCGTGGTCAGGCTCTTCGACAACGCGAACTACACCGGAGTGCCGGTTCGCACGATCTCCAAACCCTTCCCGCCGGGTCCCGGCCAATTGGACGTTTTCATCGACGGGCTGGCTCTCGGCACGTACTACCTCGACGCTTTCCGCGACACGAGCGGGGCCGGGTACTTCAATCCGACCTTCAACGCGTACGCCCGGCTCGGCAGCATCACGCTGACGTCGTACAACAATCGCCAGAGCCTGCACGGCGAGGCGACCCTGGTCGATCCGGGCCAGGGCGGCAGCGTCAACGCCTACACGGGCAATTACGCGGCGGCGGGCGGCGCGCGCTTTGACGGCGGCGCGACCGACATCGCGGCGGGCATCGCCATCGACACCGTCACGGCCGGCGGACCCTACACCTACGTCGAGGGCATCACTAAACAGAACGCGGGCATCGTCGCCTCGATGGTGCGCTTGAGCTCGGCCGGCGTCTTCATGTCGTCGGCGACCATCGCCCAGGGGACGGACATCGGGCCGTTCACGGTCGACACCGGCGGAAACGTCTATTTCGGCCGCAAGGACGAGACGCTGCCCAACGAACCGAATTTTCTGGTGAAGCTGGGCCCGGCGCTGAATCCGGTCGCCTCGGTCCAGATCACGAGCCACTCTTGGATCGCGGACGTCGTCCACCACGCGGGCTTCATTTACGTCGCGGTCGAGGGTAACAACGAAGGAGTGCCGATCCGGAAGATCAATCCGGCCAGCATGGGCTCGCTCTTGAGCGTCTCCTCCGGCACCTTCAGCTTCCCCGCCTCCGCTCTCGGCAACTGCTTCAACTGCACGGACGCCTTCGGACAGCGCATCGCGGTCGACCCCGTCTCGGGGAACGTCTACGCGATCGTGTCCTCGAACTTCTCCCCGTTCAACGGCGGCCAGCGGCTCTGGATGCTGCTTAAATTCGGACCGAGCCTCGGAGCGCCCCTCCTGCAGCAGGACGTGACCGGGCTCATCCCGGGAAACCCGAGCGTGAACCTCGCGGCGGACTCGAGCGGCAACGTCTTCCTCGCTCTCTTGCCGGACGGCGACACGCAGGCTCATACCTATAAATTCACCTCGAGCCTGCAGCAGGTGGCCTCGGTCGCGGCGGGGCCGGTGTACAACCACTTCAGCGGGGGCCTGCGGAACCTGGTGATCAGCACCGACAACTACGTCTACGAGGCGTGGGAGTCCCAGTCGAACGCGGGCGACTTCCTGGCCCTGCGCTACGACAACAATCTGAACCTCCTCGCCTCCCGGACCTTCGACGGGGCCAACAACGCTCTCGAGGACTTCGCCTTCAGCATCGCGGTGCACAATTCGTCCAACGTGTACCTGACGGGCTGCGTCAACAACGGTCAGAACCTCGACTGGGCGACGATCCGCGTCAACATGAACTCGAGCGGCGCCACGAGCGGCGCGGGCCAGGCGGTCGTCATCACGACGGCCACCGCGACGAGCGCCATTTTCGGCTCCTTGACGTACAACGGCGCATTGGTGACGTCCGGAACCGTACGCGGCGTGCTGCTGCCCCTCGGCTCGAACGTGCCGGTCCGCCTGTCGAGCGCGGCGTTCGGCGCCAACACCCAATATCTCTTCAACAACGTGCCGCCGGGCTTCTACAAGATCCAGGCGTTCATCGACGTCAACAGCAACCTCTCGCAGGAGGCGGGCGAACCGTACATCCAGTCGGCCGCGGCGGGATTCCAGTTCAACGGCAGCTCCTCGGTCGTTTCGAACTTGAAGCTGTGCGACCGGCGGCCGATCTCGGTCGGCGTGACGATCAACGACTCCATCACGGCCTCTGACTGCATCTCGCCCGACCGCGGCGGCGCGTACCAGCGGATGTACAATTTCCAAGGCACGGCGGGTCAGATCATCACGATCCAGATGGACGCGGTCGCCCCGCTCTACGCGACGAACCTGAACCTCTACGGTCCCGACGGTACCCTCGTCGCCTCCGACGACCACAGTGCCGGTAACAGCAATGCCAAGATCAGCGTGACGCTCCCCGGCACCGGCCTCTATACGGTGGGCGCCTCGCCCTATGCGGCCGGCGCGGTCGGGCCCTATCGCCTCACGATGTTCGGCTCGGCCGGGAGCGTGAGCCTCGGCAGCATCTCGGGCAACGCGTCGTACACCGGCTCCCAGGGCGGCCGCATCCAGCTCGGCCTCTTCAACGCGACGACGTTCAGCAGCTCGACCTTCGTTCAGGGCATGGTCCTTCCCGGCCCCGGCGCGTTCGCGTTCAACGACCTGGCGACCGGCACGACGTACTACGTCGCCGGCTTCGTCGACGTCAACGGAAACAGCCAGCCGGACAACGGCGAAAACATCGGCTTCTTCGGCTCTACCGTGACCGGACCGTCCCCGATCTATCTTCGCACGGGCCAGAGCGCCTCCGGCATCAATTTCATCATCGACTCCGGAACGAACCTGGTGCCGGTCGCGGTGGTGACCGGGCTGGTCGCTTATCCGGGCTGCTTGAACAACGCGAACTGCTTCTCGAGCAACGTGCGCGTCGAGTTCTGGGCCTCGGGAAGCTTCACGGGCCAGCCTGTCGGCGTACGCTCGCTCCTTGGATCCGACAACGTCTACTTCGACATCCAGGTCCCCGGCGGCACGCCGTACTACCTGCGTGCGTATCTCGACATCAACGGCAACGCCAGGCTAGATCCGGGCGAGCCGTTCGGGGTATATACGACCGGAGGGTACGGCGCGACGCCCGTCCAGGCTCCGAGCGGCTCGACGCTCTCCGGCATCAACATCACCATGCAGGACCCGGGCCTGACCAACGTCGGCGGCGGGACGAGCGTGGGCGGCGAAGGCACGGCGCTTATCAGCTCCGGCACTGCCGGCGCGAACGCGTTCTCCTCGGTGCCCGTACCCGCGAGCACGCTCGTGACGCTGAAGATCGGCGTGACGGCCGGGACCAAGGGCCTCCGGCAGGGCGGCCAGATTCAGCTCGTCGTTCCTCCGAGTTGGCCGTTTCCGCAGACGACCGCGCCCGCGGCGCCCGGCTATACCACGATCGATCTGACGGGCATCGCCGATGCGAAGGTCACGGACCCCGTGAACGTGCTCCTGCTCAACGGGCCCGCGGTCTCCTTCAAGCTCTCCTCCGGCACGATCGCGGCGGGGGAGATATCGACCTTCACCTACAAGGCGGTCGTGCCCTGCCAGACCGCGTACGGCGTCTCGGGCGTCGCCGGGTCCTCCCAGACGCTTCAAACGTTCAGCATGGCGACCGCGCAAGGCACCGGCAACCCCGCGGATTTCGTCATCCCGCAAACCCTGTTCAACGGCTCTCCCTACGTGAACACGGTTCCCGGCGGCGCGCTGTACTTCAACCTCCAGAACGGCTACTTCGCCTTGAAGCAGAACCAGGTCTCGGACGCGGTGACGCTCTCGCCGATCGACGGCTGCGGCAACCCGAACGCCAAGGTGCTCTCCGGCGGCACTCTGAGCCTGCGGGCGCAGACGACCGGCTACAACGCGATCAGCGGCAGCTTCGTCGACGACGTCCCGGGGGCTTTCGGCTTCGCCCTGAGCACGGCCGGCCCTTTCCAGAGCCCGCTAGCGATCGGCTTCGGACCGAGTTCCTCCACCGTGGTCTTCTTCACGAGCGCCGCGGTCACGACCCAGGGGTCCAAGAACATCGCCATCTTCGTCGACGGCTTGGGCGGGCCCACGACCTACTACGGCGGCGTGACGGTCGTGTCCGCCAACCTGCTGTCGAACGTGTCGGTCTCGACGGTTCCCTTCGGCGTCGGCAGCGCGACGGCGACGATCATCCCCAACGGCGACCCGTCGACGCCCAGCCAAGCCTTCATCAACTTCTCGCTTTCGGACCCGAACCAGAATTGGCACGTGCTGGTCAGCTCGGTGCCGTTCAAGGCGGGCGTGGCGCCCAACGGCCTCTGGGAATCGTGGGGCTACGGCCAGCCGGCGCGCGGCCAGATCGCATGGGACGGCCGCTACAGCCCGTGGGTCAACAACGGCTCGCGCGTCCCGAGCGGCCTGTACTACGTGCGCGTCGAGGTCGGCAACGGAGTGCGCGACGACAGCGTCGGCATCACGGTCCAGAGCCCGCAGCTTTCGGGCGTGGTCTACGACGGTAATACGAGCCCGCTGCAGCCGGTCCCGGGCGTGAGCGTGCGCGCTTACGGTCCTTTCGGCGGCGGCAGCGCCCAGGGCGATTCCAACGGCGCGTTTATCATGCCAGGCTTGGCGCCCGGCGGATATCAGGTCTACTTCCAGAAGAACAACTACGTCGTCGGCCAGGCGTCGGTGACGATCGACAGCCTCGGCAACGCGCTCTCGATCGTGGTGCCGAACTCCAACGTCGCCGTGACGACCACCAACGCTTCCGGGCACGCCGACCTCGTCGTCCAGATGTTCCGCGCGCCGACCTTGGTCGTCATCCCGACGATCGCCTCGACGTCGGCGTACGACCTGTGGGGCAACCTCCAGGTCGCCGACTCGAGCTTCAGCGTCACCCTCTACAGCGGCATCCATCTGCCGGCGGGTACGACCACCTTCGACGACGGCGGCCAGTGGGATCCGAGCGTCAGCTCCTTCGTGACGCACACGGCCTTCATCTTCAACGTGCCGCAGGCGACCTATTCCGTGAAGGCGGAGTTCGCGAGCTTCCAGAAATCGACCGCATCGATCTTCGTGCCGTCCGGCGTGACGACCCTGACGCTGTCGCCCTTCATTCCGCTGAACGCGGTCTCGGGCGGCTTGTTCCTGCACCCGACGTTTTCCAATACGGGCGGGGTGACTGCGTGGATCAGCGCGGTCCCCAGCACGACGACCGTGGCGCAGAGCTCGGGCACGGTGCAGTCCGGATTTGCCTCGCTCTTCCTGCCGCCCGGCATGTCGTCGACGACCTACACGGTGCCCGGCCTGGCGAACGGCAAATACATGCTCACGGCGAGCGCCCAGAGTCAGGGGCAAAACCTGCAGAACCTCGGCACGGTCTCCACTGGCCCCGTCACGATCGCGGGCGCGAGCGTATTCGGCGTCGACTTCTCCACCTTCCAGAACCCGAACCTGACGAACCTGATCATCGCGACGGTGACGGTGACGGGGCCGCTGTCGAACCTGCAGCCGATCTTCCCCGGCGGACCCAAGCTCCGCTTGAACGCCAGCGCTTGGGCGCCCAACACGCCCAACTTCGGCTCCAAGAGCGTCGACCTGACGGAGACCGCCGCGACCGTGGCGCAGGCCACGTTCTCGATCTCCGGCTTGACCGGCGGCACGACGTACCAGTTCTACGCGTTCCTCGACAAGAACGGCGACGCCGACTTCGTCACGCCCGGCGGCATGCCGGTCTCGGTCTTCATCCCGCTGGCGACGGGCGTCGGCTCGACCGCGCTCAACTTCGAGGCGTCGTCCGGCGTGATCAAAGGGACGATCCTCCTTCCGCCCGGGGCGCACGACTTCGGCAACGTGAGCCTCTTCGGCAAGACGGTCGCCTCCGCCCGGCCGCAGGAAGTCGGGCACGAGTTCCAGATCGACCAGGCGACCGGCCTGCCGAACTTCTCGTGCTTGGACGGCAACAACGGCTCGATCCCGTCGGGCCTGTGCCCGACCACGTCCACCGCCACGTTCTTGGTCAACGGGATCAGCACGGAGACCGACGACATCTCGCTCCTCTATAAGACGACCGGTCTGACGCGCAGGCTCCGCATCTCGATCGTCAGCGGCTCGACTACGACCGTGTTCATGGACCTCTCCAGCGCCACGTACTCGATCGCGGGCGCTATCATCAACCAGATCTCGACGCCGACCTACAACACCAACGCGGCGATCAAGGTCAACGCGCCGACCGTGAACCTCGTCGACTCCAACGGAACGGTGTTTGCCACCAGCACCGCGCGGGTCGTGGCGACGCAGGTCGATCCGTCGAACTTCTCGGTCGCCATCTCGACCGTGTTCAGGCCGGCGGTCGACCGCTTCGCCTACTTGAACCAGTCGGGAGAGTTCTTCATCCCGAACGTGCCCTCGGGCGTCTATTTCGTGCACACCGAGGACCTGCGCAGCCCGTCCGATCCGCTGACGGTGATCGTCCCGCGCGTTGGCAAGGTGGTCAGCGTCAGCAGCCTGCCGGCGACCGGCGCGGACCTCACGCTCAACGACGGCTATGCGGTCAGCGGCAATATCGCCCTGGAAAACGAGCTCCAGGACTCGCGGATCTTCAAGCTCACGGTGCTCAACGGCCGCCAAGAGGTGGTACGGTCGACGACCGTGCTCCTCGGCGACGGCGGCGCAGGGATCGTCGCGGCGAATTCCGTCAATTTCAGCTTCAACAACCTGCCGGGCGGCCAGTTCTACACCCTCAAGGTCGAGGGCACGCTCATCCCGGTGAGGTACGCGGGCCGGCCGATCAAGTTCCCGGACCCGGGCACGTCGCCGACCGGGCTTCAGTCCAATTTGAGCGGCCAGAACGTTCTCATGCAGCGCGCCGCGTACATCATGGGCCGATTGAAGGACGCCAACAGCGGCGTCCAGATCACGGCGCAGTCGGCGAACATGCTCGCGCCCAACTTCCGCATCGCCGCGATCGCCAACCCGTGGGTGGAAGGCGGCTTCGTGAACGCGATCTCGAGCGTCGCCGGCCGGCCGATCCTCGCCGACGGCACGTTCCTCGTCGGGCCGCTGATCCCGAGCATCACATACGACTTGAGCCTTAAGCAGGACAGCTGGGACCTGGCCTTCATGACCCAGGGCAGCCAGAACTACACGCCCGTGCGCATCGCGGGCCTGCAGCCGACGCCCGGACAGCTTCTGGACGTGGGGATCATCGCCCTGGCGCAGGGCCAGTCGGTCACGGGCAGCGTGAAAGACTCGAGCGGCACCGCCCTCGGCAACATCAAGATCACCGCGTCGCCGTCCTTCGGCGCGGACACGAGCAACGTGGTGGTGCAGACCTTCAGCGGCTCGGACGGCCGCTACACCCTATGGGTGTCGACGTCGATCGCCTCGCGCTTCGACCTGACCGCGGCCCCGCGCGACGGCAACGTCGCCTCCAACGGGAAGATCTACGCGAAGCAGACGCTGACGTCGGTCGACCTGGCGACCACGACGTCGAACACGAACTTCATCCTGACGCCGCTCCTCGGCGCCGTGACCGGCCAGATCGTGACGGCGGACGGCGGGGCGCTCAGCTATCCCTTCTACCCGCTCAAGGGCTTCCCCGCGGCGGCGGTGTTCCTGCAGCCGGCCGCCGTGCCCGCGGAGATGTCCTCGCCCCTCGGCTCGATCGAGGTGCAGACCGACTCGAGCGGCAACTTCGAAATCCCCGGCCTCTCCACGGGCGCCTACATCCTGCGCGCCGTGAGCCAGGGCTACAAGATCGCGCAGGCGTCCGTCACGGTGTCTCTGTCGACGACGACCGGAGTGGCCACCTTCATCCTATACCAGGGCCTCGTCCCCGCGCCGCAGCAGCAGATCGTGCTCGCCCGCGGCGGCGTGGTCAGCGGGCGCATCCTGAAGGCCGATCCGACGTCGGCGAGCGGGTTCACCGCGGCCAACGGCGAGGACGTCGGCGGCGTGGCGGCCGTCAACGCGACCTTCACCCGGTTCGTCATCGGCTCCTTGGACGTGGACCCCAACGCCAAGACGATCAACTCATACTCGGTGTCCGGCTTCGAAACGGGACAGGTCTACAGCATCGTGCTCCTGCCGCCCACCGGCGACGACGTGTTCTTCCCGGCGGAAGGCGCCAACGTGAGCTTCGGCACGCAGGAATCGACGACCACGAAGAACATCAACCTCACCTTCATCTCCACGGGCGCCGTCTGCGCGGCGGGCCAGAAGCAGATCGGCACGCTGGCCGCCCCGAAGTTCCAAATCAAGATCGTGTGCAACAAGAACCTGCGCAACAAGACGACGTCGGACAACGACATCGCGTCGGTCCTGACGAAGTCCGTCGTCACCTCCCTGAACGCCGCGATCGTAGCGCCCGACGGGCAAGGCGCGCTCGCCGGGCCCGACAACGGCGAGAAGTTCATCTCGGACAGCCGAAGGATCATCACCGCGATCTATACGCCGGCGGCGCTGGAGACGCAGTTCAGCCTGCGCTTGCGCGCGTTCACGTCCACCGTCGACCCGAAGACGGGCGTCGAGTTCGCCATCGACCAGGTCTTCGACTTCAAGACCGGCTTGGACAATCATAACCAGGCGAGCGTCTCGAACGTGTCCGGCGGCTCTGCCGGCGTCGAGCCGACGAACGACGACGACGTCAACGGCGTCAATGAGGACACGCACGTCGACTTCGGGGCGGGAGCCTTCATCAACACGGACGGCTCCAATCCGAGCAAGGTGCTCGTCGGCATCCAGAGGACGCGCGACACGGCCCAGATCACCGCGCAGGCCATCAAGAAGTTCGGCTACGTCCCGTCGAGCGTGCAGACGATGACGAGCGCCCGCGCGCTTCCGGACGAGCTCTACGGGGCGCTGCGCAGCTACCAGATCCTCGTCTCCAGCAACAACCTGCCGCCGGCCTTCAGCGCCTTCTACCGCATCTTCCTGCCGGCGGGAGTGCTCGATCAGCTGAAGAACCCGGCGGTCGTCACTCTGTCCTATAACCTGACGGGATCGTCCTCGACGACCCCGGGCGACTTGAACATCTGGCACTTCGTCAATACCACGACGTGCTCCAACGGCTCCTCTCCCAGGAACGGCTGGTGCCTCGAGAATTCCAACCGCACGGTTGACACGGTCAACAAGACGATCAGCGCGAGCGTGAACACCTTCAGCACCTTCGCCGTGTTCGCCTCGACGCCGGTGTTCCAGATCCGCGGATTCACGGGGAACTCGGTCGAGGCGTTCAACTTCCCGAATCCGTCGGACTGCTCGGCCCGCCCGGTCACGATCAACAACCCGGCCGGCGGCGCCGGTACGACGACGCTGAACATCCAGGGGCCGATGATCCGCGTCGCGCTGCCCGGCAGCACGGAGACGAACAGCCTGACGATTAAAGTCTTCAACGTCGCGGGGGAACTGGTGCGCACGATCGACCAAGGCGCGGTCCCGGGCGGTACGTTCAACTACACGCCGTGGGACTGCACCAACGACGGCGGGCGCACGATCGCTTCCGGAGTCTACTTCGGCGTGGTCAAGTGGGGCGGCCATACGAAGGTGTTCAAGATGGCGATCATCAAGGGGAGCGGCCTATGACGAAGAGACTCCTCCTGCTCCTCGCCCTCGTGGTCGCCCTCGCCCCCAAGGCGCGCGCCACCAACGCCTCGGCGGGCACGAGCGGCGCCCAGTTCCTCAAGATCGGCGCCGGCTCGCGCGCGGGCGCCATGGGCGACGCCTACACGGCGCTCGGCGACGACGCATATTCGCTCTACTACAATCCCGCGTGCGCGACCTTCATCCGCGAACCGCAGCTCGGCGCGGCGCATACGGCGTACTTCCAAGGCGCGAATTACGAAGTCGCCAACTTTGCCTTCCCGCTCTCGTCAGGCCGAGAGCCGGAGTTCTCCCGCCACGTGCTCGGCGCGAGCATCTACAACCTCTCGGTCGCCGACATCGAGCGGCGGAGCACCACGGAATCGCAAAACCCCATCGGTACCTTCAGCTCGGGCGACTACGCCTACAGCGCGACCTACGCGTACCGCTACGACCGGCGGCTCGGCCTGGGCGCGACCGGCAAGATGATCTACCAGACCTTGGACACGTACCATGCCTCGGCGTATGCGATGGACGTCGGTGCGCATTTCACGCCCAACCCCGACATGGCGAGGCCCGTCTCCGTGGCCGCCGTGATCAAGAACGTCGGTTCGCGCCCGTCCTACGCGGGCGGCGCCTCCGACCCGCTCCCGCTGCAGGCGACCGTGGGAATCGGCTGGAAGGCGATCCCCAAGACCCTCTCGCTCGAGACCGACGTGTCGAAGTACCGCGACACCGACATCTTCGTCGCGTTCGGCGCGGAAGTCACCAAGCCGTTCAACGATGACATCTCCGGGGCCTTCCGGTTCGGGTATAATAGCCGCCGGACGGCCGCCGGCGGCATGAACGGCCTGTCCGTGGGCATGGGCATCGCATTCCATCGCGTCTCCTTCGACTTCGCCTGGATCCCGTTCGGGGACCTGGGCGATACGTTCCGCTACTCGCTGCTCGTCCGCTTCGGCGGCGCCGCGGCGGCCGGACAGACCAAGAAGCGGAACTACTACAGATAGGCTGAATGAAGTCCATCTCCCTGGGGCTAAGCGATTACGCGGCCCTGGCGCAGCGCCTTCGGGGCATCGACTTCTTCCAGCCGCTGACGATCGGCCAGCTCGAGACGGTCCTCCCCTACATCATGCTGTACCAATGCAACGACGGAGAACTGATCTTCAAGCAGGGGGCCGCCGGCGACGCGTTCTACGTGGTGCACGAGGGGGCCGTGGAGCTGCGCGTCAAGTCGGGCTTCTTCTCCTTCGCGAAAACGATCCGGTCCCTCGGCCCAGGCGACTTCTTCGGCGAGATGGCGCTCTTGAACAAGGAGCCGCGCACCGCCTCCGTCTACTGCAAGGGTACGACCAAGCTCTTCGTGCTCCTCGCCGCGGACTTCCAGTTCATCGTCGCCAAGAACCCGGAGTTCGCGCAGGAGATGACCAAGGTCGCGGAGCGGCGGAAGTTCTACGCCGCGCACAATCACTGACGGCCGTCCGGCCGCGGGTCTCGCCTAGACGTGCCGGAGCGTCTTTTGGTCGCCCTCGTAGAAAGATTCGCGGGCTCCCCGCTCGCGCGAGAAGAGGCGGGTGAGCTTTTGCAGGGCCGCGGTGAGCCGGACCGCGACAGCCGCCGTCCGCATGATGAAGCTCATGCGATTTTTCCGCCAAACGTCGTCCGCCGGTGAGAGGGGTTCATCGGATGCCTCAAGAATGGCGCGCCGGGGCGGTCCGCTCCAGTGGCTTTAGGCCCAATGCCCTGTTGAGTCCCGGGGCCTATGATTGTGTCGGGAAAACGGGCGCGGACGGCGGAGCGCTACTGAAGCGGCGTCTCGCCTTCTCCCGTGAACTTCACGACGCCGCCTTCCTGCAGATGCCCTGCGCGCATGTCGACGTGGGCGGTGTTTCTCAGGATATCGCCGGAAAAGGCTTGATTGCACTGCATGGTGCCGTCGATGAGGCCTTGACGGGAGCTGGCGTCGCAGCCCGCGACGGTCTTCATGACGTCGCGAAGGTTCTGCATTCCGGATTGGTCCGCGGCGCCGCCGCCGCGGCCGCTGATCTTGGGCGCGCGCGCGGCCGCCGAATCGTCTACGTAGCCTCCGCGGCTCGAGGCCGTCGTGGGCGACGAAGCCGTCGCCGCGCGCAGGCGCTCATCGCGGCGGCGCTCGGCCGATATCTCATGGAAGTGGCGGAGCTGTTCCGGCGTGTAGCCTGCGTCGTCGTCACCGGCGGCGTAGGTGTTGCCCTTATGGCCGCCGCAGATGAGTCCGGACTTTTCTTCGCATTCCTTCTCGATATCGGTGATGCGGATGCCCAAGAGTCGGTTCAGGCGCTGTCCGGTGGGCTTGTCGCCCGAAGCCGGGCCGACGGCCTGCCCCTCGCCTACGTCCTTGGGCGGCGCCCCGGTTTTCAGTCGCCCTCCCGACGGCGTCGCGCCCAACGCGGAGTCCTGCCATTTCACGGTGTAGGCGTTGGGGCGTCCCGAGGGCGAGCCCGTGAGCAGGGCCCTCAGCGCGGCGGTCCCCGCCGAGAATGCGGAAGTCTTCGGCGCGGCGCCGTCGCGGCGTCCTCCTCCCAGCCGTCCGGATTCGGCAAGCGTCGCTTGGCGCTCGGCGTCCGTCTTGATCGCCGCCCGCTCGCGAGGCGACAGGCGCGACGAGAGCGAGTAGACGAGCAGTATCCCGAATACAGCGGCCGCGGACGCGGTCTTTCTCGAGGGCATCATGGCGTCTATCCAACTACGGTAGCCCCGGGGATGTCATTTCGCAATAGGCCTAAAGGCCTAGAGCGCAATAGGTCGAAAGGCCTATAGCTCTTCCGGGACGGGGACCGGAGCCTGCCGGGCCTTCGGCGTGGTCTCGAGGAGCACGGGCACGGGGGCGGGGGTGTATTCGAACGGTAGCATCGAGGGCGTCTCGAGGATCGATTTCTTGGAGGCTCCGTTTCCGATCACGGTAAGGTCCATCTGCGCCGTCTTCTGTCCCTTCCCCTGGGAAACGGCGACGTTGTTCTCGACTCCGACGATTCGAGGACCGGCGTTTTGTCTCAGCGGATCAAGCTCCCCGGCGTCTTCAAAACGTGCCGCGCGCTGGAGAGACGCCGCGACCGCGCCCGGCGCGCCGGGCGAGCAGTTGGCCGTAGCGGATCCCGGAGGGCACGCCGCGTCGCTCAGGACAGCATCGGAGAACCGGGCGCCGAACTGCGATTGTTCCATGGCCTGCCGCTCGAACTCGTCTTGATAGGTGCTCAAGCTGAACACCGCCACCGCCTTGGCCGCGAGGTTGGGCGACAGCATGCCCACGAGGACGACGGCTAGCGTAGAATGCAGGGATTTGTTCATGCGGGCGTCCTCGGTCCATACGATAGCCCCGGCCTCTCGACAGCGCAAGGGCCCAAAAGGCCTACTTAAGAAATGGGCCGAAAGGCCTAGATTGCGGCGTGGCGATACCGGATATTGCGAAAAATAAGAAGTTATGATATAGTCCACGCCTCTAATGGCCATCCAATTCGGCACTTCCGGCTGGCGCGCGGTTTTTGCGGACGATTTCACGTACCTGAACGTCCGCAAGCTGACGCACGCCATCGCCGGCCACGTCAAAGAGAACCTCGAATTCGGCTACCGCAATCCCGACTACAGTCAGCGGGCTGCGAAGCTGCCGCCGGGACATCCGCCGATGGTGGTGGTCGGCTACGATACGCGCTTTCAAAGCGAGGACTTCGCACGCGAGGCGGCGGAGGTTTTCGCCGCGGACGGCGTGCGCGTGCTGTTCTCGGATAAGGACGTGCCGACGCCCGCGGTGGCGTGGGGCATCCTCAACAACCTCGCCGTCGGCGGCGTAGTCATCACCGCGAGCCATAACCCGGCGCGCTACAACGGCTACAAGTGGAGCCCGTGGTGGGGCGGACCGGCCCTACCGGCCGCCACGGACGACGTCGAGCGCCGGGTGGGCCTCCTCGGCAGCGTCTCCGTCGCGGCGATGAATTCGGAGAAGGCGGCGCGCGAGGGTTGGATCGTCCAGAAGGACTTCCTGGCGCCCTACTTCAAGCAGCTCGCGTCGCTCCTGGACGTCAAGAAGCTCAAGGGCGCCAAGCTGAAGGTAGGCGTGGACGCGCTCAACGGCGCCGCTCGCCGCTACCTGCGGCCGTTCCTGGAGAGCGTCGGCGTCTCCGTGATCGCGCTCCGTGAGGAGCGCGACGTTAATTTCGGCGGGCATTCCACCGAACCCGCGCCCGAGCTGCTCGGCGATCTCGTCGAACTGATGAAAAAGAAGGGCCTCGCCCTCGGCCTCGCGTGCGACGGGGACGCGGACCGCTTCGGCATCATGGACGCGGGCGGCGAATGGATTCCGCCCAACGACGTCCTCGCCCTCGCCTTGGACCATCTCGTGCGAAACCGCGGCATGCGCGGGAAGGTGGCGCGTAGCCTCATGACGTCCCATTTCCTGGACGCGGTGGCGAAGTCCCATGGGCTCGACGTCCGGGAGACGCCGGTCGGCTTCAAATACATCGGCGAGCTGCTGCGCGGGGGCGGCTTCCTGATGGGCGGCGAGGAGTCGGGCGGCCTGTCGATCCAGGGGCACGTGCCCGAAAAGGACGGGATTCTCGCCTGCCTGCTCATGGCGGAGCTCGTGGCCTACGACAAGAAGCCTTTAGCCAAGATCCGCGAGACGCTTCAGAAGAAGGTCGGCTCCTTCTTCAACGTCCGCCGCAACTTCCATCTCTCCCGCGCCTACGAGGTCTCGGCGCTCGAGGAGCGGCTGCGCGTGAAGCCGCCGCTCAGCCTCGGGGGCTCCTCCGTGTGGCGCATCGATCAGACCGACGGGTTCAAGTTCGTTATGAAGGACGGCAGCTGGATGGGTTTGCGGTCCTCGGGCACCGAACCGGTCGTGCGGCTCTACGCCGAGGCGTCCCGCGAGGACAAGCTCGAGGAGCTCGTCACGGCGGGGGAGAACTTGATCAAAGGGAAGACGCGTGTCTAGGAAGATCCGCTCCGTCCACGCCCGCGAAATCATCGATTCGCGGGGGTTCCCGACGGTGGAGGCGGAGGTGCGGCTCGAGTCGGGACACGTCGGCCGCGCCGCGGTCCCGAGCGGCGCCTCGACCGGCGAGCACGAGGCCGTCGAGCTGCGCGACGGAGACCCCAAGCGCTATTTCGGGAAGGGAGTGCTCAAGGCGGTGCGCCACGTCGAGCAGACGCTCGCCCCCGCCCTACTCGGGCGCGACGCCTCCGACCAGGCGGGCATCGACGAGCGCATGCTCTCTCTCGACGGCACGCCCAACAAGGGCAAGCTCGGAGCAAACGCCCTCCTCAGCGTCTCCATGGCGGCCTCGCGCGCGGCGGCGCAGGCGGCGGGCGCGCCGCTGTATCGATATCTTCGCCAGGCCTTCTCGGTCGGCTCCGACGAGTGGCTGCTGCCGGCCCCGATGCTCAACATCATCAACGGCGGCAAGCACGCCGACAGCGGGCTCGACGTCCAGGAGTTCATGGTCGTGCCGGCCGGCGCGCCGAGCTTCACGGAAGCGCTGCGGGTCGGCGCCGAAGTCTACCAGGCGTTGAAAAAGCTGCTGGCGGAGCGGGAAGAGTCGACGGCCGTCGGCGACGAGGGCGGCTTCGCGCCGCGGCTCAAGAGCCACGACGACGCGATCGAGGTTATTCTGGAAGCGATCCAGCGCGCCGGGGCCAAGGGCGTCGTCAGCGTGTCCCTGGACGCGGCCGCGAGCGAGTTCTACCACGGCGGCTCCTACAAGTTCGAGGGAAAGACCCTGTCCGGGGCGGCCCTCGCGGCCCGCTACGCGAAGTGGGTCGCCAAGCACCCGATGCTTTCCATCGAGGATCCCTTCGACCAGGACGATTGGTCTACGTGGAAGGCGTTCACGGCCTCCGAAGGCTCGCGGCTGCGGATCGTGGGCGACGATCTTTTCGTCACGAACGTCGAGCGCCTCCGCCGCGGGATCGAAGCGCGGAGCGCGAATTCGATCCTCATCAAACTCAATCAGATCGGCACCGTCACCGAGACGGTGCGCGCCGTGCAGATGGCGCAGAAGTCCGGCTTCTCGGCCATCATCTCGCACCGCTCGGGAGAGACCGAGGACCCCTACATCGCGGACCTCGCGGTGGCTCTCAACGCGGGAGCCATCAAGACCGGAGCGCCGTGCCGCTCCGAGCGCTTGGCCAAATACAACCAGCTTCTCCGCATCGAGGAGGAACTCGGCGCCGACGCCGTTTACGCGGGCGCCCGCGCCTTCCTCGGCGCTTCCAAAAAGGCGACAGCGAAGCCCGCCAGGACCCCCGCAGCCCGTTCATGACCCGGCGGCAGCTCGCCTTCGGCGGCGCCGTCGTCCTCGCGGCGGTGATGTTCGGCAACCGAGGGTTTCGCCGCCTCGTCCAGCGGGGCGTGCAGCTGCGCCGGATGCGCCACGAGGTGGACTCCCTCAAGACCGAGGAGACGTCGCTGCGCAAGCAGCTGCGCCAGGTCCAGTCGAACGATCGCGCCCTGGAGTCGAGCGCCCGCCGCGAACTCGGCTTCATCAAGCCGGGCGAGATCGAGTACCGCTTTCCGCCTCCCGCGAAGAAGCAGTAGCCGGCCGAGCGCGTCCATCATGCCCAAGGAACCCGCCCTCATCGTGCGCCAACTCGAACTGGGCCCGATGGCGAATTTCGTCTATCTGGTGGCGGACCCGGACTCCAAGGAGTGCGCAGTCGTCGATCCGGCGTGGGACGTGCCCGCCGTTCTCGACGCCGTAGCGAAGGAAGGGTGGCGCCTGAGCCGCGCGATTGTGACGCATCGCCACGGCGACCACATGAACGGCGTCGCGGCCCTGCTCAAGGCCGCGGACGTCCCCGTGCACATCCACAAGAGCGACGCGCACGCCTTGGCGGGCGTCGGCGCCGCGAGGCCGACTTCCGGCGGCGACGTCATTGAGATCGGCAAGGCCCGCGTCACTCTCCTACACACGCCCGGACACACGGAGGGATCGCAGTGCCTCCTCTTTCCCGGAGGGCTCGTGTCGGGCGACACGCTGTTCATCGGGAGCTGCGGGCGCGTCGATTTCGAGGACTCCGACCCCGAGAAGATGTACCGGAGCCTTCGCCGCCTGGGGGAGTTGGCGGACGACACGGTGCTCTATCCGGGCCATCATTACGCTCCCGAGCTTTCGGTTCCGTTGGGACGCCAGAAGTCGGCGAATCCCTATCTCAAGACGTCGCTCGGCGGCGCCCTTCCCGATTTCCTTGCCTTGGTAGGCGCGTGAATAGTATCTAGTAGAGGGGCTTCGCCCCGAGACGGCACCGATGATCCCATCCTTGATCGATTTCCACGGCTACAGCCTCGCGACGTACGGCGTGCTGGTCGCGATCGCCTATTTGGTCGGGATCTATTGGCTCAAGTCTCGTCTGGTGCCCGGTCGACTCAGCGAAAGCACCTTTTGGTCCGGCATCTACTGGCTCTTCTTCGGCGCCATCGGCGGAGGCAAGCTCCTGTACGTCCTACTCGAACTGCCGCGATTCCTGTCCGGGGAGATCCACCTCGTGCGGGACTTCCGATTCGGGTTCGTCTTCTATGGGGGGCTGATCGGCGCCGTCGCGATGGGGGCGGCGTTCTGCGCGATCAAGAAGGTCGAGTTCTGGGGCAACTCCGATTATTTCGGCGTCGCGCTTCCCATCGGCCACGCGATCGGGAGGCTCGGTTGCCTGGCCGCCGGGTGCTGCTATGGCCGGCCGACGGCCGGTTCGTGGGGCGTGCGCTTCACCCATCCCGACAGCCTCGTGCCCGACGCGCTGCGCGGGGTTCCTCTGCATCCCGCGCAGCTCTACGAGTCCTTGGGAGACCTGGCGATCGCGGCGTTCCTCTACGGCGTCGTGCTCAAGCGAGTGGAGCGCAAGGTGCTCCGTCCCGGCACGACCTTCATCGCGTACGGTTTCTTGTATGCAGTGCTCCGCTTCGTCGTGGAGATCTTCCGCGGCGACGACCGCGGAGGGTTCCTAGTCGGGCTGAGCCCCTCTCAGGTAGTCGCCGTAGCGGCTCTCATCGGGACGTCGATGCTGTTGGTCAAGCGAGGACTATGGAACAAGAACTCCGCGTAAACGAAGGCGGCATCCGCCTCGACCGGTTCGTCGCGCGCGAGTTGCCCGGCTACACCCGCGAGCACGTCAAAGGCCTTATCGAGCGCGGCTGCGTCGCCGTCGACGGCGAACGCCGGTCCGCCGACTACAGGCTGGCGGGAGGGGAGTCGATCACGGTCAGGGTCCCGGACGGCGGCTGGGCCGAGGAGCCGCTGTCGGACAGGATCCTTTTCGAGGACGGCTGGATGCTGGCCTTGGACAAGCCGGCCGGCCTCATCGTACACCCGGTCGGCACGAGCTGGCTCAAGCGCCCGGAGGCCGCGCTCGCGCGGGAGCCGAATCTCGCCGGCCTTCTGCTGCGCCAGCGGCCGGCCATCGACGCCTCGGGCGTTCCGCGGTGCGGGATCGTCCATCGTCTCGACCGCGAGACGAGCGGCGTCATGATCGTCGCCAAGACCCCGGAAGCGTACGAGACGCTCGTGAGCGCCTTCGGCGAGCGCGAGGTGTCGAAAGTCTACCGGGCGATCGTATGGGGTCGCGTCGACCGTGACGTGGAGGTGCAGGCCCCGATTGGGCGGGGCCCTACGGGGGGACGCATGCAAGTCAGCCCGTACGGGCGCAATTCCTCGACCGAGTTCTCCGTGCTCGAGGCCCGCCCGCGCGTCTCGCTTGTGGAAGCGCGTCCGCTCACGGGACGGACGCATCAGATTCGCGCCCACCTCGCGCACATCGGCCATCCCGTTCTCGGGGATTCGGAATGGGCCTCGGGCATCGCGCGGGAGATGGAGCGCTTCCGGATACCCGCGCCGCCGCGGCTGATGCTGCACGCCTATTCTCTTACCCTCGCGCATCCCCGCACCGGCAAGAAAGTGCGGCTCAGCGCGCCGCCGCCGAAGGATTTCAAGCAGTATTGGACCGCGGCGTCCGCCGCGAAGGAAGCTCGATAGGAGGCCGCGATGCAATCGCTTGTCTTCGTGCTGGTCGGGTTGGGAGTCGGAGCCCTGAGCGGGCTCATCGGCATCGGCGGAGGCGTATTCCTCGTGCCGATCTTCGTGTTCGCCTTCGGCATGACGCAGCAGCAGGCCCAGGGAACGAGCCTCGCGATCCTCGTGCCGCCGATCGGGCTCCTCGCGGCCTTGCAATACTACCGGCAGGGTCACGTGGACGTCCGGATCGCCGCGCTGATATGCGCCGGATTTTTCTTCGGAGGGCTGGCGGGCGCCAAGCTCGCGGTCGGGCTCCCCAACGAGGTCCTGCGGCGGGTGTTCGGCTGCGCGCTCACGTTGATCGGCCTCCGGATGGCTTTTCTCAAGTAGCTCCTTCCCTTTAGTCCCAAGAAGCGGAGCCGAACGGCCTACGCCGGAGTAGGCCTTTCGCAAGTTGCGGAAATAGGCATTTCGGGCTTTCCTCGCACTGGGCGCAGTACAGTCGCGCATGGGGGGCTCATGAACATCGCCGTCGTCGTCCGCTGTCTCGTCGTCGCCGCATCCGTACTTCCGTCGGCCGCGTCCGCGGCCGCGCTCGCGTCGTCCGCAGGGGCCGGGCTCCATCTCGAGCGGGCGATCGCCGACGCTTCGTCCGCGGCCAAGCTGGAGCACGCGGCCAATCCGTGGGAGGCCTTGGTCAAGAAGGTCCTGACGCGGGGCACGTTCCAGGAGGCGGACTTCTATCCGGCGCAATATTCCCTGAAAGACGTCCAGGGCGACCCGAAGGACAGCCACAGCGCCGAGTACGTGACCATCTGGGGCGGGGTTGGAGACCTCGGCGTATTCCAGGGTTCTTGGGCGTCCTTCGTGTCGGAGGACTGGCCGGTCAAGGCGGACGGCCACTGGCACATTGATCAGTGGATCTTCCGCATCGCGATGGACGGCGAGATCATCGAAGCGACCCACATCTTCATGATTCAGCGCAAAGACCGGATCATCGTGGACGGTTCCTACAAGACCCTGGGCCAATACAAGAGGACGCAGCCCGTGTCGGCCGAGTTCAGGGCCGAGGTCCAGGCGAAGTACGAGCAGCTGATGCGCCGCTGGACGGCGTTTCAGCCCTGATCCCAAGATCTCCAGGAGGATTCAAATGACCACCAAAACAGTCGTCGCGTTCCTTGCCGTGGCCGCGCTGTGCCGTATCGATGCCGTCGCCGGTCCCTCCGTCGCCGCATCCGCGGGCGCGCTGGAGCGCGCGGCCCTCCGCGTAGCCGGAGTCCACGCCGCGCAGGCGGAGCAGACGCCGTGGCAGAAGCTCGTCGCCAAGATCCTGGACAAGGGCCGTTACCGCGACGACCTCGCTCCGTTCCCGCCGACGTTCGGTCTCGAGGACATTCAGGGACCGGCCGACAAGAGCCGCACGGCCGACTACATCAACGTGTGGGGCGGACGCGACATGAGCGGCCGCTTCGAGATATCTCAGGCGACGTTGGTGTCGGAAGTCTGGGACGTCGTCGGGCCGGGACACCATACGATCGACCAATGGCTCTTCACGCTCGACACGACGGGAGGCATCGCCGGCGTGAGCCACCGCACGCTTCGCGAGGCGCCGACGCACGCGGGTGTGAAGCTCGAGTACGAGGCCTTGTCGAGCGAAAACCCCGCGGAGAACGCGACGTTGCAGGCGAAAATCCAGGCCAAGTACGACGCGCTCCTCGCCAAGTGGATCGCGTTCCAGCCGTAGCCGCTCGAGACAGCAACTAGAACAGGGAGGCATGATGAAGACGACGACGATCGCGGTATCCATCCTCATCGGCGCAAGCGTGGGAGTGAGCGCCGCAGGAATCCAAGGACGCATCCCCGCGTTGGAAGGCGCGATGACGGCGGCAGCGGAGCTGAAGGCGCCGCAGCCTCAAGTCACGCCGTGGCAGGCGCTCTTGTCGAAGGTGAAGGCGACGGGCGTCTACTCCGAGGATTACGCCTCGGTGATCGCCCCTACCATCGGGATCGCGCATATCGAGGGACCCAAGGAAGCGACGCACCGCGCGAACTACGTGAACCTATGGGGCTTCAAGACGTCGTCCGGCGACTTCGAGACGATGATGGTGACCTTCGTCTCGGAGGACTGGAACCTCGATGCGACGAACATCTGGAACATCGACCAGTGGTCGTTTCGTCTCAGAGCGGACGGCAGCAAGGTCGACTCGAATCACTATCGTCTGGTCGAGGACTATTCCGGCCGCGTGCTCGCGCACGAGGCGGACCGCCAGCGCATCGACGATCCCGCGGGATTTGCCGCCAAGGAGCAGGCCAAGTATGAGGAGCTGCTCAAGCGGTGGGCCGACTATAAGCCGTAAGTAACGGGGCACTCCGGCCTATCCGGGCCGGGGCCTTTGGACGGTGGCGGGCGGGCGCCGTCGCGGGTACTCTCTGTGCGAAGACGGGGGAAGCATGATGGCGCATGGAGTGTTGATCGCGGCGATGGCGCTCGCCGCCGTTTCGTTCGGCCGGGCGGCCGCGGCGGCCGGGCCGGCCGTAGACGGACGATGGCCGCTCTTGCTCAATAGGATTCGCCACGAGGGGGCGCCTCATCCGCGTAACCCGCCGTGGATGGAGTCCCGCCGCTTCCAGAAGGTCAGCGCGCCGGAAACGGAGAGCCGCACCGCGAATTACATCAATCTTTGGGGAGGCCGGGACGAGGACGGCGAGTTCATTCCGGTCTACTCCACGATGAACTCGGAAGTCTGGACCCTGGACGCGGTGGGAAATTGGACCATCGACCAGTGGCTGTTCACCAAGCGCCTGGACGGCAGCACGAGCGAGGTGTTTCACCGCAGTTGGAACACCGATCCGCGCGGCATCCAGACCGTGCCGGACGTCTATCACATCCTGCCGAGAACGGACCAGTCGCCCGAGGATCAGGCGAAGATCGACGCCAAGGAGAACGAGCTGGTCGACTTCTGGCTGAGCTTCGTGCCGGAAGGCGTTCCGGCCGACTAGATCAGGCCGAGTTCCTTTCCGACCTTCTGGAACTTGGAGAGGGCCTCGTCGAGGTCCTGCGGGGTGTGGCCGGAGGACACGATCGTCCGCAGACGCTCCCGCCCTTTCGCGACCGTCGGAAAGCCGATCGCGAGCGCGAATACGCCCTCCTCGAACAGCCGGGCGGAGAACTTCCTCGCCTTCTCGGTGTCCCCGATGATCACGGGAGTGATCGGCGTCTCGCTCGCGCCGGTGTCGAACCCGGCCTTGCGCAATCCTTCCTTGAAGTGGCGGGTGTTGCGCCAGAGAGCCTCGATGCGCTGGGGCTCCGATTCGAGTATATCCAGGACCTTGAGGCACGTGGCCACCACCGACGGCGGATGCGAGGACGTGAAGAGGAACGGCCGGGACGTGGACACGAGATACTCGCGCATCGCTTGGGTCGAGGCGGCGTAGCCTCCGATCGCTCCGAACGCCTTGGACAAAGTGCCGATTTGGACCTGGACGCGGTCGCTGAGCCCAAAGTGATCCGGCGTCCCGCGGCCGTTCTTGCCCATGACTCCCGAGGCGTGGGCGTCGTCGACCATCACGATCGCGTCGAACCGGTCGGCCAAGGCCATGATGTCGGGCAGGGGCGCCACGTCGCCGTCCATCGAGAAGACGCCGTCCGTGACGATCATCCGGCGCCGGGCCTGGCGCGACTCCGGCGATTCGAGGATCTTCTCCAGCGCCTTCATGTCCTTATGCGCGTAGATCTTTCGCGGGGACTTGGCGAGGCGGGCGCCGTCGATGATGGACGCGTGGTTCAACTCGTCCGAGACGAGGAGGTCCCTTTCGCTCGTCATGAGGCTCTGGCACAGCGCCACGTTCGTCGAGAAGCCGGATTGGAACACGATGGAGGCCTCCGTGCCCTTGAAGCGCGCCAAGCGCCGCTCCAACTCCTCGTGGATCGTCATCGTGCCGATGATCGTCCTCACCGCCGCGGTGCCGACGCCGTAGCGGTCGATCGCGTCCTTGGCGGCGGCCTTCACCCGCGGATCGTTCGTCAGCGCCAGGTAGTTGTTCGAGGTGAGGTTGATCACCTTCTTGCCGTCTACGATCGAAACCGGTTCCTGCGGCCCCGACAGCTGGCGCAGCGTGATGTGCCGGTTCTCCTTCTTCAGCGTCTCCAGCTCCGCGTCCAGGAATTCCAGGTTCCTCATGCCGGCCTCGGTCTTCATTGGTCCACCTCGAACACCACCTTTCCGGACTTCTTGTCGGTCGCCAGCATCGTGTCGAAGCCGCGCTGAAAATCCTTGAGCGGATAGACGTGAGTGATCACGGGACGGACGTCGATCTTGCCGGAGCGCAGCAGAGCGTCCATCGTCTCCCACGTGCTCCAGATCTCGCGCCCGGCGACGCCGTAGACGCGGATGCCCTTGAAGACGATGTCGCGCGACCATTGGATGCTTAGGGCGCCGGGAGGGATGCCGAACGCGGTGAAGCGTCCGCCGTTGCGGACGATCTCGAGGCCCAATTCGACGGCCGGCGGGGCTCCGGACATCTCGAGGACGACGTCGACGCCGTCCGCCCAGCGCTTTCCGGCCGCCTTCTTGATGGCCGCCGCGGGATTGTTGCTCGGATCGACGACGGCGTCGGCGCCCATCTTGAGCGCGAGCTTGCGGCGGAACGTGGAGCCCTCGACCGCGATGACCGAATCCGCCCCCGACGCGCGGGCGACGGCGATCGCGAAGAGCCCCTGAGGCCCGCAGCCCATGACGACCACGCTCTGTCCCTTCACGGGCTCGCACAGCGTGGCGTAGATCGCGTTGCCGAGAGGCTCCATCAGCGAACCGATGTCGACGAGCTTGGCGTCCTTGTGCTTCCAGGCGCAGCGCGCCGGCACTCGCGCGTATTGGGCGAAGCCGCCTTGCGTGTCGATGCCGATGATCTTGAGGTTCTGGCAGACGTGCCGCTGCCCGCCGCGGCACGGGATGCAATCCCCGCAGAACTTGTGGGACTCGACGGAGACGAAGTCGCCGCGTTTGAGTCCCTTCGTCGCCGAGCCGACTTCCTCCACGCGCCCGCAGAACTCGTGGCCGAAGACGAGCGGCGTCTTGATGCGCGACGGCGCCCAGGACGTCCAGTTGTAGAGCGACATGTCGCTGCCGCAGATCGACGCACGGTGGACCTTGATCAAGACTTCGTCCTTGGCGATCTCGGGCGTCTCGGCGCGTACCAGGCGCGCGCCGATGCCCGGCTCCGTCTTCGAAATGGCAAGCATCGGTCAGTCTCCCAGCACGCTCCGCAAGGCGAAGACGAGATTCTCCTTCCTCTCGCGGATGCGGCGATAGTAGTAGGGGAACCAATGGGTCCCGTACGGTACGTAGATGCGGACGTTGTAGCCCTCGCTTACGAGCTCGTGCCACCGCTTGCGGCGCACGCCGAAGAGCATCTGGAACTCGAATTCGTCCTTCGTCCGGCCGAATTCCTTGACGGCCGCCGCGGCCGCGGCGATGCGGTCGTCGTCGTGCGTGGCGATGGCCGGATAGCTCCCGCCGTTGAGAAGCATGCGCGCGAGCTCGTCGTAGCTGCGGTTGATCTCTTCCTTGTCCTGCAGCGCGACCGAGGCGGGCTCCTTGTACGCCCCTTTGCATAGGCGTACGCGCGCTCCCGCCTTGACGAGGCGCTCGATGTCGCCTTTGCTGCGTCGAAGGTACGCCTGAATGACGATGCCGACGTTCTTGCGCTTATCGAAGACGTCGAGAAAGAGGTCGAGGGTCCTCTGCGTGTAGCCCGAGCCTTCCATGTCGATGCGCACGAAATTCTTGCGTTCCGCGGCGGCGTCCAGGATGCGCGTCAGGTGCTCGCGCGCGAGCGTCTCGTCGAGATTGAAGCCGAGCTGCGTGAGCTTGAGGCTGACGTTGCAGTCGAGGTTCGCGGCCGCGAGATGACGGAGCACGCCCTCGATCTCGCGCGCCGAGGCGGCCGCCTGCTCCTTGCTGCGGCATTCTTCTCCCAAATAGTCGAGCGTCGCCTTCAGCCCGTCCTCGTTGAGGTGGTGCACCGCGTCGAGGGCTTCTTCCGACGTCGTTCCGGCGACGAAGCGGCGAACGAACGGGATCACGAGGCCATTCTACCGAATATGGGCCGTCCGAGAGAAGCCGGAAGGCAGAAAGACCCGGGCCCCCGTGGGTCGATTATCGACACCTTGAGGACCGTAGGGCCTAAATCGCGAGATCGGGACGCGGGGTATAATCTAGGCCGTCGCTCCAAGCACTGGGAGGATTCATGCCTTTGCCACGCCTGCGCACCGTCCGGGGGCTCGTCGCCACCCTCCTTTCCTCTATAATCGTCCTCCTGTCTCCCGGATTGGCCGGCTACCGGGCCTTCGGGCAGGCCACCCCGGCGAGCGTCGCGGTAGGAGCCAACGCGGGCCACGGCGTGCTCGCGATCCCGTATTCGCTTACCTCGTCGTTCTCGCTCGCCTCCGGAATCCCCGGCTCGTCGCTCAATTCCTTGTCCCTATCAGGCCCTGAGCTCGGAAGCGGCCACGCCGCGGGCTTGTCGCTCGCGTCGCCGTCCGCGGGCCTCGGTTCCCGCAGTTTGTCGCTCGCGTCGCCGTCCGCCGGCCTCGGTTCCGGCAGCTTGTCGCGCGCGGCCACGCTCGGCGGGCTGGAGCGTCTCGTCTCGCCCGCGTTCGGGATCAAATCCTCCGACGATCGTTCCGGGCCCGCGTCGACCTCGCAGGACGGCGGTGGACCCCTGACCGTGTCGGCCTCCGTCGCGCGGGAGGCGAAGGTCGTCACCGGCGACGCCGAAGCCGTCCGCGGCGATCTCGCGGCCGCTCAATCGCCCGCGTCGGACGCGTCCGGCTCGAGCTGGTCCTTGCGCCGCATCTTCGACAAGATCCTGCGCCGGGCCTCGCCAAGCGCGGTCGCGCCGGCGACTGATGTTTCCGGCGCGGCGCTCGTCTCCGCCGGCGGCGCCGAGGCGGCGCTTCGTCCTTCCCGCGACGCGGCGGCGGACGCCAAGCCCGCCGCAGGGGTCCCCGTCCCCGCCGTCAAGGAGGGCGGACGCGGCGACGCGTCGCCGTATTACAAGGCGGAGCTGGAGAAGGCCGAATGGGGCCTGATGCTCGAGCGCCTCTTCGGTCTGGCGTCCTTGTCGATCGGAATGGTCGCTTACCCGCTGTTCGTCATCAGCGCCGTCGGCGCCGGGCACTTCCTCGTCCTCTCGGCGATCGGCGCGGTGGTCGGCGTCCCGCTCGCGATCCTGGCCGGCAAGGTCGGCGACCTGATGCCCCTCAAGAAGTACACGCTCTTCAACATCGACCTCCGCGCGGGCATCTCGGTCGCGCAGGCGGTCTTCTACGCGATGGACTGGCTTTCCTTCGGCTCGCTCCTATTCCTGACCATCTTGAGCACGTGGCAGTTCCAGACGTTGTTCTCGAACACCTTCGCGCTCCAGGCCGAGCTGACCGGGCCCGACAAGAACAAGGTGCGGGCGACCGAGGCGAAGATCCGGATGGCGACGATCTTCACGACGGTCGGCGTCAGCTTGTTCCTCAGCGCTCCGCTCGTCAGGGAACTCGGCTTCTTCTGGATATTCATGCTGACGGGCGCCATCCAGCTCTTGTCGCACCCGGCGCTCCACTGGGCGCTGCCGAGCCATGGGCGCATGATCCAATCGAAGCTGCCGTCGTGGGCGCAGGCGAAGGCCGCGGTCGCGGCATGGTTCCGGACATTCGGCGCCGCGATCCGGCGCACGTTCGTGCGCGAGCCCAAGCCGTCCGACGAGTCCGCTTCGGCCGGGCGCCTGCGCGCCGCGGCCGAGTCGTTCGGCCTCAAGAAGTTGGTCTTGTCCAGCACCGCGGTCGCACTCGCGACGTTCGCCTTCTTCGTGCCGATCCCGCTGCTGCCCTTCCTTCTGTATGAACCCGTCCCGCTCGTGGCGATCGCGGGGGCGATCATCTGGCAGATGAAGGGTTTTCAGTTGATCAAATCGAATCCGCTCGTCTTAGCGAGCCTCGGCTTCGTATTGATCGGCGCGTTCATCGAAGTGCCGCTCCGGGGTTCGGCCCTGGGCGTCATCTCGACGGAGCTGGCGAAGGGCACGGCCGAAGCGGCGGCGATGCTTGGCGCCCTGGTCGCGGCGTTTTATCTTGGCCAGCTGCCTTCCGGGACCGGCATGCTCGAGGCGAAGCAGACCGTCATGAAGAAACTCTTCGGCGGCCAAGGCATCAACTTTCGCAACATGATGAAGTGGATCGGAGGCGGCGTCGTCGCTTGGTGGATGGCGTTCGTCCTCCTGCCGAAGGGGGTCCTCGCCGCCGGAGTGGCGAGCGCCGCCGCGTTCGCCGCGTCGATCCCGATGGCCCTGGCAGCGAGCATCGCCATCCCGGCGACCTTGTTGGGGCTCATGATCGCCGTTGGACTCGGACTGTCTCCGACGATGAACCCGAATAAATCCATGCTCAAGAGCGGCGCATTCGTCGCGGGCGCGCTTGCTGCAGGCGCGCTCGTGTGGCAGTTGCCGGCGCTTGCCGCCGCGCTTCTCGCCGCGCCGTCGGCCATCCTCGCGTGGGGTTCGACGGCGGCTCTCGCGGCCGCCGTGATGGCCGGGTACTTCGCGCTCCACAAGCTCTCGCCGAAGCTGAGCGACAGTCGGTGGATGCTCGTCGAGGCGGGGGCGCTCGCCTTCATGACCCTGCCGCTCTTCTTCTGGGGTCAGCCGTGGGCGCTGTACCTTTCGCTCGCCGTCTTCGGCTTCGCGTTGAACGGCTCGCAGCGCATGGTCAGCGCGACGTTCTCCGCCGAGACGAAGAAGGCCTATCCGGATCAGTTCCAGTTCATCAACGGCATCCGACAGGCATTCTTCGGGATCACCACCGCGGTGGCGTACTCCATCCAGGCCTTGTCGAAGAAGGTGCCCGCGCTGTGGGGCGGGACGTCGGCCTATCCGTTTACGTGGTACGTCATCGCGGCGATCTACCTTGCGTTCGCCGTGGCCTTCGTGAAGGGAAGCCGTATGTTCGAAACGGCGAAGGCCGAGCAGGCGAAAATTCCGACCGCCAAGCCGAAGTGAAGCGCTCCGTCGTGGCGTGGGCCGCTCCCGTGGCGCTGCTCTCGATCCTCGTTCCTCGCCCGACGCCGGGATTCTCGCAGGCTTTCGAAGTGAACGCGGCCGCCGCGTCGGCTCGCGCGCCGGGGGTCGGCGTTTCGGCAATCGTCCCCGCGCTCGGACTGACGCCGCTCGGGCTCTCTCCGTCCGCCATCGGGATGGTATCGGATCCGGGGCTCGCGCTTGAGTTTCGCTCGCTCGGCATTGCGTCGGAGCGGCTAGCCGTCTCGGCGGCGCGTCTCGCGTCCGATGCGTCTGCGCGCCTCGGGGGAGGGATCCTTCTCCGAACGCCCGCCTTCGGGATTCGGAACGCGGCGTCCGACGACGCTCCGGAGCCGGCCGGCGATTCGGTCCGCCGCGCCGCGGGCGAAGTCTCTCGGATCGGAGTCGAGGCGGGCGTCGGCGTCGACGCGGCGCGGCGAAGCGGCGCGTCCCTCTCGACGGCCCATCACGGCGCAGAGTCGGCGTTTGCCGCGCTTCATGACGGCGAGCGGACGCAGTCCGGCGACGTCACGGCCGGGGCTTCGTCGCCCGTGCCGAACGATCTCGCGCTGTCAAGACGCGCGCCGGGAGCCGAAGGCCAGATCCGCTTCGGCACGGTACCGAGCCCGCTGTTTCACCGTCCGATGCCCTCCGTTCCGGAGGGCTACGACCGGGAAGCCCTGTCCCACTGGGGGAAGCGGACGGGTCTGAGGCTTATCGAGGGCATCTGGGGCGTGCGCTACAGCGCTCCGGCCGTCGGCCCCGCGCTGACGGAGATGGCGCTCCGCGACGTCGCCGCCAAGCGGGCCATTTTCCTGGATCTTCACGACACGCTGGTAGACAAAGACGACGACATTTCCGCGGAGATGATCGAACGGATCGCCGCCGCGCGCCGCGCGGGCAAGGTCGTCGCCTTGATCACGGACGGGATCACCGACAAGTCTCTCAACCCCGAATTGCGCACGATCTTCGAATCGCTGGCGGCGGTCCCGGGCGCGGCATGGCAAGGCGTGTACGTCGCGGCGGACGGAGGGGGGCGGATTTATCGCTATCAGCCGACGGGCGAGCTCAAGCTGCTTCATGCCGCCAAGACCCTTGAGAGAGCCGAATTGGATCGGCTCGACCTCGCGATCCGCGCGGCGCGCCTGAGGACCATCCGCAGGATCGGGGACATCTTCGGAGACCGGCCGACGGCCAAAACGCAGTTCAAGCTGCCCTATACGTTCATCCAGGAGTTCGAATTGCCGCCCACTGCGGGGAACAAGGGGGTCGCCTGGCTCTGGGCCGCGGCCGGGATCTTCAAGCAGGAATTGCGCCGCGCCGGGTTCCCGTACGAGCTCCAGTTGCGGATCCCGAGGAACCCGGCGCATCGGCCATATCTCATACTATCGATGATCGATAAATCGTATGCGGTGTCCTGGATCGCCGAGGCGGAGACGCTCGCGGCCCGCGACGCGGCGGGCGTGGGCGACAATCCATATTACCCGAAGCATGGGCGCGCTCCCGGGTGGGTCCACAGGCTCGCGGAGCGCTTGAGCGGGCGGGCGATCCCCGAGACGGCCAACGACACGGACCGGTTCATGGAAGTCGGCCTTCCCGGCATGCTGATGCTCGCCGTCGGCCGATACGCCCCCCCGAGAGCCAACGTGATTCTCTTTCCTGAAAAGGGTCCGGCCATGACGGGGCGAATCCTAGAGGCGTTCGCCTCCCGTCCGTACAAGGCTCCGGAACCCCCGGCGGTGACGGGACGCGACATAGTGCGCGGCGCGGGAGCGGCGGTAGTGATCGCCGCGACGCTCCTACTGATCTCCTTTCTCTACTTCAGCTTCTTCACGAGTTCCGGTCTCCACCCGGGAGCGGCCGTCGAATACGGTCCCTCCCTGGAACAACTGTTCGGCCCCCACCGGTAGGGTCGGCGTAACCAAAGCCGCCTTGACAAAACGGGGTCTACCCCCTACCCTTAGAACGTCACATTTCTCTAGATAATCCCAGTGTTCTTGGCCATCGGTAAAGGAGAATCTCGGTGCGGTGGGCGATGATTCGAACCGGAATATACTTCAGGTTCATCGCCGCCATGACGGCGCTCGCGCTGGTGCCGCTGCTGTTTCTCGGCGCCTCTCTCCTCAACATCAGCGAACGCGGCATGCAGGCTGCGGTCTTGGAACTCCATACGAAGCTGGCGGAAAAGCTGGCTCAAGGGCTCCAGGTCTACTTCCGAACGATCGACGACGGCATCCGGTTCACCATCGGGGCGGTGCAGCACTCGAATCTGAAATGGCCCGAGAAGCAGGACCTGCTTCGGGCGTTCATCGAGAGCCATCCCGACATCGAGGAGCTGTCCGTAGTCGATAAGAAAGGCGCCGAAGTGCTGAAGGTCTATAACCCGTCGCTCTTGGATAAGCCGGCCCTCATGTCCCGCGCCGAGGACGCCGGCTATCGCGAGTTTTCGCGCGCCAAGGATCGGACGGTCCGGATCACGCCGAGGCCGGGACAAGCGCCGAGGCTCGAAATCTACTATCCGTTGAACGCCGCGCTCTCGCTCCGCGTCTCGCTGTTGCTCAAGAGCCTCTGGGAATCGGTCGGCGCCGAGCGGGTCGGAGGCACGGGCTACGCCATCGTGGTGGACAAGGAAGGGCGTCCCATCCTCTATCCCCCGGACCGCATGCGGCCCGAGCTCATCAAGCTCCTCCCGGAAAGGCCGATCGTCCAGCAGGCCCTTCGCGCGGTCTCGATCGGGTCGATGGAGTTCATGAACGATAAGGGCGAGCTTCTCGTGAGCGCCTATGCCCCGGTCCCGGATCTCGGTGGAGCCGTCATCATCCAGCAGCCCAAGGCGGAGGCATATCTCGCCGCGACGAAGATGAAAAGGACCGCGGTTATCGTGATCGTCTTTTTCCTTTGCGCCGCGGTGCTGATCGCGTTCTTTATGGCGCGGCGGCTCACGCAGCCTCTGCTCGTCGTGACGCAGGCGGCGGACGAGGTCGCGAAAGGAACGTTCCCGGGGGAGATCAAGATAGAGACCGGCGACGAGATCCAGGTGCTCGCCGACACCTTCAACCGCATGGTGGCGCAGCTGCGCAAATACGCGGAGCTTCAGGTCGACCGGGTCCTGCGTGAGCAGCAAAAGACCGAGGCGATCCTGTTTTCGATCGTCGACGGGATCATCATGACGGACAACGACGGGCAGGTGCAGCTGGTCAACCGCCGCGCGCGGGAAATCCTTAATTGCGGGCCGGAGGACTCGCTCGAGGGCCGCCGTCTCGAGGAAGTCATCGGGGTGCCGGAGCTGAAATCGGCGATCCTGCATTTGGCCGCAAATCCGGGGACCGGCGTGCTGAAGGAGGCGGATCTTTCGACGGAGCAGTACCGCCGGTTCATCCGCGTCTCGGCCCAGTCGGTGACGCTGCCGGGCAAGGGCACGAAGATCGGCGTGGTCACCGCGCTGCGGGACGTCACCGCGGAGAAACAGCTCGACAAGATGAAGGAGGAGTTCCTTCACTCCATCACGCACGACCTGCGCAATCCGATCGGCTCGATCATCGGCTTCTCCGAGTTCCTCGTCAAGGGAGTCGTGGGCGTCCTCAACGAGCAGCAGGCGGGGATGGTCGGTTCCATCCAGAAATCGGCCAGCCGGCTGCTCGCGATGGTCAACAACATCTTGGACGCTGCGAAGATGGAGGCCGGAAAACTGGACGTGAAGCTGAAATCCACGTCGCTGGCCGGCGTCGCGGGACACGCCATCGACATCCTCGGGGCCTTGGCGCAGCGGCGGGGCATCACGATGGAGCTCCAGGCGGAGGAAGAGTTCACGATCCACGTCGACGGCGATTTGGTCGAGCGCGTCTTCGCCAACCTGATCGGCAACGCCATCAAGTTCGCGGCGGAGAACGGCCGCATCACGGTCTCGATCTCCGACGACGGAGATTCGCTCAAGGGCAGCGTCAAGGACGACGGCCCCGGCATCCCGCCGGCGTACGTGGACAAGATCTTCGAGAAGTTCGAGCAGATCCCGGGACAGCGACAGGGCGGCACCGGGCTGGGCCTGACGATCTGCCGGCACATCGTCGAGGCGCATCTCGGCCGCATCTGGGTCGAATCGGAGCTGGGAAAGGGGGCAAGCTTCTGCTTCACGCTGCCCAAGGACCTGGGCTACGACGAATCCGGCCGCGTGATCCGCAAGCCGAAGGTGCCGAGCGAAGCATGACGACTCGCGCGCGCCGCATCGCGTTGGCGGCTCTCGTTCTTTGCGGAGCCGGCGTCTTCGTCGCGGCGGACGACGGCTCGTCGACGTCCTTCCAAAGCGTCACGGTGCGCGCCGGCGACACGCTGTGGGGCATCGCCAATACCTATCTCAAGGAACCCACGCGCTGGAACGAGCTCGTCAAATACAACCGTCAACTGGGGAGCGATCCGACGGTCGCGCTGCCCGGAATGGTGCTGCGCGTGCCGGTGAAGTTGATCAAGGAGGACCTGCGGGCCGCCTTGCTCATCTTCCTGGCCAACCGCGTCCTTTCCCGCCGCAAGGACAGCGCCGACTGGGTCGACGCCCACGCCAAGATGCAGCTGTACAAGGACGACGGGCTGCAGACGCTCGAGGACTCGAGGGCGCGCGTGAGGTTCATCGGGGGAGAAGTCCTCAGCATGGAGCCGAACTCGATGGCCATCCTGAGGCCTCGCGCGCGAGCTAAGGAGGGGGCGGACCTCGAACTCCTCCGCGGCGGCATCTCGGCGTCGCGGGCCAAAACGATCACGGTCTCCGCCATCATCACTCCCAAGACCTCCGATACGCGCTACGTCGCGGATCTCCGCGACGACTTGTCGACGCGCGTCGAAGTCTACGCGGGAAAGGCGGAAGTAGAAGGCTCCGGGACGAAGATCGAGGTCTCGGCGGGCTACCAAACGGAAGTCGGGCTCAACAGCATCCCGTCCGTGCCGAACAAGATTCCGGACATGTCCAAGCTGGCCGCTCGCATCGCACAATCGGGCCTTCTCGTCCGGCCGTCCGATCTCAGAGCCGCGGCGCCGGACGCCGGGAAAGCGCCCGGGATCCTAAAGCCCGGAACGGCGCCGAGCGCGTCCCTCGGCGATCGCGCGCAGTTCAACAAGGACCTCAAGTCCCTCAGCATCGGCGTGCCGATCACCGCGTATCACATCCAGGCGTCGCGCAGCAAGGAGTTCGATAAGATCCTCGTCGACAAAACCATGGACATCGATGAGGACATCGACCTCGATCGGATGGGCCTCGCCGCCGGCCGGTATTGGCTCCGGGTGGCGACGGTCGACCTTCTGGGAGCCGAGGGCCGCTTCGGGTCGCCGAGGACATATCAGGTCGGCTCCGGCGGAGACGTGCAGAGCCTCCTGGCGGGCAGCGGCGACAATTCGGGCCTTTCCGTCTACATGCCGCCGGAAGCCGGCGAGCGCGTACGGACGCCTCGCTACCGAGTGCGCGGCCGCGCGGCCTCTGGTATGACGGTGCGCGTGAACGGAAAGGACATCGACGTGGACGACCAGGGCTCGTTCGAGTCGGACCTGGTCTTGAAGGAAGGGCCCAACCGCATCCGCATCCTCGCCACCAACGTCCGCGGCAATCAGACTGACATCACCCGCATCGTGACGTTCGAGCCGTAGCTACGGCTTTACGCTTAGGTACCTGGGCTTCCCATCCCGGAGGATGTCGAAGAAAACCCCGTCTTGAACCTTCGTCTTCTTGGCCGCGGTTTTCAGGCCGTCGATGGAGGAGATCTCATGGTCGTTGACCGCCCGGACGATATCCCCGGGAATGAGGGAGCCCGCGAACGGGGAGTCCGGCTTCACGTCGGCAACGGTCACTCCGTCCTGTTCCTGGGAAAAGGCCGCGCCCTCCCAGCGGAAGCCGGCGCCCTCCTTCTTGGGGTCCTCCGGCGACTCCTCGTCCTCCGCCGGCCCGCGCGCTTTCGGCTCGTCCGCCCAATCGGGCCTCCTTCCCAGCGTGATCATGAGGTCGACCGGTACGCCCTTGCGGTAGATGATGACGGGCACCTGCTTTCCGGAGGCAAGCTTCGTCGCGGCGTTGATGATGTCCTCGGGGCTCGCGACCGCCGTCTTGTTGAACGTGCGGATTACGTCGCCGCGCTTTATCCCTGCCTTCTCGGCCGGGCTCGAGGGATAGACCTGGTTGACCAACGCTCCTTCCGGGCTCGGGAGCGCGAACCGGCGTTGGACGACCGGATCGACGGGCGAGAGCGCGATGCCCAGCCAGCCCCGGGGGACGCGCTTGCCCGCGAGCAGGTAGTTCAAAGCGTCCTTGACCTGCGACGCGGGAATCGCGAAGCCGATGCCCGCCGACGCGCCGCTCGGAGAGAAGATCGCCGTGTTCACGCCGAGCACCTCTCCGTTCAAATTCAGCAACGGGCCGCCCGAGTTGCCGCGATTGATGGCGGCGTCGGTCTGGATCATGTTGGCGTACCGCTTGCCTTCGATCACCATCGACTGGCGCTGCGCCGAGATGATGCCGACGGTGACCGTCTGCTCCAGCGAGAACGGCGATCCGATGGCCATTGCCCAGTCGCCCACGCGGGGCGTTTGATCGGCGAACTTCAGGAACGGGAAGGCCTTGTCCGATTTCTGGATCTGGACGACGGCCAGATCGAGGCTCGGATCGCGTCCGATCACTTTCGCGGAGTACTTCGTCTCCTTGCCGTCCGGCTGCGCGAGAGTCACCGTGATCTCGTTGGCGCGGCCCACGACGTGGTCGTTGGTCACGATGAAGCCTTTGGCGTCGATGAGGAAGCCCGAGCCTGTGCCGGGCAGCCGGTAGGTGTGCGGACGCCCGCCCTGCATGTACTGGCGGAGCATGTCCTCCGGGTCGCCGAATTGGAAGTCGGGCGCTTGGACCTGTACGTTCTGAACGACGGAGATGTTGACCACGGCGGGTTTGGCGCGCGCGGCGGTCTCGGCAAAGGCGTCCTGAAGGGCGGCGGCGCCGGACGAGGCGGCGCGGACCGGTGCGGCGAGGATCGAGACGGATAGCACGGCTAGACCTAAACGGTTCGGGATCATGGCTTTACCTCCTTGATCGACGTAATCTGGTCGCCGTGGCGCCCCGTGGCCTTCGCCGAGGGATCGAGGAACCAAGCGCCGTCCACCTGGAACAGGTACTGGTGCTTGCCGGCGGGCAGGGGGATCTGTATCTCCCATTTGTCGCCGTTCTTCGGCTTGACCATCGGGACCGGCTTCCATTCGCTGAAGTCGCCGGCCACAGCCACGGTCTTAGCGTCCGAGATGCGGATCGTGAAATCGACGAAGATAAGGGTCATCTCCGGATCGCCGGAGCGGCCGCGGTGCGGCACGGAGCGGATATGCGTCTGTCGGAGCACCCCGGGGTTCCAGCCCGAGATGAATCGGACGTATTGCGTCAGCGACTCGACCAGTACGATCGAAGGAAGGACCGCGAGGGCGAGAAAGCCCCCGAGGAGCAGCCAAAATAGCGCTTTTCGTCTGGTCGCAATGTCTCCCATGGCGGCTACGTGGAGATCGGAGGATGAAAGAGGAACTGGATCAGATTCCCCTCGGGGTCCCGGACGTACAAAGAACGCGCGCCGTCGCGATGCGTCTTCGGCCGCTTCTCGAGAGGCACTCCGTTGGCCTCGAGGTGGCGCGCCCACGCGTCCACGTCGTCGGGAGCGCCGACCAGTATGCCGAAATGGTCCAGCGCCGAGTCGCCGGCGCGCGCGGCGGCGTCGCGATGAAGCGCCAGATTGTCCTTCGAGAGCGACATATAGACGTTGTCGGGATCGGGCCGCCACTCCACTTTATATCCCAGGATGCCGGAATAGAATCGTTCGGCGGCCTCCAGGTCCTTGACCTTGAGGGCGACATGGCGGATGCCGAGCGCGGCCGGCGGCGCGGCGATCTTCTCGACCATGGCCCGATTCTATCACATTCGGCCGGAAAGGCTAGAGGACCCATTCGGCCGTAGGCCGCATACCGTCCTCGGTCGATCCCGGGCGGCCCAATCCGCATCGGCGGCGAATAAATACAATCAAATCATGGTCAAATCGACGGCGGCGGCCTTATTGGCGACGCTCGCCGTCGCTTCGGCGGCGCACGCTCAACTCCGGGGAACCGACCTCCGCACGGCCCTGCCCGAGATGGTCCTCGGGAACAAGAAGGTCTGGGGGGCCGACCTCGGGTTCGGCGGGAACTTCAACCGGGGCAATACCGACATCGACTACATCGGGGGCAGTTTCGCGCTGTTCAAGGCCTGGCAGCCCTGCACCGTCTACCTGAACGGCTCGGCGGTCTACAACACCTACAACGGCATCAAGGTGATCAACCAGGGCAGCGCCACCGCGCGCTACGACCATCCCTTGTCGAAAAACGGACCGTGGAAGGTGTTCGTGTTCAACACAAATGCGTACAACTACTTCCTGCGCCTGAACTACCGTTCCACCTCGGGCGCGGGACCTTGGTACGATTTCGCGCTCGGCTCGACGAAGCACGGCGTGAGCGTCGCCCCGGCGTATGAATACGAGGATTTCAAGAATCACATCTACCGCCGCACCGGGAGGCTCTCCTTTCGAGGCGTCTCCAAGTTCCCGATTTCCAAGGCGGCCGAGTTCAACACGGACTTCTTCTACGTGCCTAGCCTGGACGCCGACGGCAACTTTAGGCTGTTCGGTGAGATCGCGTTCCAGACGCTGGTGTGGAAGGAGTTCCTCGGGTTGAAGCTGTCCTGGACGGACGAGTACGAAAGCCGCCCTCTTCCAGGCGTCAAGCGCAACGATTCGATCTGGATGACGTCTCTCGTCGTGCACCTGGGCCGCTAGGAAGCGCCGTTTCACCTTCCGCCGTCCGCGACGTAACGTCATTTGCCGGGCCATCGGCCCAAAGCGCATAGAGCGAGTGCTTGCCCGAAGAATGCCCTTCCGTCTCACAGGGCCGCCGGTCGGGGTGCGATATACTGCTCGCGGCGCCGGTCAAGGGCGGACACGCCCGTCGCGCAACCGGAGGCGGCGCCCTGGAGACGACATGAGGAAATCCCTGTTCTTTTGGACGATGCTCGCGACGGCCTTGCCCGCGGCCGCGTACTACGGTTACAGTTCCTCCGAGGTCATGCTGACCTTCGATGGCGCCGTAGAGGCGAAGTGGAAAGGCCCTCTGCCGACTCTCGACGACCTCAAGAAGGGCAGCCCGGCCTATAAGACGGCCCGCGAGAAAGTCGAAGCGCAGACGGACTACTTGGTCGGCTACTTCCAGGCGCCGTCGTTCACGGACCGCTACAAGTGCGCGACCGTCCCGGGCGAGGGCGGAAAGCGAAAGCGCATCGGCTGTCCTGGGACGATGGGCGAGAACATCGCCTACGAAATCGAATTCAACGGCATCAATCCGGGCGAACCAGTGCCGCCGCAAGCGGCTCCGGCCGCGCCCGGAGCGCCGGCTCAGGCGGCGGTGCCGGAGACGTGGGTGAGGCTGAGCTACAAATTCAAGGGTCCGGCCGTCTTCCGCAAACGATGGTTCCCGCTCGGCCAGACCCGCCGCGCGATCCAATTGAAGATGCCGGCCGCGCCCGAGCGGTTCCTCGTTGGAGAACTCGCCACCAAGGACGGCCGCAAGAAATGCGTTGCCGATACCCACTACTTGGACGACGAGGATTTTTTCTATTTCTGGGACCCCGACAAGGACGGCTGCCCTCTCAAGCGCGAGCAGTGCGATTCGATGGGTAAGGACGTCTCCTGCTTCCAAGGACTGCTGACCAAGACCGACGGCCCGCGAACCGGCAATCCGATCAAGAAGCGCTGGCCGAACTACGGCAAGCTTTACGGCGACAACTTCAACGGCAGGGAGATCGTCATCACGTGGTTCCTCGGCTATATCAAGGACGAGAACCTGAGCCTGGAGCAGGTCGAGACGAACGATGCGGCGTACAAGGACTTCATGTCGTTGCGCGAGAAGCTGCCGGCGTACGGTCTCAAGAGGATCGAGAGCCAAGGGCTCGGCGCGTTCCGCTACAACGGCCGAGGCAGGCTCATGCACGACGCCAAGGGAAAGCCGGTCAAGGGCATCAACTTCCTGGACGTCTACGAGAAGACGGCTACGTGGCGGGGGAAGCCCGTACATCTTACGGTGCGCATCGCCTTGTCCGACACAGGCTTCGAGTCCAAGGACCGCACGTTCCACATCATGTTCAGCCAAGCGCTGCCCAAGTCCGACTTCCTGATCTACGACGGCCACTCGGGGCTCGGCGCGGCGCTCTCGACCGAAATAGACAAGATCGACGCCGTCACTTGGAACCCCGCCAAGCATCAGGTGTTTTTCTTCAACGGCTGCAGCGGCACCGCCTACTTCCCGCGGGAGTACGCGAAGGCGAAGGGCAAGGACCGGTGGGGGAAGACCAACCTGCGGATACTCTCCTCGGCGATGCCGACGGACACGCCGTACGCGGTGTCCAATCAGCTCGCCTTTATCGGCCCGATGCTCAAGCTCGAGACGCCGGATTGGCAGACGCTGCTCAAGAACATGGACGACTCCCTCAACGGCGCCGAGAACGTGCTGTTCGGCGTGAGCGGCGAGGGCGAGGACGAGTGGACGCCTGAGTCGCGATAGGGACCGATACGCGACCGTCTGGAGCCCCGCCCGCCGTCCCGGGCGGGGCTTCTCGTTCCCCCCGGCGCTATGGCAAGTTTCGACGGGGAATTTGTATAGTCTGAACATCGTGAATTCCCCGCAGGACATCGAGGATATCCTGAAGCTGCAGACCGTCGCCGTCGTCGGCTGCTCGCCGAAACGTGAGCGTCCCTCGAACCAGGTCGCGTCCTATCTCATGGAAAGCGGCTACCGGGTCATCCCGGTCAATCCGGGCCACAAGGAAATCCTGGGCGAGACCTGCTACCCGACCCTCAAGGACATCCCGGAGCCCGTCGAGATCGTAGACATCTTCCGTCGTTCGGAGTTCGTTCCCGACATCGTCAAGGACGCCATCGACATCAAGGCGAAGGCCGTCTGGATGCAGGACGGCGTCGAGGACGAGCAAGCCGCCGCGCTCGCGCGCAAGAGCGGGCTGCGGGTCGTCATGAACGATTGCATGCTGCGCCAGCATTTGAGTCGTCTAGGCCGCTGAAAGGAGGAATTTGAAGCCATGTCCGTGAAAACCAATGCGCGTACGCCGAAGTCGAAGACGAAGGCCAATTTGAACGGAACCATCGGGGTGCTCGAAGCCAACCCATGGCACCAGGCGATGCTGCAGCTCGACCGCGCCGCGAATAGGATGGGCTTGGAGCAGTACATCGTCGAGCGTCTTCGCCATCCCAAGCGCATCCTGACCGTGTCGGTCCCCGTGAAGATGGACGACGGCTCTGTAAAGGTGTTCGAAGGCTACCGCGTTCAGCACAACCTCGACCGCGGCCCCGCCAAAGGCGGCATCCGCTACCATCCTCAAGTCTCGATGGACGAGGTCAAGGCGCTCGCCTTCTGGATGACGATGAAGTGCGCGGTCGTCAATCTTCCTTACGGCGGCGCGAAGGGCGGCGTCATCTGCAACCCGAAGGAGATGTCGATCGGCGAGATCGAGCGCCTCACGCGCCGATACACGGCGGAGATCTCGATCATCATCGGCCCGGACAAGGACATCCCCGCGCCGGACGTGAACACGAACGAGCAGATCATGGGCTGGGTGATGGACACGTATTCCATGACGATCGGCTACTCGGCGCCCGGCGTCGTCACCGGCAAACCGCTCGAGGTGGGGGGCTCCCTCGGACGGCGCGAGGCGACGGGCCGCGGCGTCTTCTATGTCACCCGCGAGCTGTCCGGCCTGCACGGCTTCGACCTGCGCAATTCGCCGGTCGCGATCCAGGGCTTCGGAAACGTAGGCATGAACGCGGCCAAGATCTTCGCCCAGCACGGGTGCAAGGTCGTCGCGATCAGCGACGTGACGGGCGGCATCTACAACGATCACGGCATCGACGTCAATGCGCTGATCGAATGGCGCGCCAAGCACGATTCGATCGCCAAGTACCCCAAGGCCGAGCGCATCGACGTCGACCAGCTCATCGAGGTGCCCTGCGACATCCTCATTCCGGCCGCCATGGAGAACACGATCCATCACGGCAACGCCAATCGAGTGAAGGCCAAGTATATCATCGAGGGCGCCAACGGCCCGACGACGAGCGAGGCCGACAAGATCCTGAGCCGGCGCGGCGTCATCGTGGTCCCCGACATCCTGGCCAACGCGGGCGGCGTCACTGTCTCCTACTTCGAGTGGGTCCAGGACATCCAGGCCCTCTTCTGGGACGAGAAGACCGTCAACGCGAAACTCCAGGACATCATCGTCAAGAGCTTCCGCGACATCTTCGAGATCCATCAGCGCGACAAGGTCGACATGCGCCTGGCCGCGTTCATGCTGGGGCTCAAGCGTCTGGCGGCGGCGGTCAAGATCCGAGGCCTCTTCCCTTGAAGCCGCTGGTCGTCGTCACGCGGAACATCCCGAGGATCTCCCTCGATCTGCTCAAGCCGCACTTCAAGATCGACTATTACGAGCGGGACCGGGCGATCCCGCGAAAGGACCTGCTCAAACGCGTCAAGAATGCGGACGGCGTCCTCTGCCTGCTTACGGAAAAGATCGACGCGGAGTTCTTCGACGCCGCGCCGAAGTGCCGCATCGTGGCGACGTTCTCCGTGGGTCTCGACCACGTCGACCTCCCCGAGGCGACGCGGCGCGGAGTTCTCGTCACCCACACGCCCGGGGTCCTGACCGAGACCTGCGCGGACTTCACCTTCGCGCTCCTCCTGTCGTCGGCCCGGCGGATCGTCGAGGGTGACCGGATGATGCGGGCGGACAAGTACCCGGGCTGGGATCCCCTGATGCTGCTGGGCACCGACGTCTTCGGCAAGACGATCGGCGTCATCGGCTTCGGACGCATTGGCCAGGCCGTCGCGCGCCGGGCGGTCGGCTTCGGGATGAAGACGCTCTACGCGGACGTCCAGCCCGTCTTTCCGGAGATAGAGCGGTCCTTGAACGCGCGGCGCGTCGAGATGGACGAGCTGTTTCGCGATTCCGACTTCGTCTGCGTGCATACCGTGCTTGACGCCTCGACGAAGCACCTCGTCAACGAAGCGCGCCTGAAGTCGATGAAGCGCTCGGCATACCTCATCAACGCCGCCCGCGGGCCGATCGTGGACGAAAAGGCATTGGTCAAGGCGCTCAAGCAGGGCTGGATCCGGGGGGCGGCCCTCGACGTCTACGAGAGGGAGCCGAAAACCGAACCCGGGCTGACCAAGCTTCCCAACGTCGTCCTCGCGCCGCATCTCGCCAGCGCCTCTTTGGAGACGCGCGAGGGGATGGGAAACCTGGCTGCCGCGAGCCTCGTCGAATTCTTGATTCTGGGCGGGCCGCCGAAGAACCTCGCCAACAAGGACGTGATACCCAAGGGGCGATCCGCGACGCTCAGCGTCGGCGCCTAGGATTCCTCCGGCGCTCCCCATGACCCGGATCCTGGTCGCGCCGAACGCGTTCAAGGGCTGCCTGACCGCCGCGGAAGCCGCGCGGGAGATCGCCGCGGGTGTCCGGCGAGCCGCGCCCGGGGCCGCGATCGATCTCATGCCCGTTTCCGACGGAGGCGACGGCCTCATGGACGTGCTCATCGATCGCCTCGGAGGACGGCGCGTCTCACGCTCGGTGATAGGACCGTTGGGTCGGCCCAAACGCGCCGCGTACGCTCTGCTCTCGGACGGACGGACCGCGGTCATCGAGATGGCGCGGGCCTCCGGCATCGCGGGCCTCAAGCGCTCCGACCTCGACCCCCTCGGCGCGACGTCCTTCGGCACCGGCCAGCTCATCGCGGACGCGCTCTCGCGCGGGGCGAAGAAGCTCGTCATCGGCATGGGCGGAAGCGCGACCAACGATGGCGGCGCCGGGATGGCGGAAGCGCTCGGGGCGCGATTCGTCGACGCGCGCGGCGGGACTCTCGCGCGCGGCGCCGGCCCGCTCGTGCGCTTGGCCTGCCTCGACATGTCCGATTTCGCGTCCCTCAAGGGGATCTCCGTGGTCGCGGTGTCGGACGTGCGCAATCCCCTGCTCGGCCCGCTCGGTTCGGCGCGCGTGTACGGCCCGCAGAAGGGCGCGTCTCCAGAGCAGGTCCGCCTGCTGTCGCGCGCCCTAGAACAGTATGCGCGTGTGCTCAAGGCGTGCCTTGGCAAGAGCGTCGGCCGCGTCCCGGGAGGCGGGGCGGCCGGAGGACTGGGCGCCGGGCTGCTCGCGTTCCTTGGGGCGAAGCTCGTGCCGGGCGCGGAGTGGGTCCTCGACGCCTTGGGGGCGGACCGGCGCCTGAAAGGTGCGGATCTCGTATTGTCGGGCGAAGGCCGGCTCGACGAGCAGAGCTTCTTCGGCAAGGCGCCCGTGACCTTGGCGGACCGAGCGCGCAAGCGGGGCGCGCGCGTCGGGTTTCTATGCGGGCAGGTGAGCGGCACGGCTCGGCGGAAAGTTGCGCGCAACGGGCAGCGGGCCTACTCTCTATCGCTCCCGGGCGAGAGCGTCGAGCAGGCGATGCGCGGCGCTCGCGCGCGGCTGCGGCGGGCGGCCGAGCGAGCCGTGAGGGACGCGGGTCTCGCGCTCCTGCTCGGGCTTGCGATCGCGACTCCGACGATCGCGCAGGCGCCGGCCGCGCCGGAGGAGAACTCCATCGCCAAGGCGGACGACCTCTATTTTCATCGGAACGCGGGCGACAACCTGGCGCGCGCCACGAAGATGCTCCTGGCGCTGCTCGAGGCCAAGCCCGACGACGCTCAGGTGCTGTGGCGCGTCGGGCGGGCGACGTCCCGGACGGGCGAGCTTCTCACCGTCAAGAAGGAGAAGATCGCCGCGTTTCAGCGCGCCGAGGAGTATCTGAAGAAGTCGATCGAGCTCGATCCCAAGATCGCCGAGGCGCATTTCTGGCTGGGCGCGGCGATGGGCCGGAGGGGGCAGACCGCCGGGATCATGAAGTCGCTGTTTCTGGTCAAGCCGATCCGCATCGAGATGAACGCGACGCTGGCCTTGGAGCCCAAGCACAGCGGCGCCCACCACGTCCTCGGCGAGATGCTCCGGCACATCCCCGGGTTCGCCGGCGGGTCGAAGAAGGGCGCGGTGGAGGAAATGGAGAAGGCGCTCGAGGCGAACCCGAACAACACCGCCCTCCACTGCGACGCGGCGAACGCGTACCTCGCCGTGGGAGCGAAGGAGAAGGCCGTCGAAGTGCTCAAGAAGATGCGCGATGTGAAGGCTCCCGCGGACCCGGCCGAGTTCGAGGAGGACCTGGCGGCGGCCGACAAGATGCTGCGCAAGCTCGAAGGCAAGGACTGAGTGTCGAGGCGGCTTCCGGTCGTGCACGCCGCGGCGACGTTCATGATGACCGGCATCGCCTGGTTCGTCCAGATCGTCCACTATCCGTTGTTTTCCTTGGTCGGCCCCGCGACCTTCGACCAATACGAGAGCGCCAATATCTCCCGAACGTCCTTCGTGGTCGTTCCGTTGATGGTCGGGGAACTCGCGTCGGCCCTGTGGCTCGCGAGGAAGCGGCCCCGCCGGCCGGTCCCTGTCTGGATCGGGCTAGCCCTTCTCGGGGCGATCTGGGCGTCGACGTTCACGCTTCAGCTCCCGATGCATAAGCTGCTGATCTTCGGCTTCAATGAGGACGTCTTTCGGTCCTTGCTCGCGTCCAATTGGATCCGCACGATCGCATGGTCTTCGAGGAGCATCCTGGCCGCCAAGCTGCTTTTGGACGAATGACTCAATCGAATTCCCTCCTCGTCGTGGGCGGCGGCTACTTCGGACGACGGCTCGTCGAGGACGTTCTCGAGCGTACCTCCCTTCGAGTGATCCTGGGTGCGCGGTCTCCGGAGCGCGGGAGGGGGTTCGTCGAGTCCCTGCCCGACGCGCATCGCGCGCGCGTCGCCGTGGCCGCCTGCGATCTGAGCGACGCCCGCTCCGTCGAGCGCTCCCTCGACGGCGCCGCCGCGGCCGTCTGCGCGGCGGGTCCGTATCAAGGCCTGCCGCTGACTTTCCTCGCGCGCTGCTTGAAGCGCGGAACGCCGTATCTCGATCTCGCCGACGACCGCGACTTCGTCTCGAGGGCGCGGGCGTTCGTCGCGGAGTTCGGCGCCGGCGGTCTGCCCGCGGTCGGGATCGGCTGGTCCACCGCTCCCGCCTTGTCGGGCGTGCTCGCGAAGATCGCCGCCGAGGGGTTCGAGCGGGTCGAGTCGATCCGGGTCCAGATCGCGCCGGGCAACCGCAACGCGCGCGGCCAGGCGACCGTCGGCTCGCTCTTGGCCTCGCTCGGCAAGCGCTTCCGCGTCCGGTCGAACGGGGCTTGGCGCGAGGTCCGCGGCGGGACGGAGACGCGGACGTTCCGCTTCCCGGATCCGGTCGGCCCGCGGGAGGGATTCTTGGTGGACACGGCGGATCACGACCTGCTGCCGCCTCTGTTCGGGGGAGCGGACGTCGAGTTCCGCGCCGGGGCGGAACTCGGCGTCCTCAATCTAGCGGCTTCGTCGCTGTCCCGGCTTCCGGCAAAAGGAGTCGAGCGCGCGGCGGGGGTCCTGACGGGAGCCCTGTCTCTCCTCTCGAGATTCGGAACGGACGCGGGGGCGGCGGGCGTCGAGGTGGAGGGGGTATTCCAAGGTCAACGGGCAGTCCGACGCGCGTGCATCGTAGCGGACCGAGAAGGGGAGCGGATCGCGGTCCTGCCGGCGGCGATCATGGCGCCGAGGCTGGCGGAGAGGAAGCTCGAGACCGGTGGACTGCTTCCGCTCGACTCGTGGGCGACGCGCCAGGACCTCGAGCGGGAATGCTCGGCCAGAGGCTTTCGGCTTTCCGTCGAGGAGAGTCGCGGATGAAGCTGTGGCGCCGACTCGCCTGGGCCGCCTGGGCCGCGCTTTTGCTGCATCTTGCGGCGGGACTGGCCATGGTGCTGCTGCTTCGGAGGGGGCTCGAATCCAACGCGGACCTGGCGGATAGGTTGTCGTTCCTCCAGGATCATCGGGCTCTTTGGACGGGAGGGTGGCTGACGTGGACGGCGGCCGCTTTCTCGATCCTGGCATTCTTCCAGGCGTTCGCGGCGGCGCATTCCAAAGCTGGCGCGAGGGCGACTCCGTTGTGGGGCGCCGTTTTTGTCGCCGTCGCCGCCGTCGCGTTCGATCTGAACGCGCAGGGGATCGAGATGTCCGTTCTGCCCACGTTGATCGAGGCTCCCTTCGAGTTTCTCCATCAGCATCGCGTCGCCGTCCTCTTGACCGGCGGCATCGCCAACGCCTTGTACACCGCCGCTACCTGGATCATGATCGCGGAGACGAGCGGCCGCTATGATCGGCGGACCACGGTTGCCGGCTACGGAGTCGTCGCCTTCGGCATCGGCTTGTCCGCGGCGGCGGCGGCGGATTCGGCCGCGGGCATGGTCGCCGCGAACGCGGGCCTCGTGCCCTGCATCGTCTTGTGGCTCTTCGGCGTGGCGAAGGACGCGTCCCTACGGGCGCGAGCGTAGGACGAGCCCGGCGCGTTTGAGCTTCGCTCGGACTTCGGCCATGAATTTCTTGCCGGGATCGGACTTCCCGGTCGGGGGATATGGGACAAGCGCCTTCCACAGCGGCGAGCGCTTATAAACTTGGTACTCCGCGTGGGCGATGAGGTGCTCGATCTCCGGGAACCTCGCCTTGAGATAGCGCACGAGCCGGACGTTCGCCTCGACCTGCGCGGGCGTCAGCGTGTTGACCTTCCCGACGTTCTCGACGCCGATGGCGCAATGATTGAGGCCGATGACGTGCCGCGCCATGCGGTCCTCCGGCATGAGACGATAGACGGTGCCGTCGCGGTCGACGAGAAATTGGGCCGAGACGTTGACGCGGCCGCCGACCGCGATCTCCGCGCGTCCGCTCAGCGCCTCATTGTCGAAGTAGTTCCACGACTGGCTCAGCGTCGTGAACTCGGTGTCGTGGAGCACGATCATGCGGGGGCGGATCGCGATGTCGGCCGCGTTCGCGTCGTAGTGCCGACGGATGTACTCGAGCGTGTCGCGGGTGCGCTGCGGCCCGAAGCGGATCGGGCGGTCAACGATTTTGAGCTCGCCTTCCGCGGTCCTGCCGGGACCGACCGCGGGGGCGGCCGCCAATACGATTCCGAACGACGCTCCAAGCTCGGTCGGGCTCAATTCTCCGCGGGACTTGGGACAGGAGAGTAGCAACAACGCGAGGGAGAGAAGGGCCGGGCGGCTGTTCATGAATCCAAGATGCCTTTTTTTGAAGACTCGTAGATAGGGTCCAGGGACCTAGTGCGCGCAGGACTCATCGAGCGTCAGACCGGGAGGACTTCCTTCCTTCGTCCCTTGAGCAGATCGAGCTTGGAGAGCTCGCTCACCGCCATGCCCGCGACGATGAGGGCGCCGCCGACGGCGCCGGAGGGCCGGAAGGCCTCGCCGCCCAGCGTCCACGCGAAGCCGGCGGCGAAGACGGGCTCGAACGAAAAGAGCAGGGCGACCTTGACCGGCGCGACGCGCTTTTGAGCGGCCATCTGCACGAAGAAGGCTGAGATGGTCGGGACCAAAGCCAGAAAGACGGTCACGCCCGCCGCCCTCGCCGAGTCGACCCGCAGCGAGAGCCCGAACGCGGCCGCGAGCGCGAGGCAGCCCACCCCGGTCATCCAGAACTGGTGGAAGGCGAGAAGGACCATGTCGGCGTCGGCGCGGACGTAGAGGTCGGTCGCCAAGAGGTGCCCGGCGTAGGCCATCGCGCAGACGAGCGAGAGCGCGTCTCCGCGGTTGAAGCCGCGCGGCCCTCCGGTGATGACCCACAGACCCGCCACGGCGAGCGCCACGCCCGCCCATTGCGAGAGAGTCGGGGGCTTCTTGAGGAAGAGAAACAGAAACGCCGGGACGAAGACCACGAAAAGCCCCGTGATGAAGCCCGAATTGGACGCGCTCGTATACCGAAGCCCGACCGTCTGAGTGCCGTGCAGGATCGCGACGAGGAGCGCGAGCCACGCCGATTCCTTAAAGTGCCTAAGCGGCGAGGCCTTCCTCAAGACGATCGGCAGCAGCAGGAGCGCGGACAGCGCGAATCGGTAGCCCACCATGGCCACGGGGTCGATGGACGCGAGAGCGTCCTTGATGAGGTAGAAGGTCGAGCCCCAGACAGCCGCGCAGTAGACGAGGCCTAGCTCGTGCATCGGCGCACTATACCGTTTTTGTATCATGGTCGCGTGCACATCGTTCTCGTCGAGCCGGAGATCCACTGGAACACGGGCAACATCGGCCGCACCTGCGTCGCCACCGGCACGACACTGCACCTCGTGGGCAGGCTCGGATTCAGCCTCGACGACAAGGAGATCCGCAGGGCGGGCCTCGATTATTGGTCCAAGCTCGCTCTCATGCAACACAAGTCGTTCGACGATTTCATGAGGACACTCGCGGCGGACGCGTCGATTCTCCTCTTCTCGACGAAAGCGGTGAAGTCCTTTTGGGCGGCCCCGTATCATCCGGACAGCTATCTCGTGTTCGGAAGCGAGGGGCACGGCCTGCCCGAGTCTCTGTTGAAGCGGCATGAGGATCGCGCGTACCGCATTCCGATCGGAGACGGCGTGCGTTCCCTCAATCTGTCGACGGCCGCGTCTGTGGCACTCTACGAAGGCCTGCGTCAGACGACGAAGACGCCGCGGACGTGGTGCTAAGGGCTCCTACTGGAGCGCTTTCGCGAGCAATGGAAGGCTCGCGTCGTAACGGTAGGCGATGCTCATGTGGCCGTCGTCGAATTCCTCGTGATGGGGCTGGATTTGATGGCGGCGCATCGCAGCGACAAGGGCCCGGGCGCCCCAATGCAGGGCGAACTCGTCCTTTGAACCGCAGTCGATATAGATCAAGCGCAGCCTGCGCAGGTTGTCGACGTAGCGCTCGACCATATTCACGGGGTCCCACACCTGCCAGCGCTTCCACACGTCGGGCTTGAACTTGCCGGTCTCGAGGTCGAAGGGGAATTCGACGCCGAGATGAGGCGAGCTGGGCTCCGGCGAGTAGTGCGCCGCCATCGCCAGCATGTTCAGAGCCGCGTGATTCTTCTTCATCTGGCGGTTGGGGTTCGCCCAAAATTTCTCGAGCCAGCGCTTCGGCCCTCCCGCGTCCTTGAACGAGTCGAGCGCCTTCGGAAAGTCCGGGATGTAGCTCAGCTCGAAGCAGGAGTCGCCCGAATGGTCCGCCAGCGCTTCGAAGACCTCGGGTCGGCGCATGCCGAGCACGATCGAACCGTAGCCGCCGGACGACTTGCCGAACACCCCGAAGCGGCCCGCGCGGTACGTCTTGCGCACGAACGGGACGATCTCATCGACCAGATAGTCCTCGTAGGCTCCGGTCGCCGAGGAGTTGATGTATTGGTTTCCGCCAAGCCGCGTAAAACAGTCCGGCGCCGCGATGATGACGGGCTGGCATTTCCCGGAAGAGACAAGCCGGTCCATGCGGCGCTTCAAATCCTCGCCCAGCGGGTCGACATTGAACATCGACGCGCCCGTGCCCGTGAAGCCGGAGAGGCCGAGGAGTACGGGATACGTCCGGTCCTTCTCCGATTCGTAGCCGGGGGGGAGGTATACGTAGAGATCGCGCACCGTCGGATCCCCGAGGGCGTTTCCGGCGAGGACGCGGCTTTCGTGACGATGGATGACGAGGGTGCCCGCCGCCTCGCGGACCGTCGTCATTGAAGCTTGTAGAAGGAGCCGAGCGTCTTGAGCTCGTGGCGGATGGCTTGGACCTCGTCGCGCAAGGAGTCGCCCGACTTCGCCTTGGAGACGATCGTCTCAAGGCGCTCCTCGACGCGGGAGACCGCCTGCCGGTCGTGGTTCGCCTTGCGCCGCAGCGCGTCCCGCATCGAGATGAAATCCTGCACGAGCCCGACCAGCTCGTCGGTGTCGCGCGTCTTCTCTTCGCCCGTGAGGTCTCCCTCGCGGATGCGCCGGATGCCGGCCGTCAGCACCATGAGCGGGCCGATGTACTTGTGCGACCACAGCACCGTCATGACCACGCCGGCGAGCAGCGTCGTGAAGAACGCGACATAGAACGGGGCGAGGAGCGCGTCGCGCGCCCAGCCGACCGAGATGAACGCCCGCTCCGATTGGGCCGCGGCCTGCTCCAATCCGCGGTCCATGCTGAAGTAAGCGACGAGCAGGCTCACCGCCATCATGCCCACGACGAAGCGCAGCATGCGCGTCTGGATGGGTGGATCGATCCAAAACTTCTTGCGTTTGGCCATTATCGGGAGCGGGCCTTATCTTTACAAATGACCGGAATATTGTCAATCAGCCGCGTCTTGCCGATTCGGACCGCCGCGAGCAGCCTCAACTCGCCGCGGAGGCGCTTGGCGGGCTCCAGTGAAGCGGCGTCGACAAGGGCGACGTAATCGGGGCGAGCGCCGGGGATGGTGTCGATGCCCGCCCGGACCGTCTTGAGCAGCCCTCCCGCCGCGTCGCCGGGATGCGTCCGGGCGTACGCCGCGCCGGCGGACAGCGCCTGATACAGGCGCGGCGCCCAGGCCCGTTCGTGGGGCGCGAGATATGCGTTCCGGCTCGACAAGGCGAGGCCGTCCGCCTCGCGCACGGTCGGGCAGCCCACGATCTCGATCGGGACGTTGAGGTCCCGGCTCATCCTCCGTAGGATCGTCAACTGCTGGTAGTCCTTTTCGCCGAAATAGGCGCGGTGCGGCCGCATCATGTTGAACAGCTTGAGGACGACGGTCGCGACGCCTCGGAAGTGTCCGGGGCGAAAGGAACCGCACAGGGTATCGGAGACTCCCTCGACCTCGACGTGCGTGCCAAATCCCTCCGGGTACATCGCGGCGGGTTCCGGCAGGAGAAGCACGTCGGCCCCGGCCTTCCTGCACAGGGCGGTGTCCCGGGAAACGGGGCGGGGATAGCGGCTGTAGTCCTCCGTCGGTCCGAACTGGAGCGGGTTGACGAAGATCGAGACGGCGACGCGGTGGTTCTCCCGGCGGGCCCTGCGGATCAGGGACAGATGCCCCGCGTGCAGGGCGCCCATCGTGGGCACGAAGCCGAGGCTGAGTCCGCGGCGCCGGACATCGTCCGAGAATCGGACGGCCTCCGACGCGCGGCGCAGGAGCTTCATAGGGCCTTCGCGAAGAATTCGATGAGTCGCCGCTGGTACTCCGCTCCGCCGACTTCGGCGCAGAAGCGATGCGCGGCGCCGGCGACCGTCCAGAGTGCCTTCGGCTCGCCGGATCTTTCGTAGACCTTCCGCACCACTTCGAGCGGCATCAGCATGTCCTTTTCGCCCGCGATGAAGAACGTGGGGCGGGGGGAAATCCTGCCGACGTGGTAGATCGGGCTGAACGGCTCGGGATCGAGTCCTAGGCGCCAGCGCATGATGGCCAAGGTCATCACGCCGAACGGGAAGTAGGGGAGATGGTAATTCACGCAGGCGAACTGGTTCACGACCTCGTTGAACGATGCGAAGGGCGACTCGACCGCGACCGCCTTGACGTCGGGATGGGTCGAGGCGGCCCAGATGGCCAGCGTGGCGCCCATGGAATGGCCGAACGTGCCGAGGTTGCGGCGCCAGGCGGGCTTCGCCCGGGCGAGAAACTCAAGGGCGGCTTTGGTGTCGCGCGTCTCGTAGTAGACGAGCGACGTCATGTGGCCCTCGCTCTCGCCGTGGAAGCGGAAGTCGAACAGGAACAGGTTGAACTCCTTGGCGAGGAAATGCAGCCGTTCCAAGACGTCGCCTTTGTTGTCGCCCCAGCCATGGCAGATCATCACCGTCTTATCGGTCTGCCGCGCCGACGGGATCAGCCAGCCCGCCAGCGTCAGGCCGTCTTCCGTCTTGAACGAGACTTTCTCGTAGGGAAGCCCGAACTTATCGGGGAACGTATCCATCTTGAGCATGAACGGAGGATGGAACAGAAAATGGGACCCGTACCACGCGGCGAGGAAGAGGACGAGCAGGAGGCCGGCGAGGACCAAGAACGCGGTCAATGTTGCGCTTTCGCCGCGGGGCGAGTATAGGCGTGCTCAGGACCTGGGAACGCGGCGTCCTGGACTTCCTTCACGTACTGCTGCACCGCCTTGAGCATCTCCGGGCGGAGGTTCGCGTAGCGCTTGACGAACTTGGGTGAGATCTGGTCGCCCATCCCGAGCATGTCGTCGGACACGAGGATCTGCCCGTCGCACTCCGCGCCCGCCCCGATGCCGATCGTCGGTACCGCGACCTTGCGGGTGATCTCGGAGGCGAGCTCGGCGGGAATCGCCTCGAGGACGATGGCGAACACGCCCGCGCCCTCGAGGATGCGCGAGTCTGTGAGCATCTTCTCCGCTTCCTGCGGGCGCCGTCCCTGGACCTTGTAGCCGCCGAGCCTGTGGACGGCTTGGGGGGTGAGGCCCAGATGCCCCATTACGGGGATGTTGATTCGGAGGAGCTCTTTGATCGTCGGCGCGATCTCGATGCCTCCCTCGAGCTTGACGGCCTCGGCGCCGGCCTCCTTGATGAGTCGGCCCGCCGCGCGAGCGGCTTCCTTGACGTCGATCTCGTAGGTCAGGAACGGCATGTCGGCGACGAGGAGCGCGCGCGAGTTGCCGCGCTTGACGGCTCGGACGTGGTGGATCATCTCCTCCAGCGTCACCGGGATCGTATTCTCGTAGCCGAGCTTGACGTTGCCGACCGAGTCGCCGACCAAGATGACGTCGACTCCGGCCTCGTTCAAGAGTTTGGCGGTGGGCGCGTCGTACGCGGTCAGGGCCGTGATGCGCTGGCCCTTCTGCTTCATTTCAGTGAGCTTGGCGGTGGTTACTTTGGCGAGCTCTGCCATGGGGGTTGGAATGGGTTTTCCGACGGCGCTCCGACGAGCCATTGTACCATTCTAGACCGCACCCCGGCAATCGCCCAGAGCCCTAGCGTTTGGTGGCGGTCCAGACGACGTAGTGGGTGCCCCGTCCTCCGCGGCTGCGCACGGGATACTCCGCGACCTCGAAATCCGCCTTCCGCAGGCGCTTCACGAAATCGCGGTTCGGCTTGGAGGACCAGAAGGCGATCACGCCCGCCGGCCGCAAGGCGGACGCGGCGGCGGCGAGGCCGGCGTCCGAGTAGAGCCAATCGTTCGCCTTCAAGGTCTGCCCTTCGGGGCCGTTGTCCACGTCCTGCAGGATGGCGTCGTAGGCGTCCCGGCGCTCCCGAAGAATGAGCGCGATGTCGCGCGGGTGGACCTCGACGCGAGGGTCTTGAAGCGGACGGCCCGCGAGATGCGAGATCGGACCGCGGTTCCACTCGACCACTTCGGGGACGAGTTCGGACACGTCGACTTTCGCCCCGGCTCCCAGGCGGCGCAGCGCGGCCGCGAGAGTGAATCCCATCCCGAGGCCGCCGACGAGGACCCGGGGCTTCCGGAGGGCGCCGGCTTTCCGGCAGCCGAGTTCCGCCAGCGCGTCCTCGGACGCGTGAGCGCGATTGTCCATCAGCAGGTGCCCGTCCACCTTGATCAGGTACTCGTCGCCGCGCCGATGGAGGGTGAGCGTCTCCGAGCCGCCGGGTACCTTGGCGCTGCCGAGGACCTCCCAGGGGTTCATCGCGCCTACCGGTCCCGGGTCGTGAAGTCCGTCACAAGACCTGACTCGAAGATCACGCGAGCCCGCTCGTCCGCGGGGAGGCGCGCTTTCGAGGGAGGGTCGCTCATGGCGATGCCTCCGGCGAGGGAGCCGGAAGGCTGGGGGGAACGATACGTCCAGACCTCGCGGTTGATCCGGCCGTCGGACTTGGACTCCTTCCGGTCCGGCTCTCCGAGAGCGATGAGGACCATGGCCGGCGTGAATCCGACCTCGATGTCTCCACCGCGGATCTTGCGGCGGGCGGCCTCGGGGAAAGCGTCGAACTTGGACTGCCGCGCCTTGATCCGGGAAGACGGGGACGCGCAGGCCGCGAGGAGCAGAGCCATCGCCAACGTGAGCCGGGCCATCGGCCAAGAGTATAACCCATCCGCGCGGCGGCGAAAATGAAAAAGGGTATTGACATCTCCTCGGCTATCGGTTAAACTGACCATGTGGATGGTTTAATATGAGCCGCACGCCGAACCTCGAGGCCCGAGAGCGGATCTTGTCCGCCGCCTTCACGCTGATGCATGCGCGGGGTTTCAACGACGTGAGCATGGACGACGTTGCCGCGGGAGCCGGGCTCAAGAAGGCGAACTTGTTCCATTACTATCCGACCAAGGAGGCGCTCGGCCTCGCTGTATTCGACTACGCCGCGGCCAAGATGCGCGCCGGGATGGAGGAGAGATTCTCCAAGGGCGAGGATCCGATCCGACTCGTGGAAGGCATGTTCTCCGATGTCGCCGAAGGGATGGAAGCCAACAGCTGCAAGGGCGGCTGCTTTGTCGGAAACCTGGCGCAGGAACTGAGCGACCATTACGAGAAGATCCGCCTGCGCGTGTCGGCGCATCTCAAGGACTGGACCAATCTGCTGGCGGGCGCGCTGGAACGGGGTCGCGCCAAGGGATACTTTCGCAAGGAGATGAAGTGTTGCGAATCGGCGGAGGCGATCCTGTCTCTGTTCGAAGGCGCCACCTTGGTCAGCAAGGCGAACAAGGAGACTCAGCCGCTGGACAACGCGCGCAAAATGGCGGTGCGGTATCTGAAAGCGTACAAGACTTGATTTTTTTTGCTCTCAAAACCATCCATTTGGATGGTATATATGAGGATAGGAGGCGCGACCATGGAAGCCCAGGAAGGCAAGGACGGCGGCAAGGAGTGCTGCACGAAGGGAAAATGCTGCGGGGGCAAGGCCCTCGCGGCGGCGGGACTCCTGTTGCTGGGCGGCATCGGCGGATTCTTCGCCGGTCGGTGCAGCAGCGGGATGTGTCCGGTCAAGTCGAGCGCGCCGGCGCAGACTCAGGCGAAGTAGGCCGAGATTGCCAGCCCCCTGGCGCGCCGCGCCAGGGGGCTCACGGCTCGTCGAGGAACCCGCAGTCCTGAGAGAGCGGCTCCGTCTTGCGATAGAACGGCGCGTCGGCGCTGATGAGGAGCGCGCGGTCCCCGATCACCCGGTAGCCGTGGGGGACGTTGGGTGGGATGGTAATGTAGTCCCCTTCCGAAAGGACGGTTTTCACGCCGCCGGCCTTCACCTCGACGCGGCCCTGGAGCACGAGAAGGCTGTGGTCGGCGTCCGGGTGGCGGTGCAGGGGTAGGCAGCCGAGCATCTCGACTAGATTCGTGCGGCCGACGCCGTTGTTTCGGAGCGTCCAGACGCGCACGTTCGGAGCGTCGACGTCCGGTGCTCGGCCGAAGATCTCGGCGCGGCGAAGGATGAGAGGCGGCTCCTCGGACAGCGCGGGTGCGGAGGCGAGGACAAAGGTCAAAAGCGGGGCGAGGATCGAGAGTCTCATGCGTTCTCCATGGCTGCGGAGTCATGATAGCGGACTGCGCCGCGCTGGGGACAGTGAGTAATCGTGAATCGATCGTGAAGCGACGCTTAAGAGTCGTCAGACGGGAGTCGGCGTGCCCGCCTTCAATGCGGTCTCGAGCTGGGCGACGATCTCCCGGGGACGGCGAAGGCGCCGCTTGGGATCCGGCTGCAGGACTCGGACCATCAGATCGTCGATCTCCTTGGGGAGGTCCTGGCGCCGAAACGTCGCGGGCGGGAAGTTCATCTGCTCCTTGGCGAGCGCCGGCGGCTTCGGAGGAAAGGGCGGAGCGCCGGTGAGCATCTCATAGACGCAAACCCCCAGGGCGTAGACGTCTCCTTCCCGGCATACCGTTCCCTGCTCGCTCTCGGGCGCCATGTAGCACGGCGTGCCGTATGCCGTCTGCGTATAGTCCAGCGCACCCGAAGACGCGACGGAGCGGGCGAGGCCGAAATCCATGAGCTTCACGCCGCCGGTCTCCGTGATCATGATGTTGGAGGGTTTCAAGTCTCGGTGAACGAGGTTCATCGAGTGCGCGAACTCGAGCGCTTCGGACACGGGGCGAAGGATGTCGAGAGTCTCCTCGATCGACAGACAGCCGCGCCTGGCCAGAAGGCGCTGCACCGTCTCTCCGGTCACGAGTTCGAAGACCAGATAAAGCTCGTCGTTCTCCTCGATTGTGTCGTGGATCTGGACGATGGCGGGATGGTGCAGGGACGCGACCGTCTTCGCCTCATTCACATAGAGCGTGCGCCAGCGTTCGTCCAGCGAGGAGAGGTTTTCGGTCATCTTCTTGATCGCGACGACGCGCTGCAGCCGGTGATCCATGGACTCGTGGACGACGCCCATGCCCCCGCGGCCGATGACGCGCCCCAGCTCGTATCGCCCCGCGATGCGCCTAGACGTGGCCGAAAAGAGGGCGCTTATGCGGGCGCCGCGAAGCCGCTTTAGGACGTGGGAGATCTCGGTGCGCCGGTGCCAGACAAGGGCGGCCGCGCCGGCAAGCAGCGCCGCGCCGATAGGAGTGGAGAAGGGGGAGCGCGGCTGCGGCGCATGGGCCGGCGAGGACTCGGGCCTCAAAAGGTCCTCGTCGCTTTCCGTGGGATCGTAGATCGATCCGCCGGCCCGGGCGCGCTTGAGGCGATCGGCGAACGCCGGCTCCAACTCGGCGGCGCGCCCCATCCAGAAGGCGGCGGCGGCACGGTTTCCGAGGGCGTCCGCGGCATAGGCGCGGATCGCGTAGCTGAGGGGGTTGGCTGGATTGACGTGGATGGACCGTGTGACGACCTCCACGGCCTCGCGCATGTTGCCATGCCGGAGTTCCGCGAAGGCGAGGCTTCGAAGGCCGGAGGCGTTGTGCGGAAACAGGCGGTTCGCCGCCCGGGCGTCGTCGATCGCGGCCTTGTAGTCCTTCAGGAAGATATTGGCGAGGGCTCGTAGGTTGTACGCTCGGGGATTCTCGGGATGAAGTTCGATCGAGCGGCTAGCGGCCGCGGCCGCGCGGCGGTAATCCCGGAGCTTGAGCGCCCGTTCGCCCGCGAGCAGCTCTTTTTTTGCGGGAGGATCGGACCTGCGGGGGGCGTCGAACCGAGGGACGGAGCCCTCCGGCCGGTTCGCATCGCCGGCGACGGCGGACTGTTCCGCGCCGACCTGGTCCGGGCTGCCGGTCGCCTCGGCCGGGTTTTCCACGACGTCGTCGACCGGGACGGCAAAGCCGACGTCCGGAACGTCGCTCCAGCGCGGCTTGGCCGGCGGCAGCGGTTGGGGATCGAAGAGGGGGGGCGCGACGGCTCCCGAGGCGGCCATCGCGCCGATCCCGTTAGCGCCGTCCACTCTTGCGACGGTGCCGATTGAAAGTAACGCTCCGTCCGGATCCAGCGGCCCTTTGGCCGCTCCGACGGTAATCGATAGCGACATGGCGGCGGCGACGATTGCGGGCGTCGTCGAACGACAGGAGGGGATCCTCATCTTCAATAGCATGCCCTCGCGTCCTGTGCGATGCCGGAGACTTTTCTGTGCTGTTTCTTTGCCCGGACTCAGACGCGGCGGACGGGCTGGCGTTCGGGCGACAGGCGCTCGAGCCAGCAGGCGACGCTGCGGCGCGGGTACGCGGGCGGGGACCATCGCGGGACCAACTCGCAGAGGGGGACGAGGACGAACCGGCGCTCGAGCGCGCGGGGATGGGGAATCGTCAGGAACGGACCGTCCACCCGTATCCTGCCGTAGAACAGGATGTCGACGTCCAACGGACGAGCTCCCCAGCGCGGCCCCGGCCGGCGTCCCGCCGCCGCCTCGATGCGCTTGAGGGCGACGAGAAGTCCCATCGGGCTCAGCGACGTCTCGAGCTCGGCGCAGCAGTTGAAATGATCGCGCTGCCCGCGGACGCCGACGGCGCGCGTCTGGTAGATCGAGGAGGCGCGCAGCAGCCGAGTGCGCGGGAGGACGGCGATTGCGTCGAGGGAGCGAAGAAGGCGGCCGCGGCGATCGCCGTGGTTGGAGCCGAGCGACAAATACGCCTTCACCGCGCCGCGTTCACCAGGCCACCTTGGCCATCCTGGCGAGAGCCTCCTTCAATCGGTTCTCCGGCTGGGTGAGCGCGAAGCGGACATAGCCCTTCCCCCCGGCGCCGAAGCCGTGACCCGGCGTCGCCACGATTCCCGCCTCCTCGAGAAGCCGCGCCACCGCGACGTCGGACGGCGTCCCTTTCGGCGGGCGGCACCACAGATAGAATGTCGCCGAGCTCTCGAACACGCCCCAGCCGAGCGATCTGAGCCCCTCGGAGAACAGCCGGCGCCGGGCGCCCTGGATTCGACGCATGGTCTCCTCCTCGGCGTCCCCGTGGTCGAGGCCCCATGCCGCGGCCTCCTGGATGGCCGTGAATACGCCGGAGTCCACGTTGTCTTTCACCTGGGCGAGGGCCGCGATCGCCTTGGCGTTGCCGCAGGCCCAAGCTACCCGCCAACCCGTCATCTGATAGGTCTTGGAAAACGAATGAAACTCGATCGACACGTCCTTGGCCCCGGCGATCTGCAGGACGCTCGGCGGGCGGCGTCCGTCGTAATAAGCCTGCACGTAGGCGACGTCGTACGCGAGCCACGTTCCGTTCTCCCTGGCCCAGGCGACGGCGCGCTCGAGGAACTCGAGCGTCGCGGTCGCGCCGGTAGGATTGTTCGGATAGTTCAAAAAGAGCAGGCGGGCGCGCGGAGGGAGCTCGGAGAGATCGGGGAGGAAGCCGTTTCTTTCCTCAAGTACGAAGCGGCGCGGGATCGCGTTCGCGAAGACGGTGCCGCTGAGGTACGGAGGATAGCCGGGGTCCGGCACGAGCACGGTCTCTCCGGGGCTGGCCAAGGCGAGGGGCAGGTGGCCGATGCCCTCCTTGCTGCCGAGGAGCGCGAGAACCTCCGTCGCGGGATCGACTTTCACGCCGAATTTCCGATCCATATAGCGCGCGACGGCCGCGCGGAACTCGCCCGATCCTTTTCCGGAAGGATAGCGATGGTGCTCCGGTCTGCGGATCGCCTCGGCCATGCGGTCGACGATCAGCGCCGGAGTCGGGAGGTCGGGGTCGCCGATGCCGAGATTGATGATGTCGACGCCTCGCTCGATCGCCTCGCGCTTTTTGCGGTCGAGCTCGACGAAGAGATACGGAGGCAGCTTCGACAGGTTCGCGTTGACGGAGTAGGGCGCCCTCGCGCCGCGGGCGCCCGCCGTCCGGCGGCGCGGCCTAGACTTTCGCTTTGTGCGCGCGCGCCGCATGGAGATATGCGTGTCGAAGGGCGGCCACCACCGCGACCGTCAGCGCCAGGGCGATTACGTTGCCGATCCATCCCTCGAACTGACCCATCGCGTACGGATAGCCCTCGTAGCCGAGGTCCTTGAGCGTCGTCTTGGTGAAAACGAGAAGGGCGGCCGCCTGGAGCTTGACGAAGAGGCCGCCTTCGTAGACGAGCAGGGTCCAGAGGAGCCAGTAGAGGCAGCCGATCGCCGTCAGCGTGATCACGACCGCGCCGCCGATATGGACGGGATCGTAGAACGGCTCGTTCGGGTCCTCCTCATCCGTGAAGGTGTCCTCGATCCAGGCGAGGAGACCGCTCTTGCGCTTCATTCGAGCCCCAAGAGGTCCTGCATATCGTAGAGGCCGGGCTTGCGGCCGGCGATCCACAGAGCCGCGTGCAGGGCTCCGCGGGCGAAGGCGTCGCGCGACTCGGCGCGATGGGTCAGCTCGAGGCGCTCCTGCGGTCCGGCGATCGTGAGCGTGTGATCGCCGACGATCGTGCCCGCGCGCACGCTCGTGATGGGAATCTCCGCGTTGGGCCGGCCGCGCCGCGCGGCTTGCGCGAGCTTGAGGGCCGTGCCGCTGGGAGCGTCCTTTTTCAGGGAATGGTGGGCCTCGTGGATGGAGAGATCGTAGTCGCCCAGCGCTCCCGACGCCCGCTCGGCCAGCCGAAACAGCAGGTTCATGCCGAGGCTGAAATTGGGAGACAGAAAGACAGGAATGGATTTCGCCGCTTTCTGGAGCTTGGTTCGTTGGGCGTCCGTGAATCCCGTCGTGCCGATCACCGCCGCCTTTTCCGCCTTGGCCGCGGCCTGGGCGAAGGCGAGGGACGGCGACGGAGCGGAGAAATCGATGAGGACGTCCGCGTGCGCCAGGTGATAGGGCAATTCGTCCGCGAGGATGAGCGGGTAAAGAAGGTTTTCCTTCAAGTTTCCGCGGGTGACTCCGGCGACAAGCTGGAATCGGGAATCGGAGCGCGCCAAATCCGCCACGCGACGGCCCATGCGCCCGTTCGCGCCGACGAGGACGATCCGAAGCGGCGTCTTCACGCTGGCATTATAATAAAACCGACGATGCGCGACGCGCCAATTCGGAGGAATCCGGGGTCTTGCATGTGGGCGGTTCCGATGGTATACACTGCTGGGGTTCCCTATATGACCATGGTCGCGGTCGACGGCGACGCGCCGGCGGTGTCAGCGTTCCTCCGGCGCGCCTTGCCATGACGTCCTCCTTGGGGCTCCCTCTCCCGCGCAGGATCGCCTACGGTCTCATGTTCACGGCGGCCGTGCTGGTCGTGTGGCTGGACCTGGGTCCGGCGCTCTTGGCCGGGCTGATCGCCTACATGATCCTCAACGCCACGGGCCGCGGACTGTTCCTTTGGCTCCTCCAGCGGAGCCTCCGGCAGGACGCGGCGGAGCGGGAAAGGGGAAAGATCGGACCGTTTCCCGCTCGCGTAGCGGCGACGGGCGCGCGGCTCCTCTCCGTGGCGGTGTTCGTCGCGATTGCGCTGCTGATGACCTGGGCGATATCGGTCTTCTTCCGCCTAGCCCTGCTGCGCATGCCTTTGATCTTGGCCAAGGCGATCCCGCGCTTGGACGCGCTCGCCGATTCCTACGGGTTCGACTTGCCGCTCAACAGCCTCGAGCAGGCGCGCGTGCTCCTGATCACCAAGCTCAAAGAGAACTCGAACTCGCTGACGCACGCCAGCGGATTCCTGACCCGCCGGTTCTTCCAAGTTTTCATCGGCATTTTCGCCGCGGTTTCCTTTTTCTGGAACTCGGGCGGCGAGAGGCGCGACCCCAACTTGTTCGAACAGGTGACGTCGGAGCTGGGGGAGCGCTTTTCCATCTTCATGGTGGGATTCGAGAAAATCTTCGGAGCCCAGGTGGCGATCTCGTTCATCAATATGTGGGTGACGGTCGTATTCCTGCGCACCCTGGAGATTCCCTACATTCCTTTCCTGGCGCTGTCCACCTTCATCTTCGGGCTGCTGCCGATCGTCGGGAACCTGATCAGCAATACGATCATCGTGGGGACGGCTTTGACCGTCTCCACGCAGTCGGCCGTCCTGGCGTTGGGGCTGCTCATCGTGACGCACAAGGCGGAGTATTTCCTCAACAGCCGCATCGTGGGCTCCCAGCTCGACACGCCGATGTGGCAGGTGCTTCTTGGCGTGATGATCGGGGAGGCCCTAGTGGGCGTCCCCGGAGTCGTGCTCGCTCCGGCCGTGCTCCACTACGTTCGGGAAGAGGCTCGGTCGATCCGGCTCGAATCCCGCTGAGCGCAGCCGTCAGCGTTCAGCCTGGCGATGGACATGTATGGTGGCCCTAACGGGAGTCGAACCCGTCTCTCGTCCTTGAAAGGGACGTGTCCTAGCCGATAGGACTTCTCGTCGAAGGACCGTTCATTGATCGCCCTATCTGTAAGTCGGGGGACGTGACTCGATCCGCTTCAAATAGCAAAGGGCCCTACCGTGTTCTCAGTCACCCGTAAGGGCTTCTGCGGTAGGACCCAAAAGAACGTCCCTTCGGGCAAGCGACTGAGAACACTTCAATTATAGCATGGTGGGAGGGCGCTGCAAGGGCCCTCGGGCCTAAGCCACAACGCCGCGGCTGGATCGGTGGGGAATTCGCTTAGGACGCCTTGGGAAATGGCTAAGGCGGCAGGCTTACGGTTTCCCGCTCGCTTGGGGCAAAGCATGGCCCTTCTGTGGAACCGTCGTTGGGGGTAGAGGCTTTGCAAGTTGACCCCTAAGACGCTCAATTTCCTGGGACAAATCCTTGATCGTATCGGTCTGCTTGTTGATCCGCTCAACTAGATCATGATAGGAGTTGGCCTTGGTCCTAAAACTCTCAATGAGCATCGCGTCAACCGCTACGAATAGCCCAACCATGGCAACAAACATCACGAGAGTAATGGCGATCAGAAGCCAATTCACGTCCTTTAGCTTCTGCTGAACGGCGGCAATCTTCCCCTCTGTCGCCTCAACTAGAGCTGTTGCTTGGGCACTCGTGAATTTTTGCGATTGCGCTATTTCCTGGGGCGGCTTAGCGGGCGTTCCCATCCTATCTTCCAAACGTCATGGCGTCAGGCACGTCTAGGAACTTAGCGGCGAAGGTCCGAATCTCACCTGTCCGCGTGTTTAGAAAGGCCTTCATTGGAACACCCTTCCCAGGATTGAAGTTCACACTACCGAGAATCACTTCAACGCTGGTAATGGCAAAGTAGCCCTCTAGCACAACCCATGGCCCCGTCCCGCCATGTTCCAGATCCGCAAGGACTTGATCGAGTGTTCTCCGTTGAATCTCAGGCATGGACGCAATTCTATTATTTTTTCTTTCGACCCAGGCAAGAGCGCGATTCAATGAATCAATCATAGCTGGCTCAGTCCGTAGAAGGGGCGTTCTCCTTGCTTCCAAACCCTGGGCCGCTCAAAGATCGGGTCAGCCTTCACTAGATACCGGATTAGATCGGCAAAGTCCTTAAACTTCTCTTTGGGCTTGCCGGTCAGCGGATCTCGGGACCATCTCTCGAGAGCCTTGATGGTGTTCGGGCACGTTGGCGAGACAAGCAGCTTGGGGCGATTGATCCCGTCTAGAGGCTTGTCCCTGTTCCAGTTTAAGGCCTCTTTCACCGCTAGAATCCCGGTTTCGACTTCGCTCTCCTCGCCGGCGGTGCTGTAGGAGTCATCAAAGAATAGGTCATGCTCCCGGAATTCGTCTTTGAGGGATTCCCCGCCGACCTGTCGCCTCTGGTTGCCAAAATAGCGGTCTAGGATTCGCTTCTCGATTGCTTTCCCGTCATCCAGAATCTTGATTAGGTCCGCATAGTCCTTCACGCCGAAAGAGTTGTCTTTGGAGCCCTCAAATTCGAACTCCGGCCATTCCTTGAAAATCTGGATGACTCCCGAGGGATCGACGAATGCGTAGAGGATCGCGAAAGGCTTACCGATGGCCGGATCAACAACCATGTAGAAGGTTGCGAACTCAGGCGGGATAATCGGGGCCGCGGCAATGTGAACGCTCCGATCAAATTGCTTGTAGATCCTGCCGGAGAAGGACAAGGGCTTGCCCGTCTTGCGGGCCTCTCTTTCGTCGGCATCGTAGCTCTTGAGGATGGTTTCTATCTGCTCATGCTCAAGGGTCCCATTGATTCCGTGCTGCTTACAGTTCGCTTCAACGTCGGAGTAGATAACTCTAATTTTGTCTCCGTCAGCCTTCCCGAAAATCCCGTCTACGATCCAAGGATTCTCAGACAGGGACGTAGCGGCTCCGAGGATGATCCCTCCGGCTCTGGTTCTAGCGACGGCTTCTTTGAACAAATCTTCCGGGGGCGGCTCATTAAATAGGATCAATCCGATTGAAGGCCCGGCCATCTCGCTAGGGTCCTGGTCGTAGCTGAACAGGTCGATAGTCCAGCCCGTATCGGTAATGAACTCGGAATCAAACGGCTTGCCTTTCTTCCTGGCGGTGTATCGGTTCTTGGGGAATAGCTCTTTGATTGCGGTCTGAAGGCTGCCGATGCTGTCCAACTCTCTTGGAGTCGAGCAAAGGCGGGCCCTCTTGGCATGGGGCCACTTCTGGAAAATGTCGGCTCCGAAGAACTCTTTATTGGCCAGCTCGGGATAGGCGAACGCGGCGAGGATCGCGACGGACCCGTAGCTCTTTCCTGATCCGTTTCCGCCTCCGTTCCAGACTTGCCAGGCTCCGGGCTTGGAAATCTCACAGATAAAATTCCGCTGCCCCCCGTTCGGGGTGAAGTAGCGCAGCCGTTCTTCAACCTTTCGGCGGGCCAGCTCGCGGGCGAGCTTTTCTAGCCTCTGCTCATCCGGCGTCATTCGTTGCCTTCAATGCGTCGGCGGTTGCCCTTTTCCGTTCGATGATCTTCTGCATCTCCGCTTCAATCTCTGAGTCCGTTTGGTTGGAGACAAGGCCAGTAGTCGGGACCCATCCGTCAAAGCGTTGGTAGCCGATCTCGATAGCCCGGATATTTCCTTTCTTCGCGGCTTTGAAAAGGGCCTTATCCAAATCGATAATCTCTCTGGCGTAGCGTCTCCGGCGCTCCTCTTTGATCCAGGCCCAATCAACCCCCTTCTCCCATCGCCAGATGGTCTTGCGATCAACGCCTAGCTCCTTGGCGATTTCCTCCCGGTTCATCGTGTCGCCTGCCGGGTTAAGCAGGAATTCTAGGTAGCGATCCTTGCCTGTGAGGGGCGCGGCTTCGGTATCGGCCTCGTTCATGGCGTCCTCTGGCTGTTGTAGTAGGGCGCGAGTGCTTCTCTGCCCGCCTGTCCTCCAAGGATGTTCAACGGCCCCGCTGGGATCCTCGGGAGACTCGTAGCGGCTTTGTATCCATAGGCGTAGGCGCGGGGGGAAAACGCGGGCGCGACTCCGTAGGCGAGGAGAGAAAGGGGATTCGTGAGTGCTGCCGTCCCGGCTTTCACGGCTCCGAATCCAAGCCCAGCACTAAAGCCTGTTGCTGGAAGCGAACGCATGAGCGGGGAGAGGTCCCCGGCCGCGGTGAAGGCTCGAGCGTTCGCGACCTCTCCGGCAACCTCGGGGAGCTGCGCCCCGACTGACTCAATGGCCCGCTTCTGTAGAGTGCTGTTCGGATTGGCAAACACTCTGCGGACGTAGCCAATCAGGTCGTTTGCGTTAGTCATCTTCGACGCTTCGGATTCAATGTCCTTTGCCTGGGCCCATGCGCTGTTGATTCCCGCAATCGGTCGAAGACTCGGAGTCTCGTTGATGAATCCCGAAACCATGCCTTTGACGCTCTGCAAAGCAGCGCCCAGAGTCGTGCCCTTGTGATCGCGGATATATCCGTTCAGGTCCTTTTGGAATTCGTAAATCTGCGTCGGGGTTGCGTCGGAGTAGCGATATTTCTCCAGTCGGTCGAGAATCCTGGTCTGAAAGAACTTCGCTTCGAGCGTGTCCGCGTTTCTCTCGGGATTCAGGTAGCCGAAATTCTGATTGATCTCCTCGCGGATCTGCGGCACGAGTCTTTCGGTGCTGACGCGGACGGGCTCGCGGGAGTTCTGGGATAGATTCTTAACCCCGGCTCGATAGACGTTCTCTAGCTCATGGGTCGAATTGCTAACTGCAGTCCTGAGTCCGTTGGCGATGTCGTCTGCGGTTTCCGGTCCCTTCCCGACATAGCTTAGGACGCGATCAACGTTGTCCTTGAAGTATTGCCATGACGCTTCGGGGATTCCTCCGAAGGCTCTGGAGGTCGCGAGGTAGTTGTAGATCGGTGGGATTACGGCCCGTCCGGCTTTGACGGCTCCCCCCAAGACGCCTACGCCCTTCGCGGTCGCGATTCCTTCGGCCTTCGCTTGGTTGAAGGCGTCCGAAGGGCTGACCATCGGAGCGCCGGAGCCTAAGAGCGATCCGGCATTTTGAAAACCAGTTTGAGCAAGTCTCCCGACTCCGGCCGCAAGCCCCGTCCCGCCTGCCTCGATCCCAAGACCTAAGACCGGTCCGGCGTATGGGGCTAGCGCCGCGGCCCCGCTGGCGGCAAGCGTTGCGGGCTGGGCGGCGATGGTCGCGGCCATCGGCCCAGCGTTCTGCCCCAGGTAGTCTCCGGCCCGTTCGCCCAGGCTCTGCGGCTGGCGTTGAGGCATTCCCATGAAGGCGGGGCCTGAGCGCTCACCGACTCGCATCACTTCTGCCGATGCTCTAAAAGGCGCGGCGATGGCAGAGAATCCGCTTTCGAGTAGTCCCGGCGCGTCCTGTGGTGCCTGAGAAGGGGAATCGTGTAGCCGTTCGCCCAAATCGCTGAGGTCGTGGGGATTGTCCTTTGTGGCCCCGATGTCGGAGAGGTCGTATTTCACTGGATCCTCCGAGCCCCGCGCTTGAGAGCTTCATTTACCTTGTTCGCCGGAACGCTCCACTTGCTGCCGTCGGGCATTTGGACGCGGACCTCACTGCCTGGCTGGCTCTGTCTCTGATACTGCGACGGGACCCGCGCTCCCTCCTGCTTGAGGTTCGCAATTGCCAGCTCGCGTGATCTCGCCTTCTGTGCCATCACGTCTTTGGAATCTCCCGGTGAGGGAAAATACTGCTTTCCGTAATTGCTCCATTCGGATTCAGTGACTGCTGCTCCCGATTCTCTGCGAAGAATGGCGTTGATGAACTGTCGTCTGGATTGATTCATGCCTTGGATCTTTTCCGACTGCATCACATTCGGCAGCATGGATTGCAGGCCCGTCTCCAAAGAGCCGGGGTTAGCTCCCGACATCTCTAGTTGCGCGAGCATGTCATGCGCCTGCTGCGCCTTGTCTGCAAACCCTCGGGCCGCCTGCTCCGACTGCGCGGGGGTTCTGTCCGGGATCGGCGTATAGTGCGGGCCCGTGGGCGATGGGGTGATCAGATACGGAATCCCGTCAATGACTTCCCTTCGCGGCCCCTGCCGCATTGCGTCCGCCTGGGCGTTGAGTTGATTGGCTTGCGCCTCTTTCTCGCGCACTGTGGCGACCTGGCCAGCCATTCCCAACTGCGCTTGCTGCATGTGCATCCCGACCGCCTGCCGGAGATATCCAACGCCCGGATGCTCCTGAGCGGGAGAGTTCTGGATCTGGCCGTCTTGGGGTTGTAGCGCCATCGGAAAGGGCTGCTGAGCCTGCGGGGGAGTCATCATGTTTGGATTGGGCTGAAGATTGAATGATGGCTGGGGCGCTTGCTGATAGGGAGCGGGCTGTAGAGCTTGGGACATATGCTCATTGATGAACTGCGGAGTGAGGCCCTGATTTTGGAGGGCGAAACTCGCCTCTGCGGCCTGGTTGTTGAACCGCTGGCCCCTCAACTGCTCTGCCTGTAGAGCCATCTGACTCTCTTGCATCTTCATCCGGTGATAGTCGCTGAATATCGATTCGATGCCGGACGCGATGTCTGGATACTGCTGCGGCTGAGCGAAATTAGGCGGCTGGAATTTTAGTCCCATGGTTTCTCCTAGAAACTGCCGAATGACTGCCCTACCTTACTGCCGATGCTGGCTCCAAGGCCCATCGCCATCGGTCCCCCGGGCATTCCGATCAATCCGCCCGCTACCGCTCCGCCAAGCCCAACGAGTGCGCCCGTTCTGTTTCTTCGGCTCGCCGCGTTCAGATAGCCGTTGTAGTCGTTCTGCATCCGGTAGTAATCCTCAATGTCCCAGGCGCGTTGGCGGGCTTCATCTTTAAGACCGTAAGCCCGAGAGAGGACGCTATCACCGATGCCGGAATACTGATTGTTCAATCCCCGTTGCCCCTGCCCGTAGAATTCGGCAAGACTCGGGGCCTGCTGTGCGGCCAGCTGTTGACCAGCCTGAAGAATTGAGTTGCCCTGTCCGCTGCTCCACTGCCGTCCGGACTGGGCGAACTGTGCGTTCGCGGTGTCGGCAGCTTGGGAAAGGAACCGCTGATTGGCCTGGGTCAGGATATCGCCGTATTGCGTCTGCTGCTGAGATAGGCGAGACTGGGTAGCCTCCGGCGAACCTTGCAGAAATTGTCCTAGCTCGAAGGCGGAAAGGTGTCCCGCGTCGAAATAGGGCTGAAGGAAGGAATGCTCCTCGTTCGTGCCGGCGCGGCTGAGCATCCGTTGAAAGAGTTGGTCGATTTGGTTTCGGTCGTAGGCCATATGTTCTCCTTAGGACAGGTTGATGTTCATTTCGAATCTGACTTTATGCCGCCATCGTGCAGCCTCTGGGTGCTGTTCCAAAATGCCCTCGAGCTGCGAACCTCTTAAGACTCCGGCTGAAAGGGCGCGGTCGATACCATCGAAGTCATCTTGCGTCGGCAATCGCCCCAAGTGCTTCAAGAACAGGTTGGCGATGTAGCCTCGCACGATATTGAAGATCGCGGCGGGCGTTGCTTCGCTCCACTTCTCAGACTCCACCGCGGCGCGGTCAGATGGATTGAGCGTGCGTTCTACGTTTTGGAATGTTTCAAACTTCATGCTGGCCTCTGGGCCTGGATGATGGCCGCAACGTCTTTGATCTGTCCGGGGTTGAACACGCAAACGGCTTCAAGGTCGCCGCGTTGGACAACCTTGAGCCCGAGCGTTACCAGCTTTCGGAGCGCGACCGGCGACTGAACGAGAACAGCGAGCGACCCGTTGCGCCCGTGCGGATAGATCGCCCCGTACTCTCCTGGAATCTCGAGACTCCACGGCGCATCGCCGGTCCCGTCGTCGCGGACGCGATAGCGATTAGCGAAGGCGCGTAGATCGGTCATTCGCTCTCTCTCATGTAGGCGTCGGCTGCCATTGCTTCCTTGCGGACTAGGCCATGGCTCGGGACCTTCTTGAAGTTCGGAGCATTCTCTGGCTCCATCTCTCCGAAGTCCACCAATTCGCGATTGAGAGCGAAGCTGACGGCCCCGGTGAATCCGTGCCGGTTCTTCTCGAGGTGCCCGACGATCTCAGTAACGGGAGCCATCGTGTCCTTGGTCTTTCGGCTGAGTAAAAGCACCTGATCTGCCTCCGCCTCAATTGCGCCCCCATCCCTCAGATCTGATAATTTCGGAGTGCCGCCGTCGTCGCGGTCTACGATTCGGTTCATTTGGCAGCCCAAGAAAATGACCACCTTCGATTCAATCGCTATAGTCTTGAGGCCCGTCATGAATGCGTCGATTTCGCGGGTCGTGTTCTCGGCCCTGGGCTTGGCGAAGCGTTGAAGGTAGTCGCAAATCACAACGTCCGGCTTGACGCGAGCGATAGCAGCTCTAACGTCTCCGAGGTCCGGGCGGGCCTTGTCGATAACATGGATCTTCAGTTTCCCATGAATTCCGGCGCACGCCTCCGTCAGTCGCTGCCGATCATCCCCGGCGATTGAACCTTTGCGGAACTTCCACGCGGAGACTCCAGCCATTGCTGGAAGAACGCGGCCGACAAACTGCGCTGCCTGCATCTCGGTGCTGAAGATCAAGACCGAAAGCCCGCGCTCTGCCACGTTGACGGCAACGCGTGTTAGGAACGCGGTCTTACCTCCACCAGGGCGGGCGCTCACGGTGAAGAGATCGCCCCGCTTTAATCCCCCGAGGAGTCTGTCTAGTTCTTGGAGTCCGGTTTCAATCGTGGGCTCGCGCCCCTTGTCCATCGCGTCCAAGTAGTCCGGCAAGTTGCGCGAGAGATCAAAAATTCTCTGCCCGTCGGCTTGGCTCCGAAGGATCGCCAACTTTTGAAGTTCGGCTAGACATTCGTCGCTAGGGTCCTTGGCTAGCTCTCCGGCCAGGATTGCCATGCGGTCGGCGTAATGGGCCCGCTTCACTTGCCCGAGGTGATAGCTCAAATGCTCTTTCTGTATCCGCGTCCGGCAGATTTCGTCAATGAAGGTCGGCCCGCCGATCTCGCCCAACTGACCGGCAGCTTTCAGGGCTTGAGTAACGCTCAACTCGTCCACGGCTCCTTGGGACTTCAGTAGCTCGAGGACCGAAGTGAACACTTCCCGGTGCCGGGAATCGCGGAACATCTCGGGAGTGAGGGCGTCCCGGATCTCGGGAGCCAGCTCGCCCCAGACCAGGCAAAGGCCCAACACGCCGCGCTCGGACTCCAGGGCTTCGGTCATGGCGATCATGAGAGCCCCCGAGACGCGGTAAGGGCCCGCGTTGCGGCCAGCTTGGCTTCGGTGTCATCGGCGGGTCTGCCGTTGCCTAGCGGCCTTTGGCGGGCTCCTGGGGCGTCCTGGGCATTGCAGAGCCAGCGATTGAGAAAGGCGGGGACTCCCTTCGCTGTCTTGCGCTTCGTTGGGTTGTCCCGGCACCACTGCGCGGCCTTCCTGCACTCTGCTTCGACGTTCACGGCGGGATAGGCCTGCTCGTACTCGCGGACTTTGGCCGTTGTTAGGGGCCAGTCTTTCGTTCCGTTGCCTACGCATGGGACGGTCAGCAAAGGCGGCTCCGTGGCCTCAGGCTGTTGGAGGCTCGGAGCTGTCCTTTGGTTGGTAGGGTTGTGTACGGTACGGTCTAAGGTGGAATTTCCCGGACAGTCCTTGGACGGTCCACGGACAGCCTTAGGTTGCTGTGCCGCACGCTCCGCACGCTTCCGTTCTCGATCCCGCATGAGGCGGCCTGCATAGTCTGCCCAAGCATGGATTTGGCCCGACGGCTCGACAAATCCCGACTCCCCGTTAGGCCCCGTTTCAGTGAGCGCATTCCAGAGCTTGTCCGATTGGTTCTCTGGATAGTCCATTTCCTGCGCGACATCGCGGCGGTCGAGCCCGCTTAGATCGCCCGATTCGGCATGGTCGAGGGCGTACCACCAAAGTTCATGGAGCATCCCAATCGCCTGCGGTCTGGACAGTCCAAGGACGCGGCAAAAGCGCTTGAGCTTCGGATCTGATTTGAGGCGCTGGTGAGACTCGATCCAGGCCATCAGCGAGCGCCCCGCTCAGCGATCATTTCCGTGATTACCTGCGGCCATGACGCGGGGATGCTTCTCCGCATCTGGCTCTCGATCCTTAGATTATCCGCGTGGAGCGTTGCGAACATCTCCCGGTGCGACGACTTGATTTCGTTCAGCACTTCGGTTATTCTCTTCATAGTTCCTCGTTCAAGCGCCCCGCGTCCGCCAAGATTTGGGGCGCTTTTTCTATTTGGCTTTCTGCATGGCGGCCCTAAGCCGAACAACTTCACTCTCGGGGTAGAGTCGCCAGCCTCCGACGGTACGAAAGGATTTGATTTTTCCCTGTTCAGCCCAGAGCGCTAGAGTGCGGGAGCAAACGCCGATCTGCCGCGCTGCGACTGAGGCAAGACAACCGATTTCGGTCATGTCTCAAGTCTAAGCGATATTTCGGAACTCTTGAAGGCTACAAAAGCACGCTATTTTAGGAACACTCTGGCGAGCTGCGTGGAGAGGGAAGTCTAGCGGCGGGAAGTCGATCGCGCGGGTCGGTCGCGCCTCAGAATTTGTTTTGTGCGCAATAAGTGTTTCGCATCGTTTGGAATATCAAAAACGCTGGCCGCAATTCTCGCCACCTTATCAGGGCGGGGGGCTCCAATGAGGCTTCTAAGATATTGCCCGAGAGTGGCAATAAAATAAGTCTGGGGACTTGCGAATTTTGGCCGGTGAGCTGGGCCCTTCATACTTGACATGCGTCGAAGAAAGAAAAATCCCAGGTGATTATTTCCGTCATGCTGCCGGCTGGCCGCTCTGAACTCTGCTTGTATTTCTTCTAACCGTTTCCGCTTTCTGTCGTTGGCCATTGTCCCGCTGATGCTGACCCGTCTAAATTTTTTCCTAATGCGCGTAGCCAGTTGCCGTCGTCGCTTATCGTCCTGTCCATGGCGTTCGGCTAGTTGGCGATTGCTGTCAAGTCGCACGCTCTTTAGAGTTCGTGTTTCCAAGCGAAGGGACTGCTTGGCAATCTCGACGATAGCGGCGAAGCTAGTGCCAGATGGAAGCTTGAGAGCTTGTTGGAGATTGCCCAAGCGTCCAATGGCGGCTCTTATCTCTGACTTTTCCTCTGCACGGAAAATGCTCTCGATTGGCCCCTTCCGATAGTCCACGAACCAACCCGCGGCCTGTAGTGATTTCTTGGTCCTTGCGATTGGCATTGATTGCCTTTTCTAACCCAAGAACACCTATCGGGCTCTTTGGAAGAATGACTTTGCCACCTGCCCTTCTTCAAACTGCAATCGCACCTTTCCGAGTAATTTGAAATTAGAGGGGTCCACTACGTTCCATTCACAAATTTCTCGATTGGATTCTCTCTGATGGACAAAGTCCTGACCTTCCTGAATTGCCTCCAAGATGTCCTTGGGTGTGGTTTTCTTTCCTGCAAGTTCGCTGCTTAAAAAATCAAGTTCCGGGCGTGTGGCATTGCGCCCAAAATTTTTATTGAAGGACCGATTGATTTGTATCTCGGTTGGAGTGATTGCGGCGTACTCGATACTCTCTTTTCCCAATGGCGTGCAGCTATTCGGATTGCCCAGACGCAATAGCAAGTCATCCTTTCGTAGTCCGACGGATCTGCTCACGTTTCTTTCCAGCACATCCAATTGGTCCGCGTTTGCTTTGCTTGCCGGATTGATCGCGCAACCGGAAGCTAGCGCAACCCAGAAAATCAAATCCAATCTCCTCATTAAGTCTCCAAAAAATGAAGCCGTCCTTCTAGCGGAGGACGGCCTTCGTCGCGTGAGCGGCTTCATTTCCACCACTGTCCCTTAATCTGGAACTTGCAAACGGAACAGGTTCGCCGAATCGGGATACCACGAGGCTCGGTACCTAGCTTAATGAGCTTTCCCTGCTCGTGATTGCAGTTGGGGCAGAATCCGCCGAACTCGTGTCCGGCCTGATCCCCTTTTCTCCATATTGCTCCGTCGTCTCGAAGTTCGACGGCCTGCCGCAGTGCAAGCTGCTCCTTTAGGACAGCGTTCTCCTGTCGCATCGCCTGGTTTTCGTTCACCAAGTCGAATACCTGGGACTGAATCTCAAGCAGCTTCGAGGAGGCGTCGGGATCCTTGCGGCCCTTCACGATCTCGTTCAACGCCTTAAGTCCCGCGATCAATGCTGCGCCGGTAGCCGGTTCCATGTTCTCTCCGAAAAGGGAAAGGCCCCACCGGAAGATGGGGCCTCAAATCACTGTCGGTAGCTTCCGGTCTACCTTGGCTCCGTCGGAGCCTACGGCATTTTACCATTACTCCGCGGCTGCGGCCTTTTCTCTTTCGCTGCCACTCGACGCCTCTGCATTCGACCATGCCATGAACGTAGCGTCTCGCTCGGCTTCCCGGCGGAACTTTGCTGTATTTCGCTTTCCATCCATCGGCCCGGTTTCATTCTCGATGATGAAAGGATTGTCCGTGAACGTAGTGCGTTCTGTTAGTCCGTCGAGACCAAGTCGCTCCCAGGGATGATTCAGCCCGGAGATCGTGTCTCGCCCTGCCAGGTTCTCGATTTCCAGACGCATGAGCCCGTCGGCACCTTTCCAGGCTGTGATCTTGTAGCCTTCGACCGTCATTGATTGCTTTTTCATTTTGTTCTCCTGGCCCTGTCGGACCCGTTGGTTAAATGTTGCGCCAGCTCCAGTTCACTTTCCCGACGCAACGCGGCTCGATGCTCTTGCTGTATTCGGTAAGCTCGAACCCATCGACGGTCTTGAAGATCGCCAATTCGCCCTCGTCTATCGCGTTGTCGGGATCAGCATCGACCAGGACCATGTTGTCGAGCCCGAGACTCGCTACCGATCCTTCGATGCGATAGGCCTCAAACAGCGGCCACTCATTGTCCGGGTCCATGTAGGACCTCAGAGCGTCTACGCGGACAGCCTTGACGGACTTTGCTTTCACGGTTTCTTTGATTTTCATGATTTCTCCTGCCCTATCGGGCGCATTCCGCGATTTTCGCATCATCGGTCATTTTTGGGCTGGCCCCATCTCCTGCCCAATGCGATTTGGATCAGTCGAGATGTCGAACACTATTGGCCTCCGACCGTCCGAGTGACAGCACTGTATGTTCGAGCCGTTCATGATGTCCGCTGCCTCATAGCCTTTCGGCGGATACACTCGCAGCACGATTCCTGATTTAACCTTCGTGGCTTCGATACGGAAGCCTGCCGCTTCCATGGACTTTTTCATTATTTCTCCCGCCCTCTCGGGCTCTAACGTATTACCGCCCGGCGTTTCTCTCCGGGCAACAATCCCATATGCGCCAGGACTCCGACGCTCCTAGCTCTGCTCAATACTTCGTCATCTGCGAGGTTGAGATAGTTCCGCGTCATTTCTAGCGTCCGGTGCCCAAGGGTCCGCTGCAACGTGATTAGGTCGCCCCCGCCGCGTAGGAACTCGCAGGCGAACATATGCCGGATGGCGTGAGGCCCCAAGTGATCCGAAGCAACTCCGGCCAGTCGCGTAAGCTGCTTGAGTCTATGGGCGAATGGGACCCGCCGTAGAGGCTTGCCCCAACGGTTGCAGAATACTGGATCTGAGTCTTTGGCCGTCGGCCGCAATTGAAGCCATGCGATCAAGGCTCTACGGGCAATCTCACACCATACGACGCGGCGCTCTCGTCTACCCTTGCCCATGACAATAGCTGTATCGTTGGCGAGGTCCAGGTCTGCGATCTTGAGACCTAGGGCTTCCGAGATGCGGAGCCCGGTAGAGGCCAGCATGAGCAAGACGGCTCTATCTCTGACGCCTAGCGGGTCCTTCGTGTCGATCTGTGAGAGGGTCGCTTTGAACTGCTCGACCGTGAAGGGCTTAATTAGCCTCCGCTCCCGTCTCGGTCTCTCAACGGATGCCATTGGATCGACCAAGAGCAAGCCATCACGCATCAAGAACCGAAACAGCGTCTTGATGTGCCTCCAGCGGGTGTCTACCGTTTCGGAGGAATTGCCCTTCGCCTGTAGGGAGTCCAGAAACCCCCGGATGTGCGCTGCTCGCGTCTCCGCTGGCTTAGGACCGCCCGAGGCCTTGAGAAAGGCCAGGAAGGCCGCTACGGTCCTTCCATAGTTCGCTTGCGTGTCCTGGCTCAAGTTCTGAGCCTTGGAGCGTAGGATGAACAACCGTTCGGCTGTAGACCACTCCAACGATTCGGGCGTTAGCGTTGCCGGGATTGCGGCCATGCTCTGTCTCCCAGCGGATCGAAGGATGTGACTTCAGAGGGCTAATGACGGCCTTTTGAGGGGCCGTGCGAACGGTGCCTTGGGGGCATTCTCCGACGAGGATTGGCTAGAGTTGGTGGCCCTAACGGGAGTCGAACCCGTCTCTCGTCCTTGAAAGGGACGTGTCCTAGCCGATAGACGATAGGGCCAAAAAATCGCGAGCCGCCGGAGAAACGAGTGAGCCCGGTGGGGCTCGAACCCACGACAACCTGATTAAAAGTCAGGTGCTCTACCAACTGAGCTACGGGCTCAAACACGAGAATTATACTAGATATTCGGCAGGCAGGCCTTCGGGTATCTCCAGAGAGGGGCGTTTTCCTTGGATCTCGGTTCGGCGAGCATCGAGCGGCGTCGGGGGCCCATGGCCATGTTCTGGATTCTCGACGCGTCGAAATAGATCGAGTCGAAGCCGGGAGTCCAAGTCATGCTCTCCGCGTTGCGCGCGAACAGCGCTTTGAGCTCGAGGAGCGTCCCGATGAATATCTCCGGGACGTCCGCGGGGGCCGAGCGCCGGCCGAAGAACTGACGTATCGTTGGATCGACGACGAGGACACCGTCGGGTTCGCGGCTCGCGATGTAGATATGGTTGTAGTTATCGACGAGATCCGCCGAGAGCCCCCGCCAACGCAGCAGCAGCGCGAGCTTCGGGGCGGCGTTTCCGCAGACGGCGTCGCTTAGATCAGTGGCGGGGCCGGCCATGCCGCTCGCGCGCACGCTTTCGGCGAGGAGCGGCCTGGCGCACGCGACGGCGTCCGCGATCGTCCGGCGGCGCGCGTCGAGAGCGGTCGGATCATGCACCGGGAAGAAATCCTCGGTGACCGGGATCTCGTCGCCAGTCTGCGGGACTTCCGGCAGGATCGGCTGAGCGGCCGACGCGGGGGCCGCGAGCGCCGCGGCCAGCGCTAGTCGCAGGAAGAACATAGGGGACAAGATACTCCGGAACGTCGAACGAAGGAAGGGTCCTTCGGGCAGGCGCCTGCGTTTCAAAATGCCGTAGGTCAGTTGGGTCTGTTTTCCCGCTGGAAATCCAGGCCCATTGCCAGGCGTTGGGGGGCCGATGAGTCTTTTCTCCGAATATGTCGCTCGGAGTATACTTTCCAGGCAGGAGGGGGGGAGGCAGCAATGAGGTTCTTCTTCTGCGCCGCGGCTTTTTGCGCGGCGGCCGGCGCCGCGGGCGCGTTGGAATTCGTGGAGTCTCAAGTCGCGGGAACCGCCTTCGCGGCGAGCCGCATCGGGAACGCGTCGATGATCCTAGCGACGGCGAGCCGCGAACGCGGTCCGGTGACGTGGGTCCCGTCTTCCGGAGACGACATCCGGCAGGCGCGAAGCCAATGCGAGAATACCAGCCGCTCGACCGGGCTGCCCCCCGGACGAGCCGTCGGCCATCCCATCGTCGGGTACGTCACGTGGGCCGTCCCCTGTCGCCGGATGGACGAGCAGGGGCAGGTTACGTACGTGATCGCCGGGGGCGTCACGCTGGAGGAGGCGAAGGAGAAATGCCAAGTCCGGAGCTCGACATACGGATTTTCTCCGGGCATCGCCGTCGGCCATCCGATCTACGTGGCGGACACGAAGACGGTCGTGGTCTGCGAAAGACCCGTTAGATAGCCGAAGGCGACGGCTCGCCGGATGAATTCCGGATGATCAACGCAGGATCGTCGGACGCGCTGAGGCCATCCTATGCGCGTGATCTCTCTTTTCACGTGCTTGCTGTCGGCCGCGGCGATGCTCGCGATCGCCTCGCCGCCCGCGCCATCCGCCGATACCCGAGCCCCAGTCGCACCGCGGGCGACGAATGAGCCGCTAGAGAGGCGCGAACCCTGCGGCCGCGCTAGCGAGCCGGAGCCGGGGCAAGAGCGCCGGGATCGTCTCGAATGCCCAATTCGGGCGCGATCGGACCGCGAAGGCGGAGGCGATCGCGGCGACGGCGAGACTAATCCATCGGCTGCGGTACCGCATGCGCAGCGGGTTGCGCCCGGCGGAAGCTCCCGCATCGAGCGCTCGACGCCCGGCCTGCCCGCCTATCGCCGGGCGCTCTCGGGCGGGAACTCGGCTTCCGCGCTCGACGCGCTTTTCACCAACCAACGGCCGCTGAAGGACTCGCCCGCGCCCGTGGCGGCGCTGATCGGCGCCCCGCCCGTGCTTCGCGGACCACAGCCCCGGCTGCCCGGCGAGGGAGCCTCGCCGCCGGTCCACCGCGCCCAGTACACTCCGGATCTCTACGAGCGTCTGCAGCTTACGCCGTATCACGTCTCCGATTCGGTCGCATGCAGTCTCCTGCCCGCGAACGCGTGCGTGAACGGCCGTCTCGCGATCCGCGACGCGCTCCAGAGACTCTCGGAAACGGCGCGCGTCGCAGCGCCGCAATTCACGGTGGTGCGCGACCTTCCGGCAATCCTCGCGATGGGCGTCGCACCCAGCGGAGAACGGAATCTAATCATGGCCGACCTCAAATTCATGGCGACGCTGGTCGCCGATCCCGAGGCAGCGACGTTCGTGCTCGCGCACGAGATCATCCACGTGCTTCAGCGCGGACGCTATCCTGCGTCGAGCGCCTTCGGCCGAAGCAAAGCGCTCGAAAGCGACGCGGACATGGGTGCGGTCGAGTTGGCAATCGCCGCGGGCCTTCTAAAGGACGGCGCGCGGTCTGCGGCCCGCGCTGCGCAAGACGTCCTCCCGGGTGCGAACCGGTCCTGGCTCGCCCACCAACTGTGGTATCCGGAAACGGTGCCGTCGCACCCGACCGGCATTGACCGGGTCTTCAATATCAAAGGATACGGGGGCCGGGTGCTGGAGCAGGCCGCCGCCCCTGCCGGTCCCAACGCGCCGTTTCGCACGACACTGACGCCGGCGGCCTTCGATCGGGAGGGACGACTTCTGCCGCACGTCTTCGTGCCGCAGCGTCTGAAGGACGCGGTTTTGGCCGCCGCGCAATCTCGCCCCGACCTCATGAACGCGATTCTGCGCAACGTCCATCTGGATTCCGAAACGGCGAGCCGCGTCGACCGGGAACGCGCCCAAGGCGCGCCGAGCGAGGCGTCGGCGCGGCGGGCGCTGGACGCCGCCTTCAACGCGGTCATCGAGCGGCCGGGGATGCGCGAGGAGTATCGGCCGGACTTCGCGTCGGTGCACGCGGGCTTGGCGGCCGCGGCCGCCGAAAGCGCCGAGTGGTTCGTGCGTAGAATGATGACTCTACCGCAGAGCCGAAGCCGGCCCTAGGATTCGGACGCGGCTATTTTCCCGAGAGCCGCTGGTTGCTGCCCACGCCTGTGACGAAGTCCCAGTTCGGTCCCGCCTTGAACGTCCCCGCGGTCCCGGAGGTGATGTCGCGGAAGTTGTAGGAGTAGTTCGGGCTCGGCGGCAGGCCGCCGTAGATCGCCGCGAGCTGCTGCGCCGTGCTGGCGTAGTGGCTCCCGGCGAGGTTGACGATGCCCGCGAGCGCCGGCGAGGCGACGCTGGTCCCGCCGAAAACGAGCCAGCCGGTCGCGCCTTGGCACCTGAAGCCGGTGTAGACGGAGACGCCGGTGTTCGGGTCGGCGTCGAAGGAAAAGTCCGGCGCGCCTCGCTTGATGCCGACGATGTTCGCGATGCCGTCCTGGTAGGGCGGCCGATACTCGTACTGGCTCGGTCCGCCGCCGCTGCCGGTCCAGGCGACCTCGTTGAGGAAGTTGCCCGCGCTGTCCCGGAGAACGGCCGTGCCGCCCGCGGAGACGACGTTGGGCGATTCGCCGGGCCAGATCTGCTTGCCGCCGGTATCGCCGCTCGCGGCGAAATAGACGACTCCGCTCGAGACGAAGTGGCCGTCGTATCCGACCTCGCCCGCGAACTCGCTGCCGCCCCAGCTCATGGACACCTGTCCGGGGGCGCCGCTCGCTGCGATGAGCCCGTTGGCGACGTCTACCGCCGCGAGCAAGTCCGCGAAGCTGTTGGAGTTGGCGAGGACGAGGACAATCTTGGCGCCCGGCGCCATCGCGTGCGCCCACTGGATGTCGAGGGCGGACTCCTGCGCCCAGCCGCAGTTCTGCCGGGGCGGCGCGCCGCCCGCGTACACCTTCTTAAAGCAGCCGTTGGCGGTCGTGCATTGAGGAAGGCCGAACTTCGCCGAAAACACGTTCAGGTCGCTCTCCGCGGTGGGGTAGTCGAACGCGTCGACGATCGCGATGATCCCGGAGCCGCCGGTCGGGACCAAGGTCGCGTCCTTCTTCGAACAGCCGGGAAAGCTGACGGAGACCGTCTTGTAGATGCAGGCGAGGGAGCCGGGCGTCTCGCCCGAGGGACCGCTGCTCGAGGCTTCGGGTTTGGCGAGGAACATGTGGTTCGTGTGGGCGGCGCGTCCGCGCTCGCCGGGCTGCTCGAGGCTCGAGTCCGGGATCACGCGTGTGAACGACGCCTGGGCCTGCGGCGGGGGCGCGGCCGGAAGAACGGCGGTCTTCGGGGGCGGCGGAAGGACGGGTCCGGCGGGCGGGGGCGGGACGGTTTGTTGAGACGTCGTCGCGGGCGTGAGGCCGGCCGTCGTCGCTGTGGCGGAGCTGGCCTGGGGAGCAGGCGAGCCTTGAGGGGCGGCGTTCAGGGGCGCGGCGGCGGCCAAGGCGGCGGCGAAGGCGATCAGTCTCATTGAACCTCGTTCTATATTTAGAAGCTGTGACACTGTATGTCGTTTGGATGCAAGCAAAAAGGGTCGAAAGACCTATATTTCTGGGCCTAGTCGGCCCAGGCGAAGTGTTGCACAATATCGCGGCTTATGGCCAACGCGCTCCTTTGGTCCCCCTTCCCGGCCGGCTCGCGCCGGCTGCGCGCCGCACGCGCGGTATTCTGGGTCGCGTTCCTGACGGGCTCTGCGGTCTACGGGCGAAAGTCGTGGGTCAGGCACGACGCGGGCAACAAGAATCCGCTGGTGGTCGGGGCGCGTACGCGGTTTCATCTATGGCGCCTGAGCTCCCGCGATCCCGGAAGGGCCGCCGCGTCGTGGACAGAGCTCCAGAACATCTACCTGAGAAGCTGGCAGGCTTTCCATATCATGGCGCCTCATTTCGTGGACGACGAGCCGATCCATTTTCGGATCCGCCATCGGGACGAATCCAAGCAGCCGCATGGCGTCTATGGGACCTTCTGGGCGAGTCCCGAAAGGCTCGATGTCTACGCCAAGCGCGAACCGTCGCGGATGCGGGACGGTTCGTACCAGATATTCTCCTGCGTCACCGTCGGCGAGGCGCTGCTCGCCATGGCCTACAACGAGAACGAGCAGTGGCGCTCTCCGTTTCGCGGAGACTGGCAGAGATGGTACTTGGAAAACCGGAGCTACTATCCTCTTTCCGTCAGGGCCGCGGGAATGATGCCGGAGAAAGACCGCTGAACCGGCGCGCGCGCCTCCCGGGCGCGGTCCCGAGCCCGGCGAGCGGATGCGCCCGGATCAAGGCGCCTGTCGTGTTCTGGGTCGATGCGCCTAGGAGGGCGTAGGACTCTTTCCCGGCGAATTGTGCCCGATCGGCAGACGCTCGAGCGCGGCTCCAAGTTCTAGAATCCATCCATCGGACGTCGCTACGGCGCGCGCAGCGCGCGCGGCTTCGTCCAGGAGGACGCATGGGTCCCTTTGCCACAGCCGCCGCACGCCGCCTTCGCTCCGCTCATTTTCTCGTCGCCGCCTTGTTCATCGCGGTTCCGGCGCTCGCCTTCTACGGCGTCACCTCGAGCGAGGTCATGCTCACGTTCAACGGCATCGTCGAAATCGAGGCCGAGCGGGCTCCGGCGCTGGAGGACCTCAAGGCCGGCGGCCGACTTTACGCCGCGGCGCGCCAGAAGGTCGAAGACCAAGTGCAATTCCTGGTCGGGCTCTTTCAATCGCCCTCCTTTGTGGCCCAATATCAGTGCGCGACGGTTGCCCGGCCCGGAAGCGGCGGCCGGCAGCGCCAGCGCGTCGGCTGCCCCGGCACGATGGGCGAGAGCATGGCGTACGACATCGCCTTCACGGACTCAAAGCTCATCCGCGAGGGCGTCGTCCGCCTGCGCTACAACTTCGCGGGACCGGCCGTGTTCCGGAAGAAGTGGTTCCCGCTCGGACAGACCATGCGCAAGGTCGCGCTTAAGATGCCCCTGTCCCCGGACCGGTTTTTCAACGGCGAGATGGGGACCGAGGCGGGCCGGCGGCGCTGTCTGCACGACTCGCATTACTTGAGCGAGGGGGACTTCTTCTATTTCTGGGATCCCGAGATGCCCGGCTGCTCGCTCAGGGAAAGCGCGGAGCTGCTCCGCATCGACGGGCTTCTGACGAAGACGGAGGGTCCGCGGACCGGCCGCGAGACGAAGATCCGCTGGCCGAACTTCGGAAAGCTCTACGGCGACAACGGCAACGGGGAGACGATGACGATCTCGTGGTTCCTCGGCTACGCCGACGAGGACAAGATCGACCCCAACCACGCCAGGGTCAACGAGCGCGACGATTCCTACCGCGACTTCCTCAGGTTCAAGCGCCAGCTCTCGGCCATGGGCTTCAAAGAGAACGCCCAGGAGAGCCTCAACGGGTTCAGGCTGGGCGACGACGGGAAGCTCCAGATGCAGCGCGGAAAGCTCAAGCCCGGCATCAGCTTCCTTCAAGTCTGGGAAAAGTCCGGTTCGTGGCGCGGAAAACGCGTGAACATCAAGCTGCGCATGCTGCTGTCCGACACCGGGCACAGCTCGGAGGACAAGACGTTCCACAAGTCGCTGCGGCAGGCCCTTCCCGAATCGGACGTCCTCATCTACATGGGGCATTCCGGCCTCGGCGGCAACCTCGCGCTCGACATGGACGCCTTGGACGGGCTCCAGTGGAACCCGGAGAAGTACCAGGTATTCCTCTTCAACGGCTGCAGCGGCAACGCTTATTTCCCTCGGCAGTACGCTGCCGCGAAGGGGAAGGACAAGGACGGGAAGATGAACCTCCGCGTCCTGTCCTCGTCGCTCCCGACGTACTTCCATAACGCCTTCAACAATCAGGTCGCGTTCCTCACGCCGTTCGCGAAGCTGGAGACGCCCGATTGGAAGACGTTCGTCGGAAGCATGGACAAGTCCACGCCGGATGCGGAGAACGTGCTCTACGGCGTCAACGGCGAAGGCGACGACGACTGGACGCCTCAGCAGTAACGCCAGGCCGCGGCCCTTGACAGTTGCCCGGGGCGAAGTACACTAGACGCATGGCGCCGCTCCCGAACCTTGCGGTCTGCGTTCTGCTGCTCGCCTCCGGCGTCGCGAGCGCGGCCGGGGAGCGGGGGCGCCATCCCGTGATCGACGCCATTCAGAGCCACGCCAAATACCAAGCGCCGCGGGGATGGTCCCGCCGGAGCAATTCGATGGGCGAGGACCACGCGCTCTTTTATTCCAAAGGGCCCTTCGAGATCCGCGTGCAGCTTTTGGGCGGGCCGGACTCATCCTTTTCCGGGCCCCAGGACTTTCTGGATAGCTTTTCGGCGGGCGGCGGGGAGAAAGAGTCCTTCAAGGAAATAGGATCGAGCGCCGTCGCCGGCGCCGATCGAGCGCTGTATGAGCATCGGCACACTCCCGTCGTTCGCGATCCGCACGGCCCGGCGCCCGCGAGCCGCCCCGTGCGCGAGCTGTTGTGCGTAGTCCCCGCGGGGCGGCGCTACTTCGTCCTCACCTTTTCCGCGTCTTCGGACGACGCGCGCGTCCTCGAGACCGTGCGGGAGGAATGGACCGCGCTGCTCTCGACTTTTTCCGTCGTCAAGCCTTACTGAGCCGGCGGCGCCGGACGCGCGACAATCGGCGCGCCGCCACCAGCGCGAACAGCCAAAGACCGGGTCCGCCGACGAAGTTTCGTCCCGTCCCGTCCGCCGCGTTCGCGGGGCTCGCGCAGCCGAAGGGGCCGCCGCCCGGCGACTGGCTCTGCTGGCCGCGCGTCGGCGGGGACGGCGGTCCGCCACGGGGCTGACGGCGGGGTCCTCTAGCGCGCGGCGTTCGCGGCGGATCGTCGGGCACGTGGTTGCGGGTCGGATCGTCCCCGTCGAAATTGGGATCGTCGACTTGCTGGCGCGCGGGGCCCCGGGGCCCGGGCGGGGTCCTCGGCGGCACGTGAGGATCGGGCTCGGGCGCCGGCTGATCGGCGGCGACGTCCGCGCGCGGGGGCTGCTGCGCGGGGACGGTCTCGGCGCGCGGACTTCCCTGGCGGACCCATGCGAGCCATGAGCGCTGCAGCGAGGCCGCGTTCTGCTCGCCGAAATTGCGGTGCAGCGCTCCGTCCCAGTCCCGTGTGCGGACGCCGTCTCGGAAGAAGGCCAGCACCTCGGGCTTTCCCGTCCCTCCGTTCGACTTGGCGCGCTCGATCAGATAGTCGACCACCGAATGACTCTGCGCGTAGAGCTGGAGCGTGGGCGTACGGTTGCTGTGGCCCACGGCGAAGAGGTCGCGCATGTTGTAGAGGCGCCCCTCGCGGAGGTACTCCATGAGCTTGCCTCGCCAGAAATCGCGATGACTGGGCTCCTCGGCGGTCATCGCGCTGCCCTCGTGCGCCCAAAGAGGAAGGGCTTGGCCGTTGCGGATGAAGAGGGAGTGCTGCACCTCGTGCGGCAGGATCGCTTCCAGGATTTCCTGCGCGTTTCCGCCCACGCGGATGTTGCCGGCCTCGTTGGTGACGCCTCCGCCGGGGCCGCCGACTCGAATCTGAACCGGATTGCTTTGGCGCGGGGTCGGGCGTCCGAACCACTCCATCGATTGGCGGGTCCACGTCGTCTCGGCGAGCTCGGCGACCTGCTGCGCGAACTGGGGATTGGCGGCGGTCACGACGAAGTTCTCGGTCCGGTAGGTGTTTCGTCCGACGAAGCGGCCGGGAGCGGGTCCGGTCGGGGAATGAAGAAGGTGCGGGTTCGCGCCGAGATGGGACGGCACGAGCGTCGGTCGATGCGACAATGCGTGCCTGTCCGCGCGGCGGCCCGGCGCGTCGCGCAGCAAGACGCCGTCGCCCGGCTGGTGCGCGGCGCCGAAGGCCCGGCTGGCGCGGGCGCGACGCAAGTCGGAGGCGATGATGCGGTGCAGCAGACCCACTCTCGACTGCTGACGCTCCTCGTCGCCGAGAAGGGCGGCGCGATGATAGTACAGGTGCCGAGCCTCGGCGACGTCGGAGGCGTCGAGCGCTCCGAGCGCCGCCTTCTCCTCGAGCTCGTCCGCCCGCTGCTGCGACCGGCGGCTGAGAAGTTCCATGACTTTCGGGGTCGCATGCAGCAGCACGGGCTGGTTCTCGTCGTGGCCGTTCGGAAGCGCGGACTGGGCGGCGAGGAAGTCCGTCTCGGCGCGGCTGAGCGTCAGCTGGTCCGGCTCCGTCTTAGCCGGCTCCGAGGCGGTTTTGGACGCGGATGTCTCGTGCGCGCGCGCGAACGGCAGGACCGCCGCGAGGAAAATGGCGGACAGCGAAGCCAAGGCTCGCCCTTGAGTGGGTGCCATCTAGAGATACGGTGGCCCAAAGGGCCCCTTTGCACGAGGCCTGTAAGGCCCATATTTCCGATGGGCCCTTCGCTCTAGCCGATTTGGCCCGTTGGCCCCGTGAGGGCTGGAGCAGCGGGCGGCACCCTATGCGGGAACTATGGAGGTCGTCATGAAACTTCGAATCATCGCCGCGCTGTTCGTCGTCGCCGTCCTCGCGAATCTGACCGTGCTGCGCTCCGCGAACGCGAGCGGGGACATCGTCGGAGAAATCGCGGCCGCCGGCGGCTGCGCCTGTTGCGGCTAGAACCCGGACTCAGCCTTTCTTAGGCTTCTGTAGCTCGGCCAGCGCCCCGAGCACTTCCTCGCTGTGTTTGGACGGCGAAACGCCCACGTATACCTTTTTGATGTCGCCGTCGGGGCCGATCAAAAACGTGTTGCGCGCGGAGTACGCCAGCGCGCCGACGCCGCTCATCGAGCCGTACGCCTTGGATACGTCTCCGCCCACGTCGGACAGAAGCTTGAAGCTCAGGCCTTCCTTGGAGCAGAACTCCTTGTGGGAGTCGGGCGTGTCCAGGCTGACCCCGAGGATCACGGCCTTGCGGGACTCGAACTTCTTCAAGTCGCGCTGGAAATTGTGAGCTTCGATCGTGCAGCCGGGCGTCATGTCCTTGGGATAGAAATAGAGGACCACCCACTTTCCGCGAAAATCCGTCAGCGAGACTTCCTTGCCGTCTTGAGATTTCAGCGTGAATCCCGGCGCGTCTGCGCCGATCTTGGGCACGCCGGCTCGTTCGGCGGCGAACGCGGGAAGCGCGAGCAGGAGCGACAGCGCGAGGGAGGGTCTCATCCCGCCATGATAGCAGAATCGGCGGGCTACCAGGCCGTGGGCTTGTAGTCCTTGAAGAACTTGCCGTGGAGGTGGCTGCCGGTCAGCAGGCCCGAGAAGAACGGATCGCAGACGCGCGCGGCGCCGTCGACGATGTCGAGCGGCGGCTGGAAATCGTGCTCCTCGCGTTTGCGGGAGGAGTGCACGGCCGGGTCCTCGTCGGTGACCCAGCCCGTGTCCACGGCGTTCATGAAGATTCCCGTCTTGGCGTAGTCCGGCGCGGACGTCAACGTGAGCATGTTGAGCGCGGCCTTCGCCATGTTGGTGTGGGGATGCTTGTCCGTCTTCGTGTGGCGCGAGAAGCTTCCTTCCATCGCGGAAACGTTCACGATGTGCTTCTCGCCCGTGGGGTCCTTCGCCATGAGCGCCTTGAGTTTCGCGCACAGTATGAAGGGCGCCACTGAATTGATGAGCTGGAGCTCGATCATTTCCGCGGTGGGGACCTCCGCCAGCGCCAGGCGCCAGGAGTTCTTCGCGCGTAGATCGACTTGCTGCAGGTCCGCGTCGGTCTCGCCCGCCGGGAACACGTCGCCCGCGAGCTCGGACTCGTCGTAATTGTACTTGAGTTGGGACAGGGCCGCGGACTGCCTCAGCCCGACGCCGGTGCCTCCCGTCTGCTGCCAGGCCGCGAGGCCCGTGGAGTCCGCGTTGTCGAGCTTGGGCAGCGGTCGGCCCTCGAGAGCCGCGTTGAGTTCCTCTCGGCCGAGAAGGAGCGGCCGCGCCTCGTCGGGCAGGCGGTTCCACGGCAACGCCTCCGTCTCGAGCAGATGGGAGTAGAAGGCCGGAGGTCGCCGAACCGTCTGCGCCGCGTTGTTGACGAGCAAGTCGAGACGCGGCTCGGTCTGGTTCACGAAGCGGGTGAATATCTCGACGCTCGGGGAATGCCGCAGGTCGAGGCCGTACACCTGAAGACGCTCCTTCCAGCTGGCGAAATCGGGTTCCCGGGAGTAGCGGAGGGCGGCGTCGTGCGGAAACCGGGTGGTGGCGAGAACGCGCGCCCCAGCTCTCAGCATCATGAGCGACGCCTGGTAGCCGATCTTGAGGCGAGCTCCGGTGATCAGCGCGGTCCTTCCCGCCAAGGACGACGTCTGAAAGCGCTTCGCATAGTTGAACTCGGCGCAGTCCGGGCACATCGCGTCGTAGAAGAAATGAAGCCGCCGGTACTCGGCCTTGCAGACGTAGCAAAAACGCGATTTCTCGAGGATCCTCTCCGGCCCCGGGTCGGTCCGACGAGGAGGAGGCACGTAGACGGGAGCCTGGCGCGCCGCGCGGATCTCCGTCACCGCCCGGTTTTCCCGGTCGCTCGCCTCCTGTTTCTGCTTGGCGAGCAAGCGCTCGAACTTCTTGATCCGGGAGCGCTCGGCGGGGGAGGGCCGGGCTAAGCGGCCGGCGGCCTTGAGCAGGGCGGCGCGCGCCTCCCGAGGAAACGCGCCGAGGAGGCCCGGATCGCGGCCAAGCGCTTCGAGCGTCTCGATGCAGCGCTGCAGATCTTCGGCATCAACGCCGGGCGCGTCTAAGAGCGGTTGCGGGTTCATGCGTATGATCAATGATACCACGAAACCGGCGTTCTCCGACGGTAGGAAGGACTATTACGCGGCGGCTTCGGCGGGCTTCGCGACGGGAAAGAGGATGGTGAAGGTGGTCCCCTCTCCGACCTTGCTCGAGACGATGATCTCTCCGCCGTGCAGCTCGATGATGCGGCGGGTCGTGGCCAAACCGAGGCCGAGCCCGTCGACCTTACGCGTGAGATAATTGGCGATCTGGTAGAAACTGTCGAAGATCTTGCTGAACTCCGTCTCCGGTATCCCCTCGCCGGTGTCGGCGATGGAGAGCCCGATGCGCGACGCGCGGTTCTCGCCCTTGATGACGACGCGGCCGCCTTCCTTGTTGAAAAGGATCGCGTTTTGGACCAGGTGCTCGAGCGCGCACGTGAGGATGTCGTAGTTGCCGTTGATCGTGATTGTCTTGTTGAAGCTGATGTCGAAGGTGATCTTCTTGGGCTCCCACAGGGGTCGCATCCGGTCGACGAGAGTGCGGCAGATCTTTTCCATATCGACGTCCACCCGGGGCTCGGGCACGCCGCGGCGCTGCAGGTCGACGAAGGCGAGGAGCTCCATGATCGTGCGGTTCATCCGCTTGGCGCCGGTGTTCGCCATCGTCACGAAATTCCGCATCGAGGACTTGTACTGGTCGGGCAGCTTGTTCTCGACCACGTCTTCCAGAAGCTGCAGCGACATCTGAAACTCGCTTAGCGGCGTCTTCAGCTCGTGGCTCAGTCTGGCGAGGAAGGCCTCCTTCATCTGCTCGACCTTCTGGAGCTCCGTATAGGCCGCCTCGAGCTCGTGGCGCATCGCGCGCTCGGTGGCGATGTCCTTGCGTAGTTGGCGGTGATCGAGGCAGCGGCGGACCGTCGCGGTCAGGTCGTCGACATGAAACGGTTTGACGATGTAGTCGTAGGCCCCGTCTTTTAGGCTGTCCACGGCGCTCTTAAGCGAGGGCGCGCCGGTCATGATGATGACCTCGGTCGTCGGCCGCTTCATCTTGACCTCGCGCACGAGGGCGTTGCCGTCGATCTTGCCGGGCATCTGCAGGTCCGACAGCACGAGGTCGAAGTCCTGCGTCTCGACCTTCTTGACCGCCTGCTCGCCCGAGGCGGCGGTGGCCACGGTGAATCCCGCCACTCGAAGTCCGACCTCGCAGACCTCGAGCAGCGACTCGTCGTCATCGACAACCAGTATCGTTTCGGCCATTCTAATGTCAGAGTTTAACAGGCGGCCCAAATTTGTCAAGAGCGGCCAGCGAAATGTGATCCCATCCGGATGTGACGGTTTTGTGACAATCTCGGCGGGGCGGCTATTCGTACCGTAGGGCTTCGATCGGAGAGAGCAGCGACGCCTTTCTGGCCGGCCAGAAGCCGAAGACGATGCCGACGGTCGCCGAAAAGACGAACGCCAGGATCACCGCCTCGGGCGTCACGATCGCGGCCCATCCGGCGAACGTCGACAGGGTCAGCGAGATCGTGATTCCGAGGACTATTCCGATGAGGCCGCCCAGAGTCGACAGCACTGCCGATTCGATCAAGAACTGGGCGAGGATCGCCCGGCGCGCGGCGCCGACCGCCTTTCGAAGGCCGATCTCCCGCGTCCGCTCGCTGACCGATACGAGCATGATGTTCATGATCCCGATGCCGCCGACCAAAAGCGAGATCGCGGCCACCATGCCGAGAAGCAGGGTGAACGTCTGGGTGGTGCCCGCGAGCGCCGCCTGGACGTCGGCCATGTTCCGCATGCTGAAGTCGTCTTCCTTGTACTGCGGCAGATGGTGGCGATGGCGCATCAGCACGCCCACGTCCTCCATCGCCTGTTGTATCGTCTCGGGAGAGTCGCACTCGAACGGGATCGAGTTCAGGTAGAGCTTGCCCAGCACGCGCTTCATGGCGGTATAAAGCGGGATGATCACGACGTCGTCCTGGTCTCTGAAGGTCGAGGAGCCTTTGATCGGCAGGATGCCGATCACCTTGAACCCGATATGGTTGATCTTGACCTCCTTGCCGACCGGGTTCTCCTTGCCGAACAGGTTGTTCACGACGGTCTGGCCCAGAAGGACTACCCGGGCCAGGCGCAGGTTCTCGTCCTCGGTGAAGAAGCGCCCGAAATAGGCCTCCGAGTTGCGCATCGGGCCGTAGACGGGGAGCGCGCCGGTGAGGCTCGTGCTGGTGTTTTTGTCCTTGTAGACCACCTGCACCGTGCCCTGCACGTTTCCGTCCACCCGAACGATATGTGGATTGGCCTTGGCGACTGCCTTGATGTCGCCCAAGGTGAATCGGCTCCCGCTGCCCGCCTCGCCGCGCACGCCGCCTCGCGTGGTCGCGCCGGGACTCAAGGTCACGAGATTGGAGCCTAGGCTCGAAATGCGGGCCTCGATCGCCTTCTGCGCGCCGCGGCCGATGGCCAGCATCGCGATGACCGCCGCGACGCCGATGAGGATGCCCAGCATCGATAAGGCGCTGCGGACCTTGTTGGCGGCCATCGCGCGCGTCGCGGAGGCGCCGTATTCCTTGAATTCGCCGAAGCTGAAGTCCGGAGTCTCGAGCTTGAATTTCGGCGACGCGGACGCCTTCTGTCGGGGCGGCGCGACTGCGGTGCCCCCGCCGGCGTCGCCGCGCGACCTCTCGGTGCGCTCGTCCGAGACCACGACCCCGTCCTTGATGCGGATGACGCGTCGCGCGTGCGCCGCGATCTCGGGCTCGTGCGTCACCATGATCACGGTGATCCCGGAGCGGTTGAGCAGCTCGAGCTGGGCGAGGATCTCGTCCGCCTGGGCGGAGGCCAAGTTGCCGGTCGGCTCGTCCGCGAAGAGGATGCGGGGACGGTTGACCAAAGCCCTCGCGATGGCGACGCGCTGCTGCTGGCCGCCGGAGAGCTGGTTCGGGGCGTGGTCGAGCCTGTCGCCGAGGCCGACGTCCTGAAGGAGCTCCTTCGCGCGCATGTCTCGGTTGGGGGCGCCGGAATAGATCATCGGCAGGGCGACGTTGTCCAGCGCGCTGGTGCGCGCCAGGAGATTGAACATCTGGAAGATGAAGCCGATCGTCTTGGAGCGGAGCGCGGCGCCCTCGTCGTCCGACAGGCCGGAGACGTCGTGCCCGAGGAGGAAGTACTGGCCCGTGGACGGCCGGTCGAGGAGGCCGAGAATCTGCATGAGCGTCGACTTGCCGGAGCCGGAGGGGCCCATGATGGCCACGAACTCGCCCTCCTCGATGGAGAGCGAGATTCCCTTGAGGACGGTCAGCTGTCCGTCGCCGACCGTGTAGGACCGGGTGATCCCTTTGAGCTCGATGAGAGCGTGACTCAATTGCCGCCGCCTCCGCGGCGCCGCCCGCCGCTTCCTCCGCCTTGCCGGCTGTCCCCGGGCCGTCCGCCGACGTTGAGCGGGCTGGATTGCGCCGCCTGCTGCGGGACGTACTTCGTCTGCGCGAGCAGGACCTTGTCGCCCTCGGATAGACCTTCGACGACCTCGACGAGCTCGCCGCTCTCGATGCCGAGCTTGATCTCCTTTTTCGTCGGCTTGCCGTCGGGACCCGGCACGAACACCTGCTTGACGCCGCCCGGCGCGTCCAGCACGGCCGTGGTCGGAAGCAAGAGCGCGTCCTCCTTGCGCCGGATGATGAAGCTGATGTTGGCGGTCATCTGGGAGCGGAACCAGTCGGGCGCGCTTTCGAGCTTGATCTTCACGGGATACTGGATCACGTTCGACACGTTCTTGCCTTCGTACAGGATGTCGAACACGGTGCCTTTCACGTTGCGATCCGGGAACGAATCGAGCGTGATTTTGGCCGGCATCGCCATTTTAATCTTGCCGATGTCGGACTCGTCGACTTGGGCGACTACGATGAGCTTGTCGGACATCGCGTACAGGATGGTCGATTGCTCCACCGTCTGGCCGACGACCACGTTGCGCAAGATGACGACTCCGGAGAGGGGGGAAACGATGGGCGTGGGCTTATAGGAGTCCTCCCACTTTTTCAACTCCTCCGGCCCTTTCGCGCGCGCCGCGTCCAGGATGGCCGCGCGGTCGCTCGAGCTCATCCAGGCGAGCACCTGGCCCTGCTTGACGGGCGTGCCTTCCTGGACGACGAGCTCCTCGATGCGGCCCTGAATGGGCGGCTTGATCTCGACGCGGTTCATGGGAACGACGGAGCCGGTGGCTTCGACCGTCTGCTCGATCGCGCCCTCCTTCACCGTCACGCCGCGCTCGCCTCGGCCTCGCCCCTTCGACTTTCCGGCGGAGAACCAAAACCAGCAGCCCGCGGCGATCGCCGCGACGGCCGCCACGATCGCGATCTTCGTCTTCATGTCATTCTCCCAATTGCTTGCCCAGCGCGCGCTCCCAACCGGCAAACGCGTTGACCGATTCGAGCCGCGTGCGCAGCGCGAGACGCTCGGCGCTGATGCGGTCGGAAGCGATGATTTCCCAGCTGTCGAAGGTCAGGAGCCCGCTCTCGTAGCGGACGTCGGCCTCGACATTGCGCTGACGAGCCGCCTCGAGAAGAGCCTCTTGGACCCGTACCTGGTCGCTCGCGCCTTCCGCGCCGGACCACGTCGACTCGATGTCGACGATCGCCTGGTTGCGGACGGTGCGCGTGTCTTGCTCCGCCTTCTCGAGGGACTTGCTCGCGGCGCGGACGGCGTAATACGTGTCGGTGGGGCCCCCGCCGAAGAGAGAGTAGCTCAAGAGGCCGGCGGCGGTCCAGCCGTACTTCTCGTTCGGAAACTCCCTCCGGCCCTGCACGGTCCGGCTGTAGCTCGCCGAGAGCGTCGGCCACAGCGAGCTTCGAGCCTTGCTGAGAGACGCCCGGGAGCGTCTCAGGGACGCCTCCTGAACCTGCACGTCGGGTCGGTTCAAGAGCAGGTTTTGAAGGTCGGCGGGCAAGGCGGGCGGCGCCGGCGCGGCGAGCGTTCCGGTGACGGAGAGCGCCTCGAAAGAGTCGCGGCCGAGCTGGCGATCCAGAGATTTTTGCGCGGTGCGAAGGCTCCGTCGAGACTGGTTCAAGTCCGCCTCCGCCTGCAGGAGCTGCGCGCGCGCCCGCAGCATGTTGCCCTTGGATTCACGGCCCGAGTCGTAGCGAAGGCGGACGAGGGCCGCGTCGTGGTCGCGCATCGCCCGGATCATCTCCGAAACCCGCACGTTCTCCTGCGCGAAGATCAATCCGGCGAAGGCCGAACGCAGATTGAAGCGAAGGTCGGAGGAGGTTTTACGCAGGCTCGCGATGGCCGACGCGTAGTCGGCGGACGCGGACCGGATATTGGCGATCTCGGAGGGATTCCAGATGTCGAGCCCGGCGGTCGCCTGTCCTTGCCAGTGGTTCAAGCCGGAGAAAGCGCTCGAATCCGTGTAGCTGTTGCTCAACGACAAGGAGGGGAGCAATCCGTTGAAGCTGCCGCGATAAGAAGCCTTACCCGATTCGGCCCCGAACCGGGAAGCGGCCAGGTCCGGATTGGCGCGCGCCGCGGCGGAGACGCAGTCCTCCCATGTCAGAGCCGCGCCGCTCGATTGGGCCCGCGCGGACGCCGCGGAGCCGAGGAGGACGGCGGCTAGGACGATCCTAAGCACTCCGCCGGCGCGCTCGGCGTCCCCTTGGAGAGCCTTGGGTTCGGACGAACCAAGAGATGCCGCGGGCCGCAACAGGGGCGATTGGGAGAGTACGGGATCGATGAAGCTCTCTCGCCGGTAGAACCACCAGGCGCTCGCCATGCATAGGGCGCCGCCTAAGCCCATGGTGAACGGTGCTCCCGCGCGTTCGGCGATCCAGCCTGCGGCCAAGCTGCCCAGCGGCGTGCCGCCCATGAAGGCCATCGTGAACAAGCTCATGACTCGTCCCCGCATAGCGTTCGTCGTGAGGTGCTGGAGGAGGATGCTCGCCGCGACATAGGAGATCATCATCCCCCAACCCGTCACGGCCATCAGGGCCATGCTGACGATCATGTTGTTGGACGCCGCGAAGGCCAGAAGCGATCCTCCGAAGAGGGTCGCCGCGATCGTCATTTCCCGCGCCAGGTTCTCCGGCCTTTCGCGCCTGGCAAGGTAGATCGAGCTGGCGACAGCGCCGACGCCGCTGGCGGCCGCCAGGAGACCGAGGCCGCTGGCTCCGAATTTCAGTATTCGGTCCGAAAATATCGGCAGCAGCACGGTGTAGGGGGCGCCGGCGACGCTGATCGCGGTGAGAAAGAAGATGATCGCGCTCATCCCGGCGTCCGACATCGAATAGCGGACGCCGTCCCGCACGTGTCCGACCGCCTCGACCAAGGTCGCGTCGGACTCCGCCTCGTTCTTCGGCACGCGGATCATCGCCACGCTGATGATCACCGCGACGAAACTCGCGGCGTTGATCAGAAAGGAGACGCCTTCCCCCCAGAGCCCGACGGTGAAGCCGGCGGCCGCGGGTCCGACGATGCGCGACGCGTTGATCATGAAGGAATTGAGCGACAGCGCGTTGCTGAGGTCCGCCCGGTCGACGAGATCGACGACGTAGGCCTGCCGGGCGGGCATGTCGAAGGCGTTGATGACCGCGAGGGCGACCGAGAGGGCGAGCACCTGGCCCACCGTTATTGCGTTCGTCAGGGTCAACGCGGCCAGGATCAGCGCTTGGATCAAGGAAGCGGTCTGGGTCAGCAGGATGAGACGCCGTCGGTCCATGCGGTCCGCCGCCACGCCGCCGAAGAGCCCGAACAGGATGTAGGGTGCCTGGCTCGCGAAGCCGACCAAGCCGAGCAGCATGGAGGACCCGCTCAAGCGATAGACGAGCCACATGATCGCGGTCGACTGCATCCAGGTCCCGGTCAGCGAGACGAGCTGGCCGATGAAGTACAGGCGGAAGTTCCGGCTTTTGAGCGAGCGCCCGATATGGCGGGCCGATGCGAGAAGCCTATCCATGTCGACTCGCCGCGGTCGTCATTTGAGGGCCGCCGTGTGAACCGGCTTCGCGGCGGGTAGCTCGCCCAAGAGCTCGAGCGCCTCGTGCAGATCCCGGTCGTGCTTGCGGCTCTCGATGTTGGAAAGCAGGCTGTAGGCGCACGGTACGACGTACAGCGTCAGGAAGGTCGATACGAGCACCCCGCCGATGACGACGACCGCCATCGGTCGCGTGGTCTCGGCGCCGGGCCCAAGCGACAGCGAGGCCGGTATGGCGCCCGCGATCGTGGCGACCGACGTCATGAGGATCGGACGAAGGCGCACGGGGCAGGCGTCGAGGAGGGCCTGGATGACGCCGACGCCAGTCTTGCGCCGCTCGTTGGTGAAGTCGACGAGAAGGATCGAGTTCTTCTTGACGATGCCCATGAGCAGGAGAAGGCCGATCATGCTGTAGATGTTGAGCGAGATGCCGGTGAGGCGGAGCGCGATGAAGGCGCCCGTCACGCTGAAGGGAAGCGCGAGCAGGATCGTAAACGGGTGGACGAAGCTGTTGAACTGCGCTCCCAGCACCATGTAGGCGACGAAGATGCCCAGCACCAAGGCTACGACGAGGCTCTGGAAGGACTCCTTGAACGCCTGCGAACTGCCGGACATCAGGATGTGGTAGCCCTCGGGCAGGAACTGCTTGCCCGTCTTCTCCACGAAGTCGATCGCGTCGGCCTGCGACTTGCCCTGGGCGACGTTGGCGAAGATGCTGATGGCGCGCTCGCGGTTGAAGCGCGTGATCCACAGGAGCGAGGACTTCTGCTCCATCGTCGTCAGTTCCGACAGCGACACCATTTGCCCGTGGTTGTTGCGGATCCAGATGCGGGAGATGTCGGACGGCTGGCGGTTGTCCTTGTCGACAAGCTTGATGCGGACGTCGTCGCGATGGCCGGCGTTGTCGGTGTACTTGTTCACCCGCAGGCCGCCGACGAGCGCGTTGACGCCGTTGGCGATCGTCGCGACGGTGACGCCGTGCTTGGCGGCCTTGGCCCGGTCGGGGACGATCTTGAGCTCCGGCATGCCGAGCTGGTAGTCGCTGTCGATGTCGGTCATGAATCCCGAGCCCTCGAGCTTCTTCATAAACTCGATGCTGAGACCGGCCAGCTTGTCCCACTCGGGGCCCTGGATCGAGAACTCGACGGGAAATCCGCGCTGCGCGGTGAACCCGGAGAGCGAAAGGTCCTGGGCGATCGCGCGCTTGACGCCGGGCACCTTCGAGAGCTGGCCCCGCACGTACCGCATGAACTCCTGCTGGGTCGGTCGGCGCTTGAACGGCTCGACGATCGGCCGCTCGCTCTTGCTCTTCATCGTGATGAACATGATGCCTTGGTTCACGATGCCGCCCTGGAAGCCTCCGACGGCGGCGTAGACGTTCAGGATCTCGGGCCGGTCCTTGATGAGCGCTTCGCACTTCTTGAAGACGCCGTCCGTGAACTCCATCGACGAGCCGAGCTCGGTCTGAAGGCTGATGAGGAAGCGGCTCTGGTCCTGGGCCGGGACGAACTCCTTGGTGACGCCGGTGAGGAGGAAGAGGGAGGCGGCGAACAGCGCCGTCGCGCCGCCGAGGATCTTCCAGCGGTGGCCGAGGCTCCACGCGAGCGACGTCTTGTAGGCGGTGGCGAGAGCGGCCATCTTCCGGTCGATCCAGGCGCCGATCCCCGTGGAATGCCCCGTGGTCAGGAACTGCGAGCAGCGCATGGGCGCGAGCGTGAGCGCCTCGAGAAGCGAGAGCGAGACGGCCGCCGACATCGTGACGCCGAACTGGAAGAAGAATTTGCCGATGATCCCCTTCATGAAGACGACCGGCAGGAAGATCGCGAGGATGGCGAGGGATGCGGCGACCGCGGCCGAAGTGATCTCGCGCGCCCCGACCAAGGCCGCCTGGACGCGGCTCATCCCTTCCTCGCGGTGGCGCACGATGTTCTCGAGCACCATGATGGCGTCGTCGACGACGATGCCGATAGAAAGCGACAGGCCGAGCAGCGTGAACGTGTTCAGCGTAAATCCGGCGAAGTAGAGGACGATGAAGGAGCCGATCAAGGAGACGGGGATCGCGAGGATGACGTTGAAGGCCGAGCTGAAGGAACCGAGGAACAGCCAGCATACCAACGCCGTCAGGGCGGCCGACAAGGTCAGGGTCACGATCAACTCGTGCGTCGCCTCTTCCACGAACTTGGTCGCGTCCATGACGATGTTCATGGACATGCCCTCGGGCAGGAAATCTTTCATCGACTTGAGGCGCTCCTTGACGGCGCGCCCGACCGCGACCGCGTTGGAGCCGCGCTGCTTGACGATGCCGAGGCCGACCGCGCGGATGCCGTTGTTGCGCGAGATCCGGCGCACGTCCGCCGTACCCTCCTCGACGTCCGCCACGTCTCCGAGGCGGATCGTCTTCCAAATCGGTGCACCGCTGCGGGAGGGGATGATGAGCCGGCGGAACTCCTCGGGCGTCGTCGCCTCGCCGACGACGCGGATGTTGATCTCCTTGGGGCCGCTCTCCATGAAGCCGGAGGGGGACTGAACGTGCTCGGTCGTCAGCGCCGAGATGATGTCGTCGACGGCGATCTCGCGTTCGCGCATCTTCTCGGTATGGAGCCAGATGCGCATATTCGGATCGACGTAGCCGCCCTTGAAGACGTCGCCGACGCCGGGGATGGTCGTCAGATTGTCCTTGAGCCGGTCGCGGATGAAGACGACCATCTCCCGCAGGCCGCGCGTCCCAGCCAGGGCCGTCCAAACGATCGGCTGGTCCTCGGGATTGGATTTCGTCACGATCGGCGGGTTGATGTTGTTGGGCAGATTCTTCTGCGCTTGGGCGATCCTCGTCTGCACTTGCTGCAGGGCGACGTTGATGTCCACGCTCAAGCCGAAGGTGACTGTGATGGTGGCCAGGCCCTCCTGCGACTTGGAGGCGACTTGGGAGATGCCCTCGACGCTCATGACGGCGTCTTCGATCAAGTCGGTGACGGCCGATTCCATCACCTCGGGCGACGCGCCTTCCCACCCGACGGTCACCGTGAGGACGGGGAAGTCGACGTCGGGAAGCTGGCTGATGCCCATGCGGCTGAATCCGATCGCGCCGAAGACGATAAGACCGACCATCAGCATCCAGGCGAATACGGGGTTCTTGATCGAGGTGTCTGAGAGCGTCATGGTTTCTCCGGTCCGCCCGCGGCGACGTCCAGCTGGATCTTCGAGAGCGCGGCCTGGATCTCCGTCTGGTTGAGCAGGAGGCGCGTGTTCTGCAGGGCTGCGATGCCGTCGAGGACCTCGAGGTTGGTAACGAGCGAGTTGCGGTAGTCCTCGGTCTGCGCCCTGACGTTCGCTTGGGCGAGTTCCGCCGCCTTCCTAAGGGCGGCCGAGGCCGCGAGCGTCCATCCGAGCGTGCGGTACGCGGACAGGACTTCCCGCTCGGCCGTGCGCACCGCAATCGAGACGGACTGCTCGCGCGAGCGCTGGACCGCCTCGGATTGGCGCACCTGGGCTCCGATCGTGCCGCCGTCCCAGAGGGGGAGGGAGCCGGAGAGGATGGCGTCCCAGTGGGAGTTCTTGTTGAATCCCGGGCGCTTGAGGTAGTAGTCGCCCGTGAACCCGACGACGGGCCAGCGCTGCCGGCGGGACATCGTGGTCGAGAGCTGGGCGTACTCGAGGTCCTTGCGGCGCGCCTCGATGTCGGAGCGCCGGCGCGATTTCTCGAGGATCGGCCGGATGGGCTCGAGCGTCGCTACGGGGAGTTCCTGCGGGATCAGCCGGTCGTTGATGCCGCTCAGGAAACGCACCGCCTCCTGCGCGACGGTCTCTTGCCCGCGGGCGATCTCGACCTGCGCCTGCGTCTGCGCGAACTGGGAGCGGGCCGCGATCGCTTCGCTCTCGCGGGACTTGCCGATGCGGGTCCTCCGCTCCAGTTCCTTGATGCGGTCCTCTGTCGCCTGGAGCACCGACGCCCGGATCGAGATGTCCCTCTGCGCTTGGAGCAGGCTGAGATAGGCGCGCGCGACGTCCTGATATAGGAGTGATTTCGCCCGTCCCTCGTCGAGACTCGCCGCTTCGGCGCGCCGCTTGCCGGACTTGTACGCGAGATAGTCGCGAAAGCCGGAGAAGATAGGCTGCGTCGCCACGAACTGCGCCTGGGAGACGGACGTCGTGTTGAGGGGGCTTCCCGGAATGTTCGGGGACTCCTGCCACGTCTGCGAACCCGTGAGGCTGAAGTGGGGCCGCACGGCCGCCTTGATTTCGTCGAGCCTGGCGACGGCCTCGTTGTAGGTCTCCTCCCGCTGCGCGATCTCCTCGCTGCGCTTGAGCGCCAGCGCGTAGGCTTCGGACAGAGTGATTGACCGCTGCGGCACGGACTGGGGATCTTCCAAGATGCGGACGACCTCGGGGGGAGGAGCGGACGCCGACGGCGACTGCGCCCGGGCGTTCGCCGCCACGAAAAGAAGGACCGTCCAATGGCGGATCATCGGCCGGCTCCGTGTAGAAAGAAATTCATCACCTTGCGCGCGTCTCCCGCGAGCGGCTTCGCCGATCCCGCGACGATCTTCTCGAGCATCGCGCTGCGGCAAAGCCCGACGAGCGCGAATCCCTCGTAGGAGTGGTCTCCCGGCTTGAGCGAGCCTCCGTCGGCGCAGCGCACCAGGATGGCACGCAACCGCCTCTGGTTCTCGCGGAACTTGCCCATGAGGAGGTCGTTGGAGCGCCCCCCGCAGCCCGCGAAGCGTCCGGCGCCGAACTGAAGGATGAAGTCGCGGTTATGGTCCAGGTAGCCGAGGATCGTCTTGATCGACTCTCCGAGGAGATCATCGCCGGTCTTCGCGGAGACGATGAGAGCGTCGAGCTGTTCGCCGAGGTGATCGATCAAGTTGGCGTACGCGGAGCAGAACAAGTCCTCCTTGCTCCTGTAATAAAGGAAAAGAGTGCCCTTCGCCACGCCCGCTTCGCGGGCCACGTCGTCCATCACGAAGTTCTCGGTCCCGCGGCGGACCATGAGCCGGCGCGCGGCCTCGAGGATCGTTTCCTTCTTGTTCGGGGCGGTTTCCTTACGGCGGGGGGCGGGGATAGGCATAATGACTGACTGGTTAGTCATTATACACGCTCCGGCGCCCGAATTGCAATAGGTCCTTTTTTTGCACGTTCTTTACCGTCGTGAAACACCGAAAGGACTTGCGTATGGCATACGTATAAGGACGAGGAGGCCGAGCCCATGATCAACATCAACATGAAGTCCGTCGTGGCGGTGACGTCCGCCATGTCCATCCTGTGCTATAACTTGGGCGAAGCCCAATTGTTCAGAGCGCTCGCGCCGGTTCCTGGGACGCTGACGCGGGGACCGAGGGCCCTCGTGGAGCCCCGGCGGCAACTCCGGCCGGAGCTTCCTCCCGCGGATCCCGTAACAGACGCGGCTCCCAACCGCGTCGATCCCCCGGATCGCTTTCCGCCTCCGCGCCCGCGACAGGCCGCCGGCGTTGATTCCATCTCCATGGTCGTCGCGCCTCCCGAAGTGAAGGGCGTCGCGCCGTCCGACTTCACTCCGGCGTCCATCGGCGAGACTCGCAACGCTCGCGAGTGCTGGCAGCGGGCCGGCAGCTTCGAGAGCACCTGGGATGCCGTTTGCGGCACGCGCAACCCGAGGACGTGGGAGCTCGTCGCGCGGGACTATCAAGTCTCGTGCCGCAAGGACGCGCAAGGCCGCCGAGAGATCGCCTACGCGAGCGGAGTCACGCTGACGCTCCAGTCCAGCGGCCGTCGCGACGCGTATCGAGAGCAGGTCCTGATGCGGCGCGGCGGCGGGCGCCGCGTGCTCTTGGAGTACGATTCCTCGCGCGAGGCCGGCGAGAGATGGCGCGCGACCGATCTGCGGTCGGACGACAGGATCGCCTACGGGGCGCACGCGGATCCGTTCAGAGCCGCGGACTCCGGACTCTACAAGCTGATCGTCGCCTTCCCGGACGGGCTGACGTCCAATCTCCAGATTTCATGGTGGGAGAATCTGAAGAATCTCAAAGCGTACACGCGCGGCCCGGGGCGTTCGTTCTCGGAATATTCGGACGGGGGAGACTGGCGGCTCCTCATTCGACACCGCGACGGCGTCCTGACCTCCTTCGAGCCGGCGCCGCCGCAGGGTCCGACGCGCTCGACGGCGCGGGAAGAAGCGTCTCGCGAGTTGTTGCTCGAGTATCCCGACGGCACGGTCGCGTACTATTCGCACGACGAGAAGCGGCGCCCGTTCGACCGCGACAGATTCTTCGCCGTCGACCGGGACGGCACGACGGAGCGCAGCCTCATGTCCGATCCGACCCGGCCCGAGGGGCAGCGCTGGACGATGTACGCCGAGCGGCCGAACGGGACGAAGGAGACGCGGATCGTCTCGCCGCTCGTGTTCGACTTAGCCGGGAGCGGGACGCTCGTCGCCGACGCCCGGGTCCGGTTCGATCTGATCGGGGACGGCAGCGCCCAGAGCTTCCACGATGCCGCGCGCGACGCGGGGGTGCTCGTGTTCGACGCCGATGGAGACGGCAAGGCGGGTTCGGACGGACGCGAGCTCTTCGGCGACCGCACCGACATCGACGGGCGGGGAGAGGCGGACGGCTACGCGGACGGCTTTGCGGCGCTCGAGGCCCTCGTGCGCAAGGCGGAGCGCCAAGGAGCCGTGCCCACCGGGACCCTGCATCGAGGGATCCTGCGATCGGGCGATCTTGCCGCCCTCGGACGGGCCTATGGGTTCGGCATGCGCGTCGGCGGCGTGCTGGGCCGCACCCTCACGCTCGAAGCTGCGGGCGTGCGCGAGATCCATTTGGCCCGCGGAGAGGCGGAGCGCGAGTTCGATTTCGACGGCCGCGGCGACGACATCGTGCGCCGAGCCGGCGCCGTGTTCGTGCGCGCGGACGGATCTCGCGGCGGGTACGCGGACGTTTTTTTCCGCGCGGACGTTTTGGACCCCGCGGACGGGCTCGTCCTCCGAAAATAGCACCGCGCCTTCTCGACGGTTTGACAGCCGAGCGACGGCGGCGTTATAATTGAGTCGTGAAGACATCCAAGCTCCTCCTCGCCTGCTGTCTCGCGCTGGGCGCCGCCTTCGTCTTGACGGGCCGAGTCTCGGCCTCCGCCTGGTCCGATTTCTGGAAGTCCTTGAGCGACGGCTCCGCGAGGTCCGGCAAATCGAACAGCAAGAGCGCGGACACGGTCGCGGGCGTCCGCGGCTGGGACAAGGATTCGGCCGTCAAGAACACCGCGGCCCGGGACTTCAACGCGCTGCAGCGGCTCGAGCGCGTGCACTTGACGGACGCCGAAGTCGAAGATTTCGTAAAGGCGGGGAAGCTCGGTGACTAAGCGCTTCGCCCTGCTCCTGTGCGTCTGCGCGGCCCTGTCGGCGTGCAAGGATTTCCAACTGCCGAAGGACCGGAAGGAATGGTCGAACTTGGCGGGAAAGGCCTGGGACACCGCCAAGGAAGGAGCCGAGGCGACTAAGGTCACGCCGGAGATGGAGCGGGCCTGGGGCCGCGAGGCGTCGGCGAACATGCTCGCCAAGTACAAGCTCCTGTCCAACGACAAGATGCTCCGCTACGTCAATTTGGTCGGACGCGCCGTGGCGCGAAAGGCGGAGCGTCAGGACGTCCAGTGGCGCTTCGGCATCCTCGACACTCCCGACATGAACGCCTACGCCGCGCCGGGCGGCTACATCTTCGTCACGAAGGGGCTCCTAGCCGCGCTCGACGACGAAGCGGAACTGGCGGGGGTGCTCGCGCACGAGATCCAGCACGTGGATCGCGAGCATCTCGTGAAGGCGTTGCGCAAGGCCAAGGGCGCGGACTTCCTCGCGAACAAGACCCTCGGCGACAAGCGGGCCGCCGAGGTTGCGGCCAAGGCGATCATCGGCATCATGGAGCAGGGCTTCGGAAAGCAGGACGAGCTCGACGCGGACAAGTACGGCGTCCTCCTGCTGGCGAAGGCCGGCTACGATCCGACCGGCCTGCCCCGGGCTCTGCGCCAGACGCACGCGCATGCCGCCGGCGCCAAGGGCAAGCCGTTCCTCGAACGGCACCCCGAATTCGGCGTCCGGATGGAAGAGCTCCAGAAGTTGAGCAGCGATCTGCCGGATTCCGGCGCGGTCCTCAAGGACCGGTTCGACAAGAACGTTCCCCAATAGCTCGTTGCCGACCCGAAAGGCGATCAAGCCCGCCGTCCTCGTACCGGTCTTCCTCGTCTCGGGCCTCCTGGCCTTCAGGCTTTGCGGCGCGTTGTTCCCGTACCAGACGTTCATCGCGATCCGGAAGGTGTCGATGACGGCGGGCGGCGTGCGCCGGATCCGCGCCGGAAGCCTGGCCGGCTATGAGAGGGACCTGTGCGAGCCGAGGAAGCCCTGCCGCTGCGTGGGATTGATCCACGGCCTGAGCGACTCCGCGCTTACGTGGGACAACGTCCTTCTCGGCAAGCGCGGCGCGGACAAGCCGGCGCCGGGGACGCTGTACGTCGCGCTTGAGTATCCGGGCAGCGAGGGGTCCTTTCCGCCGGCGGCCGGCTTCACGATTCCGGCCATGGCTGAAGCCATGCGGGCTTCCCTCGAGCCCAAGTGCTCCAAGTGGACGCTCGTGGGGAACAGCCTGGGCGGCTGGATCGCCGCGTGGATGGCGCTGCAATGGCCGGACGGCGTCGAGCGACTCATCCTGCTGAGTCCCGCGGGCTTCGAGGATCCGACCGGGCTCGCGCTCGAGACGGCGCGAACGCTCGAGGAACCGACGCCCCAGGCGATGGAGGCGTTCATGGCGAAGAGCTACCATCGCCCCATGCCGATCCCGAAGCGGGCTTGGCCCGCCATCATCGCGACGCTGAATTCCCGGCCGACGAAGAGCATCCTCTCCGCCATGCGCAGGGAGGACCTGTTGGACCGCAGAGCGTCGGCGATCCGCGCGCCGACGCTGGTGCTATGGGGATCGTCCGACCGGACTCTGCCCTTGGCCGTCGGGGAAGGCTTCGCGCGGACGATCCGCGGCGCCCGGCTGATGCCCGTAAAAGACTGCGGCCATCTTCCGCAGCAGGAATGTCCGGCAGCCGTGACTCGCGCTCTCGCGGAGCGCTAAGCCGAGGTTAGCTCGTCTTCTTCGCGCGGGAGCGCAGGTGCGGGAGAGCGGCGGCTCTCGCCGCTTCGGCCTCGGCATGGAAGCCGCGCTGCTCGAGCTCTCCTACGACGATCTCCTGAGGGGCGGCATAGTAGGCCGAGCGGACGAATTCGACCAGATAGTGCGACTCCGACGCGAGCGCTCCGCCTAAGGCGGTCGACTCGACGAGCCGCCGCGCCGCGAAACGCGCGACGTCCAGGTCCATGCGGTGGTCCGCCGCGAAATCGAGGAAAGTTCGGATCGCCTGCGTCCTTTCGGAGGCGCCGGCGACATCGAGTGACGCGGCCAGGCGCTCCGCCGAGCGCATCGCCTCGCTCGGCTCGGGCGGGCTCTTCAGCCACGAGGGGACGCCGCGGAACTTGGACTCGCGCGCCGGCGCTTGCTGAGACGAAGGCCTTGACCGCCGCGCCAAGCGCCGCGACTTCGGCGTCGCTTTCGCCTTGATCGTCGCCGTCGGTCGCGCCGGCTCCGAGACGTCGGCGTCGTCGCTTCTCGTCTCGAAGCGGAACGGAGCCAGCGTGCGCTTGATCTCCGCGAGCTTGTCGGCGCCGACCAGCTCCCGGTACGATTCGGCGAGATGCTCGAGATCGAGATGCGGCCCTTTCTTCAAGATGAGCCACCGCAGCGGCGTGGTCGTGAACAGGGTCAAGCCCTCGAGGATCCTCGCCGCGGCTTGGGGCGGGAGCCGCTGATCCGGATCGTCCAATCCCGCCTGGGCGGTGTCGCGCAGTACGGGAGCGAAGGTCATCGCTTGCGCGATGGTCTGCTTGAGGCTCGCGAAGATGCTGGGGTTGGTGATCTCCTTCGTCCTCAGGCTGCGGATCGCGGGCAGAAGGACGTTCGCGTCCGCCGCCCCGCCGAAGTACGCGTAGACGGCGGCGGCCATCTCCTCGTCGGTCGGCTCCTTCTCCGCGGGCGCGGCTCGGTCCGGCATCGGCGCGCGGGGCATGCCGCCGGCCGTCGTGCGAATGGCGAACGGATCGTCCTCGCCGAGGCTTCCCGGCTCATCGGTGCCCGGCGGGCCGAATCCGGGCCAGCGTCGGAACGGTCTGTCGGAGATGCCGAGAGATTCAAGGCTCGAGAGACCGCTCGTTGCGGCCACGGAATCTGCAAGAGACGAGCCGCCGAATGTCGGCCCGATCGCGGAGCTCGCCGCGCCCAGTCCAAGGGAGAGGGAAGGCAAGTCGACGATCGACGGCCGGACAACGGCTCTAGCCTGCGCGCAGCACGGCGCGGTGCGACAGGCGGCGGTCATCGCGATCAGCGCGACGAGGCGGATCTTCATGACGCCAACTGTATCATGCGCAGGCGCGGATGGAAATGAGCCGATGGCCCCACTGCGAATTCCTTTTTCGGCCTGCCGCGACTGGGCCGACGGGCCCCCTATGGGGGCGGCGCGACGGCGGCACTGCGAGCGCGCACGAACGCACCTTGCCGGATTCGAGAACTGGTGTTATGCTCGAAAACGTGGAGCGCTTCCTGGGTGACGGCCTGGCGTCCCTGTGCCTGCTGCTCGGCGCTGCCTATGGCGTGATCGGTGCGGGCTCGGTCGGGCTTCTCTTCTTCGGCAAGTATACGGCGGACATTTACCTTTGCATCCCCGCGTTTCCGACCGCGTGGCTCGCGATCTCGTCGGGCCGGGAGCTCCGCCAGCCGCGCATGTCCACGGCGATGGAGACTCTGGCGGCGGCCGGCGGCTCGCTCATCTTCGCCGTGGTCCAGGTCGTCATCTCCTCGGGCGCGACGCTGTCGCCGGCCGACCTCCTTTTCATTCAAATCGCCTTCATTCCGCCGGCCGTGTTCCTCGCCGCGTTCTTCTACGCCCGTCACGTCAGTCCGGGATAAGATCGCTGCGGCGCGACCGTCCATCGGGCGGATAACTTTAATCGGCCGTCTGAACCTGTTATCATCTACCGTCTAATGGACTGGAAAGCCGAACTCCCGGCGATCGCGCCGGTCGTGAAATTCGACGAGCCGATGCGGGAGCATACAACGTTCCGGATCGGCGGGCCCGCCGACGCGTACGTCGAGATTCTTACGATGGACCAGGCGAAAGGGTTCTTCACCTTCGTCAAGAGGGCGAAGCTCCCGTATTTTCTGCTCGGGTGGGGCTCCAATCTTCTCGTGCGCGACGGAGGAATCCGCGGGATCGTCGTGCGCTTTCGAGGAGAATTCGAGAAAATCGAATTCCTGGAGGACCGGCGCGTTCGTGCGGGGGCCGGCGTGCGTCTTCCGACCTTGGTGACCGAGTGCGCGGAGCGCGGGCTCGGCGGGGACGAGTCCCTGGTCGGCGTGCCCGGCACGGTAGGCGGGGCGTTGGTCATGAATGCGGGCACGCGCGACGGCGAGATCGGTCCGCTGGTCAGGAGCATCGGGATCATTGATGAGGAAACGCTCGAATTCAAGCGTTTGGAGAGGAAGGATTTCCATTTTTCGTATCGGCACAGCAACCTTGAGAAGCGAGTGATCCTCGACGTGGAGCTTCAGTTGCTGGCCGGGAGCAAAGTTGATATACTCAAGCGCGTTCGCGAGTTCCAACGGCGCCGGCAAGAGACCCAACCGATCCATACCTACAACGTGGGATCAACCTTCAAGAACCCTCCCGGCCGCTACGTCGCGCAGATGATCGAGGAGGCGGGCCTCAAGGGGATGCGCCACGGCGGCGCGAAGGTGTCCGAGAAGCACGCCAATTTCTTCGAGAACGAGCGGGACGCGAGCGCGCGCGACGTTCTCGCCCTCGTACAAGAGGTCCAGGCCAAGATTCGCGAACGCTTCGGCGTCGACCTCGAGCTTGAGATGAAGGTGGTCGGTGAGTAAGGGCAAACCTCACCACGTCCGGATACGCCGCTTCCGCGTCAATACGCGACCCAAGGTCCGCTCCCGCCGCCGCGCCGAGTGGGGCGCGGCGCTGCTCGTCGTCGGCCTCGTCCTGTTGTCGGTCTTTGTCGTGCGCTCCATCCCTCGAGGAAAGCTCCACTGGCCGGCGCTGACGCTGCCGATCCCCGGCGTCCTGCGCGTGGAGCAGGTCCGCATCGAGGGCGCTCCGCCCGAACTCGAGAAACGGCTGCTGGATTCGGTCGCGCACATCCGGCCGGAGGAATGGGGCCTCTTCGGTCCCAAGGCGGCGCGCGAGCGCTTGAGGACGTCTTTCCCGTGCCTTCGCGAGATTTCGGCGCAGCGCAATTGGTTTTCGAAGCGCCTGACTTTCACCGTGGCGATTCACAAGGCCGTCGCGCGGCTTGCCGGCCGCTCGAACGCGTGGCTGAGCGAGACCGGCGAGGCGTTCGACGCTCCTCCGGGACTCTTCGACGAGGCGCGTACATGGCCGACGGTCGAGGTCGGCGCGAGCCCTTCCGAGGTCAGGCGTGCGCTCGGCCCGGTCCTCTACGTGATGTCCAAGGACGGCGCGCTGCCGGCACGTCTCGCCCGGATGAGTTGGAAAGGCGACGACGGCTGGGTCGCCAGGCTAGAGGACGGGCTCGAGCTCGAGTGGGGCGACCTGCAGTGGACGGACCAGAAGCTCGCGCGGCTGCGCGAGGTTCTTTCGGACGCATCGAAGAAGCTCGGGGCGGGCTTCTCGGTGGACCTGCGGTACTTCGAAGAGGGGAAAATCCTGGTCCGGCCCGGTCCCGCGAAAGCGAGGCCGTCCGCACCCGCGCCCGCCGTGAAGGTGGGCCATTGAGCCCAGAGACACGCGCCCGTAGAAGTAGTAGAATTACTTAATAACTAAATAACATGCCTAAGCCAGAGATCATCGCCGGACTCGACATGGGAAGCGGACGCGTCACCTGCGTCATAGGACAAGCCGATCCCGATTCCGGCACGGTGACCGCCCTTGCCGGCTCGACCGTGGCCTGCCGGGGGATCAAGGGCGGCGTCGTCCTCAACATCGCGGAGACCGCCCGCGCCATCCAGCACGCGGTAGAGCAGGCGGAGGAACTGGCGAAGCAGGACGTCACGGGCCTCTACCTCGGCGTGCGGGGCAAGCACCTGCAGTCCTTCAACAACCGCGGCGCGTATAACATCGCGCGAACCGACAAGCAGATCACGCCCGAGGACGTCGCGGCCGTGATCGACAACGCCAAAGCCATCCCGATCTCCGGCGATCGGGAGTTCCTGCATGTGATCCCGCAGAGCTTTTCCTTGGACCGCCAACGCGGCGTCCTCCACCCGGTGGGCATGGAGGCGTCCCTGCTCGAGGTCGAGGTCCATATCGTGACCGCCTCGAGCTCGCACTTGAACAACCTCATCAAGTCCGTCGCCGAGGCCGGCTTCGAGGTGATCGAGCCGGTCTACGGGCTGCTCGCGGGCGGGGAGCTTCTGCTCAACCCCGAGGAGCGCGAGCTCGGCGCGTTGGTCATCGATTTCGGCGGGCAGTCCCTCTCGGTCGGCATCTTCGCGGAAGGCTCGATCAAGTTCTCGAAGGACTTGGACGTAGGATCCGATTTCATCACGCGGGATCTGGCCGTCGGGCTGCGCACCACGGTGACGACCGCCGAGAAGATCAAGCTCGAGCACGGCATCGCCCACCCGAAGCTCCTCAACGGCGACGACGACATCCGCTTCACCGGCGTCGACGGGCGGAGCCACCACACCGTCAAGACGTCCGCCATGCTCGACATCATCCTGCCGCGCGTCGAGCAGATCTTCACCGCCGTGTCGGACGAGGTCTCGAACTCCAATTACGCCGACTTGGTCGTTCCGATCGGCGCGGTCCTGACGGGCGGCGGGTCGCTGCTCAAGGGCATGACGGAGTCCGCGGAGCAGATCCTCAACATGCCCGTCCGCCTCGGCATCCCGCATCAGGGAATCGTCACGGCGCCCGACGCGATCATGACCGCCAACTACGCGACGGCCCTCGGTCTTCTCAAGTACTCGCTTTCCTCATCCGGCGCGACGCCTCGCCTGGGCAAGAGCCGAAACAAGTCGGTATGGTTGCGGAAGATCATGGCGTCCTTCGAGGATCTTTTCTAGCGCGAATCCCGATGGCCTTCCGGATAAAATCGACCGAAGATTTCAAGGAGCTCCGCGCCGTCATCAAGGTCATCGGCCTGGGCGGCGCCGGCGGCAACGCGGTCAATCGCATGGTCGAGGCGGGCGTGCGCGACGTCGAGTTCATCGCGGCGAACACGGACGCGCAGGACCTGCGACGCAACCGGGCGCCGATGCGCATACAGATCGGCGAGAACCTGACGCAGGGCCTCGGGGTCGGCGGCGATCCCTCGAAGGGGCGCCTGGCGGCCCTCGAATCGAAGGACCAATTCCGCGAGGTGCTGACCGGCTCGGACCTCGTCTTCATTACCGCGGGCATGGGCGGCGGGACCGGCACCGGATCTTCCGCCATCGTCGCGGAGATCGCCAGGTCGCTCAACTCCCTCGTCATCGGCGTCGTGAGCCGTCCCTTCGAGTTCGAGGGCCGCAAGCGCGCCATGCAGGCCGAGGACGGGATCAAGGAGATGCGCGCCCACGTCGACACGCTTCTCGTCATCCCCAACGACCGGCTGTTCGAAGTGATCGAGGACCACACGCCCAGCGCCGAGGCTTTCCGCAAGGCGGACGATGTGCTCCGCCAAGGCATCCAGGCGATCTCGGATCTCATCACGATGCCCGGCGAGATCAACATGGACTTGAACGATCTCAAGGCCATCATGGCCAACGCCGGCGAGGCGCACATCGGCATCGGCGAATCGAAGGGCGCGTTCCGCCACATGGAAGCCGCTAAGCAAGCCGTCCAGTCTCCTCTGCTCGAGAACGTCTCGGTCGAGGGGGCGAAAGGACTGCTCGTCAATTTCTGCAGCGACAGGCGCAGCTTGACGCAAAGCGAGATCAAACAGGCGATGGAGTTCATCAACCGGAAGATCAGCCCCGATGCGAAGATCAAGTACGGACAAGCCTACGACGAGACGCTGGGCGAGCGCCTGCGCATCACGGTCATCGCGACCGGGTTTCCCTCGAAGAAGGGGCGCATGTGGCCGCGCGACGGCGCGCGCCGCAATTCGCTCGGCGGCCTCGAACTCGTCGACGGATTCAGCCGCGCCGGCACCGGCGCCGCCGCCGCGGAGCAGCCTCCCTCGGGCGACGATTGGACGAAGCCGGCGTTCCTGCATTGGAAGGTGAAGAGGATCCACTAAGGAGACCACGACAACATGGCCTTGACCCTGCAAACGCTGCTCCAGAATATGGTCAACCAGAAGGCGAGCGACCTCCACATCCGCTCCGAGGGGCCCGCCTACATCCGCGTCGACGGCGAACTCAAGACCGCCGCGCCCGACATCCTTTCTCCGCAGGAAGTCGAGCAGATGCTGATGACGGTCATCACGCCGCGCGGAAAAAAGTTCTTCGAGAAGAACGGGGAATGCGACTTCTCCTTCCAGGTGGGCGACGTCGCGCGCTTCCGCGTCAACGCCTTCAAGCAGCGCCAGAGGCTCTGCATGGCCATCCGTTTCATCAGCATGGCCATTCCCTCGATCGAGGACCTGAAGCTCCCCGCCGCGACGACGAAGAAGATCGCCGACAACAGCCGCGGCCTCGTCCTCGTGACGGGAGTGACGGGCTCGGGCAAGTCCTCCACCTTGGCCGCGATGGTCGACTACATCAACCTGAACCGCTCGGAGCACATCATTACGATCGAGGACCCGATCGAGTTCGTGCACAAGGACAAGAAGTGCATCGTCTCCCAGCGCGAGATCGGAGAGGACACGGACAGCTTCGTCGACGCGCTCAAGATGGGCATGCGGCAGGACCCGGACGTCATCCTCATGGGCGAGATGCGCGACCTGGAGACGGTCTCGGCGGCGCTCACGGCGGCGCAGACGGGACACCTTGTGTTCGGCACTCTGCACACGATCGACGCCATCCAGACGATCGCGCGCATCGTCGATCTCTATCCCCCGCACCAGCAGGCTCTCGTGCGCATCCAGCTCGCGGACTCGCTGCGCGCCGTTATCAGCCAGCGCCTTCTGCCGAGCATGAAGGGCGGCCGTATCCCCGCGGTCGAGATCCTGATCGTCACGGCGCACATCAAGAAGCTCATCGAGGACAACAACTCCGGGGGCATCACGCAGGCGCTCGCCAAGGGCGCCTTCTACGGGATGATGACGTTCAATCAATCGCTGGTGAAGCTCTACAAGGACGGGCTGGTCGCGGAGGCCGAGATTCTGGCCGCCGCGAGCAACCCCGACGACGTCAAGCTGGCGATGCGCGGCATCGAGCAGGAAGTCAAAACGTGACGGTACGGGGTTCGGAGGTTGGTGGTCGGAGGTCGGGACGGCGGGCCGCATACACGTCCTGCGGCATTGGACGTTCGACCCCCGACCCCCGATCCCCGACCGCCGCACCGCAGGGTGTTAGGAGACATTGTTATGTTTGCTGAAGGATACATCGGTATCGCGGGCACCATCGGGGTCGGAAAGTCGACCATGACGATGCGCCTGGCGGAGGCGCTGAACTTCGAGCCCATACTGGAGGAGGTCGACGGGAACCCGTACCTCGAGCTGTTCTACAAGGACATGAAGTCGTACGGGACCATGATGCAGGTCTGGCTCCTGAACCACCGGTTTCGGCAGCACCGCGAGTTCGTCACCCGCATCAGCCTCGGGAAGATCCGAGGGGTCGTGCAGGACCGGACGATCTGGGAGGACACGATCTTCGCACGCATGCTCAACGAGCACCCGGACAAGATCATCTCGGACCTCGACTACAACACGTACCTCGATCTCTTCGACAACATGGTCCTTCGCGAACTCGTGTTCCCCCAGCTGCTCATCTACTTGGATTGCCGGCCGGAGACCGCCATCGAGCGCATCAAGGCCCGCGGCAGAGGCATGGAATCCGGAGTGCCATTGGAATACCTGCGGATGCTCAAGAGGAACTACGAGCAATTCATCGGGGAGATGGAACAGGCCGGCGTGCGCATCCTGCGGATCGATTGGGAAACGTACAAGCCGGTCTCGGAGGTCGTGCGCCTGGTGCACGAGTACTCGCTGAAGCCCTCGAGCTTCACGAAGTGGGTGCGGCCGCTGCGCCGCATCCCCAACGAGCGTCCCGCGCCGCCGGAAGCCCCGGCCAAAACGCAACCGAAAACCGAGCCGGTCGGCGGCAAAGCCGGTGTCTGATCTTTTGACCGCGTCCTGGCGGAAGCACGAGGGGCTCTTCATCGAGAGCCGCCTCGGCGCCGCCGGCGTCCCCCACGGGGTGACGACGCGCGGTCTGGGAAACATGAAGGACGAGGCCCGGCGCCGCTCGGCGCTGGAGTCGCTCGGACTCGAGGCGCGGACGCTCCGCGTGCTCAAGCAAGTGCACGGCACGCAGGTCCACGAAGCGTCTTCGGGAGAAGGCGCGCTCGAAGGGGACGGCTGGATCTGCGCGGACCGGAATTTCGTCGCCGGCGTCTACGCAGCCGATTGCCTCCCGCTATTTCTTTGGTCCTCGGGCCTCGAGGCGGTGGGAGTATTCCACGCCGGCTGGCGGGGCATCGCCGCTGGGATGCCGCGGGCGGCCGTGAGGGCTTTCCGGCGCTACGGCATGACGCCGGAGAAGCTCTCGGCCTCGATCGGGCCGCACATCGGGGCGTGCTGCTATCCCGTCGGCGCGGACGTGGCCGAGCAATTTCGCGCCGAGGCGCGGTTGAAGACGGAGACGGGGACCGCTTTGGACCTCGGCGAAGAGGCGCGCCTTCAGCTCGTCGAGTCCGGCATCTCGCCCGCGCTGGTCAGCGTGTCCGCGGACTGCACGTCCTGTCTTGCCGGCGACTTGTTTTCGTATCGACGGGAGAAGCTCGATCAGCGAATGCTCGCGTTCATCGCGCTCCCGGATCGCAGAGGGGGGAACTAGCGCATGGCCATCGAGACGCTGACCCGTCCGTGCGTGCACGACGTCACTCCCTATTTCCCGGGAAAGCCGATCGCCGAGGTGCAGCGCGAACTCGGGATCAAGCGGGTGGTGAAGCTGGCCTCCAACGAGAATCCTCTCGGCGCCTCGCCGAAGGCCGTCGCGGCGCTTCGCCGGTCGGTGGCGGACGTCAACCTCTATCCCGAGGGCGCGAGCCCGCTCCTGCGCCAGGCGCTCGCGAAGGAGCTCGGCGTGGCCGAAGGGCAGGTCATCATCGGCAACGGCTCGGACGAGATCATCCGCCTGCTGTGCGAGGCCTTCCTGTCGCCCGAGGACGAGGTCATCGTCTCGCAGTACGGCTTCATCCGGTTCAAACAGCAGGCGATGCTCATGGGCGCGCGCGTCATCGAGGTGCCGATGGCGGACTGGCGCCACGATGTGACGACGATGGGAAAGACCGTGAGCCCGCGCACCAAGCTCGTGTTCGTCGCGAGCCCCAACAATCCGACCGGGACTTACAACACTCGAGAGCAGATACAAACGCTGCTCGCTGTCCTTCCGGAGACGGCGCTCCTCGTCCTGGACGAGGCGTATCAGCACTACGCCGCGGCGCGGCCGGATTATCCCGACAGCGTCAAAGAGCTTCTGCCGGCGCACCACAATCTGGTCGTCCTCAGGACGTTTTCCAAAGCGTACGGGCTCGCGGGGCTGCGCGTCGGCTACGCGGCGGCGGACGCCGAGCTCGTCGGCTGGCTCGACCGCATCCGCATGCCCTTCAACGTCAGCCTCCCGGCCCAGAGAGCGGCCATCGAGGGCTTGCGGGACCACTCCTTCGTCCGGCGCAGCGTGGCGCTCGTCGACAAGAACCGGCCGCTGGTCGCCAAGAGCCTGCGCGAGCTCGGCTTCGAGGTCCCCGAATCCGCGAGCAATTTCGTCTTCGCGCGATCGCCTATCCCCGGCCGCGAGCTTTTCAAGAGGCTACTGCGCGCCGGAGTGATCATCCGCCCTCTCGACGAGTACGGCTTGGCGCGGCACGTGCGGATCTCGATCGGGACCGCCGAGCAGAATCGCGTGCTCCTGAGCGCGGCGCGGGCGATCTTCCCGAAGGCGTCCCATCGGATATGAGGCGCAAGCGCTGGGTCATCGCAATGGACGGGCCCGCGGGAGTGGGCAAGTCGACCGTCGGCCATCTCGTCGCCAAGGAACTCGGGTACCACTTCATCAATACGGGCGAGATGTACCGCGCGCTCACGTGGAAGGCCTTGGAGAACGGCGTCGACCTATCGGACGGCTGGGCGGTGACTCGATTGGCGCGCTCGATCCAATGGGAATTCCGGCCGGTCGGGGAGGGCACTACGCTCAAGACCTTCCTGGACGGGGAAGGCGTGACGACCCAGATCCGCGAGGAGCGCGTCAGCCGCAACTCGAGCCTGGTCGCGGCGGTCCCGGGCGTGCGAAAGGAGCTTCGGCTCCTCCAGCGGGAGCTGGGCAAGGACGGCGGCATCGTCATGGAGGGGCGCGACATCACGACCAACGTTTTTCCCGACGCGGAGGTGAAGGTCTACCTCGACGCCTCGCTCGACGAGCGCGCCATGCGGCGCTATCGGCAGCTCAAGGCCGCCGGAAAGGACGTCTCGTTCGAGAAGATTCGCGAGGAGATACTCGCGCGCGATCGCAAGGACATGGAGCGCAAGATCAACCCGCTGCGGCAAGCGGAGGATTCCGTCCTTATCGATTCGACCCAGCTGAGCCTCAAGGAGGTCGCGGAGAAGATCCTCGAGCACGTTCGTTCCCGACGGAGGGACGGGGCCCGTTGAATTGGGAACGCAGAACATGGATCAGTTACGTCATCTACGTTCTCTTCCGGGGAATCATCGAGGCGGTCTCCGGGTTTCGGACGGAAGGGATGGAGCGATTGCGCCGCACAGGGAAGGTGATCGTCGCGGTCAATCACCGGTCGCTCCTCGACGGGCCGTTCACGTCTATGGTCATCTTCCCGACGCGCTTCGCGCATCCCCTCGCGAAGGCGGACCTCTTCCGGATCCCGGTGCTGAGCTGGGGACTCAAGGGGTGCGGCACCATCCCCTTGGACCGGAGCGGGGGGGACTCCAGCGGAATGCGGCTCGCCCTCTCGGCGCTCGAGAAGGAAAGCTGCGTCGTGATCTATCCGCAGGGTACCCGGCAGAAGACGGACGCGCCGGGACGGGCAAAGCCGGGAGTCGGCCTGCTCGCGCATCACACGGGCGCCCCTGTGGTGCCGGCGCGCATTCGCCATACCGACGGCTTCCCGGCGATGACGCAGTTGTCGATGACGTTCGGCCCAGAAATTCACTATCATGGAGACGGTAGCCGCCAGTCGTACCAAGCTTTCGCGGACAAGGTGCTTGAAGAGATATACAAGCTGTGAGAGAGATTGAGACTATGAACCAAGAGGAAATCATGACCATGGAATCCGAGAACAGCATTTCAAACGAGCCTGCGGGCGAGGCGACGATGGAGTCGCTGCTCAAAGAGCAGGCGTCCTTCCGCCAACGACTCGACGGACGAGAGATCGTCTGGGTGAAGGTCGTGCAGGTGAAAGAGAAGGGCGTCATGGTCGACATAGGCGAGAAACACGAGGGAGTCATCCCCGTCTCCGACTTCGACGAGGCCCCGGCCGCCGGCACGAAGGTCCCCGCGGTCCTGGTGGCGCCGGGCCGCGACGAGCGTCCCGCGCAACTGTCGCACAAGAAGGCCAAGCAGACGATCGGCTGGGAGCACGCGCAAAAGGCGTTCACCGACAAGGCGCGCGTGCGCGGCAAGGTCACCTCCGCGATCAAGGGCGGGTTCATGGTGGACGTGGGAGGCGTGAGCGCCTTCCTGCCCGCGTCGCTCGCCGATCTCCGCCCGGTGCGCAAGCCCCAGGCCATGGTCGGCACCGGGGTGCGCTGCGTGATCCTCGAGGTCAATCAATCCAAGAAGCAGCTGGTCCTCTCGCGCAAGGCGGTGCTGGAGGAAGAGGTGAAGAAGCGCCGCGACAAGCTCGTCTCCAAGCTGAAGGTCGGATCGGTGATGATCGGACGCGTGACGCACTCGACCCCCGCGGGGGTGTTCGTCAATGTGGGAGGCGTCGAGGGCTTCGTGCCGACGGCCGAACTCGCCTGGAAAGAACCGGAGAAGGCGCGCCAGACCATCGCTCCCGGGCAGAAGCTGCGCCTGCGCGTGACGAGGATCGAGACGGAGACCGGGAAGATCACGCTCGGCGCCAAGCAGCTCTTGGCCAATCCGGCCGACGCGCTGCGAAAGAAATTCCCCTTGAAGACCGTAATCTCCGGCAAGGTGAGCGAGGTGCTGCCGGACGGAGTGAAGGTGCAGATCGCGGACGGCGTCATCGCCTTCGCGCCCGTCGCCGAACTGCCGAGCAACGCGGTTCCCGAGGCGCGCGACGACAGGGACCGCGATCGCGGCCGGCCTCGCGACCAGCGCACGCGCGAGCGGGACTTCAAGACGCTCGCGGCGCACGCGATCTGGCCGAAGGTCGGCGACGAGGTGAAGGGCAACGTTCTGGGCATCAACGCCGCGACGTTCGAGCTTACGGTGTCGATCCGGCGCTACGAGGAGGCTCAGGACAAAAAGCGCGTCGCGAAGTACCTGAAGGATCCTCCCCGCCTGACTCTCGGGCAGATTCTGTCCCAGGAAGAGTAGTCTTTGGAGAAAGCGGTGGAGGTCGGCGAAGGCAGCGGCGGCGCCCGCCGCACGGAGCAGGCGGCCAGAAAGCGCTACGGGCTGAAGATCGAGCCCGATCGCAGCGCTGCGTGGACGCTCCTGCCTCTCGCCGCCATCGTCGCCGCGGCGTGGTTCTGGAAAGGGGGCGGCGCCGGCAAGGGCGGAACTCCTTTTCCCAGGAAGCCCGCGGAGTTCGCCGACGCGGCCACTATCGATAAGCGCCTCGAGGCGGTGGAAGCGAAGCTCAAGGCGGCTCCGGATGACATCCAGGCTCTTCTTGACGGCGGCATCCTCCGGTTCCAAAAGGGCGTGGACAATTATCCCGACGCCATCAACGAGCTCCACGAGGCGCGCCGATTGGGAGCCTCGGACCCGCGACTCTTCTATTACCTGGGAGTCATGTATCAGGAGGAGGGTCTCTACGCGAAGGCCGCGGAAGAGTATGGCCGCTTCCTCCGCAACCGTCCCGCCGACGTCGAGACGCGGATGCTCCTGGCGAAGCTTCAATTCCAGGCGGGCCAATACGAGGACGCCGCGGCGCAGTACCGGCGTCTGCTCGAGTTCCGGCCCAAGGACGCAGTCGTCGCCGAGAACCTCGCCTTGAGCCTCTGGAGATCGGGCAAGCGGGACGACGCGGCGACCGGATTGACGGCCCTCGCCGCGAAAGACCCGCTGGCTCGCCGGCGCGCGGAGTATTTCCTCGGACAGATCGCCTACGAAGGCAAGGACTTCAAAGGGGCGCTGAGGCACTTCATGAACGTGCTGCCCGTCGACGCAACGCCGAGCCTCGGCCTGCCGCCGGAAGAGGTCCACGCGGCGCTGGCCGCGAACTTCGAGAAGAACAAGCTTTTGAAGGAAGCGAAGTACCACTTAGAGAAGGTCGTCGAGCTCGATCCGAAGAACTCCTCGGCCAAGAGCTCCTTGAAGACGGTGAGCGCCGCCCTGGACAAGGCCGAACGCGCCGCCAAGGCGCAGCGCGACAAAGCGGAGCGCGCCGCGAAGGCCGCGCGCGACAAGGCGGAGCGCGCCGAGAAGGCGGCTCGCCAGAAGGCGGAACGCGCCGAGCGCGCCGAGAAGGCCGCCCGCGAAAAGGCGGAACGGGCCGCCCGCCGCAAGGAGAAGGCCGGCAAGACCGAGACGCCCGCGGAGAAGCCCGCCGACAAGGCTCAAGCCGACAAGGCCGCCGCCGAAAAGGCCTCTGCCGAAAAAGTCGCGGCCGAAAAAGTCGCCGCGGAGAAGACCGCCGCCGACAAGGCCGCCGCGGAGAAAGCTGCGGCCGAGAAGAGCGAGCAGCCGCCCGCCGCATCTAATTCTACCGAGAACTCCGCCGCAACGGATAAACCCAAGACCAACCCGTGATGGCCAGCTACGGCTCCGCGGTAGCGGCGCTCCTGGTCCTCCTGAGCCCGTCGGCGCGCCCGCTCCGGGCGCAGGGGTTCGGCCAAAACCACGTCGTCCTGCGCGATTTCGAATGGAAGGTCCGGTCGACCGAGCATTTCGACATCCACTATTACGAGGGTTCCGCCAACCTGGTCCCCGCCGCGGCGGAGATTCTGGAGCGCTCCTACAAGCGGATCTCCTCGCAGCTCGGCACGGGATTCAAGGAGAAGCGGCCGTTCTTTCTCTACGCCAATACCAACGAGTTCCAGCAGTCCAATATCGTCGAGACGAGCGACGGCACCGGCGGCGTCACCGAGCCTTCGAAAGACCGGTTCATGGTCTACAACGACGGTTCGCAGCAGTGGCTCGACGACGTGACGACCCACGAGCTCGTCCACGTCTTCCAATACAGCGTCCTGGTCTCCGGGTTTTGGAAATCGGTGCGCATCCTCAAGACGATCGTGTATCCGCTGTGGATGATGGAAGGCATGGCCGAGTATTTCACCGCCGGCTTGGACGACACGACGGGCGAACAGTACGTGCGGGACGCCGCGACCTCGGGCGGGCTCATCCCGCTCTACAAGCTCGAGCATTTCAGCGCGCTCAAGCCGCATCAGGTCACGTTGGCCTACAAGAGCGGCGCCGCGGTCATGCGCTTCCTGGCGACTCAATACGGGAAGGAGAAGATCGGAAAGATGCTCAAGATGTTCGAGGCGCGATTCGAGGCCTCGTCCGTGCTGCAGGATCTCATCGGAACCGATCTGATGACGTTCGATCGGAAATGGAGGGAATACGAGGAGGAGCGCGGCCGAAAGACGGTGCGCGACCAGCGGCTCAAGGAGCCCTGGGAGTTCGGCGTCGCCCTCACGACGTCGACGGGATTTTTGCCCGAGTTCAATTCCGCGCCGGTCCTGACTCCCGACGGAAGGATGTTGGCTTATCTCTCGTCCAGCAAGGGATTCCCGTCGCAGGTGATGATCAAGGATCTCGCGGACAAGCGGACTCGGGCCGCCGTCGCCTTCGAGTATTCCCGTATCGAGAACATCTCGAGCGGCAACTTCACCAACCTCTCGCGCGTCCTCGCGATGTCGCCGAACGGGCGCTGGCTGGCGTTCGGAGCCCAGAAGAACCACCGGCATTCGCTTTTTTTCTACGACCTAAAGACGCGCCGCCTGAAGAAGGTGGCGTTGCCGGGCCTGACGTCCGCCCAGCAGCCCGCGTTCTCGCCCGACGGCTCGCGGATCGCGTTTTCGGGGATGAAGGACGGGCTTACCGACATCTACGTCCTCGACGTCAAGACGGACCAGATCTCCGCGGTGACGTCGGACCCTCAGGACGATCAGTCGCCGTCGTTCTCGCCGGACGGGCAGTCGATCGTCTATTCCTCGGAGGTCCATGTCCCTGGATCGGATATGCCCTATCAGCGGAGGCTCTACCGGCTTTCTCTCAAGGACGGTTCGATGCAGAGGCTGGTCGACGTTCCTGGGGCGGCGCGCGATCCCGTCTACTCCGCGGACGGATCGCGCATCCTGTTCACGGTGGAAGGATGGGGATTCACGGACGTCTACGAGCTCGAGTCCTCGCGCCGGACGGTGACGCGGCTGACCCGCACGATCGCCGGCGCCTTTACGCCGACGTACGCCGCCAACGGGGACGTCGTGTTCGCCTCTTTCCGGCGCGGCAACGTCCATGTCTATCGAGCGCCCCGCGGCGGCCTGCTGGCCGAACCGGTGACAGAGCGGGCCGCTGGAAGGTCCGTGACGTGGTTCGAGCCTCAGCCTCCTTCCGAGTCGCCCCAAGCGAAGGCGCCGCTCCTCAGAGGATTGCCGGGGATGAACTCCGCGGAAGGCGGCCCCGAGACCGTGAGCGTCTCGACGGCGCCCTTCCTGACGCCGCCGAGGCCTTTCAAGGATTCGGCGAGCACGGATCTGTTCCTGCCCGCAGCCTACTATTCCTCGCCGGGGGGATTGTTCTGGACGAGCTACTGGCAGGGATCGGACATGCTAGGGAACCATCAAGGGACGGCCATTGTCTCCTACAACTCGGGCGCGCGCTTTTTGAACTATCAAACGCAGTACGCCTACAACCGGTATCGGCCGCAGTTCGCGCTGGGCGCCTTCGGGGTGCGCGAGGAGAACTTAGTCGACCTGGCGAGCGGGTTTCGGACCGACGTCACGCAGCACACGCAGGTCGGCGCGGTGCGCTATCCCCTCGACCGCTTCCACCGGGTGGAACTGACGGCCGGTGCCGTCACAGAAAGGCGCGGATACCCCGCGATCGTGGGTTCCAGCACGAGGAGGGATGCGAGGATCTGGTCGACATCCTTCGTGCGGGACACGGTCGGGGGCCGCTATCTCGTCGAGACGCGCGGCTCGCGGTTGTGGGCGAACTACTATCGCGCGGTGCCCGTGCTGGGCGGGCATACCGAGACGTCCACGGTGTCCGGAGAGGCACACCAGCTTCTGCCTACCGGGGACATGAGTACCCTTGCGTTGCGGGCCTACGGGGCGAACTCGCTCGGCCGGGAGCCGCAGGGCTTCGTCCTGGGCGGTCTGGGAGGGGTGCGGGGCTACGGTCGCAGCACCGTCGACAATGTCGGCACCCGGATCGCCGTCGCCAATGCGGAGTACCGATTCCCGATATTCAAGAATCTGGACTACTACATGTGGTATATTTTCCCCGATCTTTATTTTAAGGCGATCACCGGCGCGATCTTCACGGACGCGGGCTATGCTTGGGACTCAAAGCACGAGCTCGCCCAATCGCGCTGGAATACGATCCGGAACTCATATGGAGCCGAGCTGCGCATCCACACGTTCATCCTCCAGCTCTTCCAGCTTGTGGTCACCTTCGACTATGCGCGCCGGACGACCTCTCCTGGGGGCATCTTCTATGTCTACGTTGGAGCCTTGTATTGAATATCGCGGAGACCGCCTAGCCGTCGACGGCGTGCCGCTCGAGCGCATCGCCAAGGACGTCGGCACTCCGGCGTACGTCTACTCGGCCGAGGAGATTCAGCAGCGGTTCGCGGCCTTGGACGCGGCGTTCTCCTTCCGCGATCATCTCATCTGCTATGCGATGAAGGCGAACCCGAGCCTGTCGATCTGCCGACTTCTCGCCAAGCTCGGCGCGGGCGCGGACGTCGTTTCCGGCGGCGAGTTCCGGCGCGCCGTCGAGGCCGGCATCGATCCTCGGAAGGTCGTCTTCTCCGGGGTCGGCAAGACCGACGACGAGATCGCCTACGCGCTCCGAAAGAGGGCTCTCGCGCTCAACGTGGAGTCTCAAGAAGAGCTCGACGCCGTGGCCAGGGTCGCCGGACGCCTCGGCGTGACGGCGCGCTTCACGGTCCGTCTCAACCCGAACGTTGACGCCGGCACTCACCGCCACATCACGACCGGCCGGCACGACAACAAGTTCGGGATCGACTTTCGCGGCGCCCTCGAGCTCTACGGCCGCGCCCAAAAGGACCGCAGAGTGAAGGCCGTCGGCATCCAGAGCCACATCGGTTCGCAGATCACCCAGGTCAAGCCCTACCGCGAGGCTCTGTCCGTCATCCTCACGCTCGCCGAGCGCCTCGCCCGGCGCGGACAGAAGCTCGAGTACATTGATATGGGCGGCGGCATCGGGATCACCTATCGCGACGAAGTGCCCATGCCTCTCGAGACGCTGGCGAAGGAAGTGCGCAGTCAGCTCTCGGTCTGGCCGGGCCTAAAATTGCTCCTCGAGCCGGGGCGGTTCCTCACCGCGGATTCCGGCGTCCTGATCACGCGCGTCCTCTACAGGAAGCGCACCGAAAGCACTCGGTTTGTCATCGTCGACGCGGCGATGAACGACCTGCTGCGGCCGGCTCTGTACGAGGCGTACCATCCGATCGTGCCGGTGCGCCGGACCCGCTCGGCGGCCGTGCCCGTCGACGTCGTCGGACCCGTCTGCGAAACGTCGGACTGCTTCGCGAAGGCGCGGCCGATGCCGTGGCCGTCCCAGGGAGACCTGTGGGCGGTGCTCAAGGCGGGCGCCTACGGATTTTCCATGGCGTCCACGTACAACTCGAGGCCTCGCCCGCCGGAGGTGCTCGTCAGCGGCGGTTCGTACCGCGTCATCCGCGCCCGGGAAACCTTCGAGGACCTCGTGCGGCATGAGCGCTGAGCGGCCCGTCTCCTCGAGCCGCTACGACGAAAGCTACTACCTCCAGAACTGCGGAGGCTCCGAGTTCTTCTCGCGCTACGGCGCCGAGATTCTAAAGCCCCAGCTCGCCTACTCCTTCAAGCGCGCCGGCGTCGCCCCCGGCATGAGCGTCCTCGACATCGGCTGCGGCCGCGGCGAGATCCTTTTTCACGTGCGCCGGGCCGGAGCCGCCGGCGTCGGCACCGACTATGCCGAGCCGGCGCTGCGGATCGCGGCGGACGTTTCGGGCTGTCCCGTGCTTCTATGCGACGCGAAGAGCCTTCCTTTCGCCGACGCGGCCTTCGACCGCGTCTTCCTGCTGGGCGTCATGGACCATCTGCTCGACTGGGAGCTGGAAAAGTCCTTCGCTGAGATCCGCCGCGTCCTCAAGCCCGGGGGGAAGGTCGTGATCCATACCTGCTGTAACCGGCTCTACTACAAGAGACTGACGTACGGGGCGCGCCGAGTCCTGGCTCGCGGCCTGGGCGCTCTCGGCCTTCCGGTGCGCGAGCCGTCGCCGCCGCGCTCGGGTGAGGACGAGGCGCTGCACGTCAACGAGCATTCATTGGGCTCCCTGCGGTCCTTCTTTCAAAGGACGCTCTGGCTCGCCGAAGTGGAGCCGCGGCCGAATTACAAGCTGGCCGTGCGCGAGATCTACGGCGAATCGCTGCCGGCGGATTTTCCGCTGAAGCCGGCGTCCGCGTGGCGCATCGCGGCTCACCGCCTGTTCTTGTGGCATCCGCTGCTGCGGGCGATCCTCGCGCGCGAGTTCTTCTGCATCGCCACGCCGGCATGATCCGGCCTCGCGATCTTGCGCCGCTTCTGCTGCTGCTGGCGACGTCGTGCGCGCTCCTCTCTCCGGTGCTGTTCACGCCGCGGGCCTACTTTTTTCAGGACGTCACGCACATCAACTTCGCCTGGCGAACCCTCACGGCCGAGCAGCTTCAGCGCGGGCTGGCGCCGTTGTGGAATCCGTACTCGAACTTCGGAGCCCCGCTGTTGGGCAATTTCCAAACGGGCGTTCTCTTTCCGCCGTCGGTCATTTTTGACCTCTTCCCTTTCCCGCACGCGCTCGGGTGGTATCTCCTTTTCGCGTACGCGCTCGGCGGCGGGGGCGCCTACCTGTGGCTGCGCGCGCTGGGCTTGTCTCGAGCGTCATGCCTGGGCGGAGCGGCGGCGTTCTCGTTTTCCGGCTATTTCGTGAGCCATACCCAGTTTCCGAACTTGATCGGCACGCTCGCCTGGTTCCCGTGGCTGTTCCTGCTCAGCGGGACGCCGGCCCTCCTGGCGTTGGCGGTCGCGCTGTGCTTCCTTTCGGGCTATCCGCCGATCTGGGCGGGTCTGATGGGCGCGCTATTCGGGCTCCGCTGGATTTGGCCGACGCCGCGCGACGCGGGCGTCCTGCGCCACTACGGAGGCATGCTCGCTGGGGCGCTCGCCGGGACGATGCTGTGCGCGGCCGCCCTCCTGCCGGGTCTCGAGCTCGCGCGGCGGTCCGGACGGGGCGCGGTCCTGCCGCTGAAGGAGCGTACGGTCTTGTCGTATGAGCCATTCGAGCTCGCCTCGCTCGTCCACCCGGAGCTGGCGAGGGCGCTGGCGCGCCGACTGCAGGAGCCCCATCCCGGCCTACAGCAGGTCGTTTGGGAGCACGACGGCACAGTGACGAGATTCTCCTTTCCGACCGGGCACATCGATCCCTTGGAGGATCCGGCGGGCGCGAAGATCACGAGTTGGAAGAGCGGCTACGTCGGGTTCGGCGCCGCGGCCGCCGCGCTGGTCGGCGCCGCGGCCTTCGCGCTTGCCGCGCCGGCCGAGGCCGCGGCGCTCGCGGCGTTCGTCGCCACGGCGTGCGTCGTCATGCTGGGCAACACGACGGCCCTGTCCAGCTGGGCGTGGCTCCGGCTTCCGGGCTTGAGCTTCCTTCGGGGTCCGGGGCGGTTGAGCTACCTCGTCCTGTGCGCGGCCATTCCATTGGCCGCGATGGGCCTTGAACGCATCCGGCGCCTTGCCGGCGCGCGCGGCCGAGTCGCGGCCTGGGCTGCCGCGGTCGGCGCGATCGGCATCCTTGCGGAGCTCGTCTGCTTAGGCTGGGGCTTCTATCCCACCATCTCCAAGAGCGACTACGCCGTGCCGGGTCCGCTCGTCGAGTTTCTGCGACGCGAGCTGAACGGAGATCGATTTTTCAGCCTGATCGGGACGGAGGTGTCGTCTCTGAACAAGGAGGATCCGTCGCCCGAGTACCGCGCGTACCGGGAGTCGGTCTTCAAGGCCTACCGGCAGAAGCTCTTCGGCATCAGCAACGCTTCCTTCCATCTCGCGGCCGGAAGCGGGGAGTTTGAGCCCCTGGTGTTCTCGGGAACGGAGCGGGTCCAGGACGCTATGAAAAACGCGCCCGAGCCGAAGCGTCCGGGACTGATGCGCTGGACCGATACGCGTTTTCTCTTCGACTTCAAGCCGCCGCGCGCGCCCGGACTGCTCCAGCGAGGCCGCGCGTTTTGGCATCTTGTCGAGACGAAGCGTCCGGTCGGACGCGCCTATTGGTTTCCAGAGTCCTGGCGCGAACGCCTCGCGGGCGGCATACAGGAAATGCCCGAGGACGCCCCGGGCGAGCGATGGACGATGGAGCGCCTCCGGGAGGATCGTTCGCGGATCGTGGGAGCCGCGAAGGAGCCCGGGATTCTCTATCTTGCGGAGCCGCGATATCCCGGCTGGAGCGCGTACGTGAACGGCCGCCCCGCCGCGATTGAGAACGCGTTGACCGCGTTCTCCAGGATATCGCTGCCGGAGGGGACCGTGCGCGTCGACCTCCTCTATCGGCCCGCCTCCTGGCGCTTCGGCGCGCTGCTGACGATCCTGACTCTCGCGCTCTTCGCCGCCTTCGGCGGACGGCGGCTGATGTCCTTCCAACAGCGCCCGGGAGCCGCCGCGTGATCCGCCGGCGGGACCTATGGCCTGCCGGCCTGCTGCTGGCGGCGTTCTGCGGGCTCTTGGGACCGTGCCTCTTCACGAGCAGGGTCTACGTGTACAACGATCTGACGAACCTTAGCCTCGCGTGGAGGACGCTCGTCGCCGAACAGGTCGCGCGCGGAGTCCTTCCGCTCTGGAATCCCTATTCGGCATACGGGATCCCTCTGATCGGAAACCTTCAGACTGGAGCGTTCTTTCCGATCTCGGTGCTCTTCACGCTGTTTCCCTTCACCCAAGCATTGGGGCCATATCTCTTGGCGCTCTATTGCGTCGCGGGTTGCGGCGCTTACCTGTGGCTAAGGCGGTTGGGATTATCGAGGTCCTCGTGTCTCGCGGGTGCCTTCGCGTTCTCTCTGTCGGGATTCTGCGTCGGCCACATCCAGTTTCCGAACATTCTCGGAGCCTTCGTGTGGATGCCGTTCTTCTTTCTGTTCAGCGAATCCCCGCTGCTTCTGGCCGTTGCGGCGGCCCTGTCCATCCATTCCGGCTACCCGCCGATCACCAGCGGCGTGGCCGCCTCATGCTTCATCCTCGCGTGGGCCTGGCCCAGGCGGGCGACGCGAGCGGCCCTGGCGGTCTCACTCTTCGGCGGGTTCGCGTTGGCGCTGGCGCTGGGCGCGGCGGTGCTCCTTCCGGGATGGGAAGCAGGGACGCAGTCGGCACGCGCGTTCGGGATGCCGCGGGGCGAACGGATGGAGTTTTCTCTCGCGCCGCGGGACGCCGGCATGCTGCTCCATCCCCGGCTGGGCGCGGCGCGCGTCCGGGCGCCGCTGACGGCCGAACTCGCGCAACAGGGGTACCGCCGGGCATCGTACCTGCCCGCATGGAAGAGCGCTTACAGCGGGGTCCTCGCGGCCGCCGCGGTCCTCGTCGGCACGGCCGCGCTCGCGCGCTCGGCGCCGACGTCGGCCGCTGGGCTAGCCGCGTTTCTTTCGTTGTCGGCGCTATTGCTCTTCGGGGACCGCAGTGCGCCGTCGGCGTGGATATGGGACCATCTGCCGGGGGCCTCTCTCATCCGAGGACCATCGCGGCAGAGCTTCCTGCTCGCGGCGGCGACCGTCCCGCTCGCGGCAATGGGCGTCGAGACGATTGCTCGCGCCAGGAGCGCCAAACGCACAATGACCGCGGCGATCGCCTTCGCCGGGGCCGTGTTCATCGGAGGGGAACTCCTCGCTACGGGGTGGCGATTCTACCCGACCTTGCCGAAGGACTACTACTCGAGCGGCGGCGCCTTGGTGGAGTTCCTCCGAGCGGGCTTGGACGGGGGCCGCTACAGGTCGCTCGCCTCCAGCGGAAACGTGGCGCGTTGGAGGCACCAGTGGACGGACGACGAGGGCAAGCGCCATTTCGACGGCGCAGGATTCATGAAAGGCGGATTCGACGACAGCGACGCGTTCTGGCCGAGGCGACTGTACAACGACGCGATGATGCTCGAGTATAGGCAGCGCCTGTTCGGAACGAGCAATGCGCCGTTCCATCTCCCGTCGGCCACGGCCGACTACGAGCCGCTGATCCCGGCCCGCTCGGCCCGCCTCAATCAGCTGTTCGCGACCTCGCAGCCTGAGGCGCTCGCGGCGATGATGCGCTGGGCGGACGTGCGATTCGTCGCGTCTCGGACTCCGATCAGCGCGCCGGGAGTCGTCAACCGAGGCAAGCATGTGTGGCACTTCGTCCAAGCGCCGAAGGCGACGTCCGGAGCCTATTGGTTTCCGGCCTCTTGGCGCGAACGCCTCGGCGGGGACATCGATCGCATGCCGTCGGAAGCCCCGGCCGCGCCATGGCGGATCGAGCGAAGTCGTGAAGACCACCTCGCGATCAGCGGGGAGTCGAAGGAAAGCGGCATCCTGTACGTAGCGCAACCGAAATATCCCGGTTGGAAGGCGTACGTGAACGGACGTCGCGTCCAGATCGAAAGAGCGTTGACCGCGTTCGAAATGATCAGCGTGCCGACGGGACCATGGAAGGTAGACCTCCTCTACCGTCCGCTGTCGTGGAAGGTCGGACTACTCGCAACGCTGGGGGCGCTAGCCGCGCTAATCGTCTCGGGCATGAAAAAGACGAAGGCCCTGGCGGAAGGATGAATACTCCAGGCTTTCCAAGGAACAACGTGAGTCCAGGCGCGTTGATGGGGCATGGCGTCGCGTTCTCGCCGAGAGGGAGGGGGAGAGCAAGGGGAAATTTCCTAGAGTTCCTCGAACCAGGCCATAAGATGGGGGACGCATCGGCATATGGCTAGAAAACCAAGGAAAGACGCGGCATCGACACCAATTCCTGCCATCCAGACGCTCCTTTCGCCGCTCGGGCGCAAATTTCTCGCAAGCGGGGGGATATTGGTGCTCTTGGGTTTTTCCCTCCTTTCTCAAGCCGACTCCCTGGGTCGAAACTGGGCTGCCGTGCTGGCGCCCTTCCTGCTCTTGGCAGGCTACCTGGCGCTGCTTCTTTCGATCGTTTTCCCCGCATCGTACATGGTTTCCCCGGAGATCCAACCCACTTCCACCGTTCCGAGAGGACCAGGACCGGTCCGATAGTCTTTTCCGCGTTTCGCGGACCTTCTCTGGTGGACTCGCTTCCACATATCTATCCAGCTGCGTTTCGCCGTTGGTCTTTTTCTTGAGGCGGGTTGCCGGCCTCCCTTCCATGGTCTTTTCTTTGGTTGCTAATTTGGCTTACGGTTTTTTCGGATTCGGCCTTCGATGGTGTTTTTCGGGCCGTACCGCTTTGATGGTCTTTTCGGAATCCGGCTAAATACCCTGGGTCTGAGGCCGGATCTTAGCTCCTCCTTTCTTGGTCTTTTTTAGGGAGCCATGATTTGGCCGAAAGGTCGGCCGCATCTCGGCCGCAGTCCTCATGGTCTTTTTGAGCTCGGACTCTGCGGCCGGCCGGCAGCCGGTGGTCGGCCGGTTTTTTGCCTGATCCCTAAGACTCGTTTCGTGGTCTTTTTGGCTAGGTCCCGGGATGGGGTTATGCGACCCAAAAAGTAGGCAATTTTCCGGGTGTTTACCCTGGGTTCTTTCATGGTCTTTTTGGGGGTCCCGATGGGCCTCGGGTGCCGCCGAAAAGTTGCCAACTTTTGGGCGGCCGGCGGGATCCAAATTCGGTCCGAGCGGCGCAGCTTTCCAAGCTTCGAGGGGAGCTCCGACTGCTAATTTTGAAAACCTAATACGGTATCCATGAAAGACTCAAAATAGCGCGTGGATTCCGTCGGAATGCAGCTTTTCTTGCCAATGCGTCTCAAGCTGGCCCGAAGACGGCTCCCTGGCATATATGAAACATAATATAGATTATCACAAGTGGCGGGACAAAAAAAGGGCCCAGGAAATCGGCCTAGTTTTTGCTTTTTGTTGACGGGAAGGGAGGTAGGATTCTGCTAGGAATCTAGGCCGAAAGGAACCGGTTAAGCTGCCAGCCGGGACTTTTTGGCCTACCCTTCGGTCTGAAAGAGCCGATCCGGCGCAGGGCTTTTGCTCCCATGCACAGGACCCGGAGCTCGGCCCACCGTAACCGGTAACGCTCGGTCGTGGGCCCGACAAGCTCCAGAACGTCGCTACCCGCCTTCGTGATCCGCCAGCGGTCGGGCGGTCTGCCGGTGCGCTTCTTCCGGCTGCGTCTTCGCGCGATTAGACCAATTTGTTGCAGGCGTGTCAACATCCGGTGACAGCCCTTCGGCGTGAGCGCGCGGTGGTTGCGGACTAGGTGCAGCACCTCCCAGGCTTCTAGGCTCGCGCGGAAAGAGAGCGCTTCGACCAAATGAAGGATCGGGTAGTGGCGCGGCACGCGGGGCCGATTCTACCATCCCGCCAGAGCCGCGCGCAAGCGCATTGTAAGCTCTGTAATCTGCCACCGTGACCTTTGGCGCTGCCCTTGCCGTTCGCCATGGCCCTAGGGTCGAAATCAGAACCCCCCCGCCGTCGACCTCGGCAGAGAGGCAAATTTGGACCTTTGGAGATGCCGCGGCAACCGCCAGAAATGGCGGGCCGCGCCGGTAAGCACCGGCCGCGCTGGTGGTGCGGTCCGCACCGCCGCCCTGGGCGTTGCGATCCCACCGCCGCGACCGGCGAGGCGAGCTCGATACTCTGCCGCCGCGGCCGGTGATGGTCGACCAGCGCCGCGCGCGGTGGTTCTCGAGGACCGCTCGAATCGGCGCTGCGGGATCTCCCCTCCGTCCTTGGTGGTGGTGCCGATCGGCAGCAGCGCCGCGGGCGGCGCTGAAGGCCTCACGCGACCCCAGGCACGCCGTTCATGTAGTCTTGGAATTTGGCCGTGAGCGCGGCGAGCTTGGCCTGCGCGGCGCCGAGGATCGCGTTGAACTGTTCCGCGCTCTGCCCGCCATAGTGGGACTTGGCCCATTCGTTCTGTAGGTAGACGATATGATCGCGTTCGCCCTGAACCTCGGCGCCGAGCGCCTCGAGCTTCTTTTGGTCCGGCGGCGCGCTCGCGTTCTGTGGCGGCGTGGCGGGATCTGCAGCAGCGCCGGCCGCGGCGAGCGCTGC